>JBCBVV010000100.1:0-3123 GCA_039817415.1 Bacteroidota bacterium
ATATTTCTTGTCCATTCTGCCTGAAAATGGACCCATCATTCATCAAAAAATATTGATTGAATAGTGCCTGAATATCATAGAGTATTCAACCAATACTCTGTATCTATTTATGACTTAATTAACCATCCATGAAAAAGATTCATATACTATGTTCAATAGGTCTACTGTTCATTGGCTTTTCTGCCCAGGCTTCCCACATTGTTGGGAATAGGGTTTCCTATGAATGTATCGGAGGAAATACATATCGATTTACATTCACAGACTATTGGGATTGTAGTGGTTTCGCAACGGGTCCTTTCGTTCCGATAGGAAATGGGAACAGTCCCTATTATGGCTACTATTATGGGACATTAACTTTTGATAGTCTAGGATGTGGAGGGACGGCTACACCTGTGAATAATACTTGGACCAATGTTAGTTGGACAGATGTAACAAAACTATGTCCAAGTCTAACCAATAGCTGTCAAACTGGAAATAACTCAAATATTAAAGGCTTTGCAGAGGGAACATACTTCAAGGACTATATCCTGAGTCCAGGGAATTGTCAAGAGGTAAAGATGAGCTTCTCAAGTTGCTGTCGAAATAGTGGCATCACCAACTTAGGTGGGTCTTTTGGTTCCTTTCATAATGAGATAACAATCAATTTGGATAGTAGTGGATGTAGCAATTCATCTCCTCAGTTTTTATATGACCCCCAGATTTATGTTTGTAACTCCGATACAGTAACCATTGACATGACTGCCTTTGATCCTGATGGAGATTCCTTGGTTTATGCTTTTGAGGTGCCGCTTTTGGAGGCAGATTCTCCCCAAACCTACAATATTGGTTATTCTTTGCAACAACCGATGGGGCTCAATTGGGATGTGAGTTTGGATTCGGAAAATGGTGGAATTACAGTAATTGGAAACAATGCTTCTCCAGAGGTAGCTGTTATTTCGGTTGCTGTAAAAGAATTCAGGAATGGGGTTTTATTGGGTAAGTCTAGGGTTGATCTTCAGCTCGTAGGGATTGATTGTGCCAATAACGAGGCTCCTGATCCTACCCCCATCCAGATGCTCAGTGGTGGGCAGGCCTTAGGTCCCTATCATATTAGAGCTTACGAAGGGGTGATGACTTATTTCAGTATGACGTTTTCAGATGATCCCGGCGATTCTTTAAGATTAACTGAGGACTTCCTCAGCTTGGTTCCTAACACGCTGATAACGACTACTGGTACCAATCCCCTGGAAATTCTTGTTGAATGGACTCCGACTACCAGTTTTAGCGGTACAAGATTTTTCGCTGGACCTAGAGTTGCAGATAATGGTTGCCCGCTTCCTGTGACAGCTTATGTTCCCATAGAATTTGAGGTTGTGCCATTTGATCTACAGGCAGTTGTCATCAATAGTGATTGTCAACTGCCCACAGGTAGCATTGACTTAAGCGTTATTTCTGCGGTAGGGCCATTTACTTATTCATGGAGCAATGGCGCAACTTCTGAGGATTTGACAAATATTGGCCCTGGAGTGTATCGTGTAATCGTTACAGGCCCTAATAATTTTCAGATTGAACGGACCTATGTAGTAGAAGCAGGTAACATACAAAATGCCATTTCTATGACGGAGGCTAGTTGTGGCTTGGATGATGGAGCAATTGCTATAACTTCTTCTGGTGGACAATCTCCCTACACATACACATGGAGCCATGGTCCTTCGACTTCTTCGGTAAGTAACCTTGCACCAGCAGGATATTCAGTTATTGTGGAGGATGCACAGGGATGTTTGAAAAACGAAAGCCTAGTCTTGGAGGAAGAGGATTCTTGTAAAATATATTTGAGTGGGCAGGTATTCTTTGATACAAACCAAAATTGTTTATTAGATTCCAATGAATCTGGTACAGCCAATGTCCTTATTCTTTCTGACTCTGGTTTCGGGGTCATTACAGACAGCTTAGGGTACTATACTCTTGTATTAGATACTGGTGTACAAGTGATTACAGCATATCCACCTACTCCTAGCAGTTCGTGCATATCAAACCCACAGACTTTTTATTTCCCTACAGCGGGTGTTGATACAAGTGGTAATAACTTTCCATGGTATATGCCTACAGTTCAGAATCTCCGGGTTTTACCATTTGCGATGGGAGTTAGCCCCGGATTTCCTCTTTTACAATCAGTTTTTGTAGATAATATTGGAAATTTTCCAATGTTCGGAGAGCTAGTCTTTACGTACGATTCTATTTTTGAAGTTCAGAACATCATACCTGGACCCGTCACGCATGACACTGTATTAAGAACCATTACTTGGGATATCGTCAATCTCCAACCCAATGATTTTGATGTATTTACGGTAGAATTTGTACCTGACTCGACCCTTCAACTGGGCTGGAATTTTACCAATAAAGCAGTGGCAATGCCCATTGTAGGAGATGAAAATCCATTAAATAATGAATTTGTACATAATGGAGTTGTATTGGGCGCTTTCGACCCTAACAATAAGGAGGTCTATCCTGAAGGATTATCCAACCAAGACCTAGGACTGATTAAGGATGAAGACAGCATCCATGTCTACACTATTAATTTTCAAAATATTGGAAACTCCCCTGCCATCAATGTTTTGTTGCGAGATACTTTATCTGATTTACTAGATATTACTACCCTAGAAGCCATAGCAGCAACAGATGATTTTGAGTTCTCCATTAAGCCAGGGCGAGTCCTAGAATTTCTGTTTCGAGATATTTATCTACCTGACTCTGCCTCTGATCCTTATGGTTCAATTGGAACAGCAATATTCCATATCGAGCATAAACGGCCTTTACTTCCTGGTACTCAGATCATCAACCGAGCTGGCATTTTCTTTGACTTCAATGCTCCCATCATCACCAATGATGTCATCAATACTATTTTTATCCAACCTGAGATTACTCTACCAGTAGATCCATCTGCGATCTATTGTCAAGGTCAGGAAGTTACGGCCTTTGTTCAGGTAGAAGGGATGCCACCTTATTCTTATCAATGGTCAAGTGGAAATGAGTTGCTGAATACCCTGGATCTCAGTATCAGCGAAACCTTGGATCAAAGTGGTTGGTATGTGGTTACCATGACCGATTCCTTTGGGATTGTAGCGCAGGACAGTGTAGCGCTAC
>JBCBVV010000101.1:0-3033 GCA_039817415.1 Bacteroidota bacterium
CATTGCTTCTGGTGATTTATTTGACTTCTGGCATTTACTCTGGTCATTAATTGATTTTAGGTTACTTCGTGAGGTGTTTATGTTGGTCTTCTTATTCTTGTTGGTTGGAGAAGAGGTTTCCAGAGTTCTTTTTCGGGATTCGGAATTGGAGATAGGCTCATCATCCATGTCCTCCTGGCTTTCAACATCGGACTCATCTTCAAGAGCACTGAATCTATTACGAGTTACGAAGCTGGATTCTCTTTGAGATGATGTTGTTTCAGCCTCTTTAGCTCCATGGGAGGAAGAGTTCTTCTTATCTGAAGGAACTTTCCAAAACCCATCAGATTTAGTGGCCTTTGGAGAATCGACATCTGGGGTCTCTGCTTCCTTTTCTTTTTCCGAGGTCTTTTTGGCAGGCTTGGATGATTGCTCAGCCTTTTCTGGAGAAGATTGCTTGTTGCCGTTTGTCTGGGTTGATGGTTTGACCGGCTTTTTCAATATGGTCTTGTAGGGTTGGTCTGATTCCCCAATGAGGTATCTAGCTGCCCCAAAACTGATCTTTTCATCGTATGCCAATTCAAGAATCTTTTCTTCCAGTTGGTATTTCGGGCATTTTTTGGAAGAAGGTGAGTGGGAGCCACTGCAGTGGAAACAGAATGGAGGTAGGGAACATTCATCGGTTTTTTCATGATTACCCGAGCAGTTACGACAACAAGCCTCATTTGGACATTTAGATACCACATGTCCATAAACATAGCATTGGAAGCATTGTTTGGGTCTCTGTTTAAACTTTCTTATTTTCAAATGGCTATGTTCTATTGAAATATCACTTGGTAATGAGCTAGTAGAAAAGGACAAAACTATGGCATTATTGAAACCTCTAAGTTTTTTGACGGCATATACATAAGAGGGACACATTTCCAGTATCTCCTCTTCGTCAAATTCGTAAAGATCTTTACTATAGAGGACTCCTTTTACTATGTTGAAAGACTTGTGGGGGGTAACTGATTTTATATTACCTTCTTCATTGGGATGGAAATTCTTAAGCATATGGATTTGGGTATCATTGCCAGCTCTGATCAGGATTCCTTTTCCATACTTTTTGATATAGCCTTGTGGAAGATTACCTATTTTCTTACGTATGTATGCTGAAGCCTTGATGAAGTTTGAGGAATCATTTTTGAAGGCTCCAACATGCCATGTGAGTTTTGGACTTTTTCTTTCCGTTTTAGATTCCTCAATTTTAGGAGGAATGAAGTCAAATGGACCGTCGTCAAGATTTTTAGAGTCTAATAATTTATAAGTGCTGTCACTATCTGGGTCCTTTAACTTAATTTGCTTCAGGGCTGATTCTGCCACTTCACTTTTATAGAATGAAATGTATAGATCATATGTGATGGACGCTTCATCAAGTATCAATTTAATTCTTCGGATATCTCCATATTTACGAAATTCCTCATATATATGCTCATATTCAATTCTTGAGTCAATCTTTGTACAATAGAGTACATCTTTGGTAAACATACCACCAGATTTGACGCTCTGGTGTCCCAGCGATGATTTCTTCCCACCTGACTTAGCTACACTTGGCTTAGGTGAAGTGGGAAGGTAAGGTTCCAGCGTGAAGCTGGTTGAGGGTTCTTGCAAAGGGGTATTCGTTTTCTGGCCAAGGTCATCAACAGAAGTCACTCGAGGTTTTTCTCCAGGATCAGGGGGTTTTGGTTCAGGTGGAACCATTGGATGTGGAACTGGAGCAGTCAAGTCAACAGGGTTTTTATCTTCGGTTGTAGCCATGATTAAGAGGATTATATAAAAAAGTACATGGAAGAAGATACTGCAGCTACCTGATGTCTCAGGTAGTATGGATAGCTCCCTGCAGAGTCGGAAAGGTCCAGAAATGACTATTACATGGGAAAGGGCCCTAGATTCAGGAGAGGGCTTTGCCAACCCGCCATTATATATATACATATATAATAATTGTCCTCTCTCTTTTGTCCCTATAGAAGGGGGCGGCGTAGCTGCCCTTTCCCATGTACTGGAAGTTTGAAAGGAATTGACACACCATACACGCCTTCAAACATGCACCAGCAACGAGCTTGGTAGACCCTTTCGAGGCCTGGCCGGTGGGACCTGTCGCCAGGTTTATTCCACCAACTTCTAGACCAGGAGTCGCATGAATGAAAGCTCGAAGCGATACAATCAGTCAGACAGTTCTAACCAAAAGTAACGCCAACAGCTCCCATTCATCCCGACTCAAAAACTAAGGAAGATCTAGTCCAACCAGGGGCCAAATCTTCCCCAACCACTGGTCTAACTTGCCCTAATACACAATCCAGCATATACAGTGAATCAAAACTTCCTTAATAGAAGAGGAAAAGTAAACCAGACATCTTGAGTAGAACAGTCACAGAGTGAACTGTGACAGCTCCGGCTCTTGACATCTAGTTTAAAGAAAAGGTAGAAAGGAAGTTAGAATGTGAAGAAGTAGGTAAAAGTGGGTCATCTATAGAAGAAGTGATGGGGGCCACTTAAAAACATTCTAACTTCCTGTTAAGAAAACAGACAAATCCTAAAGAAACACAATAGTACAAGTGAACTTTAGTAATTGGCTGCTCTCAAAAGAGACCACTAAGTAATATCAAATCGCATGATTTCCTAGGAAATCATGTGTATCGGTATCACTTAGCTGTCAGGGCTTTCAGCAAAGGAACTTATTATTTAGCCATTCCATTGTGCCTTTTAAAGACAATCTACCAAAGGGTTTTGGTATTCGTCAAAAGACCCAATGGTCAGTTCCCCCTCAGTAGGACCATGGATATTTTGACTAGTAAATATCCTGAGGGCACCCATTACCTACCACCCAAAATATGAAATTTTGCTAAAATCGCTAAGGTCCGGCACTGTTGTCTCAAAAAGCTTCATATTGAAAAATTTCCAAAATAATAAATTCAACCCCCCTGAATTCAGTTTCGGAGTCCGTTTTTACCTACGGAAAAAAAATTCTAAGATTTCCAGATCGGAGGCACACGTCTGAACTCCAGTCACGGAATG
>JBCBVV010000102.1:0-2912 GCA_039817415.1 Bacteroidota bacterium
TGAATAGATTGCTATAGATTTTTATTCAAACATGGCCTTAAAAATTTATAAAAACATGAAGTTTAAAACTTTGTATATCAGAGGAATCGTAATGCTGTTGCTTTGTAATGGCTCATATTATGGAATTTCTCAAAATAGCTTCGTCGATGCTCATGAACTAGCTACGATAGATCCGGCAAATCCACTTGAATTTAATGCTGGAACGCTTACGGACATGATAAATAGCCAAATTCCAGAAGAAGGAGGAGTATTATGGATAAAGAAGGGCACATGGGAAATCAATATGGATTTAACGATACCTGAAAATGTAGAGTTAAGGATCGCCAAGGGTGTTACCTTGAATATTTTGACGGATCAAAGTCTATTCATCCGAGGAAATCTGAATGCTGGTCCTTACAGAATCTTTGCATTTGATGAATTAGATAGCCCAAATGATGATTTGGATGCAGGAAAAGTCAGGTGGATTTATCCTCAGATTGGCTCTTCGCAAAATACCAAATACAGAACTCCCACGCTTTTGCCCGAATGGTGGGGGGCTCTGGGAGATGGGGAAAGCAATGATTACATAGCTTTACAAAGGTGCTTAAATGTACCTAACATTAAAGATTATGGAGGTAAAATTGTATTTCAACCAGCAAAGGAATATGTGATTTATAAGGGTTTAACTGCTAATAATTCAGAGCGAGGAACCCGTACTCTATGGCTTGAGGGAAATTATTCTTCCATCGTTTTGAGAGATGATCCTCTTGCCCCCAATGATGCAGTATCAGCTGCATTGCAGATCGGAGATGTAGAGAACTCTGTAGTTCATTGGAAGACAAAAATTATAGACCTGAAAATCGATAATCAAAAAGTACCTGCGCCAAGCGATAATTTGATTCCTCGAACTGTTGGGATAAAGATTGTTAATGGTGATCAGGGAATAATTAGAAACTGCGAAGTCTTGAACTTCAGGCATGGTATAGAGAGTTCTGGAAATGACAACAACCTCTGGACTCTGGAAGATGTCTGGCTGTCGGGAAATATTATCAATCTGAAAAATGTGGCTGGAAATCTCTGGACCATTATTGGAGGAAAACATGAAACCAGTTTTCGATCGATCGATTTTGAGGGTAAAAACGCTATTTTCCAAAACATCAATATTGCAAATAACGGCGGTTACCATCTTTTTGATGAAGAAACTTATTCCAGGCTTACAGATTTTCTGACTAGTGGAGAGCAGGCAAATTTAAGAGCTGAAATTGATGTTCAGTTAATCAAACAATCTACCTTACTTGATGAATATCTGGTTCAACTTGGATTTTCTACTCTTGATAACCAAGGAAACCCCACGCATTCTGAAGAAGCTTTTGCTATCAAAAAAATCTCTTATGAAAGGTTCTTAGAGCTTTTTAATCAATCTTTTTCCAGCCATGAAACAGAAAATAGCATCATCCGGCTCATAAATTCTGAACGCTTTACCTTTAGTAATTTTTTCGAAAAAATGGGAGTCAGTATGCCAGGAGATAAAAGCAGATTATTGACTTTGCTGAACTGTGATCAGTTTACTCTTTCCAACAACAGATTTGTAGGAAATATTGATCCATCATGGAGTGCTGGTACCCATATGGGATATGGGGTTTACTTACAGAATTCATCCAATGGAATCATTCAAGGAAATAGCTTTATAAATTTCCAGATTTCTGATATTATTGCTGACGAATTTTCTAAAAACAATCTAATTGATAACAATAATTATGGTACCAATGGAGCTATACAAAATTCATTCACCTCTTCTAGTACCTATGGAGGTCTTATCAATGAGAAGTCTTTAGGAATTATAAACCGCCAAAAATCTCATTACACGCCACAAAATATTTTAAATCTTGAAAATTACTGCCCATCCATTGATCCAGAGTTTTTTGATCTATGGGAAAATACATCAGTTACCTTGGATAGAAGAACCGTAGTAGCTCCTAATGGAATTGACGAAGCCAGTGTTTTCAGCTTCTCTTCTGAAACGGGAGGGGATATGAATATTGCCCAATTTATTACGGATATTCCAATTCAGGAGAATGATTATGTGGTATTACGATTTTGGGCGAAGTTTATTGATTTTGTTCCTACAGGAGGCGATTTAAATATAGGCATTCCTCTTATAAGTACGTCTTTAAGGCAGAAGACCAAATACCCAGATAACTCTAGTAATCCTAACCATGTAAATCCTACTTTCAGAGGCAAGCTCTTTATACATGCTGTGGGAGGAGACTGGAAGCTCTATGAAGATCGAATCAAGATCACTAGATTATTAGAAGAGAATGGAGAATTACAAAGAGATCTTAGGCTTGCATTCAATGTTTTTAGTTCCCATGACCAAGTGAATATAGCCCTATGGGGACCGCAAGTATTACTAGAAAACGAGACTGAACGAAATTTTTATTACCCTTATTCTATTCCTGAAAAGAGGATAGAGATTAAGAGCAAACTAAATCAGTATCCTATAACCGTAGCACAGAAAGGCAATTTTTATCGACAATTTTATGCTAAGAATTCTCCAGACCTCTTAACTCCTTTAGACTTAGGGAACTTTGCAACCGCAACTTGGCGAATAGGTGACAAAGCTTGGAACAGTGAACCAGCTCCTGGTGAATTTGAAGGTTGGGTATTTACGGCTGAAGGTTGGGTAGGATTTGGGATGATATCTGAACCAACATCCACTTCCCCACCTGCAGCCCCTCAAAATATCTGGGAAACGATCGGGCAGATTCCTGTTTCCAATGTACAAGGAGCTAGCTTCGTCAATAATCAGATAATATTTGCCTTTAATTTAAATGGAAAAGTATTCAAAAGTCCTGATAGAGGGAGAAATTGGTTTAACAAAGACAAAGGGATCATTTCCAATTTAGGATCTCGCTATGAAAGCATCTTTTTTT
>JBCBVV010000103.1:0-2860 GCA_039817415.1 Bacteroidota bacterium
TAGAGTCAGAGCAGTTTAGAGATATGATCTCTCATCTCGGAAAACCGAGTTATCCAGAGATCGAGAATCCCTATGAAGCAATTCCCATCAGGCGATCACACCTTAGCTGATAAGCTACTAGGTCAAACCGAAATATCTTCCAGTAAATCAATCCTCCGTCAGTTCTTGAACTAAGGTAATTGAAATTGCGATCGTCAATTTCTCATTTTTTGATTTGTAACATAGAGGAAACGTAATCTTTATATTCTTTATAAAATGAGGTGTTCCTGATAATCAGACACTTTCATGGATTTTAGCGATAAATATAACTCAATAAGACAGAAATTTTTTGATAAATTCTACTATTCAGGTCACGTCGCTGAATCTATTGAAGGCGACCGAATTAAATTTGCCGATCAGACTATATATATTGGACAAGCTCTTATCTTCCTCGCATCTGAAATTTATATAATGCGGAGAAATGGACAAAACCTTGAATTTTCAATTCAAAAAATCGATGAGCTTTTGGACACAGTAGAACAGTTAGATCGTGATGCTGAACCTTTATATAGTGCTGATTCTCAATTAAATGGTTTTATCTTACGAGATAATATTATTGGAGTTGACGATCCGCGTCTTAATAATCGATTTGCACAAGTTGATTCAGACTGGCAAACACCTGAAAATGCTGCACCTAGCGGAGATCAGATTTTTGGGCTTTTTTATGGATTATGGTGTGTAGCCAAATTATCCGAAGAAGAACCACTCATAGAGAGAGCCAAGGAGATATCCGATAGGATCTATCTTTTTGCCAAAAATAGCTATTTTGAACTGAAACTTCCCAATGGAGATGACGTGAAAAGAGGAGGAGACATGAGGTGGTTGTCCTCACTTCTTCATGGACTAAATAAATATATGACTGGTAAAGATAGATTTGAGGATTCAAAAATAAAATTATTAGGTTTTGAACTTCCACTAAATGGAGTTGCCTCTTTTTGGGATAACAGTGGAGATGAAGCTGCTGTAATTTTACAAACATCAATTGACTTAAAATTTGATATACCAGTTATTGGGGAGGTTTCACTGGGAGAAATTGAGGTTAATTCATTCGCAGCCCATATAATTTTAATGGCTATTGCTCCTAGTGATATTTGGACAAAAGGAGAATTTGAAGCAGCAGCCTTGAGCGTCAATCATCACTTCTCCATTTTGTTATATTCATTTGCCAGTAACAGCACTCCTGATTCGTTTGGATTGGCAGAGATACAAGAAATTTTAGATAAGTGTCCTAGTGATGGAACCCAAAGCGATCTTCCAGTTGAAACAGGATGGCAAAAAGATAATCGCTGGATTCGTTCTAGAAATATTGATGAACCTGGAAGTGGCAGTAAGGAATATAACGGAGTTGACTTCCTGATATTACATAATCTGGCAGAGATTGTTTTTTCTTAATAAAGAATCAGAGAAAACATAAAGTAGTTCTCTAAAATGGTGTTGAGCCGAGACAAAGGTAAAATCATGCCATATGCGGACGCGGTATCCTTTAGGACATCTCCCTGTAACTATTACTGTGTAAGGATTTGATTTTCTATAGTAAGTAAGATCGCGATCGCAAATAATCTGGATAGCAGTAAGCTTGAAAGGCTTATTCGATAAAGCTTTAACCTATATTCTGCTTGGTATTATTTTACTCCAAAGACATTAAAGACCTAAAACCCTAGTTTTTCGTTGAGTTATGTCTGCTAATACCATTTATCAGACATAAAGAGCCTGTGAAAAAGTCTGTTTCTGAAACCCATATAAATCAATGCTTTTAAGCCGTTGTGGCACGTTTCAACATGTATCTCGGTGCGACCCCGATAAGATGCGTTTGCCCTAGATTCCTGACACCTGAATCTTTACAAAAATTGATTAGTAGTTCCAAAATTATAAACTCTCCATTAATTTCTGAATAAGTATTCAGAATCTATCTATATCCTTCTAAAAAGCCTTTTGTAAATATAAATTTAACTATGCTAACTCGAAATTGTGGTGTAACGGATGCTCCTTTTGGTCTTAACTTCACCACTACAGGTCAGAGGTGGAACAGAACTAATCTTACTTATAGATTCGTTAGCTTTACACCTGATATTCCTCAAGCAGACGTTAGAGCTGCAATTACGACTGCATTTGACATGTGGAGCCAAGTCACTTCGTTAACATTTAGTGAAATAACTGCTGGTACACCTGATATTTTGCTTAACTTTGTCGGGTCTATTCCTGGTACAGCAGCAGCTAATGCCAATTGGAACCATATTGATAACTTAATTACTGATAGTAGAGTTACGTTTGATGACTCCGAAATGTGGGCATTTGCTATGCCCATAGGTACTAATTCATTTGATTTAGTCGATTTTGCAGCTCATGAAATTGGGCATTGTTTGGGACTGGGACATAGTTCAATCTCAACTGCAATCATGCGACCGTCTTTTCTCTCTGGCACTTCACAACGTTCCCTAGATCAAGATGACATCAATGGCATTCAATCTATTTATGGTTCGGGTAGTTGGTCAGGGTGGGGGTCTTTAGGAGGAAGACTTTCTTCTGGTCCAGATGTTTGTTCTTGGGCTGAAGGTCGTCTTGATGTTTTTGTTAGAGGAGCTGATAAGGCTCTATGGCATAGGTGGTATGACGGTAGTTGGTCAGGGTGGGAGTCTTTAGGAGGAACACTTTCTTCCGACCCAACTGCTGTGTCTTGGAGTAACGGCAGGATTGATGTTTTTGTTAGAGGAGCTGATAATGCTCTATGGCATAGGTGGTATGACGGTAGTTGGTCAGGGTGGGGGTCTTTAGGAGGAAGACTTTCTTCTGGTCCAGATGTTTGTTCTTGGGCTGAAGGTCG
>JBCBVV010000104.1:0-2776 GCA_039817415.1 Bacteroidota bacterium
CTCAAAAGAGGGGACAATAACCATAATTTCCCTTCAAAGAGCATCAAAAGACAAAAACTGCCAAAACTAAGATCTAAAAAGCAGCTTGAAAACAGGAAATGTCTGACGGCAATAAACTACTAACAGTACAAAAAAATAGCCTCTTTTCTAGCAAAAAATAATGAACATTGAAATGATGAGAAACTTCTGAGAGATCATGTGGCTGAGTTCCCCAAACTTCCCCCCACTTACAATCCTCCAATCCCTACCTTCCCCCCTCACCATAACAAACAAACACGATGCATCAGAAAAATGACCTGGGGAGACTGTTCTTCTCTATAGCTGGCATTCCCTTAACCGAAGCCCTGGCCCACCTTCCTAATGTGGATGAAATCACCATCTGGTTGAAGCTTCTCATTCAAATTATCTTGCTTTTGATAGCTATCCTTCAGCTGGCAAAACTCTTCACAGAAAGGAAAAAGGCCCGAGAAAAAGGCGATTGAACAAAGTGGCCCATAAGAATGAAGGCGAAGCTTATCTATATGGCTTCCCTTTCCTTGATATATACCATAGCCATACCTGAGTTATAGAGAAGATTGGGTACCGATATAAGCGTATCCATAAAAATAACCCCGGCTACCTCTCGGCAACCAGGGCGTCAGCACAACCTACTTGAAAAACCTACTTACTTAACTTCTGCAATTCTCTGTCCTCCTTGATGGCCTTCAAAAGAGTTTGGGCCAACCTCATGGCTCCATCCAAATGCTTCTCCGTCTCAACGGTGGAGGTGCCATCATCAATCTTGCTAAAGTCCTCCTCAATAGAGATGACCAATGATTTCATTTTTGCGACCAATTCCATATAGTGTTTGGGTTAAGGATAAAAAAAGGGGGAGTCCCCTCGAGAACCTCCCCAATGATGTTATACAAAGATCTCCACGAATTTGGTGGCATTACCTTGGGCGAAAAGATATTGGGTTCCATTCACCTCCTGGTAAAACTCAATGCCAACTGCTGTCGCCAAAGAGGTTGTTCCCGAAACCGTCGGGCCACCTGTCAAGGTAGCTGTTAGGGTAGTGGGTACGGTCAATTCCTGATCCACCGGCAGATAGGCAGAATAGGTCGTTTGTGCCAATCCATTCTCTGCTTCATTAACAGGCTTATAGATCTTCTCCAGGGGATCAAAATCATAATCTGATAAGGTAGCAATGGCCAAGAGGATTCTGAAGTGAGTTGCTCCTTCAGGAATGGCGATGCTATCCACAGGAAGGAAAGGCTCTACCTCTAGGGTAGCTTCGTTCTTGGACCCATTCTCACTGACTGTAAAGCTGGGTGAGAATACAGTATCTAATGACAGATTTCTGTTGAATTCAAAATTCTTCAATTTTTCTGGTCCCAAACTCAAGGCGATGGACCGCTGACCCCTTGGATTGATGCTGTCCAATAGATTCACCTGCTTGATGTACTTGACCAATCGACCCGTAATGAAGGAATCTGCAGAGGATTTGATGAGCTTGGCAAAGGAGGATCGCAAATGCTTTCCGACCAAAGCGCATCCCCGAAACTCATTGTTGTTCTCTCTGGTTCGACGGAAAGCGGGATCAGATTCGATCTGCTCTTTAGAGGGGCCATTGGCCAAACGAGCCAAATGGTCTTTGACTCCCTTTTGTTTGTAATGGCTGATGCCACCGAGGTTACCCTCGTATTTGATTAAGCCTTTTTGACGTGCCATGATTCAATCTGTTTGTTTGTGATATGAACCAATGTACTGCAAAGCTCCTGCTCGGTATTCATCCTCTCATCCATCTTGGTTCAGATTATTCGGACTTCTCCCAAGTTGAACAGTTTCCCTATATCAAGACATAATAAGTTAGAACAGTCTCGACCAACTAAACCTTCCAAACTGGAATTATTCCCTCTCAAGACTTTGCTTGGATCAAAAACAATGAAGAAGCGTATTCATATTCTGCCGATTGTATGTCTCTTGATGATCATCTGGGTGCTGTCAAGCTGCCAGCAAAAGAAGACCTTACCAAACTATGATCCTATTTGCTTGATCGATACCCTTACCGTCTTTCGGGATACAGGGAGAATCATCTACTTACCGTCAAGTGTCCCTGAAGCTGAAATCGTATATCGCTTTCAACATGATACCGTATTGATTGATACAGGATCATCAGCCTATCCTACTTTAAAGGCCTACCATGATACCCTCGACAATGACGAACTCACCCTCTACTCCTCTCTATTGGTAGAAGGAGAGTTACTCAGTACCCACTATTCCTATGAGATGAAGAAGCCCTTTAACTCAGTATATATTCGCCCCACCTTTCCCGTCAAACCACCCAAAAATAGAATCCTCCTTTCTGCCAATCTTGTCATGGGAAGACACCAAGCAGCCCTTATCCCCGAACTAAGCTACGTTTCCCATAGAGGAGTGAACTGGAGAGTGGGCATTGCACCTTGGGCAGGTAGTTATTCATTAGGGGTGGGAGTACCTGTATTGGGATGGAGGGGGAGAAAATAACCCAACCACATAAAATAGAATAGTTTTAAAGTACAATAATTATCGGAAACACTATATATTTCAATACTTAGAACTATATAGTGTTATTTTTTGTAAGTTCGCCTTAGCCGTGATACGTCTTTAGAGAACCCGTGATATACTCTAAAGTCGTCTATCTAATTTGATATTCTTTGTGAAGACTATATCCCATCGTATTTATTAGAAAAAAAATTAATAAACAACCAGTACATTTTTCCATACCCCGCACATATATATGTCAAGGATGAAAAAA
>JBCBVV010000105.1:0-2125 GCA_039817415.1 Bacteroidota bacterium
ATCTAGGGCACCTTGTAGGAGGTGGTTGTTATACCCCCTTGGAAAGCAAATGCAATGTCATCAAAGAGATGCCTCTTCCCAGCACGATAACCCAACTCCGATCCTTTTTAGGAAGCGTAGGCTACTATCAAAAGTTTATTTGTCATTTTTCTGATATTGCTAGCCACTTATTCAGTATGCTCAAGAAAGGTAGTCCCAAGACTTTACAGTGGTCTGAAACTGCCAAAAGTGCATTTTTCCAGTTGCGAAACGCCCTTACACAAAAGCCTATTTTACAGTTGCCTTCTCCGAACTTACCATTCACTCTGCAAACAGATGCTAGTGACACTGGTTTAGGAGCAGTACTCCTCCAGCCATCCCAAGCTGACCCACGGACACTTGTTCCAGTGATATATGCCAGCCGTAGGTTGAGAGAAGCCGAGAGAAATTATTCGGTTATAGAAAAAGAGGCCTTAGCTATATACTGGGCAGTTCGCAAGTTTGAGCTTTACCTGTATGGCCAAGTATTTGAATTGGCTACTGATCACAAACCCCTTTTGCATCTCCAATCTGCTGATAAACTGAATCCCAGACTAAAGCGCTGGGCTATCTATTTGAATCTTTTCAAGTTTTATTCTAAGCATGTTCCAGGAACCCAAAACTACTTGGCAGATATGTTAAGCAGATCTCCTCCAGAAACTGATCTTTCACAAGAGTGACGATCTTCCCTTGGGGGCCTATTGTAGCGGATATCTGCTGTACTTCATTGTCCTAATTTTGTTTCCACTTATATCCTACGCAAAGCACTTCTTTAGTTTTGTTTATGTACATATTTTTCTTGAATTCTTATATTATTCATTTTGTTTTTTATTCTCCTTCTTTACTAACGAAATTGTTTTATTTTATTTTCTAGTACTAAAATAACCTTTGTAATAACCTACTAATAATTAACCCACATTCTATTTAGATCCTGGCGAGTTAGGGTGGGAATTTCCACAATACTGGAGGCTGAAGGTGGGAACAAAAGGTAGGAGAGGCGGGAGAAAGAACCGCGGAAAAAAAGAAGAAGAAAGAAGAAGAAGCGGGACCGCTGATTTTATCGTAGCGAGACTTTCGCAAAACGGCACAGAAAATGTTTATTTAATAAGGAAATTCTTTTTAATTCTCTTCTATTTCACATGAACCTTCGACCTGGACGAATCCACATGAGAATTGAGCCCCACGACGTGTGAGAGGAGGCTAGAAGCAAACCAAAACCTAGGAATGAGAGGATCGCAATGCCCAATGACAACCCGGAACGACTCCTAAGTCCAAACGTCCTGTCTGACGCGGTGAGCACTTTCTCTTCTTTTGTTTAACTTTTAGCCTCCTACATTCCTTTCCCTTTTACGCCAGTATCTGGGTAGAAATTTCCTTTTCCCCAATAGCTAGGTCCTAACCTACTCTAACATAAACTAACAATTTCACTAGCTGACTGACAGGCCTAACTCGTCTTGCCTAGGCCTGGCGTCCTATATATAGGACTCTTCAAGGTTTTATCCTTTCTCTTTACTAGCTAAAGAAGCAAATTCTCTAGGGCCTGAACATTATCCAGCCACCCTAATCTTAATGCCTAGCCTAATATAGGCCAGTTGCTTTAGGTCTTAACCTAACTAAATCCAACCTAACCCAAATAAACTTCATTAGGTCTTAACCTAATGCAGACAAGCTGATTAATATTATGACCTAATCTTCTAAGAGCAGGTCCCGTTCACTTGTGCCTAACTCGATTTAAGTAAATGTATTGATATACATAATTTATACTCTAAGGCCAACTCTGAACTCTTTAATAAACTCCTAGCTACAGTAGATCTAATTCATTAGGTCTCGGGTAGCTATTCCCTCCACCTGAACCCAGTTGCCATTGTCAGGTTTTCATTCTATTCTCTTTTTCATTTTCTTCTGAACTTTTTCCTTCTGTAGTTGGCAAATGGCCCTGAGTGCCCTGTAGCCTAGAACCTCCTAAATTCTCCAAGCCTAGTTAACTAGTTAATTACCTGACTAAAACACTAACTAAATAACACCCGGATGTAATAATTCAATAAATCAATATCCAGCCGCCTGCTCAACAAGGAGCTCCCCTGATGGTGAGGGTGGCCACAGTTGA
>JBCBVV010000106.1:0-2052 GCA_039817415.1 Bacteroidota bacterium
TTTTCTTACCCATTACATCCAGTTTAGGCCATATCTTTTTTCTATGGAAAAGCCCTAACTTGTAAAAAGTAGTCCCTCAGTTACTTGCCCAATGTTTGAAACGATCCTTATCCTCAACGCCGTTTGGTTTGGTCTTGGCTTTCACCTATTCGCCATACGGACCAAGGTATTTGCCAAAATTCTGGTTCCCAAGGAAGAACGTCATACACCTGTTTATGACATGTTTGCTTGGACGGGGAAATTTATGGGAGGATTTAATTTTTCCTTTTGTATCCTTAGTGTCTTGCTCGTACTCAATACCGATTTTTTTCCAGATGCTAGGCAAAGAATCATTCTTTTGGTCGTTTTTGCCACAGCACATGGTTCTCAATTTCTTGGGAACGTCCCAGTGGCGCTCGACAATCGAAAAGGCAAAGGGGTCTGGCAAGTAAAGGGACTCATGCTCTTTATCTTTGTTACAGATCTGATTCTCACGATTCTTAATCTGGTGGCAGCAGGGATGTATGCCTTCTAGCTTATACCTCAATGGGATACACAGAGCTTTTTTATACGGGTAATGTTTACTCTTTCCTCTCTAGTCAATAATCTGGTACATAGATTTTTTGTAAGTGGAAGGAGAAAGCCCTGTCACTCTTTTGAATTGTTTGTTGAAATGGGAAAAGTTATTGAATCCTACTTCATAGGCTATTTCTGTAATGGACTTATTCCCTAGGGAAATAAGGCGAATGGCCTGCCTTACACGAAATTCATTTACAAATTGGGTGAAGGTCTTCTTGGTATATTTTTTAAAGTATCGACAAAAGGCTGGAACAGTCATAGAAGCTACCTTGCTAATCTGATCTAGGCTGATCTCAGATTCGTAATGTGTTTTTACGTAATTATAAACTTGATTTATTCGCTCATCGTCTTGATTCTGAATAATCAGGGTCATTCCTTGAGCATTTAGGACTTCATATTCTTCTGACTGGGCAAGACGTTGTAAGACCTTTAGGATACTTAGCAAGCGATCGAAAGCAGACTGCTCTTCCATTTTTTCAAGTTGAAGGCCAATCATCTCTTTAGTTTCACCATAAAATGAAATGCCCGATTTTGATTTAGATATCATGGCAGCAATAGCCTCTAATTCTGGCATAATTTGGACGGAGGTCTTGATCAAATCCTTTTTAAACTGCACAACGATCTCCTCATTCACTCCCTGAAGCCCAAATTCATAGCCAAAATGGGGAATATTGGGGCCCATAAGAATAAGATCCCCCTCTTCGAATTTAGAAATATGGTTTCCTACGTATCTATTCCCATAGCCTTCCTTGATATAGACCAATTCTACCTCTGGATGATAATGCCAATATGCTTTGGCATCAGGATCTCTTTCGGTAAAGCGTGAATACCTTAACGATGAACCAATGTCAGGCTCCACTTTCTTTAGCCTGGGAATCAAATGTTGCTTGGATTTACCGTCCACAAATTTTCGTTTCAAAGCCCAATCAATGCGAAATTAACCAAAAGCTTTACAAAATTAACCTATATGATCAATATTGAACATCTATCTACCAATTTTCAGAAAGAATAGATGAGGATAAGGGCAGATATTTGAGCCATAGAATATTTGTCATCCAAAGAATTAAAAAAGCATGAGAGTTTTAGTATTGATCAACTTAGTCCTTCTTATTTCGCTCAATTCATTGTTTGCGAAAATTGATCCTACAACAAATTCCCTTTTGATTCCAACTCAAGAAAAATCTATTGTACTTCAGGTCGTTGGAACGATGGGTAAGGCAGAATCATTTGAACTAATAGACAAAAGAGGTACCCTCATCTATTCAGATCTCATTGAAAATGACAAAAAAAGAATCAAATATAACCTTCAGCAATTACCTGATGATCGTTACACCATCAAAGTAAGCGGAGAGTATTTGGTAGAGATCCATGAGATAAGTATTTCTAATGGTGAAGTTAAATTAACTGACACAAAAACCCACCACCGGCCATCTATCAGAAATCTCAATAATCGAATTGTTGTCAATTCACTTTCTCAATCAGAAGAAAGTATTG
>JBCBVV010000107.1:0-1810 GCA_039817415.1 Bacteroidota bacterium
TTGACTTTTATCAACTGACAGAGAAAACCAGTTTTTAACTAAATAGTTGCTGGCATAAATCCCTTGTAAGAAAGAGGTCAGATGTTGAGACGCGAGATAAGAGACTTAAAGTGTTGATTTTGAAGATCTTGCGGTCTACTTATACCTCGATTTCTTATGTCCATCTACTCAAGTAGATGGACAGATGTAATCAGGTTATAAAAGAGCAGGCGTAGCCCCGAATGAAAAGCGCCTGTCCCGCATTTTAATAGCGGGACTGGCGCTATTTGTTGGAGCTAGGTACCCACCCCAATTATTAGGACAGCAAAAGGTAAAAATATAGTTTGATTTTAGGGTCATTTCAGGCTGCCTTTTTCATTGAATTTCTGTACCAATTGGCTGGATACTCATCATTGATACTCTGATGCCTTCTCTTTTGATTGTAATAGGCAAAATAGAAGTTGAGTCCATGAAAAAGATCGGTTCCATTATCGTGTGGTCTTATGTAGATGTGTTCGTATTTGACACTTCTCCATAGCCTTTCGATAAAGGCATTGTCAGTGGCTCTCCCTTTGCCATCCATACTCAATTTGATCTTCTGTTCTTTGACAACAAAGTCTGTGAATAGTTCACTGGTATACTGGCTGCCTTGATCCGTATTGATTATTTCAGGCTTCCCGTGTAAAGCGATCGCTTCGTCCAAGGTATCTACACACCATTGAGCATCCATGGTATTAGAGAGCGACCAATTGAGTACATAACGGCTGAATAGATCAATGAAAGCGGTCAGATACAGATAGCCTTTAAGCATCGGAATGTATGTAATGTCGGTAGCCCAAACCTGGTTGGGATATGTGATTTCAAGTCCTCGCAACAAGTAGGGATATACGGCATGATCTTTACACCTTTTTGAGGTATGTGGACCAGGAAGCAAGGATTTAAGGCCCATTACGCGATAATAGAGTCGTTCTATACGGTTCCTACTCACCTCATAACCTTGATCTTTTGTCAACCAGATATACATCCGATAAGCACCTTTGTAAGGATGATCCAGGTAGTGTTCATCCATCATGCGCATCAGCTTCAGGTTTAGCTCATTTTCACCTCGCGGTTTATAATACAAACCCGAGCGATGGAGACCTAATAGACGACATTGCCCTGAGATACTCAACGTGGAATCTAAACGATCTACCATAGCCCGTTTCTCTTCAATTGATTTCATCGCAACTTTTTTTTAAGAAAGTCCAACTCCACCTTTTGCTCACCGATTATCTGTAACAAACGAGCCTTCTCTGCTTCTGCCTCGTCTTGAACTGATAGGTGAGGCTTGCTAAGTACACTAGAGGCCCCAGCGAGAAAGTCTCGCTTCCATTTAGTAATTTGCTGAGGATGAAGATCATGCTTCTGGGACAACTCCGCTAGGCTTGATCGTTCTTTGAGTGCTTCCAGCACTACTTTTGTCTTGAATTCTGATGTGAATTTTCTTCTTCCCATAGCAGTAAATTTAAAGAATTCGAACAACCTTAACTAACTGTCCTAAATTTGGGGGGGAGTACAGCTCAAGCGGACTTGAAGACCATACGAAATGATACTCAGGTGGATTGGATGAGGGCATTCACTAAAAATGTCCTTTGTATTTCGTCGTTGAACTGCGCTTGAAGAGGGTGCAAACCAAACAGACATGGATTTATAAGAGATAGTTTCGGGGAATGCATGAATGAACTGTTAGAGAGCATAAAAAGAATGTGTGGGGGAATTATATATGTACTGTGTAAGGGTATTTATCCAATAAATCCGGAGACTATCAGGTAATGCAGTTAAAAAAAGGCTA
>JBCBVV010000108.1:0-1798 GCA_039817415.1 Bacteroidota bacterium
GATTTGTTTTTGGACAACGATGGAATCATTAGATCAAGAGGCAGAATTGGAAAAACTGCTGTTTATGATTATGAAATTGTAAATCCGATTTTGTTAGCTAAGAACCATTGCCTCACTAATTTAGTAGTAGAATTTTATCATAAGCATTGTAAACACCTAGGAATACAATCTAGTGTGAATGCAATTCGATTGGGAGGATTTTGGATTCCTCGCATGAGACAAACCGTTAAGAGAATCATAAGTCAGTGTATTATTTGTCTGAAATTTAATGCACTTTCGTTCAAATATCCTAAGATGACCAATCTTCCTAAGAATAGAGTGAATTTGGTCAAACCATATTTTCATACAGGTGTAGACTACACTGGCCACCTATGGGTTAGAGATGCAGCTTCTGGTAAAAATGTCAAAATGTATCTATTAATATTCACTTGCTTGAACGTGAGGGCAGTGCACATAGAACTAGTTCCTGATATGACTGTCCAGAGTTTCTTACTTGCTTTTATGCGATTCGTAAATTTGTATGGTGTCCCATCTACACTGTATAGTGATAATGCTAGAACCTTTGTAGCAGGTGGAGACATTCTATCTAATGCTATGGGCTCTGATGAGTTTAGTAATCAATTTCAAAACTTCAACATTAAGCATATAAGAATTCCTGCATATTCTGCGTGGGTCGGCTCCACTTGGGAGCGACTCATTCGCACTATCAAAAGTTGCCTGTATAAAACAGTAGGACGATCTAGATTAGGTTATTTTGAGCTATTAACTATAATTGGGGATATTCAATCTGCAGTAAACTCCAGACCCTTAACTTACAGGTCCTCTGAAAATAATCTTGAGGTAATTACCCCAAATTCTTTTCTGAAATTCAGTACAAACCCTTTTCTGTTGCTAAGACAAGGAGAGGACAATAAATTGTGGGAAGATGACCCTCCCAGTAGAAATGACTTAATAAAATCAATTGATCTTCGAAATGAGATCTTTACAAATTTCAGAGAATTGTGGTATGAGGAGTATCTCTTAAGTTTAAGAGAACATTATAGAGAGCTTCACGAGAATAACTGGACCAATAGAGTGAAGGCTGGAGATGTGGTGTTAGTTAAACTTCCTAATAGACCTCGTCCTTATTGGGTATTAGGTAGGATATTAGAAGTAGTTGTAGGATTTGACAATAAAATCAGAAGTGTAAAAGTAAAACGGGGTGATGGGCAAGTTGTTTATCATTCCATAAATCATTTATACCCTATGGAGTTATCCTTGACTCATTCTTGTAATGATAGAGGAGACGCTCCAGAAGAAACAGAACAATTATCCGCGGATGAACTTGATCGTGAAACGCAAGATGTAAATATATTGCCGTCCGGTTCTTCTCATCCTTCAAAGGATTTGAGTTCAAATTCAGTTAATGATGATTCTTCTCATATTGGGGATTCAAAATTCAATATAGATTCAGCTAATGAAACTAATCAAGATAACTTGTCAATAGGCATTCCAGGTGCGCGTCCGAAACGAACTGCTGCTAAAGCTTGCGTCGGTAAAATGCGCAAATGGTGCCAATCGTTAAGTAAATAATCTCATTACATGTATTCTTTTCCCTCAACTCTTGTTAACTTTCTGCAATGTTCCATTGCACATCTGTTGAGGGGGATCACTTTAAACACCTCAGGTGTCTATAAGACGTACTATCAGGCCATACCAAGGGTACTGAACTAAGCCAACTGGGACCTTTACACCAGAAGTCTTTCTTCTTTTTGAATTCTGAGGTGGTTATACCTCTAGTGAGTAAGTCAGCTGGATT
>JBCBVV010000109.1:0-1715 GCA_039817415.1 Bacteroidota bacterium
TATTTTATAATATTCATTCATTTTAAGCAATTATGACACGCTTGCTTGGGTTTTGGCTGAAGTATTGATTTTCAGGAACTTATAGATTGGGGCTAAAAGGAAGGTTTATATAATTCGAAATATCTGCTGGGCAACCCAGTGAAATGAGTATAATTGAATCTGATCCAAATTAACTACTATCTGGATTGATTATTACTCCTTATGCCAACTGAACCCACTCCCGTCTACATCCTTACAGGCTTTCTGGGGTCAGGAAAGACAAGTTTTCTGAATCACTGGATTCAAAGTCAGCCCAAGGAGCGATTCATGGTCATTGAAAACGAGATTGGCGCTGTTAACCTCGATAGCCAATGGATCGTAGGGACGGATATTACGCCCGTTCCACTTACAGCAGGATGCCTTTGTTGCTCCCTCAATGCAGAACTCATCGATGTGCTGGAAACGCTAAGTAGTCAAAGGGATAGCTTTGATGTGCTAGTTATCGAAACAACAGGGATGGCAGATCCTGAAACGATTGCCCTTCCCTTTCTTAGCTCAAAACGAATTGGACAACATTTTCAGCTGAAGGCTATTTTATGTCTGGTCGATGCGGGAAATTTTGTGCATTGGCTAGGAAAAGCCAATGAGGCAAGACGACAGGTTACCTTTGCCAATTCCTTTCTTGTCAATAAAATTGATACAGTAGATCAAGAGCAACTTTCCAAACTCCTTCAGGAACTCAAAGAAATCAATCCTCAAGCAGAGGTACAGATGGGCGTAAATGGATGCTTTCCTGTAGAAGCTTTAAAGGAAATAGATGCTTTTAGAGGATCGAATGTAGTCGAACAATTCAAGAAGACTCCCCCCTCGAACCAACTTGTAAACCATGGAATTACCACTTGTACGCTTTCTTTTGACCGGCCTTTTGATGTAAGAGCCTTGAGCCAGGCCTTAATGGAATTTTTGTCCCAAAGACACGATCAAATCTATCGGATCAAAGGAATCTTGAATGCTCCCGATTATCACAAGCAGTTGATTCTGCAATCTGTTGCCAGTTCTTTTATTTTGACGGATGGGAACCAATGGCCTACCGATAAGATCCGAGAAAGTAAAATCGTTCTTATTGGAAAGAAGCTTCAGAAAAAGGAGTTAGAAGGGTTTTTTGAAGGCTATTTGACGTGAAAGCCAGTCTCCCGCTAACAAAAAATTAAAAGGTTTATCAATTTGAAATCTGATCTCAATTGAAGTTCATGTTTCTGTATTGCCTAGGGCTATATCCAGTTTTGGACTTGAAGAGATTGCTAAAGTGCTGTGGGTATTCAAAGCCCAATGAATAGCCAATTTCACTTACGGAATGGGAGGAGTTGAGCAGGCTATTCTTGGCTCTTTCAATGATATACAAATGAATATGTTCCTGTGCCGTTTTACCCGTTTCTTTTTTCAGTAGATCACTAAGGTAATTGGGGGATAGGTGCAATTTTTGGGCAGTATACTTTACTGTTGGGATACCTTTTTCCACGACCTGCTCAGATTGATAGTAACCTTTTAGTAAGCGCTCGAATTTGGACACCATGTCATGATTGACATTGGTTCGGGTATAGAATTGTCTGTCATAGAATCTGACGCAGTAATCTAAGAGCAACTGAATATTAGAAATGATCAAGTGTTGGCTGTGACGATCTAGGTTTTGGCTATATTCTTTAATGATCTTGTCGAGAAGTTCTTCTATCGTCCCT
>JBCBVV010000010.1:0-162364 GCA_039817415.1 Bacteroidota bacterium
TCTATTCTAAAAGAGGGGAGGAAATTATAGCTAAATTCAGTGAAAGTTTAGGGGAAGGGGGGAAAGAAAACCATTTAATGAGTAAAGTCGGACTAGAGCTGAATTTACATCGATTAAACCCCTCTTAAAGGAGGATTTCTCAAGGTTCTGAACCCCCTTTTTTGCATTTAAAATTGCAGCTTTTAGTATTTTCTCAGCTTCCTCATTCCAGGTTTCATTCATGAAATAGTTATCAATTATTTTTTCTTCTTGCATCTCAGCTAACCCATAATATGCCATTCCAATATTCAAAGGTATTTTTGACTTTAATCCATATTCGACAGACTTTTTCATCCATTTAAGAGCGTTTTCTTTGTCTCCTATGAGCGTGGAAGCGAATGATAGGTTGTAACTTGATCTCGAAAGTCCTTCAAACCAATTAAGCTTTAAACTCTTTTGATGAGCCTCTTCCATAAAAAGAATTTTCTTGTCAATACGACCTAAGAAGTCCCAGGCCATTCCAAGATCCATCAAGCTATGAATTTCCTGTTTGGGAGATCCCACTTCTTTAGCAAGCTTATATACTTCCTCATTGATAAGTAGATTAGAATCCTTATCAGGCATCAATGTGTAGTAATTCCATACAAGCGCTTTGCCAGCTACTAATCTTGTTGTATCTGGGTAATCAGAACTATAAAATATCTTTCTTAAAGAATCTCTGGCTTGAATACTTTGAGAGAAAAGCTTTAATTGATAAGATTCGATGAAAATTATCAAGCCAGCCATAATGGAAATTCTAATAAAAATATTTGGGTAGCCAATAGCAGAACTTTTCATGGATTTAGGCTTAAAATCTGGGGCGGAATATTTTATGAGATTTTAATTTACACCAATCCATGAAAATTTGAAAAAATCCTCTATCTGAGAATGCGAAATACTTCCCTCTATCTTGGACTTAATCCAATATTTGAGTCTTTCCGAAATAATAATCCTCCTTCGCAGATTTAAGCCATTTCTTTTGATCGAAATTGTAATCATTCCCAGTTAGGCCAACAATTTTTCCTCCCTCTTCCTCAAACTCATAGAGAAAGGAGTAATTCATCATGGTCATGAAACGGTTGTTTCCAACAGGGCGGAAGATTCGTCGCGTAACCCCTGGTCGCTTGTAATACAATAGTCCATCCTGCACCCAAATGGTTACTTCCCCATATTCTCCTACCAGCCTTTTAAAAACGCGGGTCAGTTCTTCAGGCGATCGGGAGGTAACATAGTTGATATGATCTATAGCTGATTTTAGGTAGAAGTGTTCGGGATGTTTTTGATAAGCTTTTGCATACGCTTTTTTGGCTTCGAGGTAGTTTCCTCTTCTTAAATAGTTTTCAGCTTCCCAGATGGTTGAATCTTGTTTGTAACTATAGTAATTCAGGTCTCTCTGAGTGTATCTGAGGTAAGTATTAGTAGCATATACTTCGCCGGCCTCATTGCGGAGCATGTCAATGGAAACAGCCTGGTTTGTGTTTCCATAGGCAAGCTGGTCTTTCTTTTTTGGATAAATGAAATACCCATTTTGGCCGTCAGGCTTGACAAAAACCTGTCCTGAAACAATGCCTATATCCTCAATACGTTCTCCATTAACAGAACGATAGAAGCCCTCCAAACCTGCAATGGAATCTAGGGCATTTGGATGTTCTTCTATGAACTCAAGAGCCTCGAATAGGAATTCGAAATGGTCCTCAGATTCTGGTTTGATGAGAAGTATTTTGTCGAAGGCTAATTGTGCTTCATCATAATTTCCAAGGTGGAGGTGTGCCAAGCCCGTTTGGTAAATCGCATTGATTTGTTGGGGGTTTTTATCTAGGATAAACTGGGCTTGTTCGAGGGCACGTTCTGGATGTCCGCTCTTCATCGCAGTAAAAATGGTAGAGAATGCATTTTGCGAATTAGGATTCTTCTCAAATTGAGCTTCAGCCAATTTCATAGCCTTCTCAAATTGTCCCTGCTTGTAGTAGACCTCCATCAATCCTGAATTGGTCAAGGGATCATTCGGATTGATTTCCCGTTGTATGTTCAAATACTTTTCAGCCTTTTTCCACTCTTGAAAGATGATATGCTTAGTGGTCAAGACGACGATTTGGATTTGAAGTGGAAGGGAGGATCTATGTCGCATGGCTCTCATGATGGCCAACTGAGCTTCCTTTTTCCCAGAGGAATAGTTGTTCAGTCGTTGGGCGTAGATAAAATTGGCCAGAGCAAAGGTAGAATCCAGCTCAATTGCCTTTTCCAATAAAGGAAGGTCAGTTCCTTGCGATGTGCTACTTTCCAGTGCAGCTTGTAAAGAGGCAAAGTTTGAGGTGGTAATTTCTTTAAAGGGCAGGTCAGGAGCTTCTTCTATATTCCCTCCAATCAATCCAAGCTCTTTTCGGATGAATTTGGTGGCTTCATCAATCAGATCGTAGTAATTGTCGTTCCAGATCGTCTTTTTGGCAACAAGGCTTCCGTTATTTGCCATTCTGATGATAGGAGTAAGCCCTATTGAGTCGCCCTTGGAGTCTACCTCTCCATCTATATAATACCTGGTATCTGAACCCTTTAAGGAGTTTAATTTTTCAGTTGTGTTCTCTAATCCATTGTTTTCCGGCATAATATGCGGATCCTGTAAGAGGTCAATAAACAGAGAGGTGGTAACGCCATACTTAGTCCATGCCAAACTAGTATCTGATGTATTTAACTGGAAGGGGTATATCGGAAGTCGGAGCCTGAATCCATCCTTGATTAATTTGGTAGTTACCATTCTGCCATCTGCTCCCTCTATGGTAATTTCCTGTGTCATGGCTCCCAAATCGGTCCCCTTGAACACAAAGAAAAGGGCTAGGGCAACAACCAATATATTGGAAGGAAATAACACCCTTTCTTGCAGTCTCAATATGCCTTTGTTGATGCGCTCTCTATTGGTGAGGTACACATAAATAGAGGGCAACAGGCCTACACAAAACCAGAGGAATATATCCGACCAATAGGGTGAAATACCAGAACGACTTAGCAAAGTGGAAGCTGCTTGCCAAATGAGCCAAACGCCTACCAGATATAGCAACATAACCTGGGGTACTTTCTGGGCCCATAGAGATTGGAGAAGGTTCCCTGCTGGCGGGTTTTGTAGCTTGAATTTTCCCTGCACTTTATTGGGATCAGGAATGCTCATGCCCTCATTGGCCAGTGCAAAAACTTCCATCCCATCTTCTACATTTTTGAATTCGTAGACCCCAAGAGATTGAGAAACGAATTGAGGATGGCTTTTGATACTTTGATAAATATTGGAAGAAAAGAGAATGCTCCCCGGAGTTCCCATAGATTCTACACGAGAGGCTACATTGACCGCATCTCCAAAGATATTGCCTTCTTTTTCAAGCACATCCCCTTGGTGAATCCCGATCCTAACAGGCAATACATCCTCTCCACCGAAGGAAAGTTGAAGCTTTGATGCCGCTTCAATGGCTTCAAGACTAGAGGGGAAAAGCAACAAGCAACCATCTCCATAATATTGAATAATGTCCCCATTAAATTGAGGAGTGATTTCCTCTAGGGCCTTTTTGTAACGTTCAAGATTGGAGAGAGCTTTGTTTTCATCCCGCTGCATCATAGAAGTGTATCCTACAATATCAGTGAACATGATGGCAGCGAGTCGACGGCTAGACATAGGTGTTGCTTTTAGGGGAATTTATTAAAATTCTATGTATGGGCCAGAAATAATTTTCTCTACACTCCTTCTTAGGCAGAAATAGCGATTCTGAACAAACATGTTAACAAGAATAGCACCTTTCTAATAAGCCGAATGATATGAAATATGTTTGTTCGCATATTTTTCGAAAAGAACTGCATTCTTCTAGGAGGAAGTGGTTTGCTCTCAGTGGGAGTTTGCCATACAACCGGTCAGCAATGAATCGACTTTATGAATGATTGGGTACGTATAACAAAAATGCCTAGGGCAAAAAGAATAGAATAAGCTATTATAGCTCATTGAAGAGAAGGGCAATAATTGATATTTTCCAAGCATGAATGCCATGGTAAATCCGACTCTGCTTTACGAAAAAGCCGAGCCGGATTTCAGGACATGAGTTCTAGTTGAACGGGGGCCAATAAATTGGGTCGCTAATCTAAGACTGTTTGAATCGCTCTTTGTAGTTTCTCCTTTTCTTCTCCAAGGAAATCAGGGGAGAAAATTGTCCCAAACCTTTGGGCGGCATGTTGACATAGATATTTTCATGAGCAGAAGGCTCGATGGTATAAGTTTCGTGCCATATCCCAATGTCTTTCGATTTGCCTACTTGTTGGTTAAAGGTTTTCCAGACAGGGACATGTAATTTGTCTTTTGCCTTGGAATAGGTATGTAATTCCTCAACAGAATTCCAGTATTGGATAATGAGGGGTTCCCTGAAACTGACTTTGTAGATACTTCCCAGATATCCTGGGGCACCTCCAGCCTCCAATTCCTCCAGCATAGGTGGGATCAAGCGATAGACCTGCGCCCATTTTCCTACATTCCATAAATTGTGAATGCGCATCCCCAACATGAATATGACAAAGGGCTCTTCCCGCTTGACAAAATATCTTCCTTCTTTGATCATCATATGTTTTGTTTTGATGGAACAAAGTTCGCTAAGCCAGTCCGTTCAAAACGATAACATAGGTTAAGATTCCTCCTTGTATATCATCAAAAAATCCGATTCCTTTTGGAACCGGATTGGAAGAATAAGCACCATTCTTCCCAAAATCAATCTTGGTCGTCGCGTTTCTACTCTTGGTCTTTCATTCGAGTCGTATCTACCACAATGGTACTGTCAGGCATAACTTCAAATGCCTTGTCAAAGATGCTGTCCTTTTGAGCTTCGGTAAGCTCAGCTGTGTCTGCATCTGTAGGTTTTTGTTGTTGGCAGGCAAAAAATACCATCGCCAAAGTCAGTGTAAGTGGAATGAGAATCTTTTTCATGGATTAACAATTTGGGAAGCCATCCGATTGACCTCTCAGTATGTATTTCGCAAAGACATCCCAAAAGATTCAGTTGATCTAGCAAGCGCAACCTTATGGACAAAAAGCGCTAGGGCTTACTAATTTTTCTCCTCCATGGTCATTTCTGCACAATCAATGATTTGCCCTAAATCATCACCATATCCAGCAGCCTCCCATAAAGCCATGTCATTTTTTAGCAAGATAGCCTGCTGATCACCAGCTATATAGGTCTTGATTGATTCAATTAAAGGATCATTCTTGCTCTTTAGCTTGACTATTGATCTTTTGCCAGGAATGGAAACTTCTCCTTCGTATTCGTAGCAGAAAACCATCACCAAGTCGCCAATCCGAAAATCTGATCCAAAGAAGCAATCAGATTCGAATATGCCTTGTCCTTCATAGCTTTTCTTTTCCTGCTTTTGGGTGTGCAGTATTGTTTCGATGGTGATTTGTCCTTTCTGAGAAGTGTAAAGCGAGGCGGAATCCTGAATGATGTTCCCTAAGCTTTTTACTTCACCCAAGAAAACAAAAGAATATTTCGATCCACACAAGCCAATAAATGGCCCTGCTTTATCCCACCAATATGTGTAGGGTACCTTGAAAATGTCATTATTCAATTCAGATCGCACTTCAGTATTTTCTTGCTCGGTGGAGTCAGTTGGCCTTTGACTTTGCTGGCAGGAAGAAAATGTAAAAGCAAAACAGATGAATAGGATCGGTAGGCAGGTTATTGGTCTCATAGAAGGACGGTTTTCTAGGTGGAAAGACGAAAAAAAATAGGGAACTCCATAGAATTCCCCTTTGACAACCATTATGTCTAGGTCTTAATCATCTATGGAGGAATAGATAATGCTATTCAATTTGGGCCAGAATTCCTGATGCTGATTGGGTAGAATCTGTGTCATACTTACAAGAACCATTTCCTCTTTGGGATCAATCCAATATTTTGTATTGAAGATTCCTCCCCATGAGAACGTTCCGGGGGATTGAATGGTTTTTGCCTTGGCATCTGCTGTTTTAATTTGGAAGCCTAAGCCAAATCCTTCACCTTTTCCTCCTAACCACGCACCTGGCTCTACGTCCATAAAGGCAAGTTGGTCAGTGGTCATCATCTCAACGGTTCTTCTCGAGAGGATACGTTTGCCGTTATATGTTCCTTTGTTAAGCAGCATTTGGCAAAAAATCGCGTAGTCATGCGTGGTAGATGAGGCTCCTCCTCCTCCTGAATAGTAATTCATGGGCTTCTTCATAGGGAAATCATAATAGCTATCTGGATATTTCCCTAGTCCTTTACCCGTATCATAGTAGACTGGAATTACGCGATCATGCTTGTCTTCAGGCAAATAAAAACCTGTGTCATCCATCCCTAGTGGCTCGAAAATATTGCTTTTACAGTATTCTCCCAGGGTAAGTCCGCTAATGCCTTGTACCAGATATCCTAGCACATCAGTACTGACTCCATAGTTAAATTTTGTTCCTGGTTCGGCCACCAAAGGCATCTTGGCTACTTGAGGTATCCGTTCTGCTGTGGTCAAATTTGGGGCAAGATCAAAGGTGGCCAATTTATTCTTGGCAGCAATGGCCGCCATTCTAGGATCACTAAAATTGTAGGAAAGACCCGAAGTATGGGTTAACAAATGACGGATGGTGATGGGAGTCTTAGCGGGATGAGAGGTATAGGTTGAGTCTTCTGGATTAAAGGAATCCATGACCTGCATTTCTTTAAAGGAAGTTAGGTAATTCGATATTGGCTCATCGAGTCCCAATTTTCCTTGTTCAAACAATTGCATGATAGCCACGGAAGTAAAGGCCTTTGTCATGGAAGCAATTCGAAAGATGTCATCTTTTTGAAAAGCGGTATGATTGTCAAGGTCTTTCTCTCCCCAAGCTTTGAAGTAGACGATTTTTCCTTTTCTAGCTAGTAACACAGTTCCACCCGGTAGGTACCCTTTTTGAAAGTACTCCTCGCACAACTCATCGATTCGTGATAGTTTCTCTTCAGATAATTTGGCATCTGATGCGGTGGAAGGCACGAGTGTTTGCCCATGATGGCTTAGGGGAAGGGACAGTAAAAGTATGCCCCAGATGTAGTAGACCAATTTTTTCATAGCAGTATGACGTTTTAGATTTTCAAATTTATGGCGTTGAAAACCTTCATGTCAAATTAACCAAAAAATTGAGTCCTTCTTCTCCGTTTTGGATTAAAGTGAATAACAAAATCCTATGCCAAGGCTCATTTTGCCATCGGGTTCGGCTGCGAAAAGACCTGCAAGTGGTCCAAGACCCGCACCGATTTGTTTCCATGAATTGGTCAGGGCAAGTTGAAGTCCCCAATGGGAATTGAGCTGATATCCCAGGCTGATTCGACTTCCATAATCTGGAGCCCATTCACTGGTGCTGTATTCCCGTGAAATGGATAAGGACTCCTGCGTGTAGGTCCCTCTTGTCATGGCATGGAAGTATGCCAAGTAGGCCTCGACCTTCCAATAAATCCTTCGAGCCCTGATATTATTTCCCAAGCCCGTGTAAAACCTGAGATGTGTATCAAGGCTATAGCCATTCGAGGAAGATCGATTGCTTGTGAAATTTTCTGATCCATAAAACGGACTGACTGCTACTGAGGAGTGGAAACTTAGTCTTTCCAACGCTAACCAGTTTTTATTGGCTTTGATCAACAACCCAATGTTGCCCCCTCCAGAACCTGCTTCATATCCTGCTTCAATAGATTGAATGGCTCCTGGCGTAGAACCTTGGGCTTGTAGGAATTGATAACAGGTACATGCTATCAAGAGGATGAGTGATAATGGCCTTTTCATGGGAAGAGATTTTTTAGTGCTTTTTGGAATCCTGTTTTGGCAGAAAATAGATGCCCCCCTTCGTAGCGATCAAAAGTCGATACTAGCGCGGGCACGGGACTATTGGCTTGTCTCTCGGCAAACTCATCCACCAGGGCATTGGCCTCTATGCCCTCTTGGGTACCAATCCCTACATAGAGCTTGAAGGGATGGTTTTTATTTTCTTGAAGGGCCGATTGATGCATTTTGAGAATGTTGACGTCAGACCACCACAAAGCAGGACTGAGTGAGACGACATTGTGGTAGAAAGGACTATCTACGAAGTTGAACATTTGCCAAAGTGTGAAATAACCTCCAAGAGAATGGCCCATTAAGGTTCTTTGTGCCGCATCTATCTTATAATTCTCTTCAATTAGGCTGTCTACTTCTTTGGTTAAAAAGTCATAAAACTTCAATCCCCCTCCTCCAAGTTCAGCTCCTGAAGAACTGTTATGGATAGGGTAGGTGAGGTCGATCTCCCTTAATTCTTCAATAGGCCCAAGGTTGGACAAAGAAAAAGGAAAGTCTTTGTAGAATATACCGACTAGCATGACCTCTAGGTCATTGAGATCCCTCTCCAACATATTTTTTACATCCTCAAAATGATAGTACCCATCCAGCAAATACACCACAGGCAATTCGGCATCCTCGGAGGACTCAGCTGGTCTGAATACCTGCAACTGGTACGATTCTCCTGTAAATTGGGAACTGATGTCAAAGGTCTGAACCGATGGTGAGAGGGAGGGGTCAGAACTACAAGAGGAAATAAAGAGTGTTAGAAGAAAAGAGATTGAGAAATAAATCGGAAGCCTTTGCATACACTTTTAAATATGGAGGTAAATATATGTAGCTTTATGCATATAAAGGCAAAATCCCATTCAAATCCAAGCCTTGTGTATGTTTACTTTTAAATATGGGAAGTTTTAGGTCAATGAATGATATCCTCCCAATTCACTTCATCATTGTGAGAATGAGTAAACCCCATTTTTCTTTCGATTTCAATGGTTTTCTTATCTCGGAAGGCCATCACATATGTTTTCCTCCATTCTGGGGATTCATTTCCTCCAGATCCATGTACAATGCGTTCATCGTGGATGGTGAGGCTGCCCCTTTTTACCGGCAGATAAACAAGCTTATCAGAAGGCTTTACTTCTATGACCAACGTATGGGAATCTTCGCGGCTTCCTTCGGAATCGCCATAGGATTGGGGGACATGCTTTCTTAGCTCAGCTTCCTTATTGGTTCCAGGTACAACTTGTAGGCATCCATTGACTAAATCGGAATCCGAAAGCGCTAAAGAAAAGGTGGCGGTCCAGGTATTTTCTGTTTTGGGCCAATAACCAAGATCCTGATGCATCGCAAATTCCGCCTTCTTTTTACCAGGCTTTTTCGCGAGGAACTGCTCATAATCCATGGCTGCCTCACCTTCTCGGTATAACTGTTTGGCTATTTCTGTGGCAACTTGAAAAAAAATATTGTTGACTAATTCTGGACGGTAATGGGAAGGCAACATCGCATTTACCAGCTGAAAGGCTTCGATTGGCGTTCCATAAGGCTGAGACATATCACAAAAGTCTTTGCCCATTCTAGCCGCTTCTTTTCCAGACACAAAGTGATCAAACCAGGGATCAAGGGTTTGCAATTCTTCTTCGGTCAGTACATCATGAAGACTTATGTAGCCTAATGTTTCGAATTGATTGATTTCCTCCTCAGTAAGTTGATAGAAAATCCCCTTTCTTCTATGGGCGCCAGATGCTGGGTTCGTAACTCTTTCCATCTTTAGGGTACTTTGAGTTCAATTGCTTATCCAATCCTCTATTTGACTACCATAAACTTCTTGGAGGTAGTTGTTTGTTTGCTGATGAGGGTCATGAGGTATGTTCCTTCCACTAGCTTCAACCTTTTTACATCAAGGTCTAATTGGAATAAGCTACCCATCCCAGAGGCTAGCTTTTGTTGATGAAGGGTTTTGCCTGACATATCAGAAATGAGAAGGGAAACCTCCTCATCAACAGGGTAATAGAAGGCTATTTTTATCTTATCCTTGACTGGATTGGGGTAGATAGAGAATAACTGAATCTTGTCATGCAGGGCTTGTCTGGAGGTTAGGGGACTTCCAAAAAGCCATTTATAGCCAGATTCAAATTCCCTTGCCCAGAACCATTCTGAGTGTTGGCCATCTGATTTTTCTATACTAATGATCTCATTTGCGACAAAACCAGCTGATATGAGGCTATCTTCCATTTCTAGCATCGCTGCAACATATTGAGATCCTTCTAGGGTACCCACTAATTGATAAAGGCGAAAATCTTGCTGTTTTCCTTCATCGACAACGAAGTCAAAAATTTCTGGATTAAACCAATAAGCAGGAGAAAAGGCGCCGATCTTTCCAAAGATATTTGGATAGGCTATAGCAGCATAAGTCGAGATCAAGCCACCGAGGGAAGAGCCCATGATCCCTGTATGATCGCGGTCCGGTTTTGTTCGGTACAGGCTATCAATATGTGGTTTTAAGGTTTCAACGATAAAATCAATGTACTCTCCGCCTTCCCCACCCCCATAGGTAGCATTAGCCCATGCTGAGTATTCTCGGGTTCTGTTACTCCCTCCATTGTCAATGGCGACTACAATGATTCCTGAATCGCCTTCAGCATGTAGGCGGTTGAGCGTTTCATCTACCTCCCATTCACCTGCAAAGGAAGTAGAAGCGTCAAATACATTTTGCCCATCATGCATATAGAGCACGGGGTATTTCTTGTTGGTTTGGTCATAATCAGGAGGAAGATAAAGCCAGATTCTTCTATTCCTTCCAAGCTGTGGGATAAAGAAACTGTTGTCAATTATACTCACATTGGCCGCAGCAGTACTTTGTGGACCTCCGGGATTGCCTCCTGTTGGAATATCCTCCCAGCCTTCAATTTGTAGAATTACTGTATCCACCGTAGAAGTATTCAGGCTTCTATTGGGAATGAAAGTACCTGTGGCTGTTCCTTCAACAGTTGGCCAAGACCCTCTGGTGAATTTGAAGGAAATGGTTCCAAGTCCAGCAGCCAGGGTAATAGAATAGTGTCCTGTTAGGCTGTCTTGGCTCAGGAGGTAATCAGGGTCTCCTGGGTCCCAGCCTTGAAAATCACCTGCGATGTAAATTTCTGCCCCGCTTGGGGTTACGGCAGGTATACTTTCGACGATGACTGTAGTCTGAGCTTGTAGGTTAAAAAAGCAAAAAAGGAGTATGGAAACGAGTAGGTGATTCCGCATGGGAGCAAATAGATTTTCCCCAATATATCTAAAAATGAAATATGTAAAAGCGGTTGTTCATAAGTCTTTCCACACACTTTTAAAGAAATTGGATTCCTCCAAAAATCAATAGGGAAATCATGATCAAGAGAAGCCATTGACCCAACTTCATAAACTTACCCGAAAAAGAAGGGGATATCAGGAGGATAAAAATCCAAATGATCCCATAAGCTCCGAAATAGAAAGACAGAATCTTAAGAAGCAATTCCTCAGAAGGCAGAATGTCTGTAAATAGAATGAGCCCAAGACCTAGACTAGCGAAAAGCAGATCTAATGATATCCAGTGCCAACCAGATCTAGTCATCGTCCATATTTCTAGCATTTTGGCTTCCTGCTTTCCCAAATCGAGAGGCTTCAGCAGGCTGATTTCTTTATCACCTAAGAAGGTATGGATGAAAAACGCAGCCAGTGTCAATAAAAAGGCAAAGAGAAGAAAGAAGTTCATATGATTTGATTTAAAGTTTCTGAAACAATTGAAAGTTAGTAATTGCTCATTATTTCATATGAAGCATAGGTCATTTATCAAGCTGATATATGCTTTCTTTTTTCTATCTTATATGGGAATGTTAATGTGACCTGATAGGCATATTTTCGTTACAAATCCACATACCATTATCAACCTAAAACTATGAGAGAACTTATCCCTACTTTATTCGATTTTGCCAAACTAGGCGGAGGCTTACTGTTGGCGCAGGTCGTTTTCATGAAATTCGATGCGGTAGATGATACCGTAAAGAGTATTTCCAAGGTTTTGGCTGGTTTTCAAGCCACTATTGGTGCTGCCTGTTTAATCTTGGGTGTTATTTTCTTTTTAACACCTGGATGTGCCTTGATGGATATTTCTGGAATATTGGCAGGCTTGGTTCTTTTGGGAGTTTCCTTGAAGAATATTCCTGCAGTTGGAGAGGCGCTTTCTAAGGCATCAACTGTATTAAAAGGGTTTTCTGTTCCAATTGGACTTGCTGCCTTGGCATCAGGTTTCTTTGGCCTCTTTAATATCATGTGTATTTAAGACAATCATCTTAGCCAAGTATAGTGAGGCCAACTCTGCATGAGTTGGCCTCTATTTTTTACTTGTTGCCCTTCTTTTTGTGATGGGGATGATTTTGATAATGATCCTTTAGGAGATCCTCTCCAAAATGGTTGCGCTTATCACGTAGAATCAAATGAACATGATTTCCTTTGCTGGGGTAATTGTCATACTCGATCATAAAATCGGGTCCATTGATCAAGTAGTAATGTGGCGCCCCTTTTTCTTGGCTTCCTATCCAACTGAAATACAATTTGTCCATTCCCCCTTCTTCCAGCATGTTCATGAACTTATGTGCGGTAGTATGTTCGAAGTTATGGGCGTATTCTGTGATCAACATTTTTAGAATATAGCGCTGATCTTCATTGAAACTACTGACCGGAACGCCATAATACTCATCGATTCGTTGCGGAGCGTTGGGATTGGTGATAATATCTTGAGGTACATCCTCTTCTATAATGGCTTGCTCTTTTTGTTCCTCGGACAAAAACTGGAGGAGCATGAAGCCGTAGTCTTCCTCCTTCGATAAGATTCTCAATCCGGCATATGGTCCATCCTTGACTTGTCCTGGATCGGAACCAAGGAAAAAGGGGGAAACGGATATTTTTCCCTCTACGATGGTGAAGTTAATGGCCATATGATGTCCTCCGAAGTTGAAGCCCCAAGGAGTTTTGTCAGATGGTTTTCCCCAAATGGAGAGAAAGTAATTGCCATAGTCCCATTCTAGGTCTTCCAAACGTTTCCGCTGTTTGTCATTCATCAATCCCTCCTTGTAGGCCAAATCGATTAAGCCATTCAAGACCTTTTCCATTTGCATGATACTCGTAATCTTCAAGTAACCCTGCGAACTGAGGATGGTTGAGAGCATCATGTGGAAATGAATCCTGCTTTGATTGGATAGGTCTCCATACCTGACTCCTGCCCTGTCTATCAGACCAACGGGGAGGTTAGACCATTTTTCCCTTTTCTTATCATCAAAAGAAAAGCATGCTTGTTTTTTTTGAAGCTCGCTCATGCTTGTCATCAGTGCCTTTGCATATGAATTGAGTTGAGGAATGTCTTGGGCTGAAAGGATGCTGAGTTGAGTAGATGAAAGGAGGGTAAGGGTGAGGAGGAGGATTTTCATAAGGATTGTATTGAGATGCTGAAGGCGACCCACAACATCCATAAATAATAGAAGTCATAAAAAGGTAAGCATTTCTCCCAAAAGGCTGGTAGCAGCCGATCTGAAAATCGTTTATTTCAAGCTTTTAAACATTTCTAAATTCAGAAATTGAACATGATTTTCTCATTTTGAGAATTTTTGCTGTTTTGGGTGTGTGTCTAAGTGCCTGATTAACAGGTGAGTTGTGGGTTTTGGCATTTCCTTTGGCAAAGAGGGAGTAACCAAAGACTATTTCCCTTTCATTTTTTCAATCGGACTTTTTATGCTAAACAAGCAAAATTCTCAACCGCCTAAGCACGCCAATAGGTTCAATTCACGGGGTCCGAATACCAATTACCAAGCCCCAGAAGAATCTAAAGGAATAGACCTTTTTCCTATCGCAGTTTTCATCATGGGAATTGTGAGTTGCTACACCACAGCAACAGGTCTCTATCCGATGTTGGACAATTGGATATTGTCCTATGCCACAGCCATTGCCCTTTCGGTTTTTATGGTTGCCATCGCCCTTCGTATTCCCAAAGCCTATGAAGAAGGCAATCAAGGAAAATTGATTATGGGCTATATTTTCGTAGCCAGCTTTTCTGTTCTGCTCAATTTCAACGCCATCTATGGTGTTTTTACAGCGGAAAAGCTCCTTTACGAAGAACTCAAAGAAAATAAAACAAGCTTGAGCGCCATGCAGGTTAGTTCGCGTGGTGCCTTGGATAAGTATTTTGATACGCGAGAAATTGAGGAAAAACTGTCGGCTGCACAGGCCCTTCTTAAGGAAGAAACCTCTAATAGGGTAGATCCTGGTTATGGGAAAAAAGCGCGTCAACTCAACCAAGAAGTGGTCATTCCCCTTCAAGCTAAAATGGAGGCGATGAAAGCTCGGTATGATCCTGCGGTGGCTTTGGTTGACTCCTTGGTCCTAAATGCTCAAGCAGATATTGACGAGGCCTTAAACTCAGGTAAAATCAAGGAATATAGACTTGCTGTAGATAGATCCATCGATGCTTACTCTCAAATAGGGGAGAAGACGACCAATCTGGTTGGTGATGAGAATTTCTCTTACGAACCTCTTGTTTTCCAACACCGTGATGTAGGCAACTTGAATCACTCCTTGTGGACGCTTACCAATGTAAGCCAATTGAATGGGAAGCAAGCTTCTGCCGTCATTGTTTCTATGTTGCTCGCCTTGTTAATCGACTTCATCGTTCTCTTTGTGATTGTTATGATCAATCGACCTGCCACTAAAAAGACTGAGAACAAAGAGGATGAGGAAAAGGCTACAGTGGCCACAAGAAGCTCCTTTAAAGGAGGGAATAATACTACTCCTTCACATGAAAACAACAGCATTTATGCAGTCAGAAGAAGCCGAAATGGAAGTCCTAAACCACTCAGTGAAAGACCTCAGACAAATCCTGACAGAATGACCACCCTTCCAGAGAGAGTGAGAGATCAGCATCGGGTACATACGGAAGAGACAGAAGATAAAACTGCTTTTTCATCAGTTTCACCAGAAAATATGGCCGTAAGTTCTCAAGTTGAAGAAGAAGCTGAAACGCAACATCCAGTAGCTCAAATTGAAATTCCTGAAAAGCCTGCTGTACCTCCCGTTTGGGTTCCTTCGGAGAATGAGAAACAGGATGGGCAGAACGTTGTTGTAGCTGAAACCATAGAAGAAGAAGTTGAGTCAGAAGAGGCAGACGAGGTAGTATTGGCTGAACCATCCGTCTTTCAAAGCCTTCAGGAGGATATCGAAGAAGAAACAGCTCCAAGATTGGACCTAGATGAGGAAGCGAAGGAAGAAGAGACTGCTTTCCCATTTATCTGGACGCAGAAGGAGGCTAATCTACCCGAGGAAGAAGAAAAAGCTGCCCTTTGGAACATGGAGAAAGGAGAGGATCAAGAGACTACATCTGAATCTAATCCAGAGATCCAATCGACAAATGAAGAAGAAGATGATGAGTTCGTAACCATCAGGTCTTACAAGCCAAGGAAACCGGCCAACAGAAAGCTAACAGTATTGGAATCATTGAGAGATGATAACCTATTCTCCATCAAAAACGAGCAAAAGGAATCAACTCCTACAGAATAACACCTCTTTTCATGCGCAAGAAGCGTGGTCTAGGCCATGCTTCCCTTTCCCTTCCCTTTCACAAAACTCTTAAACAATCCATTGACATGAATCGCAAATCAATAGAACTGCCCTTACACGATCCAGAATTGACTGAAATCATCGAAGATACCCTTCAGCAGCGTGAAGAGGCTGAAAAAATAGAAACAGAACTGTCCAAAAAATACCAAGCAGAACGCCAAAAGATGCTAGAAGAAATCAAAAAAGATGGCCCTGTTAGTTCTTTTGAAACAGGAGTAGCTTCGGAACCTGTCCTTCCTAAGCCTTTTCACCATCAACAGGCCTTTGTAGATACTCCACAACATCCTGTCAAAAATGAGGCCTATTACAAGGCAAAAACGCACGAAGAGATTTTGGATAAGAATACCAACTACGTCTTCATTTTTGGCTACACGGGTTCAGGTAAGTCGACCGTTTTGACAGCCATTAACATGTACATGCGTCAGCATTACCGAGTGATCTTAAATCAAGGTGAGAACCAAGAGGGGATTCGTCTCATCCACCAAATGATGAGAGATGTAGAGGAGGGATCATTCCCACAGCCAACTTCTATCGGGCAAATCACAGAATATGATACAGCCTTTTTGATGGACGGACATGATGTAAACCTGACCTTCCTTGAAATGGCTGGAGAGGACCTGAAAAAGGTGGATGTAGATACGGGAGAAGATGGCTTACCTGATAGCGTAAAGGCCTATTTGACCTGTCCGGGTGTTTCCATTTCATTCTTGCTAGTAGCTGACTTTGAAAGAGTGGTTGCCAGAAAAGAAGACAAATTGATCCTTCAGTTTTTGAGTTACCTATATAACGAAGGCATTGATATGTCTAGGGTAGGAGTGGTCCTAAGTAAATTTGACCGAGGCCGTACAGACATGAATGTGGAGGAAGTCATCAAGACCTATTTGCCTCAGGTAGATAAGTGGTTGACTTCTGGGGATATCCAGCAGCCAAGAGTATTCCCCTTTAGCATTGGAGAAGTCAAAACAGAAAACGGACGTAAGGATGAAATCCGTGAAATTGATCTAGAAGATTGTCAGGAAGTTGTACCCTGGATTCACAATGTCCTTTCTCTTCCAGGAACCCAGAGACATAGTCAGCAGGCTAGCGCTTCGAAAGGCTTCATGAACAAGCTCAAGAACATCTTGAAATTTTAGGTAGGATTCTAAATGGGACGGGCCACTGGAAGGTTTGTCCCAACCTCTCTCTTTCAAACTTTCATTTACCACAAACATTCCCTTTCATGGACAAAAACAGATGGGGCATAGCTTTCTTTGGAAAGCGAGATGGCTTCGAAATCCTCCATATTAGTGGGGCTTTGGCCTCCTTAGACCCTTCCCAGGTAGAACAGCCATTCAGTCAAGCCGTCCAATTAAAACTGGAGGAGATCAGAATTTTTGAGAATACCGAAATTCTAGGGTATAGCTTACTGCCCCTAAATGGCTCTATTTTTTATCTGTATACGCTTTATGTCTACCATCTCGACAATTATCAGAGGGATGGATATCGAGCCTGCACACTGGCTTTGAAGGATTCGTGGGCTCCTCCTGCCTACATACTTGACTTCTTAAAAGGGCAAATGGGGGGATTTTTATCGGGTCAAGTACCGGATTTTCAATTCCCTGTTCACCATATCAAGCCTCAGCTTCTGCCCAACCCTAACGAAGGAGTTGTATTTATACCGCTTTTTGGAGAGAAAAAGGATGAGCAAGTTGCCTTGTTAGATGCGCTCCAACAAGGAAAATTTGAACTTGGGACACGCTTTTTTGCCTCTTCCAGCCAACAGGTTCAGGCATCCACGGTAGGAAGTCAGATGATGGTTTACAAAGAAAATCCATTCTGGGTTCCCCGCAGAGTCTTAGCGCCAGAAACGGCTGTGGTCCTCGAGGGAAATGCCTTAACACCTTCGAGTCATCATTCCCTCAATGAAGCTCCCAAGGATTCCTTGATTTATGCCGTGGAAGAAGGGGAGAAGGATCGCTGGGGGAAAAAGGCAGAAACTCACTCTTCTCCTGGAAATAAGAGAATTAACAATATTTGGATTGGAACATCTCTCATCATTGTGGGAATGCTAGGCATCTTAACATGGCTCATGTTAAGCTAAAAATTTAGATTGTTACTATGGGGCTTCATGCGAAAGTGTGGGCCCCGCTTTTTATTCAAAAGGATAGCTGAATCTTATCTCCCATGCTCAATTGTAAGCTTGAGGCGGCATGTCCATTCCTCACCGCTATTTCCCATAGCCCATGACTCGCCTGATGGATTAATAACTCTCCATCTTCCACAGCTGCGTAATTACTGACCAGCTTAATGTGCCTTTGTTGAAGGCTAACACTAGATGCCTGTATCTCTCCTTTTATATTGGTGATGAGGTTCCCGTACCTGTCTTCGTAGATGATATGGACTTCCCCTTGCTTGGCTTCTTCAGGAGAAATGAAAGGGGAGGAGGGATAGCTGAAATTTCCTATGGTGGGTCCTAGTTGGGTAATGGGGAAGCCTTTAGCCAAATGAGCGGCTACTGGCGCAAAAATATCCCTTCCATGAAAACTGTTACTGATATTGGACCTCATGAGCTTGGGATTTTCAATATCGAAGGCATAAGTGATTTTATTCTCAGCCAAGACATAATCGATCACCCCATTATCTGGCACAATAAAAGTGTAATTATCGAAGGAATAGGCCCGTATTTTTCGCTTACTTCCTACTCCGGGATCGACCACACAGACGAATATGCTACCCTTCGGAAAAAATGTGTAGGCATTCCACAAGACAAACTGTGCGGCTAAAATAGATTGTGGAGGGAGATCATGTGCAAGATCAATGATGTCAGCTGAAGGGAGGATGTGCTTGATTACTCCCTTCATGATGCCAACATAGCCATCCCTATTTCCAAAATCTGTCAGTAAAACAATCGAAGCTTTTTGTGCCATATTTTTTTCCTTACCGAGGTATGCTTACGCATAGAGATTAAATATCAAACCTATTTGTCTGTTCCAAAGTTAGTTAGCTATATTTGCGGCCTGTCATGACAAATTGACAATCTGACACGCAAGCTTGTCAAATTGTCGCGACATTCGGTCAATATGCTGTCATAATACGCAATGGCACATTTTTCGACTTCCGCTTGAAAGAATAACATCGCTCATACATTACAAAAACTTATATCGCGATAATACTATGTCATTGAACATCAAACCATTAGCTGATCGTGTGTTGGTTAAGCCAGCACCAGCTGAAGAGAAGACAGCTTCCGGTATCATTATACCTGATACTGCCAAAGAAAAGCCCCAGAGAGGTGAAGTAGTAGCTGTTGGTCCTGGCAAAAAGGACGAGCCTACCACCGTAAAAGTTGGTGATGCCATTCTGTATGGAAAGTATGCAGGCAATGAGATCAACATCGAAGGTGTTGACTACCTGATCATGCGCGAGTCTGACATCCTGGCTATCGTTTAATTTTTCCAGAGAATTTGATTTCAAAACATTAAAAAAAAATCAACCACACTGACTTATGGCAAAAAACATTGAATTTAACGTAGATGCACGCGACAAATTGAAGCGTGGTGTAGATGCCCTGGCAAATGCCGTAAAAGTTACACTTGGACCAAAAGGTCGTAATGTAGTTATAGATAAGAAATTTGGTGCCCCAGCTATCACAAAGGACGGTGTAACCGTTGCTAAGGAAATTGAGTTGAAGGACGCCATTGAAAATATGGGTGCTCAGATGGTGAAAGAAGTTGCTTCCAAAACTGCTGATATCGCAGGTGATGGGACAACGACTGCAACTGTACTGGCTCAGGCTATGGTTCGTGAAGGACTGAAAAACGTTACCGCCGGACACAACCCAATGGAGTTGAAGAAAGGGATTGACGAGGCTGTAAAGGTAGTAGTGAAGACTCTTCAGGATATGTCTAAAGAAATCGAAGGGTCTAACGACATCGCGCAAGTAGCAACTATTTCTTCTAACAACGATACTGAAGTTGGTAGCCAGATCGCTGAGGCGATGGAAAAAGTTGGGAAAGATGGTGTCATCACTGTAGAAGAAGCAAAAGGACTTGATACCTACCTAGAGACTGTAGAAGGTATGCAGTTTGACAGAGGTTACCTTTCTCCTTACTTCGTAACCAACCCAGATGCAATGACAACTGATCTGGAGAATCCTTACATCCTACTTCACGACAAAAAGGTTTCCAACATGCGTGATTTGCTACCTGTATTGGAGCAAACTCACCAAACTGGACGTCCTCTTTTGATCATCGCTGAGGATGTAGAAGGTGAAGCACTTGCTACTTTGGTAGTAAACAAAATTCGTGGCTCACTCAAAATTGCTGCAGTAAAAGCTCCTGGTTTTGGAGACCGTCGTAAGGCCATGCTAGAAGACATCGCTATCCTAACAGGTGGTACTGTGATTTCTGAAGAGCGTGGATTCAAGCTGGAGAACACTACCCTAGAAATGCTAGGTTCTGCTTCTAAAGTAGCTATTGACAAGGATAACACAACTATCGTTGATGGTGCAGGTGATGCAGAGATGATCCAAGCTCGTGTCAACCAAATCAAAGCTCAAATCGAAAATACTACTTCAGACTACGACCGTGAAAAGCTACAAGAGCGTCTTGCTAAGCTTTCTGGTGGAGTAGCTGTGATCTATGTAGGTGCTGCTACTGAAGTAGAAATGAAGGAGAAGAAAGACCGTGTAGACGATGCTTTGCACGCGACCAAAGCGGCTGTTGAAGAAGGAATCGTTCCTGGTGGTGGAGTTGCACTAGTACGTGCCATTAAATCTATCGAGCCTGGACGTGGTGGAATCAACGATCGTTTGTTGAAAGGAGATATCGGTGTTGGTGTGGCTATCGTACGTAAGGCGCTTGAGGAGCCTCTTCGTCAGATCGTCATGAATGCTGGGCTTGAGCCAGGTGTTATCTTGAACGAAGTACGCAAGGGTGAAGCCGTTGACTTTGGTTTCAACGCTCGTATTGAGGAGTACCAGAACTTCTTTGAGACGGGTATCATCGACCCAACTAAGGTAACTCGTTCTGCTTTAGAGAATGCTGCTTCTATCGCTTCTCTATTGTTGACTACCGAAGCTGTGATCACTGACGAGCCAGAGCCAGAGTCTCATGGCCATGACCACGGAGGAATGCCAGGAGGAATGCCAGGCATGATGTAATCGAGTATCATAACTTGATATAGATAGGATTCTCCCGCTTGGGAGAATCCTTTTTTTATTTAAAGTTAGATTGCCTAATTATTTCATCTCTTTCCTCTAATAGGATTTATTTAACTACTACTGATTTCGAAAATACTTTGCCAGATCGCTCTACGTATAGCCAATAGGTTCCACTTGAGAGAGAACTCATATCCAACTGGTAGCTTAGTCCTTTAGACTCGCTTAAGGACTTTTGAATGAGAGTCCTTCCCAGTCGATCTACAACTTTGATATTCGAATAAGAAATATTGTCTGACTTAATCTCAATGTTACAAGCTCCATGTACCGGGTTAGGGAAAACTTTCAATCCATATTGGAGAGAGGATTTTGCAATTTCTGTTACAGGTTCAAATGTATTGTTAACTGAGTCCAGAAAAGCCTCAATTGCAATCTCCTTCAGTTCATTATCCATAGGTCCTCTCAAACGCTGTGGTGGACATTCATATCCAGTTTGTGCAATGAAAGTCCCTCCAGCCTCAACCTGAAAACCTGGATCAAGGGTAATGGAATTACCCGCATTGAAAAATGCATAAGCGCCATCTTCAACGATAACAGGTCCGTTTGTTCCTGTTGTTACATTTTCTCCTGCATGAATGAAGTCTTCAACTTCTCTTACTTCAAAGTCACTTATTGTTTCATTTTGATAAAACCAATTTTCAATACAGCAACTTTCTAAGGCCTCTGTTCCATTTACATGAAAGGTACCCGAAAAATTTTGGAAAGGTGGGTTGCTTACTTGAAACCAAGTTATTGTACCACTACGATTAAATGTTTGAAGGCAGTTTTTATACCTTAGCGTAAAGGTATAGGTATCATTGGGGACTACTGTATTCCCATTGTTATCTGTACCCTGCCATTGTACCACGAAGTACTCAATTAATTGTCCAGTAACTGGATCTACAATAGATTCATTAACAAGACCATTTGGATCAAATGCGTCTATGGTATAAATGGGAGCTCCTCCAAACTGGCTAAAAATTTCAAGTTTTATCTCAGTAGCATTGAGAATAAAAAACATGTCAGGATTGTCAGAAAGCATGGCGTTTGGAAGAGTAGATGTTTGGATAGAATCAAGGTTTCCAAAACATTCGTGATCACAGTATGAAGTTCTTTTGAGATAAAAATCATCCACAAAAAGGTACTCATCATCACCATAAACTCCAGTGGTATTACGCCCTTTGAAAGCAAACCAATCATAATCCTGATCTGCTATCATAAATTCTCTTCCTATATGCGGAGCCCATTGTCCTGCAACAACACTACTTTGATCAATGGATAGGATATCTTCATACTCAGCATCAATTGGAGGATTTAAGCAATCCTGAAATTGTCCTGGCCCTTTTGATCTGAGCAGGAAGGTCCTAAATTCTGTAGAGAAAGGATTGCTATTGAATAGTCTGGAATACCAATATCCAATTTGAACTACACTGAACTGATCTACTGTATTCGAGAGTTTAACTTGTCCTCCTTCACAAGGCCCAAATCCTGCATATCTTAATCCTGTATGTGCATTTCTTGAATTAACAGCTCCTGGAGCTGTTGTAGTACTCTCAAACCCACCATCTTCACATAAATCTGAGGTGTTATAGTTTTCCCATGATTGGGCTCTACTAAATCGACCTGCCTTTGTGAAAGAGTTTCCAATTTCGAATGATGGGTTAGGTATTAGGTTGCCTTGTCCATTAAGGTTGAGCATCCCTACCAACAGCAACATTGTACCTAACAAGGCTTTTAGTTTAAACTTCATAATGTCTTCTTATTAGGATGTTTACTCTTGATTGGATGTATTCATATTCAGCTTGAGCTTTTGGTTTTTTTCCTTTAGACTTTTTACTTCTTTGTTTAGTTCAATGACATGAAGGTATAATTCCTCAAGTTTTTCCTGAAGCTGAATTGTCAATCCAGCTAGATCCACTCCACCTTGTTGATCCACCTCTTTTTGAGACACTACACCAGGTAGATGATGATTTTGCCAAACATACTTTTCGACTTGTTCTAGGGACATAGGCACATGCTTCCCATCGAACACATAGTCTGCCAAACTTGCGTCTACTTTAATTTTACCAGTTTGTATACCTTTGTTTACGGTTAACCAAAAGTCATTGGGGTCATTGCTATCGATGGTCATTACTTCCTCATTGTTGTGCCAAAAACCCAGTTCATCAGTAAGTCTATTGTATCTAAAGTCCCCTTTTCTGGAACCTCCAATTCGAAATACAAATTCCAAAAGGTTACGACTTGATGAAGCATCCATATCTAATACGATATCAGGATCCAGACCTTTCATAACCCAAGTAGCATTTGAATTCAAATTTGCAATCTCTTGGCTAGAACCATTGAAGAATCCAAAACTATGGCTTCCTGAGGAGCTTTGTGCGATCTGAAGACGGAGCTTTCCAGGAACCAGACCGAAGCCGTACCAACCATTACCAGAGCTTCCAAAAAGTGAAATCATCCTTGAGCCATATTGACCGAAATCCAATTGGCAGGTAGGGTTATTTTTGTCAATACCCACTCTAGACAATCCCGATGTAGGATTGTAATAAATAGAATTGCTACCAGCAGTGACCCAAGGAGACTGAGCAAATATTTGATTGTGAAAAGAGTAGGAAAAGAGTAAGCCAACAACTAACAGGAAGTACAAGCTTACCTTTCTGTAGGCCGAAAATGTAACATTTGAGGTAAATGGATTTGTAAATAACATGTTGAATATAGGTTAAGAGTTTAAAATGAAAAGTCTTGAAATACCAAGCGACAGTATCCCATGTTTTATATTCCATGGATGTCGTGTACTTCTAAAAAAAGGTAAGTATATGGATTAGGACTGGCACCCCAGAATGTAGCAATGAGTAATATTCTTGTATGAAAAAGGTAAATAGATGTAGGATGAAGCGGAATTATATTTCATTCATATAAATATTATTTTCATATATAGAATTTAATTTATGAAATAATCATTATATATTGATATATGGCTTATGTATATATTGGAAGGCGATTATTTTATCCTTTCAGTCCAAAAATACTCTATTCCTAAATGGACATCTGTTGACTAATTTTTATTTTAGTAGATATGAAAGCCAAGTATATGATTAACCTTAGCAGATTATACTAGAATGATTATGTATTCTTTTTAAAATAGGTCGACATGATGTAGATATAATGGTCCCATGAGAAAAGAAAAAAGCTTTGGATTATATTAATAATGAGGGAAATCCCCTTAAAATTCTTTTAAGAAAAGAGACAGGACATACCTCAAAAGGCAGTCCTGTTTTAAGTATAGTAGGGAAAATTAGGTCAGTTATTCGATCACAAGCACCAGAGAACCAAGTGCCTCTCCATTGTCTATTCTGAGGAAGTACATTCCTCTACTTAGATTAGTAGAGACTGCCTTTGCAGGTTTAGTGTTAAGAAAAGAATATGAGATGTTGCTATACTTTTAAGTGATTCGGTTTTTTCCATTGGTTGAACCAAAAACTAGCTTCATGACCCTTTATCATCAAGAAGGAATGTAGCAAGAAGGTATATCTATGTAGGAAGCAGTTAGGATGGTGAAGGAGGAAATCAGGTAATTCCTCCCTTTTTTGAAAATTTTTTAGTTAGTGTATGATTTTGTGCAAGGAAATAATCGTACATCTGAGTACATTTAAGCTTGGGATATCTCATACCTGAAAGGAATATACTTGAGGCATTTCCATACCATTTATCCAAATACACCTGTTGCCAGTGAAACCGAATTCATTCACATGTAAATTCTTTGGTTCAATCTTTTTTTTCCTACTTTTTGGAGTTTCGATACATGCACAATCCCTCCAACTACAAAATTACAAGGCTTACCAAGGTCTTAGCTCAGATAAAATCTACGAAATCACTCAGGACAAGAGAGGTTATATATGGCTAGGTACAGCTAACGGGCTTTGTCGTTTTGATGGTAAATCATTTAAAAACCATGACTCCCCTTTTTTAAAAGATGCTGAGATTGTAAGAGTTAGAGAATTGGTGGATGGTACCGTTGGCTTTTGTAACCTATCTGGCCAAATGGGGATAATCAAAGGTGATTCAGTTTGGCTTTATCTTTCTGGGAAAGAGAAGCTGAGTGGAATAACAAATATGCAATTAGACAATGTTGGTAATTTCTATGTATGTGGTATTAAGGATTCACTTGAAGGAAAGAGGGGAAATTATTGGGGGGTACTAAGTAGGATATCCTCTGATTGGGCCAAGGAGGAGGTTCTATTGTTCCATAATAGCCACTTTAGAAATATTGTTTGGCATCCAGATAGAAAGGTGATAATGGTGCCTCGTAATAAAGGATTATGTGTATTTAGCCAAGATACAACTGGCTTTATCGCTTTAAACCCTCCATTGTCAGCACATATACATCGTTTTTACCCTTCCAAAAAGGGTGTCAGAATTGTAGATCGTGGGAGAATGAATCTACTAGATGTTGACATAGACCAAAGGCGAACACACTATCTTAAAGTTGTGGGGATACCTGAAAAAGTTACACAATACTATGATTGGTTGGTAGATGATACTGGGATACATTGGCTTGCCACGGATCAAGGAGTTTTTTTGTGTGAAAAGAGAGGAAACAGTAGGCTACATGTTTTTCAAACTATCAAATTATTAGAAAATCTAGATGTCTATTGCCTTTTCCTAGATAAAGAAAGGAATCTTTGGATTGGGACTGCCCAGACGGGCCTGTTCTTAATGCCCTCTGCTAAGACCTTTAAATGGGATTTAAAGGAACAGGGATTGGCGAATCAATATGTGAAATTGTTGACGGCTTATAATTCTGAAAAAGTAGTTGGAATTACCAATGAAGGGTATCTGTTAGAAGTAAGTAAGGATAGTTTTGAAGCAAAAAAAGTCCTTCCAAGAGGAGATTATAAGGGGATATACCTAGGACCTAACCATAGAAAGTTTGCGTACGGAAACCAACCTTTTTATGAAATTACATCAGGAGAAAAGGTTATTTCTTATTTCAATGATGATGTCAGTAATCGTTTTACGGGTAACAACGTAAAAAGCCTAATCTGGTGGAATGATAAAATCTACAGTGGAGATCCGAATGGATTTGTAATCCTAGATAAGACCAGGGAAAAAACCAGATTACTTCTGGAAGGAAGGACCATGAAGGTTTTTAAAGACAGATTTAAAGATGAAATCTGGTTAGGTAATATCAATGGCTTACATGTCTTTTCTGAAACTGATAGTGTAAGGCTGTATCAAGATAAATCGGGAAATAAGGTACCCTTTTTGATTTACTCCATGGCTCAATCAAATGACAGTAGCCTATTTCTAGGTTCTCATGGAAAAGGTTTATGGGTATTAAAAAATGGGGTGCTTACCAGGATCGATTCCATTTTGGGCATAGAGTCAAAAATTTATTCGGAGTTGATGGTGAGCGGGTCAGATTTATGGGCAACCACAGAAAATGGCTTATATAAAGCCAATTTGACTGAGATGAAAAGTCAAAAGTTAAATTTAAATGGCCTTTCATCCTATTCAACAGTATTTGGTCTGACGGAGACTAAGGATATGATTTGGGTTTCTACGCTTGAAGGAATTACTTTTTTTCCGAAAGAACAGTCAAAGGACAAAATTCGCCCTCCTAATGTTTACCTTGATAAATTTATTGCTAGAAATATATCAGGAGAAACCAGCAACAGTTACGATTTACCTTATGCCTTTCGGCACGTACGAATTCAATTTTCTGCTGTTTATTTCCAAGGTCAACTTGAATACAAAGTTAAAAGTGGCGAGGAGCAGTATTGGAGTAGTTTGAAGGAGCCACGTCTAGAGCTTTCCTCCCTAGCTCCAGGAAATTATACCTATTTCATTAAGGCTATTACTCCGAATGGGACAGAAAGTGAGGAGCCGCTTGAAATTAGCTTTACGATCAACCCACCTATTTGGCTTACATTAGAATTTTGGATTCTCCTTCTTCTTGGTATGGGAGTAATCATGTTTTTAGGGATAAGGTATTATATAAATAAGAGAGTTCAGCGGGTTAAGGATATCGCCAAGATGCAAAGGCAGATTGACCAATTCAGGCTTCAAGCTCTGCGTGCACAAATGAATCCCCATTTTACGTTTAATGCATTAAATGGCATCCAAAGCCTTTTGCTGAAGGAACAGACTGATTCTGCCTTAAGGTACCTAGCTGATTTTTCTCAATTAATTAGAAAAAGTTTAGATAAAAGCGATGACGATTGGATCAATCTGAAAGATGAGATTGCCTTCTTAAAAAATTATATAAAGCTAGAAGAGTTGAGATTTGGCGATAAAGTGAAGGTTTATTGGGTGGGGGAGCAAACCTTTGGTATTGATAGACTCGTCATTCCTAATATGATCTTGCAACCTATTGTTGAAAATGCATTTAAACACGGGCTTTCCCACCTGCATGCTAATGGTCAGCTTTTGATTGGCATAGATGTGCAAAAAGAAATAATCACAATTGTCGTAGAAGATAATGGAATAGGAAGAAAAAGATCGGCTGAATATTCCCGCGAATTGCACCCTAATCACCAATCTAAGGGTCTGTCCATGGTCCAAGATCGTCTGGATTGGTTGTACAGAGACCAGCGCCAAAAAGCCAGGATTTATATCCTGGACCTTCCCCAAAATGGCCCTGATTCTTTACAAAAGTCCACCTTTTTACAAGGCACCCTAGTCAGCCTAAAATTGCCATTGATTTATGAAAAAATTGAATGAGATACCTACTTGTATCGTTGAAGATGAGTTGTTGAGTATAGATTCCCTTTCTTTATTGGTTAAACAATATTGCCCAGAATTAGGGTTAAGAGGGGTGGCAAGAAGTATAGAAGAAGCGATTCCAATGATTCATCAGCAAAAGCCTGAATTGGTATTCCTCGATATACATTTACCTGAGCAAAATGGTTTCCAATTATTGGAAGCCTTTAATCCCCCTCCATTTGAGGTAATTTTTACAACTGCTTACGATCAACATGCAATCAAGGCTATTCGAGTATCTGCAATAGATTATCTCTTGAAGCCAATCCATTTTTTGGATCTAAGAAAGGCTGTTGATAGAGTTAAGGATAAGCTGATGAAAGAGGAAAAGGAGTCCGCTTTTAAAGGAGAGGCTAGGGAAGAAGCCCTGCAAATAGCCTTGCCTACTCTTGATGGATTCCAGTTTGTACATATCAATGATATCCTTCGACTGGAAGCTGCTTCAAACTACACTTTCTTTCTTTTAGTCTCTGGCGAAAAAATAGTAGTCAGTCGGAATATTAAATCGTTTGAAGAACCACTTATTCCCAATGGTTTCTTTCGAATTCATCGATCTCATTTGGTTAATCTAAAGTATATCAAAGCCTACAAAAAGGGGAAATCTCCGCAAATTAGCTTATCAGATGGGAGTACTTTATCCATCAGTCCTAAACGAAAAGAGGGATTTGAAGAGGCTATTTCTGATTTCTTGGCAAGCGATATTTGAATAACTACATATCTTTACTATTCGCAGGTAGAAACGATAGGATTCTCCCAGGTGGGAGAATCCTTTTTTTATGGTTCTGCTATGGCTGTTAGGGTAAGATTAGTTACATAGGTCCCAGGGTAGATGTTTTGATCAAGTAGCCTAGGTAGACCAGTAATTTGTCTGATATTAGGGCTTGCCATTCCAATTCTAATCTTCCAGTAATTTTCCTCATAATCCCCTGCATTTCCATCAGGTCCAGCTTGTAGGATGGTCTTAGGGGTCAAAGAGGCTATATAGATGCCAGAAAGGGTAGCGTTTACACCCCCACCATCAGATGGCGCCCATTGGTATCGTTTGTTGTATTCGTCCTTCACAGTATTGTTAGCAGGTTCTAGTCGATAGGCAAGATTTTCTAAGATCAATTCATGACCCTGTCCATCTGTCATCGGCGTATTGTAGTACTCAATACGAAAGTTAGTACTAGCTGCAACTTGAAAAGGAATCGGCCTTTTTACGGGCCAAAAACCATCTTTGTAATCCTGAATAGTTTTGACTTCCCAGAATACCTCAGAATCAAGTACTCTTAAATCGATAAATTGATTAAACTGTGCGTTGATGTTTATTTCATCCGAAACCTGCGCAGTAGCACCGAAGGTTATCATAAATAGAATTAGCGAGAGCAATGTGTGAGTGGGATGAAAATTATTCATGACCACAATCTCATACTAATAGTACGAAAAAATAAACTTTTATTGATTCAAATCTTTCGTGTGTATGAAAAATATCATTGTTTCTACAAGGCAAGCTACTAATCCAGTTCTTACTTGAAATCCATAATTTCTACGCCGATCCATTCATCTGGTATTCCACTTATAAGGTATTGATTGCTTTGATTCAATAACCTAAGGGCTGAAAGATCTTCAGGGCATGAGTTAACCACGATTTGAAAGCCCTCTACCGCCTCTTTCATGTTGCCTGAAAGATATTGATGTAAAGCTTCTTCAAAAACTGTTCTTGTGGCCAGCTTCTGTTCCAACAAGGGATTGGGATCACCAGCGAAGCAATCATAGATTCCTAATGGAGTTGATTTGCCTTTGACCTTCACCAATCCCAGATACCTACAGGTCGATTTAAAAGGCTCTTTTAAGCCAACATAAGAATCCTCACTAACGGCCACATTGATTCCGTAGTATTTGGTCAGTCCCTCTAGCCTAGAGGCAATATTCACGGTATCAGAAATAACAGCAGGATCAGATCGATTGGTGTCTCCGATAATACCCATGATAAGAGGACCTGTATGAAGGCCCATCCCAATTTTAAGAGGAGGCCTGTTTTTGGCCTTTCGGGAAGCATTGTAGGAGGCGATACTCCTTTGCATTTCAATCGCAGCACGAACCGCATCAGTAGGTCCCTGTTGGAAAAGAGCCATGATCCCATCCCCAAGATATTGATTGATGAAACCCCTGTACTGGGTAATGATAGGACCCATTCTACCAGCGTATGCCTTGACAAATTTGAAGTTCTCTTCTGGCGACATTTGCTCGGCTAGGGTAGTGTAATCCCTTATATCGGAGAAGAAGACCGTAATTTCTCTGGCTGTGTGATCGCCCAATTGAACTTCTGTGATGGCATCTCTTCCCAGGGTTTTGATGAACTCCATAGGGACAAACCTACTGGTCGCATTGTTAATTTGTTGTAGGTTTAGGTGCGTATTAAGACGAGCCAGGAATTCGTCTTTGGTAAAAGGTTTGGCTAAATAATCATTCGCTCCTGTATCCAGACCTTTCACCAGATCAGCGACTTGATTTTTGGCCGTAACCATGATAATTGGGAGTTCTGAAGGAAGAAATCTCTTTCTTATTTGTTCAGCTACTTCATAGCCAGACATCCTTGGCATCATGACGTCCAGCAGGACCAGATCGAATTTCACCTGCCCTTCTTTCATCATATCAAGGGCTTCTGGACCATTCATGGCTGAGTGGACTTCGAAGGATGGTTTCTTCAAATGCTGACGCAAGACTTGATGGTTAATGGGTTCATCATCTACAATCAGAATATGAATGGAGTTGGCGCTGGCCCATTTGACGTACCCATTTTCGTATTCATTTTCATGAATCTTTACCTCACTTACCAGCGGTGTAAGTCTGCTTGTTCTGCTTGGGGCTCTGGTTTTTGGTTCTGTGGCAACTTGATCTGACAAGGGAAGAGTAAAGGTGAAAGTAGAGCCTTCTCCTGTTTCTGAATTAACCCATATCTTCCCACCCTGCTGCTCAATGAGAAACTTGGTGATACTCAAACCCAATCCAGCTCCAGAATATTCTCTTGAAATAGAACCATCTCCTTGTTCAAAGGCACCAAAAATGGTGTCAAATTTATCTTGGGCGATTCCAATTCCGGTATCTTGAACAGAAATTTCGAGGAATTTTCCTTTTTCTTCCGCACGTACCCAAATTTGGCCACTTTGAGTGAATTTGATGGCGTTTCCGATCAGGTTATGCAAAATTTGGCTTAGTCTATCCTCATCTGCATAGACAGCGGGTAGGCTAGAGGAAACCTCATTGTGCATTTGAAGCTGTTTCCCTTTGGTCAATGGATAGGACACCCTTAAGACGATATCTACCATTGCATAGAGATCGGTTGGTTTTTGCCGCAAAACCACTCCAGCATTTCTTATTCTAGAAAAATCAAGCAAGTCATTCACCAAGGAAGCCAATCTTCTTCCTGAACCAGCCACCATTTCTAGGCTGGTTTGGAGTTCTTCAGGTGTAAGAGGATCATCGGCTCCCGAATCAGTTTCAGGCTGTTGTAACTGATCAATCAGACTTTCTGTCAAGCCGATAATGCCATTTAAAGGGGTTCTTAATTCATGGGAGGTATTGGCGAGAAATTGATCTCTTAACTTATCTACTTGCTCAAGCTGTTCCGATCGTTCACGTTCTAGGGCAACTTCCTTCTTTCGAACTTGTCGTTGGTATCTTGTCAAAAAGAAACTAATGACCATGATTACAAACATGATAGAACCAGCAGCCCAATAAATCGTATTTTTCTCCTTTTTTTCTAGTTGGATCTCGGCTTTTAAAATTTCCTTTTCGGCCTCCATTTGAGCCTTTTCGGATTGGATGATTTGTTCTTTTAGCTCTTCCAAGTCCATGCTCTGTTGGAGTAGAACGGCTTCTTTTTTGTCAACCAACTCTAGAATGGAATCCGCAGCGTTCCTAGAAATCAACACTTCATCTGATATACTATCGTTTTCTGTTTTCTCCTCTTGAAGAGCCTGCTTGAGAGAAGCCATTTTAGCCTGTTTCTGACGTATAATAAGTCTTTGGCTGAGTTCGTAGTACTGTTCTGTGTATTCTTTAGATGTTTTATCTTGCTTTCGGTCGGCATACACATCAGACAAATCCTTGTAAAGGTCTAATAATTGGAGCGTATCTTTTTGTTGAATGGCGAAAGGAAGGGCTTCTTCCATGTATCGACTGGCTCTTCTAAGATGGTCTAATTGGTAATGGCTCTTCCCCAGGAGGTGGAGGGCTATGATGTTAAAAGAAGATTCTTCCTTCCCTATCAAGGCATCCATGGCCTCTTTGGCTAGCTTAATTGCCTTGGCTGGATCTCCTTGGCTCAGTGCTTGCTCTCCTTCTGCCAAAATAATGCGAATATCTCCGTCCAAACTCATCGCCGAGATCGAAGTGTTTTGCGGAGGAGCCAGTTGGCCGAAAAGAAAGTTGATTCCCAGAATTGTGGGAATAATAAGGGCAAAAAGATGGCGAATCATAGCGAATTCAGGGTGAATATTCTTATAAAGTTACGAATAATTTCATCCCTGTAATAATTGAGAATAGGACAAAATATTTTTCGGAGTTTTTATAGGCTATTTAGATAAACGAACGAGTCTACCTAGCTGGGAATCAATCGTTTCCTGAAGCCGTTTGTTATCGGTTTTACCAAGATAAATAACTCCCCAATTGAGGCATTTTCCCCTTCGGAGGTAAGATTCAGATTTTGGGTCCAGGATTCTCAACTGGGCATGTTGAGCGAGAATAAGCTTTGCACCTTTCTCCATCAGGATAGAGTGAACATGAGCCTGATATTTGATAACGGGATAATGGACATCGTTCTCATGAGATAGATTAGGTATATACACCTGTTCTTCTTCTGTTGGTTCGTGCCCAAGGCTCCAATTATGGCCATCATGCCAGTTGGTAGCTCCCTTGGAGCTAGACCCTTTCCAAGTGTTGGTAGAGTTTTGTGAATGGACATTAAGGTCCATCAGGGCAAAGGTTACCAAGATGAGGACCGCTGTTTTCATGTCAAAGGCTTGTTAGTTGTGTACTAGATGAAAACAAACACCTTAGTTCAATATACGGTGAACCTCAGCACGGAGGATGTGAAATTTGAGCAGGAACGAACCTTTTTTGATCAAAAAATCCTCGGATGGCTAATCCGAGGAAGGCATGAAGGAGAATATTTTTCGTTTTGAGATTTATCTTATATCGATCAGCATCTAGAAAACCTGTGAAAATCCTAGTAACTAAGCATTTTCACTGCTCCCAATAGTTCATCTTTAAAGGGTTTTCTGGTCGTGTCATCACCAATTCCTACTAGGATAAGGCCTGCATTGAGGATCTCTCCGGTCATCAAACCAACTTCACCATGGGAAGATTGGATATGAAGGATTCCTTCTGGACCAATGATCAATCCGGCTTGTGGGGCGACTCTGATTCTGTTGACTTCAGCTTCATGTTTGATGACAGGGTAGTGGGCGGCTCCTTTATTGGACAGGTCAGGAATCACGACGTCTTCCATATCTGTAGGAACATGACCTTTGCTCCAATTGGCAGCGTGGTGCCAGTCTGTGGAAGGCCCAAAGGTGTTGCCTAGCCACACATTAGGACCTATGGTTGTTTGGGCAAAAAGCGAACATACCGCAAAAAAAGACAGAATGAATAGGGTGGTTGGGGTTTTCATTGCTTCGATATTGGGGTTTCACAAATTGGTTACAATTGATTTTACCCCTAAATCGAAGCCCTCGTTTTGAGCTTTTTGACTTTACATAGACCCTTTTTGCGCAGGTGCTTAATCTTTTGCACCCAAAATCCATCCATGGTTCTTATGCCCTAGGCTCTCGTATGGCCTTTTCTCTGAATTCTTTGGCGAGCTGTGCAGGTGTTACGCCCTTTATTTTCTTGAATTGTCGGTTGAAGTTCGAGATGTTATTAAATCCAGCCTCCCTGGCGATTTGACTGATGGTGGTACTGGAAAGTTTTCCCTTCAAGATTAAATCAGATACATAGGTGATTCGCATTTCATTGACGACTTCCTTGAAGGTTTTGGTGGTTCGCTGCTTGAAGTACCTACAAAAGGCAGTTTCAGAAAGGTTGGCGACTTTGGCCGCTTCTTCCAAACTGATATTTCCTTTGAAATTGTGAACAATGAAATTGTAGACTTCATTAAGCCTTCTGTGATCTGGGCTGTGGAATTGCTTAATGAACCCCTTTTGGCTTAAGAGTCTATATTCTGAAGTCTCAGACAGAATAATTAGGATGTCAAAAAGGATCATGAGCCTTCTAAGGGGATCAGCTTCCATGATTTGAAGCATTTTATCGGCTACAAGGTATTTAGTTTGACCGTGGAGAAGCATTCCTTGTTTAGCCTTAATGAAGAGTGTCTTGATGTTGGCAAGTTCAGGTAATGCCATGAACTGCTCGCCAAATAGACCAGCTGTAAATTGGACTAAGGTAAGACGAGATTCTGGATGGACAGGATTTTCTCCTACCCAACAATGAGGAAGGTTCCCACCCAAAACAGCGACTTCATATTCCTCAATGGATTCAATGCTACTCCCTATAAACTTAGTCCCTTGGCGTTTTTCGGTAAGGGTGAGTTCTAACTCTGGGTGATAATGATAGGGCATATCCAGCTGAGGGGCTTTTTCTTGCCTGATAAAGATGGATTGATTGGGGAGTGTAGTAATTTTTTCGAATATCGGCTTCATCACACGTCCTGTTAGTAGTTAGTCCCTTCCGGTAAAATGAGCAAAATTAGAGGAACGTTCAGGCGGAAAATAAGTAGTAGAAATATGCTACATTATATTTTCCAACACGTCCTGAATAAAATTACATCCTGTTTCGATTGTATAACAGAAATAACATATTATCAATTTGCAAATATATGTACTAATTTAGCATTGATTATGTGATTTGTTAGCAAAACGGGTAATTAATAATTAAATAAATGACAAGTTTTTACAAACTCACAACATTTATTTGATCTATTATATTTTGCAGAGCCAAGATTTATTTTTTAAGAAAAAATCAATTATTACATAAATTATATTTTTTCGAAAAAAGCGAAAACGATTGCGGATTCTGTAAAAATTTATGATCTTAATAGATAGGCTTATTTATAGGCCCATACGTACTACAAGATTTCGGAATTAAGAACCTACTATGAACTACTACTACATGAGCTTCCGAATCCTGCCCTTATTGTCAAGACCTCCCGTGCTTGACGATCACCCTATTCCTATCCAGGCAGGAATTACCTCTTTTCTTAATCATACATCAATTCGAAAACGATTTACCAATATATAGGTAAGGTTTGCGCCTTATCATTGGGATTTTTCATTACTAACTAAATTACTATTATGGACAAAGCTGTAAACATTTACAGCAAAGTGGTCATTGGACTTCTTTTGCTGATTTGTTTTCCACTCGTTGGATGGAGCCAGTCTATAAATGGTACCGTCACATCAGCTGCTGACGGTTCACCACTTGTAGGAGCTTCCGTTCTAAAAAAAGGCACCACTGTAGGTGCACTCTCTGGAGAGGGAGGTAAATTCTCTCTAAATGCCCAAACCGGGGACGTACTCGTTGTGTCGTACATTGGATTCGTAACCAAAGAGGTTAGAGTCGAAGGTGCTACTGTCAACATTATCCTTGACCTAAGTGATGTATCACTTTCTGAGGTAGTTGTAACCGGTTATGCAACACAGAAAAAGGAGGACCTTACGGGTTCTGTTTCTGTAATTGCGACTGATGAACTGGTTTCTATACCAGTTGCCAACGTAGCCACCCAGATTCAGGGTCGCGCGGCTGGTGTGAATGTCATCCAGGACGGTCGTCCGGGATCTCCTGCCAAAGTACGTATCCGTGGGTTCGGTTCATTCCTTAACAATGATCCCCTCTATGTAGTAGACGGAGTACCTACTCAGGACATCTCAACACTTAACCCTCAGGACATCGCATCCTTCACAGTACTGAAAGATGCAGGTGCCGCTTCTATTTACGGTTCTCGTGCATCAAACGGTGTAATCGTCATTACAACCAAGCGTGGTTCTGATGGTGTAAACGTTGCTTACAATGGCTACATCGGTTCACAGGATCCTGGAGCTGGACCAACTAACTTGCTAAATACGCAAGGATATGCTGACCTTCAGTGGTTAGTATATGCAAATGATGGTACAGTAGAGGAGCACCCATTCTATGGTTCTTCTACGAATCCTAGTCCTACATTGCCTTCTTGGGCTGCTGACACTGATTGGTGGGATGTAGCTACGAGAAATGCTTTGATTCAAAGCCATGACCTTTCGCTTTCAGGTGGTAACAAAAATGCCAGATTCTACGCTGGATTTAACTACTTCGAGCAGCAGGGTATCGTAATCGAGACATTCTCTCGTCGTCTTTCTGCACGTTTCAACTCTGAGTTCAACATCAAGGACCGAGTGAAAATCGGAGAAAACTTGACCGTTACACACACCTCTAGAGGTAGAGGAGTTGGAAACCTTCAAGAAGGTACGCCAATTGACTGGGTTTATCGTTCACAGTCTATCATCCCTTCCATTATAGAGCAAGAGGTTCAAGGAACAGGTTATACCTTCATGCCTGGTGATTATGGTGGAACAGGTATCGCTTCTCGTTTGGGTAATGGTGACAACCTACTTGCACTTGCTGAGCGTGATGCTGATGACTTCCGTTTTGACCTAAGACTATTGGGTAGTGTATACGCTGATGTGAAAATCCTTGATGGATTGAACTTCCGTTCTACCTTTGGTGGTACATTTGGAATGGGATATGAGAACAACTACACCTTCGCTACTTACGAGAATGCGGAGAACGTAGCAACTGCTTCATTTACTGAGTCCTCTAACTTTGGTGGAGACTGGGTATGGACAAATGCTTTGACCTTTGATAAGGACTTTGGTGCGAATAGCATTCTTGCTGTAGTCGGTTATGAAGCTGTGAAGTACGACATCGGACGTGGAGTAAGCGGTACTCGTGCAGGATACTTCTCTGATGCTGTTGCCTTCCGTACACTTGACAATGGTGCTACGATCCAGAATGCGACTTCATTCAATGTTACACCTACCACACTGGTATCTAACTTTGCTCGTGTAGACTATGCTTACGACAACCGTTACCTATTGAGTGCGACTGTGCGTAGAGATGGTTCTTCTCGCTTTGGTGAGTCTACTCGCTTTGGTGTATTCCCATCTGTAACTGCAGGTTGGAGAGTTAGCCAGGAGTCATTCCTGATCGACAACAAAATTGTTTCTAACTTGAAGATTCGTGGTGGATACGGTCTAATGGGTAACCAGCTAGCACTTTCTCCACAGAACCAGTTCACACTATTCGGTGGATCTGCAAATACGTCTAACTACGACTTGATTGGTACTGGAAACTCTTCTCTACAGGGATTCCGTCCTGTTCGTATTGGTAACGCTGATGCGAAGTGGGAAACAAACCAGACGGCTAACATTGGTTTCGATGCTGCCTTCTTTGATAACAAAGTTGAGTTGGTATTTGACTGGTATCAGAAGAGAACTATTGACCTGCTTTACAACCCTGAGCTTCCAGGTACGGCTGGTGCATCTGATGTGCCTTTCCGTAATGTAGCTGAGATGAACAACACTGGTTTTGATATCCAGTTGATCTACCGTAACCAGTTCGGTGATTTGAACTTCGATGCAAACTTGAACTTCACTACGTACAACAACGAAATCATCCAGATTGCTGACGGTGTACCCTTCTTCGACGCTGGTGATTCTCGTATTGGATCATTTAACAGAAACATGCCAGGTATGCCTGTGTCTTCTTTCTTCGGATACAACGTGATTGGTCTATTCCAAGATCAAGCTGATGTTGATGGACACGCTACTCAGGATGGTGCTGAACCTGGATTCTTCAAGTTTGAGGACATCAATGGAGTGGATGATGAAGGTGAAATCGTTCCTGGCCCAGATGGAAACATCGGACCAGAAGACCGTACCTTCATTGGTAATCCTAACCCTGACTTTACGTATGGTTTGAACCTATATGCTGAATACAAAGGATTTGATGTTACAGCATTTCTATTTGGTTCTCAGGGTAATGAGATCTTTAACTTCACGAAGTGGTGGGTTGATTTCTGGCCTTCATTCCAGGGACAGAAGAGTACTGATCTGTTGAACAACAGCTGGACTACATCCAACACTGGTGCTACAGTTCCTAAGGCTTCTAACAAGTCTAACTTCTCTACCAATACGCAGTCTACCAGCTATTACATCGAGGACGGATCTTTCTTGCGTCTAAGAAACCTTCAGTTGGGGTACAACTTCACTCCTTCCTTGGCTAACAAGCTAGGAATTGGTTCTGCGAGAATTTATCTTCAGGGAACTAACCTGTTCACTTTCACAAATTACTCAGGTCTAGATCCAGAGATTGGTGGTAACGATACATCATTTGGTGTAGATGAAACTAATTACCCTGTTGTTAAACAATATCTATTGGGAATTAGTCTAGGATTCTAAGATCTTTTATATTAGAAAAAGACTATATTCTTTCGCAAAAAATTACAATGAAAATGAAAAAACATCTTTTGGCTAAGGTTTTGAGTGTAATCATGATTTTCGGCTTGCTGAATGCTTGTGATAGCTCATTCCTTGATATTAAGCCTAATGGCTCTCTGGATGCCTCTGTATTGGGTACAGAAGAGGGTATTGAAACTTTGGTTATCGGTGCGTATGCCATGATTGATGGTGTATCCGGTAATGGATTCGGATGGGAGTCTGCTGCTTCCAACTGGGTATTTGGTTCTATCCGTGGTATGACTGCCAACAAGGGTACTGACTCTGGTGACCAGCCAGACATCAACCCTATCCAGTCTTACTCTGAAGCAACTACCAACCCTTATCTAAACATCAAGTGGCGTTCGCTATATGATGGAATTGCCAGATCCAATTCAGCTTTAACTGTATTGAACGATGCAGAGGCTGCTGGTAACATCACTGCTGAAGTTGCAACTAGCAACAGAAATCAGCTTAGAACTCTACGTGGACACTACCACGCTGAAGTATACAAGCTTTGGGGTGACAAGATTCCTTACGTAGATGAGAACACAGATGCGGTAAACGTATCTAACCCAGGTGGTGTTGAAGATCAGATTCTTGCTGACCTTCAGGCTGGTCTTGCTCTTCCTAATGACATGGGACAGGTAGGACGTTTCAACGGAACAGTTGCTAGAGTACTTTACGGTAAAGCTTTGATGCAGTTGAAAGGAGACTATACTTCTGCAAAAGAGCAGTTCCAGTGGGTAATCGACAACGGTACAGCTCCTGACGGTTCTGAGATCGGATTGGAGGACAACTATGGAGACATCTTTGATGCTGAAAACCGTAACGGAAAAGAGTCTGTTTACACAGTACAGTATTCTGTAAACGACGGTTCTGGTGGATGGAACGGTGGATGGGGTGAAGTATTGAACTTCCCTTACAAGCCTGCTGAATCTCCTGGAGGTTGCTGTGGATTCTTCCAGCCTACTCAAGAGTTTGTAAACTCTTTCCGTACTTCTAATGGTCTTCCTCTATTGGATGGTTCCTATAACAATGATCCAGTATTGAATGACCAAGGACTTACGCCTGGTGATGCCTCTTATGTTGAAGATCCAGGACCTTTGGATCCTCGTCTTGACTGGACTGTTGGACGTCGTGGTATTCCTTACCTTGACTGGGGTGATCACACTGGACAGGACTGGGTTCGTGATCAGTCTTACGCTGGTCCTTTCTCACCTAAGAAGCAGGTTTACAGAAAGTCTCAGGAAGGTAATCTTACTGAGGTAGGTAACTGGACTTCAGGATATACAGCTAACGGATATAGACTTATCCGCTACTCTGATGTTCTATTGCTAATGGCAGAGTGTGAAGTTGAAACTGGAAACCTTGAGGCTGCAAGAGCCTTGGTAAACCAAGTTCGTACTCGTGCTGCCAACCCAGATGGATTTGTTAAAGAAGACGACGGTGTTACAGATGCTGCCAACTACGTGATCAATACGTATGATGCTGCATGGACTGATGCTGCTGTTGCAATGGATGCTGTTATGATGGAGCGTAAGCTAGAGCTTGGTATGGAAGGACATAGATTCTTCGACCTAAAGCGTCGTGGTGAAGCTGCAACATCCGCTGAGATCAACAGAATCCTTGATTACGAAAAGCCACTTCGTTCTGCTATGTACGGAAATGCTACCTTCGGATCTGAGGACTTCCATTACCCAATCCCTCAGCGTCAGATTGACCTGAGTAGTGGTAACCTGTCTCAGAACAGATAAGAACTACAGGAGAATACCTTTGGGTATTCTCCTTGCTATTTTGTCATAATATAGGCCAACAATCTCTGTTGGCCTTACATTTTCCTAAACCTACTTCTAACTGAATCCATGAAAAAGTTACTGTCCTCCTTACTGGCGGTTATCCTTTTTTCCTGTACAAGTACACCCACCAAATTTGAAAGAATTCCTTCTTCAAAGACAGGCATTACGTTTACCAACACCATTACCACCAACGATACCTTTCATATTCTGACCAATGAATATATCTACAACGGTGGAGGGGTAGGGGTCGCGGACCTTAATCAAGATGGTCTCCAAGACTTGATTTTTACAGGCAATCAAGTGTCCAGCAAAGTATACCTTAATCAGGGTGACTTTACATTTAATGACATTACGGAAAGATTAAAGGGACTTAATTCATCACAATGGTTCAGCGGGGTATCCGTTGCTGATATCAATGGAGATGAGTTACCTGATATGTACTGGACCGCCACTTGTAGCAAGGACAGTAATCTGAGAAGAAATAGATTGTGGATCAATGAAGGAATAGATGAGAGTGGAATTCCCTCTTTCTCAGAACAAAGCAAACAATACGGAATTGATGATACTGGCTATGGGGTACATGCTGCCTTTCTAGATTATGATCTGGACGGCGACCTGGACCTTTATGTCCTAAACAACGTCATCAATCGTGTCGTCAATACGAACTATAGAGCGAAGATTACCAACGGCACGGCTCCCAACAATGATAAATTCTATAAAAACGAAGGAAATGGCACCTTCCGTGAGGTAACGAATCAAACTGGTATTAGGTATGAAGGTTTTGGGCTTGGTTTGGCAGTCGGAGACGTAAACAAAGATTCTTATCCGGATATCTATGTATCCAATGACTACGTATCCAATGACCTCCTGTATATCAACCAGAAGGATGGTACTTTTAAGAATAGCGCACCAGAATACATGTCCTATTCCTCTAAGTTTTCTATGGGAAATGACATGGCAGATATCAATGGGGATGGGAAACTCGATATCATTACCCTGGATATGTTGCCTCAAAAAGTGAGTCGAAAGAAACAAACCATAAACGGAGCCAGCTATTATTTTTACATAAATGACAATAAGTACGGATATGAACACCAGTATATCCGTAATATGCTTCAGTTACACAATGGATTTGTAGAGGGAGAAATGCTACCCTTTTCAGAGGTAGGACAGGCCACGGGAATATTCCAGACCGAATGGAGCTGGTCTCCTTTGATGGCAGATTTTGATAATGATGGGGATAAGGACCTCTTGATTACAAATGGATATCCAAAAGACCTAACAGACAAAGATTTTATCGTCTACAAAGCAGCCTATCACAATTATCTGGCATCTGATGAAGATATCATCGCGAAGGTGCCCATTGCCAAGGTATCCAATTTTGCCTACGAACAAACTGGAGACCTTAACTTTCAGGATAAAACCAAAGAATGGGGAATGGAAATCCCCTCCTTTTCTAATGGAGCGGCTTTTGTAGACCTTGACAATGATGGGGACCTTGATTATGTCGTCAATAATATTGACGATGAGGCATTTGTTTATAGAAACAACGAAAAGCCTGACACAAGCTCAACCAATTTCATCAAAATAGCATTGAAAGGGAATACACCCAATACAATGGCCATTGGGACAACAGTCGAGTTATGGGCAGGAGACCAATATGAATTTCACCAGCAATATCTCTCAAGAGGATATATTTCATCCGTAGAACCGCTTGCCCATTTTGGTTTGGGAAAGGCAAACACCATAGATTCTATTCGGGTTATCTGGCCTGGTGGAAAAGAATCTCAGACCTTGACAAATGTAAAAGCTGGACAGCTTTTGAAGCTGGAACAAAAAGACGCTAGTGAGTCAACTGTAGATTTAAGAAACAGTAAGGAACCGTTTTTTGTAGAGGATACTTCCATCACCCCGCTCGTCCATTTGCAAACTGACGTGATTGACTTTTTTAGGGGGCAGCCCATTATCCAGCATAAATTTTCTCAGATAGGTCCTGTCCTTTTACCTGGAGATTTTAACAATGATGGAGCGGAAGAAATATTGATTGCAGGTAGTGAAGACAAGCCTTTTCATGTAGTCGATTTGAAAGGGAATGCGGTTGACATTCCTGGCTTGACGGATCAGAGAGGGTTTTATCCATCCGATATTGATTTCATCGATATAGATGGTGATGGCGACAAAGATGTCGTAGCTATTGAAGGCAAATATGACAAGAGAAGAGGACAGGAAGATTGGCATATGACCTATATCAATGAAGGAGATCACTATGAATGGAAAAGATTGAATGTTCCAGGACACTTCTCCTCAGTATTGGCCTCCTGTGATTTCAACAAGGACAATAAAGTTGACTTCTTTATTGGTTCAAGGGTGATCCGAGATTCCTTCCCTTTAGCTCCCCAATCATATTTATGCATTCAGACTGATGACAATCCAGACGGAGAAATTATGTCTCTAGACTTGGGGATGGTAACAGACGCCACTTGGTCAGATTATGATCAGGACGGTTGGATGGATTTGATTGTGATGAGAGAATGGGATATACCTATGATTCTCAAAAATGAAGAGGGCAAATCTTTTAAACCTGTTGCATTACCCTCTTTTGGCAACAAACGAGGGTTTTGGACTGGTATCTTGGCGGCTGACCTAGATGGTGATGGAGACGATGATTATATCTTTGGAAACCATGGTGAGAATATCAGATTCACCGTTTCAGAGAAGTACCCTATGCGATTGTATTCAGTAGATTTTGATAAAAATGGCTCCATAGACCCTATCTGTTCAGCTTATTGGAAGAATGATCAAGGTGAAATGGCTGAATATCCCATCCATTTCTGGGACGAATTGGTTTCACAATCTCCTTTTTTCAAGAAGATGTTCGAAAGCTACACCGACTTTAGTACCCATACTATTCCAGATATGTTCAAGCTGGATACGTTGGAGCACTTCCCTACAAAAGAAATCACGACTTCATCCAGCTTTATCGTTTGGAACGAAGGAGGATCCTTTACATGGGAAAAGCTACCAGCTGCCCTTCAGTATGCACCTTTGAGAAAAATGATGGCCCAAGACTTCAATGGAGATGGGAAAATGGATGTATTGTTCACCGGCAATGACCATTCTTACAATGTGTTGACAGGTTTGTTTGACTCAAACCGAGGGTATGTAATGCTAGGAAAAGGGGATAAGGAATTCAATCTCTTATCTGCGGAAGAAACTGCTTTAGGGATCAAGGGACAGGTGGGTTCTCTCGCCATGACAAAGGGTGATGATCCTAGGCTTTGGGTAGGAATAAATAGAGACACGCTTCGGGCGTATCATATAAAAAAATGACGTTCAGTAACCAATAGGAGGGAAAAGCATGTAGAAATTTTAAAAGCTAAATTCCATGAAAAGGACTGCATTTAATTCAAAAATCTTAGGCATCCTCTTTCTTTGTTGCCTATCAGTTTCCTGTGATAGCTCATTCCTGAATATCAAGCCCAACGGAAGCCTCGATGCTTCTGTATTAGGTACAGAAGAAGGAATTGAAACACTTGTCATAGGCGTCTATTCCTTACTAGATGGTGTCTCAGCCAATGGATTTGGGTGGGAATCTGCCTCTTCCAACTGGGTGTTTGGTTCTATCAGATCATTGATCGCCAATAAAGGTTCTGATGCCGGAGATCAATCAGACATCAATCCATTAATCTCCTATACAGAGGTTGCCACAAATTCCTTCCTCAATATCAAATGGAGGTCGCTCTATGACGGTGTGGCTCGTTCCAATTCGGCGATTAATGTTGTCCTCAATGCAGAGGAGGATGGAAATATTACCTCCGAAATTGCTGAATCCAATATCAATCAATTGAGGTTGTTAAGGGGCCATTTTCATCTAGAAGCCTACAAATTGTGGGGAGAAAAGATTCCTTACCTAGATGAAAATACTGACCCCATTACAGTTGGAAATCCAGGTGGTGTGGAGGATCAGATTATCGCCGATTTACAGGCCGGAACCCAACTTCCAAATGACATGGGACAGGTTGGTAGGTTCAATGGTACGGTTGCCCGTGTCCTTCTTGCTAAGGGATTGATGCAAATGAAGGGAGATTATACCGCTGCCAACGAACAACTACAGTGGGTGATCGACAACGGAACCAAGCCCGATGGAAGCCCAATTGGCTTGCAAGAAAAGTATGGGGACATATTCGAGGTAGCCAATCGAAATGGCTTGGAATCTATTTATACCGTTCAATATTCGGTTAATGATGGTTCTGGTGGCTGGAATGGTGGATGGGGAGAAGTTCTTAATTTTCCCTATAAGCCTTCTGAGTCTCCTGGCGGTTGCTGTGGCTTCTTTCAACCAAATGAAGAGTTTGTCAATTCATTTCGTACATCCAATGGATTGCCTCTACTAGACAAAAGTTATAACAACGATCCGGTATTGACCGATCAGGGATTGATTCCTTCGGACGATTCTTATGTTGAGGATGTAGGTCCTCTTGATCCAAGGTTGGATTGGACTGTAGGGCGAAGAGGTATTCCCTATCTAGATTGGGGAGATCATACAGGACAAGATTGGATTAGGGATCAATCCTATGCTGGCCCCTTTAGCCCTAAAAAACAAGTATATCAAAAAGCAGAAGAGGGGAGTGCGACCGAGGTCGGAAACTGGACCTCTGGTTGGACTGCGAATGGCTACCGTATGATCAGGTATGCCGATGTCCTACTGCTGAAAGCCGAATGTGAGGTAGAAAATGGGAACTTGGAGGCTGCTCGTTCATGGGTGAATCAGGTGAGGCAACGAGCTGCGAATCCCGATGGTTTTGTGAAAGAGGAGGATGGAGTTACGGACGCAGCCAACTATGTCATCGAAACGTACGATGAGGCCTGGACGGATGCCAGCTTGGCCATGGAAGCTGTCATGATGGAAAGAAAGTTAGAATTGGGGATGGAGGGCCATAGGTTCTTTGACCTAAAGAGAAGAGGGAGTTCATACACAGAAAATGAGATCAATAGGATTTTAGCCTTACAGAGAGATTTAAGGCCTTCCATGTATTTTTCAGCAGATTACAGTTCAAACGATTTTCATTATCCTATTCCACAGCGCCAAATTGACTTAAGCAATGGCAACTTGACCCAGAATAGGTAGCAATATAGGAGATTGACAGGAGGCATTTGTCCCTTATATGGCCTCCCCATTTTGGTGGATTTGAAGATGTCCCTTTGTATGGCAACTTCAAATTCACCATTTTCATATGACACACACAATCACCCTAGCATTATGTCTGATCATCCCAATAGAGCCTTAGAATTCAATGAGTCCTTGGATATGAATAGCAAGGAGAGGAAAAATCATCTCTTTGTCATAGGTATCAACAAGTACCAGCATGCCAATAAACTCAACAACGCCAGAAGGGATGCCGAGACATTTAAGAAAATCCTTCTATCACGCTATCAGTTTGATGCTGAATCAGTCCATGAACTTTACGATGAGGAGGCTACGCGTAGGAATATTCTCAAAACCTTTGATCAATTATCCAACACCTTAACGGAAGAGGATAACCTCATTATTTATTTTTCGGGTCATGGGGTATTGTACAAAGGCTTAGGATATTGGGTGCCAGTGGATTGCGAAACCGCCATTACGGATGGAATCCCTAATGATCGGATCAATAACTTCCTTCAGTTTATCAAGGCGCATCACATTTACTTGATCATAGATGCTTGTTATTCAGGCTCATTCATCTCCAGGGACTTTGAAAAAACCTTGAATTTGATGGAAGCCTATCCTTCGAGAAGGGTGCTTACTTCGGGTCGAAATGAAGTGGTTTCTGATGGAGCAAGTGGAACTCATTCTCCCTTTTTCTCAGCGATAAAGTCTTATTTAGAAGCAGAAAATGGCCCAGTTACGGCAAGTGAATTAGAAAACCACGTCATTCACAATACACCACGCTCAGCTAATCAACTGCCTTTGGCATCTTATATTCAGGGAACGGGGGATCAAAGTGGGCAAATGGTCATTTATCCTCGTAAGGATGAGGCAAAAGAGTGGGCGCATGCCAAGCAATCCAATAACATCACTGATTATAAGAATTTCCTAGAGAGGCATCCTAAGAGTATTTATGCTGAGGAAGCCAGTTGGGAAATCGCAAGTTTGAGTAAGGAGTTGGTGGACTATAGATTCTACCTAAATGCCTATCCATCAGGTAAACATGCCAAGCAAGCCATCGAAAAGTTGGGGGCAATTGAGGAGGAAAAGGTATTTCTATCCGCCAAAACCCGAGGAGAAGCAGCCTTGAGGAAGTACATCCTTGATTATTCTCCCAATGGTTTATTCATCCAGGAAGCCAAGCGTGAGATTGAAACCCTACACGCCCATGAAATTTCAACTACACCTGCTTCGACTGCCTATTCCTCACATCTTCCGAATAAGGCACAAACAGCAGACGAAACTGCCTTTAGGCTGGAAAAGTGGTTGCCATATGCTTTGATCGGTATCTTCTTATCCATAATTGTAGTATTTGTGGTGAGAAACCTAAACTCTACTTCGGAGGGCTCCACCAATCGGATTGATCAGGTAAAAGTCGATGAAAGAATCCTGAAAGAGTATACTGAAACCTTCCGACAAATTAGAGCGGCCTTTGAGGAAGCTTGCCTAGCGCAGAATATGGACTTAATGGAGGATGTTGAGGATGCTTTGGTAGAGGTCAAGAAATTGATGGATACAGAAGAAGTCAATAAGCTTCAAAAAGAAGTACAGGACTGGAAAAAGAAGCACAATACCTATGAAGAATGGATGAAAATTGCGGCCTTGGTTTATGAGGAAGCTGTTGCCGCAGACGATCCAGATGGAATAAAAAAAGCCCAAGCCTACTTGGATAGGGCCAAAAAAATCAAGAAGACGGATGAAACCAGGAAGTTCGATGAAGCGATCACCCAATGGAACAAAAAATATGAGGAAGTAATGACCGGTTTACAAAGCCAACAGGAGAGGGAAAATGAAAGGCGAAAGGCTGCAGTTAGATTTGAAATTGAGAAAAACGCCAGAAACTCTCATTTCATGGCGAATAGGGATCTGAAAGCCATTTATGAAATCCTAAATAACCTTGAAAAAAGTAAATACGGATTCAAAACAAGGGAAATCGAAAGTTTAGCAGGTTACTACGTAATGCTAGGGGAGGTGGTCCAGTCTTTGGATTACATGGACAAATACGCTAGCAGAGGGGCTTCCTACATAAAAAAAGCAAAGGATGTGACTATCAAATACTATAGGGGCGTTAAATCCCCCCAAATGACCGAATTGCAGCAAAATTGGTTGAAGGCCTACTTTGAAAAAATGGGCTATTGAGAAGCTAAATGAGGGCTAGGTTTATAGTCCAACCTATTACCTAATCTGTTCAATTTTATCACAGAATATCCTCGTAGTTATTTGCAAAAGGCAATTTCAATTCAGACTTTGAGAACATGAGCACAAATGAAAACCCGAACCTACCCAAGGTGGAGGACAGCCCTTTTGAAGAATTTCTACCCCAAAAAACTTCATTCATCGAAAACTTTGTGTGGATGAAAATCTCCTTCTGGCTTTCCATGATTTTCTTCGTTTTAACGGTGGTTTCCTTTTTTATCGATTTGTCCAGCTATTTCAATCCTTTCTGGTTGGTGATGCACCTCTTTTTTATCTGGATACTTATCAAATCGTTTGTTGCCTTGAAGAAAATTCATAAGGAGGAATTCAAAGAGACCAAAGTCCTGACCCTTACCAGATTGATAGGGATGATTATGATGCTATGTTATTGGGGTTGGGGATTGTGCAATACGATATATGATTTATTTTTCATTCTTCCGTCTTCCGATATTCTAGCTCAAGGCAATCAAGTGTGGATTCTGATTTTTTTAATCTTTGCCATTTACAGTCTCATTGGAGCTGCCTTAAGCTACTATGTAATAAGAGCCATAAAAATCATGTATCAGGTCGATCGTATGGAATATGAATTTGTAGACTCCTCCCTATTTGTCAAATAGAATAAATCCTTGGCCATGCACATTTTCGATTCTCACCTGACTGTCTTTTGAAAGGTATTTTCTTAACCTAGACACAAAGACGTCCATGCTTTTTCGAGTAAATTCATCGGTCGCACCCCAAATTTGATGGAGGGCAATCTTTCGAGACGTAAGCTCTCCTTTATGTTGGCAAAGGAGCTTAAGTAGTTCAGCTTCTCTGGCAGTTAACTTGGTGATTTCTCCCTCACAACTCAGTTGAAACTGAGCAGGAATAAAGGTGTATTTTCCTATAGAGATTTTCTCGGGTAGGCTTTTTTGTACCTGTGTTTGCCTAAGCAGAGCATGGATTTTGGCCACGAGTAGTTCCTCATCTACGGGCTTGGTGATGAAATCGTATGCCCCGATCTTGTATCCCTTGAGCATGTCTATCTTCAAAGACTTGGCACTCAGGAATATAAAGGGTAGTTGTTCATGTTTTTGATGAAGGAGCTTGGCAAAGCCAAATCCATCTAATCCAGGTAACATGATATCCAATATGGCTAGCTGAAATAGATGATCCTCAAGCAAGTTAATGGCCTCTTCTGCACTTTTAGCCCAACTTACTTGGAAGCCTTGTAAATCTAGGTATTCTGAGAGAATGTACCCAAAGCTATGATCATCCTCCAACAAGAGTATATGTAGGCTTTGTTCCATCAGCTGAAGGTGATTATGAATTCAGAACCATGATGATAATCCTTGTTTAGGCTCAATTGACCTTGATGCCCCTCTATGATTCGCATGGCGTAGTTGAGGCCTAAACCGAATCCTTGACCTTTGTATTCGTTGTCCTTTTGCCCTCGAAAGAAGCGTTCGAATATTCGGTCTTGATAGACCTTATCTATGCCGGGGCCATTGTCTTTTATGCTAATGATCCGCTTACCCTCCTTTTCAAATGTAGAAAGCCAAATAGAAACCCCTTTTTGAGAGTATTTCAAGGCATTTTCTACCAAGTTCACCAAGCTATTGGACAAATGGACAGAGTCGGCCATAAATTCCTGCTGATGAAGGTTTAAGTCAAAATTGACCTGCGCTTCTTTTTCCTCTATGAGCACCTTTAATCTGCTAGGAACATGCTGCAATAACTCATGCAAATTTACAGGGCCCTTGACCAGTTGAAGCCCTTGTTCGTCTATCATGGACAAAGTAAGGAGTTGATCAACTTGTTTTTCTAGCATCAGGCTTTCCTTTTCGATGAGGTTATGATAGGAGGCTGTTTTGGAGGGATCATGGGCTTGTTTCAAGACACGTGAGGCTAGCCTTATAGAAGCCAAGGGTGTTTTGAATTCATGGGTCATGTGGTTGAAGAAGTCATCTTTGACTTGGCTGATTTCTTTGAACCTGGTATAGGCATCATGGATTCGTTGAAAAAGAAGGAGGACAATGAGCAGTAGAAGGACATTTGCCAAGAATAGCCAGATTAAAGATTGTATGGTAGAAGAAAGAGAAAAGGGCTTATACAAGCTGAGCCAAAGCGTATCATCTGAGAGCTTTACCAGGTCAGTTACAGGGCTGTAGTATTGGAAAGTAGCGTTTTCAGTTAATCTTTTGGTATAGGCTTCCTTACTTTCTCCCTCTTGCTGAGGTGTCTTTTTGACTGTGGAAAAGGAAAGAATACAGCTTATGCAGGACTTGATATCTGACGCTAGTAATAAGCTCGAGTTTTCCTTCGAGCTAGCTAGAATCACGCCATGTTCCTTCTTTTGGTAAAGGGCAAATTCGACTTTCTGCTCAATTCCGACATCCTGTAGATATTGTTGGGCGACTTTTTGAACCTCTTCCCAGGGAATATTGCCTTGGATAATGGAGTCTCCATGAAAGAAATCATGTCCAATGGCATTGATCGCCAATGCCATTTCCCCCACATGTCTTTTTAGGCTTTGGTCTGCCTCTTCTTCCTGAAGTTGAATCGCCCTATATAACCAACTTACCTGCATCAAGATCAGGATGGCCAGACAAATGAGGCCTATCCACTGAAGGCCTTTATAAGATTGAATCAAGGATTTCACACCCTAACATACCTACAATTTAGGTGGACTAAAACTTCCTTAAGGTTTCATTAAGCCTTTTCGCTTTTTCTTGGTGAACATTCGCACAAGAGCTCTTATTTCCAAGCTTGATCTTGACCTATTTGGGTCTATCCAGACAAGGGGTTTGGTGTTTGACCTGAAAACTATGCTGTATCATAACATTATTTCTACTCTCATTTTGATGATGTGCTTGTCTTGCTCATCTGTATTCGCCCAATCCTACGATTTGAAAAGGGTAGTGGAGGCTGATGAAGCTGAAAGACTAAAAATGATTGTCGATGAAATCGCCCAAAAGGATCAATTGTATCGATCCTACCTCCAAAGAGGCACAACAGATGATGCCGTTCTGGCCAGAATTGACTCCGTATATGAGGAGGCGGGCTTTGAAGCGATGATGGCCTATGAAAGAAGCCTTAACCTGGAGCTGGACCCATCCGTCCGTGATTCTTTGTGGAAGCTACAACAAATGGAGGACCTGGGAAATCACATGAAGCTTAGGGGTATTTTTGATGCCTATGGATATTTACCTGAAGAAATGCTAGGAAAGAATTTTACCATGCAAATGGTTGTACTTCTGCATCCTCCTGCCGACTGGAATATAGATCAATACCTAGAGGAATATTCCGAACTTCTTATAAAAGAAGTAAAAGCTGGAAGAATGCCTGCTAAAGCCTATGCTACTTTCTTTGACAACATCCGAATCAAAATCCTCGGCGAACCTCAATTGTACGGAACCAATCAGGTATACAGTAGGTCCCAAGGCAAGGTTCTCCCTCCTGAAATAGTGGATCTTGAGAAGAGCAATGCTGCAAGAATGGCAATAGGCTTGGAACCCTTGACGGAAGGGGAGTATCGTTTGATGGGGGAATAGGGGTAATTGGTTTGAAATTTCGTTACCTATTGGCTTTCGGCATATGTAATAGGTGAAAGTATTAATTGTAATACCTAACCTAAAAATTATGCGAAATAAGATTCCTGAAGTTATTGGATTGATGAGCCTCTTGCTAGGATGTTTGCTCATCTTTCCATCTTATGTCAAAGCCCAACCAAATTCGATTGATAGAAAAAGACAAACAAAACTAGGTCAACTCAAGCTATTGGTAGATACAGTTGTCATCCCTGACGCATTAATTAAAGGACCAGTGTTAGATCCTCCCTCTTTGGTTCTAAGTCCGAATATTGAGCCCGAAGCTTGGAGCCAAAATCCATATTTTTATCCTCTTAATGGTCCCATTAGGACAAATTTTGTGTGGTTAATGCCAGATAGATTTGGAACAGATAGGGACAAGGACGGCCTTATTGACCTATTTAACCAAAAAGTAGGATATACATACCCACTTGAAGTTTATACGTGGTTAGGAGATCCAAATATTCCCCTCGATCGTGATCTGGAAAAGGCGACTTCATCTTCTGACCAGATTAACAATTCCTTTTCTAATCGAAAACAAGTTCTAAAGGACTGGTTGGCAAAGGAAAAGCTTGAGATTGAAGAACTCGAGATTTGGATCAATGGAATACTAGCAAAAAAACGTGCTTTTGATATTAATTCCCCGTCTCCCTCTAAATCTGATCCTTTTCGTAAGTTCAGTATAAATATTGCTGAAGGAGATTGGGAAGTAGAATTTAGGGTAAAGTGGAAGAAAGCGAATTCCAACCTAAGCAGAAGTACCTCAACAACTCAAATTATTAGGGTTAAAAACTATCTAATTGTGGGTATGGGAGATTCTGTTACTTCTGGCGAAGGAAATCCAGATAAGCCAGCTAAAAGAGCCTCAGGGGCTTTTCGTAATCCAATATGGGCTGATGGTGTTTATTCCCCCAATGACTTGGAAAAGCCTACTAATAAAACGAATCTAGAACATGCTTGGGCGCATCGGTCTACAGCTGGATGGTCCGCTCTGGCAGCCTTGGATATCGAACGGACTGATCCTTTGACTTCAGTATCCTACATAAATGTTGCTAGTGGCGGAGCTAGTATTCAAAAGGGCCTATTGAAAGGCCAGCTGAAAGTCCGTGAGAATACTGAGAAAAATGATTCAACTTATCCCTTACCTTCACAATTTTCTCAGCTTGATAAGCTTTTGGATGGCCATCAAATAGACTTTCTTCCTATCAGTATTGGTGGAAATGATGCAGGACTTATGAGTTTTGTAGCAGCTCTTATTATAAGAGGAGATGAAATAGTGCATCTGGGGTTTGGGGAAAACGGCCAAATTATAACCTTTGAAGAAATTGAAGAGAAGATTCAAACTGGAGAATGGCGAGACTTTGTTACCTCAACAATTAGGCTTGACTTGGGCTTTGGTTTTAGACCTTTTAAACGGTTTTTAGAAACATATTTGGATGTCTCAAATCAAGCAGATAACTCAATTGAAAATTCCACAGGACTTGATGAGCTTCCAATACAATTCGAAAGACTAGATGCAGAATTTAAAAAAAGAAGTATTGATCCCTCTCATATATTTTTTTTAGAATACTACGCTAATGACAAGGCCAATACCTCCGTAGACAAGTGTAAAGTTGCTTATCAGGATTTTTTGGCAGATGCTCCTTGGATATTTAAAGACGGAGGTTTGTTGGATTTACCTCCAGCTTGGGGTAATCTTTCAGTAGATGAACAAAACTTTGCCTATAAGAAATTCATCCGCCCTCTAAATAAAATTATCAGCAATTCTTGTGGAAAGTATGGTTGGAATTATTTATCAGGGATAAATAAGAAATATGAGAACCATGTGATGTGTTATCGAAGCCCTAATAGCAATATGACCTTGCCATCTAAAGGTGGCAATGGCTTGGACGGAACCACATATCCTCCCAATCTTTACAAATCTCCTGAAACCTACACCAAGTTTCCAGCCCGAGAAAACGAACTTATTTCATGGTATATTAATACCTTCGAAGAATCCGAATATATCATGGGGCGTGATGAAATAAGTGGTGTCATTCATCCAAACCGTCAAGGACACGCGGCCATAAGGGATGTCTTCTTAGAACGAATTGAGCCAAGATTGGAATCCTATGATCCTTTTTTGACATTCATTCCTGTCTCCAAGAAGGAATTGAAGGTATATTTTCAAGCTGATCCAATCAGTCAGCCAAGTCTACCGTTGAGTAGTTGTTCTAGTTTTGATCCTTCCATCACCTATACTATTCCTTTTGAGGAAAGATTTGAATTATCACTGAGAAAGGATAAGACAAGTTTGGCAAACTATCCCTTATCTGAGTTAAGGGTGAACTATAGCATCTTGGATAGTTTAGGAAAAACGATTGTTTCCTCGGTTCCATTAGGGGCAAATGAATTGGTGGTAGATCATAAGATTCGATTAATTAGAGAAGGAAATGAGGTAAGGTTAACTTTATTAACCCATCTAAATAAAATTCCTTCTTCTAAAACTGACTTAAGAGACATAACTCAAAATTCCGTAATCATACAAGTAGAAGCTAGAGATTGGATTGATAACCAAACATACGCTTTCAAGAAAGGATTATCAGCCCCGAGTTTTGAAAGTCTGGAACAGAAATTTTTTCAGCAGCTTTCTGACCAATACTTAGATTGTTTGAATAATATTATTGCTCAGTACAGACCAAATGGCCCTATTCCCTCTCCACCGATTCGAGAGTTAGTCATCACCGCAGAGGAGTTAATATTTCGATTTGGAACTAATGAAATGGTTCTACCAAGACTTTTAGGGAGTGATCTATCCGGATTCAATGCTCTTTCAGAAAAGAAATTATTGGATGCCATTGTTCGAGTGAAAAAAAGCTCAAAGAGTATAGAACCTCTTAATATTACAGTTTTGAGAAATAAATATAAAGCAAGGTCTAGAAAAGCAAAAATGGAAGCGATCAGGGTAAAAAAACTTAGGGAAGAACTAACCAAGCGTGAGCTAAATCATAAAATTGTAAAGGCAAAATAATGTCTTAGTGGCCTTAAGATTTTACTTGCGGATAATAAATCAGGTTTTCCCTTTGAAAAACAAAAAATGCAGCTCCAAGAGCTGCATTCCTACTTTCGTACCCAGGGCCGGACTCGAACCGGCACGGGTTTCCCCAATGGTGTTTGAGACCATCGCGTCTACCAATTCCGCCACCTGGGCATTCAAAAACAAAGAATCACTTTCCCCGATTAGGAGGAAGGGATGGCAAAGATAGAGGGTTTCAGCTTCTTTGCCAAGAATTTTCTTAATCTTTTGTTCATATTACCCCCTAATCTTTTTGTGCCCATCTCCGTACCTCTAACTCTTGGTTGAGGGAGCCTTCAACAGACCCCCACAACCAACTTCACAACCAAAAACAAGCAGGGACATGAGAAAAATTGCCATTTCGGACATTCATGGATGTGTACGGACCATGACCCATCTCGTAGAGGAGGTCGTACAATTGAAGCAGCAGGACAAGCTTTTCCTTTTGGGAGACTATGTGAACCGAGGGCCCGATTCTCAGGGCGTCATGGACAAGGTCATGAAATGGGTAGAAGCAGGATATGATGTGACTTGCCTCCGTGGGAATCACGAAGACAGAGTGCTACATGGGGTGGCAACTGGCGCCCTTGAACTAGATGAAAAGTATGTCAATTTCATCAACTCCCTCAAAATCCATCATGAAGAAGAACAGTATATCATGGTCCACGCGGGGCTGAATTTCGAGGAAGAGGATCCCATGAAGGATGAGCACGCTATGCGTTGGATCAGAAACTGGGAATTGAGGACCAATGAAGATTGGCTAGATGGGAGAAAAGTTCTGTATGGACACAACCGAAAAGACCGAGATGTGATTGAGTATTTTGTGGAGACCAATAAGCCCTATATCTGCATCGACAACGGCTGCTTCATGAATGATATGCAACCTGGTCAGGGTTCTTTGGTAGCGATGGAACTGGGAAGTGAAAAACTCACCTTTCAGCCAAACATCGACATGGAATCAGGAACCAAGGAAGAAGATTGGGACTACCTCATGGATTATGTCCGGATTTAGCGGAAATGAAACCTAAGGCCTGATGGTGTCTACTCGGACACTGTCAGGTTTTGCTTCTCTCAACTTAGCCTGAGATTTGAAAAGATCTTGCAGCCTATCCAAGTCTCGTTTGAAAAAAATACCGGTTCCTGTCTGATAGGCATTGTTTTCCTGTTCCAAGATATCCTCCCTTCCAAAAACTTCTAAAACCAGTTCGGAGGGATTATTAGGGTTTCTGGATTTTGAGTTGCTATTCGGTAGGAGGCGAATGCTTAGGGAGATGTTTCCGATAAGGCTCTTAACATCCAGGCTGGAATAATCTTCTTGGAAGACATTGCCATCTCTTTCAATCTTCACTCGATCTCCAAATAACTTGGCTGACACCTGTAGGTTGATGTCATCAATCTGAAGGTCTTGATTGATTCCCGTGTTGAGGTTGATGTTCAGTTTGTCGCCGGTTGCCCTCGATACCCAGTAATTCAGCTGGTTATTTAGAAGTTCGGACAACGAGGTGGCAACAGCTTCCGTAGCGACCTCAAGGCCCGTATCATTGGAGCCTGTTAAGGTACCCTGAGGGGCAAACTTATTGAAGACAATCAAGCTGAATACCTGGTTGTTGAGTTCCTGTTCGTCAAATTCATTGATGGATTTGACATAGTTGACGATCGAGGATGCATTGGTGGCACTGATATTCTTAAAGGCGATTTCAAGGCCAATGTCGGGTTTTAACAAGGGGCCTGTCATCTTCATGATTACATTGGTGGGAACTCTATCTGTTGCGAATTGATCCAAGGAGGTAAAGTCAGCATTGGTCTCATAGACAGCTTGAATATCAATGATGCCACCAAATGGATCACCATCCCAAGTTAACTTAGAGCCCTCTGATACCTTAAATCTTCGATTGATAAAATTTTGCATGGTAAACAGATAATCCCCCTCTGTGATGGTGTAATCTCCTTCCATGCTAAAGGTTCCACTCTTCGTTAAGCCAAGATTTAAGGTTCCTCTTCCTGTGGCGGAAATGATATCCCCAACACGCTCATCAATGATGATATTCATATCGAGGTTTTCATTTACCTCGGCGGTAATATCTAGGTTGAAGCCCAGAACTCCTGTTTCTGCGGTCAGTTCGTCAGCTTCTTTTTCACCCTTAAAGACGATGTATTCTGGACGGTTAAACTCGCTTTCATAATCAGTGGGCAAGTTTAAGACTGAGCCTTTGGCGAAGGAGGAGTAAGCTGTGATATTGATGGTCTCTAGGTCTCCTGTTATATCTGCAAAAGCATCATCTACCAGTAATTTGCCATAGAAGTAATCATTATCATACTTCTTGGTATCCATCAAAAGGAAGTTTCTGGCTGACTCCAACTGTAGGTTAAAGGCAAATTCTCGGAATCCCTTGTGTCGTATATCGCCGTGAAGCCTTGCCACATTGTCAAATTTATCCCTGACCTGTATGTCCTGAAAGGTCATGTGTTCCTCATCAAAAACGACGGGTCCATTGAAGCGATAATAAGTCTTGAAATAGGAAACTCCGAAGGCAGCATCCTCAAATTTTCCTGTTCCCAATACAATGGGTTTTTGGGGCTGCCCCTTAACGGTAAAGGATTCCAGACCAATATTGCCTTTTAGATCATATAATTCTCCCTTGACAAAAGGAGCAATAAATTTGATAGGCAAACCAGTTGGGCTTTCCAATTTGAAGTCCATGGGAGAGAGGGTATCCTCGACGTGATAATTACCCACCAGCTTTAAAATGGTATCACCGGTAGCCTGGTACAAATAACTTCCCAGGGCTACTGTATTGGTGGTATCATCCCACTCCCCTAAAACGAAGATTTCCCCGTATTCATAGCCTTCAAACTTGAAATCTGTCAGACGTACACCCCCTTCGACTACAGGTGAGCCAAGAACTGACCTCGCGGTTATGCTTCCCCCAAGATAACCTTCCACTTCTTGTTCAACAGGATAAAACTCTTGGAGGGTTTCCATGCTGAATCGGTTAAAGGTCAGCGTAATGGCGTCGGAAATGGTATCTGATATCATTCCATTAAGCCTGTAGTAGCGTTCATCGTTGGTCAGAACGAGGTTGACTACATCAATGCCTTCATCAGAAAATACGATTTGATGGAAGTCTTGTATGTTGAGGGTGTCCCCATGGATCTTTAGGGAAGATTTGTCTGTGTCAAAATAGGTAACGACCGATCCATCCAGGTTGAAGTTCGTCGTGGTTTTAAACTCCCCAATTCCTTTAGACTCGGTTTGCTTAAAGTTCAGGTTAGACAAGAGTTTTCTTTCCTGCAGATTGGATCGAAGGATAACTTTTTCTAGGTTAAAGGTCGGTCCAACTCCCAGATTCTTGCTAAACAAACCTGCATCCATTTTGAAGTCATTTAACAAGTAATGCTTGAAAATGATCAAATCGGAATCTATGGAGTCTAGCTGGATTTGCTGGTACTTGATGGAATCACTGACAAGTGACAGACTCAATCGCTCTCTTTCTTCGGATGCTTCCTTTGAGCCAACATAATTCAACCTTCCCGTTAAAAGGGTATTGGAGGAAATGAATAAGGGAATATCCAGGAAGTCCAGAATATTGGAAAAGCTATCCTTGAACGCGATGGCCATCTGCAAATCAAGGTCAAGGGTGTCAGGTTCTTTTGTGCTGTAATATTCTTGGGTAAGGGAATCATTGTTCTGGATGTACAACCTTATTTCTTTGCTTAACCTGCTAAAGAGATCAATCGAATGTTGATAGGTAAATGGCCCAACAATATCAGCATCCACCAAACTTGATTTTAGGTTGATGTATTTTCGTTGATCCGAGCCAGCAGATTCAAAGAAGAGGCCAGGAATGTCAACAATTTTACCATTTGTATAGTTCGCCAATCTGCCTTCTTGGAATTTGACAAATCCCTTCATAACATCAATCGAATCTCCCTGCAATTTGATATGAACATCACTGCTAACCTGGATAGGAAGTTCTCCCAACTTGTATTTTTTTAGGTTTAGGTTTTTGACCTGACCATCCAATTTGTATACAGCAGGACTGGCCAGTAAATTCAAATCAACATTGACATCGCCAGACCCCTCTGGATCTTTGACAAATACCCTTCCTACGATATTACCTTCCTTCAAACTTACCTTGGCTGAGGCTGTATCGATTTGGTAACCTTGCACATCCGAATTCCTAAGGCTCAAGTCCAGTAGGGCATCAGCATCCTCTAGGGTAAATCCTCTTCCATAAATGGTTCCACTTAGGTTGAGCCTTTTAGAATAGGATATTTCATCCAGGCCAAGGCCGTTTACATTGAGGTTTTCAGTAAGAATCTTTCCATCGTAGGAGATGAGACCCCCATTTTCTGGTAAGACCATATCCAAGTCGGCTACAATTTTCCCGAGCTCAGTATTCATGCCCATATCAACTGTAAACTCCCTGAGTCCACCATTATATTGCCCATCGATTTGTAGTTGGTTGATGGCCTCTAGTTCTTTGGGTATGCCAATGGAGGGAATAAAGTCTTGTAATTCTTGAAGGGAAATACGGCTTTGTTCAATATCGAGATTCATAAAAAGGTTGTCCCGATCTAAGTAATGGCTGATGTCGCCACGGCCAATCACCTCAGTTTCCGTTCCGTAGGATAGCCTTAAGTCCCGTCCTAATATTTTATCCTTATTAATTTGTAGATAGCCAATGAGCCTCAATTTGTTCCTTACAGGCAAGGGATCTTTGACGAAATAGTCAAGGTCAGAAAATTGAATGACAGAGGGTGAATATAGCCTAGCTTCCAAGCGAAAATCTTCCGGATGTTTGATGACATCCTCAAGGCTTTGGTCTAAGAGATTCAATTTGCCTACCAGGTTGGATTCGTAGGTTCTCAAGCTAAAGTCATTGACCACCAATCTCTTTTCCTGACTGTTAGGATTTATTTTATTGAGAAGATTGAAGCTTAAAAATGAAATTTGCAGACCTGAGTTTAGTTCTCTTCCCGACATGGAGTTCATCCGGATATCCAAATCCAGATCAGGTAGGACAGAAAGATAGGTCTCCATCTCCAGGTCTTCAATGTGCATATACTGCGGAATAAATCTTCCTTTTTGAATCGAGTCAATTTTCTGACTGGTAGAATCAATGTAGGTAAGCTCAGCTTCGTGAAGGATAAGATCAGACAATACAAGGCCAATTTGTTTTCCTCCTGTCCGTTTTTGATCGCTGGTAAAGGCATCAATGATAAACTGGAAGTTGAAGCTACTGTCTCTTTTTCTCCGATAAATGAACAGATCAGGTTGATTTAGTTCCACTCCATTTACGGAAATGGAACTCACCGAGTCCTCCGAGAAAAGATAGTGCCACAAAGAAAAATTCAGAACAGAGATATGCAATCCCCTTAATTGGAGTAGGTCTTCATCTTGCTGATCCTTGATGGAAATACCATTCAGGGCAATTTTATCTGGAAAGACCACACTTACTTCCTCGAGTTGAACCTCAGTTCCAATTTGTTTTTCTAGAATCCAATCCGCCTGTGACACTAACCAGGATTGTACGGGGGGGAGGCTGATAAGCCAAAATAGGCTAACGATGAGGAAAATAACAGATGCACTGATCCATCCGAGTGTTCTCAGCCACCGAAATTTCGATTTGGTCCGTGTATGTGTATTTTTTTTCGGCAATTACTCCCTCTCTCAATTGCAGGCTACAAAGATAGGCCTTTTACATAAAGAATGTAGCTGAATAGATAGTGTTGCAGGTTTCTTGCCTATCTACGTTGAAATTATCTTTCGTGTTGAGGCTTATTTCAACTTCCTTTTGGCCTAAATACCTTCATGACCTCTTCATTTGTTTCCATTCTTGGCCCACCTATGAGGTCTATACAATAGGGAATGGCAGGAAAAATCACATCTAGGCATTCTTTGATGGCTTTGGGTTTTCCAGGTAGGTTTACGATCAAGGCTCCTCCTCTGATCCCTGCAGTTTGTCTGGACAGAATGGCAGTAGGTACAAATTTTAAACTTTCTTGTCTCATTAATTCACCAAATCCAGGCATCATTTTCTGGCAAACAGCCTCCGTCGCTTCAGGCGTAACATCTCTTGGTGCAGGTCCAGTTCCTCCGGAGGTAACAATCAAACAACATCCTGCTTCATCAGCCATACGGATCATCGTGGCTTCGATTTGGTCCTGTTCGTCTGGTATGACAGCGTAGACTTTTTCCCAAGGGGTACTTAAATAGGCATTAAGGCACTTTTCGATCTCTTTACCTGGTATATCCTCATAAATACCTGCAGATGCGCGATCAGATACGTTGATGATGCCAATTTTTGCTGTCATTGATGTGAAGGTTTACGAATGATGAAAGCCACGAAGGATTAAGAAGTGTAAATTAGTTTTTTCTGATAAAAAGAAAGGAATCCTAAGGATCATTTTACTTCCTCAGCCTCTTTGAGAATGTAAAGGAGATCATCTGGTAGATAGTTTAAATGTAGAGTTCCCTTGAAGGTTTTAAAGGAATCCACAGCGTATTTTCTCCTGCTATTTTTGATTTCAATACGCATCACTGATTCCTGACCAGCAGCGCCACAAAAGAAACAGGCTGCATTGGGAAAGGCTGAAATAGCATACTCAGTTCCTTCAATGTTCAGCGGTATCATGTAGCCCTTAATGATGACTTCTTTTTCGTTAAGGGCCTTGATGTCCTCTGGAAAGGAGGGGATGGGGTAGGAGAATTGGCCGTCTTCAGTTTGATTCATTCCAAAGGAAATCTGACTCAGTTGAATCCATGTGATGGGGGTTTGGGCAATGGCTAGGTTGATTAAGCCTCCCATGATTAACACAGCGATTGGTACTTTCTTGATCATATAGTCCCTCTTACTTCCTGATTCTTATGTAGGTTCATGGTGAGATTCCATCCTACAAATATAGAACTCTTTCTTTCAGCGAATGGTTCTTCTTATGCATCATATTAGGGAATGATTGCGAATAGCTGTAGGATATTAAGAGAATCGTTCTTTTGATCAGGTTCTCACTCTCAACCTTTGTAAATTGGTTTTCATGAAGTTGAACAGAGCTTTTTTTTCCATTCTTTTTCTGGTCATCTCAGTATGCAATACTGAACTCTTTGCCCAGCGTGCTTTGTATAAACCTCAGCAGCATGAAATTAGTGTGCAGCTGGCAGGTGCAGAACATATATTTCCTTTTAATCAATTGAACTTATACCAAGAACAAGTTCCTATACAGGCATACGTGGCACGTGGACTTTCCTATACTTATCACTATTCACTTAAGGACGGATTTCGCGTAGCAGCCTTTTACAAGGATGCCTCATATTTTAGGTTTCCCAATATATTTATTTCAGATGTACAAAGGCTTGACTGGCAATTTCAATTGGGGTATGAAAGAAAGTATCACTCTGGCCCCCATCAGTTTTCCATCGGACCTGACTTAATGTATAGCAGAGGAAACACAGAGTTGGGAATTGAAACCGGCGGCGCGATGCCGTTTACGACCACACATACCCACCAAACCATTGGTATTGGTCTTGTAGGGGCATATAATTACTTTATTAATACCCACTTTTCGTTAGGAGCAAGCATTACCCTCTATGGGCAAAGGGCTATTTACGATGATCCTAGTACCTTTTTTGATTCCTATTTCGAAACACAAAACATAAGTGGTGCTTATGCTTCAATTTGGGCTAATTTCCACTTTGTTAAGATGAAAAAGCGCTGTACTTGCCCCAAGGCAAGACGATAAAGGGGCTTTGTCATTCTGGGAGTCCATACTTTTCTCGTAAAATATCCTTTACGGCTCTCTTCTCTATTTTTGCTTCTAGCCACGAGATAAAGTCGAGGTAATTGAAGGCCCTTCTTTCCAAAGGGTTATTTTCGAATTCCTTTAATTTATTCAAAAGGCCTATAAAGGCATGAGGAAGCTCCTCGTGATATAGGTTGAAGGATTGCCTGATAAAACGGAAAATCTCCTCTTCCACCACGGATAAATTATCCATTTTTGCCATGTAGCGATAAGCTGATTTGGCAAGGGAATCAAGGATGTCATAATTTCCTAATTCGTAATGGGTAATCAAATGCAGCAAGCGCGTGTAACACTGGATGTCATCTCTTAGGTTCCAGGTCCAATTCATGATGCGGGTGAGGTAATCCACTGTTTTTGAATAGTCCTCTGCTACAAAATACAAGGAGGCTATTTTGTAATAGAAAATGAGCCTGTGGTGAGGATCCATCTGGAGTTTGTACTGTTCTAGAAATTCCTCTACCTCAGGAACCAGGGCAAGCCCTTCATCCACCTTCCCCGTCATTAAAAAATGATTCAACTGAGCTAAGGCTAAGTATATATTCGCCTGAATACGGGTATTTCGATGAAGAAGGTATCCTGGGCTTTCTACAAAGCCTTTAAATTCTTGAATCGTCTCTTCATATTTTCTAGCTCTCCCCGTAAGGTAATGCGCCTGAAGAAGGTGGTGAACTCCCTTAAGGTAAAAGTTGGTTTCGACGGGGCGCATATGGGGATGGTCTACAAATAAATCTACCCATTTTCTCGCATACCTAAAGTACAAAACAAAGTCTTGGAGAATGTAGGCAAACCAAACATATGCTTGATAGAGGTACATTCTCTCATAGAATCCTTCTGCTTGTTGAATGCCTGCCGGAAGCCCAGCTTGAAAGAAGGTCTGGATACTTTCAATTTCAGCTTCGCTCCGAGCATGACCATTCTCTATATATTTTCCATAAAGGAGTAGAGACAGATTGGAAATTTTTCCGATCAGGCTCAGCTTTTCATGATGGCATTCTATTTCATGTGCTAGTTCTTGAGCTCTGTTTTTGATGGAACGTGTAATGTGAAGAGACTCGATTTTTTTCTCAAACAAGAGAATTTGAAGGAGAAAAGATCCTTGATGGTAGGTTTTGGCAAGCTCCTTACACTTACTTAATACTTTGAGGCTTTGATGGATGAGTCCTTTCCCATAGAGTAAGCGTGCATTTTCAATATGGTCGTGAAGGATGTACTCGATGTCTTGGCTATCCTTGATAATTCTAAGACTGGCCATGATTTGTTTGTGAAGGTGGGCCTTCAAATTGGATAACTGAGCCTTTTTCAGACTCTTTCCCAATTTCAGTACTTGGGATTCGTCATACTCATCCAGTTTATCTAATATGTCAAATAACTGGATAATCTTAAGGTCCTGATTGGCAGAGTTTCTTTTAACAAATAGCTTGAAATTCCGCTTTTCCGCCTTCTCAAGGGACTTTATCAACTGGAATACCTCCTCTTTTTTTCTGCTGGACATCGTAAAAATAATCAGTTCAAGTGTCTGCTATTCAGTAGTTTAGCAATTTTGGTGGGTTGTTAATGATGGTAAAAGGCGGTGAAATGTTGATTCCCAAATATATAACTATTGTCCTTTTTGCTTTAACGAAAATGAAATAATCATTTAGATTTTTTTAAAAATGTGAAGAATTCAAGCTCTTCACTAAAAATTCATAACCCTAAACTCCATGTCAGATAGAAGAATTTTCATATTTGATACGACCTTGAGGGACGGAGAACAGGTCCCCGGTTGCAAGCTGAATACACCTGAAAAGGTTGAGCTGGCCCTCCTGATCGAGAGCCTTGGAGTTGACGTTCTGGAGGCGGGTTTTCCCATTTCTTCTCCAGGAGATTTTAACAGTGTCCATGAGATTAGTAAAAACATTCAAAATGCTACTGTTTGTGCCCTCGCACGCGCAGTAGAAAAGGATATTATTTCTGCTGGTGAGGCCCTGAAACCAGCGAGAAATTCAAGAATTCATACAGGAATAGGTACATCTGAATTCCATATTAAGGGGAAATTCAATTCCAATCGAAACGACATTCTTCAAAGAGCTGTCCAATGTGTAAAGTGGGCCAGAGACAGAGCTTCCGAGGTTGAATTTTATGCAGAAGACGCAGGGAGGACCGAAAATGAATACCTCGCAAGAGTAGTAGAGGCTGTGATTACAGCAGGTGCAAGAGTAGTCAATATTCCTGACACAACAGGCTATTGCCTTCCTCACCAGTATGCAGATAAAATCGCCTATCTCTACAACAATGTCCCCAACATTGACAAAGCCATTATCTCATGTCATTGTCATGATGATTTGGGAATGGCAACGGCAAATTCTATTGCAGGAGCCATGGCAGGTGCACAACAGATTGAGTGTACTATCAATGGTCTAGGGGAAAGGGCAGGAAATGCCTCTTTGGAAGAAGTGGTCATGGTCATAAAAAAGCACAAGACCCTTGGATTGTCCAGTCAGATCAAAACTGAAATGCTTCAAGAGGTCAGTCAAACAGTTGCAGATACCATGAGGATGCCTGTCCAACCCAATAAGGCGATCGTAGGTAGCAATGCGTTTGCTCATTCTTCAGGAATTCATCAAGATGGGTTTCTAAAGGCAGCATCTACTTATGAGATTATTGATCCGGTTGAAGTAGGTGCCAATTCGACTAAAATTGTATTGACGGCTCGCTCCGGAAGGGCAGCTCTTGCCTATCGATACAGAAAATTGGGCTTCGAATTTACAAGAGATCAATTAGATGTCATGTACGTAAACTTCCTTCATTTGGCTGATAGTCAGAAAGAAGTATACGACAATGACCTGATCTCACTTGTCAAAAGCCAACCTATTCAAAGGGCAAGCGCCTAATCATGTCCCATTATTTCAAGAAAAAAATCATGTCCAAAACCTTATTTGAGAAAATCTGGGAGAAACATGTTGTAAGACAGGTAGAAGAAGGACCTACTGTTTTTTACATTGACCAGCATTTCATTCACGAGGTAACCAGTCCACAGGCTTTTAATGGACTCAATAAGCGTGGATTGAGGGTAGCACGTCCAAATCAAACAGTAGCAACAGCGGACCATAATGTGCCTACCCTCAATCAACATCTCCCTATCAAGGACGCTTTGTCAAGAAAACAGGTAGCCATGCTTGCCCAAAACTGTGAGGAGCATGAAGTGCCTATGTACGGCCTTGGACACGATTATCAAGGAATCGTTCATGTCATCGGCCCTGAACTAGGGATTACACAACCTGGAATGACCATTGTGTGTGGGGATAGCCATACCTCAACCCATGGTGCTTTTGGAACCATAGCTTTTGGAATTGGAACAAGCGAGGTAGAAATGGTTCTTGCCACTCAATGCCTGCTACAATCGAAACCTAAATTGATGCGAATCAACGTGGATGGAGAGCTTCCTGAAGGGGTCGTTTCAAAAGACATTATTCTGTATATCATATCCCAAATCTCGGCCAGTGGAGCCACAGGGTATTTTGTGGAGTATGCAGGTTCAGCCATTCGTTCTCTTTCTATGGAAGCTCGAATGACCATCTGCAATATGAGTATTGAAATGGGAGCTAGAGGAGGATTGATTGCACCTGATCAAACTACCTTCGACTATTTGGAGGGTAAAAAATTCTCTCCTAAGGGGGAGGAATGGGAACAAAAATTGGCTGCGTGGAAGGAACTCTATTCAGATGAAGATGCCTCCTTTGACAAAGAAATATTTATCAAGGCAGAGGATATCGAACCCATGATTACTTATGGAACCAACCCTGGAATGGGAGTAGGGGTGACAGGAGTTATTCCTACAATGGAAAGTGTAGAAGAAGGAGAGCGACACAATTTCCAAAAATCCCTTCAATACATGGGCTTGAATGCTGGGGAGGAATTGCTGGGTAAAAAACTGGATTACATCTTCATTGGCAGTTGTACCAATTCTAGAATTGAGGACCTCAGGATGGTAGCTGACCTCGTGAAAGGTAAGCAAAAAGCTGATAACGTTACCGTCTGGATTGTACCTGGTTCGCGTCAAGTGGAGGACCAAGCTAAGGCTGAAGGTCTTGATTTGATTTTGAAAGAAGCAGGATTTATGCTCCGTCAACCTGGCTGCTCGGCTTGTCTGGCCATGAACGAGGATAAAATCCCGGCTGGAAAGTATTGTTTGTCTACCTCAAATAGAAATTTTGAAGGAAGACAAGGCCCCAAAGCCAGAACAATGTTGGCAAGTCCTTTAACTGCCGCAGCAGCTGCGATTACAGGAGAAATCACAGATGTTAGACGTTTCATGGCCATGTACAACTAATTTCAATTCAGAAATCATGTCGATCGCAACACAAAAAGATATTCGTACACAATTTCAACTGAATTCCAGCTTTCAGGATTCTGCAGTTCCACTCAATCGTGAACACGTAGATACTGATCAAATCATTCCTGCTAGGTTTTTGAAGGCTACTAACAGAGAAGGCTTTGGGGAGAATCTATTTAGAGATTGGAGATACGAAAATGGAGATGAAAGTAAGCCTGTAGAATCTTTTGTCCTGAACAATGACACCTATACGGGAAAAGTCTTGGTGGCAGGCAAAAATTTTGGCTGTGGGTCTAGTAGAGAGCATGCAGCTTGGGCCATCAAGGATTATGGCTTTGAGGTGGTCATTAGTTCTTTTTTCGCGGACATTTTCAAAAACAATGCACTCAACAATTTTCTGCTGCCAGTAACGGTATCCGAGGGAATGCTGGAGCATATCTTTCAGGAAATTGAGAAGGATCCCACCAGTCCTATATCTGTTGATTTGGAAGCTCAGGTGGTCGAGATGGCAGGGAAACAAGAATCTTTTGAGATCAATGGCTACAAGAAGATGTGCCTGACCAAAGGACTTGATGACATAGACTTTTTGCTATCCATCAAGGACGAAATTGAAGCACACGAAAAGAAATAAACCTAAACCTAAAAGAAGTTGACTTCATGTCTTCGGACGTTGAGGTCGTGTCTATTCGATTATTTCGAAGGCACGCAATTTTATACACCTTATGAAGAAGAATATCACGGTAATCGAGGGAGATGGGATCGGTCCGGAGGTAGTCGCACAAGCGATTAAGGTTCTGGATGCAGTGGCGAAACGCTACCAACATGAATTTACCTATGCCCATCATCTGATGGGGGCAGTTGCAATCGACCAAACGGGTTCCGCTCTTCCCGAAGAGACCATCAAGTCTGCTCAGGAGACCGATGCGGTTTTATTGGGTGCGGTGGGAGATCCTCGTTTCGACAATGACCCAACTGCCAAAGTGAGACCCGAACAAGGATTACTGCAGATCCGAAAGGTACTGCAACTCTACGCAAACATCAGGCCTGTCAAGGTGTACGATGCACTTAAGCATTTGGCCCCCTTGAAGGCTGATGCCTTGGAAAACGTAGATTTTGTGATTTTTCGTGAACTGACAGGAGGAATTTACTTTGGAGAAAAACAAGTGGATGAAGCGTACACACAAGCTTCTGATACCTGTTCATATAACCGCCAGGAGGTGGAACGAATTGCACATCTAGCCTTTAAACAGGCTCTTATAAGAGGCAAGAAGTTGACGCTGGTGGACAAGGCCAATGTTCTGGAAACTTCGCGTCTATGGCGCAAAGTGGTCCAGGAGTTGGCCGACGAATATCCGGAAGTTGAACTTCATTATCTATTTGTAGACAATGCTGCGATGCAGTTGATCCTCAATCCCGGTCAATTTGATGTGATGCTGACCGGAAATATGTTTGGAGATATCCTTAGTGATGAAGCTTCTGTTTTGAGTGGTTCACTCGGGATGATGCCTTCTGCTTCCATTGGAGTAGGAACTGCCCTTTTCGAACCCGTCCATGGATCTTATCCCCAAGGGGCTGGTAAAGATATCGCTAATCCCATGGCAACGATTCTTTCCGTTGCGATGATGCTGGATTATTTTGAGATGAACGAGGAAGCAGAAATGGTCCGAAAGGCCGTCCAATGGGCAATTGATAAGGCTTTTGTAACCCAGGACATCAATGCTAAAAACTTCCATGGGACTTCAGCTGTAGGAGATTTTATCGCAGCCTTTGTGGGAAATAAATTGGAAGAGTTGAACCATTCAGCTGCAGTGTGATATGGCGGAGAAGGAAACAAAGAATATCCTGAACAGATATAGTCGGACCCTTACGCAGGATGAAACCCAACCTGCTGCCCAGTCTATGTTATATGGTATTGGATTGACTGAGGAAGATATGTCCAAGGCTCAAGTAGGTATTGTGAGCATGGGCTATGATGGAAATACCTGTAACATGCACCTCAATGAACAAGCTGCTGAAATCAAAAAGCATGTTTGGGACGAAGGGCTTGTGGGATTGATTTTCCATACCATTGGTGTGAGTGACGGCATGAGCAATGGAACAGACGGAATGCGTTTCTCACTTGTCAGCAGAGATGTGATCGCTGATTCTATTGAGACGGTTTGCGAGGCGCAGTACTATGATGCTGTGATTGCAGTTCCTGGATGTGACAAAAATATGCCTGGATCCATAATGGCCATGGCTAGGTTGGATAGACCATCCATCATGGTGTATGGAGGCTCTATTGCTGCAGGTCATTATCAGGGAAAGGAATTAAACATTGTTTCTTCATTTGAAGCCCTTGGCGAAAAGATCGCGGGTAGGATTTCGATGGAGGACTTTAAAGGAATTGTGAAAAATGCCTGTCCTGGCCCAGGAGCTTGTGGAGGTATGTATACGGCCAATACCATGGCTTCTGCCATCGAAGCCATGGGTATGAGCCTTCCTTATTCAGCTTCCAATCCTGCTACTAGCCCAGAAAAGAAGGCGGAAATGGCAGAAGCAGCTATGGCGATTCATCATTTGCTAAAGGAAGACATCAAGCCAAGCGATATCATTACAGAAAAATCGCTTGAGAATGCCTTGACGATTATTACGGTTCTAGGCGGCTCTACCAATGCCGTCCTTCATATGATTGCCATCGCAAAGGCTGCTGGCTTGGATTTACATCCGGATGACTTCCAACGGATGAGTGACAAGCTCCCATTGATCGGGGACCTCAAGCCTAGTGGACGGTATCTCATGGCCCATCTCCACAAGATTGGTGGCGTACCAGCAGTGATGAAGTATCTGCTGGAAAAGGGGCTGATTCATGGTGATTGTATGACCGTAACAGGAAGATCAGTAGCCGAAAACCTTGAGACAGTCGAATCATTAGACTTCAACAAGCAAAGCATCATTCGTCCCATAGAAAAAGCCATCAAACCAACTGGACATATTCAAATCTTGTATGGAAATCTGGCTGAAGAGAGTGGGGTGGCAAAAATCACAGGAAAAGAAGGAGAAAGATTTGTCGGAACAGCTAGAGTCTTTGATGGAGAGAAAGAACTCATCAAAGGAATATCTGAAGGCCGAGTGAAGGAAGGAGATGTCGTTGTCATCCGCTATGTAGGCCCTAGAGGAGCGCCTGGTATGCCTGAAATGCTCAAGCCTACTTCTGCTATCATGGGTGCTGGACTTGGAAAAAATGTGGCCTTGATCACTGATGGGAGATTCTCGGGTGGGACTCACGGCTTTGTCGTTGGCCATATTACCCCAGAAGCTTTTGAAGGAGGGTTGATTGCCTTGGTCGAAGACGATGACATCATTGAAATAGACGCTGCGAATAACCACATCAATCTGAAGGTTGATGAGGCTGAAATTACAAGGAGGAGAGAAAACTGGACTCCCCGCCCATTGAACGCAAAACGAGGAATACTCTACAAATATGCCCGAAATGTTAAAAACGCAACACAAGGCTGCGTTACAGACCAAGACTGAGACCATCTCAGGAGCTGAAGCTGTAATGCGCGCAGTGATAGGAGAGGGGATAGATACCATTTTTGGATATCCTGGTGGGGCAATTATGCCTGTATATGATGCTTTGTATGACTACACGGAACAAGTCAATCATATTTTGGTCCGCCATGAACAAGGGGCTGTCCATGCAGCTCAAGGTTATGCACGTGCCTCAGGTAAAGTAGCAGTCGTTCTGGCCACTTCTGGTCCTGGTGCGACCAATTTGATTACGGGCTTGGCGGATGCACAAATTGACAGTACTCCCTTGGTATGTATCACTGGTCAGGTGCCTTCGCATTTACTGGGAACCGATGCCTTTCAGGAATCTGATGTGATCAGTTTGACCATGCCAGTTACCAAATGGAATTATCAAATTACGGATCCTGCCGAAATTCCTGAAGTCCTTTCCAAGGCATTTTTTATTGCGCGCACGGGACGTCCTGGGCCTGTCTTAGTAGATATTACCAAGGATTGCCAGTTGAAATCATTTGATTTTCAAGGATACCAAAAATGCAATAAGGTAAGGTCTTACAGACCCAAACCGATCATTAGAAAGCAATACATTGAGGAGGCAGCCAAACTCATCAACAAGGCTAAAAAGCCATTTGTGGTGTGGGGACAAGGAGTAATATTGGGAGGAGCTGAGTCGGAATTGACAGAAATGGTAGAAAAAGCTGGGATTCCTGCTGCTTGGACTATCATGGGAGCAAGCGCCATTCCTACTGACCATGAGTTGAATGTGGGCATGGTAGGTATGCACGGCAATTATGCCCCCAACAAATTGACCAACGAGTGTGATGTCTTCATTGCGATCGGGATGCGATTTGATGATAGGGTGACGGGAAGCCTGGCTCATTATGCTAAGCAGGCCCAAATCATTCATTTTGATATTGATCCAGCTGAGTTTGACAAGAATGTGAAGGTTGATGTACCCATCTGGGGAGACTGCAAGGAAACCATTCCCATGCTAACTGAATTGCTTGAAGCAAAAGAACACCCAGCATGGCTAGATACCTTCAACAAACTCAAAGAGGAAGAAGTCAATACGGTAATTGAAAAGGAAATTCACCCAAAGGAAGGTAAAATCACCATGGGTGAGGTAGTCGAATTGGTCAATCAAGTTGATCAAGGCCAATCTATCATCACCACCGATGTGGGCCAACATCAAATGGTCACCTTCCGCTATGCAGCCTTTTCAAAAAGTAGAAGCAAAATAACCTCAGGTGGACTAGGGACAATGGGATTTTCCTTACCAGCTGCCATTGGAGCAAAGGTGGCGGTCCCAGAAAGAGAAGTAATCTCGATCAGTGGCGATGGGGGATTCCAAATGTGTATCCAGGAATTGGGGACCATCATGCAGCAAAAGATTCCTGTAAAAATCCTGATCCTCAACAACCATTACTTGGGTATGGTGAGACAATGGCAGGAATTGTTCCATGACAATCGCTATTCCTTTGTCAACATTGATTCGCCTGATTATGTCATGGTCGCCAAAGGCTATGGTATTCCTGGGCAATCTGTGAGCGAAAGAGCTGATTTGAGGGCTGCGATTGAGGAAATGATGGCGACTGAAGGACCCTATTTACTGGAAGTTCATGTGGGCAAGGAGGACAATGTATTTCCCTTTGTTCCTCCAGGAGCGAGTGTGTCAGATATCAGATTGAAGTAAGATGAAAGAATATACCTTATCCATTTATACAGAAGATACGGTGGGCTTGCTCAATCGAATTGCAGCTATGTTCACCAGAAGGAAGATCAATATTGAAAGCCTAAATACATCTCCCACAGAGGTGGAGGGAATACACAGGTTTACCATTTTGATCAATTCTTCAGAGGAACAGGTAAAGAAACTTGCCTTCCAATTGGAGAAGCAGGTAGATGTGCTCAAAGCTTACTACAACACCAATGAGGAGATTATTTGGCAGGAAATGGCGCTGTACAAGGTTCCCACTCAAGTAATTGCAGAAAAGGTACAAGTAGAAAGACTGTTGAGGGCGCATGGAGCCAGGGTCGTGGTGATTCGACACGACTACATCATCTTTGAGAAAACTGGTCAGCGTGAGGAGACAACCAAATTAACAGAGATTTTGGAGCCCTTTGGCTTGATTGAATTCGTCCGATCAGGAAGGATTGCCATCATCAAAGCCAGCAATGGATTCCATGAAAAGCTTTTGGATTTTGAGCAAACTGCCTCACCCAACGGACATTGATTCTAAGCCAACAGGCAAATTTTATACATCATTTTGAAAAATCATCCAACCCGTCAGTTATGGCAATATTGAATTTTGGAGGAGTAGAGGAGAACGTAGTAACAAGAGATGAGTTCCCACTCCATAAAGCACAGGAAATCCTCAAAGATGAGGTAGTAGCTGTTATCGGCTATGGAGTTCAAGGACCTGGACAGGCCTTGAACATGAAAGAAAATGGGATCAACGTCATTGTTGGTCAACGTCGTCCTTCTAAGTCCTGGGACAAGGCTGTAGCCGATGGCTGGGTTGAAGGAGAGACACTGTTTGAAATCGAGGAGGCATTAGCACAGGGTACAATCATTTGCTACCTGCTAAGTGATGCCGCTCAGATAGCGCTTTGGCCAACCGTCAAAAAGCATCTAACTCCAGGTAAAGCGCTTTATTTTTCTCATGGCTTTGGTATCACCTTTAACCAACAAACGGAAATCATTCCTCCTGCAGAGGTGGATGTTTTCCTTGTCGCTCCAAAGGGGTCTGGAACTTCCCTTAGAAGAATGTTCTTGGAAGGGCGTGGCTTGAATTCCAGCTTTGCGATTCAGCAGGACGCTACAGGAAAAGCTTGGGACAGGGTAGTGGCCTTAGGCATTTCAGTAGGTTCGGGCTACCTGTTTGAAACTGACTTCAAGCGAGAAGTTTACAGTGATTTGACAGGAGAAAGGGGAACCTTGATGGGGGCGATTCAGGGAATTTTTGCCGCCCAGTATCAGGTTCTTAGAGAGCGTGGCCATTCGCCTTCAGAGGCTTTCAATGAAACAGTTGAAGAATTAACTCAGTCTTTGATGCCACTGGTAGCAGAGAATGGAATGGATTGGATGTATGCCAACTGTTCGACCACTGCCCAAAGAGGGGCCCTCGACTGGTGGAAGAAATTCAGGGATGCGACTATGCCAGTATTTAATGAGCTGTATGACAGTGTCGCAGCAGGTCAGGAGTCGCAGCGCTCAATCGACTCAAACTCTCAGCCCGACTATCGTGTGAAGTTGGAGGCAGAACTCAGCGAACTGAGAAACAGTGAAATGTGGCAGGCTGGTAAGACAGTGAGAAGCCTGAGACCGGAAAATCAGCCTGAAAAGGTGAAGTAGAAAGAATCAAAGATTTCTTTTAGGTGTATAAATGCAGCGTTCGAAGGATGTGAATCCTTTGCGCTGCTTTTTTTATTCGTTTTCTCGAAGAATTTCCATGATTGTTGACGGGATTTTTAGGGATGTTAAAAATCAGTAAAAAATAACGTTTACTAAATATGATATTTCCCTGATTTCCGTACATTTACGCCCGAAAACATTCGATTTTAGGCTGACTACATCACCGCTTTCCTTTACATATAATTGCTATAATTACTCACTTTTATGGACGTCATTACAAACAGAAAATTTCGCCCTGGAGTACTGCATGGTCAAGAAGTAAAAGACCTGCTGGACTTTGCCAATGAGAAAAACTTTGCTCTACCCGCTGTCAATGTAGTGGGAACAAATACAGTGAATGCTGTATTGGAAACTGCTGCTGCCGTTAATTCACCGGTGATCGTGCAATTTTCAAATGGAGGAGCTTCTTTCTTTGCTGGAAAGGGATTGTCAAATGAAAACCAGAACGCCTCTATTTTGGGGGGAGTTTCAGGTGCCCAGCATGTACATATGATGGCCGAGGCTTATGGTGTAACCGTTATCTTGCATACAGACCACTGTGCAAAGAAATTGCTTCCATGGGTAGATGGCCTACTCGATCATGGAGAAAGGTACTTTGAAATCGCTGGACGTCCGCTTTATTCCTCTCACATGCTGGATCTTTCTGAAGAGCCATTGGAAGAAAACATTGAGATTTGTGTGAAGTACCTAGAGCGCATGAAAGCCTTGGGTATGACACTTGAAATTGAATTGGGTGTTACCGGTGGAGAAGAAGACGGTGTAGACAATACAGACATTGATTCTTCAAGATTGTACACACAGCCTGAGGAAGTTGCCTACTCATATGAGCACCTAAGTAAAGTTGATCCTAACTTTACCGTTGCAGCTGCCTTTGGAAATGTACATGGTGTATACAAGCCAGGTAATGTAGAGCTACGTCCTGTTATCCTAAAAAATTCACAGGATTTTGTTCAACAAAAATTTGGTACATCGGCTAATCCGATTAACTTTGTTTTCCACGGGGGTTCTGGTTCTTCCCGCGAAGAAATCAGAGAAGCAATCGAGTACGGGGCAGTCAAAATGAATATTGACACCGATCAACAATGGGCATTCTGGAACGGGGTACGCGAATACGAAGCGAAGTTCCATGATTACCTACAAGGCCAAATCGGAAACCCTGAAGGAGCAGATGTTCCTAACAAGAAGAAGTATGATCCACGTAAGTGGTTGAGAGAGGGAGAAAAAACCTTCGTAACGCGTTTGACTCAAGCTTTTGAGGACCTAAACGCCATGAATGTGCACGCTCTTTAGTGAATGTGAATACGCTTTGTTATGTAGTAGAGAATCTAGGGTAGATTCTCTACTTTTTTTTACTCTATTTCTTAACCCATTTCGCATCTACAATGCGATAACATAATTCATGTGGGACAGGAACAAGCTCCAATCTACCTTTGATATAAACAGGCTCATCGATGGGGAAATCCTCAAGCTTTTCGAAGTCAAGCTCAATCACCGTTTCTTTTCCAGCCCCCCCACAAAAAAAGCAGTCTTGAAAAGGAAACTGGGAAAGGATGAATTTTTCATTGTCGACAGTAATCGGCAACATGTAGCCTTTGATGGTAATTTCTTGTCCGGCCTTAGCTTGAATTTTGGTACCAAAGATGGGCTCGCCATAATCGCCCAATCGCTGCTGACGGATGGAGGTAGGAAAACGAACATCAGCTAATAGATCCCATGAGCTGATGTCCTGCGCAAAGCTGGCAGCAGTGAGTAGCATACATAAGATCAAAAGGCTGAATGATTTCGTCATAGCTCTAATTGTTAGACGCAGTTTTTGCCAAAAGGTAATAAAAATTCATAAAAAAATCCTCACCCCTTTATACCTAGAGCCTTATCATGCTATGTTTCCATAATTCGTAGTGAGTCCTTTCATTTGGTTTATTTTATCGGGAAATTCCTTACCGTAACACAAATTCGCACATGTTCAACCATTCGCCAAAAGTACGAACCCTCGTCAATCGCCTGGCCCTTCTTAGCCTTACCATGGGAATGATTACGATGGTTATTATTTTCTTTTATTATTCAAATCAGCTTAAGGCCAATAGGGTAAGTTGTCGAGAATGGTTGGCTGACACCATAATGCCCCTCGAATTCAAAGCGAAAATAACTGATATACAGGAAGGTGATAAAAAGCTGTGTATGAAGATTTTTCAACTGGATTTAGATTCACCCGACTTTCTAGAGGTATGTGAATGTTCAGGACAAGAAAATTTCCTAAAACAAGCCTCAATTGGGGATTCATTATTAAAGAAATCAGGAGAAAGCACGTTGTATCTTTGGAAGTCGAATGGTCAAGGTGCAACATTCGATTATCCTTGTTGCGAATAAACAACCCCATTAAACGGATTCTCATTCTCCTATGCTTATCACAGCCTCATTCTCCAATTTCAGGATGTCTATGAAACACATCCTTCCAAGCGTCATTTCTTTATTTTTCTTCATGATAATATCCCTCTTGGGGAGTATGGCGCAGGTATCTGATGATTTTTCCGATGGCGACCTCACCAATGCCCCTAGCTGGCAAGGGGAAACCTCTTTGTGGACCATTGATAATGGAGAACTTCGTACCAACGGGACCATGGCGGATGAAGCGCATTTGGTTACCGCCAATACCATGATTGACCAGACAGAATGGAGGATTCGTATGAGATATACAGGTGGAGGCCCAAGCACCAGCAACAGAATCCGCTTCTACCTAGTTTCAGATCAAGCCGATTTAGAAGGGGCACTGAATGGCTATTTTGTGCAAGTTGGGGAAACAGGTAGCCTTGATAGCTACGACCTATATAGGCAAAGTGGAAGCACCATCACTAAAATTATAGATGGGATAGATGGATTGGCAGGATCTAATGTAAATGCTACCCTCAAAGTAACAAGAGATAACCTTGGGAATTGGGAATTGCTGGTAGATCAGGGAAATCAAGGATTATTTTCCTCCCAGGGAACCACCCAAGACGCGCAATTTACGACCACAAGCTTTGTTGGGATGTGGACTAAGTTTTCCTCTACGAGAACCCAGTCATTTTTTTATGATGACCTATATGTTGGTGTTCCTATTGTCGATTCAGATCCACCTATTCTCCAAAGCATTGATCCGCTGAGTGCTACTCAAATTGATCTGGTATTCAATGAGGCCTTGCAACAAAATACAGCAGAGACCAATTCAAACTATGTCATCAATGCTGGGATCGGTTCTCCCTCTAGCTCTATCTTAGATGGAAATGACCCAAGACTCGTTCATCTCACATTGGCTAATCCACTGCAGAACAATACGAATTATACCCTAAATATCAACGGTATCAGTGATCTGGCTGGCAATGCCATTCTTCCTTTATCAGAGAATTTCTCTTACATCGTTCCTTCTACAGCAATATTTAAGGATGTCATTATCAATGAAATCATGGCAGACCCTTCTCCTGTAGTAGGTCTACCTTCAGCTGAATACTTGGAATTGTATAACAGAGCATCCCATTCATTCGATTTGTCAAACTGGACGATTGACAACGGAACAACTACAGGAACGTTACCTTCCTTTACCCTAAATCCTGGTCAATACGTCCTTTTGGTACGAAACACAGACCAAGCTCTGTTTGCTACGATTCCTGATGTTATTTCTCCGTCTTCTTGGACCTCATTGGTAAATGGTGGAGACAATGTAGGCTTACGCTCAGCAGATGGGACCTTGATAGACACAGTTGATTACGAGCTGGCTTGGTATAGAGATGCCGTAAAAGATAATGGAGGACATAGTTTAGAATTGATCAATCCAGATTTGTTGGACTGTGCACCGGCTACCAATTGGATTGCTTCCATCAATGCTAATGGAGGAACTCCAGGAGGACAAAATTCTGTCTTTTCTACCGCTCCAGATCAAAGCCTACCTAGCTTGTTGTCAGCCAATGTCATCGGAACTGATACCATTGAACTGTGCTTTTCGGAAGGCATGAATGCAGCTACAATAGATCAAGTAAGCAGTTATTCTTTGGATAATGGTGTTGGGACGCCACAAGCCGCCATTCCCTTGAGCCCTGACTTCCAATGTGTAAAATTAGTTTTTGCTGGAACGATTCAAGTGGGTGTTCCCTATGTCTTGACGGTTAGCCAGGTAGAGGATTGTGGTGGGAATGTACTGGTAACTGATAGTATCGCCTTAGCCAAAGGCCTTGAAGCCACTGCTGGGGATATAGTCATAAGTGAGCTATACCCTGATTTTGAGCCCTCACAAGGATTACCCGAGTCTGAATTCATAGAACTGTATAACCGAACAAATTCAGTATTAGATGTTTCTTCTTTTTCCATTACGGATGGAACATCTACTGTTGGACTCCCAAATGCAGTAATGTTTCCTGGGGAATATGTCATTTTATGTTCTTTGGCGGATACTTCAACATGGAACGATTACGGGCGTGTAATTCCCGTTTCTACCTTACCCTCTTTGAACAATAGTACAGATAGCATTCGGTTACTTGGTCCTTTTTTGGAGGATATTGACTACGTATTTTATAGTTCCGAATGGTATCAGGATGCAGGAAAAGCCCAAGGAGGATTCACACTTGAAAGGATTGATACAGATTTGATTGATTGTAACAATCCAGGAAACTGGCGGGCGTCTAATGGAAGGCTAGGAGGGACACCCGGAGAAATCAATTCCATCAATGGGACCTTTGAAGACAAGGAAGCGCCAGAAGTCGTGTCAGCCTTAGTGTCCGCCCCTGACCGGATTTTATTGAGGTTCAATGAGCCTCTTGCTCCTTCCCCCGTCTTTTTAGAAGAAAACTTTAGCATTGACAATGGTATCGGAACACCAACTCGTTCCTTGGTTTCGGCTACAGATAATACACAAGCCACCCTTGAACTGGGATCTCCTCTACAAGCCAATACAGTCTACCAACTCACTATTTTGAATCTAACAGATTGTGTTGGCAATCTCCTTCAAACCAACATCCAATTGGGATTACCTCAGAATGCTTCTCCCTTTGAGGTGATTTTTACAGAACTTCTTCCTGACCCTTCTCCAGCGCTTGGCTTAGCTGAAGTCGAGTACATAGAGATATTTAACAGGTCGCAAAATATATTAAATCTGGCTACCCTCAGTCTTGAGGTAAGTGGAACTATCACAGAGCTACCAGAGGGCTTGCTACTCCCAGGTGAGTTTGTTGCTCTCGTAGATGAGGACGATATCACAGAATTTGTCGGACAGGGGAAAACAGTGGCGGTGGATGGCCTGCCTAGCTTAAGAAATTCATCGGATACACTTTTCCTATATGGAGCAGGAGGCAGTTTGATAGATTATTTGTACTATCAGGATGATTGGTATGATGATCTAGCCAAAAGTGAAGGAGGCTATTCACTAGAAAGAATAGATAACAACTACATCGACTGTGTAAATCCAGAAAATTGGAAGGCGAGTAAGGATCCGTCGGGGGGGACACCTGGTTTGGCTAATTCCATTTCAGGAACCTTTTCAGACAATGTCCCACCAGTAATCTCAGCCTTACGTCCTGTAAATTCAAGTGAATTGATCATAGAATTCTCCAAGCAAATGGAAGGAGATCAATTGGAAGTTCTACAGTCCTATTCCGTTAACAATAACATCGGTTCACCTGTGTTAGCCCTTACAGAGGGGCCGTTTTTTAGAGAAGTTCGGTTAGTCTTTGACCAAGCGTTTTTGCCTCAGACGATCTATGAATTAAGCTTTGAAAACATCTCAGATTGTGGAGGGAATGCATTGCAAGAAATCATCCAGTTTGGCTTACCCGAGCAGCCAGTAGCGGGAGATATCTTGATCAATGAAATCTTGTTCAACCCAATTACAGGAGGGAATGATTTCGTAGAGATCATCAATGTATCTGAAAAGGTCTTGGATTTGTCTTCCGTAAGTATTGGCGAGATTTTTCCGGATACAGATTCCATCTTTAACGCCGATCCCATTTCGGAGCGAATAGCCTTGATTTTGCCTAATCAAATCATTTGCCTGACGAACAATGTTGCCATTCAACAACAAACATATTTGCCTCCTTTGGATGCAAATTTTCTTGAGATGACTTCTTTCCCAAGTTATGATGATTCCAAGGGAGAATGTATCCTTTTTACGGTTTCTGATACCCTAGATAGATTTTTCTATGAGGACGATTATCATTACTTGACACTCACTGATGACGACGGCATTTCTTTGGAAAGGCTATCCCTATCTGTCCCTACCAATGAGCCATCAAATTGGCAATCTGCGGCATCAACCGTTGGATATGCTACACCTGGATATCAAAACTCTCAGTTTGTCGTGGAAAATCCTCAGGAGGGTGAGGTTTACCTAGAAAACCCTACCTTTTCCCCTAACCTAGATGGAGTGGATGACAACTTGAGCATTCGATATAATTTCGATTTCCCTGGCTCGAATATGAGAATCCTGATTTTTGATGCCAATGGACGAATGATCAGGACACTCCAGCAGAATACTTTGTTGAGTCCAGAGGAAGGTGTTATTTTTTGGGATGGATTTGATGATCGAAATACAAAAGCGGCAGTTGGAATGTATGTTGTGTTGGTAGATGTGCTAAACGCCGATACGGGGGAAAGAAAATTGTATCGAAACGTAGCTGTGTTAGCGGATAATTTTTAAGCAGGAATAGCGTGTATGAGCTTTACAGACGTCAAATATAGCATAGGAGACTGGTTTGAAAGCCTAGGAAAGTGGGGCAAACCAAGACGTCTGCTGGCTATCATGGCTGTATGTATCCTCTTTGGAGTATGGTTGAATTGTCTTCCCAAACAGCTGTTCTCAGATCCCTTATCTACGGTGATGTTGAGCCAGGAGGGCGAACTATTGGGAGCCAGAATCGCCTCTGATGGCCAATGGCGATTTCCTGCTCAGGATACGGTTCCTGAGATATTTTCAAAGACCCTTTTAGCCTTCGAGGACAAGCGTTTTTACTACCATCCAGGATTTGATCCATTGGCTATGGCAAGGGCTTTATGGTTGAATATCAGCAGGGGAGAAGTGGTGAGTGGGGGCTCGACGATAAGTATGCAAGTGATCAGGTTGAGTAGAAAGGGGAGAGGAAGAACGATTTGGGAAAAGCTCATTGAGGTAGTGTGGGCTACTCGCTTGGAACTTCGCCATTCGAAGGAAGAAATTCTTGCCCATTATGCCTCTAATGCTCCCTTTGGGGGAAATGTGGTGGGCCTAGATGCAGCTGCGTGGAAGTATTTTGGGCGTGGGGCCGATAAACTTTCTTGGGCAGAGGCGGCCACCCTTGCTGTTTTACCCAATGCTCCTTCTTTGATTCACCCAGGGAAAAACAGAGACTTATTGAGGAGGAAAAGGGATTTTTTGTTGGGCAAACTTCTAGCAGATGGAACCATTGATACGACCAGCTATGAACTAGCCATTGAGGAAAATCTGCCAGCAAAGCCTAAAAAACTACCTTCCCACACACCTCATTTATTGGAGGAAATTCATCAAAATAGATTATCCAGTCGAAAGCAAGCTGAGGCCTTGGTAAAGAGCTCTATCGATATCCTGTTCCAAAAGCAAGCCAATCAAATTGCCAAACGCTATTATGAATTGTACAAGCCAACAGGGGTCCACAACCTTGGAATTTTGGTAGCCGAAGTTGCTACTGGAGAAGTAAAGGCTTATGTAGGCAATACCCCAGGGACCAATCCTGCCCACAACTGTGCTGTAAATGTTATTCCCGCCCCGAGGAGTACCGGAAGTATCATGAAGCCCTATCTCTACGCTTCAATGCTCAATGATGGAGAACTCCTTCCCCATATGTTGATTCCTGATGTTCCTACGAGATTTGGGAGCTACAATCCAGTGAACTATGACCGTACATATCAAGGAGCCATTCCCGCCAGTCAGGCTTTAGCACGTTCCTTGAATATTCCTGCCGTGAGGATGTTGAGCAACTATGGAATCGGGCGATTTCGAGATAAGCTTCGCCAAATTGGCTTGAACAGCATCAACCGATCAGCTGATAATTATGGCCTTACCCTTGTTTTAGGGGGAGCAGAATCCTCTCTGTGGGAATTGACAGGGGCTTATGTCGGTATGGCAAGATCCTTAAACCAATTTGTAGCCTTGCAAGGCTATTACCCAAATAATGCCTATCGACCTTTGTCTTGGTTACCTCAGACCATCTCAGATGAGTCTACGGAGAACCTCAAACAGTCAGCCCCTCTTTCTGCGGCTAGTATTTGGCAGACCTTTGAAGCCATGGTGGAAGTTAGTAGACCCTATGCTGAAAGTTTCTGGGAGAATTACGCCTCCTCGGGTAAAATTGCCTGGAAAACGGGAACCTCTTACGGATTTAGGGATGCTTGGGCCATCGGTTGTACGCCTGAGTACGTGATTGGCGTATGGGTTGGCAATGCAGATGGAGAGGGGCGACCTGAATTGGTGGGTTCGGCTATGGCGGCACCTGTGATGTTTGATATGTTTGATGTAGTGGGGGAAGGAGAAGAATGGTTTACACCTCCTTATGATGACATGAAAGAAGTGGAGGTCTGTGCAGAAAGTGGCTACCTCATGAGTGAAAGATGTCCTGAATCAAAAAAAGAGTGGATCAGCAATCAAACTCAAAAAACAAAGCCTTGCCCTTATCACAAGCATGTATATTTGGATCAGGAAGGAGATTTTCGAGTACATTCCGGTTGTGAATCGCCCCTGAACATGACCAAGAAATCCTTCTTCATCCTTCCTCCCTTGCAGGAGACTTATTTTAAGAATCGGCACCCCGCATATATTATCCCACCTCCTTATCGTTCTGATTGTTTGGCAACTCTTCCTTCTGCGAATAGAGCCAAAACCATGGAGATGGTCTATCCACCTGCGAAGGCAAAAATCTATATTCCCAGAGAATTAGATGGGGAATTGAGTGAAACTGTTTTTGAAGCGACACATCGAAATCGAGATGCTGTTTTATTTTGGCATTTGGATAATGAGTATATTGGAAAAACTGCAAATTTTCATAAAATGGGACTGAGACCTAAGCCAGGTAAGCACATCATTACCCTTGTAGATGAGCAGGGAGAGCATCTTTCAGTGAGTTTTGAAATTCTTGCAGGAGAGAAGGACAAATCCTAAATTTAGGTATGACTTGTGAGAATCATAATTTTCCAATCTACGTACAATAAAACAGGTTCATTTACCCCTTGCCAATGTGTCTACTGGTTCTAGCTTATAAGGTACATCCTGACTATCCCTTTTTGTTTGTGGGGAATAGAGATGAATTCTTAGACCGTCCTACCCAAGCTGCCGATTGGTGGGACGACCATCCTGATGTATTTGCTGGCCGTGATCTTCGTGCTGGTGGTACATGGACAGGAATCAATAAAAAAGGAAACTTTGCCGCTCTCACCAATTGGCGAGATGGCCACGACAATAAGGGCTCTCGATCCAGAGGAGATCTTGTGGTTGACTTTCTTACAGCTGATAAAGCTCCCGCAGAATACATTTATAGCAAACGCCCAGTCGAGAAGGATTATAACAAGTTTAACCTGTTGTTAGGCTTGCCCAATTCTCTGTATTATTATTCCAATGCTGGAGAAGAGGGTTCTAGAAAGTTGAGGGGAAATTCAATCTACGGATTGAGCAATGGGAAAATTAATTCCTCTTGGCCAAAGGTGAATAAGGCTAAGAAATTCATGCGAGATCTCGTTCGTAAACCAGGATTTCAGCCTGATGATCTTTTTAACATGATGACCGATAAGGGACAGGCGAGAGACCAACATTTACCCAATACAAATATTCCTTATAGATGGGAAAAAACCCTCTCAGCGATGTTTATTGATACACCTGAGTACGGTACCATGGTAACAACTGTAATTGCTGTTGATAAACATGGAAAGATGATCATGGAGGAAAGAGGGCATAAACCACCAGGCCAATCTAGAAGAGCCCAAATAAACTTGTAACATATGAAAACCGCACTATTTCCCTTCTTCCTGTTTCTTTGCTGGACATTCTCCTTCGCGCAAACTGAAACAGCCACTAAGTCTGCTGTACACCCAGTTTTTGATTCAGAGGAAACCCTAAAGATTACCCTTAAGGGCGATTTGAAGGCTTTGTTGAAGGACAAACTTGAGGACAGGAGCTATCATAAGTTTACCATTACCTATACAGACGGAGAGCAGTCTGGAGAAGTGCCCGTTCGGGTTAAGATCAGAGGTAATTTCAGAAGGGAAATGTGCAAACTGGCACCTTTTCGCCTGAATTTTGATTCTGCAGGGGTAGCAGGTTCCATATTCGAGGGCCTAAACAAGGTGAAAATGGTATTGCCTTGCTACATGAAAAGCGATAAGTATGCGCAGTTTTTGGCAAAGGAATACCTGAGCTATAAGGGCTACAATTTGATCACAGATTCCTCCTTTAAGGTGAGGTTAATGGAGACTACTTTTATAGATGAATCTGGGAAATACGAGGAGTTTACAGAAACAACTTTCCTCATTGAGCCAGTGAAGCTATTGGCAAAAAGAATGGGAGGAAAAGAGATTGAGATTGAAAGAGTCCACCCCAACAGTTGCAACATCAAAATGGCTACGAAGATGTCAGTTTATCAATATTTGATTGGAAATACTGATTGGTCCATTCCTGCGCTTCACAACATCAAAATGATCAAAGAGGGACCAGGAAATAGTCCTGTGGCTGTCCCTTATGATTTTGATTTTACAGGTTTGGTTGGAGCCCCTTATGCTGTTCCTAATCCCAGACTGGAAATGAGTTCTGTCAAGGAGAGAAAATACCGCGGCTATTGTCAATCTGAGATGATGACCATGCTCGTTTTGGATAAGTTTAAGGAAACCAAAGCGCCCATGTTGGCCCTTTATGCTGACAGTCCATTGTTGGACAAGAAGACGAACATAAGGGCTGTAAAATACCTAGCTGACTTTTACCGCACCCTTGAAAATGAGAAGTCCTCCAAAAGGGTCTTTCTGAAAACCTGTAGAAACTAAAACTTATAAGGCTTTACTCTTCATCAAGTAAAGAAAGGATTTTGCCAATGTCCGGCGTAAGGATGATCTCCGTACGCCGGTTTTGTTTTCTTCCTTCTTTGGTGTCGTTGTCTGATAGCGGGGCATGTTGAGCTCTACCTGAGGCAATGAGTCTTTCTGGTGCAACTTTTCCTTGCCAAACCAAAATCCTCACCACGGTCGTGGCACGAAGCACACTTAAGTCCCAGTTGTCCTGATAGCGGCTGGTTTTAATGGGAATATTATCTGTATGCCCTTCAATCAGTATTTGTGTTTCAGGATTCTTATTGAGTACCTCAGCTAAGTTGATGAGAACTTGTCTGCCTTTCTGGTTGATATTGGCGCTACCCGATTGGAAAAGTAACTGGTCTGATAGGGAAACATACACTTTGCCCTCTTTTTGAACGGCACTTAGTTCTTCATCGTTGAAACCGACGAGTGCGTCTTCTATCTTCGAAAGCAACAATTTCCCCAAAGAGTCTTGTCTTCTGATGATGGCGTTTAGTTCCTTAACTTTAGCTTCCCTTTCTTCCAATTCACCTGAAAATGCCTCCAGGATTTTTTGCTTGTTATCTAGCTTGGCCTGGCTCTCCTTTAGGCTTTCTGCATATTGCTCTTGGGTTTGTTTGGCTTGAAAAGAAAGTATATCAAAGGCCTCGTTGAGCGAATCGTAGCTTGTACCCAGTCTTTCCTGTTGATATTGAAGTGCTTTCAGGTCTTTGGTTAAAGCTTCTGCTTCCAGTTTTCTGACCTTTCGCAGTGAATCCTGTAGGGCAATTGCTTGATTGGCCGCTACAAATTTCTTTTTGGATACACATGAACTTAAGCCACAGGAAAGGATACCCAAAAGGCTAATCGACAGGCAAAAGCGCAAAATAGAATGGTTGAGGAAGGACATTTGTGTGTTGAAATTGTTTATCCTAAAATAGTGGGAGATTCTTAGAATCAAAAATAAATATAGGATTTAATCTAACGGTGTTATGGAGGTTGAAATGCTAGATCATATCGGGCGATTAGTCAGGTTGGCTCAACCGCCCAAACGGATTGTATCCTTATGTCCATCTTTGACAGAAACACTCTATGCCTTAGGACTAGATCATCACATTGTAGGCAGGACAAGGTTTTGCATCCATCCCAAAGACAGTGTTTCCCATGCCGTGAGGGTAGGGGGGACAAAGGAAATCAACATGGAGAGACTCAAATCCCTGAGCCCAGATTTGATCATTGCGGAGAAGGAAGAGAACACTAAAGAAATGGTGGAAGTGCTCGAAAAGGAATATCCTGTTTTTGTAGGAGATGTGAAAACTGTACAAGGAGGAATCAAGATGATTCAGGATATGAGTCAATTGACTGCTACGCAAACCAGGGGCAAGACCCTAGTGGAGGAGATCAATAGGGAGATGAATGATTTACCAGACCTAAATGGGAGCCGGGTTCTATATTTTATCTGGAAAGATCCTTGGATGGTGGTTGGAGCAGATACCTATATCCATGATTTCTTGCAACTAATCAAGCTGAAAAATGTAGGAGCCCAATTAGAGGGAAGATATCCCTCTTCTGACCTGAAATCTCTACAAGACCTTAATCCAGCCTTTGTATGGCTCTCCTCAGAACCATATCCGTTTAAGGAAAAGCATGTGGAGGAATTAAGGGACATATTTCCAGATGCTGATATCAGCTGTGTAGACGGAGAAATGTTTAGTTGGTATGGCAGCAGAATGAAGGAAGCATTTCCTTATGTAAGGGAATTGGCAAGTAGTTTAATTGATAAACCATAGGAAAAGCTCCCAAGCTATAGAAGCATGGGAGCTGTTTATGTTAGATGAAACGAAAAGAAGACTATTCCCCTTGTTCACCAAAATTATCAATCAACTCATCTATACCGCCTTCATCAGTCATCACGATATCTTCAAAGGCTGAATAATTAACCAAGGAGCTAAATGAAACGCCCAACCAGATAATTGAATAGATACAGATAGCAAAAATGAATACCATGGATGTTGAACCGTTTATCAAAAGCCCCATTAAGTAAGCAGAGGCATAAAAAACGACAACTGTGATAACGAATACTGTCAAAAATAGGAGGCAGAAATAGAACCATTTTTTGGTAATGGTTTTTCTAGATACTTCCATGGCTTGCCAAAAATGCATATCCTTCAAGACGATTAAAGGAATGGTAAAGGCCCATGAAACAGAAAAATATAAAGTTAGTAAAAAGATCAATCCAAAAGAGAGAAGAATACTTGAGATAGCGGAAGGACCTCCCAATGCATACAGGTAATCAGCTATCATTGCTTCCTCATTCCCCATGTAATCGGTAGGGTCCATCGAAGCAATGCTTTCTATATTTAGGTTTACCCCGACGGCAGCAAAGACTAAAACTGCAATCAGCATGTAAAAAACACCTTTTACGAGGGAGGCCAGAAATAACTGACCAAAATGTCTCATGGAGTTAAAGAAGGTGGCGAAGTATCTTATTTGATGCAATGAAATCTCGCTACCCACATTGTAGACACCTGCCATGACAGACTGAGTAAAAGCACCAAGTGCGAATAAGAAGAGGAATCCAATGATACTTCCAATGGAAGCCACTACGACTGAAGTTGATGAGATCAATCCCCCAATGATAAATCCCATGACAAGAGATGAGACAATGGTAACGGCTATCGACATTAGAAAAGCTAGCCACATATGGCCAAGAAAACCAAAGGGGTATGATTTAAGGAGGTTCCAACCTTTTCCGAGGTATTCCCCAAAATTGAAATCATAGCCTTCCATCCAGAGATGTCGGAAAGGGCCTTGATCCTTAGAATAGTTTGACATGTTCAGGTTGTTTAAATAATTAATGCTGTAGATTATGTGAATTACATATTTACACTTCAAAATATGTAATTCCTGAATATCATTCTATATACTTAGCCTATAAATCAAGGCAATTGGTAGGATTTCCCAATTTCAGGTAAGATGAGGTTTTTCCCTTGTTGCTCGAAAGTAGCCTTAGCACCAGCATGGTTGATCTCAATGCGAGGGAAGGTATCGAAGTGCATGCCAATTACCTGGTCTGTCCCTACGAATTCAGCGGCTTTGGCTGCATCATAGACGCCCATGGTAAAATGATCCCCAATACATAAAAAGGCAAAATCAATGTCAAATTCCTCATTGATCAACTTCATATCATAGGTCAGGGCAGTATCTCCTGAATAATAAAAAGTGGCATCTTCGGTCTTGACGACAAAACCCACTGGATTGCCTCCATAGCTTCCATTGGGAAAGGAGGAAGAGTGAATGGCATTCACTACTTTAACCTGACCAAATTCTGTATGAAGAAAGCCGCCTTGGTTGAGAGGAACTATATTCTCAACACCTTGGCCACCAAACCAGGTCGCTACCTCATAATTGGCGATCAGTTTCGCTCCGGTTCTTTTGGCAATGGCCTCAACGTCTACCATGTGGTCCTGGTGGGCATGTGAAACCAATAGATAATCACAAGGAATGCTATGAATATCTATTCCTGACGCTTTGGGATTGGGGCTGATAAAAGGGTCAAAAACCAAGTGTTTTCCTTCAATTTCTACTCCAAATGAGGAATGTCCGTAGTAAGTTATCTTCATGATCTTCTTTCTTAGTTGCTCGATTCATATTAGCGAATTCGAATGAAGATTAATAAGGATGTGGGAAAATATTCAACCTGTAAATTATAGCGTATAAATTCTAACGATGTTATGGGATTGTCTTATCAAAGAGCTTGAAAGTAAAATTCAATAGCCATTGATTTCAGTATGTTATGAGGTATGAAATTTTGAAGGAGAACTTGGTAGGATTTTTTCCGAATTAGCAAATCCTATTATGTACCTTTAGTTCAATAATGATACAAGAAATGAATAGATACACCTTCTCATTCCTCCTGTTTTTGAGTTTAATGACTAGTTCTCTTTTCGCCCAAAAACTAGACATTAACCTTAACGGAACGACCAATAATATCAAGGCTATTTCTCAGGCCGTTTTCTGTTTGGAGAATGGGGATAAACTGACCTTTTCATATCCAAAGGCTGAGGAAGGCAAAAAGTATATTCTTCAAGGCATAGTGGTTTATGGTCAGATTAAACTAGGTACTCCTCAAGCCTTGAAGACCATTCCTCAGGTAGAACTGCCTTATACAGCTACCTTGGCAGAACTGATTCCACCCTCGACCATTCCTAATTTTTCTCAAGGAAGCACCAAAATCGCCATTGCCGTACAACAAATTCTTCAAGTAGAAGGCAATAGGGTGAAGGAAATTATCCCCCTTAGCTCAGATGATGGTCTTAAGCTGGGGGTAGTTTCGGGTTGTCCACAAGATTAAAGGATTACTAGGCTTTTAACAGCTCTGTAGGGATCGATTTATTTTGAATTCCACGCCCAGATCTGCTGATTATGTTACTTAGTTTTTGGTTGAAGTCGTTGGCTGCCAACAACTCATCAACTGACATGTGCATTCTGTATCGCCAATAGTGTGTGGGATTGGCGGGCACATTGATTTGCTCCTCGAGTGGGTTCTCTCTTCTCAATTCACCATCCATGGCGAGTAAGTCCTGAATAGGCAGGACTGCCCACATGGCAGGGGAGAAGAAGTGTTGTTCCAGGATAGCTTCACAAATCCAGGGTTCACAGAAGAATGGCGCCCCTCCTTCTCTTCCCAGCGTTTGGTTATAGAATCGTTGAGAGGTAGCTGGATCCTTTTCCCACCAGGCTCTAATAGGTGGCATATCATGGGTGGAAGGACTTACCACTGACAAATAGGGAGCATCAGCAGGATGGAAGAATTCGGTTTTAGGGTCTTTGGGCATACGCTGAATCTCCAGGCTCAAGATGCCAAGATTCTTCATGACCTCAGGTACACAGTCAGGAACCATGCCGAGGTCCTCCCCACAAATAAGCATGTCTGTAGCTTCTTTCAATACAGGAAGTTTGACCAAGGCCTGCTCTTTCCAGAAATGGTCATGCCTTTTGTAGAAGTAATCAATGTATAGCTCATTGATAATGGCCTTCTGATCTTCTGGCAATTCTCTAAAGCTAAAGGTGAAATGCAGGGCAATTCTTGGGTTGAAGAACCAACCATTTCCATTTTCTGCCTCAAAAAATACGACTTCAGATAAAAGGGACAGTAAACCCTTTTCTATTCTTTCATAATAGCCAGCTTTTTCAGGGCTTAGCTTCTTTTGAACCTTAAGATAGGCGAGTATTTTCTGTTGTGAATCAAATTCTTCCTTGAACTGATAGCATTGATAGGCAAATTCATGTAAAAACTCCTCAACAACATCTCCAGCAAATTCCTCGAAGTATGAAGGCATCATGTGCCATCTGATATAGGGCTTGACCATGCGATCATAGTCGAATCTCAAGCCTCTATTGGCCAATTCCTCCACACTGAAGGGCATGGATGGATTGAACTGTCCCATGAGTCCTTGAACGGATTCCCCTGGAATCTGCCAAATTCGAAAAAAGCCTAAAATATGATCAATTCTATAAGCATCGAAATAGTCTGCCATTTTGGTCATTCGAAGCCTCCACCAAGCGTAATGATCCTTGGCCATAACCTCCCAATTGTAGGTAGGGAATCCCCAGTTTTGGCCCTCTACTGCAAAATCGTCTGGTGGAGCACCAGCTTGCTTATTCATGTAGAACAGCTCTGGATATTGCCAAGCGTCCACACTTTTTCTAGAAATACCAATTGGAATATCACCCTTAAGAATAATGCCTTTGGTCCTAGCGTATTCTGTGGCTTCAAGTAATTGAAGGTGAAGATGGTATTGAATGAAATAATAGAGTCCAACCTTGTCAAAGTCCTCTCCCCGTGGATCAATCAATTGATCAATCTCTGCTTGTACATAGGTTGTATGTGTTTCCCATTCGTAGAAATCTGCCGTTCCAAAACGATCTCTTAAGGCACAAAATGCGCCATAAGGCTCCAGCCAATCCTTGTTGTCCTCAAACCAATTCTTGTATCCATCGGAATCCAGGATACTCTTTCCTTCCTTATGATATACGTGCTGAAGGTAATTCATTTTAACCTCCATCACCCTTTCATAGTCTATTTCTGCTAATTCGTTTAGTTCAAGTTTGGCCTTGTCAAAGGCAAATTGATCGGCTTCGCTGGAAAGGTTACCCACTGCCTCCAATCGAACGAACATGGGATGCAGGGCAAAAACTGAAATCGCACCGTAGGGATAAGAGTCTTTCCAGGTTTTTGTAGCCGTCGTGTCATTTACAGGAAGAATCTGAATCATATCCATTCCTGTATCTGCAGCCCAGTCTGCCAGCTTAAGCAAATCCAGGAATTCTCCTACGCCCGTACTTTCTTCACTTCTCAAAGAAAAGACTGGAAGGGCAACACCTGTTCCTCGCCAATTACCTTCTGGATTGGCAAACACCTGATCGTTGATGACATGTAGCTGATGAGGATTGTAGCTTGGATAAGCACGAAGTATTCTATTTTCTCTTTCCTCATACCCAACCACTTTACCGGTATTTTTATCAACCAGAACGTATTTATAGTCGATGAGATAGGGCATACCTTCTAGGGCAACATCCTGCTTCCAAATAGGAAAATCACCATCGTTTAACACAACAACTGCATCTTCATTCCATTCGCCCAATGCAGGATGGTTTCCAAGGATACCAACTTGACAATCGGCTGGTACGTTAGAAGCTCTTAGTTGGAAGCGAAATGTATGTCCGGTCTCAGGTGTATTAAGTTTTGCGGGACTTGTTTCCCTGGCGAATAGGGTTCTCAAGAATGCAGAAGAGTAGAGTGCATTGTCTTCCTCACTCATGCTTCGCCATTCATCTTTGGTTACAATCGTTTCGAAGCGATTGGGTTCTACTCCAATTACTCTTGGCTGACCGAATTCTCGTTCTATGGATTGATCGTATTCATTTTTGAGGAGATATTTGTACGCTATTTCTCCTTCAAATCCATCTTCTAAGTCTATTTTTAATTGCCAATATCCATCCTGTAAATGGGTCATTGGGATGGCTTTTTCTTCAGCATGCTCTCCTAGGGCTGGAAGATTGCCAGAAACATACATTTGTTGACCCCAAGGTGTAGCAAAGTGGATTTGAAAGCTGACTTGCATATAGTAGCTAAATAGTAATATTGTCTCCTAACAAAAAAAGTGAAAGGCGAGATGTTATCGCTTTCACCAACTAATGAACTAGGGTGTCCCTATCCTATCCATACCAAATAGCAGAAATTGGGCCACACCAAAAATCAAATTTAGAAAAGTTAATGCATACATAATAATCCTTATGTGGATTTAGTAGCCCCATGTTATAAAAAGATACCCATTGCGGTCACAAATTGGTGACTAGGAAAGGGCCTTAGACAATATTCAGGTTTAAAGGGTACGGAAACGGTCTTGCCAGAATTCGTTTTTGGTTAACCTCAAAGCACTCAAAGTAGAGCTTCTGGCGGAGATAACAACAGAGTAACTCTTCCTCGCTCCAAAGGGAACCCAGTTGAAAGAGAATTGCCAGCAATGAAGGGGACGAGTAATGGTGATACTGGTAGTCGTAGCCTTTTGGTTGGCTAGGTCATATCCAGTGGTAAGAACCAATTTCCAATTGTCCGTAAAATTCATGTCACCCGAAACCCGTACAGTGGAGGTAATATTGGCAGGATTAAGGGAGGTTTTGGAGTAATTGAAGTTGTATCCTAATCGAACATTCCAAGGGATATCGAAATCATAATACTGATCATAGTTTCTCATGACTTCGGTATACTCCTGTTCGTCAAAACCAGCTGTTTTTTGACCTCTTTCATTCTTCTGCTTAGATCTCAATGAGGTATTCAAACTGAAAGTAACATTGGTAAGTCTAGCCAATCTTCCTTCCTCTACGAGTAGGAACTTATTCTGCCTTCTCGCCGAATTTCCTTCCAGTGGAAAAGCAACATTGTCTGTCCCAAAGACATAAGGATCGAAAGTCGCACTGGCGTTGAAGTTGATCTTGTTTTTGAGGAAGCCCGTACGAGCTGCCAAACGGAATGTACTCAACTGAAAGCTATCTGCCGCTAGGTTGTAGGAGGAACTAAGAGACAAACTCTTTAAGATATCCGTTCGAACAAATTTATCTTCCTTTTCATCAAATTCTGGGTCGAAGCTTTCCTTTTTTCTATACTTCATGGCGATGATAGAAGACAGGCTGAAGTTAATTGACTGGCTTTCTCCTGCAGAAGGCCTCAGGTAAATCCCATTCTGAAAAATACTGTAGGTTTGAAAATTAGTTCCCAAAGAATCCGTCTGAACCTTCCTGTAAAAACCGAATCGATCCTCCGAAAAGTCAGGTCTATAGGAGTACCCTACAGAAGTATTGAACTGCTGGCGAAAGGCAATCTGCCTCTTGGTTTGGGTTAACTGATAAATTCCATAAAAAGTACCTGACGCAGAGATATTGGCTTGATAGGAATAGGCTCTGGCAAAGCCTGGGACCGTTGAGGTGATCACGCTGTTCGTTTCCTGGTCATAGGTTCTCTCAATGGTCTCCGTGTACCAGCTCTCATCATAGTTGAAGGTAATGGGAACATTGATGTAGTTAAACAGCTTCAAATTGGTTCCTCCATTGATGCTATGTTGAAGGCCATTGTTGATGAAGTCTGTCAATGGACGCACAGTCAGGAAGGTATCTTCTTCATTTGCAAAGTAACGCAAGGTATCCTGCGTTTGGAAGAGTGCAGGCCCAATAAGGGAATCAGGAACATTGGAAATGGAGTTTCTTCCGTTTAATCTATAGGTGAAATATAACTGCTTTAACGGACTCAGGTATTTGTTGTCAAGGTTCTTGAAAGGCATTTGACGACTAACATTCAAGGAGAAGGTAGGCAGATTGACTGACATGACCCCTTCATTCAGGTCCTGTGAATGGTCAGCTGCCATCGTAAGGTTAATCGGTAGGTTGTTGAAGTTTTTCCTGAATGAAATAGAAGACCTCAAGTCGTTTGTGAAAAGGTCGTTGGTGCTGAAACTGATCTCTCGTTGGAAGGTGGATGAGCTAGATATATTGACCGAAGCGTTTATACTTGCAGTAGGATCAATAGGTTGATTGTGAGTCCATCTAACGCGCCAGTAAGGGTTTCTTGTAAAATCGCTGTCGGTGGGCTCGTTATATCTTAGGACCCCATATTCGAAATTGAAATTTCCATTGTACTTATACCTGACTTTGTAATCTAGGGTCGTTCCTAATCTCCAACCCCCTCTGGTGTAGATGTCCCCATCGAAGGTAACGCCGAGATAGTCATTAATCCCAAGGTAATAGCCGATATTTCTCAGGAAGAAACCTCTGTCATCTGCATTTCCATACTGCGGCATGATCAAACCATTTTTTTGCCCTTTCCCTATATTGGGCAGAAAGGCAAATGGAATCACAACTGGGATGGGAAAGTCTGCAACAACCAAATTCAAAGGCCCACTGATCACCTGATCGTCATTTAGAACTTTGATTTTCTTTGACTTTATATAGTAGTGGGGATGATCTGCATCACAGGCAGTATATCTTCCATCAGCACCATGAAATGATCCATCGTCCTGATATTTGGCTACTTCTGCTAGAATAAAAGCCTCTTCTTGAACAAGGCGTCCCCCCTTGATTCTCCCTTTTTGTGTATTGAAGTTATAGTCAATCTCCCTTGCTTTGTAGGTCTCGCCAGCTTGAGTGAACTCAGGAGTTCCAAATAGTTCTCCTTCGCGATCGGTTTTCCCCTCTGCATGCATGGTCTGATCGTCGATTCTGACATCAATCCTTTCCGCATTTAATTCAATATCTGTGTACTTGATGTTGCCTTTGCTGAACATCTTCAACATGCCATTTTTGACATCGTACACTATTGAGTCTGTTGCCTCATATTGTACAGCTTCTTTGAGGTCTGCACTTGCTTTCAATGAGTCAACGATCTTTTGTTGAGGAGAATTCGCAATTGCACTATCCTGAGCTGTATTAGTGGTATCTGGTGGGGCAGTTTGTGATGGGGAGGGAGCTCCTCCCTGAGAAAAGGGAAAGGTAGAGGTAGGTCTTCCCTGACCGCGTAATTCTGTACATAACAATCCCATCACCAAAATAGGTAACATGAGGATCTGGATATATGTAAAGAATAGTTTCATGCTTTAGTCTGTACCAAATTAGCGGGCCAAATATAGAGAGAATCTCGCATGTGTAGGGGCTGGCAGCAAATTTGATTCAATATTATCCCTAAAAATGTTTTTTTGGCACGAAAGATGGACCAAAATTTACTAACAACCGTAAGAAACCCTGGTGCGAAATACCAGTCTCAAGTTATAGTAATTCAAAATTACCCAAAGGTTGGTTATGAATCTGAGCAAATTCTTCTCCTTTCTACTTTCTGTTTTGTTTCTGCTGACTGGCAGCACATTCGTTCATGGCCAACAGACGCTAAAAAAACCTATTCGTACCTTGATCATTGATCCTGGGCATGGTGGAAAAGATCCTGGCGCAGTCGGAAAAAAGAAATATGAGAAAGATGTAGCCCTAAAGGTGGCACTTTTGCTCAAGGATTCTGTAAAGAAGTATTATCCTAACATGAAGGTGGTACTCACTCGAGATTCAGATAAGTTCATTCCTTTGCATAAAAGGGGTGAGATTGCACAAAATAACAATGGAGACTTTTTTATCAGTATCCATTGTAATGGCAATAAAAATAGATCAAAACTAGGGGCTGAAACCTATGTATTGGGGATCAATGAAGGGCAGGAAGGCTATGAGACTATCATTAAGGAAAATGAGTCCATGTTATTTGAGGACAATCATGAGGAGATGTATGGGGGCTTTGATCCTAAATCTCCAGAAGGGGCTATATTCTTAAAGCTCCTAAAAAATGTCTACCGCAAACAAAGCCTCAACCTAGCGGAAAGAATTCAAACCAATTTTAGAGAAAATTTGAATAGGGTTGACAGAGGGGTCAAACAAGCTCCCTTTGTCGTCCTTTATATGTGTGGAATGCCTGCGGTCCTTACAGAAATAGGATTTATCTCTAATGCAAATGAAGAAAATTATCTAATTTCTGAAGGTAATCAGAAAAAGATCGCTTCTAATCTTTGCAAAGCCATAGTTGACTTCAATGAGGCATATGGCAAACCTATGCAGACTACTCGAAACTAAGTCGAAAAGAATTCAATAAAAATGAAAGGGCGTGAACTTCACGCCCTTTTGCTTGACTGCATAACCATCTCATGTAGCCTATCGATTAATCTCTCGGAGTGTTTCTGCTTTTCCCACCTTGATTTTGCATAGGTATTTCCCTTTGGGAAGCCCGTCCATGTTTAATTCTATTAGATGCTCTCCCACGGATGTATTCTTGGAGTAAATTTGTGCCACTTCTTCCTGTTTTTGGTTGAAGATTCTAATATCAACAAGTTCTGGTTTGTATAAATCCAGTTCAATGGATGTGCCGAAAATGAGTGGGTTAGGGTAGAGGTAGGTTATATGGGACATCATGGCCATGACTTCTACAGCCATTGACTGACTAAACTCTGATTTGCCTCTAAGGCTGGTTTGGTGAAGTCGGTAAAAGTTGGTGCCTCTTTGTGGGTTTTCATCAATGTACTCGTAAGTGGAGGTTCCCATCAATCCCTCTTTCGGAAAGGTTGTATATAAGGTCTTCCAGTTTTTTCCATCCTGTGATCTCTCAATGGAATAATTCATGATATCCTTCTGAACGGGGGTAGACCAATTGATTCTAACTCCATCTAAGGTTCTTTTAGCTTCGAAAGAGACGAGTTTCACTTCGGGCTCTTTAAAGTTCTCCAATGCGCTTGCAAGCAGAGGATCATTGTTATCTAAGATTTGGCTAATTTCTAATTCTGAGAAAGTTTGTCCTTTTCGAGTAATGGTTTTACCCAACTTAAGTTTACCATCGATGATCCAATTATCGTCTGCGGAGGTTCCGAGATGAAGAATAGCTCCCGTTAGAGGAACTGCCGATTGTCCAAAAAGGCCCTTGGGGAAAATAATGAGGCAAAGGAAGAACGAAGTTAGAAAGAAGTATTTATGTGCCATATAGAATAGCTTAGGTTTACTTCTAAATTAAAATCCTCCTATGCTAGAATCTGAGCTTGGCTTACAGAAATATTACCTACGTTAGATTATTCTGGATAACGTTTGTTCATTCCTTCATGCCCCTTACCTTGCGATTATGGAGCAAACTGCCCATTCATCCCAAAATCAATCTACCTGGTTAAAAGTCCTTCAATGGAGGTACTTTCCCCTTGTCTTGGTGGGAATGGCTATGCTATCTCAGGCAGAGCATCGATGGAATTATCCGCAGATCTACCTTGATAATCAGTGTCAGATGGCGGTTTTTACGCATTGGGAGAATGGAGAAGGTTGGGTCGCTTATGACAATGATTATGGCAGAATTGGATCTATGCATCGATTCCCCCCTTTGTATGGTATGCAATTGGGACTCCTCCAAAAACTAACTGGAAGCTGGTTAAGTGCCTCTAGGATCATAGACATCCTGAATATCTGGTCGGTGTTGGTTGCTTTGGCCCTTATTTTTAGGGATGTCAACGATTTTAAGGAATCATGGCCTTTTTGGCTTTTTATGGTCTTCTCTTTTGCACCCTTTCATGATGGAACAGGCTCTGATCTGATGGCCCTCAATTATCTTTCTTTGGCAGTATGGTGTGGGTTGAGGCATGAAGAAAGTCAGAGAACCATCTATTTGATAATGGCTGTCGTTATATTGGGGCTATCTATCTGGGTAAGGCCAGCCTATTTGTCCGTGGGATCATTATTTGTGGTTTATTATTCGTGGAAATGGATATTGGATGGGGAAAAGTCTGTGGCTCGATACTGGGCTTTATCGACCTTGGTTTACCTACTTTTTGCGGGCGGAATGCTTTACTGGCAAAATCTTGGGCCAAATCTGTTGCCAAAGGAAAGTGGCTTGTACCTCAAGCATCTTTTTCTAGGAACGGCCTTTGTCTGGGATGCCTGGGTATTCATTCCTTCCTTGTTGTCAGCCCAAATGGAGACCACATTGAGTATCCTGTCCTGGAGCTTTTCGATTCTGATTCTTTATGGGCTGTTGTTGAGGTATCTTCCTATCAGGGATCAGCGAAAGCGTTTGGGTATTCTCCTATTGGGTCTTAACGTATCCTTCTTGTATTTCTTGTCCCTCACCCAGGCTCCAGAGGATTGGAATGAGGCTGGAATGTGGACTTATGTCATGGAGAAGCGCTATTTCCTCCCTTCGATCTTGGTCATTCTCGTAGGTTCATGTAGTCTTCTAGGTCAGAAAAGAATATATAAGTTAATGTATGCAGCTATTCTGCTTTGGGCAGTAGCGTTGTTTGGGTACGTTCATTTCTATCCTAATTCTCAAACTTCTTTTGAAGATAGTAAGCTAGCCGCGATTGAAAAGGCTGCCACTTGGGTGAATCAGAATGGAAATACCTCCCTTCCTTTCTACGAAGAGGAACATCAATATGTATTAGAAGCCTCAAAACTTAGGCAAAGTAGGGAAGTCCCACAAGAAGGATTCTACCTTATTCAGCCAATTGAAATGGACCTTCCAAAAAAATCTAAATTCCTTGTCCAATTAAATAAGGGCTATTATTTGGCACAAATGGACTTTTCTAACTAATCTTTTAGGTAAAAATAACTTTCTTTCTGTCCATAGCGTTACACTAAATAGAATTTCATGGTACAAAATCCTATATTTGTATCAATAGCTATTTTACAAATCTTCAAATATCATGATGAAGCGCATCTGGATATTCACAGCCATCCTGGCATTCTCTACACTGGCATTTGGTCAGTCCATTAAGTTTGAAAAAACGACGCATGATTTTGGCAAAATGGAAAAGGGTGATCTTGCCGAACATACCTTTACCTTTACCAATACAACGGATGCAGATTTAAAGCTCAGTAGAGTAAAGGCATCTTGTGGTTGTACGACTCCTTCATGGACGAATACAGCAGTGGCACCTGGTGCAACGGGTGAAATCAAAGTAAAGTATAACACCAGCCGAATCGGACCCTTTACCAAAACGGTAACGGTGACAGTGAACGAGGCAGAACGCCCAACTATCCTATACATCAAGGGTGCAGTAAATACACCGCTTGCTAACAGCGATGTAAACTTCCCTAACAAAATTGGAAACCTAGGTTTTGATAAGATTACTCAAAATGTAGGTGTTCTGGATTCTGACAAGGAAAAAACGATGATCTACAAGGTGAAGAACCTAGGTCCTAAGCCCATCAATTTCCTGAAGGATATGGACAAGGAGATCATGTTTGATGTAGATGTGATGCCACCGGCACTAACTCCCGGAGCTGTGGGAACCATCACCGTAAAAGTTCATGGTGAGAAATTCATCAGCTTTGGCGCCTTCGATAAGGCCATTACCCTTTACACAAATGATGAAAAGGTCAATGCCAAAAACCTGAAGATGACCGGTAACATCAACCGTGTCTTTACGGAGGAAGAACTCGCAGAAATGCCTAACATCAAGTTTGATATGACAGACTACAAAGGAGGTACGGTGCTGGAAGGAGAGAAAGTTGAAGTTGCTTATGCCTTCACCAATACAGGAAAAGAAGATTTGATCATCGAAAGTGTGAAAGCATCTTGTGGATGTACAGCTACTGCCCCAAAAGATAAAATTGTAAAAGCAGGAGAGACTTCTGAAATCCTTGCAACCTTTAACAGTAGAGGAAGAAAAGGAAAGCAGAGCAAATCCATCACGGTTCGTACCAATGACCCTGACAACCCGACTGTTGTATTAAGATTGTCTGTGGAGGTAGAACAAGATCCCTTCCATCAAAATAACATGGGACCTTCAGTACCTAGATAAATTTAGCTGATAAGAATATGGAAAGGTGTACCTTCTGGTATGCCTTTTTTTATGGATAAAGCTTAGTGGCTTTTCTTCCTCGATGCATGAGGATGAGTCTTTCTACCTCATCAAAATAGCTAAAGGAATTATTGAGCAGGATAAGGTCCTCTTTGTTGGTATAAGAATTGGAAATCGAGCTAAACAAGCCTTTGTCCCAAACAGACCAATTGCTTTTGTCTTCTTGAACGGGTATCCAGTAATAAGAATAGCTCCCGGTTTCTATTCCATATTTGAGGCTATTGAATACCATGTTGTCCCATTCCTTCTGCTTCCTGTAGGGGGAATCAATTTGTTGAATCAATAGGCTAACGGCCGTTTCATCATCCAAATAGATTAGGTCTGGCTCAAAGGATGAGAGTATAGCCGAGTCAGGTAATTGTAAAGAAAGTTCGGGGCTGTTCAATCCCCACAAATCTAGGGTTTCCCAATCGCTGTAAAAGGGAATTTTACCTGCTTCTGTTGTTGCCAATTTTCCAGGGTAGCGACTGAGTTCTTGTCCCAAATGGGCTATCTGATCATATTGTAGAGGAAGAGTTCGGACAAAATATGTAAAAGAATAGCCACTTGATAGCAGGAGATAAATCGCCATCCACCAGATGGGTCTTTTCATTTGCTCCCAATTCATAAGAAATAGAAAGAGAACAGCTAATAAGATTGGCATCACAAAACGGTGAGCTACATTTTGTTCGAGGACTACGGTCATGTAAAACAACGATGGAATCAATACCCCTCCAAGAAAGAAGGCCCAGCTTTGCGGTTTCCACTTCCTTGCCTTCATCGAAACAGGAAGGATCAGCAGCCCTACATATCGAATCAGATAGATCAATAGATAGATCACACTGGCAGAACTAAACAGACCCAAGTCCTTTTCCTGCATTCCTTTGACATAAAAAGGGAGAGGAAGGAAAGCTTGAAAATAATTCCATCTCCATGCAAAGTACAAGGCCCCAGGGAGTACAAATCCAAAAAGGATAGGTAGATAGTACTTAGCTCTTTTTTCCTGCTTAAAGGCTAGAAAACCAAGCAGAGGTAGCACAAAGACCACAGCATCCGGCCTGGTCAAGCAACAACACAAAGAGGCAAGGGCCACTTCCCACGGCTTTTCTCGTAAAACCGAACTAAAAAACCAGCAGATCAGACCTGTGAACCACAAGACCGAAAAGCCTTGAATGCCTGCCCACCACTGTGGAGCCAGCACAATAGCCATGACTCCCCACATCCAAACCTTATCCTTACTAGGAAAGGTCTTCCTCAATTGAACCCAAGCAAGGGCCATTCCGATAAATGAAAGAAGAAGAGCAGACAGGTATATAGGGAGGTTCAAAAAATGGAAGGTGCTCAAGCAAATCATCCAGAGAAAGTCCGTACTTCCTTCGACAGCTTGGTAGCTGTTCCCATTGTAAGAGATGATGCCGGATTCTGCCAGATTTCGGACATATCGAAACAATATCATCGCATCTTCAGCTGGCCATATACTGAAGCACAGATAAATTGACCCAAGGATGACGAAGGTACAGCTGAGCAAAAAGACAAGATTACGTAAGCGATCTTGAGACATGAAGGCAAGGTAGTTATTCAACTATACAATATCAGATTTGTGTAGGTTCTAAACTTGCTTGGACTAACTGTCTCTTTTGGGTGACTTCCTTTTGGCTATTCATCCTAATACTGTAACAGGGAATCAAATTATTCGTATATTCAAAGCCCTGCAAAATTGTAGGGACGTTATTTAACATGGGGACGACACGGTATCGACGGGTCGGTAGTTATTCAGTATAAGCATGCGGTGGGCTGCAATGGGACCACCTAAATCCTCCAGAGCGAATCATAATTGGCGAAAGAAATTACGCGCTAGCTGCCTAATTAGATTAGAATGCTAGATGTCCCCCGGTCAGAATTATCTGTCGGCTGGCTATATGGGGGGCACATCAACACAGGCAGGTTGCATCCGCGGATCGCTTCGACCAAGGATAAAGACTAAGGAGCAACCTCATTGGGCACGTCCTGTTGTTCGGGTAGCTCAATGAAAACAATAGAGCAACTAAGCATGTAGAAGGCTTTGTAATTGTCTTCTCCGGACGAGGGTTCGACTCCCTCCGTCTCCACAAAAACTCCCACAAAAGAAAGGGGTAAATCACCATGATTTACCCCTTTCTATTAACTCACATCTTATGCTAAGGCATATTCGTTCCTACTGTCCTTATGGTTTGAGGATTGCGAATCCTTAAAAACCACAGGTAAATACCAGCCCAAGTGAACTCAAATTGTTGAGTCTTTGGGTTCCTTCAAAAAATTGACTTTGATTGGGTTCATGGCTGGTTACATCAGATTGACCATTAAATTTAATTCCTAGGCCCAAATTACTGTTAAGCTGGTAAACAAAGCTGGCACTCACTTGGAGGCCGAAACTCCAGCCTTGAAAACCATTGCTTTGGGTGCCATTTAGAAATTGGTAATCATCTTTGATAATGGTCTGGCCAAACCCTCCCAAACTTCCTATCAGTCTGAATTTGTCTATGGTTCGAAAATTATAAGATAGCATAAGAGGGATTTTAAGAAGGTCCCTTTCGTGGTAAAAACTACCCTCGGCATACATTCCACTTCCGCTCAACTGGTTGTACCCAACGCCCGTCTGAATGTAAAGGTTTTGAGTTAGGCTGTAATTGATAAGCAATTCACCCTGATTGCTGTTGAGGTTGTAATCCATGGCACCTTCATTCACCACAATGCCATAACCCAAGCCACCATAGGCTTCAAGGCTGAATTTGCTTGGAGTCTCCTCTTGGGCGTGGGCCAAAGGGCAAAGTAGAACAAAACAAATGGTCAGAATTTTGTCAATAAATCTCATAATAACTGTGTTTGAAATTGTGATTGTAAAGTAGGGTTATGATTCTAACCATTAAATTACATTAGGGTAAGACCAGAAAATTGGTAATATGGGACAGCTATTGATTTTTTTCAATTGACCAATACGTTTCTTCCTTTCCGTATTGTACCAGTTTTCGGAAGAACCTTCTTGGATTAAATCCAGTTAATTTTTTGAAGTGGCTGATAAATTCAGATTGATCATAGTAATCTGCATCCAGGGCAACATCTATCAGTAGTTTTTTTTCAGGAGATTTGTTGTAAATCTCTAATGCTCTCCTGAAGTATACTACACTTAAGTAATCCTTTACTGAGCAATTCAAATGTTTTTGGAACATTCGCAGGAGGGTTTTTCTACTCATTTATAGTTTTTCTGACAGACTTTGTACGGTATACTTCACTTCGGGGTCGCTAAGGAGGAGCATGGCATGTTCCAATCTTTTTTCTTGGAATTCGACATAGACAGAAAGGAAATATTCATCTAGTAGCCTTACCTTTTCCTCCAAGTCCTTTCTTGTATAAATGCGATCGAGGAAAGGAGCCATTGATGCTTGAAAGCACGGGAAATCGAGGCTGAATTGACTAAAAACCACATCAGACAAATTCTCTTTCAGAAAATGATTGATCCCTAAGGGCTGAAATACAATCCCTATTTTGTCAAAGGGGGCATGTATCTCCGCTGTGGCAAACTGATGGGTTAATTTTGTATAGGTGAAAAAGTAATCTACTGAATCAGGAATAGTCTTCGTATGATAATCTCCACGAAGAATGATTTTTGAATTTTTGTAAATAGATAAGGCGTTCTTTACGTGAGGATAATAGGTAAATGTAGAACAATAATTTTCTTCCTTGGAAGTATGGAAATAGTAATAGGCAATGAATTTCTGAAGGAAAGGCATCCTAGGCTTTAGGGAATGAAAAGTTTCCTTTTTATGATTTGATTCCTGCTGATTCATACCAATCCACTGCCTAAAAATAACCTTTTATTTCAAATTGTGTTGGCGAAATCTTTCCCAGAGCGTGGATGGCAAAACGCTATTTTGGGCTTTACACTTTTGGTTCATTATAACCCTTTTTTAGAGAGTCACTTATTCATTAAGAAAGCTACAGGCCATTTCTTAAGCTATATAGTAATTCCATTCCCAGTTAGAGAAAATCGATATATTAAGGGATCAACTTAAGATGTATTAACATCAGGTATTGGGCACCTAGCAAAGGATGGTATGCATACTCTCAGCTTTAAATATGAATACTTTGTCCTGATGGTGGGCCTTACGTTATGCATGTTAATCAAAGGGAAATCCCAGAATCTTATCTCTAATCCGGGATTTGAGAAGTTTGCCGAATGCCCCAATGAAAACTTCAATTATTCTGATGCTTTAGGTTGGTACACGCACATTCCAGCTGAAAATCAAAACTTTGAGTGGCATGAGCGTGCCTATATCCATGCTTGCGATCCCTTGGTGATGCCATGGTGGGATGCTGAGTTAGAAGATGCCTTGATCAGGACGATGTATGCCTATGATGTCACGGCAGAAATTTCCTATACACGCTTGATATGGACGGAGTTGAACGCTCCCTTAGCAAAAGGAGATTTGTACTATCTAGAGTATACAACTTCTCCAAGTATTCTGTATTTCCCACAGGATGAGACCATTGCGTTGATCAGGAACGTTCCTACTAGCTTGGGAATAAAATGGGAAGACGAAAGTTTTCAAGGCGACATCACCGATCTTACTCCCATGGAACCAGATATGATAGCCTCTGGGGGTGCATATGGGCAATTGAGCCCGAACACACTGCAGATAGGGAATTGTTTTGAAGCGACTGGAAATGAAAAATATCTCTTGTATGGTTTCTTTTTGGATGATACACCAATTGAGGATTATAGCTACATCCGACCTAGCTCAAACGTATCTATTCCTATAAAATGGCCAATTTTTTCGACTGACAACTTCAAATTGGAGAAGATGAAAATCGAACTCTGTTGTGATACAACTGTTTGTGCCCATGAGGTAATCGATTTTTCAAGATATGTAGACTCCTATATTATCCCTAAAAAGCAAATTATTTGGAGCGATGGGGTTCAAGGGGTGAAACGGTCATTTTCTACCTCAGGAGCCTACCGTTTTCGGCTGAATACCAATTGTGGTTCGCTTTTGTCCAATTGGTTGGAGGTAGAAGTAGAAGATTGTCAATTGAAGGTGTATACACCCAATGCCTTTACGCCAAATGGAGATGCTATTAACCCCTATTTTATCCCCCTTTTTTCAGACGAACTTGACCTTACTGATATGAACTTTTCCATCGTGAATCGGTGGGGGAGGACTGTTTTTCAGACAAAGGATTTGAATTCACGTGGCTGGGATGGAAAAGTCAAGGGGATTGATGCCTTGGAGGGGGCATATGTTTGGCATATGGAATTTAGCTACAGACTAGGGGAAGAAATTATAACGGAAACCCAAGTGGGTAGTCTCTTGTTGATACGTTAAGGGAATTACTTTGCCTTGATTATTAAGTTTCCTTGTCCGATTGTAAGGCAATGATTCGTTCAGGCTAAGGATGCTTAACGGTAGAACCGGAATGATGTCATTTCTGTTACAGCCACTTTACCCATCTTCATATTAAGTCCATCCATCAAATATGTTAAATTTTTGTGCCGATTTGGTATTTTACTATAATTCAAATAGTTTTGATTTCGTATAAGTAATGGTCATTTATGGAAAAATTAAATTGACCAGTCGAAAAGCTAGAATTGGACACCCAGATACACAAACTTTCACCTATAGAGGTGACAAGTATGAGTTCAATTTCAAGCAATTATGAAACCTCTTTCCCCAATTCAATTACTTAAGCCCAAGCTATTCAATGCTTGGAAAGGGAAGCAATTGTCCTTAGCTCAAGCCTCAAGCGTCATCTCGCCATTTTTAGGGGCTACTTTCTGTATAGCCACACTAAAATGTGCTGGTTCTTCATCACCCACTCTCTAATACTCCTATGTAAGTATAGTTCTACCTACAAGCCATTCGGTTTGTGGATACTCATAATTTTTTAACACACTAACATAAGCTCAACATGAAACTTAATGATGTTACTTTTCGAATGATCAGGAATACACTCATCCTGATCCTGGTTTGGTTCAATGTTAATCAGGCCTTTTCTCAGGACTGGATTCCTTATGCTGATGGAGAATTGCCTATTTCCTATGCGGTTTATGATGTGTCTGTAGTAAGTGATCAGGTGATCTGGGCAGTTGCTTGGGATGCGACCATTGGGAATTTCATTCCTGCCAATCATACCATTTATGTCTTAAAAACGGTAAATGGCGGGGATAATTGGAATGCGTTCCCGGTTAGCAATGCCCTAGGGAGGATTAGTTTTGATATCCAAGGCTTCAGTGCAGATACCGCTTTGATTACTACCCAAGACTTTGGTTCTGGTGCTGGTCGAGGCGTTTTCAGAACGGTAGATGGAGGCCAAAACTGGGCTGAAACGCTCAATCATCCTGCTGGTGGGGTATGGATCAGGTTCTTCAACAAGAACGAAGGGGTGGTGATTAACAGGCAAATTATGGCCATCACCTCTGATCAAGGGAATAGCTGGAACCTTGTTCCTTTTGGTAATATTCCAGCCTTTGGTTCAAATGAATTTACATTGATTAATTCTGGTAGCGGGGGATGTAAAGTCGTTGATGACCATATTTGGTTCAATACCAATGCTGGGCGCGTATTCAGAAGTAAGGATAAGGGCTTAACTTGGACAGTAGATAGTACAGGCTTTGGTCCCACCGCATTCATATCTTCCATTGCGTTTAAAGATACCTTATTTGGAATCGCGCATGAATCTGTAAATAGTTTCACCTCACGTTTGGCATGGACAGAGGATGGTGGTTCAACATGGAGTGAGCTAACCACCGATCTTAATGTCGGCATTTCTGAAATTGCCTACGTACCCGGAAGTGATAGTACCTTAATTGGGATTTCTCAAGCGAGTAATTCTTCAGGGAGAAGCTTGAAATCATATGATTTTGGCAAAACGTGGGAGCAAATTGATGTAGGAACCTATTACAGAGCCATGGAGTTTATCGATGGAAATGTGGGTTGGGTTACTAGGAGCTTTCTTAGTTTTATCTCTACACCAGCTTTATTTGAATTCAAAAACTGCGTGGATGGGGTTATTTTTGAGACCAATGAAACACTTTGCCAAGGACCCTATACGTGGACCTTTAACAATCAAGTATTCAACCAGCCTGGCTCTTACTCTGAATTCAAAACGAATTTAAATGGCTGTGATACGAGCTATTACTTGAATCTTGTTCCGCTGGTTGTTGATACAACGGTGGTAAGGTTGGGAGCAAGCACGCTGGTCTCTACCAATCAGCAAGCTACCTACCAGTGGCTAGATTGTAACAAGGGATTCCTGCCTATACCTGGTGCAACCTCTGCAACCTTCTCTCCAACTGAGAATGGAGATTATGCCGTAGAAGTCACTCCCCTAGATTCTGCTATCAATTGTCAGGACACTTCAGCTTGCTTTTCTGTGTGTTTTCCATCCTCCGATACCATAGCTATCATGGGTGATACCTTAATGGCAATTACCCCAAATGCAAACTATCAATGGATAGATTGTCTTAATGGAGATAGTATGATTACAGGAGCCAATGGCCAAATATTTATTCCTTCTTCCGGTGGAGAATATGCCGTCATTGTTTCGGTTGGATCTTGCACAGATACCCTTGCTTGCCAGAGGATAACACCTTCAAATATTTCCTCCCATTCCTTACAGGCCATTAAGATTTATCCTAATCCTGCAAAGGATAAAGTTCTACTCGACGCGGGAGAGGTTGCAATTGAAGGATTCGAAATATTTGACTTGAAAGGCCAGCTGATAAATTCAGGCAAGCTTACAGGCCTAGAAATCAGTGTGAAAAATGTTCCTGCTGGGAGTTACTTTATCAAGCTGTTTGATCAACAGAGCCAGTTGGTTTCTGTTCAGCATTTGGTAAAGCTATAACTTGTATACAGTCTCTAGTCAGGGGAATTAGTTTCCTATACAATATTCGTCTAATGCGTTAAGTGTTGGGCGAATATTTTTTTGTGAATGGGGTAGGAGGAGAGGGAAGAATAATTTATTTAAGAGAAGTTTATATTTTTAGTATTCGAATTATCTATCTTTAGAGAATAGATTTGAATCAGCAATAAGAACTTTCCCCATGGACATTCTCACCCATAGTAAACTATCAGTATATAAGTTTGGGGGGAAGGTTGAAGACTATTATGACATTCATAAGTTCATTGATTCTTCGAAGCTCTTTCTGTTTCACGCCAAACATAGGTCAGTGCTCCATCATACGTTCGGGATTGAGCTCTGTCTTAGGCTTTTTGGTGATACGATTCGAATTTCTTCAGGGGAATCCAAAATGGTGAGGGATATTGCCGCAGAGCATTTGAAGGAGGACTTGGCAGGAAGGGTACCTACCATACAAGATTGGTTTGTCGAGAAACCGGATCTTTTCGACCCACTGACATACATTGATACTCTACGGGACAAGGAATTGAAGGAATTTGTTCTTCAACCTTATCTGAATTCGGGCCTAAAGAGTAGCCTTCTCATCACCTTTAGCGATTTTGGAGTAGAGATGGTACAGAAATGTTTAGGCTTAGAAAAAGCGATGATGCTCAGGCGCGTGATCCCATCTGAATATAGCTTAAGGCAAATTCTGAAAGAATTCCGATTTACCCAAAGGTGGCAGTATAGCCCTGATATGAAACAACTAAACTTGATCAATAAAAAATAACCATGAACGAAGCTAAATTAATTGACTACATCATCAGATTAGCTGAGACCCAAAATTACCTAAAGGTTGAATGGGATGCTGGGGGAGATGATAGATTGGTTTCGGTTTTTATCGAAGGGCCCAAAAAGGAAGGGGAAGAGGAGCAATTAAGCTCAGAAATTTATGAGATTGTTGCCTATCAGCTTATCGATAGTTTTGGCCTTCCCCAAAATGGCGAGGTATCGGATCAGGGAAAAGGAATCCTATCCGTAGAGAAAAATAGTGAGGGGAAGCCCAAGGTCATGATGACTTATGATCAATTTGCCTATTGGCAGGAATATGGCGAAGAGGTAGAAATGGATAAATCCTATGAGGATATCAAGATTCCTCTTACTAAGCCCCATCTGAAATTTATTAAGCAGATAAAAGAGGAATATATTTGGTTTGATGGTTCGATAGGATCATTCGAGGACGATCAGGAATACTTCGACCTGGGCATTTCTGAAGAATTGAAATTGATTCATGAGGATATCATCAACAACCTATTTGCCTTCCTCAAAGAAAAGCTATTTGAGAACATGAAGAAACCCACTCCTTATGAAACGATTATGTTTTCAGGTGGAGTAGAAGAAGGAAAAATTTACTTTGATGATCTTACCAAAACGACCTACGATGTGTATGAGGATGAGAAGCAGGTAAAAGTGGAGTTTTTTTGATGGTTTGAAATTACAATATATTGGATAATTATTAAATATTCCTATGCTAAGGAGGCTAGCTAAGCTCACGTAGAAGATTTATTTCTTTGACCAATCAATAGCCTCGAAGAGTTGTGTATTGTTCATCAATAAAGGTGGAAATTCAACCACTTTGGTCAACATTTCCCCTCTATTTGATTTTTATTCTATATTGGTAAGAAATTATAGGCTAATGATATTGGGAGGAGTAAACTTTTGACTAACAGGAAGCCTTTCTCCATTACTCATGATGACATATCCTCCGTCAGTGCGACTGTAATTCTCAACATATTGTAAATTGACAAGGTGTCTTTTGTGAATGCGGTAAAACCCGTATGTCTTAAGAGAATAGTCAATCCTTTTTAATACTCTTGGAGAATCAATTTGTTGACCATTAAATAGGTGGAAAATAGATCTCTGATTACTACCATTTACATATAGGATTTCTTCATAGCTTACAAACTTATAGCCATCAGTAACTGGAACAGCAATTCTATTAGACTTCATCATGAAATCTGATTGCATTCTGATCACCTTGCGGACAGATTCCTGTAAATCTTTCTGGTTATATGGCCTTCGTAAATAACCAATAGCATTAGCCCTAATGGCTTGAAATCCAAACTTGTAATGGTCTGCCGTTATAATGAGATGAAAGGGGATATGTTGTACCCTGGCGAGAATATCAAAACCGTTATCTTGTCCTAGATGGGCATTCAGGAAGACTAAGTCAGGCCGTTTTTCTGTAATAGTTCTAGCAGCCTCTATCTCAGATAGGCATGTCCCGATTATTTCAACTCCTGGGCAATACTTATTGAGGTTGCTTTCAAGGTTTAGTACGTCAATTTCTTCATCATCTATTATAACGGTTTTCAGGGACATGTTTTGTTGAATTTGGATGAATAGAACTAGTTTCACTCCATACATATCACCAAACAACTTTAGGTAACGGAATTATTGTGGCCTCTTTGAATTTTTGTGAAAGGATAGGTTTAATGAAGATGCTCAGGAGCATAAAATGAATTTATCAAAAGATGAGATCTACAGATATTCGAATCGTTAAATTCTTTTATTTCTCCACCTTTTCTTGATCAAAATCCCCTTTCCCTCCATCCCCCTTATCCTTATGAATCTCTTCTCGTATCTTGTTGTAAATCAAGTTTGAAATAGCTTGATGATACAAGCAAACACTTAATATAACTTTATGTCATTTTCTATTTCTGGCAAGGTAGAACTTGCTTCAAATACGCATATTCCTATATCTGGAGTCAGTGTGCAAGCTTTTGGAACCAAAGTAGAGATCCTGAAGGACAATCTTGTATGTAAGCCTTCACTTGAAAATTTTAGGGAAAGTGAAACACATAAGAGATTAGACCAAGGAGATTCTTATGAAGTTCTTAAGGTTGTGAGAGGGTATGATGGCAAACAAAATCACTTTGCCCAACTCCAATTTCCAGATGGCAGCGTGGGTTGGATCGTTTACCAGTGGAATGAGGAATCATATGGGCGATTGTTTTCGGATCCTGCTTCATCTAAAACTTGGACGGATTCAGAAGGAGAATTTAGCCTGAATACAGAGACTTCTTCACCTGTTATCTTGCGATTTGTCAAGTCCCCGGCAGATAGCGACACTGAAGGAAAAGGATATTTCGATGCTTATTCTAGGATAATATCTGAACCTAAAGACGACCTTCAAATTGGGATGGAAGCGGCTAATTATATGGTAGAGGAGAAGGATATTTTAGCCCTTTTACCCGATTGGAAAGATTATTCATATGGTGGACCTGCTAAAGCTCCTAAAGGCTATATGGTAGATAAGATATGGAATAGAACATCACAAAATAAAATCGCGTGTAACACCTTCACAGAGGCTCTCTTGTTTGAGGCTTGGGAAAGAAAATATGGCAAACATAAGGACTTTAGGGTAAGTCTAAGCCAGCATAGAGAATATATGATAAATAATCGTGCCCTAGACTTTTACCAAAATGAGGCTGGAGAATGGATTGCAAATGGAGACGTTTTTGGCCCTGTGAATCTACTTGTGGAAAAAGGAATTGCCCTTTCCATGGAAAGGGCAATTGGTGATTGGGAAGACACTGACTATCCTGATATGGTCAGAAAACGATCATGGCTAACTTGCCAAGGATGGTCAAAGTGGGATCCTGATTGTTATTATGATGAGCAGGATGATCTCTATAGACTAAAAGCTAAAAGTGTCAGCGGGCACAACTACATGATTGTAAGTATTTCCGAAGATGAGGAAAAAGTCCTTTCCCTTGAGTCTAATTTGGCTTATAGAATTAATGGAGTTGGGATAAGGTACCTTGGAGATTTAAGTAAGCGAAAGGATGATTTGATGAAGGATGGCCAAATCAATCCCAATAAGGATGCTCATTGGACCCAGAAAATTGATTGGAAGCTTGCCGATATCAAGGAAAAGCACAAAGACGGAGATGTAAATAAAACAGCTAAATCTTTAGCCTATGCACAATTAAAAGTGTGCAACCTCAATTGGGCTGATAATCTGATTATGTAGAGGATTTTCTCTAAACGTATTGACTAGACTTATGTCGAGCTGGGCTTAATTAAGCCATAGCATGAGGTACTAGTACCTGCAATCAAATGAGATTTATTAATCAACAACAAGCAAAATTTTATTATGGATTTGTACAAAATTCTAGATGATGTAAAAAACATGGCTATTGGCTTAAAGCCTGGTACCCAAGAAATGCAAAAGGGTTATTTTGTAGCATGGCGTGATATTGGATTACCCGTTAACGCGGAGGATTATGAAAATCCTGCGGACATCTTTGAACTAATGGAAGCTGAGGAGGCCGGAGATCCCTACTTTTCTGATGAAGCTGGAGATCTTTTAGGTGAGGTCTCGGAAGATGGTATCTCGGATGAAGCTTTTGAGGAGGAATCCAAAATGGGAGACGAGGCCTCGTTCTTCAGAACCTTCCTACTTTCAAACTCCAAAATTAACATGAATGGTAATTTCAAGGTTGAACCAGGTACACAAAATGTGGCTAGCACTTGGGAAGGAATAATTAAAGGGGCTGAAATCGACATCCAAAGTATCATTTTAGATGGAGAGAAAAAGCGACTTTTTGATGAGGTTGCCGCCAAAATTACCCCAGAGTTAGAAAGGAAAGTACAAAAGGCTTTAGCCAAGGTAGAAAGCGCTGAAATCGAGTTAATTGAAAAGTACTCCGAGTATTTCTTGACTAATCGAATTGGTTTGTGGCGTCAGATCGGTAAAATCTACCAACGACGATTGGATTCCGCCAAACGGAAATACCGAACAGTCGCTAGGGACTATGACCGATACATGGCTCTTTTGGATTCTCAGGGGGTGGATCCAGCTAGTTTCTTGATTTCAAAGGCAAAGACGGTCTTTGATCAATGGAGCCTTCAGTTAGGAGTTACTGGCACTATTCCCTATACAATGATGACACCTAGCGATTGGTATGAGGCAGATGCTGATGGTTGGACTACCTATAGTGAGTCTAGCTATAAAAGAGAACAAAGTGTCACTGAAAGTAGTACCTCTATTAAGGCAAAACCTAGCTTTTTCGGTGGAATGTTTGCTGTTGGAGCGGGTGCTAGTTATGGTTCTGAAAAGTCGAACATTTCCATTGATGTTGAGAGTTTTAGCTTAAGTTTTAGCTATAAAATTGTAAGGGTCGAGCGCCCTTGGATGGATACCTCTATCTTAAATCTTAAAAACTGGTATCTGAAAAGTGAAACAAATCAGCCTTATGAAGTAAATTCTATTTCTGATGGAAGCTTCAATCAGGTATATGAGAACAAGCCTAATGTGTTTCTTCCATCAGTTATAACGGGATTAATTCTGGCTAAGGATGTGGAGCTAAGTTGGGAAAATAGTGATTTCGATTCAACTTCTGTACAAACTACGTTAAAGGCGGGTGGGTCAATTGGTTATGGACCATTCAAATTAGGTGGTTCCTATGGAAAGAAGAACAGCTCTGAAACTGAGTCTGAAACCTATGATGAGAAATCATTAAGAATGGAAGGGGTTCAGATCATTGGATATGTGAGTCAAATAATGCCTGCGAGTCCATTTAAGGCTTCAATACTAGATCAGGAAATCGTTACAGAAGAAGGTGGGGAGGAAGCTGTAAATCCAGGTTCTTAAGGCTAAATTGTCATGATAGAATTGTTTGAAAATAAACAATTGATTTGGGAATTGTTATTTCGCCTCCTGAGTAAAAGTCAGGGGGCGGCCCATCACTCTCTTTCGTTTCCTCAAAATCAAAGGTATTTCTTATCTGATGAAGATCTATCTATTCTCCACAGGAAGAATGCGCGTGAAAGAGAATTATTTTCTGAATTAATCCATGCTATGCCCGATGGTTCCTTCTTTCGCTTATCGGAAGAGTCATTATTCGAAGCCTATGAAAAGGTATTTATTGGTGCTGAAATCGCGGATCAACCCTATTTGGAATCTGAATGGAAAACCTATCAGGAAAAATATCCTGAAGAAATTAACATATACGATTCCTTCAAGAATCAAGCAGAGAATTTAGAGGAAGAGTGGTTTAAATTGGTTGAGAGTAAGGCTCTCCCTCTTGAAATGGAAAGAGCTAGAAAAAAAATCCAGGAACATCAATTGAAATGGAAACTTAATGGATATAAAGATTTTGTTGAGGAAAAAATCAATTCTGTTATAGCCGAAGGAGAGTTTTCCTTTGCAAATCAATGGACACAATGGAAAAGTCGTGCCCAGAATTCTTGGAGTGCAGGTACTAATGGTCCTTTTTCTCGATTTGGAAATTTCTCCACCGACTTTGATCGCATACTTTCGATCGAGAATTGGACGCAGTGGACTTTTGATAAAAATGATTTGGAGGAAATAATTACTGATACTGTAATAAATCAAAGAGTTGAAGTTGAGCTTCTAGAAATATTACTGAAAAAAATGAAAACATTAAGGTTTAAGACTAGCTATTTACCTATTCGAAGAGACTGGTTTGAACCTGAGTTATTTAAAGCAGATTTTTGGAAATGGAAGGAAGGATTTCCAGTAAGCTGGGCATCAGATGGAAATTTTGGAGGGTTTATTCCGACTTACATTAGTGGTCTAATCCTTATGAGAGATATAGAGTTCCGTTACCAGTCCAATATGATGGCTGATGTGTTGGAATGGATTGGAGGCTTATTTAGAGAATTACCCTTTTTCCCTTTGATGGAAGAAAGTAGTAATGGCCAATATATTGCCGCTTTTGAATACCAGCTTGTTGCTAGATCCCCTAATCCGAATCCGGGTTTAACTTTTTAATGAAAGATTATGCCAGAACAAACACATGAAAATTTCCTAAGAGGAATAAGAAAAAGAAGACTTATCGGCATCTCAATTCTTGGAGGATTAGTCTTAGTCATGAGTATTTTTATAGGCCTATGTAACCGCCCATCCCAACAAGAACTAAAACCAGAATCAGAGGTAGACTTGGCTCTTTCAAATTTAGCTCTTTCCGCTAATTGGTTATGCAAAAATAGGCCCCTTCAAATTGCTTTTGACTTGCAAAACAATGGCGGAACAGATGCAGGCCCTTTTACCATTAAGCTATTTTTAGATAGTCAAAATGCGGTTCCTGATACTGCCATCAATGAGGCTGATGGAATGGCTGCAGGAGGAAATAAATTTTATATTCTTGAAGGTTCCTTTAAAAAGAAGAAATTATATAATTCTAGAGTTGAAGTTGTTCATCCAGGAGATATGGAACAAGAAAATAATTCCGTTTCGTTCCAAAATGAAATTAAAAAGTGTAATCCTGAATTTAAAAAAACTATTTTAATTCAAAATGAAACGAGAGTTGCAAAGAAATATCAAATTAAATACAAGTTGGAAAATGGCGATACTGTCAAAGAGTCGTTTATTGTCGGTCCAAACGAAAGCTTGAATTTTAAAGGAGTGGAAAACTATGAGATCAAGTCAATGAATCAAGAAAAAAAATATAAGAAGATTAGACTTAAACCAATCCCTGTATCTAAACCTTAGGATTACAATTAAATGATAGAGTTAGAGACCTCTACATACAAATTTCCTCCTGCAGTAAGAAAAACTTAATTGATATAGGAGCGATTGATATTTCACAGCTGACAACCCCCATTTGCATTCCCCCCCTCAAAACAAGAACTTGCAGGCTATGGTCAAATCCTGCAAGTTTTTGTGGTATGAATGTTAAAGCCCTTGTATATACCTCCCTTTTTACCGCCTTTATCATCATAGGGGCTTATATCACAATACCTCTGGGGCCTGTTCCTCTTGTGTTGTCTGATTTCATGGTGCTATTTGCGGGTTTGATGTTGGGGCCGCGCTACGGCTTTACAGCGGTGGGTTTGTATATCATGTTGGGGGCTTTGGGTTTGCCCATTTTTTCAGGGGGAGGAGGAGGATTGGCTCACATGGCAGGGCCAACAGGCGGCTATTTGGCAGGCTTTTTTATAAGCCCCTTGGTCGTGGGGAGCATTTCTCATAGCGGGGAATTCAAATGGGCTAAGGATGCTTTGGCGGCTTTGTTGGGCTATGTCTTGATTTTTGGCTTGGGCGTCATATGGCTGAAGATTCAAGCGGAAATGAGTTGGGAAAAGGCGGTTGCTGCTGGTTTTTTGACCTTTTTGATTCCCATGGGTATTAAGTGGGTTGGGGTAGTGGGCCTGACCCAATTGATCCGGCGAACAGGTATTCTCAGCATATGAAAGAGGAATGGATAATTGAGTGCAGAAAATTGAGCTACACTTTTCCAGATGGAGGAATAGGGGTGGAGGATGTTTCTTTTGGTGTAAACAAAGGGGATTTCTTGTTATTGACTGGTCCGAATGGTTCTGGCAAAACATTACTATCTAGGCTGTTGATTGGCTTGCTCAAACCGTCAAAGGGGGAGGTCTTATTGGAGAATTCCGCTATCGGTCAACAACTAGAACTTGTCCGACAAAAAGTAGGGCTGATTTTTCAGGATCCTAACCATCAAATCGTAGGACAAGACGTTCAGGAGGAAATCGCCTTTGGCCCTGAAAATTTAGCGTGGCCAAGGGAAAGAATTAAAAAGGCAGTGGCTACGGTCATGGAGAGAATGTCTTTGACGCACCTCAGCAAAAGACGGCCCCATTCTTTATCAGGAGGAGAAAAGCGAAGATTGGTATTGGCAGGAATCCTTGTCATGGAACCAGAAGTCATCATTTTTGACGAGCCTTTTGTTGGATTGGATTATAAGGGTTGTGTCGCCATTCTTCAGCAAATGTTGGACCTTCATCAAGATGGAAAAACACTAATGGTCATCTCTCACGATGTGGAGAAGATATTGGCGCATGTAAATAGGGTAATCATTCTATCCAAGGGGAAAATTGTCGCAGATTCCGAAGCTGAATCCGCTCTTAGGCAATTCAAGCAGTATGACATCAGAGTACCATATGGTGAAGATCGGCCAATAGATAGCATGACATGGCTAGAATAGAAAATTTACTTGAGAGCCATACAGAAGGCAAACTCGCTTCTTTTGATGCAAGGCTTAAGATTATTGTATACCTCTGGTTGAATATTTGTCTTGGGTTTTCAGATAAATATGGATTGTTGTTGATCGCAATCTTGATGATAGGGGGGATGATATGGGGAAGATTGTCATTAGTCAGGATGCTACCCTTCATCGGTTTTTTTTCTATTTATCTCATGATCGCAATTGGATTGAGGGTCCTTACATGGGATGAATCTGGCATTCAATTGATGGAAGAAAAGTGGATGTCAGCATCTTTATACGGGCTGCGACTAGGCTTGATGTTTTTTCTGGCTTTGATCTTCTTTATCACAACCTCAACTTCAGATATGCGAGATGGGATCATTGCCTTGTTGAAACCTGTCCCATTTGTAAACGAGGCAGCTATTGGCTTGATGATTAGTATGGTCTTTAACCAAGTCATTATGTTGAGCCAGGACAACGAATCCTTAGGTAATGCCAGAAAAGCGCGTTCTGAGAAGTACGGCATGAACGTTTTTCGTAGGCTTCGATTTACCCTATATCCTTTAATTGTGAAAAATCTGGTAAGGGCAGGAGAAATATCTCAAGCGATGGAGGCTCGTTCCTTTTCCCGTACAAGAACAAGCCGATCATTTTCTCCAAAAGGTCGAGATTATGTTGTATGTTCAATTGGAGTAATTGTGGGTGCGATTGCTCTATTGATAGACCTGAAGCTGTAACCTGGGTAACATCTGTGATGAAAGAGCTTAATTCAAAAGTCGAACAAAACCACAGACTCTTCCAATTTTTGAAGGGGGAATGGGTATTTTCTCGAACTATTTCATCTTTTGGTTCTACAAAGGGGGTAGGAATATTTAGCCCTTTACAAGAGAACCACTTTCATTATCAAGAAGAGGGAATGACTACCCTTGATAATGGAAGAGAATTGAAAAGTACTCAGGAATATATATACGAATGGACAGGAGAACAAATTGTTATCTGGTTCTCCAAGCTAGGGAAAAAGGATCGACCCTTTCATTACCTTAATTTTGATATGGATTTTGACAACAAAAGGTGGGAAAGTCAAGATTATCATCTTTGCGTAGCGGATCATTATTGGGGTACATATTCATTCGATCAATTTGGTCATTTTACCATCCAATACAAGGTCAAAGGCCCTAAAAAGGACTATGTCTCTACTACCCTTTTCCAAAAGAAATGAAGAAAATTTTGCTGGGTTAAAGTGGGGACATTAAAAGGAAATACCTTGCAAGTCTCCAATATTGATAGACTGAAAACTAGCTCGAGAAAGATGAAAAGCAGATTCGTCTAATTCCTCAATTTCTAAAACGGGGGCAACACAGACATCCTTTCCTTGAAAGAGTTTCATCCATTCATCTCTGTCTTTGCTTGTAAAGATTTTTTCAACTTCCTCTTTGGGGAAGCTCACGGAAAGTAATTCCATTTGATGGTTCTTTTTCCATTCGGGCTTTTCAAGGACTTCACAGAGGTTATTCCAGAATTTTATTTCAAGGGCCCCAACGGCTAGCCATTTCCCATCTTTTGTAGGATAAACCGCATAATTAACAGTTGTTTTTCCATTGATGATGTTGAAGAGTCTGTAATCCAATCCTCCTTGATGCAAAGCAAAAGGAATCATCAGAAAGGGTTTCATGGCATCGGTGAGGGAAATATCCAAATAACATCCTTTTCCTTGTTTCTCCTTTTGGAGAAGGGCGGCTTGAATTTGCATCACAGCATGGTAGGCGCCTCCAATATCTGCCCATTGTGTATCTGCTACGTTTGGCTTCCCTCGATCATCCTTCATCAATCCCAATAAACCAGAATAGGCTAGGTAATTGATATCATGTCCGGCCTCATGGGCAAAGGGACCTTCCTGTCCATAACCTGTGATGGAAGCGTATACGATATCTGACTTTATAGCTTTTATGTGTTCATATCCCAATCCCCAGGCTTCCATAGCGCCCGGACGAAACTGCTCTACAAATACATCTGCAGATTGGACTAATTCTTTGATTTTCGAAAGGCCTTCTTCTGAATTGTAATCAATCGAATGAACCTCCTTATTGTGATTGAGCAGGTGGAAAAGGATACTGGTCCCTTCCACCTGCGTTCCATTCATTCTTACATAATCTGGCCTTTTGGGGCTTTCGATCTTGATGACTTTGGCTCCTAATTGAGCCAATAAGTGTGTGGCCATGGGCCCCGGCAATAGCCTGGTGAAATCAAGAATCGTAATTCCCGCTAAAGGCTTATTCATGTTGTTGCTAATTAAGCTGATACAGTTTGGGAGGATTGGAAATCATGAACAGATTTGCCTGCTTCAGCCAGCTCTCTCAAACTTTGTGGAACCTTCCATCTAGGTCCATACTGCTGCTCGAAAGCATCGCAATCCGCCACAAACTCCTTAATTCCTACATAATCGATATAAGAAATGGCCCCTCCAGTATAAATGGGGAATCCCCATCCTAGGACAGAACCTAAATCCCCGTCCGTTGTGGACCGAAGGACTCCTTCGTCTAAGCAGCGATAGCTTTCAAGCGCCTGGCGGTGCATCAACCGTTTGGAAACAGTCTCCTTATCCAGGCTTTCGAGCTTAGAGTTGTAGATAGATTTCAACTCAGGCCATAATTTCTTCTTTCCATTTGTAGGATAGTCGTAAAATCCCTTCCCATCTTTTTTCCCCGTTCTACCCAGTTCATGTACCAGCTTCTTAAGCATATTGTGGGCACGAACCATATCAGGATTTTTGTCAGAATCAGGATTGCTTTCTATCACATGAAGGCTTAGGGTAAGCGTTACTTCATCATGAACCGCCAAAGGTCCAACTGGCATGCCTCTTTGTTTGGCAATGTTTTCGATCATAGTGGGAAGAACCCCCTCCTCAAGCATAAACATTCCCTCATTCACAAAGGTGCCGAAGCATCTGGATGTAAAGAAGCCTCTGCTGTCATTTACAACAATGGGAATTTTTTTAATGGCGACAGTATAATCAACTGCTGCAGCAATGGCCTTGTCAGATGTCTTTTCGCCTACAATAATCTCTACCAGAGGCATTTTGTCTACAGGCGAGAAGAAGTGAATACCGATATAATTCTCAGGGCGTTGGGAAGCATTTGCCAAAAGGGTAATAGGAATGGTGGAGGTATTTGATCCGTAGATTTTATCGGGGGACAATACGGCCTCCGTCTCCGCGGTAACTCTAGCTTTTAGGTCTGTATTTTCAAAAACTGCTTCAATGACCAGATCACAGCCCTCCATAGCATTTGGATCATCTGTGGGATGAATCTTTGCGAGAGTCGCATCGGCCTTCTCTTGCGTTGATCTCTTCTTGCTAATAGCCTCTTTCAGGAGTTTTCTGGAATAATCTTTCCCTTTTTCAGCTCCTTCAACTGAGACATCTTTCAACACGACATCCATTCCTGCTTTGGCGGATACATAGGCAATACCGGCCCCCATCATGCCCGCTCCAAGAATACCCAGCTTGTTGATTTCATACTTTGGCTGATCAGCAGGTCTCGCACTTCCTTTTCTTGCCTTTTGAAGCTCGGTAAATCCTGTGCGGATCATGTTTTTGGCTTCCTTAGACATGCAAACTTTGGTAAAGTATCTCGCCTCGATTTCTAGTGCTCTGTCAATGGGTATCTGAAGGCCATCATGTACCACAGAAAGAATATATTTCTGAGCTGGATAATTGCCATGGGTGAGTTTACCTACATTCCCTACAGCACCAGCCATAACCATAACTCCCCCAGCACTCATCAGGGATCCTCCAGGAATTCTATGCTTTTTGTTGTCCCAAGGTTGAACAGGATTAGGATTGCTTTGAATCCATGTCCTTGCCTTGCTCAGCAACTCCTCATGGTCTGCGGCCAGGTCATCAATTAAGCCATCTTTTAGCGCTTTAGGAGGACGAGCTTCTGTTCCCTGAAGCAAATAAGTCAAGCCATTTTGAAGCCCCATGAGATAGGGAACTTTAGCGGTGCCACCCCCACCAGGAAGCAATCCAACCTTGGATTCGGGGAAACCTAGTTTGATTTTGTAGTGATCAATGGCAATTCTGTGATGACAAGTCAGGGCTAGTTCCATTCCGCCTCCAAGGGCTGTTCCGTTAATGGCTGCCACGAAGGGTTTTCCTCCTTTCTCGATTTCACGAGTAGCTTTGTGCATATCCATGACGCCTTTGAAGAAAACTTCTGCATCAGGTATCTCAGCGCCCAACATCCTTAGATCTCCCCCTGCCATGAACATTTTTTGGCCAGAAGTAACAATGACTCCTTTTACGGCCTCATCTTGTAAGGCAGCCATGGAAGCTTCCACATAAGCCTGAATAAAGCCTTGTGAAAAGAGATTGGCAGGTTCGTTGACTTGATCAACAAGAATGGTTCCGATGCCGTCAGCATCGACTGTATATGATAAATATTCGTTTTTAATCATGATTGAATCAGGTAATACCTATCCGAAAAAATGTAAAATGATGTTAGTAGAGCTTAAACTCTTTCGATAATGGTAGCGATTCCCATTCCTCCTCCTATACAAAGCGTGATTAAGCCTGTATTCAAGTCTCTTCGCTCCAACTCATCCATAAGGGTGGAGGTAAGCATACAACCCGTGGCCCCCAAAGGATGCCCCATAGCAATAGCTCCCCCATTTACATTGATTTTGTCATAGGATACACCTAAATCCTGCATGAACCTCATAGGAACAGATGCAAATGCCTCATTGACCTCAAATAAATCGATATCTTCTTTTTCCATGCCGGCTTGTTGAAGGGCCTTTCTGGAAGCTGGGGCCGGTCCTACCAACATGATGGTGGGATCTGTACCATAAATGGCATTAGACCTAATCTTGAACCTTGGTTTAAGGCCGAGTTCTTGGCCAATTTCTTTGCTTCCGATCAGCGCAATAGCAGCTCCATCAACAATGGCAGAGGAGTTCCCTGCATGATGAACGTGGTCAATTTCATCTACTTCAGGATATCGGTCAATGGCAACCCCATCGTACCCGCCCATTGAACCAATCATAGAAAATGAAGGCTGCAAACCACCTAATCCTTCCACAGTTGTATTGGGGCGAATATTTTCGTCAGTAGCCAGGATGTCTATTCCATTAACATCCTTAACAGGAATACGAGATTTGTTGAATCTTCCCTCTCTTTCGGCAATTGTCGCTCTTTTTTGAGATTCAAACCCAAATTTATCTACATCCTCTCTAGAAAACCCATATTTGGTAGCAATAAGGTCTGCAGAAATGCCTTGTGGTACGATATGCCCGGGAATGGCCAAAGCTGGATCGATAAACATTCCTCCACCGTCGGATCCCATAGCAACTCTTGACATACTTTCAACACCACCTGCAATCATGAGGTTTCTAAAACCTGCTTTTACATAGGCAGCAGCTTGATTGATAGATTCAAGCCCCGAACCACAAAAACGGTTTAAGCTCACCCCACAAAGGTGATCTCCATAACCTGAATGTTGAGCAGCGGATTTGGCGATGTTTGCAGCTTGGTCTTTGACCTGACCTACGCAACCTAGAATGACATCTTCCACCTGTGAGGTATCCAAGTCATGGCGCTCTTTCAATTCTACCATAACCTGCGAAGCCAGTTCAACTGGTGTGACACCCATCAAGGCGCCTTTGCGATTTCCCTTGCCCCTTACGGTCCGAATCGCATCAAAAATGTAAGCTTCCATTTAATATTTTATTTGCTAAGTAGTAATCGTAATCCAATCGATTTGTAGCGCCATTACCTCAGATGAAGGAAAATAGATATCAAATCGCTAAATCCAAGCTAGTCAAAATTATCCTTTTCAGAAAATGTTATGCATGCATAATTCTTGAAAATTTACAAGCGCTACTTGTAAAAATTGCTTAGATTATCCTTTACCAAACAGTTCAACCTAAACTTGCTCGTTATGAGAAACTTCACTCCTGAACAGCACATTTTTCGCCAGAGTTATCGCGAATTCCTGGAAAGAGATATACAGCCACATATGCCCAAATGGAGGGAAGATGGAGTTGTGGATAGAGCTGCCTTTCAAAAAGCAGGGGAACTAGGCTTCCTTATGCTTTGGCCCGAGGAGAAATATGGCGGAATGGGTGAAACAGATTTTAGGTATGAGCAAATTATCATAGAAGAGGCTGCCCGAGCAGGCTGTCTCGAATTTTTTGCCACCTTACATAGTCGCTTAGTTGGTCCTTATCTTCAGCATTTTGGTAATGAGGAACAAAGGCAGCGTTTCTTGCCAAAGGCAGTAAGCGGGGAATCCATTTTAGCCATTGCGATGACAGAACCGGATGCCGGGAGTGATCTTCCTGGCATGCGTACTACCCTTTTGCCCGAAGGGAATCATTTCATATTAAATGGTTCCAAGACCTATATTTCAAATGGCCTGAATGCAGATGTGATTGTCGTAGCGGCAAGGTCAAATCCAGATAATCCGAGGCAGATGACCTTATGTCTTGTGGAAAGGGGGATGGAAGGATTCTCGCGAGGAGAAAAACTAAAAAAAATGGGCTTGAAGGCTCAGGATACAGCAGAACTATTCTTTGACCAAGTAAAAATTCCAGCTGAAAATATCTTGGGTGAAGTAGGGAAGGGCTATGTCTATCTCAAAAAAGGTCTGGCCGAGGAGAGGTTAATTTCAGCTTGTATGTCAGCTTCGAATGCTCGTAAGGCCTTCGATATCACCAGAGAATTTGTAATGAACCGTAAGGCATTTGGAAGAACAGTAGCGGATTTCCAACACACCCAGTTTACCATGGCAAATTTAGATGCGGAACTCGATATGCTACAAGCCTATATAGACCATTGCGTTGTTTTGTTAAACAATGACCAACTGGATGAAGTGAGCGGAGCTAAAATTAAGCTCATGGCTACTGAAATCGAATGGAGAGTAATGGATGCAGGTGTTCAACTTCATGGAGGAGCAGGATATATGGAGGAATATGAAATCTGTAGGCTGTTTACGGATGCCAGGGTAAATAGAATTTATGCAGGAACCTCTGAGATTATGAAGTTGATTATTGGGAGGCATATTTTTTCGCCTGCTTATGAAAGTCCTATTTGGTAGGATTTTTTAGAAAATGTTAGTTCTAGTGTTGATTGATGTTGTTAGGCTCCGACTAACGAGGCAAACAACAACAGTTATGAAAAAGGCTATCATTTTCTTCCTATTTCTTGCTTCTGTCATCTGGGGTACTGCTCAGCCCCTTTTCCATCACCAACTATCTGAATCAGCTTTCAGCAAAAAGATTCAGCATTACAAGGAAATTGGCTATGAAGTTAGTGCTGCAGAAGTCTACAGGGTAAATGGAAAAATCTACTACAACGCCAAGTGGCGAGAGACCCAGGCTATGTATGAATTGGGGCGAAACTATACCCAGGTGTCCATGCAGAAGAAGATCAAAAACATGGCCAAGATGGGATACAAAATGATTGCACTCGATGGCGTGTATACAACCGAAAAGTTCAATCCCTTAAGATATATGGGCATTTGGACCAAAGGTAATGGCCAGCAACAGATTGTTAAAGTGAGACTTAGCAGCCAGGAATACAAGGAGCTTTTTCCGGTTTATGTCAAAAAGGGATATGTACTCAAACATCTAAGTTCCTATGCACAAGGGGGAAGTTTTTATGTGGCTTGTATATGGGAAAAGCCTAAAAGGTCTTCCTTCCTTTCACATCATAACATGTCCCCAGAGACCTATCAAAAGAAGGCCGTAGCTTATAACGAAAAGGGATGGTATCCTGCACAAATCAGCGTAGCCAACAAATCAAAGTCTACCCACTTTGCAGTGATCTGGAAGAAAAAGGGGAAAAAGAAAGTAGTGGCCAGACATCATTTGTCGTCTAAAGCCTATCAGCTGGAATTCGAAAAGTGGAGGAAAAAAGGGTATAGGTTACAAACTATCTCTGGTTATAAATGGAAGGGGACCCATGCTTTTGCCGCAGTTTGGGTCAAGTAATCTCAGTTATTAATCCTCTGCTTCATAATAATTATCAAAAATCTGGCCGAGCACTTGAAGAAATATATCAAAGTGTTCGGCTTCTATGTTTTCCTTCCCCTTGGCACGGAGCTTTTTGTTGATGGGCATCGCCTTGTCAAATACCTCTTGCCCTTCTTTGGTGAGCCTTAATTTGAAGCGTTTTTGGTCTCCCTTGAAACGCTCCTTGATAACGAGCCCCTTGGAACACAAACCGCTGATGACCCTCGAGGTAGTTGCCCTGTTACGGTAATAGGTTTTTGAAATTTCAGACTGAGAGGCTTTCTCTCCCAGCATCTGAATCCAAAGCATGATGACCCATTGCTCAATAGTCAAGTCGATGCCTTTCGCTCGAAATTCACTGATATAGCGGTTTTGTAAGGCCTTCAGGGTTCTGTCTATATAGAAGGCAAAGCCCCTGAATTCTGTTATTTCCACACTTTTCTTCATGTCTGTTAGAATTCTTTCAAAGCTATAGCTTAAATTAAAATAAATGGCTATTATTGTTGCATATGTAACAATAATTTTAACTACAATTTCATGTCAACAGAATCCACCCTAGAAAAAGTATACGAATCTGCCCAGGATTTCATGCCTATCAACGGGACAGATTATCTGGAGTTGTATGTTTCAAACTCCAAACAAGCAGCTCACTTCTATAAAACGGCATTTGGCTTTCAATCCTTGGCATATGCTGGTTTGGAAACGGGACTCAAAGACCGTGAAAGCTATGTGGTTGTTCAGGATAAAATTAGATTGATCCTTACCTCTCCTTTGAAGAGTGGTACGGATATCGGACGTCATATTGATCAACATGGCGACGGGGTTAAAGTGATTGCCTTATGGGTAGATGATGCTACCTACGCTTATCAGGCTGCCATCCAAAGAGGAGCAAAATCCTACATGGAACCTGTAGTGGAAGAGGATAAAGAAGGAAGAGTGGTACGTTCGGGGATCTACACCTATGGAGAAACGGTCCATATGTTTGTAGAGAGAAAGGACTACAAGGGAACTTTTCTTCCTGGTTTTAAAAAGTGGGAAACACCCTTTTATAATCCATCTTCTATTGGCTTAAAATATGTTGACCACATGGTTGGCAATGTAGAATTAGGTCAGATGAACGAATGGGTGAAGTTTTATGAGGATGTGATGGGATTTACCCAGATTCTCTCCTTTGATGACAAAGACATTTCTACCGAATACACAGCCTTGATGAGCAAGGTAATGAGTAATGGGAATGGTCGCATCAAATTTCCTATCAACGAACCTGCTGATGGCAAGAAGAAATCTCAGGTGGAAGAATACCTAGATTTTTACGAAGGAGCTGGAGTACAGCATATTGCAGTTGCTACCGATGACATCATTGACACCGTCAATCATTTGAGGAATAGAGGGGTAGAATTCCTTCGAGTTCCCAATACTTACTATGATGAGGTTCAAAATAGAGTAGGGGAGATCGATGAGAAAATCGAACAACTAAGGGAATATGGCATTCTGGTAGATCGGGATGATGAAGGCTATTTGCTTCAGATTTTCACGAAGCCTATTGAACCAAGACCTACAATGTTTTTTGAAATTATTCAGCGAAAGGGGGCGAACTCCTTTGGCAAGGGAAATTTCAAGGCACTTTTCGAAGCCATCGAAAGAGAGCAAGAATTAAGAGGAACACTCTAGTAGCTGAATGGACATGATAAACTCCGGTCTTTGTACTGGAGTTTTTTCAGGATTTTGCCTTCAAATTTGCTAGAATTCACCTTTTTCTCAATCTTACTTCCACTCATTAATTGTTTTAAATAGGACTACATGAATAAAGTTGTTGAGAATGCAACAGAGGCCATCAAAGGCATAGAGAGTAACATGACACTCATGCTGGGAGGATTTGGGCTCTGTGGTATTCCTGAAAACGCCATTGCCGCTCTGGTTGAAAGTGGGGTAACAGGACTTACCTGTATCTCTAATAATGCAGGTGTCGACGATTTCGGTCTAGGTCTCCTCCTTCAAAAGCATCAGGTCAAAAAAATGATCTCATCCTATGTGGGAGAAAATGCAGAATTTGAACGGCAGATGTTGAGTGGAGAATTGGAGGTAGAATTAATTCCTCAAGGCTCTTTGGCAGAACGCTGTCGTGCAGGTGGCGCTGGAATCCCCGCCTTTTTTACACCGGCAGGTTACGGGACAGAGGTCGCGGAAGGCAAAGAAGTTCGGATGTTTGAAGGCAAGCCACACATTTTGGAATCTGCCTTGACTGCTGATTTTGCCATTGTAAAAGCGTGGAAAGGAGATAGATTGGGGAATTTGATCTACAAAGGAACGGCCAGAAACTTTAACCCCATGATGGCGATGGCAGGTAAAATAACCATTGCAGAAGTGGAGGAATTGGTCGAACCAGGCGAACTAGATCCGAACTTTATTCATACACCAGGGGTATTTGTTCAACGTATCTTCCAAGGGGAGAAGTTTGAAAAACGTATTGAACAAAGAACTGTAAGAGCCCGATCATAAATCATCTTGTTTCATTCCAAATTCAGATCTTATGCTAGACAGAAATGGCATCGCACAAAGAATCGCCCAGGAATTACAGGATGGGTGGTATGTAAATTTGGGTATTGGCATTCCCACACTAATTGCCAATTTCATTCCTCAGGGGATTTCAGTAGAGTTTCAATCAGAGAATGGCATTCTTGGGATGGGCCCTTTTCCCTTTGAAGGGGAGGAAGACGCAGACCTGATCAATGCAGGAAAGCAGACCATCACAGCCATGCCTGGAGCCGCGATATTTGACTCTGCTACTTCTTTTGCCATGATTCGTGGACAGCACATCAACCTTACTGTTTTGGGTGCTATGGAAGTCTCCGAAACGGGGGACATCGCCAACTGGAAAATTCCAGGTAAAATGGTCAAAGGAATGGGAGGAGCGATGGATTTAGTAGCTTCCGCAGAAAATATTATTGTCGCTATGACCCACACAAGTCGTAGTGGGAAATCCAAATTGCTCAAACAATGTACCCTTCCGCTTACAGGAGTAGGCTGTGTGAAGAAGATTGTTACCAATATGGCCGTTTTGGAAGTAGGTGAAGGAGGATTTCATCTGCTGGAAAGAGCCCCAGCTGTCAGTGTAGAGGAGATCAAAGCTGCCACAGAAGGTAACCTGATTATCAAGGGAGAGGTTCCCGAAATTCGCCTTTAGAATAGATTCATGTACTCAATAATAGCTACCTATGCCTATTTATCATAAACTTGGAAAGGTACCTTCCAAAAGACATACTATTTTCCGCCAGGATAATGGCAAGTTATACAACGAGCAATTGTTTGGGACAATTGGCTTTGATGGGATGTCATCCTTGATGTATCACATCCACCGACCTACCATGGTCAAGGAAATTCTGGATTCAGTGGATATGACCCCAAAGGTAGCCGTAGAGAAGAACATGGCTGCCAGAAAAATGATTGGCTTTAATGTGGCCCCAGTTGATGATTTTTTGGAGTCAAGGGTTCCCTTGATGGTCAATAACGATATCCACATTGGGGTAGCTGCTCCTAAAAAATCTGTCAAAGATTATTTTTACAAGAATGCAGATGCCGATGAAATGTTGTTCATCCACAAAGGAACAGGGACCCTCCGAACCCTTATGGGCAACATCACCTTCCAATATGGAGATTACCTTATCATTCCAAGGGGGATGATCTATCAGATAGAATTTGATAGTGAGGACAATCGCTTACTTTGGGCAGAATCATTCCATCCCATTTACACACCCAAGCGGTACAGAAATTGGTTTGGTCAATTATTGGAACACTCTCCATTCTGCGAAAGAGACTACATCCTTCCAGAAACGCTAGAGACCTATGATGAGGAAGGCGACTTTTTGATGAAGGTGAAGAAGCAGGGAATGCTTCACAACTTAGTGTATGCTTCTCATCCATTTGACGTAGTAGGTTGGGATGGCTACAACTTCCCTTATGGATTTTCCATTCATAATTTTGAGCCGATCACAGGTCGCGTCCATCAGCCCCCTCCAGTCCATCAAACCTTTGAGACCAAAGCCTTTGTCATTTGTTCTTTTTGCCCAAGGTTGTACGATTATCATCCACAGGCCATACCCGCTCCTTACAATCACTCAAACATAGACTCAGATGAGATGCTGTACTATGTAGATGGTGATTTTATGAGCAGAAATGACATCGACAAAGGTTATATGACCCTTCATCCAGGTGGGATTCCTCATGGGCCTCATCCAGGGGCATATGAACGTAGTATTGGTAAGAAAGAGACTGGTGAACTGGCAGTCATGATCGATACTTTCAAGCCACTCAAAATCACGGAGGAGGCCTTGAAGATAGATGATGGGAAGTATTACAAATCCTGGTTTGCACATTAATGTTAACTCATAAATAATCGGGAGGTTCATTTAGCCTCCCTTTTCCTTTATCCCTATGATTATTCAGATAGATTCTACTTCAGACTTTTCCATTCATAATATTCCCTTTGGGATTTTCTCAACAGCAGATCGTTCGATAAGGGCAGGCGTTGCCATTGGCGAATATATACTAGACTTACAAGCGGTCTCGGAACTAGGCGTTTTTGATTTTGATACTTCTGTTTTCAAGGAAAGAACACTAAACTCTTTCATTTCCTTGGGTAAAAGCATGACTGCAAGGGTCAGAACAGATATTCAAGCTTGGCTAATAGATGATCATTCACCCTTGGCTGACAAGGAGGGATTGTTTGTCAAACAAGCTGATGCCAAGATGCACATGCCGGTTCATGTAGGGGATTATACAGACTTCTATTCTAGCATAGAACATGCTACGAATGTAGGGAAAATGTTTAGAGATCCAGCCAATGCTTTGCTGCCAAATTGGAAACATTTGCCTGTAGGCTACCATGGGAGAGCCTCTTCCATTGTGGTCTCTGGGACAGACATAAGAAGACCTAAAGGACAGCTTAAACCAAACCCAACTGAAGGTCCTGTTTATCAGCCATCTGCGCGTATGGACTTCGAGTTGGAAATGGCCTTTGTGATTGGAAAAGAATCCCCGTTGGGACAGCCCCTTTCAACGGCAGCGGCCTCAGATTATATATTTGGAATGGTCCTTTTCAATGACTGGTCTGCAAGGGATATTCAAAAGTGGGAGTATGTTCCCCTTGGGCCCTTTTTAGGAAAAAACTTTGCTTCCTCAATTTCTCCTTGGATTGTAACGATGGAGGCCTTGGCCCCTTTTCAAATTGCTGGTCCTGTACAAGAGCCTGCTGTGTTGCCATACTTGAAGTATGAAGGAAATCAAAATTATGACATCCATTTAGAAGTGGCCCTTAGCCCAGAGGGAGGAGAGGAAACGACTATTTGTCAGTCCAATTTCAAGTATATGTATTGGAACATGGTGCAGCAACTCGCCCATCATACAGTAAATGGATGTAATGTTAGGGTGGGAGATATGCTGGCTTCTGGGACCATTTCAGGAAAGGATGAACAGTCTTATGGCTCAATGTTGGAGTTGTCTTGGGCTGGTAGCAAAGAAATTCCTTTGGCCAATGGGGAAACCCGAAAATTTATCCAAGATGGAGACACCATTAGCATGCGAGGCTATGCAGCAAAGGATGGGAAACGGGTTGGTTTTGGGGAAGTAAGTGGGAAACTGTTGCCCGCGATCTAGTAAGAATTTCTTAGTTTAGGATAAAAATACCAGCTTTATGAAATCCCACATTCTACTTATTGCTTTTTTGATGATGCTCATGGGTTGTTCTGAGGATATTCAGGAGGAGAAGATGAATGAGATGAGTGAGCAATTGAGGGGTGTTACAGAGCAATTGACTTCTGCCAAGGAAACGATCGCCTCCCTAAAGGGGCGTGCTCCAGGAAAATTGGTTCATATGGTCTTTTTCAAGTTCAAGCCAAATACCAATAAGGAATTGATTGAAACTGAGATTGATAAACTAAGCGGGATCAAAGGACTGAGAAAGCTAGAATACGGAGAATTCAAAGAGTTGGGGGATTCAAGAGCCATTGATGAATATGAGTTTATTATGCAAATGGTCTTCAAGGACGAAGCTGCCTATCAGGCATATCAGAAGGATCCCATTCACCTTAACTTAAAGAAAGTCCTAGGTCCCTACATGGCGGGGACACCGGCCACCTATGATTATATTATAGACTAGTCTTTAACCAAAGAATTGATAAGAATCCTGCCCTAGGGGCGGGGTTCCTTGTTTATGTACTCTCTGATAGCATCCATGTACCGTTTCACCTCTTTGTGAGAGGTAACTTTTCTTTCATATTCCCCTAGGCCAGGTAGGCCCATATAGACCTCAGGGTTTTTGAAGTGCATGCCACTTTCTATGGTTTCCCATGCAGTAGCATGAAACTCGGTTACCCCAGTAGTGAGTACCATCCCTACATGCTCTGGTTGAATACCTGCTCCAGGAAGGATTTTGATACGCCCATTTGCGCGTTCTACCAATAGTCGGATCATCTCAATCCCCTCAGGCACACTTCCTTTCTGTCCTGAAGTCAATATTCGCTCAACACCCAAGTCTATCAAGTCTTCAAGGGCCTCAAAAGGATCTCTGCTCACATCAAAAGCTCTATGGAAGGTGATTTCCATGGGCCTCGCCGCATCAATTAATGTAGCTGTTTGTGCCTTGTCAACCTGTCCATTTTCCTTCAATAAGCCGATAACGACGCCTTTTACGCCTGCTTCTTTTAGCAAAAGGATATCTTGTTTCATGACCGCAAGTTCCTCGGCAGAATAAAGAAAATCTCCTCCTCTGGGGCGGACAATAACTCTAACATCAAGGTTTACCTGGGCCAAACATTCTTGGACCATGGCAAGGCTGGGGGTAGTTCCTCCTTCGATGAGGTTGGCACAGAGTTCAATACGTGTAGCTCCACCTTTTTCAGCTTCTATGGCTCCGTGCACAGAATCTAGACAGACTTCAAAAATGTAGGGTAATGGCTCCATGTCGCTAGATAATCATTCTCCCAAGATTGACGAAAATAAATCTGCTCATATGTTATTAGTTCAATGAGAAAATATTTTTATTGTATGGAGTACGCCAATAAAAGAATGATTCATTCCTACTATTATGAAATCTCGTTTATCCTGCCTTACATGTTTATTGCTCGCCTTACTTGGAAATTATTCATTACAAGCTCAAATGAATCCTGAACCTACCCTGGAAGGAAAGAATATTCTATTCACATATGGGGGATGGGACGGACACGATCCCGAAGGCTGTGTTAAGCTATTTAAACCATGGATGGAGTCTGAAGGAGCCAAGGTACATCTATATGACAATCTCGAAATATACCAGGATAGCGTATTGATGGATTCTATGGATTTGATTGTTCAGACTTGGACCATGGGAAAAATTGATGAGGCTTCCATGAAAGGCTTATTAAAAGCGGTAAAAAACGGTTGTGGATTTGCTGGATGGCATGGGGGGATAGGAGACGCTTTCAGGAACCAGCCTGCCTATCAATTTATGGTAGGAGGACAATGGGTAGCTCATCCAGGAGGCTTTATTCCAGAGCATGACATCAATATTGTGGACCATGAAGACCCTGTTACCCATGGAATAAAAGATTTTACCATGACCAGTACAGAGCAGTATTATATGCATGTTGATCCAAACGTTAAGGTATTGGCAACAACTACTTTTAGCTCTGATTATGCGGATTGGATAGAAGGATGTACCATGCCCGTCGTATGGAAAAAGATGTATGGAGAAGGAAGAATATTCTACATTTCCATTGGTCATTATGTGAAGGACCTGGAAAGACCCGATGTATTTTCCATTTTGAACAGAGGATTTAGATGGGCATCTGAAAGTCGATATGCAGAACCAGAATCATGGATTCAGCCTAAATATGCAGCTTCATCTGGCTGGGAGGAATTGTTGAAAGGGGATTTGTCCAACTGGGGTGTATCTGATGAATTAGGCCTTGAAATTTTGGAGGCAGATACCTTTAGCAGGGCGAAAATGGTTTCTTTTGAAGGAAAAGAAGGAGAAAATCTTCTTGGTTCCAATGAAATGACCAATTATCATCTACAGTTTAGTTTCAGAGTGGATGACCTAGCAGAAACCAATCCCTTGCTGAAATACCATTATGGAGTGGACGCTTCCAGTGGAAAGTCTAAGGAGGTTTACAACGAGCTTTCATTCGGAAAAATGGAGGGAGTGGCAGATAGCGAAGCTTGGCATTTGATAGACGTTTATACGCACAATAGAATGACCTATATACTGCTTGATGGCAAACTGTTGGAGAAACACCTCAAGCAAAGCGCTTGGCAAGGCAGGGTTCATTTTATGGGAAATCAAAGTACTTGGGACCTGAAGAACCTAAGAATCCGTTCTATTGACTCGATTCCCTTGGCGGTTCTCTTGAAAAAATAATCCGATCCTGTATCTACAATCCCTCATTCTATGCGAAGGCCATCCTTATACATATTTCTACTTGTTGGATTGAGTATTGTTATGTCTTGTTCCTCTTCGGAACCTGCAAGATGGAATTTGGAAACTTCTTCTGATGGAAGTAAGCCTATTGCCAGGCATGAGGCAGCTTTTGTAGGGGTAAATGGCAAGTTTTTCTTGTTAGGTGGAAGGCGCGTGCAGCCCGTCTCCATTTACAATCCTGTTTCAAAGAAATGGACGGAAGGAACCCCACCCCCCTTAGAAATCCATCATTTCCAGCCCTTGGTCTGGGAAGGAGAAATATGGATTGGGGGCGCTTTTACAGGAGGCTATCCAAATGAAACTCCAATCCCTTACTTTATCATTTACAATCCAGATAAGGATGAATGGAGAAAAGGGCCTGACATACCAGAATCTAGACTAAGGGGGGCAACTGGAATGGTTCTTCATGATGCTAAAATGTATATGTTTTGTGGACTTACTGACGGACACAGGGGCAAACACCGAAGATGGGCTGATGAATTTAACCCCAAAACGGGGGAGTGGCGCCAACTTCCGGATGCTCCAAGGGCCAGGGATCATTTCCAAGCTAGTATGGTAGAGGGAAAAGCCTACATGCTGGCGGGACGAAGGACACAATCCGATATCAACCCCTTCGCACATACCGAAAGAGCTGTGGATGTATTTGATTTTGATTCAGAAAGCTGGATAACACTTACCGCCAAATTGCCTACCCCTAGGGCCGGAACGTTTAATCATGTTCATGGAGAGGATATTTGGGTGATAGGTGGAGAAAGCGATACCCAGGAAGTTGCACATCATGAAATTGAGGCACTTGATACAAAAAGCAAAGTCTTTGAAGTGCTTCCCCCCCTACCGGAAGGTAGGCATGGAACGGGCGTCATATGTTGGGAGAAGGGCCTCTACATTTCTTCAGGATGTGGGAACAGAGGAGGAAATCCCGAATTGACCAGCCAGTGGTATTTTCCTATTAAAGATTGAATACGATAAACTTTTCCGTGAAGACTCCTTTTGATATACAAGCAGGAATCTGTTAGATTACTGTTCAAACAAAAAGGACTACATGAAATATATTTTTATTCCCACAGGAGGAGGTTTAGACCAAATCCAAATGGGCGATAAACAAGATCCACAGCCGAAGGCAGATGAGGTCTTGGTTCGCTGGCATGCCACCTCATTGAATTTCCACGATTACTTGGTTGCTACTGGAGGAATTCCAGTTCAAGAAGGCCGTATTCCCATGTCAGATGGGGCAGGGGAGGTCATCTCGGTAGGAGCAGATGTAAGGCGATTTAAAGCTGGAGACAAGGTCATGTCTCTTTTCTTCCCAAATTGGATTGACGGAAATCCTAGCTTTCAAAAGACTATTGGAATCAGTGGAGAAACCTTAGATGGATACATCACGGAAATGTCCTGTATCTCTCAGGAGTCGCTTACTCTCATGCCTGAAGGGTTTACTTATGCTGAAGCCGCTACCCTTCCTTGTGCGGGATTAACGGCTTGGAGAGGCTTATTTGTAGAAGGAAATCTACAGCCAGGCCAGAAAGTTCTGATTGAGGGAACAGGGGGTGTTTCCATTTTTGCTATGCAGCTTGCACAGATGGCTGGTGCTTCCGTGTATGCGACTACCTCAAGTGAAGCAAAAGCCGAAAAACTGACCCAAATGGGCGCCAAGGCGGTCATCAACTACAAGGAGGATGAAAGATGGGGAAAAACTATCTTTAAGATTACCGAAGGTGGTGTAGATCAGGTGATTGATGTCGGAGGAGGCTCTACTATGAAGCAATCCATTGAAGCTGCTTGTATCGGAGGGCACATTTCCTCAATTGGTATCCTTGGTGGAGGAAGAAAGGGTGAAATTACCTTTCCCAAGTTATTTTTTAAGCATTTGAGAATGACAGGATTGGCGGTAGGTAACAGAGTTATGCAAGAACAAATGGTTGCTGCCATTAATCAATCTGATATGAAACCTATGATCGATAAAAGCTTTTCAATGGATCAGTTAGGAGATGCTTTCAGGCATCAAGAAGCTGGGAAGCACTTCGGAAAAATTGTGGTTGAATACTAAAAATTGGGAGGCAATTGCCTCCCAATCATTCATGATTTTGCTTCCTATTAGTATCACAAAGAAGAGACGAACTCAGTTCTAGTTTTCCATTAACCTGCTTAGCTTTTTTCTTTTCCTTCAAGTCTGCCAATGTTGATCAAGGGGAGTTGGAAATCCAATCTAAAATAAGGCATTGATCCATATCCTGGTTTGACACCGCCCTCCATGACTACACCAAATCCAACCGTTTTAATGGAGGTGAGTTCAACGCCCATTCGGAATCCTAAGGCATTTTCACCAAAGTTTACTTCCTCACTCGCCACGATTTTATAGGTTTGCCCCCCTTGGACCATTTCCACATTAGATTCTGGACCAAACATCACATCAGCATATATTTTGGTTAGCCCTCCACCTTCTTTGGTGCCATAGCCATTGGCAAAAATTTTAACATAGCTAGCAGCACCCCAAGTTACCCCTGCGTATAGGGCATTTCCTCTCAAGGTAGCATAATGATCTCTGAATACGGTTCCATCTTCGGTCGTTAAGTTTCCGCCAAAGTTGGTTCGGTATCTTGTGAGACCTCCTCTAAACCCGAAGAAACTCGCGGCTTTGCCCTTTGCGTTAATGGTGGTAACCTCAGCCATAGTTCTAGAAATATCCTTAGATTTTAGGGTAACGGGTATAGGTGAATTGTTACTCTTTTTAACAAAAGGGGTAAACTCTACGCCCAAATCATAGGCGTACGCTCTGGAATTATCCATTTCATCTACATTTTCTAATCTCAAGGTCTCATCATAAGCAAACCAGTTTTGCATGTCTACATATTTGGCTACATATCCATTGGCCCGAACGTGGAGGATATTGCTGAGATGTAGACGTGCGTCAATGCCTGGTCCCGCATTGACTTGAAGCAGATCTAGGTTTTTGAATGAGAATGAGGTTTCAAGGGTGCTAGCGACTAAACCCAATTGAAAAACAGGGAGTTTATTTGAGGATTTAAGCACGCGATACGATACTTGCTGGGCAAATGTGCCACCCATGATCAGGATGATTCCTAAGAGGATGATTGACTTTTTCATTGAACTAATCTTTATCGGAATGATGTTTTTGACATGTAAATGCTTTCAAGCAGCTTCGACGAAGCCTTGTTTTTGCTTCGGTAGGTAAGGGCTAATAATCCCCTTCCCTGTTGTTGAGCATAGCTAAAAGCATTTGATACAAATCTAGGAGGGAAATCAGCTGTTGGGCTTCCGTGAAAATGGGGAATCTGTATCCGTATTTTTACGGATATGAGGTACCTATTATTTACCAGAAATTAGTTAGATGTGGAGTAAGCCAGCCTTTAGGCCATATTTGATGAGCCCAACCACTGAACGAGAGGAGGTTTTTTGAAGCAAATGTTTCCTGTGTGTATCCACTGTCCTAGGGCTAATAAATAATTGTTCTGCAATTTCGCTGGAGGTATGTTCGGCTGCTATCAAATGAAGGACTTCTCGCTCCCTTTCTGTTAAGTCAATGGCAGGTAAATCTGATTTTCCCTTAGGTAGAAATTCTCCCATTAAATTATGCAATACTTCTCGGCTGTAATAGGTCCCTCCTTCTACGACTTTTTCAATGGCTTCTTTTAGTTGTTGGCGACTGGTATTTTTGAGCAAATATCCTTCAGCATTGGCCTGAAAAATCCTCCTGATCACCTCTTGCTCTTGGTACATACTTAATACAAGAACTTTGACGGAAGGGAGTTTCTCTTTTACCCAAGTAGTAAGTTCCATGCCATCCATGTTTGGCATTTGGATATCTGTGATCAATAAATCGACCTCTTGGCCTTTCAGAAATGCCTGAGCCTGTAGCCCATCCTTTGCTTCACCCACCACCCAGAATTTATCTTCCTTTCTAAGAAGATTTCTTATTCCATCTATGATCATTTGGTGATCATCGGTAATTAAGATTTTTATCCGGTCCTTCATGAATATATCGGGAAATGGGAACGTAGGGCTATGTTGATAATGATGTAAGATAAAAAAGCTTCTCCCCAAAAATCAAGCTTAGTTTTGCTTACTAAGAGGGCCACATAGGGGGTAAGCATATAACAATAAATGGTAAAATATTTATTTGGGATAATATCTAATCTGGTTATTTTTTTTAATTGACCTAGGCTGATTCCGAAAAAGTGTGTAAGCCGTTTATCAGTAGTACATGACCATTCACACAAAAAGCATGTAAGATTTTACCATTTACGTTGCAAAATTGATATGAATATAATATTTTAGTTTTCGTAAAGAATGAGTAAAAAACCATTTTTTAATTACATATAGCATAACTCCATCATATGAAAAGACAGTTACCTTAGCCTAACGTATCCTTTTGCCCCTTCTTTTCCTGACTAATCCATAACCTGTTTGACCAAGTCTTTTGAGGCTTGGTAACGAGTGTACAGAAATTACCTTCTGGCATTTGGTAGAGGTCCTTTATGGACCACAGAAATTGTATTGGACTACATCTAACTTAATTTTTTTACCTCCATTTTTATTATGGCTAATCTATACACCCCCTGTTATGGAAGGAAAATAGCCCTTGTTTTTTGGCTTTCCACCATAGCCCTATTAAGTTCTTCTGTACCTTCACTTGCTAATCCTACAGGAATAGTAGAAAAAACTGAAGTACATGCTTTTGCATTTACCAAGTCATTGGTAATTCATGCCAATAAAATCCCAGGAACAAATGTCCTCTCCAACTTCCCCTTGATGGTAGATATCACTTCCGCGGACTTCGCTACATTGGCAAATGGCGGAAAAGTTGAAAATGCAAATGGATATGATATCGGCTTCTCTGATGCATCTGATAATCCAATCGACTTTCAGATTGAGCGATATGATCCTGTCAATGGGAGAATTATCGCCTGGGTTAATGTCCCTTCTATTGATCCAATTGTGGATACTGAGATCAAAATCCTATACGGAGATGCATCCGTCGTAGCTGATCCTTCCTCTCCTTCTGCCTTTAGTGCTTGCTACCAAGGGCGCTACCATATGAATTCCGATCCTTCGTCTGTTGCTCCTCAGTTATCTGATGCGACCTCAAATGGTCTGAATGCTTCTGCTTTAGGTACAATGGACGCTACTGACCTTGTGGAAGGGATTGTAGGTTTCGCAAACGAATTTGATGGTGTTGACGATAAGTATGAGATGGGTACAAGTGTGGCTCCTGGAGCAAACTTTACCATCTCTGCCTGGATCAAATCAGATCAGGCGGATGCTGGCTTCCATGGCTTCCTAGGATTCGATGCTGGAGGGGTAACAAATAGATCACCCTCGATGTGGGTATATCAGAACTATAGAATACACTATGGCTATGGTGGTGGTGGAGCTTGGAATAACAACAATACTCCCGTAGACCAAGCTCTCGTTACGTCAAATACGGATTGGCATTATGTTGTTACCAGCTATGATGGAACAAACTACAACTGTTACATTGATGGTGAACTGGCACAGTCCTTTGTGCCTGCCAACGCCCCCAATGGCAATGGAATCAACAATATCGGGGGATTAACCAACTACTTCAGAGGCCAAATTGACGAAGTCTCAATTGCTAACTGCGTCCTGTCAGAAGATTGGCTGGAAGCAGAATATAACAACATTATTGACCCCTCAAGTTTTTACACATTGGAGCCAGGTATTCCCAACCTTGATATTGTCTCCCCCTCCAATGGAAGCCAATACTTCAATACCAATGTCATTGTTAGATATGATAGAACTGGAAATCAAGCTGGAGTATACAAGGTGAAAGCGACAGTGGATGGAGTAGATACCTTCTTCGATACCGATCTTGACGGAGAACTTACTCTTTCTGGACTGGCATTGGGCAACAGAAGTGTAGTAGTAGAATTGCTAGACGATACAGATACTCCCTTAGGTAACCCAGAGGCCACAGAGTCTTTTTCAGTTGAAGTAGTAGAGGTCGTTAATTCTTTAAATTTCGCTAAAATACTGACCATTCAAGAATCAGAAGCGATAGGAACCAGTCCACACACGGACTTTCCTGTTTTGATTTCTCATACTGATCCGGATTTGAAACACACATCTTTTGGAGGAAAAGTTCAGAATATTAACGGTTATGATATTGGCTTCTTCACGGCAGGGGGGATTCGCTTAGATCATCAAATTGAGCGTTATAATCCAGAAACAGGTGAAATTGTCATGTGGGTTAGGATCCCTTCTCTAGATCCTACGGTAGATACAGAGATTAAATTGGGATATGGAAATCCTGGGATTACAGAAAATAACTCAACTAATACCACCTTTTCCTCTTGTTATGCAGGTAGATGGCATCTTGATGCCGATCCCGCCTCTTCGGGCCCACAACTTCAGGACGCAACTGCGAATGATACAGATGGAACAGCCTCATTCAGCATGCTGGATACAGACAAGGTAGGAGGTATTATTGGCTATGCAACACAGTTTGACGGTTCGGACGACTTCTATACACTTGGTGCCGGGGTGCTGGCAAATAGCGAGTTTACGATGTCCGCATGGGTTTCTTCTGATCAACTACCAAGTTCTGGCAACTGGCATGGTTTCTTTGGCGGAAGCCCAGGTGCAACTAACCAAAGGGCTCCAAGTATGTGGATATACGGAGATGCGCTTTCTCCAACCTACTCAGGCATCCATGGTGGCTTTGGCGATGGTAACATTTGGAATTCCTGGGCCACTGGTGGAGGGTTTATCTCTAATGACGGAACCACATGGCATTATGTAGTTACTACTTTTGACGGTGCTTTGTATAACTGCTATGTAGATGGAGTACTGGCCTTCTCTAAAGTCAATCCTGCAGGTTCAGCTCCCTTCAATACACCTGTTCTTTATATCGGTAAAGTAGACAATTATTTCAGAGGAAGGATTGATGAGGCAAGTATATCCGATTGTGTATTTAACCAGGACTGGATTCAAACCGAATATAACAATCAAATATCCCCTACGACATTTTACACCATTGGAACCGAAGAAGCTTTCCCAGTAGAATGGCTAGATGTCAAAGCAGAATTAGAAGGCAGAGAGGTAAATATTAGCTGGAAAACAGCCTCCGAGCAAAATAACGATTACTTCACGGTGGAGAAGTCTTTGGATGGGGAGCGTTTTGATGAGATTCAAAGAATAGCTGGAAAAGGAAATTCGACCACAATTTCTTCTTACGAAGCGACAGATGCTAAGGCGCAGACAGGGTGGAATTACTACAGAATTCGCCAAACCGATATTGACGGTCAGTTTTCCCACTCCAATGTCGTGAAGATTTGGGTGAATGAACAACTGCAAGTCGGGGTCTTTCCCAACCCAGCTCAGAATGTCTTGACCGTTGAAACGATAGGAAATAAAGAAGCAGCTAAAATTCAGGTGTATTCTGTACTTGGGCAGGAAATTCCTGTTCAGCTCAGTACAACTGAATTGAGTAATGGCATGCGATATGAATTGAATTTAGATAAGGCTTCTTCCGGTTTGTACTTTGTTCAAATCACACAAGGCGGAAAGAGAAAACAAATTCATTTCCAAGTAAAAAAATAAGCTTAAAGGGCTGATGTACGATGGTGCATCGGCCCATTTGCTTTTCTATATCGAAATCAAAATAGGCTTTATGGAGGGTTTCCATGAGCCTTTATGCGTGAAGTAACATAAGCTAAATTCATCATTACCCTCATTAAATTGATATGATTCCACCACTACAAAAAACATTTTGGACCTCCATGTTCCTTCCCCTGTTACTACTCATGGGATGGAGCAGTCAGGTTTATGCACAACCAACGGGTTTTTCTGACCAGCTGTATTTTGATGGCTGGCAACAGGCCATCGGACTAACTTTTGATGCGACGGGCAACATGTATGTCTGGGAAAAGGCAGGAAGGGTTTACACTGTTAAAGATTCTGTCAAAAGTGCTACTCCCTTATTTGACATTTCGGATGAGGTCTACAATGCAGGAGATCACGGAATGGTAGGCTTTGCCCTTGACCCAAATTATATAACCAATGGATACATCTACCTCCTGTATGTGGTAGACAGGCATCATTTGTTATATGCCGGAACACCAACCTACAATCCAACTGCCAACGAATATGGAAACGCGACTATTGGTAGGCTGACCCGTTATACCGTAAATAATCCTTCCAATCCCGACATCGCTGCTGTTGATTATTCCTCCCGTAATGTCTTGATAGGAGAAAGTATATCTACAGGAATGCCCATCATCCACTCTTCTCATGGGGTAGGTTCGATGGTATTTGGGCAGGATGGAACCTTGTTGATCTCCATGGGGGATGGAGCAAGTTTTATCGGACTGGACAATGGTGGAGGGGATGGAAACAGTTGGAGTGTACAGGCACTTGCTGATGGAATTATTCCTCCATCTCAAGATGTTGGTGCCTACCGTTCTCAAATGCTAAGTTCATTTAATGGAAAGCTCTTGCGAATTGACCCAGCTACAGGAAATGGTATTCCTTCCAACCCATTTTATGATGCTGCAAATCCCCGTTCGCCTCAATCTAGAACGTGGGCATTGGGATTAAGAAATCCTTGTAGAATTTCAATTCGACCTGGAACAGGTTCTCATGATCCTGCCGATGCTGATCCAGGTTCTGTTTATATCGGAGATGTAGGTTTTAACAGGGATGAAGAGTTAAATGTATGCAACGCCCCAGGAATGAACTTTGGATGGCCACTATTTGAAGGCATGGATCTGAGAGGAGATTATGCTGCCATCGACCCTGGGAATCAGGATGCACCTACACCAGGGGGCTGTTCCAAGGCTTACTATGACTTTGGCGATCTTTGTCTTCAGTGGAATGGAGGGGCTGATCCTACCTTTTCTGATCCTTGTAGTGCCGGTAATATTGATCCTAATACCTACAATTTATTCAAGCATACCAAACCAGTTTTGCGGTGGAGAACTGGACAAGTTACGGCTTCTAGAAATGGGGTGGTTTATAATGTCGGAGGAGCTGATGTACCAGGTCCAGCTTTTAATGGAAATTGTTCTATTGGGGGTGCTTGGTATACAGGAACTGACTTTCCGCTTGAGTATCAGAATTCTTATTTTCATGGGGATTATGGTAACGGTTGGGTGAGGAGAATTGACTTCGATGCCAACGATGAAATTCAGGAGGTCCATGATTTCTTAAGTGGGCTAGGAGGTAATTCGGTCGTAGTACAAGGAACCTCACCTGTGGAGGGCTCACTTTATTACATACAGTACAATGGGGGCAATTCCCAGATTCGAAAGATGTATTACGGAGGAAACAGACCTCCTGTTGCCATCGCTGAGCAATCTGCAAAGTCTTCTGCTAGCAATAGTCTTTCGGTAAACTTTACAGGTAGTAATTCCTATGATCCTGATGGCGGAACACTCACCTATGCATGGGATTTTGGGGATGGAACATTTTCTACACTCCCTGACCCAAGCCATACATTCAATGGACCTGTGGGAACGCCAGTTTATTTTGAAGTAACCATGCAGGTTACTGATGATGATGGGGTAAGCCGTAGTCAGAAAATGATCGTTTCTCTGAGCAATACAGCTCCTGAAATTGTCTCAACTAGTCTGGATGCCATTACCCGATATGTGGTTACTGCTCCAACAAATCTCAACCTTTCTGCTGTGGTGAATGATGCCGAGCATGGTGCAGGTCAATTGACCTATGAATGGCAGACTGTCCTTTATCATGACAATCACAACCACCCAGAGCCGATTGACAACAATGCTTCCACTACCACTATGTTGGAACCGCTTGGTTGTGATCCTCATGCCGTTTACTGGTATGAAATTACACTGATTGTGACAGATCAAGCTCAACTTTCAGATACAGTTGTCAAACGCCTTGATCCTGACTGTGTTCCAGAGCCTGTGAAGGACACTGCTTCCTATATTATCGGGAATTCAGTTATCGTCAGTGTTTTGGACAATGATTTTTCAGGGGATGCCATTGACCCTGCCACTGTTCAGGTAGATATCAATCCTATCAATGGATCTGTGGTAGTCAATCCAGATGGTACGATTACCTATACACATAACGGTACCAATACTGATTATGACTCTTTTACCTACACAGTAGAGGATGTGGATGGTGATGTTTCTCCTTCGGCTTTGGTAGCATTGGGTGCCTTTCCACAACCTGAGGTAATTGTCACAAGCCCAACAAACAATTCTTCCTTCTTTGCATCGGACATAGGGGTTACTTATACTTTTGACAATACAGCAGATCAGGCTACATCCGTTAGGTTTACTTTAGATGGTGGAACCCCTGTTGTTGATAATAGCTTGGATGGAAGCTTTAGTTTGTCTGGAATAACCTTAGGTGCCCATACATTGGTGGCGGAGATGCTAGATGTAAATGGACTTCCACTTCCTAACCCTGAAGCAAGTTCTACGGTCAACTTTACGAGGCTAGATATAGGTACCTCCTTTTCCGATTACATGACCATCCAGATCAATGCTTCTGAGGTGGAGGGAAGTAGTAATCATATTGATTTTCCAGTCATGCTTGACCTGACCTATCCAGAATTGGCTACAATAGCTAATGGTGGAGAGATAGAAAGTACAAATGGGTATGACATCTTTTTTACCGACCCTTCAGACAATCCATTGAAGTTTCAAATTGAACGATACGAAAATACTGGAAGGTTTGTCGCCTGGGTGAATATTCCTAGCCTTTCTCCAACCATCAATACTGAAATTAGGCTTCATTATGGAAATGCTGCAGTAACAGAAGATCCTTCCTCAACGGCAACCTTTAACAGCTGTTACAAGGGAAGATGGCACATGGAAGCAGATCCTTCTCTCGCTGGACCTCAATTAGAGGATGCGACAGGTAACGGCAAAGATGCCACTTCACTTGGGGCCATGAGTACGAGTAATAGAATTGAGGGTATCATTGGGTATGGAACTGAATTCGATGGTGCAAATGATTATTACTCCATTGGAGGAGGGGTTAACCCTGGGAATTCCTTTACAATGGCGGCTTGGATCAAGTCAAATCAGGATGATGCAGGCTTTCATGGCTTCTTCGGGGGAGATCCTGGTGTAACAAATGCACGTGCACCCTCCATGTGGATCTATCAAAATGATCGTATTCATTATGGATTTGGAGGAGGTGGAGCTTGGAACTCTACAGCTACGCCTGCAGGAATGGGTCATATCTCATCTAATGTGAATTGGCATTATGTGGTTACTACCTATGATGGAACAAACTACACCTGTTTTGTAGATGGCGAAAATATTCACAATATCACCCCTGCCAATCAACCTGCAGGAACCGCCATCACTACTATTGGCGCCCTTCAGAACTTTTTCAAGGGGCAAATGGATGAAGTAAGCGTTTCTGATTGTGTAAGAAGCCCTGATTGGATCAAAACAGAATACCATAATGTCATCAATCCATCAGCATTTTATACAGTGGAACCTGGCCCCGCAGAAATCTCTCTCCTCGAGCCGGTCGATGCAGGGGTATATTTCTCACCTACCTTAACTGCTAGGTATACACGTTCAGGAACTCAAGGCAATGTCGCTAGTGTTAGGTTCACGATTGACGGTTCAATCATTGTAACTGACAATGATTTGGATGGCGAGCAGGTCCTAGCTGGGCTTTCACTTGGTACCCATAGCTTGAAAGTGGAATTGATGGATGGAACCAATACCCCCCTCCCAAATCCTGAGGCAACAGTTGAGATTACCTTTGAAATCCAATCCCTGGCAGCCAATTACAATTTTTCTAAAAGGATCACCATTCAGGAATCAGAAGTAATTGGTACTACACCACATGTGGATTTCCCTGTTTTGATTTACCATACCGATCCTGATTTACGACATTCCTCAAATGGTGGGAAAGTACAGGATATCAATGGATATGATATTTCCTTCTTCTCTACAGAGGGGATTCAATTAGATCATCATATAGAAGGCTATGATCCTGTTACAGGAGAAGTCATCATGTGGGTTCGCATTCCTTCATTGGATCCTCTCGTTAACACCGAGATCAATATACTGTATGGAAATTCCGCTGTAAACTCAAGTTTGTCTACCGATGCTACCTGGAAAAGTTGTTACCAAGGACGTTGGCACATGGATGCAGACCCCTCAGGTTCAGGTCCTCAATTAGTTGATGTGACATCCAATACAAATGATGGAACTGCTTTAGGAACAATGACTAGCACGAATCAGGTTTCTTCCATCATTGGAAATGGAACTTTCTTCGATGGGACGGATGATGCCTATGATTTGGGAAATAATATTTCTCCCAATAGTGTATTTACCTTATCAGCTTGGATTAGTTCAGATCAATTAGCTGGATCTGGCAACTTTCATGGATTTCTGGGAAATAGTCCAGGAGGCACAGGGCAAAGAGCGCCTTCGCTTTGGGTATATGGAGATGCGCTTACACCTACTTATTCCGGCATCCATGGTGGATTTGGAAATGGGGTAAATTGGTCAACTTCATGGGCAACAGGTGGTGGATATATCACCAATGATGGATCGACTTGGAACTATGTAGTTTCTACCTTCGATGGAAGTGATTACAAATGTTATGTGGATGGTATTTTGGTATTCACCAAGCCAGGACTATCGGGTAATGTACCCTTCAACACACCCATCAAATTTATTGGGAGAGTTGACAACAATTTCAGAGGTCGAATTGATGAGGTGAGTGTAGCCTCTTGTGTAAACACGGCAGAATGGATTCAGACAGAGTATAATAGTCAAGGCTCTCCGTCTACATTTTATACCATTGGGACAGAAGAGTCTTTTCCAGTGGAATGGTTAGACTTCAAAGCTGAAGTGGTAGAAGGGGGAGTAGAATTGAAATGGACAACTCTAAGTGAGCAGAACAACCAATATTTTACTGTGGAGCGTTCGGCTGACGGCGAAAACTTTGATGCTATTGAACAATTGGATGGAGCAGGGAATTCCCAAGAGGCTCAATATTATCAAAGCATGGATACAGAACCGTTGAAGGACCTAAGTTTTTACAGAATTCGCCAAACAGATTTTGATGGCCAAAGTTCTTGGTCCCCTGTTGTGGAGGTTCTCATCCTAGAAGAATTGACTGTAAGGCTTTATCCTAACCCTGTAGATAAGGTGCTATTCCTCGAATGGGAAGGAGGAACCAGTGAAAGTTCCGTTTCCTTATACAATGCTCAAGGGCAGATGATTCAAGTACCTGTTTTGGAGCAGGCGACAAACTTAGGATGGAAACAGGAAATGGATGTAAGTAAACTTCCAGCGGGGGTTTACTATCTAATTCTTAACCACCAAGGGCAAAGAAAAAAAGTATCTGTTCAGGTCAAATAAATCACGATTACCACATCACAATAAAGGGGGAGGCTTATGGTCTCCCCTTTTTTTGACAAAAAGTTGATTAGGGGAAATCCAGAAGCCAAGTACAGCTCGTAGGTAGGTCAGTTTTTGTTTAACCAAATCAATTAATTTCGTGAGAAAATTGACCCTTAACCTAAAGAATCAGCTGTTCAGCCTACTGATGGCCATGCTGATTCTTCCCTCGTTGGTCAATGCTTCCAGTCATAGGGAAGCTCCTTTGATCGCCAACGATCCCCTTGCGGACAACACGGATGTTTATGCATTTCGTAGTCCTGATGATCCCAACACCATTACGCTGATTGCCAATTACATTCCGGCAGAACTGCCATTTGGTGGACCTAATTACAATACCTTTGGAGAGGATATCCGATATGAAATCCATATCGACAATGACGTCTCCACCGCAGGTGATGATATCATTTACCGGGCGACCTTTAGTCAAGTAAATGAAGATCCCACCACCTTCTTCAATATTAGGCTAGGACTTCAGAACCTGAAAACTACCTACACATTGGAGCGCTCCACTGATGGAGGGGCAAGTTTTACAACGATTGTGAGCAATGGCATGGTACCCCCACCCAACATTGGAGCAAGATCTATTGAATCCGCCGTAGGCTTAGGAGCCTCTGATTATGAGGCTCTGATAACAGCTGCCATTACCACGGCTTCCACCGGAGAAAAGGTGTTTTGTGGCCCTGCAGATGATCCTTTCTTTGTTGACTTAGGCGGTATTTTTGATTTAGGTAATTCACCTCGTCAGGGAACCAATGTCATGAGAGATGGAATTGCCAAGTACAACACCCATACCATTGCCATACAGGTACCTATTTCTACCTTGCAAAAGGATGGAAAGCCTGTTTCTCAAGCAAGCAATATCCTTGACGGAGATTTTGTAATTGGTGTATGGGCATCAGCTAGTCGCCGTAAAATCAGAACCTTGTCGCCTGGTAATGTTTCAGATACTGGACAATGGATTCAGGTTTCTCGTTTGGGAATGCCCTTGACTAATGAAGCTGTTATTCCCATTGGGGCTAAAGATGAATGGAATGCAAGAACCCCCTACAATGAGAATCCAGCTCATTTTGAGTATTTCTACAATCCTGAATTGGGCTTGTACATGGACGATGACCAATTCGGTGGGGCCGTTCCTGCTTTTGCGGCTTTAAGAATTCAGCGCAATTCCTTGGGAGCTTTTGACTTTGGCAATGGCAAGGATGGATTATTCGGTTTGAAAGGGAATGCAGCGCTAGCAGGTACTGCCTTGGATGACAATATTTTCGGAAGCCTTCTCCTTCCTGCACCTGGCAAACCCAGATCAGTAGACCTCTGGCCAGCTTTCCATACAGGAGTTCCTAACTTGGCGCCTTACCAATTGGCTACCGGGAAAGGGGGCAACCCATTGGCAACTGGAAAACCCTTTGTGAATAACTTCCTTCCCAATGGCGGTGATATGCTGAGGCTAAATATGGCAACTCCTGTTACCCAGAGAAATGATCCTTCCTTTAGCTCATTGGGATTGATTCAAGCCGCCGTTTTGGGGCTAACTGATCCTACATTCGCGACGAACGCCAACCTTGAGTTCATTCCTAATATGGATGGTTTCCCTAATGGCCGCCGCCTTGAAGATGACGTTACCAGAATTGAACTTCAAGCAGTAGGTGGAGTGGTTTTGGCTGCGATTGGTTTATGGTATGATGATTTTGATGCGACTGACCCAAATGCTTCACCTGTCACCAATCAATTGATCAATGTTCTCCAGTATTCTACTGGAGTGGAGACGAATGACACGACCTTTAAATCAACATTTCCTTACGTTCAAGCTCCTTGGAGAGGTACAGCAGTAGGAAAATAATTCAACAACACACTTAAGACGAAACATACAATGAGACATTTAGCATATAGCATTTTGCTATGGTGCCTAGGATCACTTGTGCTGAGTTCATCGCTCTTTGCTTCTTCACATAGAGAGGCGCCCCTCATCGCAAACGATCCCTTGGCCGACAATACAGACCTCTACGCTTTCCGAAGCCCAGATAACCCTAATACGGTAACACTTATTGCCAATTATGTGCCATTACAGTTGCCTCAGGGTGGTCCAAACTATTACCAATTTGGTGAAAACATCCGCTATGAAATCCACATCGACAATGATGTGTCCACTACAGGTGATGACATCATTTATAGGTTTACCTTCAGCATTGAAAATCAGGATCCTACGACCTTTTTCAACATTAGGTTGGGACAGGAAAACCTGAAGACTACCTACAAAATGGAGCGCAGTGTGAATGGTGGGGCTTCTTTTCAGACCCTGATCAATCACGGAATTGTTCCACCTAACAACATTGGTGCAAGGTCTATTGATAGTCCTTTAGGTGTTGGGAATGATTATAATAGCCTAATCCAGCAAGCGATTGCTACCACCAATTATGGAGAAAAAGTCTATTGCGGACCGGCAGATGATCCCTTCTTTGTAGATTTAGGAGGAATTTTTGATCTCGGAGATTCTCCTCGTCAACAAGGAGTCAACAAAGATGGTGTGGCCGGACTGAATATCAGTACCATCGCCATTCAGGTGCCGATTAATATTCTCCAAAAAGACCATAAGCATGTCAATCAAGCGGCGAATATCCTCGATGGAGATTTTGTAATTGGTGTGTGGGCATCTGCAAGCCGACAAGAAATCAGAACTCTTGCTTCAGATGGAACAGAGTCTTATAGCGGTAGTTGGGTACAAGTATCTAGATTGGGCATGCCCTTGACCAACGAAGCCGTTATACCTATCGGAGCAAAGGATGACTGGAATGGACGTACCCCTTACAATGAAAATCCAACTCATTTTGAGTATTTCTACAATCCTGAACTGGCATTGTATATGGATGATACTCAGTTTGGTACTGCTGTCCCTTCATTTTCTGACCTTAGAATTCAGCGTAATTCTCTCGGTTCTTTTGGCTTTGGAAATGGTCAAGATGGATTGTTTGGACTAAAGGGTAATCCAGCTTTGGCAGGTACAGCCTTGGATGATGCGATATTTGGTACATTGCTGTTACCGGCAGCAGGAAAACCCAGATCAGTAGACCTATGGCCAGCTTTTCATACGGGAGTTCCTAACTTGGCCCCTTATCAACTTGCCACAGGAAAAAATGGAAATCCATTGGCGAATGGAAAGCCATTTGTCAACAACTTTCTTCCTAATGGAGGCGATATGCTCCGTCTGAACATGGCGACGCCCGTTACACAACGTCATGATCCTTCCTTCAGCTCATTAGGCTTGATTAATGCGGCAGTACTTGGTTTGACTGATCCTTCATTCGCCTCAAATGCCAATCTTCAGTTCATACCCAATATGGATGGCTTTCCAAATGGCCGTCGTCTGGAGGATGATGTAACGCGCATTGAACTTCAAGCGGTTAGTGGGGTAGTGCTAGCCGCCATTGGACTGTGGTATGATGATTTCGATGGGACTACTCCTTTGACCCAAGATCTTCTGGATGTGTTAGGATATACAACAGGGGTAGAGTCCAACGATACTACCTTCAAATCAAGCTTTCCTTACGTTCAGACCCCTTGGGCTGGTGATAGTGAATGTAGTGGAGAAGCAGTGAACTATAACCAACCTTCGGTCTTAGATCCCACAGGAACCCTTTCTGCTCCTACAAATCTAGCGGTAAATCTGGATACCTTTTTCTTGGCCCCCTTAACGTGGAAGGACAATTCTAGCAATGAAGCAGGATTTATCATCCGCAAAACGATCAACGGTCAAACAGAAATTGTGGATACAGTGGGACCGAATACTACTTCCTTTGTTGACACTGTTCTAGTATTTGGAAAAGATGTTTCCTATGTGGTCAATGCCTTTGGAAGTGTAGGAGAATCAGATCCTTCTAATACTGTCATCTTTAGTCAACCTCGAAAAGTGAAGCGACTCAAGCTCCGTTATGAATGTTACAATCCAGCGACGGATATGTTGACCTGGAAGGTCCAGAATCCTAATAGTAGATTTTTGCCCTACATCTACGCTCAATGGTGGAGCCCTCAAAGAGATACCTTACTGGCAAAACCTGGAGACTCTTTCTTTATGACACAAAATAACCCTCAGGTTCAGGCTACCTTTGGAGATGACAATATCACAGGGGTTTGGTGGATTGATCAGAGGTTGTTGCCTGGGCGTCCTAATAGCCTGGTGTTTAAGATACCGCTGAGCAAAAGCTGTAGTGCGAATAGATTGAGGAGAGATGCCATGTCGCCAAAAGCGGGTAATTTCTACAATGGCCCCTTGGCAAGAAAGATCGAACAAGTTCAGTTTGAGAATGAATTTATGAATGCTTCCATTGAAGTGGGACCTAATCCTACCACTGATGTTTTGATCATCAAGGGAGAAGGAATTGCCAGTGAGGTAAACATGAAAATCTATAACCTTGCAGGACAACTTCTTTCATCAACCGAAGGGATGATTGAGGAAGGCTACAAAATGGACGTTAGCCAGCTTAATTCTGGACTTTATCTTATTGAAGTGAGCGTGAATGGCTTGAGAACATCTAAAAAATTCCTAGTGGAATAGATTCAAGCTTGCATGAATAACAACAGGCAGGGGCCTCATCTCCTGCCTGTTTTATGTATTGGACAGGTAGGAGATCAACAACTTGATTGCGAATCATGATTGCCTCACAAAATTTTCATAATTTACATGGTGGAGAGATCAATTCGACCCCTCCGCTTCATCTTGTTCGCTATCAGAAAGGAAAGCCTCAATTGATTACTTCATCTACATCCGAAAGCAGAGAGGAAGAAATTATCCGACTGTTGCGTATCAAGAATACCCAAGCCTTACGTCTGATTGACGCCCACTATCAAAAGGCACTCTTTGGGGTAATTTACAAGATCGTTGGTATACAGGAATTGGCGGAAGATGCTTGGCAGGAAAGCTTGGTAAAGATCTGGCGATTTGCAGACCAATTTGATCCAAACAAGGGAAGACTCTTCACTTGGCTAATCAATATTTGCCGACGAACTGCCATTGATAAGGTGCGTTCTAGAGACTTCCGAGAACAGAAAAGCGGTCAAGACATCAACGAAACCTCTTCCCAAACTGAAACCGTAAATCAGGACCTTTCAGAGGAATTGTTCGTTGAGGGAATAGGCGTTAAAGAATTCGTACAAAAACTCGATCCCAAATACCAGGAAGTCATTGACTTGCTTTACTTCAAAGGGCATACCCAACAAGAGGCAGCAAAAGAACTTGCTTTGCCCCTTGGCACGGTAAAGACCAGAATTCGAACAGGAATAAATTTGTTAAGGAAATGGATGGGCAATTGAACATAGAAGAATTGAAGAATTCCGGAATCCTGGAGATGTATGTCATGGGGAACCTTCCGGAAGAAGAGGCTGTCAGAATCCATAAACTGGTTCAGATGGATGCAAACCTGCGTTCGGAGGTAGAGCAAATTGAACTTTCCTTGATGACACTAGCTGAAGCTGAAAGTCCTGAATTACCAAGTTCAAGCATTCTTGAGAACGTTCTTCAAGAGATCGAACAAGAGGAACTCCCACAGGAAAACGACAACATTCGCCCCTTAAATCAGCCCAAGTCAAAGATCAGAACCTTTAGTCTCTTGCAAATAGCGGCAGGCCTAGCGCTAGCAATTAGTGTGGGCGCAAATATATTTCTGTATCTACGGTTGAATGAAACTGATAAAGCTTTTGCCTCCCTTGAGGAGGACGTAAATAAGATGAAAGAACAGACCAGAAGCCTTCATCAGACGCTCGACCGCCAGAATGATTTTATCGCTACTGTCAACGAAAGCCGATTTGTAACCATTCCTTTGGCTACTACAGATACAGGAGAACCCACCAATAAGGCAACCGTCTTATTTGATGAGGAAGGCAATCAAGCCTTGATGTTTGATTATAGCCTTGAGAACTTATCAGAAGAAAAAGTCTATCAATTGTGGGCGATTTATGGTAAAGAAGTGGTTAGTGTTGGTTTGTTGGATGGGAAGCTAGGAGAATCCTTCCAAGAAGTCTTGGCGAAGAAAGGGACGCCAGATGTATTTGCCATCTCAATTGAGCCCAAAGGAGGTAGTTTACAGCCTTCTTCAGCCCCTATATTGATGGGGAAAGTTACCGCCTAAAAAAATATTCAATCGCGAAATCCAGATCATGAATCTGTCTCGTAGGTAGGGAAATGTTTCACTAATCCCTATAACGATGAACAGATTAAGATACCCCAACCCATTTTCAGTGCTTTTCTTAGGTCTTATCCTCTTGGTGGCGATGATATCTGCATGTACAGATATGCCTAAGGATCATGCCACCTCACTAGCTATTGTTAAGACCAGTCAAGTCCAAAAATTTATTCCAGATTTACTTCCAAGAAATGCTTCTCTTGGTTCCCTTCAAGAGCAACGCAAGGTTCTTTCTACCTATGAGATGCTAAAAAATGCGATCAATCAGAATCCCACTGATTATCGTAAGAGAATCCAGCTTGCCCAGCTTTTCATGTTAGAAGCTAGGGTGACAGGTGAGCATGGACATTACTATCCTGCCGCCTTACAAGTCTTGGATGGTATTTTGCAAGAGGCATCCAAGCCAGATGTGGTTTTCGGTGCGAAATCCCTTAAGGCTTCTGTCAAATTATCCCTTCACGAATTCAAGGAAGCTAAAAAATTAGCAGAAGAAGCCGTTCAACTCAACGGATATAACGCTTTGATCTACGGATCTCTTGTCGATGCCCACGTTGAATTGGGGGAATACGATAAGGCCATTAGCATGGCTGACAAAATGATGTCTATTCGTCCAGACATTCGATCCTATTCTAGGGTCTCTTACTTAAGGGAATTGCATGGAGATATCGAAGGGGCCATCGATGCCATGGAAATGGCCGTTAAAGCTGGATACCCTGGCTATGAGGAGACGTCATGGGCTGCCTTGAACCTAGGCAACCTGTACCAAAAAGATGGTAGAATTCCTGAAGCAAAAGCTATCTACGAAGGAATATTAGAAAACCGAGAAGACTATCCTTTTGCTATGGCGGCCCTAGCCGAACTAGACCGTTTGGAAGGGAATTATCATCAAGCTGAAAAGCGCTTATTGGCTGCCATTGACATCATTCCAGAGGTAAGCTTCTTCGAGCAACTCACAAGCCTTCTTCAGGAAATGAATAGAATGAAGGAAGCCGATAAGATGAAAAAGGAAGTCATGGATATGTTGGCTGATGACGAGGCAAACGGACACAAAATGGGGATGGAGTATGCGAGATTTTACCTTGAAATAGATGGTAAAATTGGAATGGCCAGAGAATATGCGCTAAAGGAATATGCCTATAGGCCTAATAATATTGATGTCAACCAGCTTTTGGCTGCCATCGAAATCAAGGCTGGTGAGTATGAAGTAGCTAGAAAATACCTTCGTCAGGCAAATATAACAGGGACAATCAATGATGAATTGGTGGCCATGAATGCCTTGATGCTAGAATATGACGGCAAGAAAAAGGAGGCAGAGCGGTTGCTAAAGACTCATGCTAAAAAGCATCCAAAGCAGAACCACATTTTTGTCGACTACATCTATAAAAATTTATAGGGGGATTGTGAAGGGGGCTCTCTCGGTATGGATGAGTCCCCACTTTCTTACCCTATCTCAACCTATCACATTAATTCATCCATTATGCAACCCTTTTTATCCTATTTGGGGAAGGCTGCCCTTGTTATGGCTTTCCTTGTGAGCTCATGTCAATGTATGGCCGAAGACTTTTTTCTTTCGGGAAAAGTAGTGGATCAGCAAACTGGAGAAGGACTTTCTGGTGTAAAAGTAGAAATTCTCACAGAGGAGCGATTGGTATTTACCGATCAACTGGGCGAGTTTTATTTTGATCCTGGGAAGCAAGATTCTATAGAAATTAGGATTCATTATATAGGCTACCGTTCTCAGTATCATCGATACAAGGTAGCAGGTGAGCTTCCTGTGGAAACAGTATTTTCACTAGAAAGAGACGAATTCAACCTAGAAGAAATCACAATTACCGCTCAAACTGGAAAAGATATCAGTTTATTGGGTGAATTGGATATCCATTTACAGCCCATTTCTTCCTCTCAAGATATCCTTCAAATTATCCCTGGATTGGTCATTGCTCAACATGCTGGTGGAGGGAAGGCGGAACAAATATTCCTAAGAGGTTTTGATATTGACCATGGAACAGACCTGCAGTTGACGGTGGACGGAATGCCGGTAAATATGGTTTCACATGCCCATGGACAAGGATATTCAGACCTTCACTTCCTTATCCCTGAAACCATCGAAAAAGTGGACTTTGACAAAGGTTCCTATGAGGCTTCAAAAGGGAATTTCGCCACAGCTGGCTATGCAGCATTCAGAACGAAAAATACGCTAGAAGAGAATAGGTTAAGCCTGGAGCTCGGACAATTCAATACGGTCAGAGGTTTACTGATGATGAATTTACTGGATAATGTCCATGGACAAGACCTCTATATAGCTGGTGAAATGATTCGTTCAGATGGGTATTTTGAAGCTTCCCAAAACTTCGTTCGCGATAATTTTATGGCCAAGTACAAGGTAAACATAGGAGAAAATACCTTGTTTAAAGCTGGCATTTCCACTTTTCAATCCACTTGGACAGCCTCGGGTCAAATTCCAGAAAGGGCCATTGAACAAGGAATTATTGGAAGATTTGGTGCCATTGATTCTACGGAAGGAGGTAATACGTCGAGAAAAAACATCAACCTGGAGTTATTCCATCAGATCAACACCCAAAGCAGCTTAAAGGCTCAGCTTTATGGCATTGATTACGACTTCTCTTTGTTTTCCAACTTTACTTTTTTCCTTGAGGATAGTTTGAATGGTGATCAAATCCATCAAACCGAGAATCGCCAAATCATAGGAGGCCATGTTACCTATCAGCTTGAGAATAGAGTAGGGAAGGTTGACATGTTGACAAGCATCGGCTTGGATCTTAGGCAGGATTGGGTGAATGATCTCGCCCTTAATCAAACCTTGAATAGAGGAGACATAATCGAGCAATTTGCCTTGGGACAGGTAAGTGAAACGAACCTTTCTGTGTTCTTATCCCAGGATATCTTGTTTGGCGACAAATGGAAAATCAATGCAGGAGTAAGGCAGGACTTTTTTCAGTTTTCATACTTAAATGAATTGGAAGAAAATTCCGATTGGCAAGTTGTTCAGAGACAAATCCTTAGCCCTAAACTTTCTATTTCTTACAAAGCCAATGATCAATGGAATTTTTACAGCAAATGGGGATTGGGATATCACACCAATGACAGCAGAGTGGTATTAGAAGGAGAAGTTGAGCATATCCTACCTCGGTCAAACGGCTTTGATCTTGGTACATTTTGGAAGCCAGGGAAGAAATTGTTGATGCAAGCCGCTCTTTGGTATTTACATTTAGATCAGGAGTTTGTGTATGTAGGGGATGCTGGAATTGTAGAGCCATCAGGGGCTACCAGAAGGCTGGGGGCAGATATGAGTATGCGCTATCAGATTTTTTCCTTTCTAAGCGCGAATGCTGATCTAACCTTTACCCATGCAAGATCTATAGAAGATGATCAAGGTGAGAATTTTATTCCCTTGGCACCTGTCTGGACTGCTCAGGCTGGATTAACAGCTAATTCCAAAAAAGGACTGGCAGCTAGCTTGAATTATAGATTTTTAGGGGATAGGGCTGCGAATGAGGATTATAGTTTGGTGGCAGAAGGATACAATCTGTTTGACTTGAACCTCCGTTACAGGAAAAAGGCTTGGCAGTTTACCCTTCAACTTGAAAACATCCTGAATGTAAACTGGAAAGAAGCCCAATTTGAAACAACCAGCCAATTGGCTTGGGAAAGCACGCCCGTTACAGAAATCCATTTCACACCAGGTACCCCTTTTTCTGCAAAAATGGGATGTACATTCTTTTGGTAGACAAAGAGATAGCCTTCTGGGATAATGATTCTAATGGCTGATCAGGATTGAGACTTTGAAAAAAACGAGTCTCCATCCTGATTGGTTGTTCTGACGAAGATGATATTTATCTAGGTCAATTGGCAGATTTGTCGGGTTCATATCTTTTTAAGGATAAATCTCCTTTAATTTCAACTCCTAATAAGACCTACACAAAATCATTAAACTGATCTATCAGGATGAAGAACATTATCAGGAGAATTCTTTTATCTACCTTACTGTGTATTTGCCTTGGGTTACCCTCATTGCATGCACAAGGACCTTGGGCTCAAAGAAAAGGCAAGGGATATAGCCAGCTGGTATTCAACACGATCCCTACTTACACGACCTTGTTTAATGGGAGCCAGGGAAGTACCAGAGAAACTGAAAGAGAACTTTCAGAATCTGTATGGTCTGCTTACGTAGAAGTTGGTGTAACGGAGAAGTTCACCCTAGGCGGAACCTTGCCTTTGGTATCTGTAGGTAGTGGGGAGCCATCTCTTGATAATGTAAATCCTGTATATCCTGCTGACCAGCTTACCAGTTTGGGCAATGTCGGAATCTTTGGGAAATACACCCTGATTGACAATAAGCTAAAGTTAGCTCTTATCGCTCAGGTAGATTTTCCAAGCAGCACAAGAAATGAGCTTTCTGGTCTATCTACAGGAGTCAACGCCTATTCCTTTGTTCCTAAGTTATCGGTCGGAAGTAGTTCTGGGAAGTGGTATTACTTTGGAAATGTAGGATATGGATATCGTAACAATGACTACCATGATTTCTTACATGTGGTAGCAGAAGCAGGTAGGCGCTTGAAGAATGAAAAATTCTTGGTCATTCTCAACCTCCATCGAATTCACAATATAAACAATGGAAACCCTAGTGTAGATTCACCTGCCAATATTGAAACTGGACTTTATACAAGCTTTCAGGAATACTCAGCCTTTTTACTCAAATTTTTTGCCGAAGATATATACAAAGGTTTGGGAGGCTTTGTGTCTGTGGGAGGCTCTTTTATCGGCCAAAGTGTTTCAGTTCCTGTTTCACCCGCCTTGAGCATTGGCGTATTTTATAAATGGTAATTCGGCAAAAAAACCAATCTATTCAGGCCTATTTTTGAGAAAATAGGCCTGAATGTTATCTTATTTCCTCAATATGTATTCAATTTTTTCTGAGTAGGAGCAACCTCCTCTTTAGCTTTACCGTCTGCTACATGAATTATTGAGTAAAGCTAAATCTTCCAGAATCTCTTTCATCTTGACTATCAGAGGAATCCTTCTCATGATGGAAATTTTGTTTGTTAGGTCTAGAAAATGAAGCCACCCTTGATAATTTCCTTGGTTCATTGGATGGACTTTACATCTAAATACAACAAACAAATCAATCCATTATCTTATGAAGAAAATTTCCTTTTGCCTACTTAGTATGATGCTGGTAGGTTTTTTGTATGCTCAACCCCCTTCGAAGAAAGAGGTTAGGAGGGAAAAAAGGGCCGTCAAGAAAGAAGCGAGATTAGAAAAAAAAGCACAGAATCTCCGATACATGATTTTGGGTTCTGGGGCTTCTTTTGGCATTATCCAGGACTTACAGATGAGTAGCCTTACCCATCAAGGTTGGGGAGGGAACTTTACCTGGCAAAGGTTAATTATTCGCCCAAAGGACCGTGAAGAAATAACATGGTTTAGAGGAGTTGCCAGCTTTATGAATCCTCCATACGGAGATGTAGGAGCCTTTCAAGCCACCGGACAAGCCAAGTACAACTACACTCGAAATTTGTATAGTTGGAATGGAGATAAAAATATTATCAGGCTCGGCGGCTATGTAGGCATTCCTATCTATTTTAGAAACAATCCAAGGCTGGGTAATTCATCATTATATTTTGATATCCTGCCTACGATTGGTCCTTCTGCAGACCTACAAATGAAGTTTAAGATTCCATGGGTTAAAACAGCCGCAATATTTGCCTACCAAATTCAATCTTCACTTTTTGGCTTCGTGAACGCTTTCCCTGAATATGCAACCGTAGCAGAAGAAGGCTATTCTAAGTTTGTAATCCTAGGACAGTCAGCCACGGTTTTTTCGGAAGCAGCTTTGATGATTCCTCTCCGAAAAGAAAACGACAACCTGCTAAAAATTTCCTATGCATGGGATTTGTATGGTTTGAATGACAATGATATCCATCGGACCCGACAAGGCCTCCATTCCCTTCAACTGGCCTTGATGATTAACCTTCATTCTCCAAACAACCCAAACAAACTTCCATGAAAAAATTAGTCATCCTAATAACATTCAGCGCGCTCGCGCTTTTATCGGCCTGTGAATTGGTCTTTATGCAACCCAGTGCAGAAAATACCCCCACCTCTGTATTTGAAGAGGCTTGGTCCTTCGCAGATAGAGAGTACTCCTTTTTCGAATTCAAGAAGATCAATTGGGATTCAGTAAAAGCGGTATATGAGCCTCAGGTAAATGATTCCATGTCCCAAGAGGAACTTTTTGATGTCTTGGCAGATATGCTTTTTGTATTGAGAGATGGTCATGTAAACCTGAGATCACCATTCGATCGCTCAAGGAACTGGAGATGGTTTTTGAACTCCCCGCCTAACTTTAATTATGACCTGTTAGAAAGAAATTATTTCAAGGAGCAACAACAGTTTGTTGGAAACTTCATCGTGAATGATTTTGAGGATGTGGGCTATGCTCGTTATAGTAGTTTTTCCAATGGGGTGAGTCCTTTTATGATGAGGTATCTCATAGATAACTTCAGCGACAGTACCTACAAAGGCCTGATCTTTGATGTCCGCGATAATGGAGGTGGATCCCTTTCTAATGTGGCCAACATATTAGAGTATTTCACCGCAGATACCATTATGGCCTACAGAGATCGGTATAAAATTGGTCCTGAACACAATGACTTTTCATCTTTGGTATACAATGCTATCGCGCCTGCAGAGGATACTTTTTATACCAAGCCCATTATCGTTTTGACCAATAGAAGTTCGTATTCAGCCACGACCTTTTTCTCAACTGCTACAAAAGCCTTCCCGAACATTACGCTCATGGGAGATACGACGGGTGGGGGAGGAGGAGCTCCAGCCAATACGGACTTGCCTAACGGCTGGACCATTAGAGTTTCATCCACGCAGCTATTCTCTATCAATGGTCTAAATGTAGAAGATGGCCTCCCGCCAGATGTCTTTGTCCAAATGGATTCTACAGATATCGCAAGAGGAGAAGATACTATTCTTGAATTAGCGTTGAAGACACTGAGGGAGAATTAAGAAAACGGAAGAGGACAAAACTCTATTTCAGCCTGCCTGAAGAAGAAAAACCTCAGCATATTAAACTTAAAGAGTCTCTTAAAGTATAAATCCTGTTCTGCTTAGGTAAGTTTCCTAAGTGGACAGGATTTTTTCTTATTAAGGACCTTTGGAGAGATATATGTTGACAAGATATTGAAGAGTGGGCCCTACTAACAGCTTTAATTGGATTTTTGTCTTTGTCTCAAATAAGTCTTTCACTAATAACGGTATCGCTTCGTCCATTCTTTGAAGCTTTCGCATAGTTAATTTGGGGTATTTCAATTATCTTATATGAAATTTTCCATCTAGCTGGATCTTCTAATATGAACCTTAAGGGCTTTAAATATCTGATTTTATGTTGGGGATTAAGCCTTTATACGCTTTGCCTATCAGGCCAGGTTTATCGCTTTGAAAACCATAGTGAATTCTCTGGTATTGGCAGTGTTACCATCAATGACATCGCACAGGATAAAAGAGGTTTTATCTGGTTTTGTTCTTGGGCAGGTACCTATAGATATGATGGTTACGAAGTAAAAGAATTTTTAGCTGGAGGAGAACAAGCCACTGGGCCTGTCAGCAATAAGATCACCAGCATCATTGAAGCCAGTGATGGAAGCCTTTGGATAGGTGCTCGTAATGGGGGCATTTCACGCTTTGATCCAGCATCTGAGACCTTTACCTACTATGGGAAAAAGGAAGGCCTTTCCAATCTAAATATTTGGTGTCTGGCAGAAGGAAAAGATAATCGGATTTGGATTGGCTCAGAAAATGGAATATTTATTCTAGACCCAGATTCTCAACAGCTAAGAAGGTTTCAATGGTCAGCTTTTGAAGACCAAAATTTCATTTCCAGCTTAGTCTTGACAGATGATGGTGTCTGGATTGGAACCAAAGGAGGGGTGTTTTTATGGAAAGGCCCCGATCAATTGTTGCCTCCAGAAAAAATAAACCTTAGCCCAAAAGGGCTTCAAGCAAAGCCTGAGCTGGAAAAAGTCCAGAACTACATTTACAAAGTAGTTCCTGATCCATTTGACGATGATTTGATATGGATTGGTTCTAAAAGGGGCCTAAAGTCTATCCGGGTAAATGGAGACCAGCAAGAGTTGACAACCTATTTCCATGAAGACAATAATCCGCAAAGTCTTAGTCACAATTTTGTTCTGGATATCTGTGTAGTCCAAATAGGAGGAAAAAAGGAGGTTTGGGTAGCGACCCAACATGGCCTGAATAAACTTGATCCTCAAACAGGAAGATTTCAACGGTTTTTTGCCAATGATTTTCAAGAAGGGAGTTTAAGAAATGATTATATCAAGTCCCTTTTTCTGGACGAAACGGGAATACTTTGGATTGGTACAACTAAGGGGGTGTTTAAATTAAACCTTCATGCCAAGGCATTTGAAACCATCCGCATGGATTTATTCAAGGATCCTCGTAAAAACCTGGTTTCATGCATACGTGAGTGCCCCATGGGGCAATGTATCATGACGGGAACACGTGGAGGAGGCTTGGTCAGAATCAGTAAGAAAAAAGATGCTGGAGAAAATTGGCTTAGTCTACCCCTAAGATTTGGCCGACATGAGGGTTCTGCAACCATTAACATGATTTCTTCCATTGACTTTTTGAAGAATGGAGATTTGATGGTAGCCACTCATGGGGAAGGATTGATCAAGGTACCATTAGAAGAATGGAAAGGGCAAGATAGTCTCATGACAAACTATCGACAGTTCCTGATGGAAGGTGGTCAAATTCCAGATGATTACCCTATGATTACCCATCCTGCAGGAGAGGAGGGGATGTGGGTCGGGTTTTGGGATGGAGGTTTGTCGCTCTATCTATCGGACCAAGATAGCTTTGTCCATTTTGCCAATAGCTCAGATGGGAAAATACTCTTAACCAAGTACCCTAATGTGTGTTTGCTAGCGATCTCGGATAATAATGGTTCGCAAAACCTTTGGGTGGGAAGAAGAGGGGGCGGTCTTCTGCGCCTAGGGTATAATCCGGTAAACAGAGAGTTAACTTGGAATGAAAGCCTTCAGCGAAAAAATGGAGAGGAACACGGCTTGACGAATGACTTTATCAATGATATTTTTCAGGATAGTGAAGGCAATTTATGGGTTGGAACTGAAAATGGCTTATTCGTCCGAGAAAAGGGGAAGACTAGATTTCAAGTTTTTAGGAAAAAGGATGGCTTGGCCAATAACATCATACAAGGCGTAGAGGAAGATAAGGAAGGGAATCTTTGGGTTAGTACATTTGGTGGGCTTTCTAAGGTAAGGTACCAGAATAGGAATATCCTGGTGCAAAACTATTTTAAAGAACATGGATTGCCAGATAATCACTTTTCTGTCAATTCATCTTTTCTTTCAAAGGAAGGACAAATATTTGTCGCAGGAATCAATGGCTTAAGTGTCTTTTCCCCTCATGCCTTAAATGAGGATACTTACATCCCGAAAGTATCGCTGACAGAGATTCGCTTGTTCAATGAATCACTTTCCCCTCATACTGATTACAAGGGGGATAGGATATTAACAAGATCTCCTATCCTCACTGACACTCTTGAGTTTGATTATAACCAACGTGTGTTTTCTATTGGGTTTGCAGCCCTTCATTTTGGGCAACCTGAACAGAATCAATATGCATACAAACTAGAAGGATTTGATGAGGATTGGATCTATTCAGATGCTAGCGAGCGGATAGCACATTATACCAACTTACCTTATAAAACCTATACGTTCAAGGTGAAGGCGGCAAATGCTGATGGAGTTTGGAATCCTAAACCTAGGGAAATGACCCTGATTATTCATCCCCCTTGGTGGCTTACCATATGGGCGAAAATTATTTATGTCCTTCTTGGATTGGGCTTGCTGTTGGGAATCAGGACCATCACCTTAATGCGCTGGAATTTCCAGAATAAACTCAAATTAGAGAGACTTGAACGCGAGAAATTGGAGGAGGTTGACAGAATCAAAACCAGGTTTTTTACCAATATTTCGCATGAACTAAGAACACCTCTCACCTTGATATTGTCTCCACTTGAGAACATGATCAAAGACCGTTTTGGAGATACTGGACAGCGAAAGACTTTCAATCTCATGTACCGCAACGGGCACCGTCTCATGCACATGATCAATCAGATATTGGATTTGAGAAAAAGTGAGGCTGGATTGATGAAATTAGCTGTGGCTGAGGGGAATATCATTAAGTTCCTCAAGGAAGTATTTATTTCCTTCGAGGATATGGCCAAACAAAATGATGTATCTCTCACTTTTGATGCGGCTGAGGAAGATATTAGGCTATGGTATGACCGAGACCAACTGGAAAAAGTCTTATTTAATCTCTTTTCCAATGCACTTAAATTTACTTCTGAAGGTGGACATATTTGGTTGAGAGTTAGAAGGCAGAAGGATGGACTTAGGGTATGGGTAAAAGATACAGGGCGAGGCATCGAAGCAGAAAAACTTCCTCATGTTTTTGATCGGTTCTTCCAAATTGGAGAGGAAGCGAGTAGCATACAAAAGGGATCGGGTATAGGGCTAGCCCTTTCAAAAAATATTGTGGAAGCCCATCATGGTCACATTCATGTAGAAAGTATATTGCATGAAGGAAGTACATTCAGTTTTATTCTCCCATTTGGCAAAGATCATTTTGAAGAGGAAGAAATCATTCAGGAGTTTGTGAATTCTGAATCGCCGCAGAATTATCTTCCCTTAATTAAGTCTGACCCAAAACACACTACCGAACCCGCCACCCCAAATGAGGGTGAAGCCTATACCTTATTG
>JBCBVV010000110.1:0-1008 GCA_039817415.1 Bacteroidota bacterium
TCACTCAAGTTCACCGCAGGTAATTGACGACCCCGACTATGATGATTCTGATCGCGAAGACACTGACCCTATTGAACCTTCAAATTTAGAGCGCCATCTCCACCTAGGAACTGCTTTGGCAACGGAAGAAGTTGACCCTATAGTTGATGATGGCAGAGATGTAGGTATTCCGACCTCAGGATCTGAAACTTATAAAGATTGTATCTCCTCGCCAGATCTAAGTAGTTCCCAGCAACAAGAGATTCAAGCACTCCTATGTAGTTTTAAGGAAATTTTGACTGATGTTCCTGGGAAAACGAGTTCTATCGAACATGTGATTGAACTTACCACTGATATACCGGTGCGACATTCATACCCACTTCCTCATTCTTTGTCTGGTCAACTACAATCTGATTTAGATATATGGATGGAGCTTGGTGTAGTGGAATCAAGTAATTCACCATATTGCTCTCCTTTGTTGGCCGTTCGTAAAAAGGAAGGAAACTATCGAATCTGTGTAGATTCAAGACATATCAACAGAATCACAAAATTTGATGCTGAACCAATTGCTGACTTACAGGAAATCTTTTTCCAGCTTAGCTCTGCTAAATTTCTTACCAAGATGGATTTATCATCTGGTTTCTGGCAGGTACCCTTGTCCGACGAGTCCAAGAAATTTACAGCATTCTCTACCAGATTTGGCCACTATCAATTTAAAGTAATGCCCTTTGGGCTTGTGAATGCGCCTGCGACCTTCTCTCGTCTGATGCGCATGGTGACAAAGGGGCTAAAAGACACTTACTGCTATATGGATGACATACTCATCTCGAGTTCCACCTGGCTAGAACATTTAGAGTCTGTAGAGGCAATTTTAGTACGCCTTAAGCAGCATGGGCTTACAGTCAAGCCAACCAAATGTATGTTCGGATTTCAGAGATTGGATTATCTAGGGCACCTTGTAGGAGGTGGTTGTTATACCCCCTTGGGAAAGCAAATGCAATGTCATCAAAGAGATGCCTCTTCCCAGCA
>JBCBVV010000111.1:0-851 GCA_039817415.1 Bacteroidota bacterium
GTAACCATGCATACGGAGAAAATTAAGAGTAGCCTCCAAACCCATATGCATAGACTTGCAGTGGGCATAATTGATAACTAATTTCGTCACATGATGACCCTTGGCCATCAAAACAGGATTAACCACATGGTACTTAAGTTCAACATTATTACCTATACGACCCCTGGATCTCAAGATCCCCTTCTCGTCAATAAACAGACACAACTTGGTCACCAATGGAGGAGCTTCTTCAGAAGAAGGATCCTTCAAATACGCAAGTTCTCTAGCAAATTCAGACTCCTGCATCTGCTTCACCAGATATCCAACAGCAGAGTCCATGGGATCATCCTCCCTTTTACGACATTTATTTATGAATTTGAAAACATAAGAGGTGAAAGAAATTAATTTAGAAAAACTGGAAAACTTCTTAACATCTAAAGGACAGCTGTTAGTTATGCAGGGCTCCACAGCGGCAGAAACCAAAGAATCTCGCACTGACAAGGGAATGCAGCCCAACTGACCTTTAGGCCATTCAGTAGAAGGCAATTTTAGCCAACTAGGGCCATACATCCACAACTCGAAATCAGTCTCAAACCTCTCAGCACTACAAGGCTTAGTGACCAAGTCGGCCACGTTCTGAGAAGAGGGAACATAAGAAAAAGACACCGGAGCGACAATATTTCTTAATTTACACAAATATTCGGAAATCTCCTTCAATCTATTATTTACAAAAACATTCTTTCGAGGAGCATTTCCAGACAAAATCCAGCTCAAAGCAACCTGGCTGTCTACAAAAAGAACAATGCTATTAACCTTAGCAGATCCAAACAACGGAGATTCAAAGAACGTAATAAGGCACTGTAAAGCTAACC
>JBCBVV010000112.1:0-832 GCA_039817415.1 Bacteroidota bacterium
CATTCAGGTAGCTGTTCATGATTACCAAACAACAAAGAAGGCAGAGGTCTTCCTACAAGGAAATGGTTAGGAGTTAAAATATTAAGCTCATTTTCCTCTGACCTATAAGTGAGAGGTCTGTTATTTACAACTTTCTGCACGTCCGAAAGGAGTGTAATGAATTCCGAAAATCGAGGGGTAGTTCTACCTAGAGTTTTATACAAACACTGCTTAACTACTCTAATCAACCTCTCCCATGCCGCCCCATACCAAGCAGCATAGATGGGTATACTTCTGTGTTTTATTGAAGCCACCTTAAAGCGCTCCTCAAATTCCGAAGAGGATAAAAGTTGTTCAATAATGCCCCCAGCCTGATGAAAGGATTTTGCGTTATCGGAATACACCACCAGGGGAATTCCATACCTATTTACAAAACGCACGAAACCTAAAATGAACTCTGCAGTTGACATAGAACTGACTGCCTCCAAATGGATCGACCTAGTATTAAAGCAAGTAAATATAAGAATGTAAATCTTATATTTAGAACCATCAGGGTTCGACAACCAAATATGCCCAGTGTAATCTACGCCGGTATTAGCAAACGGCACCGTGAGATTTACTCTATCAGCCGGTAACTTTGCAGGGGAAGGATATTTAGGACTCCTAGCATTCCACCTTTTACACACCACACATTCATTCAAAACAGACTTGACCGCTTGTCTACTCCTTTCGATCCAGTAACCATGCATACGGAGAAAATTAAGAGTAGCCTCCAAACCCATATGCATAGACTTACCGTGGGCATAATTGATAACTAATTTCGTCACATGATGACCCTTGGCCATCAAAACAG
>JBCBVV010000113.1:0-687 GCA_039817415.1 Bacteroidota bacterium
ACCGGTAGTGGTTCCAAACTGTACCACAGAAAGGTCTAAGAAGTCAGAGCTAGTATTGTCACCGTTGTATACTAAGGTGTGGATCGTATAATCACCAGTAGCAGACACAGTGAAGTCAGGTGTGGTATTTACTTGCTCAATTACCAAACCAGAACCAGAAGTCAATACATAGATCACAGAGTATCCAGTTGGTACGTTGATGTTGCCATCAGGCGTAGCGCTCAAAGAAGCAGAACCGCCGACCAAAGATACTTGGCTAAAGTCAGCTGTTATCGTTCCAGCATCAGCTGTACAAGGAGCTACATGGATTCCAGCTCCTGCCACATCAAGAGAAGCACAGATTCCATTTGCCGTTACAAGGTTCAAGACATCTACACCAGTTGTGGTTCCAAACTGTACCACAGATAGGTCTAAGAAGTCAGAGCTGTTGCTATCAGCATTGTATACAAGAGTATGGATGGTGTAATCACCATCTACAGTTACCGTAAAGTCGGGTGTAGTGCTTACCTGTTCAATGACTAGGTTACCTCCCTTTGTCAATACATAAATCACAGAGTATCCAGCTGGTACATTGATGTTGCCATCAGGCGTAGCGCTGAGATTAGCAGAGCCATTTACAAGAGAAACATTAACAAAGTCAGCCGTAATGGTTCCAGCATCAGCTACACAGTTTACCACTGAAATAGG
>JBCBVV010000114.1:0-661 GCA_039817415.1 Bacteroidota bacterium
GCATTAGTTGGTAGTAGTGGTGCTATCCTCAGCTACATCATGTGTGAAGCAATGAACCGTTCCTTCCTCAGCGTCATTCTCGGCGGTTTCGGTGAAGGTTCTGGCGCTGCTGCACCTACTGGCGAAGCAAAACCCATGGGCGAAGCTACAGCTACTAACGTCGAAGAAGTTGCCGAACTACTAAACGATGCCAAAAGCGTGGTTATCGTACCTGGTTACGGTATGGCGGTTGCTCAAGCACAACACTCCGTTTCCGACATTACTAAAATCCTTCGCAAGCGCGGTAAAGATGTCCGCTTTGGTATCCACCCTGTAGCAGGTAGAATGCCTGGACACATGAACGTACTGCTAGCTGAGGCTAACGTACCCTACGACATCGTGTTAGAGATGGACGAAATCAACGACGATCTATCCGAAACCGACGTAGTTCTAGTTATTGGTGCAAACGATACCGTTAACCCCAGCGCCCTCAGCGATCCTACTAGCCCCATTGCAGGTATGCCCGTAATGGAAGTCTGGAAATCACAAAACGTTGTGGTAATGAAGCGTAGTCTCGGTATTGGTTATGCAGGGGTAGATAATCCTCTGTTCTACATGGATAACAATCAAATGTTATTCGGCGATGCAAAAGCTAACGTTAGCGCCTTGTTGAATGAGTTGG
>JBCBVV010000116.1:0-648 GCA_039817415.1 Bacteroidota bacterium
GACACAAAATCATGTAGAGACACAAGATCTTGTGTCTCTACATGATTTTGTGTCTATACTGCGCTAACGTAATCAATAAACGGAAACAACCTTTCCTGGCAAGCAATCGTATCGTATATTTGCACAGTTCATTGAAATGGGGACGACACGGCATCGACGGGATCGATGAGGTGTGACATAAGCATGTGGTGGGTTGTAATAGGACCACTTAAATCCTCTATTGCACACAATAATTGGCGAAAGAAATTACGCCCTAGCAGCCTAGTCAGACTAGTTGCTAGATGCTTCCTGAGGGTATTCTGTCTGTAGTATCTTCTTTGTGGAGCAAAATCAAAACACAGACTGCCGCCGTGGACCGCCGCGACCACGGAATAAGCTAAGCGGTAACCTCTCCTGGCAATCCCTGTCGTTTGGGTGGCCTTGAGAACATAATAAAACGACTAAGCATGTAGAAAGTCATATGCTTGCTTTCTCCGGACGAGGGTTCGACTCCCTCCGTCTCCACAATATAAAAAGTCCTGACTCAGAAATGGGTCAGGACTTTTTTTGTGTTATCTAAGTGAATAGTAAGGGGCGAATTTTGATTTTTTCCCTTTCTAATTCTTTATGAGTCTTTATTCTGCTAATAAATCTATTCCATCAAAAAAG
>JBCBVV010000117.1:0-628 GCA_039817415.1 Bacteroidota bacterium
TCCCATAGAGATAGACACCTTCTGCCAGGTAATAGCTTCCTTCCACACACCCAAGCCTGATTTTGCCTACACATTGTGGATAGACCCTAAAATGGCTTTTGGTACAGGGCACCATGAAACCACCCGTTTGATGATCAAACAGATGAAAAATCTGGAATGGACGGGTCTGTCTGTACTGGATATGGGGTGCGGAACAGGAATTTTAGGAATTCTTGCCTCAAAAATGGGGGCTCAGGCCATAACAGGCATAGATATTGACGAAAATAGCACTGAGAACAGCCGGGAAAACGTTCTACTGAATGGAGACATTTCCATGGACATTCATACCGGTGATGTTACTGCCATCCCTACTGCAGCAATGTATGATGTCATTCTGGCCAATATCAACCGGAATGTCCTGCTCGCAGACATCCAACATTATAAAGAGCACCTACCTAGCGGAGGCTATTTGCTGTTAAGCGGCTTTCTCTCGTCAGATCAGACGCAGATGGAATCTTGTTTATCGGAAAATAGCCTGGAAATTATAGGGAAAGAGAAGGAAGGGAACTGGGAGGCATGGATTTGCAGAAAATAGAGAAACGAGTGGATAAAGCATCTTTCTCTTGAGGCAAGTCTCAGTAAGGAGAAC
>JBCBVV010000118.1:0-611 GCA_039817415.1 Bacteroidota bacterium
GTACTCCCCAGGCGGAACACTTAACGCGTTGGCTACGGCACTGCTCGGGGAGTACGCACGCAAGTGTGAAACTCAAAGGAATTGACGGGGGCCCGCACAAGCGGTGGAGTATGTGGTTTAATTCGATGCAACGCGAAGAACCTTACCAGGACTTGACATCTCGAGAACCTCTTCTAATAGAGAGGGTGCCTTAGGGAACTCGAAGACAGGTGGTGCATGGCTGTCGTCAGCTCGTGTCGTGAGATGTTGGGTTAAGTCCCGCAACGAGCGCAACCCTCGTTCTTAGTTGCCAGCATTAAGTTGGGCACTTTAGGAAGACTGCCGGTGACAAACCGGAGGAAGGTGGGGATGACGTCAAGTCAGCATGCCCCTTACGTTCTGGGCTACACACGTACTACAATGGTTGGGACAAAGGGCAGCGAGCTCGCGAGAGTAAGCGAATCTCATCAAACCCAGCCTCAGTTCAGATTGCAGGCTGCAACTCGCCTGCATGAAGGAGGAATCGCTAGTAATCGCAGGTCAGCATACTGCGGTGAATTCGTTCCCGGGCCTTGTACACACCGCCCGTCACACCATGGAAGTTGGCCACGCCCGAAGTCGTTACCCTAACC
>JBCBVV010000119.1:0-585 GCA_039817415.1 Bacteroidota bacterium
CAGAGATTTAGAACGCCAAATCATGGCCCTATACGCTCGTGGTAGTTCACTGGGGGATATCCGTGATTTCCTGGAAGAGATGTACGATGTTGAAGTAAGTCCCTCAACGATCTCTAGGGTGACGGATAAAATTATTCCACTGCTGGAAGAATGGCGTACGCGTCCCTTAGAAAGCGTTTATCCCTTTGTTTTCATGGATGCGATCCATTACAAAGTCCGTGAAGAGGGCCGAGTAATTACTAAGGCAGTCTATGGGATTATTGCGGTTAACCAGGAAGGCTACCGGGATTTATTAGGCTTGTACATTGGCCAGCATGAATCGGCTAAGTTCTGGATGCAAGTATTGACGGACTTGCAAAGCAGAGGCCTGGAAGACATTCTAATCGCTTCGGTAGACAACCTGACAGGCTTTGTAGAAGCCATTGAGGCTATCTTTCCCAAGACAGATATCCAGCTTTGTATCGTCCACCAAATCCGCAACTCGAAAAAATACCTGGCTTACAATGACACCAAAGAGTTTATGGCGGATCTAAAGACGATCTACCAAGCCAGCACACGAGAAAAGGCTGAGCACGCTCTGAACCG
>JBCBVV010000011.1:0-161927 GCA_039817415.1 Bacteroidota bacterium
TCCAGCAGATTTTCTGCATCGAGTAGCTTCATATGAGCTAGTCCTTCCAGTATAAACTGAGCTCTAGCCGGTGGGGTAGTTAAATAAATTGAGCCATTCTTTTTCAGACAGGATTTAAATCTGGCAAAAACAGTGTTGATTTCCTCTAGGGTCAAGTGTTCAATGACAGCCAAAGAGACAATGGTATCAAATTGTTGGCCGTAAAGCGGGGAGTGGTCATAGTTGACCAAGGTATAGTCGGAAGGGCAATAGGAACGGAGTTCTCCTTTGTTGCCTCCAAAATCTAGCACGTGGCCCTTTAAATATCGTTTTACTTTGTTGAAGCGAAGGTGTTGTAGCCACTTTTCAAGTGGAAAACGAGTATCAAGCATGTGTTTGTTTCCTCACCTGCATGAACTGGCTCAACCGGTGAGAGTCTTATTTCCTTGAGAAAATATTGTATTTCAAAATGCAGTAAATGGCTCTGAAACCATCTTTCATTCCAATTTTCTTTCCTTCCTCGTAAGTCCGTCCGTAGTAGGAAATGCCCACTTCATAAATTCTGATTTTAGGAACCCTAGAAACCTTAGCGGTAACCTCTGGTTCGAAACCGAATCTTCTTTCTTTGAGGTTCAAGGATTGAATGATCGGTGTGCGAAACAACTTATAACAAGTCTCCATATCCGTTAGGTTCAGGTTCGTGAACATATTGGAAATGAACGTAAGTATCTTGTTGCCAATAGAGTGCCAGAAAAATAAGATTCGGTGAGGATTATTTCCTTTGAACCTTGAGCCATATACTACATCGGCAAAACCATTAATGACAGGTCGTAGAAGGTCGTTATATTCGGCGGGATCGTACTCTAGGTCAGCATCCTGAATGACGAGAAAGTCGCTATTTGCCTCAGAGATACCAGTATGTAAGGCAGCTCCCTTTCCCTTATTTTTTTCGTGTTCGAAGTATCTGATATCTAGATCTGGATTGGCCTTCATGTATGCTTCGATGGCACCTTTCGTATCATCTTTGGAGCAGTCATTTACAATGATGACTTCCTTTTCAATTCCATCAATGAGTTCTACCACCTTGACTTTATCCAAAATGAAGGAGATTGTTGCTTCCTCATTGTAGGCAGGAATGATAATGGACAGTTTCTTAGGTTTCATGAAGGACGTAGTTACTTAAGCGGCAAAACTAGTAGCTTTGAGGCTTGCTCGCAAGTAATTCGCCCTAAATGAGAGAAATGAGACCTAAGTCTCACCCTAGGCGAAAAGAGGCAGCGGAAATATACCATCCTTCACTACACCTGACCGCCATAAAATAAACATAAGAATACACCTCATGGTCAATCGTAACCCTTAGAATTTTTTCGCCCTTTAAGGGTGTAGGTGTATCAGGCTCTAGCAAGATACATTTTAGCCCTTTTGACCTGCTATTGGTTCTTTGGAATTTATTTGAGATGCGCTGGAACTCGGGCAAGTAGGTCATCCTGATCATGCGATCATAATTTTTTCTGTACCAATCCAGAATAGACCTTAGCCTCTCGGCTGGCATCTTATTCTTGTTTGCCTCTTCAAATTTTTTGAGGTAACAGCTCTTACTCATGATAGATTGGCGGAAAAGATTGTAGTTACCCGTTTCAAAGGCCGTAAGGACTTTTTGTCCTAAGGCGTCATGGGTATTGGTTTGGGAATGGGATAATCCTCCTCCAAATAGAAGTAGGATCAGAACAATGGTTGCCCTCATAGCTAACAGGTTTTAGGATAAAGTATATCCTTGGGAGTAACAGAAAAGAAATTTGTATTGATTATCTACAAATATAGAAAAATATCTGAATCAATATTTACCGAAAGGGTAAAATTGTTGAATAAGTTATAATTATATGATAATCAATGATTTATTGCTGTATTTTGATATTATTTTGACTAAAGATTCGTTGCACATTCATTCAAAAAAAGCAGCTGTTGATACAACATGCGGTCTTAATACTTAAAAAAATTGGAATGAATTAGACAATGAAATACCATTAAACAATTGTTGCATTTTGCCAATTGCTAGCCAAATCGTGAAAAAATTTGAACACTTGCTCAAACTTAGGTAGGGCTTCCAATCATTACGGAATAACTGCCAGAGAAAAACTGGGACTTCTCGAGTGGTAAACAGGCACTTACTCTCACACTTAACATTAATTTATGGAAAATCATGAGTAGCTATGTACCCATTATTGTGTATTTTTCTGATAATGAGTGCTTTTGCTGCTAATTTTTAGATATATCTTATTCTTAATTTGGAAATCTGAATTCATCCTGGATTTCGATTGCTTTTTGGCGAAAAGGATGGTCTTCATTTGATGATATCTTCTTTAACCATTCTCCAGCAATTGGATAATTGCCTTCAAAAACCTGGATTTGAAAAACATACCATTCCGCTTTGTATCGAATAAAGTCAGAGTCTGATGTCAACAGCTGGTCAAGACTTGCTTGAGCATCACCCATTCTCTCTAATTCCATCATACTCATTGCCTGGTAAAAGGAAAGGGTATCATTTTGACCCCCTGCTTCTTCCAAGCTAATAAAAGTCTCCAATGCAAGTGTATATTCCCCTTTCTTAAAAGAAAGCATGGCCTTGTCAAATTCTGGCTTATCTGCCAACCCCATGAGAGAAGGGAGCCCTGGATCTACCTGATGAATACTAGCGTATATGTCTTTTGAAGAACTTTCTTTTGGAAAAAATAGGATAGCTGAAGCGATGAGTACCAGAAGAATGGCAGCTATCGTCCAGCTCCTTTTTCTCCAAAAAGGGACGACCTTTGCCTGATCCAACATGAGATCCTGATGAATGTCATCTAACTCATCTTTTAAAAAAACAGCCTGTATTCCTAGCCAAAGTGTTCGGAATTCTTCAAACTCCAGTTGAAGATTAGGCTTGGCTTTTAATTCTCTTTCAAGCTCTTTTCTTTGCTCTTCGGTGGCAGTGGCCTCTAGATAGGCCTCGAATTGCTCAAATCTATGCTCTTCCATCTTGTATCAACTTTGAGGTGAAGCCAACTGCTTTAGTCTACTCATGCATCGGTATTTTTCATTTTTGACAGATTTGGCTTTCATATCCAGTCGCTGTCCAATATCCTCCATGGTCATTCGCTTGTAATAGAACATTTTCAGGATTTGTTGGCATTTTTGTCCCAATTGCCTCATGATGAGCTGGATATGTTGGATTTCTTCCATTCGAATCAAAGTATCCAGGCTATTTTCTTCCTGAAAGCTTTCTGGGCGGTCATCAAGGGTGGTTGATTTTCGGAAGGAGGCGCTCTTTAAGCGTTCATACCATCTGTTTTTACAAATGCGGTACAAATAAGCTGATATGGGAACTTCTTGTAGCTTGAAAGTCCCTAATTTGATGTTTTGCCACATGGCAATTAATCCGTCCTGAAACACATCCTTGGCATCTGCTTCTTTGCCATTGTTTTGTAAAACGAAACTTCTCACAGAGGCATAATTTTCCTTGTACAACCACTCAAAGGCTCTTTTATCCTGTCTGGAAAGAGCTTCAACCCACTCATTTTGAGTGGAAAAAGGAGGGGATAAGCTGATGGGTTTAGCTTTCATTATACTTCACTTCCTATTGAATTTAGGAAAAGATTTTCTCTATGAGGCTTCCCTTTGCCTCCTCCTTTATGGACAATAGGAGAAGAAGACTAAAGGTCATCAATAAAAAAGAAATTCACGATTGCTTTTGACTTCTCCAAAGAAGGAGGAGTATACTGGCAAGAAGAAGAATTCCAAGAATCCACCATCCCAATGCCAAAGGTTGGGAAAGTTTCATGTGAGGTTGGCCAACAAGGACCATCCCAGCCCAATACAAAGGATTGGCTAAATCCCCTTGAGATTCCTCTAAATAAGCCTTTTTGGATAGCCATAAGGCCTCTCCCACCGTCTGGTCTTCATAGAAATGCTGGTAGAAAGACTCTACAATCTTTTGGGATTGTTGGTCATCAATGGGCCATAAGCTCATCATGACGGAAGGACAGCCAGCATAATTAAACCCTTTGGCAAGAGAAAGTACCCCCTCGCCCCTTGCAAACTTACCTGTTCCAGTCTCACAGCCATTAAGAACCGCTAGTTGAGCCTTCAGTTGTAAATTGTAAATCTCGTAGGTGTACAAACTTCCATCTTCTAAAGAATCCCTGCCATCAGGCAATAAAATAAGCCTTGAGGACATCGGAGAAAGTGTATCCATTTCGGCATGGGTTCCGAAATGAAGAATGCCAAATGAGGAGAGTTGCTCCTTAGCATTTTGTTCGGAGGCATCTCCTTCGAAAAGGCCATGCCCTCCATGGGTATCAATAAGCCTTTTTCCTGTTGCAAGCGCCCAGGGTTGTTCGAGAAGTAGGTTAAGGTCAGAAGGTAACAACTTGATCACCTTTTCAGTGAAGCCAGGTGCAATGGAAAGCAGCTTAGCGCTCCCTCTATCCTGGGCAGATGATAGTTGTAGAAGGTTGGCTGGATTGTGAATGTAGTGGATTTTATATCTATTTATAACAAAAGCAAGTTGATCGAAACTACTCACTTTAGGTTTGGGCTCATTTACAAGTGCCTCGAATGAGAGTTGGTGTAACGGGCCATCAGGAACAATGAGGAGTTCTTGCGAGCTGATTTTTTCTTCGAATGGTGCCATCCATTGTTGGTATAGCTCATGTGCAAATATTTGATAGGCTTTTGCATCAAAATTATTTTGAGCATTAATCAATCCGTTGATTGTAGAACTTAGTTTCTCTATGGCTCCAAGTTCTTTCCAAGTGAACTCGTCGCCATTAAGAAGGAATCCATAGGCCAAAGAGTCTCCTAAAAAATAGGCCAGAAGGTTTTGTTTGTTTTTTAGTAAAAATGACTGAATATCAGATAGCTTAGGTTCTGCTTGGTCATATTTAAGTTGGTAATAGGCTGGATATTTTTCCTCGAAAAGGTCTATCAGTTCATTAAATTCCTGATTTGTTTGAAACAGCTTTTCCTGAAGTTCCTTGGTTTCGCTTGAACTAATTCCCTCCAATTGACTCGCAATTAATCCTTGCTCAATTCTGATGATTCTTTCCTTTTTTATTAAGCTATCTGGAATTCCTGCAAAGGATCTCGCCTTATCCTCATAAATGGCGTCATTAAGTATCAACGCTTTACTTTGATTGGATAGGAGAAAGGCTTTTTCTGCCCAGGATTCATGTTGAGTATGGCGGTACAAATTCTGGTAGAATTCCATCCCCTTTTCGTAGAAAGAGAAATAGGCTTGGGAGAGAGCAAACTTCGAAGAGGAAAGGTGAAAATGAAGGCGCATGTGGTTAATCGCCGCTAAGGATGAGGTTAAAATTGGGATTGCCTGCCTTAGGTAAGAAGTATCTCGGGACAACTCGTATAGCTCCTTGTAGGTATTCATGACCCCGGCAGTCATGTTTAGCAGTTCTAGTCTGTCCTGTACTTCGGACCAATTGGTTTCATTTAGTTTCTGCTGACCTCCAAATGGCCTGCTAATGGCAAGTTGGAGAAGGCTATCTGTTGCTTGAAAATGGCCTTGCTTGAGGTTGAAATTGGCGCGAGACAGATCAATTTGACTCCATAAAAGGTTGCTATCACTCACCTGCTTACGTGCGATGGCCTCAGCTCTGTCTAGGCTATTAAGACTCTCTTCCACCATTCCAAGATTTTGTAGGGCGAAAGAGCGATTCAAGAATAGCCTGATCAAATCTGGATGATTGGGGCCTAATTGACGTTCATAGGCTTGAATTCCTTTTTGGATAAAGGGAATGGCCTGCTCGTAGTCCAATTGACTCATGTAAGAGGAGCCAATGTTATTCTGAAGCTGACCGATATAGAAGTGATCCTCGGGCAGTGTCTGCTCGTAAATGAACTGCGCTTGCTGATAATACCTAATGGCTTCCTGAAAATGGTTGATTTCATTTTCAATGAGTCCGAGGTTATTATAAATCAATCCCTTGATAAAGACAGGTTCAGGTCCTTTTTTCTCTTCGATTCTTAAGGCTCTGAAATAGTAATTTTTGGCCTGTTCATAATCCCCGGTTTGCATCAGAATCAAACCAAGGTTGCTGTAGGAGCTTGTCAACTTAACATGTTCATCCCCGAAAATATCGGATAAAATCTGTCTGGCTTTCTCAAATTTATCCTGTGCAGATAGGATATTTCCCAAAGAATATTCCACCGCACCAAGATTGAGGTTGAGATCTCCCTGTAGTTCTCGGTCAGGGGATTCCAGGTAATTCATAAGCTCAAGGCTCCTTTCATAATAGATAGCGGCTGAGTCGTAATTTCCTTTTACATAATAGACATTGCCCATGTTCATAGCAGCTGATGAGCGTCCCCCCTGATGGATAGGTAATTCTGCCGTATCTATATTCAGCACATAGGAAAGGTATTCAATGGCTTTTGGATAGTTGCCTTCTATGCGGAAAATATCTCCCATCCCAACCGTAATTCTCGCCTTGCGATCGAGCCAATTGTAAAATTCTGTTTCCTCTATGACTTGGAATCCAATCTTTTTGGCTTCATCGTAATTCCTTTGGGTATACAGGGAGTCAAATGTGCGGCCCATCTGATAAATCCGCTGGCTATCGGCCAAGGTAGGAATGGATTGAGCAAACAGAGATGCTTGGCTTAAGATAAGCAGAAGGGAGAAAGTGAGGTGATGGCGTTTCATATCTTGTCAGGCTAAAACAAGATAAGGATTCTTCCGTAATTTCTCCCTTCTCAAACATTCGAAGGTTGGGCAATATGTTATCGCTTAATCAGGATTTTTTCTGTTAAAACTGATGTGGAGCTTTCCATTCGAAGAAAATATAATCCTTCAGTCAAGGCATTCACCTCCAAATGAATTTCTTTCAAAGACGAGGAAGGAAACCATTGGGATATACGTTTCCCTTTGGGACTTAGCATCTCGATTTGCCTAATGCTCGTTCCTTCTTGCGGTCTGATGGTGAGGTATGAACTAGCCGGGTTGGGGAATACCTTGATACCTGCTACTCTGGAGAGAATGGAGGTCGTTGTTCCTCCAGCTAGCTGCGCGATAGTAAATTGCTGGATTTGATTGTTGGTGGTAATTTCAACCGTTGCAAGTCTGATCTGATTCGTATGATTGGGTAGGAAGTCTATGATGATATCCTGGGTGCCATTTCCGTTGGTTTTATCAAGACTTATCCACGAATCGTAAGTAGTTGCAGTCCAACTTAAGTTGCCGATGAGAGACAAATAGAATCTTCCAGCGGAATCGCCTACCGTGGTGAACCCAGGATCAATCGTTAGGCCAGCTTGAGGAATGTTATATACGACTCTTGAGAACTTATTCTGTCCACTGTCCCAATCATGAGCCACTTCTGTCCCAAAGGTACTTCCCACATTTCTGCTGTAAAGGCCAATTCTCGTATCCATATTGGATCCATTGACAGGATAAGTTTCTACTGTAATCTGGTTGTTGACCATGTCGATACTAAGTCCATAGAGTCCAACTTGGTTGCCTGCAAATCCTCTAACCTGAACCAAGTATTCCCTCCCTTGGTATGAAAAACTCATCCAATCTTCATCCTGAAGGATCAAACAAAGCTGGTTGTTATCGAAAGAGCTAATCGCCCCAAGGTTATATGCCTTAGTAATCTCGTCATTGTCTTCAAAAGGATCATTACAAACTCCTACTGCACAAGGAAGAGTATATGTTAGCCCCGCAAAAGGCCCTTGGCCTTGGAAGTTATTGGCATAGGCAATTTGCTGGGGCCCAGTTGCATCATAGAGGTAAATTTCGGTATCGGTTACCGATCCATTGATGCTAGATGTATTTATGAATACATTAGGTGCAGCTGCAGAGCTCACAGACAATTGGTAAGCTCCAGTAGAATTCCCCAGTCCCTTGATCCTGATGTAGAAGCGATCATTTCCACAGGTAAAAGTAAACCAGTCTTCATCATTGTTACTTAAGCAAAGATCGGGATTTGAGTAGACAAAGCTTGTGTGTAAGGCCCCAAGATCAGAGGCAGAAGAAGGACCTGGATTTGGCTCCCAAACGTCATAACAAGCATTTTGCCCCCCACAATGGAGCATTACATGGCTTATTTTGGCAAATGGGTCTGTAGTTTGATTATCAGCCGTGGCGATGATGTTGATGAGGTCAGGGCTATACAGGGTCAAATGGGTATCAGTGAGAGAACCATCGGTAGAATGCGTTTCTATAGCCACTCCTCCTTGTAAAGAATTGCCAATGGTTAGGTAATAGCTGCCGGTAGAAGAGGAACTTCCCCCACTTACTTTGACATAGTAGAATATATTCCCACAAGAGAACCTAAACCAATCTTGGTCATTTAAATCAAGGCACATATCAGGGCTGATGTAACTTCCTCCCAATGGAACCTGAATGGCTTGAGCGGCCTGGTCATTGGGCTCCTGTGCATCTATTGTACAAGATGCATTGAGTGCAGCTAATACAGCTTGATAGGCATTGATTCTACCATACCCCATTTCGTTGTTCCAGGTGCCCAATGGCAATCCTGCTTGAGAGGAATAGGTATAGTTCCCTACTTTTTCCGCACTAGATATAAGTAATTCTCCCATTTCAATTCCGGTGAGATTGGGGTTAGCACTTGCCATCAAACCAATAACTCCTGCAGTAATTGGACATGCAGCTGATGTTCCATTGAAGTAAACGTAATCCTGTTGTACATATCCATTATTACCTATTCTGTCAAGGCTTCTTGTACTAACACCAGGTGCTACCACATCCAGTCCAGTTCCAAAGTTTGAGAAAAATGCCCTACTATCCGAAGCATCCGAAGCGCCAACTGCTATGACATCAGAATGGCTAGCGGGATAGGCAATGAGAGTGGAAGAATCATTCCCTGTTGAGGCAAGAACAGTCGCACCTTTGCCATTTCTGCCCTGTGTTGCCATGGCCTGATAGGAAAGGTCGGATGAAGGAGTCCTAAATCCTAGGGAATAACTATTACTAACTGCAACCACCCTGTTGTCGTTGATGATATGACTTGCTGCTCGAGCGATAATCACATCATTCAGTGTCCATGTATTGTCTGGATTGACAGAGGCAATCACGATAGGCATTACCCTAACGTGAAATCCTACGCTGCTTACACCCAGTTGATTGTTTGAATTGGCCCCAATGAGTCCCATACAAGGGGTTCCGTGATTATTCAGGTTGCCTGCCGGTAGAACGTCGTTGGTTTGATTGATGGCATTATATGGGTTGACTGTTTTTCCTATCATATCGGGATGGTTAGTAAGAAAGCCATCATCTAGTACAGCTACTACCGATTGAGAGGAACCCTTAGTTAGGTCCCATGCTTCTACTGCATCAATATCTCTGTCATTCAGTGAATGGAGAAACCACTGGCTCCCAAATAGGGCATCATCGGGCAAGAATTTGGTGTGATACTCATAAGAAAATTCTGGGTGGGCCATAGGGGTGATCTTGGATTCGATTAACCTATTGGCCATCTGAAATACGTCCACTCCTGACTCTACCATCAGGACAAATAGCTTACGCTGAGGGGAGAAAGAAATTTCTTCTCCAATGGTCAAGCCTTCTTTCTCGATAACGTCAAACCACTCTATGTCATCCATCTGAGCGGGTTTCAAAGCGAGGATTCGATTTCTTGCCCAAACCTTTTCCCCCTTTTCAATAAATACAGGGTATGCCGATACGACCCGTTCATCTTGTCTAAGCATCTCAAGTGCAGCAGATATCATGTTGGGCTTGATGCTGATATTTTCTTCTTTATGCAAAAAGCTCGTTGAGATAGTAGTAGGCTGTAGGCTAGAGGTAAATTTGGTTTGAAGTGAGGTGCTTGTCTTGCTTTGTGGAGCTTGGTTGAGTTCGATATGAATCAAACTCGGAGAAGGGTGTAGGAATACCTTTTTTCCCTGATCGTAGAAGAAAAAGCTACTTTCCTGCGCCCATCCATATGCAGGCGAAAGAAAGTAGCTGAACAAAAGGGTAAGGGCGGTTAAATAGGTTCTCATAACTGTTGGATTTCTGTTGTTATGTCTACCTATAGGAGCCAAAACCAAAAGGTCATCAATCAATCTCCAACTGATTTATCACGAATCAATCTTTTAAGGGAATTGGCAGCCTTGTTTCGAACATTTTCTCCTCCTCTAATGGGAATCCCCTTCCTTAGAGCAGGCCTAATCAATTCATATCGATACTCGCATTCTTCTAGCCCAATGCGCTCCCAGCTCCCATTTTTACATTCTAATACCTCAACGCAATACTCTTTTTCACGAACCCAATATAGGTCGTAATAATTCTTCTGATTAGAAGCCACAGGTGTGTTAATGGCATCGGGAACATCTTCTGGAATCAGGTAATCGTTCATCATTTCTGTCAGGTTCTCATATCCGAAATATGCCAGCGGAGGATCATAATTTGAAACCACGGTGAGCGTACCCAACTCTTTTTCTGAAATGAGTTTTCTAGCTGTCTTGACCAAATCGCCTTCTGGGCAATTTACTCCTTGCAATAGGTCATAAATGAATACATAATCAGAGGGTCTTTGTGGAGTTCCATTCCCATCAAAATTGAAGTCCGTACACAGGGTGCTAACTGGACCATAATCACCTCTCATCATGGCTTTTTCAGCCTCTCTTACTTTGTTTTCCAGCTCGTTGAAAGCATCCACAGTTTCCTCATAACTATAAGAAGGGTTTTCACTCTTAGCCTTCGTGATGTCATCGTAGAGTTCTTTCATTTTTCTCTTGACCAATTTGAGGCAATCTTCAAGCAATCTTTTTCCATTTCCGGTCGCTAATAGGGAATCTGCCTTTGAGATTAAATCTTGGGCTTCGTCAAATCCACCAGAAGCTCCCAATTTCCTTGCCGCTTTGATCAATGAATCTGCTTTGGCTTTGTCCTGATCTGAGAGAAAGCCTTCATCCCCAGGGCCGTTTTCTGTGGATTGTACCCAAGCATCATTGAATTCATCTAGTCGTTCTGTGAGGTCCTTGATTTCCTGGACTATGATGGGACATAAATCCTTTAGGGCAAGCAATTGGTTAATGGCTACATCTAGTTCTAGTATTTCAGCATTTGCTTCGGCAATAAGCTGCTTTAATTCAGCTATACGTTTTTTGGCCTGGTTAATCCTTTTTTGGGCATTCTCTTCAAGCTCCTTAGCCTTTTTTCTTTTTGCCTCACAATCTGCCTTTTCCAATTCCTTCGCAAGGTCATTGAATTTCTTTCGTCTTCTATTTACTGCCTCTAAGTAATCCTCAATCTTGGATTCAGGCATACAAATCCCTTTATTCCCCCCAAAATTGATATTCCCGACTTTAAACACTACGGCTCTTCCTCCAGCTTGGTCTACACAGTTATCTGCGTTCTTTTGGTCAGTTAATTCAGTTCCAGATTCTTTGGCGATTTCTTCAGCCAACTTTTCTCTTTCCTTCCTGATTCTGTCTTCTAATTCCTGACAGTCTTTGCGGATTTGATCAGCTTCTTTCTTGTCAGCTTCAGCCTTTTTGATAACCCTTTCCTGAAAGAGGATGTTAGCCTTGGCAACATTAATTCTTTGATCTAGAATGGCCTTTTGAAGAATGAGCTTGTTCAGTAGGGCATTGATATCCTTGCAGTCTTGTTCTGTATAGCTCAGCTGAGATAGGTCCATAAGGCGGCCATACTCTTCCATCCATGGGTAGTAAGTGTTGGTGGAGGTTACCTCCTTTTCCTGGGGAAATAAATCTCCACAGGGATTTCCAAAAAATTGCCCATTGGAATTATTGGAACAAATGGTAAAGGTGTTGACTTCTGAATAAGCTGACCTGAATTCATCCTCTAGTTCCACAAGCGCCCTAACTGCCCACACGTATTGCTGCCCATCCTGAGGAAGTTGAATATCGGTAGGCCAAATCAGAAAGTTCTCTTCTACTTCCACCTCAAGAATGGGATGGTTAGAGCGAAACGCTTGCATAGGATATTGACCTGGTAGGACTTCATAGACCACAATTTGGTATCTGACCATGGCATTAGGCTTAGGAATGGGGGGAGACCATGCAAACTGGATTCGCTTTCCTGCCTCAGTATTTACCACATAGCCGTCTGTGGGTGAAAGTAGAATGGGATGCTGATATCTGTCCTGTGCATGTAGTAAACTAATAGACAGGAGACAAAGGAATATGCTAACGATTGATAAAGATTTCATATTGATTAGAGTTGACGGTAAAGGGATAATTGAGCACGGAATTCATTGGTAACAGGATTCATTCCTGCTGCACCAAAGCGATAATTGTGATTGGAGAGTAATAGACTCGCCTGTGTTTTTCCATCCAGAGTGTACTTTCCGCCTAATCTGATGAGAAGCTTGTTTCCAACTGGAAAGCTTGTTCCCGATGCATTGAGGATTGTTATATAGGCAAAGGGGGCTAATCTATCTTGCAAAAATTTCCCCTTCCCATACAGGGTAAAGGAGATATTTTGGTTAGGAGTAAACTGTGTAGAATTGTTAAAGAAACTGACTGTCGCCCCTCCAGACATTTTTGCTAGGATTAGCTCGTAGGTCAAATCTATGTTAGTGGAGGTCAGGTCATTTAATTCTGAGGTTAGGGCATTGAAATCGGTGAAGGCCTGCAATTGAAAGGTAGGCCGAATGACATGCTGTACATCTCCTGTATTAATCTTGTATTGGGGAGCCAAGATCGCAGAACGAGAGACCATTTGAATACGGAGTGTATCGCTAATGACCTGATTCCTTACTCCATAATTTGCTGCAGAGACATTGATAGACCAGTTGTCATCGAGCTGGCCCATGGCATTAAATGAGGCTAGTATTTGTCGAGTAAAGGTAGGATCTCCTAGTTGAGATAGGTTGTTACTCCTTAATCCAATGCTTCCATTAACAATCCATTTGTTGTCAAGAGTTCGGTAATTGGGAGATACAATGATGTCTAGGCGATCTGACTGCAGCTGTGGGGCTGCCAGAATGATGTAGTCCTTACCTAACCATCTTGTTTTAACGCCAACTCCCCAGTTTTTTTCTCTGAATGTGAGTTGAAAATTGGCGGCCATTCCCTTAGAAAGGCCTGTAGCGAGTTCGGCTTCGCCAGATACTTTCGAGCTTAATCTAAAGCGGTCGTTGACAGAAATGATATTGTTCTGAATGGCCTCTGTGGTAGTATCTGATATTGAGTTCTGCCAATCTCGAATTCTCACCAGATTCACCCCAAGCTGATGTTGGTCGTTTACTTGCTTCTCTACCCTCGCTGATATCTGCGATCGGAAGAAATTCCCATTAAAATTGCTAGTAGATCGGTTAAAAGCTCTGTTGATCATTCCAGTATGTGCATAGATCTTCAAGCCCGATACTTGGGCACTTCCTCCCAAGCCAAAGATTTGTACATCTCCTGTACTCAAGGAGGAGTAATAAGGAACGATACTCCCCAACTCTAATTTGTAATCCTTTGTGCTTGGAGCGAAGTAGAGCTGATTTCCTGGATGTGTCAGAAATGAGATTATCCCTGTTTTTTCTGAGACTCCTCTTGGGGTCAGAAAGTTAAAAGGATGGTTTTGGAGCATTATTTTGTAGGGGACGGAAAGATCTTTGTTGACTTTGTAGGTCCCATATCCTCGAAAGCGGATGAGATTGTTCTGTCTACGTTGGAAAGAGGGTGCCCCATTGCTCCCATTGATATTGTAAAATTGATACTGAAGGTAGAACCGGCCACTAAGGGACGACTCTTGGCCGGTTTTAATTTGCGCTTCTAACCTTCCCGTTCCTAGGAGGAAAATTAGGCAGCAAAAACTTAAGGTTAATCGCTTCATGTGGTTTTCATCTGTTTTTTGTTTGACTACCTATAGGAAGCGATGGCTATAGGTCATCAACAGATGAAGAATTTTTATCCTTTTCTTTCTTCAAAGGTCATCAGAATCTCAGTTTTAGGTCTGAGGGTAATGGAGGGAATGATGTCCAACTCTTCTTCTGGATTGGTACGGGTGATCTTAAATCGTTGAAGAATCATGGCCAAGGCTATCTGCATTTCTACTATGGCGAATTGATTCCCTACACACAATCGAGGTCCTGCACCAAAAGGAAGATAGACATGAGAGGGGCGATTTTTTATATTTTCTGGTGAGAAGCGCTCTGGATCAAATTTTTCGGGATCAGGCCAATACTCAGGATTTCGATGTAGGCCATAGATAAATATCGTTATAGAATGTCCCGGTCTAAGGGAGAGCTCACCAATTTGATCATCTTGTAGGGCCTCTCTTCCAATCACCCAAGCTGGGGGGTACATACGGAGGCTTTCATCGATGACTTGTTTGAGATAGGTTAACTCACGCAAATGGGCAAATTGGATTTTTTCTTTCCCCAGCACCTTATCAACCTCATCAATTACCTTTTGTAGGATGTCAGGATGCTGTGCAAGGAGCATCAGCGTGAAGGTGAGTCCGTTGGCCGAGGTTTCATGTCCTGCGGCATAGAGACCGATTAACTCCTGCCTCAATTCTTCTCGGCTCAAGGGAAGTTCTGTCTCAGCATCTTTGGCTGAAAGGAGCATATCCATGAGGTCTCTGTTTCCTACTCCCTCCTCCTTTCTCGCATCTACCATGTCAAAAAGCATCTGATCCATTTCAGCTTTTAGCCCCATAAAATACTTAGTCTTTCCTGTTAAGTTCCAGATGGCTACCTGAATGGGATTTCTAATTCGACCCACGATGTAACGCAGCATCTCGGTCATGCTCAATTCAATCCTCTCAATGCCGTGTTCATCGATTCCGATACTGAAAAGCGTTCTGCTCACTACTCTTAGGGTCAGGGTGGTCATGAGCTGATGGACATTGACTATGTCTTTTTGCTGAGCGATTTCTTCCACCAGTTGATCCGTTTCAATGATCATGAGGTTGGCAAGGTTCTCTATCTGCTTTTTGTGAAAAGCAGGCTGGATCAGACGTCTTTGCTTGAGCCAATATTCCCCATCGCTGAAAATGATGCCATTTCCTATGGTTTCTCCAATGAGCCGAGTAGGGCGGTCCTTCGAGTAATTTCTATGGTTTTTGACCAACACATGGGAGGCATAGGTAGGCCCGGTCGTAACAAAAAACTCCCTTTTGCCCATGTTGAGTTGGAAAATTTCCCCAAACCTATGCTGAAAGCCTTCCATCAGCTTGAGGAGATTGGAGGCAAAGCCTTTCCAGGTTTGTAAAAACTCTCTTGAAGGTACTTTAGGTGGGAAAGTAGATTCGGGCATTGTATTCTGGCTTTGGGACATGAAATAAATGAATTTCTCTTGGATTGGGAATGAGATATATTATGTTGACCGTCCTAGCCCAAAAAAATAGTGCAGACTCTCATCCGAGAGCCTACACTTCATACAAACCACTTTATTGTCAGCTCTATTTGATGATGGGTTCATGCAGTGCCCCAATACGCTCAACTTCCTTTTGAAGCTTATCGATTTTGGTTTCTAGCTTTTGAAGAATGGCCATCATCTGCTCCAGTTTTTGTGCAGAATCAACTGATTTAGATTCCTTTGAATATGCCGTTTGATTCATGTTAGATGTTTGAGTTTTGACAAGTGCAAGATGGAGCTTATCTTTCATAGACAAAAACGATAGTTTCAATCTAAGAATTGATAGTGTAGATGTACTTTCGACAAATTGAATACATTCTAGCAGTAAGTGAATTGCGGAATTTTGGTCAGGCGGCAGATAGGTGTGCTATTACTCAATCTACGCTCAGCACGATGATAGGGCGATTTGAGGATGAAATTGGTATCAGGATCTTCAATCGGAAAACAAAGCCCGTTTCTGTTACCAAGGAGGGGGAACAATTATTAGGACAGCTCCGAATCATTTCTAAGGAAGTGTATAACTTCAGGGAAGTGGTCAAGGATTTAAAGGGTGAGTTAAGCGGAAGTTTGAAAATAGGTGTTATACCCACTTTGGCTCCCTACCTACTCCCTCACTTCTTGCAGGAGTTTATCAGTCGATTTCCTACGGTTCATTTTGAGATAAGTGAGATTACCACAGATAAGATCATTCAAAAGATAGAGCAACGTGAACTGGATATTGGTTTAGTTTCCATCCCCTTAGACAATCCTCAACTTCAGGAAATTCACCTGTTTGACGAGCCCTTTTTACTCTATGATCAGGTTGCGGCAGAAATGGAAGGCAATTCCACGATACAAGAGATTGATTTTGAAAGACTCTGGTTGTTGGAAGAGGGGCACTGCATGCGAACGCAGGCAGAAACCATTTGTGGTTTAAGAGAAAAACAGCCAACGAGCAGAAACCTTGAATATAAATCAGGTACGATTGATACCTTGATGAAATATGTCCGGAAAAATGAAGGCGTAACCTTGTTACCCTATTTGGCTACCCTTGAGCTAGCTGAACAAGAGCATACATACCTTCAAGCTTTTGAAGAACCAGTCCCAGCCAGAAGTATTGGACTGGTGGTGCATCAACACTTTGTTAAAAAGCGCCTACTGAAGTATTTAAAGGATGAAATTATTGAAAAGGTAAATTCCTTAATGGTAGGGAAATTTGATTCCCTAAGGATGGTCTCTCCCATTTAGAATCTTGAAAATATTTTTTCGATTTTTCAAATAATTCCAAAATCCGATCGTTTTTCATATGCCCTTGTTGACATAAAATTGTATTCGTCAATATAACATATTTCATATGAAAAACGCACTAAAACTAGCCCTAAGCCTGTTACTATCGGCTTTCATTCTACCACTCCAAGCTCAAGATACGCTTCGAACAGCTGGGGGACAGGCCTACACTGTTCAAAAGGAAGGTACTGACGCCCTGGAAGTTGGTAATGTGATAGAATTCAACATCGTTATCAGTTTTGAAGACGGTACTGAAGTGGTGAACACCCAAAAAGAAGGGAGAACCAACAAGCAGTATATGTTTTCCGAGGAAAATGCGCCGGATAAGATGCTGTATCATTCTATGAGCGTTTGTAAGGTGGGTGGAACGTACACCTTTTACACGCCCAAATCTATTTTTGAACCTAATCCTGAGAGAGCAGCTGAGATTCCTGGAGATTATGTAATCTACACCGTATCGCCAATTGGGCAGGAAAAAGGGAAGCCCGATATGATGAATTACGTGGGACCTGTGATGGATAAAAGCGATGATGAAATCATTGCCAAATGTAAAGAGGCTGTCGCAATGGGAGACGAGGTTTTTATCATAGAAACATCTGTCAACCAAGCTGGATACCAGCTAATGAGTATGGGGAAGATGAAGGCTGCGACCTATATGTTTGAGCTGAATATTGAAAAATTTCCAGCATCCTCTAATGTGTATGACAGCATGGGTGATTGTTACCTAGCTCAGGGAAATAAGGAGAAGGCCAAGGCTAATTTTGAAAAAGCCCTGGAATTAAACCCAAAAGCAGAGGAAACCAAGAAGAAACTAGATGAGCTGAAATAAGGCTAGGGCCATAGCTCAAAGATTTTTTGTTAACCTACCTAATAAAGTGGTTGTTCCTGAAAATGGGATAGCCACTTTGCATTTTGTTATGCCATTGCTGAAGGAATTTTTTACATTCAAGCTAGACAATAATCCTCATGAACACAGCACATTTTCGAAAGCTTGAGCGCATGTATCTTCAGGCTAATTTCAATACACATATTTATACGACCACCACAGTTGAGATAGGCGAAGGGGTAGCAGAAGTAGGCCTAACTGTAGAGGAAAAGTATTTCCATACGCTTGGTGCCATACACGGATCAGTTTACTTTAAGTTAATGGATGATGCGGCTTTTTTTGCGGTCAACTCACTTGTGGAGGATGTATTTGTCTTAACCACCCAATTCAGCACCAACCTCATTCGACCAGCCAATAAGGGTAAATTGAAGGCGATGGGAAAGGTTCGGTTTAAATCCCAAAACCTCTTTATTGCTGATGCTTATATCCTAAATGAAGAAGGAAAGGAGATTGCCTTTGGCACAGGCCATTTTGCCAAAAGTAAGTTTCCCTTGACTGAGGAGATAGGGTACAAATAATCAGCCTTAATAATCGATGACTAGAAGGTTGGAGAGAATAACCCCTTGGAAAAGTTCGCTTAGGTCTTCGGTTTGGCCATTCTTCTTGATATGGGTAAAGAAATTATAGCCACCCATATCTAGGTTGATAGCCACATTGGCCTTATACTGATTGACAAGAATCTCAGCGCATTCTTTCAGGCTCAATAGATCGTCCATACTATCATAGATATGTAAGCCTTGATCTTTGGTTTGGAAAATGACCCTTCTTCTCATTTTTCTGGCTGAGCTATTACCTCCCACTGCCACTTTGCCTCGGTCAACCAACAGGTGAGATTGCAATACCGTCATTTGAGAGGTGGTGGCCATTTCCAGGAAGGCCTTGTAATGATTGTAGTCTCTTTTGATATCTATTTGGGAAAAGGGAAGGGGCAATTGATCAATATGAGCTAGCCTAATTTTTCCGTTTTGAATCAAAATCATCCCATCCCATTTCTGTAAAAAGGGATTGATCACTTTTCCTCCTGAAATACAAAGCCCAGTAGGCATACCATAAGGAGAAGTGTACGTCGCTGTCATAATCAGCCTATGATCGCTTTGTTGCAAAGGCAAAGCGGAGGAAATACGTTGGACAGGAAGCTTGTTCCGGTTGAAAAAGGCGAAGGACTCATACTTTTCCCCAGCCGGAGCGGAAAAGAGGGTCTTGTCGTCTGTGTATTTGATGGCCGCTCTTGCTCCTGATGCCAAATAGGTAGGTAGGGCTTCTTTGATAAAATACGAGTAGTCTCCAGGAATTTTGGAAGCTGGAATCTGACTCAAATTCTTTGTATCAATTTGCTTCAATTTGTCAGGCGAACTTAAATAGCGTCCAATTTCTTCATGTGTCGTCCATTCATCTCCCTTTTTTAATTGTAGCCCTTGGAAAAACTTTTCTAATTCTTCCGGATGTTTACTTTGAGGTGCGGGAGGATTGTCATTGGTGGGAGAAAGGGGAATATTTGGCAAATAGTGATACCCAACAAAGGCCAGCAATACAATTCCCAATACCCAATTGAGAGTTCTTGCGGAGGAGGATTGTTGTCTTCTTCTTTTTCTTCTGGCCATAATACAAGGTAAAGGGACGGGTAGGAGGTAGGGTTTATTTTGACCAGACGATCAAATTGGTCGCCTGATTGATGCTCACAGGGCCTTTGACATCATTGAGTCTCCTCCCTCTTTCATCAAAAACGTTCAAAATATCGTAAGAACCAACATCCAGATTCAACATGAATTCGATTTTCATGTTTCGGTTTCCTACCATCATGAAGATCTCCTCAGCAATAATGGCAAGGCTATGTGGTTGTTTGATATTAAAGATGGAATGATAAAGCTTTTTACTTTTCTTATCCCGAAAACCTACCAAAATCCTTCTTTCACGCTCGGTCATGGGGGCTTTGCTTACGTTTATCAACAACTGATCTCCGAAAGCCAGCAATTGAGTCTGGAAGAGTGTTGCCTTTCTGTTCCTACACCATTGAAGGAGGCGGGAGTAGGCGACCAGGCTGGTAAGCGGATTTTGAATGGTTTCAGATTTTCCCCCTCCGATGGGAAGCTTTATTTCCTTGCGTTTTAGGTTGATCACGCGTAACCCTCCTGAATTTTCTACCACTACCAGGCCATGTCTGTCGTGCATGATAACAGCATTGACGATGTTGCCTTTCTCTACGGTAAGGCCTTCGGGTTGGCGTTGGCTGTTGGTAAAGCCGGCTGTAGCGGCGACTAACACAGGGCGGTTTCGTTTGAAGCGCTGAAACTTGGCTGGCACATTTTGGTAGGCAAAATAGTTAGCCTTGACTTTGGGCCTGCCCAGCCAAATGCTTTGACCGACTTCAGTTCCTTGTTCATTCTCTATCCCAAAAATGACCATACGATGCTCGCTACCAGACTTATGGAGAAAGTATTTGTTGTCTAGGTAGTATTTCGGTTTTCGTAAGATGGTTTTCCCATTCGCCAGAGAAGATCCATCCTTAGAGGTCTGAATTTTTTTGAGCGCAAAACAAGAAAGAGAAAAGACAAGGTTGATTCCCAGAAATACGAGGGACAATTTTCTGCTTGCCTTAAAGAGGAAAAAGAAAAGTGTTAATGCCCCCAATCCAAAGAAAATGTAGGCTGGAGTTTGGCCAAGGTAAGTACTGACTTTCAGGAAAACACGGTCTACCACATACATGTATTTCCCTTGCTGGATGTTTTTGATGATTTTATCCAGGGTACCCGTTTCCATGGTTACAAAAATTTTATTGTTCCTCAGTCGCTGAATAGCTTTTTCAATCTGAGGTTCACTTCCCTTGATATTTCCATGCCGAATTTCTTCTTCAATTTTCTGGGCGACCTTTCCCAAAATGAAGTAGCCTATGATACGGTAGATCTCATTTTTTCCATTGTTGATGCCATGGGATCGTCTTTTATCGCTGAGGTATAATTCCCCAATGGCGATTTTGGCATCCAAGTCAGGCAAACCTACAGGATAGAGCGAATTGAAGTGATCGCCAAGGGTGTAGAGAAAAATGTCCCCTTCTCCATAAAAACGATATACATATTCTCGGTCCTTTTGAAGGGTCTTAAAGTCGGTGAATTCGACTTGAGCGAGATACTGGGTATAGGGAAAATTTTTGATGAATTGGGCTCGACTTGCTCCTTTGTTCTTTTGTGCAATCAAGTGTTGACGCATCAGTTTGCTTTGCCCGAAGAGGGAAGAGGCTGTGATGCTTGTCAATAAAAGAATGAGAAGGGCGCGTCTCATGTAGAATTAGATGGTAGTGTGTGACATGGAGTCAGTCGAACGGGGCTGTGGATTATTCCCACTCTACTAACAAGGGACCAAGATTTCCAGACAAGTCCTTCCTATCAAGTTCAGGTAGGTACATTTTGGAGATGGCACCGTCTAGGTAGAGGGCATTCTTACAGCTAAATTTCTCTTTAAAGACCATGGCAAAGTCGTAAAAGTTGACAGCCTGACGAGAAATTATGAAAACAACTGTCTCATTGTTAATTATTCCTACGCCATTTCTGATGTTGAGATTACTAGAACCCTCTCTAAATTTTGGGTGAATCTTGCCATTAATCAACAACATGGGGCCAGATTGGGTAGCTAGGTGGGCACTAGGCTTTTCGCTGGCGAAGGATTCACTCTCCATGATATTGGCGCCAGAATCATCCAGGTAGAAGACCCCATTTGGCTTCAAGTAGAAATTTTCAAAGCCCTCGCTATCTCCTAAATCGATTGGGCGTCTCTCAATAGAATCGTCTATAAACAAGCCCTGTGGACTGTTGTCCGTCAAATACATGCCTGCATTGATCCCAAAAACCATGCGCTTTCCCCTTTCTTCCAACCAGTCTTTGAGTTTGCCGAGGTTGCGAAACGGAAGCCCACTTTCATCTGTCCAATAAAGCTTGAGATTAGATTGAGAAAGATTAATGGTATAGGTGTCAAAATCACTGTCGTTGTAGCTAACCCTTGCTGCCTTATTGGTTACAACGCCTATCTGTGCGATAGTAGTTCGCAATTCTGCCTGTTCTTCTCGTAGCCTTTTGACCTCGCCATTCAGGCTGAGGATGTCATTCTGGTGGCGTGTTTCGTCGAGTTGATAGTTATACCATTGGTATCCATTTAATCCAAGTGAGAGCAGGATTAAAAAGGTCAGGAACAGAAATCTCCCTGTAAAATTTCTCTGTTGGGCAGCTTTGGCTGTCATAGATGTAGGTCGTGTTTTTTGTAAATATACGGCTAATGAATGGTGAGTTTCCTTTTTTTATCTACAAAAATACATGGAAATAGATATCTATGTCTTCCTGCCTCCTACCTGATTCTACCTTGCGATTGGACTCCTTAAGTATAGGAGGCCACTCCTGTAGAGGGTGGACAGGTTCAGGTCATGGGGAAGGTCTTGAGGATGATGAATTGTCAAACGATTTTTTCTAGAGAAAAAGTCATACACAATCGAAACAGCTTAACTCCCTCTTATTATTTCGATTACATGAAAAGAATATCATTGTTTCATATGTTGACTATTATGAACCGAATCCTTCTTTTCACAACTCTCTTACTGGGATTGATATCCTGTGAAGTTGAACCTCAGTCTACAAATTGGGTGGTAGGAGCTCCTGCTGGAGAGCGATATGCCCAAATTAATCCACAGGGTGAAACCATCATTCCCAATGGGAGAGTGATCAAACCCTACGGAAACACGCTTAGAATAGCACCCCATCCATTTGGATTGGCACTTAGTCCTGATGGTACATACGCAATCACGGCCAATTCCGGAACAAGACCCTTTTCTATTTCCGTCATCAAGGATGTATTTGGTCAACATCCCCAGGTCAAACAGATACCTGAAGGCGCCCTCAACAATGAGAGTCTTTTAGAGGCTGTTTTCATGGGATTGGCTGTTACCCCTGATAACAAAAAAGTCTATGTGGCAGGGGGAACCTCAAACAAGGTATTTGTTTTTGACCTGGAAACAGGAGCCAAATTAGACTCGGTGGATGGGAATAAAAGCTTTGATGGTAGAGACTATACAGATGGGTATTTGGGAGACATGGCCTTGAGTAGCGATGGAAAAAGATTATTTGTCTTGGATCAGATAGGATTTAGGATGATGGTCATTGATACAGAAACAATGGAGTTGTTGGCCAATATCCCTACGGGAAGGTATCCTTTTGGGATTTGCTTATCTCCGGATGGGAAAAAAGCCTATATCGCCAATGTGGGTGTATTTGAGTACAAAAAACTGGAAGGATTAGAAGCTGGAAAACTCAAGGAGCAAGGACTGAAATATCCTGCCTATGCCTACCAATCTCAAGAGGCAAAGGAGGGAGCCATTCGTGAAGGAAAGGAAATTCCAGCCTTGGGAGATGCCAATGTCAATGAAGCCTTTTCTGTATGGGCCATCGATCTGGAAAAAGAAGAGGTGGTTCAAAAAATCAAAACTGGAATCCTCGTTGGTGAAATGGTAGAGGGTATTCCTGCAGTTGGAGGGGCCTCCCCCAATTCTGTTGTAGCTACGGATAAATATGTATTTGTCTCCAATGGAAACAACGATTTAGTTTCAGTTCTAAGCTTGGAAAACGATTCTCTGGTCAAGCAGATCAAGTTAAGTTTAGATGATCGCATGGCTTCTTTCCGCGGAATGATTCCATTTGGATTGGCTCTTTCTCCTGACCAGAAAACACTCTTTGTAGCCGAATCAGGTGTTAATGCTGTGGCCGTCATTGATGTAGAAAGCCAGGAAGTGAAGGGACATATCCCAACTGCTTGGTTTCCTTCTAAAGTGGAGGTTTCCCCTGATGGGAAAAAACTTCTGGTTACCAATGCCAAGGGCTATGGTTCTGGTCCCAACGGAGGGAAAACCTTCGAAATGGGCCCTGAAGGATCTTATATTGGCAGTTTGATGAAAGGCTCCGTTACGATCATGGATATCCCAAATGATGAAAAACTCATCGAACTGAGTAAGGAGGTGGTAGCCAATAATTTCACTTTCTACAAGCCTGAGAATCCTTCCTTGGCCGATAGAAAGAACAATCCCATACCCTTGCTTCCCAATATGGGAGAAAGTCCGATTGAGCATATCATCTTCATCTCCAAAGAAAACAGGACCTATGATGAGGTTTTTGGACAATTGAAGAAGGGGAAGGGCGATCCTTCTCTTGCACGCTATGGCCTACATGCCAATTTCACCAACAACAAAGGTGAGGATAGCGTGAGGGATTGTGATGTCATGGTCAATCATATGGCCCTTGCCAGGAGATTTGCCATTTCAGATAACTTCTACTGCGATTCTGACCATTCTGCAGATGGGCACAGATGGTTGGTGAATACTTATCCCAATGAATGGGTAGAAACCCATACCGCTGCTGCCTATGGAGGAAAAAGGAGGGCAAAGGCCGATTCCAAAGCACCTGGAAACCTAGGCTTGGTAGGTTCTACAGGTGCCATTTATCCTGAGGACTATAATGAAGCGGGTTCTATTTGGGATCATTTTGGTAGAAACGATATCAGCTTCTTTAATTTTGGGTTTGGAGTAGAGATGGCTGGTACCATATCCGATAGCACCATGAAGTATACCGGTATCCGTTATTTGGTTAATTTTCCTGTTCCAGGCCCACTTTATGATCATTCTTCCCGTCATTATCCTACCTATAACATGGCCATACCTGATCAATTCAGGGTTGATCAGTTTTTGAAAGAATGGGATGAGAGAAATTGGTCCGATGGAAAATCATTGCCACAGGTGCTAACAGTCTTGTTGCCCAATGATCATGGTGCAGGCGATAGGCCACATGCTGGTTACCCCTATCGCGAGTCCTATATGATGGACAATGATTTGGCGTTGGGTAGGTTGGTGGAGTTTTTGAGTCATACTCCCTATTGGAAGAAAATGGCCATTGTGGTTACCATGGATGATTCTCAAAATGGCGTGGACCATGTAGACGCTCACCGATCCCTGTTGATGGTGATCTCTCCTTATGCGAAAAGGGACTACGTCAGCCATACACATTATAGCTTTGGCTCCATATTCAAGACTTTTTGGAATATCCTTGGGATACCCTACCAAAACCAATATGATGCAGGAGCTTCAGATATGGGAGATATGTTTACGAGTGAGCCAGATTACCGTCCATATTTGGCCTTACCTGTAGACGAAAGAGCCTTTGATCCTCAGAAAGTTCTTGATCCTTTTGACGAAACCTTCGATTGGGAAGCAGTTATCAAGTCGCCAGATCTCGATGATCCAGAAGTGCTTCTTAAAGAAATGGAAGCCGCAGATAAAGCCAGAGATTTGGAAAGAAACAAGCAGAGCAATCCGCTCAGGGATGACGAATAAATGACATAAGTATTCTGCGTGTACTCATGATGTATAGGATTTATGCCATGTGAAGGCATGAATCCTATTTTTTCTAGCTACATTTTGGAATGGACAATTACGCTCATTCTACACTCGCCCGCCTGGCAGCCTGGCTGTTGATGGCTACCCTCACATTATCTGTCTTAGGACAGGGAGTTCCAGTAGGGAGTGGAAGTTACACCACGAGCTTTCCCGGTACTGATGTCGCAGGGAGAAATGGTTACCCTTCCGGTTCCCCACAAACTATTGGAAATGCCGCTGGTAAACCCGTTCCCACCAATGATTGGTGGTCGGCCAAGGTGAAAAATCCCCATGCCGATAACCTGTTCAATTACCCTTTTACCTTGAAAACAGTTAACCAAGGTCTGGTTGTAAGTTATATTCCTTGGGGAGTAATCGACAACATACTTCCAGTAGTGGTGGGGGTAGAGGGCCTGAATGCATCCAGCGCCAAGGTTTCAGATTTCTCTGATTGGACGCTTAGTATGGATTGGGCAAATGGAAATCACCATTTCAAGGCTACATCCGGAATAGGGATGCCTTTCCTTTATTTTGAGAAGGATTCAGCCGATGTCGCCACCATCACAGTCAACGAAGGTACAGTCAGTGTTTCAGGGGAAATGCTCATCATTACAGATGCCAGAAATGGGGCTGATTTTGCCGTTTACGGACCTCAAGGAAGTATCTGGACTCAAAATGGAAGTAGCTATTCATCGACCTTGAATGGAAAAAACTATTGGTCCCTGGCTTTTATTCCCTTGACCGCGAGCAATGTTACAGCGGTAGCCAATGCGTATAAAAAGTATGCCTACGTATTTCCTTCCAACACCACGGCCAATTGGAATTACGATGAAAGTACCTCCGTGCTGAGAACAGATTTTGAGGTGGAAGTTGAGGTAAAGGAAGGGACAGATTCCAGCATGCTGATGGGACTTCTCCCACATCAATGGGCCCACTTGGCAAGTGATTCGCCTGTTCCGGCAGAGGAATCCTACCAAACGGTAAGAGGTGAATTGAAGTGCATAGCAGGCAATACGTTTAGCACAGAGAATCGCTTTTTGGGTATTCTGCCCACCCTGCCTTATCTGGATTACTACAATGCTGCCTTTAGCCCTGCCGAACTAAGTGCTAAGGTTGAGGCCTTGAAAAATGATCAGTTAGATACTTGGACTGACTCTTATAATGAAGGACAGTTGATGAACAGGTTGATCCAGACAGCAAGAATTGCGGACTTGATGGGAGATACCCTCGTCAGAGACCAACTCAAAAATACGGTAAAAGCTCGATTAGAAGACTGGTTAAAAGCGGAGGCGAACGAGGTTGCCTTTCTGTTTTACTACAATGCTACTTGGACAGCCATGTTGGGTTATCCAGCTGGTCATGGGCAGGACCTCAATATCAATGACCATCATTTTCATTGGGGCTATTTTATACATGCAGCTTCCTTCATCGAACAGTATGAGCCTGGTTGGGCTAGCCAATGGGGAGATATGATTGATCTTTTGGTTAGGGATGCTGCCTCACCAGACAGAAATGACAGTCAGTTTCCTTTCTTAAGAAATTTCAGCCCCTATGCAGGGCACTGTTGGGCGAATGGCTTTGCCTCCTTCCCTCAGGGGAATGATCAGGAATCCACTTCAGAAAGTATGCAATTCAATTCCTCTCTTATCCATTGGGGAGCAGTTACGGGCAATGACTCCATAAGGGACTTAGGGATTTACCTTTACACAACGGAGCAGACGGCCATAGAGGAATACTGGTTTGACATGTTCAACCGAAACTTTGGCCCCAATCAGAATTACAGCCTGGTTTCTCGTGTGTGGGGAAACAGCTATGACAACGGCACCTTCTGGACAAGCGATATTGCTGCCTCTTACGGGATCGAAATGTACCCCATTCATGGAGGTTCATTCTACCTTGGGCATGATACTTCTTATGTCAGAAGACTTTGGAACGAAATCGAAGCGAATACAGGCATCCTCGCCAACGAAATCAATCCAAACTTATGGCACGATGTCTACTGGCAATACCTTGCGTTTATTGATCCTGATAAGGCAATTGATCTATATGATTCAAATCCTTCTCGTAACCTGAAATTTGGTGTATCTGATGCACAAACCTATCACTGGTTACATGCCTTGAAGGTGCTGGGACAAGTTGATACCTCCCTTACATCAGATCATCCACTCGCTGCAGCCTTTACGCAAAATGGTGAGACGATTTATGTGGCGCAAAACTACACTGCTACTCAAATAACAGTAAGCTTTTCTGATGGCTATATGTTAGTGGTTCCTCCTAGAAGAATGGCAACCAGCAAGGATATTTCCCTTGAGGGGAGCATGTCAACAAGCTATACTCAAGCTTATGCAGGAGGTAGTGTAGAGCTACAGGTTCAGGTAAAGGGTGGTGTGCCAAGCAAGGTCGAATTCCTGAATGGCGAAACCCTGCTAGGACAGCTCACTCAAGCACCTTATACCTTTGACGCGCTTGGTTTGGCAACGGGTAAACATCGTTTCTATGCTCGAATTTACGAAGGGGCTGATTTTGCGGTAACCAATCAGGTTGAGGTGATTGTTGGGGATCAATTGCCATTTAGAGGCAATCCTATTCCTATTCCCGGGATCATTGAAGCTGGTTATTTTGACTTCTTCGAAGGAGGGGTAGGGCAGGACATTTCCTACAATGATGTCACAGCTGGTAACAATGGGGATTTCAGATCCGAGGAAAATGTAGATGTAGCTATGGTCGCTTCAGAGGGAGCAACTGTAGGCTGGATTTCTGCCGGTGAGTGGCTTGAATATAGCATTGATGTTCAGCAAGCGGGTCTATATTCGCTTTCCTTCAGATACGCCAGTGGAAACGCTAATGGCGGAGGACCCTTTCACTTTGAGCTAGATGGTGAACAAATCGGCCCTTCCATTAGCATGAACTATACGGGTGATTGGGACAATTGGCAAAGCAAAACGGTAGCCGATATTCCCTTAAAAAGTGGGAAACAAGTGTTGAGAATTGCCTTTGATGGAGGTGAATTTAACCTTGGTAAGATGACCTTTAGCTACTCTGCTCCCCTGACTTATGACCAGCCTGTAGCCGAAGCAGGGGATAATATCTTGGTTGTCTTACCTGTAGATAGTACGCTTTTGGATGGTACATTCAGTTCTGACCCTTCAAACAACGTTTTGTCCTATGAATGGGAACAGGTATATGGGCCCTCGGTTCTTTCCTTCTCTGATACAAGGGCAGCAAATCCTGGTATAAATGGCTTGACAGAAGGTGTCTATCTCCTTAGGCTGACAGTAGACAATGGAAACTATTCCGATAAGGATGAAGTCTATGTGATTTCAAGTCCCAATAACGACTTTCCTCCAAAGGTATCCATTTATGCTCCTTTTGATGAATCCGAATACCTAGAAGGTGATATCGTTGAAATATCTGCAGCGGCCTCGGACTTGATTGGGCAAGTGGACCGTGTGGAGTTTTATGCAGATAGTCAATTGATCGGGACAGTGAATAGTGAGCCTTATGATTTGGACTGGACTGCCCCTCTTGGAGATTATGAGATAACGGCAGTAGCCTTTGACGATGGTGGGTTATCTGCCTCTTCCCAGAGAATTAAACTAGCAGTCAATGAGGCACCTCCTTGTTCAGGAACTTCGTGGAATGGAGATTTTGACTACATATTCTCTGATGATAAGGACAATCCAACTTTGACCTTTATTCCATCTGGTACAGGGGTGGGTTCGCCAACCTGTATCCTTTATTATGGGACAAATCCAGGTGCTTTGCCCGGTTATGGTGTTAGCCCCAATGTTCCTTTCAGGTTGAATGCCAGTGAAGGAACAGTGATTTATTTCTATTATACCTATTCCTATCCCGGTGAGGTGGAGAGAAACAATGCTGGAAACAAAAACAGCTATCAAATCGGAAGTTGTAGGTCAGTAACGTCCATAGACAGCAGGAATGAATTGAATGTCAAGTTCTATCCGAATCCTGTATCTGAAACGCTACATTTAGATTTGCCACAGGGGCAAAATGAGATAAAGGTTTATGACATGGCAGGCCAATTGTTGGATACATTCGAACAGATTGGAGGTAAGAATAACTACGATATGAAGCCCTATGCTCAGGGAATTTACTTCTTTAAAGTAGTCAACAATGACAGAAGTAAAGTATTCAAAGTGATCAAGTAGTAAATAGCTGCTCAAATATACTGGGGATGGATTGATCAATGGGATATACCCAGGATTGTCCATCCCTATTTATTTGTAGATGATCTCCTTGTTCTTGTATGCTATAAATCGCTCCATTCCATGATATATGAATGCCAGCCTCATTGCAATAGGTTTGCTCATCGTATTTCCACCCTTCTTGCCAAGCCCGAAACTCCTGAAAGGTCCTCAACCATACCAAGTCAGCTCGTTGGTATTTGAGCATCGCATCAATCGCTCCTTTGGGAGCCATGTCAGGAAAGGTATGATGGTGTAGGATGGGAAATTCAGCTAGGCTAAGGGGCTTCCATTCACGAAAGGCCAATTGGTTAAGTTGATAGGGTCGCGTATCGTACAGAACTGTTTTTTCAAAAAGGGTATTGGCTGAGGCCTGGATGAGTTCTGTCAGCAACCTCTTTAAGGCAGTGTGCTGGGCATAGGGATCTGGATTCAAGGGCAGCGCTCCTATGCCTTCCGTACGAAGACCTTGGAATTGAGGGTGTGAATAGAAAGTAGCTTCATCTTTCGGATAAGGGAAAAGAACGGCCGCCCCAAAAGCCTTTTGGTAATAAGCTTGCCCCTGAATGAGTTTCATGGAAGGTTTGATAGCATCTCTATATCTATGAAGCTGGTTAATAGCCTCTTTGCTTACACTGAATTGACCCTCTTTTCCCTTGACCAATTGGTATTTGATGTCAAAGAAAAACATGAAAGGAATATCAATCCCTTCCTTGGTGATTTCCAGCCAAAGATCAGGACGTTGGAGGCCTAAAGGCGTTTTTGCGGCACGTTGATACCAAAGTGTTACAGAAGTTTTACCTTCTCTTCCTTGAAATACAATTTGAGTTTGTTGGGGGTAGGTGAGATGAGTAGAAATGTGTTCTTCTCTAACCGTAAGTATGTCCTGAAACGTAAGCTCCTGGCCTACCATCTGTTGAATCATACTGGCTACCTTTAAAAAAGCCCAGTATTCATATAACAAAGGCATCTCTTTCACTGGCAATTTGAACAAGGAAAATTCCTCGATCTGGCTAGGATAATATACCTTGAGATAGAGTTGATACCATCTCCTATAGATCGGGGGCAAATGGGCAGGATGAAAGGGCTGATTGCCTTCCGTGATCCCGTTAAAATCCAAGGAGAGAGATTTGTATAGTTGTTGGGCCTCTTCCTGATATGAATCTGATTTTTCCCATTTGAGTAGGAGTCTTCTGATCGATGCCTTGACCCATCTGTTCAGCGGAATGTCTTGAGTCTGTTTCGAAAATTCTACTAGGGTTCTGTTTTCTTCTATGCGTAGAATTTTGTGAGCGTCATGGATAGGCGAATGGGGTGAAAGACTCTTCTTTTCTTTTTTTGATTCAGCTTGTAGCTTTTGAGAAAGCTGGGCTGTGGCCTGTAGAAAGGATTCTATGTCCTCTTGGAAAAATAGTGGGGAACTGGAAGAAGGAGTGATCCAATTAGCTGTATGATACTTGACATATTGACCCTTGGCAGTCGCAATGGCTAAGCCTTTCAGCCAATTTTCTAACTGGCTAAACATGTACTTCCTAGCTTTTTTGTAGGGCAAATGGGTAGGATTAATTTCCGTTTTCATTTGCCAAATGATCCTCTCTTTTCCATCCCGTAGACAAAATGAGAGAGGACCAAGCTGACGATAAAGCTGAATGTGGGCTTGGTATACCCCTTCCTCTAAAGCAAGAGTTGGGAGATCTTGAGCCGTATGGGTAATCAACTGAAACTTGAATGGTGGAAGAATAGGTTTTTCACCTCTTTGGTAAGTCAGTTGAATATGCTGTTGATTCGCTAGAAATCCCTGTTGAGGGATAAGGCCTAGCCTATCTTGAAGGTCAATCCCACTGGATGAAAAGGGCACAGCTTTTCCCTCTCCCAAGGCATCTGTATCTGGCTTAGGACCCCTTAAAATAGTCAATGTAACAACGCCTTGATCTCGAGAACGGAAGATCAGTTTCCGCGTCATTACTCCTTAATTTTTCCGTTGATATAGGCAATCACAGCTTTGATGCCGGCTTCGTCATAACCAGGCACATCTTTGTAGGGAGGCATTGAATTCTTGCCATTCAGGATCAAGTTGGTCATTTCCTCATTGCTGAGCTGGGTAACTTTGAGGTTTTTGGCCCCAGAAGCCATTAGGTCTCCTCCCTCACCATGACAAACCACACAGTTTCTGGTATAAAGGGCCTGTCCATGCGCCATTTGGTCATAATTAGCTGCGCTAGGATCGGTAGAAATCTCTGCTGCAATAGGTTCTTCATTTACGCCGATTTTATTCATCTCTGCCAGGCCATAAGCTCCGACAATTAATAAAACTGCCAGGATGGCCAGCAATTTGTTACTTCTTCGAAATCCAATAACCGCCAAAGGAATAGACCCAAATACCAGTACCATCTTGATGATCAACATGGTATTGATTTCTGCCACTTGAGTCATCAACCCAATTCCGGTCGCCAGAAAGGTGAAGGAAATGATCATCTCAGGAATACGAGTTGCCTTGGTATATTTTTCTAGTGCTTCTTTTCTATTGGCGACCAACAAAATAGTCTTGATCAAATAGGTCAATAGAAATAGGATGACAACTAATCTGTGGGTATGAAGGAGGCCAGTGTACATAGATGTAGGTAGTATAGGTTAGGGGAAATGTGACTTTGTCTTCCCTTTCAGAATCAAAATTAGGAATTCCACGGAAAGAGACAAGGTTGTAGGAGGAAGTGAATGCCTATTGTGTAAAAGTTTTTCAAAAGTGTTCCCTCCTTTCCAAGCTCATCCTATGAAAAACATCTCTAGGGAATGAAAAGGACAATTGGCTCTTCATCTCTACATTTTTATATATTTGCAGCATGCCGGATTTAAGTGTATTTCTAACTGTTGATGGCTTAGTCAGCCTCTTTACCTTGACCTTGATGGAGATCATCCTAGGGATAGACAATATTGTCTTTATTTCTATTGTGGTAGCAAAACTGCCTACTCATCAACAATCAAGGGCGAGAACGATTGGGTTGTCGCTAGCACTTATTTTCCGAATTGCCTTACTTCTTTCTATCAGTTGGTTGGTTGGATTAACCTACACGGTGATCAATCCTTTGGAACTGGTTGGATTAGACTTAGGGGATCATACGATGGAGAGCTTTAACCTGAGCTGGAGAGATCTAATTTTAATTGCGGGGGGGATCTTTCTGATGACCAACACCATCAATGAAATGCACCACAAACTTGAGGGAGAAGATGAATCAGATGAGAAGAAATTAAGAAAGAACACCTTCGGAGCGATCATTTCACAAATTGTAGCCTTGGATATCGTGTTCTCTTTTGATTCCATTTTGACAGCGGTAGGCCTTGTAGAGCATGTGGAAATCATGATTGCAGCTGTTGTAATAGCCATGGTGATCATGATTGTAGCCTCGGGTCCTATCAGCGATTTTATCAATGCAAGACCCACTATGAAGATGTTGGCTTTATCCTTCCTGCTTCTCATTGGCTTTATGTTAGTGGCAGAAGGCTTTGAACAACACATTTCAAAAGGTTACATTTATTTTGCAATGGCCTTTTCCTTTGTGGTGGAACTCCTCAACAGCCGTATCAGGAAGACAGATGTCGAACCTGTACAGTTACGTGAGCGATTCAGAGAGGATGAGTAAGGCCATGTCCTACATCTTCCAACTACCTGATATTGAGCGCCTATTTTCTAAAACGTATCTTGTTGATCATTCCGGCCATTGGACTCGTCTCCTGGCTGGTTTTCGCCATTAGCCTCAATCAACCAGATGATCCCCTGGATGAGGTCTATCAACAAATGCTTAATGGGCGTTCTGAGGTGTTTGTCAAGGGGAAAATCAAACAGAAGAGCGAACTTTATCATCTCAATAAACCTTCCTTTTACTTCGCCATCCAAAGCGTAAATGCACCTGATACCCTTCACCATATCGTTTTCAAAAGAGAAAGGGAGTCTGCTGAAGCTCTATTTTACCGCTTCAAAAACTGGGTCAACGTACATCTATTTCGCCAAAGCTGCTACGAGTGGTTGACCGTTCTAAGGGCCAAAAAGGACAAAAGTCTTAGGGGAAAGAACCAATTGAGGAATAGCCTGAATCTCCTTCGGATTCCTGCTGAAAAGTTGGATCAAATTCCCTTGCTGATTGCAGAGATCAAAACGGCTTATCCAAATGAAACAGCTATATCAAGTCTTGAAGCATCATGGAGGCAATTGACTCATTCTCCCAATAGCTTTTCTTTTTATGTACCAAGGATGAAATGGAACGGATGGGATAATCAATACCATTTGTGGTTGTCTGGTATCCTGGGTTGTTTTGATTTTGGTGCTTCTCTCTTGAATGAAACGCCAGTCGCTGACAATTTAGGCTACTACCTAGGCTACACGCTCCGTTTTACCTTGATCTCCTTGTTGATCGCATATGGCTTGGCTATCATACTAGGGGCTTGGTTAGCCTCTGCCTCTCAAAAGTTGGGGCAAAGGCTACTTGATAAAGGCCTTATTGTTTTAGATGCGATCCCTGCTTTCTGGTTGGGGACACTACTTTTGCTCTTCTTCACCAATCCACACTACCCCAATCTAAATATCTTTCCTCATAGCTACCTTCCCTATGAACGCCTTCCATGGAAGCATTTTTTAAGTATGGTACTCCCCTTCGTTGCCTATGTCGCGGGTATGTTGACCGTCCTTACTCGATTGGTGAAAACCTCTCTTCAACAGATTCTAGCGGAAGACTACATACGAACCGCTAAGGCCAAGGGGCTTTCTATGCGACAGATTATTTGGAAACATGGCTTAAGAAACGCCTTGATTCCCTTGGTCGCTAGTTTGGCTTCCATGTTTACCTTTTTGGTAAGTGGTTCGGTCATCATAGAGGAAATATTCAATATCCCTGGTATGGGTTCAAGGATTCTTCAATCCCTGCTGAATGGTGACATCCCAGCTATCATGATGTTCTTTTCCTTGTCAGCTGTGCTTACCATGTTGGGATACCTGCTAACTGATTTGTTGTACCAATGGCTTGATCCACGGATTCGCCTTCAATCTTTAAAGAAATGAAAGGGGAAGAGCGGAACATAGCAATTCGGGAATGGTGGCCCCTTTGGACCTTTTTATTGATCTATCTCTGTACATGGATATGGGGATATTCAGCCCCTGAATCCTTATTCCCGAATCACCTTCCCCCTTTTAGCCAAGTGAATGGCGAAACCCTATTCTTAGGGACTACATTGGATGGGAAAAGTATGTTTCATGCGATTATGTATGGGGGGAGAATGTCACTTGGATGGAGTCTAGCTACTACTGCTTCTTTGGGATTGTTAGGAATATGTGTGGGAGGTTGGATGAGTTTCCTGGCTGGAGACCAAAAGCAATATGGTCCCTTTCAATTGATAGGCACCTTGATCGGATTCTTCTTGGGAGCTTTTTACGGATTTGTCCTGAGAAAATACGATATCCTATTGGCTTCTGAATCAGGCTTAGGGAATGTCTTGGGACAATTGTGCCTCTCCTTGATCCTTTTCCTTGGGATTGCCATTCTTTTTACCCGAATGGGAAAATGGCTGGATAAAAAGCTAGAATTTCAATGGGCTTTTTCGTGGGAGGAATTCTGGTTATGGGCCCTGCAGGTGTTGGACTCGCTTCCAGTCCTTTTGCTCATCATTACCTTAGCAGCCGTTTTTCAAGAGAGGAGCATCGGGTTGATCATGGCATTGATTGCCCTAACTTCCTGGGTGCAAATAGCCTTGTTGACACGGGGCTTGATACTGAAAGAAAGGGATCTTCCATATATAGAAGCTAGTACGATGCTAGGCTATAGTCGATTTTATATTTTCCGTAGACATCTGTTGCCGAATATCATGCCTGCTATTTTTGTAGTCCTTGCTTTAACGATTGGAAGGGTGATTGTAGCAGAATCTTCTTTGGGTTTCCTAGGATTGGTAGAGGACATGGAAGGCTTGGGAAAATTGCTAAGTATATCTAGGCCTAAGCCACAATATCCGTGGTTAGGTATCTTGCCAGGAATATTTCTGATTATCGTATTGTTGTTGATCCATGTGGCTGGTGAAAGATTAAAGCTGTTTGGTGATAAAAAATAATGTTTGATCAAAAGAATATCTCGACGATATACTGTCCATGAATTAAATATTAAATGCTGATAATCAGATTGTTGTGTGTGTTTTTGGTCAAAAAATGTCTGTACATTTACTGTTCGTAAGGGTATGTAACCTTTCGCACAGCGGAATTGAGAATTGAGGCAAAAACAGCTGTAAATCCACGTCATTTTTTTCAATTTGTAGATATTACCCATTAAAGACTTACTCTTTGTTTAAGTTCGCATTTCAGGAATATTGGATTTGGTTGTTGGGCATCCCCGTCAGCCTGGGTATTATGTTTCTGGTTTACAAACGAGTGAGTCAAATTACCCAAACCTGGTTTAGTGTAGATCAATATGCCAGGAGCCTTCCCTTCTTAAAGTTTATCCTCCGAGGTGTAGCTTTTATCTTACTTTTTATAGCCTTATTGGGCCCCTACATCGAAACACGTGAGGAGCAAGTCAATATCATGGGCCGAGAGGTATACATCATCATGGATGTCTCTGCCAGTATGAATGCGACTGATGTGCATCCATCCCGTTTATCCAAGGCCAAGCAGGAACTCAAAAAAATGGTGGACCATTTGAAGGGAGATAAGATCGGCCTGATTGTTTATACAGAGCATCCCTATAATCAATGCCCGCTCACCCAAGATCATGAAGCTATCAAGCTTTTTATTGACATGGCAGAAACCTCTCAATATGTTCAGACAGGAACGAGGATGAGATCTGCCTTAACGCTGGCATTGGATAGGTTTCAGCGCACAAAGAAAGATGCGGAACAGGTAAGTAGGGCAATTATTCTCTTGACAGATGGGGAGGATTTTGGAGACAGTTACGGAAGCGTGATTCAGCGCTTGAAGAAGAATAATATCAAGGTATTTCCCGTCGGAATTGGCAGCCAAGAGGGTGCTCCGATACCTGTGGGAAATGACCTGAGGAATTATAAAAGGGGGGAGGACAATACCGTGGTCATATCTAGGTTGACAGATGATTCTATGGTCAACATGGCTGAGGAATTTGGGACGACCTACGTAAGGCTGGACAGCGATCTAAAGGGATTGGATGAATTGATTGGGCAAATTTATGCCATGACGGCTACACCCTTGGAGGTGAGCATCGAACAGGTAGCCAATAATCGCTTTCAAGTGTTTTTGTTGGTTTCGATCATATTGCTCTTCATGAGCATGGTCATCATGCCCATTAGAAAAGAATAAAGGATATGAAGAACTGGATGATACTCGCTACGATTCTGACCAGTTTTATGTCTGGTAATGGCAGCCTAAGGACTGCATGGGAGCACTATGAGTCAGGAAGATTCAAAGAGAGTATTGAGTCATACAAGGAAGCCTTAACCCATTATCCCAAGGTATCGACTCGTATATATTACAACCTTGGATTGTGCCATCTGAAAGTGGACTCCATCAACCAAGCCATTCGTTACTTTCGCCAAGGAATGTTAGGGGAGGATAGGGTAGCAGCTTCACTTTCTGCCAATCAGTTAGGTATCCTCATGGCCAATTTCCAGCAAAATAAAGAAGCACTTAGAAACTTTAAGAATGCCTTGGTGCTTGATCCTTTAAACGAGGAAGCACGGTATAACTTTGAGATGTTAAAGCGGCAGGTTGGAGATGATGCCTTTGCTTCTCCCAATCAAATGCCAGAAAATGACCAGCCTCAACCTCCTTCCCTTTCTGATCGAGAATTGCGTGAAATCTGGGAAAAACTAGAGAAAGTCAATCGTCGTGGTTCCAATAAAGACCTTCTAAAGCCCGAAAGCCTTGATAGTATCCCTTTACCTGTAGCGCGAAAGCTCATGGAGGAAAAGAGAAAGGACAAGACACAATTTATCCAACAGCTCAAAAAAGCCCCGATTGGAGGTGTCCGTAAGAAAAAAGGACCAGATTGGTAGGCAGCTTCTTAGGATAAATGCTCCGAGAAGAATTTCTCCGTCTGGCTAAGTACCAAATCTAATGGGGAGGTAGATCCTGCAAATGGATGTTTGGCTCCAAAGGTATGCCCTGCTCCAGGGATCATGCGCATCTCAGTCAACTCTTGTTTGGCAAAAATAGATAGTTGTTCTGCTTCAAAGGGGGGGACAGTTTCATCTTGCGCTCCGTGGAGAATGAGAAGGGGTTTTTCCATGTCCTTCAAGGCTTTGAGGATATTTAGGCTGCCTTTGCCATTTTTTTGTATGTCGGTCAGCATAGGTCGACCCATTTTGAGCACTTGCCCAGTTCGGGAATTTTTGACTTCCATATAACCCTTCTTCTCCCATTCTTGGATCTGGCCTTTACTGTATCGATCCAGGGAAGAAACACTTGCCCAGGTACAGACCGCTTGAATCTCGGCTTGGCGGGAAGCTCCTAACAAGGCAATACCTCCTCCTCGGCTATGGCCTATCAGTCCCAAACCTGCCGTCGCTTTGTTTCCAAAAAATGTAGTGTGGCAGGCTAGTTTGATCACTTCCTGTAGCTCTGAAACCTCAAGACTGAAGGTATTCTGCTCGAATTTGCTCAGTTCGGTGAAGTTTTCCATATCCTCCCCGATACCATTGTGAGAGAAGTTAAAGCAGAGGAAACTAAAGCCTTTGTTGGCAAAGTATTCTCCTGCAAAAGGAACAAATCCCCAGTCTTTAAACCCCTTAAAACCATGTGTGTAAATAATGCATGGGTTTTCCCCAAAAGGAGCATGACTATACAAACTCATATTGAGTTCATGACCCTTGTCGGTCTGAAAAGAGTAATCCTGTTTCATGTTGGGTTTGATATGGACGGCAAATAGGAGGAATTACATAGTGGTGAGATCCTGGCTAAGTTCTTCAATACCCGTTTTCACGACATGATTGAACTTTTGCAGGAATTCTTCTACACGCTCGGAAGGCAAAGAATTCTTTTTAATCCCTTCGATCATTCTATCAAGACCTGCCTCTGAGAATTCTGAAATTCCCATATATCCCACAATATTGGCTTTGAGTTTGTGAATGGTTTCACCTACTCGCACGAAGTCTCCTGCCTGATGGAATGAGTTTAAATCATTGAGGTATTCAGGTACTTTGTCAACTATCTTTTTCACGGTCTTTTTCACCAGCCCAAGGTCTCCTCCATACATGGAAGTTAGTCCTGATAAATCGGTATACCTTTCCTCTGCCATAAAGCTGAAAATAGATGTTTGATTCTTTACGTTTGAATGGGGAGGCTTGAATTGTTGGGCTGCTTGCCCCCTATTTTCTACCTCCTCAGACTTATGTAGGAATTTATCTGCATACAATGCAAGTTTACGATAAAAAATTTCAGTTTCTATGGGTTTGGAAACATAATCGTTCATCCCAACTTCGAAACATTTGGCTTCGCTACCTTCCATTGTCTGTGCAGTAAGTCCAATAATTGGCACATTATTGAGTGGAAAGGGAAGGGCGGATCTAATTTCGAGGGTGGCGGTTAAGCCATCTTTAACGGGCATTTGCAGATCCATGAGGATCAAATCATAAAAATGCTCTCGCAATAAGCTGATTCCTTCTTCGCCATTATTGGCAATGACCACCTTTGCATTCCATTGCTCCAGCAATTGTTCCATGACCATCTGGTTCAATGGATCGTCTTCCACCAATAATATACTGGCGCCGTTCAGGTCTTTCTTCGATTGAGGGGGTTCAGATGGCTGAAGGCTGATCTGACTTTCGGTCTTTGCCTCCTGTTTCACCTGAAAGGGAAGGCTAAATTTAAATACTGACCCCAATCCCAGTTCACTTTGAACTTCGATTGTGCCTCCCTGTAGTTGGACCAACTGGCGGACGATCGTAAGGCCAAGGCCCGTTCCTCCTTGTTTGGTGGATCCAGAGGACTTTACCTGCTCAAAACTCTCAAATATCTCCCCTAGTTTATCAGAGGGAATACCGATACCCGTATCTTCTACCTCAAAGTCCACCCAGCATTTCCCATCCTCTTCATGTCTTGCGGAGGCTTTTACGACCACTTCACCCTGGAAGGTAAATTTGATGGCGTTGTTGACTAGGTTAACCAGAATCTGAGTCAGGCGAACCATATCTCCCGTTACTTTTTTGGGGAAATTTGTAGGATCAAGCTTGATATCGAGACGGATTCTTTTGCGTCTGGCGTGTATTTCCAGGAGGTCATAGATGTGTGTCAACACATCCTGTATCCTGAAGGGCTCATGGGTAAACTCTATTTTGCCTGCTTCTATTTTGGATAGATCCAGGATGTCATTGACCAGCGCTAGTAAAGTTTGAGCAGCTGTTTGGATGGTGGCAATGCTTTTTTCCTGCTCCTGATTCAGTTGGCTTTTGAGGAGCATATCTGTTAGCAGGAGAATGGGATTGAGGGGCGTTCGAATTTCATGACTGGTCTTGGCCAGAAAGTCTCTTCTAATTTGTGCTTCCTTTTCTGCCAGCTCTTTTTGCTGGAGGGCTTCGGTTAGCTTCCTTCTTTCACTAATATCCTGAGCTGTCCCTTCAATGTATTTTACCTTTCCTTCACTGTCTACCACTGGATTTCCCTTCAGCGAGATCCACCTGAAGGCGCCATCCTCATCTAGTTTTTTTACTCTGCAGATGGCATCAAACTCCTTTTTGGTATCTAAGGCGAGGTTCAGGAATGTCTTGATCTGTGGGCGGTCTTCAGCCTGTATGGTTTCAAGGAATTCTTCTACAGTAGAAATAGGCTTATTGGGTTCACTTCCCAACATTTCTTGTAGATGAGCCACTCCTTGCCAGCTTTTATCCTCGGGGTTTATCTCCCAAAATCCCAGTTTCCCTAGCCGTTGGGCTTTTTCCAGCCCACGAATCATGTCTTTTCGTTTGATGGCATACTGGATGGTTTTTTGAAGAATGGTTACATCCATCAAATCTTTTTCCAGGTAGTCTTGTGCTCCCCTTTCCAGGGCCTTGATGGCCAAATCTGCTTCATGTGAGGCACCCGTCATGATGATGACAGGTAGATCCGGAAATTGCTCGTGAAGGCTGGTGTAGGTTTCTAATCCATTAGAATCGGGTAGCTGGAGATCTAGCAAAACTACTTGTATCTCCTGCTGCTTAAGAATCTCAAGGCCATCCTTCAGAGAGTCCGCACAAAAGACCTTGTAGGACTGGTTTTTTACGCGTTTAAGGTAAAGCTGAAGAAGATACTGATCGTCTTTTGTATCTTCAATGAGTAGAACGGATATAGCAAAGTGGTCCTTTTCAGGGAACGAATCACTGATTATATGATGGGAGTGTAACAATGTTGAACCAAAAGTTTTCAATGCCTTTGATAACTTCAATAAACCTGTTGATGTCTACAGGTTTTGTGATATAACAGTTTGCATGAAGTTGATAGCTATGCATGATATCTGGTCCAGCTTCAGAGGTGGTCAGCACGATAACCGGGATGTGTCTCGTTTTTTCGTTGCTTTTTAGCTCGGCAAGAACCTCTTCACCTCCTTTTCTAGGTAAATTAAGGTCTAGGAAAACGATATCCGGTTTTGGAGCTGTTACATACTGGCCTTTGTTTAGTAAGTAGGCCAGTGCTTCTTCTCCATCGGTGACAACAGTAAGGTCATATTGGAAGCTTCCCTCTTTCAGTGCTTCCTGGGTCAGTCTTACATCGCCAGGGTTATCTTCGACCAAAAGGATCTTGAAAGCTTGCATGTTGTTTCGCATGAATGAGTTGTGATTTTAGGGCTATTTCAATTCGTAGTATTGATCAAATATAAGAAATTGAAAAAACTTACCTAAATAAACCTTTCATGTAAAAAAATATTTCCAAATAAGTTTGAATAGACCTACCTATCAACTTCTATTCTACAATGACCCACTTTTTTACAAGCAAAAAAATACCCATCACGAACAATCCTAACATTATCTTCTGACTGCCAGGAGGCTTTTGATAGGCTAAGGATTGTTCTCTTGGGCTTGGTAATCAGACTGAAAGCTTTCTTGGACTTGATGGGCAAGTTAGAATCTTTCAATGAGGAGGCGGATATTTCTTCGCGAAAGTTCAAAAGGCTTTCATCGTCAATTGTATGAAGGAGAAGAAAGTGTTAGAAAGAATCCGACTATTTAACGGCAAAAACAACAGATTTTACAAGATTTTCAGCCATTTCTCCATAAATTTCAAGACTTAAGAAAAAAAGCCTAATTTTCGGACAAAATCATTCGCCTACACATTATAAAATGAGAGAAATACAATTTCGTGAAGCCATTCGTGAGGCCATGCAAGAGGAGATGCGTCGTGATGAACGCGTTTATCTAATGGGAGAAGAAGTGGCTGAGTACAATGGTGCATACAAGGTCAGCGAAGGAATGCTGGCAGAGTTTGGACCCAAGCGTATCGTAGACACGCCTATCTCTGAGTTGGGCTTTTCTGGTATAGGCGTAGGCTCTGCTATGGTGGGTCTTCGTCCTATCATCGAGTTTATGACCTTCAACTTTTCTCTGGTAGCTATCGACCAGGTCATCAACAATGCGGCCAAGATGTACCAGATGAGTGGAGGGCAGTTCAATATCCCTATCGTATTTAGAGGGCCCAGTCAGACCGCAGGTCAGTTAGGAGCTACCCACTCCCAGTCCTTCGAAAACTGGTATGCCAATACACCTGGCCTTAAGGTAGTTTCTGTCTCCACACCCAAAGATGCCAAAGGACTTCTGAAGTCAGCAATCCGCGATGAGAATCCTGTATTGGTGATGGAATCCGAGCAGATGTACGGTTTGAAAGGCGAGGTACCTGAAGAAGAATACCTGATCCCAATCGGAAAAGCCGATATTAAAAGAGAGGGTACAGATGTGACGGTGGTTACTTTCGGGAAAATGGTTCATGTTTGCCTGGAAACAGCAGAAGAACTCGCCAAAAACGGAATTAGCCTGGAAGTGATTGACATGAGATCTCTTCGTCCTATTGATTACCACACCATCATTGAGTCAGTTAAAAAGACCAACAGATGTGTCGTAGTAGAAGAGTGCTGGCCCCTAGCCGCATTCTCAGGAGAGCTGACTTATATGATCCAGAAAAGAGCTTTCGATTATATGGATGCTCCTGTAGTAAGAGTGACTGGACGTGATACTTCCGTCGGCTATTCTCAAGTGCTTGTAGACGCGTTTTTGCCAAGTCCAAAGCGTATTGCAGAGGCAGTTGATGCCGTTATGTATCGATAGAAAAATTGTTTGAATTGATATCTAGAACCTCTTAATGTGCTCATTAAGAGGTTTTTATTTTGTATGATTTTTAAATCAGACTCCCTAAATTCAGATTGATTTTGACCATTCTTGTCGCATTAAGCTCCGTAAATTTGAACAGAGAACGATAAGAAAAACACATCAATCTCCATGGTTATATACCATTCATGAGCGTTTCTAAAAATTAATCTATCTACTGTGAACAAATCTTTTACCTCCATGTCCGACGAAGAACTGATTGACCTGATCCAGAATCAAAACAAATCTGATCTCTTTGGCATCATCTACAACCGTTACTCTGACAAAATCTTCCGCAAGTGTATGTCCTTTGTGAAAGATCAAGATGTAGCAAAAGACATGGTTCAAGATGTTCTTTTGAAAGCCTACACCCAGCTTTCTAAATTTAAAGGTAACAGCCGATTCTCTACCTGGCTTTACGCTATTACCTACAACTACTGTGTAGAGCACTACCGCAAAAACTCTCGCTACATCAAGGTGGACATCAACGAAGGGCCTGAAATGGCTATCGAAGATCAGAGCGAGGAGTTAGGAAGATTTGAGACCCGCAAAAACTGCTTGTCAAACGCAATGGTCGGTATCTCTATCGAAGACCAGGCCATCCTGAAAATGAAATACCAAGAAAATACCTCTATCAAGGAGTTGATGGATTACCTGAATATCTCTGAAAGCGCCGTTAAAATGCGCTTGGCGAGAGCAAGAAAAAGACTAAAGGTTCTCGTTCGCGAGGCTGAGCATAAAACAGTGGTTATGGGATAAGACCCAATAGATTCATAAGAGCAAAGCGCATTTCGAAAGGTATGTAGAAAGAGATGCTTTAAATGACAAAATTGTAGGGAGCTTCTTGCTCCCTATTTTTATATTCGCGATTATACTATTAATATGTATTCGCACAACCATTATTTGCTAAGCCTTGCGTTGACAAGAGGGCTTGGTCCTGTTACGATCAAAAACCTTATTGCCTACTGTGGTGGCATTGAGGCCGTATTCGAAGCTAGCAAGAGTAAATTGCTAAAAACTCCAGGAGTTGGAGACCAGACCCTTAAACTGCTTCGTTCCAAGCAGGAACTCAGCAGGGCTGAGCAAGAAATCAAATATTGCCAACGCCATGGAATAGAAATTCTTTCCTACCTAGATCCAGATTTCCCGCAGTTGCTGTCATTTATTCATGATGCCCCCTTGATTTTGTTTAAAAAGGGCCCCCTTAACCTAAATGCTCAACCTGCTCTAGCTATCGTTGGGACAAGAAGAGTCAGCCCCTATGGAAGAGAATTGGCTGAGATCTTTGCCCAAAAATTTGCCCAACAAGATATCAACGTTGTAAGTGGGTTGGCGTATGGGGTGGATATCGTGAGCCATAAGGCTGTTCTCAAAGCTGGTGGAAGGACAACTGCTGTTCTTGCTCATGGCCTGGATACCCTTTATCCTTCAAACCACAGAAAGAAAGCCAAAGAAATTGAAGAGACAGGGGCTTTACTCACAGAATATCTCACAGGAGCCAAGCCGGATGCTCCTCATTTTCCAGCAAGAAATAGAATTATTTCGGGTATTTCTCGAGCTGTCGTGGTGATTGAAGCCGGTGAAAAAGGAGGAGCCTTGATAACTGCCAGGTATGCCTTTGATCAAAATCGAGAGGTCTTTGCGATCCCTGGTAGGGTAGGAGATGAGTTCTCCAAGGGCTGTAACAAACTAATCAGACAAGATGTAGCCAAGCTAGTAGACAGGCCAGAACAGGTCTTGGAGGAGTTAGACATTCAATGGGAGCACCATCAGCAACACCCGCAGCTCCAACTCGGGCTTCAATTGGATACTACGCATTACTCAGCTCCAGAATTGAAGGTTTTAAATGCTCTTGCAGATGGTGCCTTGCATGTAGACAAAATATCGGAGATGACAGGAATTACGCATGCGGGCCTTTCCCAACATCTGTTGTCTCTTGAGTTTAAAGACGCTATTCAACAATCGCCTGGGAAGAAATTTCACCGAAAATTATAGGCTGTAATGGCTGATGCTCCTTCGCTTGCAATTCCTTCGGAAAACTGTAATTTCAGGACTTATCCACCCCGCCTTTAGCCCTAAAACGATTACAAAAGCATGCAAAACCTCGAAGAACTATTCCGAAAGACATTTGATGACCAGGTATTTACCCGACAAGAGCGCCGAGCCCTTGGTAAAATCTTACAGGAAGAAAACCTAGATGATCATGAGTTGAATGTGTTGCGATCCAAGGTATTCAACATCGCTACGGATGAACTTGATGGCATGAAGGAGGATCGTGTGCTAGAATGGCTTAGACAAGCCGTTAAATTATTACTCCCAGATGGGGCGCCCAAGTTTAAGCACGAGGTTTACTTTTCGCCTGGGGATGATTGTATCAATGCTATTTTGCGTTGTTTCAAGAATGTCAAGCGGTCTGCGGATGTCTGTGTGTTCACGATAAGCGACAATCGTATTGCCAGGGCCATGGATGATGCCAGGCAAAGAGGTATTGAAGTTCGGGTCATTTCAGACAATGACAAGACATTTGACAAGGGATCTGATGTCATCGACCTTGCCGCGAGGGGAATGTCTATCAAACTAGACAAAACCCAAAATCACATGCATCATAAGTTTGCGATTTTTGATCAATCTTCCGTCCTGACAGGCAGCTACAATTGGACTCGTTCTGCCGCCAACTACAATGAGGAGAATATTCTAGTAACCAATGATCCCGAAATCGTCCTTCCCTACCGAAAGGAGTTTGAGAAACTCTGGAAAATCATGGAAGAGGTGTAAGCTTATTTGATCGCCATGCTTTTGTTGGGGACGGATGGGGTTCCTACGAAAGAACCGTACTCGTCATTCAAATAGTCGCGTACGATGTTGCCCACTTTGATGGCACCGCGTCTGTTTGGGTGAGCATAATCATTTCTAGCTAAAGAAGGTCTTGCTTTTACCCATTGTATCATAGAGTTACGACCGCCCATTTGCTGATAAAGATTCAGAAAGGCCGAGTTGGTCTGTCTAGCTACTCTTTCCTGCGCCTTGACAATTAGGGGGACAGAAGGGTCAGTCTGTAAAGAGCCTCCAATTCGCGTGCTCTTATCACTTACACTGACGATTAGGATATCAGAATTAGGCGCATTTTTCTGGAAATGTTCCACCACTCTCTTCATTCCTTTCTCATAGCTGGAAAAATCTTTGCGATTTTTGGAAACCACATTTAAGCCAAATTGAAGTACAATTAGGTCATAATCAAGTAGTTTGCTGAACTGAGACAGGTTGTCTTCTGGTATTTCGACCAGGTTCATTCCACTATGTCCTCGTGCAGAGAAGTTGTCAACAAATATTCCTGAAGGGCTTTCGAAACTCAATCCGTACACGGGCATATCCTTGGGAATACGGAAGTTAAGCTTGATCTCTTTGGTTACTTCCTTGGAGAGGTAGCTTTCGTTAACTACTTTTTCTCCGCTCAGGAAGAAGGTGTCTTTTCTTGTATCGGTCTTGACAGCCACGTAGTAATCCTCTTTGGGATTGTCTTCCATGCGCGGACCATAAAAGAGTCTAATCTGTTGGAATTCTTGGGTGGTATCATACTCCTTGGATCCTTTATACCTGACCCACGTTCTACCGGCTGCTTTGGGTTGACTGGTCAGGAAATATTCACCAGAAATGCCAAATCCATACTTGGGTCTTGCCGGCTTCATGAAGTTCATGTCTTCCCAATCGCCGGAAAAACGATGCCAGATGGTTCTTCTGTCGCCATAATTTGCGTATACCACTGGGACAAAGCCTACTCCTGTCCCGCCATATTGACTCTGAAGGTCATTTCTAAGGGATTGTGTGATTCTATCCCCCTCAATCATGGAGTCTCCAAAGTAGGCGATACGTACTTTGGCTCTATCAGGTCTAGCTTCTAGCTTCTGAAGAGCAGCCAAGAATCTGCCCATAGGAAGACCAGTATGTACATCTTCCTCGATTTTCCCCCCTTTCCACTCATCTGCTTCATTCATGATAATGCCAGCCAGATAGTCATCTTCCGGGGCAGGAAGAAGTTCTGGGGAGGCTTCGAATTCAAGCATTTCCTCTGCATAAACGGGGATTTCGGAGGTATACCAATCTCCGGCCCCTACTAGCATAGCTGCTAATAGTACAGTCAGGAATCCTTGTGTCAATGTACCCAATCGCTTCATAGAAAAAGGAAGTTCACTTTTAAGTGACCTAACTTTACAGGTCTCCTCTAAAATCTACAAATCAAAAGACTCGATTTCATTTCTTGACGAGTATTTTGAATTTTCTAAATAACCATTGAAAAAACTATGCCGAAATCTTCGGCCGGTCAAAAAATGTGGATAGAAAAACAAGATTTACCCCAAGAAGAAAAGGCTATGACAGCTGAATATGCTGGCTGTTGATTTCTTAACTTGATGAGAAATATATTTGCCAGTATATTTATGTCGAAATATCGAATATTTCTTTCCTTAAGTAGAAACACATCAGAAATGAAGAACCTCACCGTTTTACTACTCGCTACTGCCCTTTTTGCTTTTGTGGGCTGTAACAAAAAAAATAAAAGCCCTGAGCAGCTTCCTAAATACAAGAAGAAATTCCGTACCCAAATAGCTAGCTTTGAGAAGGTTAAGACAGAAACCGACACCAAAGTTGAAGACGGAGTTACCATGCTCACCGGAATCAAAGACGCTTTAGAAACTGCCAAAAACGTAGACAAGGAGTTTGCTTCTGTTTACGGCAAATGGGAGAAAGTTTCAGGCCAAGTTGATGACCTGGAAAAAGAATACACCGCATTGAAAACTGATGCAGAAAATCTATTTGGTGCCATGGAGCGTCAAACCGCTTCCCTACGTGATCCCAACACACGTGGACAGCTTGAAAAAGCACTTCGTACCACACGTACGGATTACACTGAAACCCTAAATAAGACCAAGCAATCAATTGATGACCTACGCAAATTATACGATGAGGCCAAAGATGTTATCAAGGCACTTGAAGTAGCTGTAGCTATGGGAGAGTTCCAAAACATCAACGAATCTCTAGCGAGCATCGAATCTCGTGTAACTGACATCATGAACCAGCTTACGGAAACAGTAGATGAGTCCAAAGCACTTTACGACGAGAAAATCGGAAACATCGGATCTTAATCCTCCGATATCAGTATACATAAAGGCCATTTCTCAATCTCGAGGAATGGCCTATTTTTGTACCCAATTTAAATCTCATTTTCTTTTGGCCTATGCCTCGAATCCTCGCCATTGACTACGGAAAAAAAAGAACCGGACTAGCATGGTCTGATCCCAATCAGATCATTGCTTCTGCCTTGGAAACGGTTGGGACAGAAGATCTCCAAGCCTATGTCAAAAGCCTTTTTGATCGAGAAGAGATTGAGACAATCGTCTTGGGCATGCCTACCAAGCTTGATGGAAGCGATACCGATATCACAGCTGAGGTACGCCTCTTCGAAGCCCACCTGAAACAAGCTTATCCCCAAGTGAAAATCGAGTTGTGGGATGAACGATTCACCTCCAAAATGGCGATGCAAGCCTTAATTTCCAGTGGAATGAGCAAAAAGAAGCGCCGCAACAAGGGGGAAATCGACAAGATGGCCGCAACCATCATGCTGCAGGAGTATATGGGCTTATAACTACCTACCCATGGCTTGCCCCTATTCTGATTTCACAAATTTGCGGTGGTAGGTTCTTCCATCCTTCAGAGAGATTTCCATGAGATAAGTACCTGAACTTAAGCTCGAAATATCAATCATTTGTGAAGGAGTATCGTGCATGACCTCCTTGCCTGTGAAGTCCCTGACGCTGATCTTTCCTACAAGTTCAGCAGGTAAATTTAGGCGAATGAGATCATGGCTAGGATTGGGATAAAGGAAAATATCTCCTTGTAGAATGGGGGTATTGGAAGTTGTTGCCCCATACGTAAACTCCAATTCGTCTAACCATAGCACTCCAAAGGCTTCTCCTTGTGTACTGGGTAGAAAGGCTAACCCTAATTGATCGGGAGTGAGTGAACTCTCATAGGGAATGGCTAAGGCGAACCTTGTCCAATTGGGAGTGGGATTAAGATCCAATTGACTGTCGAGGTAGGCGATTGTATCCCTTTGTTGAGCAGTAGAGTCATAGAGACTTAGGCTTAACACCATTCTTCCAAAGTTGTCAATAGCGGAGAGCGAGTCTGAATATCGATAGTAGCCTACAATGCTGTCTGGCCTGAAGGCAAATGGATTCCCACTTCTAAAATAATCTGGATAGCCAGTACTATCGGTAGCAAGCCTTTCTCCATGAATAAGGAAAGTAGGAAAATGGCTGCCATCCTCCTTTCGCCTGTTAGGGAAGTTGGTCAACTTAATTCCAAACCAATTCAAGGTATCCTGGTATTCTACATAGACCGACTGGACCATTTCTGAGAAGGCAAAGCCAACTCCGGAATAAACGGTATCAGCTTGAAGAGCTTGTGCTGTATCGTTGACCTGACCTACGCGGAAAAAATATCCATCAGAGGTCATCCATCCATAAATTCTGTCAATGCCCCCTATGTACAGGCTATCAAACCTGCCATTGACGAGTTCCTGCGCATTGAGACTGGTGGCCATGAGGCAGATGAGGCTGAAAAGAAGGGTTTTGTAGGTCATAATGGTGTTTGGTTGTTGGTAAGGTATTCCTAAAATAAAAAAACCGAACTGAATCCTCAGTCCGGCCTAGTAGTAGTTCCTGCGTTTTTTATTTTTTCAAAAAAGACTGAGAAATCTTCTCACTGTCTTGTTCTAGAATAATAAAGTAAAGTCCTTGATCTAAATGGGCTAATTCCAATTTGAATTGATTGTATTTCAGACTAGGAATCAGATATTTGATTACATTTTCTCCCTTAGCATTTTGAATAGCTAGCTTAGTTGGAGTGGCTAATGACATGTTCTCAACGGATATCGTTAGCTCATTTTCCACCGGATTAGGAGTGAGGAGTGCGGTTGGTTGAGGGGCAATGTCTCCCAATTCAACTGAAAACACAGGGCTATTTTTCTTCTTTTTGTGGCTAATTTCCTGAATTTTATAATCCACACTCGAGCAATCTGGAAGCCTTGTATCCTTGAATTGGTAGCTAACTTCCTGATCGATTTGACCATTTGACCTAACGGTAGCGATGGTTTTCCATTCTTTTTCACCTTCACATCTTCTCTGAATGACATACTCCTCTGTGGGATAGGCAGTCTGGGTTATCCAATTAATTTCAACAGATGATTTCACCATTTTGCCTTCTACCTTTATCCAGGAAGTGCTTTTAAAAATAGAAGAAGATTGTTCGTTTAGGGAAAAGGGGGTTGCGTCCGGCGTAGAAGCTAAAAGAGGGTAAAATGCTAGGGAACTGAGGGTTACAAGAATCAAGATAACTTTCTTCATAAGAAAAGGAGGTTGCTGCCAAGTTGGGATGGCAAGTTTAAAAAAGGTGCAGGGTAGGAGGGAGAAAATGCGAACCAGGCCCAAAGACACCGGCTCGCTATCGGAAGGATGATTTATTTTTTCAGGTACTTGGCGTAAGACGTTTTGCCATGACCAGCTAGCTGGATGAAATAATATCCAGTGGGGAAGCTACTAAGGTCAAGGGCTACCTCTGTCATGCCATTGGCTTTGATCTCTTGGGTTAGGAGGGTATGTCCCATCATATCCTTGATCATTACTTGCTGGCCCTCTTGGAAGGTTGTACCCAATAAGGTTAGGTTGAATATTCCAGTACCTGGATTGGGAACCGCCACAGGCTTTATGTCATGGCTTTGATCTTGAAGTCTTACCTCAATCGTGTGGGAAAAGTCAAAGCCTCCGTCGATGTCTGTTTGCTTTAATCTATAGCGAACCCAGCCTTGTTGAGGAATATCAGAATCCATGAAGCTGTAAGTCTGTACAGTGGAGGAATAACCTGCTGCAGCTGTAGAGCCAACCTTCTGCCACATACCACTGAATTCCTCCATTCTTTGAATTTCAAATTCATAGGATTGAATCTCTGTAGCTGTAGACCAGTTTAATTCAATGGCTTTCCCTTTCTGCTCTCCTTTAAAGTCCAACCATTCGACGGGGAATGTAACCGAACCTTCAAAAGCACCTAAATCAATGGTCCCATCTTGGATTCTGTCATTTCCATTAGGATCAAAAGGAGTAACCCCAGGAGCTGTATTGAGACCTACATTAATCACATTAGAAGAGCTAGAGGGTACAAAATTATCGTCAGCCGTACAGGCAATTCCGTCTGTTCCATTTCTGTTGGTTAGAATAGGGTCGAATTCTATGTTGTTTCCCATGTCGGAAAATGAAGATGACCATCCTGCCCCACTTCCATTGGTCCCTTCTACAGAAGAGTAACTTACTTCCATATTTGCAGAATTGTTGGTTCGGTACAGCTGGCTATGGGTATGGGTGGTTCCATTCTGATCCTCATTCCCCCAAATAATGGAGTTGTAGATATAGGTACCAGAACATTGGGTAGCGTATAGTCCTCCATAATCTCCAGTTGCTGTATTGCCGTAAACGGTGGTATTGGTGAAGTTACAATTGGAAAAGTTGTCGCAGTAGTAACCAGCGGCATTGTTGGCTGCAGAGTTATTGGTTAAGCAGCAATTGACCAGGTTCACATTGGCAAAGCTGGTAGCATGCATACCCCCTCCATCGTTTGTCGCATAGTTTCCACAAAGGGCAACGGCTTCAAGTGTAAGGTTGGAAAGACTGGAACAATATAGTCCAGCTCCATTTTGGGCCTGGTTTTGATAAGAGATCAACTTGGTCATGTTTACCCCATTGAGGCTGGCCAAATAGAATCCACCTCCATTGCCTTGGGCTACATTATCAAAGGCATAAATATTTTCAAGGGATCCGCTCGATAAGTTTGAGAAGTGAAGACCCGCACCATTTCCTGTCGCTGTATTTGATCGTAGGACAAGGTTGCGAAGTGTAGCGGTACTCACTCCACTTACCTGAATTCCTGCTCCGTTTTGGTTGGAGCCAGAGTTTGCGTTTCCGTTTTGTATGGTGAAACCGTCTAATTCTGCCCAGTTGCCATTCCCAAGAAATACAACATGATAGGTATTGTCAGAATTATCTCCTTGTGTGCCTACATCACCGTCTAGAATGGTCGCATTATTTTCCCAATCTCTTTGAGAGTAGGATACTTCTGAACCAGAAAATCCACCCATAATTACTACTGGTTTAGGACAGAAAAACACCCACTCTCGAGAATTACCTGATCCCGAGCTTCCATATAAGGTTCTATCGGGCTTGTAGGTACCAGCTTTTACCCAAATGGTATCGCTACCAGACCAACCAGCAGCAGCAAAGGCATCAGATGGATGGTTATAGGCATGGTCCCAAGAGGAACCGTCGTTGTTGCCTGTAGCATCGGCGGCTACATAATATCTAGTGGCAAACAAAGGGAAAAAAGAAGCTAGGGCAAGAACTAAGGAAAGGACGTTTTTCATTTTTTTGAGACTATAAATGCAACATAGTTTGATGTTAGGGGTAACTATTTCATTTATCTCAAAATTAAACAATTGTTCTATTTTAAAATTGAAATATGTTTCTTGTGTAAGGATTTCGTGATTGGTCAGTTGGAAATTGCTGCTAAATGGTTTTTCGGTCCATTGAATCACCCCTGAATCTTTTCTATTTTGAAAAAATGAAATACGTCCTACCCTTAATTGCTTTCTGTATTCTTCTTTTCTCTTGTAAGAATGAAATGGAAAAGGAAAATAAAGTTCCTAACAGGCCAGAAATTCGGATCAATCCCAATTGGTACAACGTCGGATTTTTGGTCATGAACGGCGTTTATAATACTGAACTTACGGCCCCTTACGACATCTTCCAGCACACCCAATACAGGGAGGGAATCAAGCCCATGAATGTCTTTACTGTGGCAAAAGGAAAGGAGATGATTCGGACTTTTGAAGGAATTAACTTTCGAGCCGACTTCGATTACTTGAGCGATTCAATCCCTGCCATCGACATTCTGGTTGTTCCGTCAGCTGAACATCATCTAGATTCTGATTTGGAGGATAGTGTGATGATTAATTGGGTTCGACAAACGGCTGAACAGGCTTCCTATGTGATGTCTCATTGTGATGGTGCCTTCGTACTCGCAAAGGCTGGCTTACTAGATGAAGTCGCATCCACAACTTTTCCTACAGATATTGAGGCTTATCGGAAGATGTTTCCTCATTTAGAGGTACATGAGGATGTATACTTTGTCCACGAGGGAAAATACATCACTTCGGCTGGTGGGGTACGATCGTTTGAACCTTCCCTTTATTTGTGCGAGAAATTATATGGAGCTGAGATTGCTAGAAGGCTAGGCAAAGGCTTAGTCATAGACTGGGAGCTAGAAGAAGTACCTCACTTGCTTAAGTAAGGCACTTTTTTAGCATATGATTATTCGTTGAGTTTGGTGATCTTATTTTTGATGGTCAAGGTTTTAGCTACTCTCGCGCCTTCCTTTACCTCGTCAATGGTATCTACAAAATTCCAATTCGCGACAGATGCCTCTTTGCTTATATCCAGGCTGATATAGCCATGTTCGGTTAGGTTGAACCATTTCAGGTGAGGGTTTTTCTGGGGGAATTTTCTTCTCAATTTGTTGAGGTAGAATTTCGGAAGGTATTCGTCAAAGTTGGCTGAAGAAATACTTGGCGTAACCAATTCAACCGCTTCAGCTTCGCGCCCTTCTTTGTAAGCCTCCCAATTCTTTTCCCTGACTACATCATAGGCATAAGAGGCATGGTCGTCTCCGGTGAGGAAGATGACATTGTCAACCTTCTCCTCTTGCAAGTAATCCAGCACCCTGTCTCTGGCAATTGGATATCCATCCCATTGATCCATGTTTTTCACCTTTCCTGGGTAAAAGGGAATGCGGAAGCCCAAGAACTTAAAGAAAGAAACATCCATAGGGGAAACCATGACTTGATTGCCAATGACTTTCCATTGTGTATTTTTGGTCAATTCCGATTTCAACCAGTTTTCCTGTTCTTGCCCAAGTATGCTTCTGCTTTCATCTAGGTAAGCTTCAGAAAAGCTATTTTCAACTTGTTCTGACCGCCCAATGATACGGGTGTCCACCATAATGAGGCTCAGAAGATCTCCAAATTGAAAGGAACGATAGATGTTTTTTTCCTCATGATCGCGGATGGGTAGCCATTCAAAATATGCTTGTTGGGCTACGGCTTTTCTTTGTTCCCATTCCCCCTCTTTTTCTGGCTGGTGATTTTCCGCTCCCGTCATATGAGAATTATTGGCCGTTTCGTGATCGTCCCAAATGTTGATGAAGGGATGGGCTGCATGCACCATTTGAAGCATTGAATCGGTTCTATACAGGGAATATCGCTGTCTATAATCACTCAGGCTGATAATTTCCTGTTTAGGCCTGTGTGTTCGACCTGCTTTTTGAAGGTGTTTTTGAGCGTAATGGCCTGGTTCGTATTCGTAAATGTAATCGCCAAGGTGAACGACTGCATCAGCTTCGCGCTTGGCCATTTCCTTATAGGCGTTGTAATAACCTCCTTCATAATTCGAGCAGGTGGCTATCAAAAGTTTAACTTGGTCAACATCTCCCCTTGGGAGGGTTTTTGTTCGTCCTATCTGAGAGTATTTCCCTAAGGCTTCAAAGCGGTAAAAATATGACGTACCGGCTTCTAGTCCTGTAACATCCTCTTTAACGGTAAAGTCTTTTTCAGAGGAAGCGATGAGGGTACCCGAACGAACAAGGGAAGAAAAGTCTTCTTGCAACGAGATTTCCCACTTTACCTCAACTTTTGCATTAGGATTTGTTGGCGTAACCCTTGTCCAGAGAATGACCCTGTCTTGAAGCGGATCACCAGAAGCAACACCATGATAAAAGGGTTTTAGCTCCTTTTGATATAGGTCGTAGGGTTCTTCGTAGCCATTGAGGTTCTGCCCATTAGCCTGAGAAATCTGCTGGGTGTAGATATCCGAAGAAAGCGTGAACATGACCATTAAGGTCAGTGGATAGGCTAGGTTGAGAATTGGTTTCATCTGGCTCCAGGAAAATTTTCCGTTGCCAAGGACGCTATCTGCTGTGAACTGTATGTTAAGTCTTTGATAATAAGGAAATAAGCGCATATGATTGAGGCTAGTTTTTTGGGTGTAAATCCGAGCCAGTAAGTAAATCAGGTTTATCCTCTCCTGCAGGGGCTTGAAACCATCTGGCGAAGAGATGAATTTAGATAAAAATATTTATCCCCTTTTTACCTAACTTTCCCAGCCAAAAGGAATTGAGCCTAGCCAAACCCGCTTATGAATCGCTTTTTCGATTGGATCGACAACAAATACTGGATTTTTATCCTCATCATAGCGGGGATCAGTCTCAGTATGACAGATATTCGTAAGGTGCGGATTTGGTCCGATGCGGAGGGGTATTATATGTATCTTCCGGCCGTATTTATCTATGGAGGTTTTAACAATCAGATTCCTGTCAATACGACCAATCAGTTTTTGATCAATCCCGAAACAGGTCTTTATCTGAATAAATATACCTACGGGGTTTCTGTTATGCAGGCTCCCTTCTTCCTGACGGCCCATTTGATAGCAAAGAATGGATGGTTTCGATCTGGACCAGCAAATGGCTATTCCAAAGTCTACAACGATTCTGTGTTGTTTGCAGCCCTTTTTTATGTCATGTGGGGCTTGTGGCTGGTCTTTGTCTCCTTGCAGGGGTATTTTACCAAACCCATAGCCATGCTCACGGTCTCTCTATTGTATTTTGCCACCAATTTGTGGTTCTATACGATTGACCAATCGGGTATGTCTCATGCCTATTCTTTCTTTCTTTTTGCGGTGGTAGTCTGGCTTACGCCCAACCTCATTGAGAAACCGACACATGGGAAAATGGCCCTGATGTGCTTGTTGCTGGGCTTAATTACCATCATTCGTCCTGTCAATCTCATGCTGGCCCTTTATCCCGCATTTTTTGAGGTATACACCAAAGAGGACTTCATGAAACGGATGCAATGGGTGTGGGATCATCTGCTGAAGTTTATTTGGGTGCCGTTGATGTTTTTGGTGGCCCTTTTGCCCCAAATGATCTACTGGAAGTACCAATATGGTTCGTGGTTGTATTATTCATATGAAGATGAAGGCTTTACCCATTGGAAGTCTCCCTATATCATTTCGCTCTTGTTTTCCCGCTGGAATGGGATGATCATTTACAGTCCTCTGATGGCGATTCCGTTGTTGGGCGTGTTATGGGTCGCCTTTAAAAAGAAAGTGAGTGGTCCCGTCATCCTACTCATGATGCTACTTTTCCTCTGGGTCAATGGGAGTTGGCATATGTGGCGTTTTGGAGGGGCCTTTGGGTATCGCCCCGTTATTGAATTTATGGCCGTATTGGCCTTTCCCTTTGCCTATGTGCTGACCTCAAGCAGGTCATGGCACATCATCCTTCAAATCTTATTCTGGGCGATATTAGCGACCTTCGTTTGGTACACTACGCGCATGGGATTGGCCTATTTCGGTTCGTGGAGCGATGATGTCTGGTCATGGTGGCACTGGTGGCAAGCCGTCAAAACCGGCAAAAATCCCTATTAATACCCCCTTCTATCCTATCTATTGGCTTTTGGAAAGAGGCAGGCGCAATAATGGATATTTTCTGCGTGGCATGTCTTTTCCCTATTCATGACCTTGGTAACAGATTCAAGGGTGAACATCACCTACGCTTAACGTATTACAGTTGTCAAAACCAACCTTGCCTATTGGTGTGGAGTAAGCTATTTGCGCCCTGGTAGGTTTATCCTTATCAGGATCTAAGGTTGGAAAGGGGTGGCCGGGAGGTTGCCCCTTATTTTATTTAGGTAGTCTTAATAGAGGGTATTGAATTGAAGACTGATGAAATCAAGAGGATAGCTTGCCTACTCCTAGAGAGGAATGATCAGGAAAGCTGTTTGATCTGGAAAATAAGAGAAGAGACTTCTTGGATATATTGGTGAAACCAAGGATAATCAAAGGACTCCTCTGTGATTCTGAGGAAGAAATTCTCTGCAATCAATTGAAGGAGCAATCTAGCTAAGCCAGTTTTACTTTCGAGTTGTACTCCAGCAGCCCATTGCTCGATAAAGGCGTGCTCTACAAGGGAATAGGCGGATTCAAAGCACTTTTTGAACTCAGGCTGTTCTCTATGTAAGCGAAGCTGTTTGTTGAAAAACATATCTTCTCGATATTCCAAGAAGAGATTCAGGACATCAGGGTCAAGCTGTTCACATTCGGATGCCTTAGCTGACATTCCCTCAGCTCGGTAAATATGATAGACCAACAATTCGCTCATAAAGACCTCAAAGTCGCCAAAATGGTGGTAGTAGGAAGATTTACTGATGCCTACACGCTTGGCGATGAGTTCAATACTCACCCCTTGTAAGCCTTCTTTGGCAAACAAAGCATATCCCTCCTTGATCCAGGGTAACTTTTTGGCAGAAGTATGGGACATAAGTTTCTAATTAACCGACTTTGAGAGGAATGAAGTTAAGCGAAACGTAGCATCGAACTCAAATCAAAATACCCCTTCCTCTCTTATTCTAGCTGCTTGCTCCTCATGTTATCAATGAAATCCGCCCTCATGTAGTAGATGTTTTGTAGCCCATTGTCTATGGAATGCACCTTTTCTTCTAGCTTCTCCAATTGATCTTGGGGATAAGGAGTTTGAAGGCGATCACTAGAGAAAATAAACCAGTTTCCATCGCTACTGACCCAAGGGCACATTTCATGGCTGCTAGAATTAATTGGGGAACCCAGATTCTCTGGAACTGTCCATTTACCCTCTATCCTAAAGCTGATATATAAATCCCCCCTCCCCATTCCTTCTTGATAATAAGCTCTGTAAATGATGTAATCTTCCTTGGGAGAAATGAAAGGATCACCAGCATCAGTTCGTCCATTAATGCTTTGTGGGCCAGAAGGAAGCGCCTCTGAAATATAGGTAGAATCAGTTTTGCTAGCTTTCATGATGTTTCCTGTGTTCCAAATGTTGTAGTAGATGGTTCCTTCCTCTGTCAACGAGCTGTAATAATCTCCTTTGTCCGAAAGAGGTAGGTGAATGGGTTCACTCCAGCTTTTGCCTGTTCTTTCTACATACCAGATTCGACTTTTTCCTTGCTTTCCTCCTTCCGTTAGCGGCCTTTCAGAACTAAAATATAGCCTGGAACCATCAGGCGAAAAGAGCGGATCATACTCCGAATATCTCCCGGAAAAGGGCGCAATGGCAGGTTTTGACCAGGAGCTATCAGCCTGCATGTAGGTATAGGCAATAAAGCCCTTATTCGCAGCTTCACGGGTAAAGAAAAACATACTACCCTCTGGATTGAAAGTCCCATTGTATTCCGTTAGGGAGGATGAAATAAAATCAGGTACCAACATTTGGGGCATCTGGGTAGGGCGTAAGCCAAAATAGGGAGAAGATAGGCTTGGAGGAGAGTCTGATTCATGCTCTACTTGGCTACAGGAAATAGCCATAAATAGGATGATGGGAATGATGGGAATGATGGGAAGACAGTTTTTCATACCTATTGTGCTTATGATCTAGGAAGGAAGAAAGGACAGGACATACCATCAAGTAGTCTCCTGCCCTTCCTATGCTTTTACTTGGGGCTTATGTCGACTTGAGGTAATCGTTTATGATCTCCGCCACCTCCTTAGGTTGTTCGTCCACGATGAAATGACCTCCCTCCAACCGAGAGATATCTACTTCTGCAAAAAAATCATCCACACCAAACAAGTATTCCTTAATGATGACAGGGTCCAAAACTCCATGGATAATTTTGGTAGGCACCTTCATTTCTTTGCCCAAATAGAGTTTTGCCCAGCGTTTTCTATCCTCAGGAATTGTTCGATAGATATTTGCAGCTGTAGTCAAAGTGCCTGGGATCTTGTAGCATCGGGTATATTCAGCAATAGCATCTTCTGGTACGGGCTTACTGATACCTCGGCTAAAAAATCGAATCCAAATATCTTCCTTACCCTCGATCATCGCTTCGGGAAATTTTGGGATGCTCAGGAAAAACTGATACCAGGAGGAACGGAAGAGCTGTTTGACCAGGATTTCTCCTGCCTTGGCTTGTCCTTTGGGATTGTTGATGATGACCATATTGATAACGATCATCTTCAAGATACGCTCAGGCTTCAAAAAAGCCATTTCCTGTACAATAGCTGCTCCCCAATCGTGTCCTCCTAAGAAGAATTGGTCAATCCCCAAGGCATCGGCTACGGCAAAGATATCTTCAGACATCTTATCCTTGAGGTACATCGACAAATCGAGTTCTCGATTGCTATCGCCCATTCCTCTCAAATCAGGAGCGATCACATAATAATCTTGAAGATCCTGAGCGCTATGATGCCAACAGTAGCTCGTTTGGGGCCAGCCGTGAAGCAGAATCAAGGGAGGATTGTCTGGGTGGCCATAGAGCCGGACATTGAATTCACCTCTAGATGTTTGGAGTAGTTGATTCATAGGTAGGGGGTGAGATTCTGATTTTATCTATGCTGGTCAAAGAGAATGACATTGCCATCTGGGTCGGTCATCATAAAGCTATTTGGCCCTTCAGCAGAGTCATCCAACTCCTTGACAAAGGACAAACCAGCTTGCTGATATTTCTCGAAAATCTCTCTTACATCATTGAATTCCTCAATATTTTCCGCTGATTGATTCCAGCCTGGATTGAATGTTAGTACATTGCCTTCAAACATCCCATAAAAGAGACCGATGACTACATGGTCGTTTTTTAGGATAAGGTAATTTTCTTCCATGCTGCCCGCAAAATGGGTAAGCCCCATCTTTTCATAAAATTCTTTTGAGGCTTTCAGGTCTTTTACTCCAAGGCTAATTGAAAATGCTCCTAGTTTCATTTGATTGTTAGGTTAATGGTGATACAATAAGTTGTGGAAAATTCTGATCAATTATAAATAGACCTTAGCCTATACATGGAAATAGCCTTATGGATCATTCCTTAGAAAAAATGTGATTTCCTGAACATATGAAGAAAAGCTTAGTTGAGTGGGTAAGAACTTGACGAGAGGGCATTCAAGGCACCATTCTTTGCTTTTTTTACATCTGTTTTTCTATATAGGATGGGAATCTGCCTTACAAAGCCCTAGTATCTATGATGTCAATATTGGTATCACATGTTTCAATGAACATCAGAGCATATATCGGCTTATTTTACATGAAAACTTAACTACAAATGGATAGCAATACACATTCAAGTACCTCACATTCGCACAATGGTAACGGACACGGCAGCAATGGTGCTGGAAAATGTCCTTTTACTGGAAAAAGTGCAGCACAAAGACATACTGCTTCTGGCGCCCTGTCAAACTCTGACTGGTGGCCAAATAGCCTAAACCTCAAAATTCTGCACCAGAACGCCCCCTTGACTAGCCCCATGGAGGACGATTTTGATTATGCAGAAGAGTTCAAGAGCCTAGATTTGGATGCCGTGAAAGCTGATCTACATGCCTTGATGACAGATTCTCAAGACTGGTGGCCAGCTGACTATGGACATTATGGTCCTTTCTTTATTCGTATGGCTTGGCACTCAGCAGGAACCTATCGTGTTGGTGATGGTCGTGGTGGTGCCTCTTCTGGAACACTGCGTTTTGCTCCCTTGAATAGCTGGCCTGACAATGGAAACTTGGACAAGGCTCGTCGCCTACTATGGCCTATCAAGCAGAAGTATGGAAGAAAAATTTCTTGGGCTGACTTGATGGTATTGACTGGAAACGTAGCCCTTGAGTCCATGGGATTCAAGACATTTGGTTTTGCCGGAGGACGCGAAGATATCTGGGAGCCAGAAGGAGATATTTACTGGGGACCTGAAACAGAGTGGTTAGGAGATAAGCGTTATACAGGAGATCGCGAACTGGACAAGCCGCTAGGAGCTGTACAGATGGGATTGATCTACGTGAACCCAGAAGGTCCTAACGGTAAACCCGATCCAATTGCTTCCGCCAGAGATATTCGTGAGACCTTCGCTCGTATGGCCATGAATGACGAAGAAACCGTTGCTTTGATTGCAGGTGGACATACATTTGGAAAGACACACGGTGCTGCTGATCCTGATCAGTATGTGGGTGCTGAGCCAGAAGGTGCTACCATCGAGGAGCAAGGCTTAGGATGGAAAAATACCTATGGTTCAGGAAAAGGAGTTCATACCATCACTTCTGGATTGGAAGGTGCATGGACAGCTACTCCCATCACCTGGGACAATAGCTACTTCGATACTTTATTCGGGCATGAGTGGGAATTGACCCATAGCCCAGCTGGCGCACAGCAATGGCAACCTAAAAATGGAGCCGCAGCTGACACAGTACCTGATGCACATGACCCAAGCAAGCGTCATGCACCCATGATGGCAACAACTGACCTTGCCTTGATCATGGACCCTGCCTACCTAGAAATTTCTAAAAGATTCCATGAAAACTTAGATGAGTTTGCTGACGCTTTTGCGAGAGCATGGTTTAAGCTGACTCACCGCGATATGGGGCCTTTGTCTCGATACCTTGGAAAGGAAGTTCCTTCTGAAGTATTGATCTGGCAAGACCCTGTACCAGCAGTTGACCATGAATTGGTTGATGAGCAGGATGTAGCAAAGCTTAAGGAAACGGTATTGGCATCTGGCCTTTCTGTATCTGACCTCGTCTCTACAGCTTGGGCGTCTGCTTCTACTTTCCGTGGATCAGATAAGCGTGGTGGTGCAAACGGTGCTCGTATTAGGCTAGAGCCTATGAAGAACTGGGAAGCTAATCAGCCGCTACAACTGGCTCATGTACTGAAGACATTGGAAGGGATTCAAAGCGAATTCAACCATGCTCAAAGTGGAGGAAAGAAAATCTCCATCGCTGACCTGATTGTTTTGGCAGGAGGAGCCGCTATTGAGGAAGCCGCTAAAAAGGCTGGGCACGATGTTTCAGTACCTTTCACAGCTGGCCGTACAGATGCTACGCAGGAGATGACAGATGTAGATTCAGTAAGAGTACTACAGCCCAAAGCTGATGGTTTCCGTAACTTCATGATGCCTGGTCATGACCGCATAGCTGAAGAATTGCTACTTGACAAAGCACAACTTCTTACCTTGACTGCTCCTGAGATGACAGCTTTGGTAGGGGGGATGCGTGTTTTGAATGCCAATACTGCTGGAAGCCAACATGGCGTACTTACCGATAAGCCTGAGACGCTGACCAACGATTTCTTTACCAATCTACTTGATATGAATACTGCATGGACAGGTTCTTCTGGTTCCAAAGAAGTATTCGACGGAAGAGATCGTACAACTGGTAAAATCAAATGGACAGCCACAAGGGTAGACCTGATCTTTGGATCAAACTCCCAGCTTCGTGCACTAGCAGAAGTATATGCAAGTGCAGATGGGGCAGAGAGATTTGTGAATGACTTTGTGAACGCATGGACAAAGGTCATGAACCTAGATCGATTTGACCTAGCTTAAGCTTAGCTAATCATTGAGATATAAGAAAGGCAGCTTCATAAGAGGCTGCCTTTTTTGTTTAATAGGGATGCTTGGTTTATCGCAATTGAAACCGAAGAACCGTTTTCAATTTTTCCTTCGGGACCTTCCTAAAGTCTGAAAGATAAATTTCCCGATGGATTTTAGAGGCTCTTTCTACCCCTTGCTCATTGGCAAAGGCTTCCATCCGTTCAAAGCTAGCAGGTTCATCATCATAGGGACCGATGTGTAGCATTTGTATGCATTTCCCTTCTTGAATCCTTTCAAATTGTACCTTTTCCAGCAAGTGTATATCACTTTTCTTGCTGAGGGTTTGAGCCTTTATTTCTTCAAAGAATGTCTGGTCGATATAGTCCGGCTGTCGAATCATCAGGTGAAAGACCAGCTGATCCTTATCTAGCTCATCCTTCATGGTCTCTTTCGCCTCCTCGGTAATATCCCAGACTCCCTCGAGAGGGAAAACGGTATAATCCTGATAGCCTTTCGGCGGATTGTCCATTTTTTTGAGGGTCATTTTTATCCCGTAGGAGAGGGCATATAAAGCCTGAATATAATCCCCAAAGGCTGGATCATTAGGATTGCCTTGCCCTTTGATGGTGGCAAATTGAAATTCAGGGATATCTACAATTTCTGCCTGTGTCTTGGGGAGGTAATAGGCTTTCGCCTTTTTTCTCCATTCGTATTTTTCAGCCATAACCTCTTTATTGTTTTGCTGTTGAATGATACAAGGCGATACCTTCTTCTAAGATGTCATTTATAGTCTTTAATGGGAGATCCTGCTCAGCTTGAAGCCTGAAAATTTTCATCCTGGATCTATTGCCTTCTTCTAGTTGAGGATGAGTCATTCGTTGTCCTTCTACCATCAATAGGTAGGGCTCTTGGGTCTTTTTGTCTATCCAAAGGAAACAAAACATCTTCTTACCCAAGCAGAAACAAGGCATGCCCCACTTTCTTGTTTCCGATATACGTTCGTCCTGAGCCAGGATGATTTCTCGTAGAGCTAATAGACAACTGCGATTGGGTTCATCCTGATTCAGGTAGTATTGATCCAGCTCTTCCATTATGTATGAATGGCGATAAGGAAGTCCACTTCTGCATCAGATGGGTTTTGGGCTTTGGCACCGAAGACTTCAAAATCCGCTGTATAGGCTCGATTCAGTTTTCCTTGTTTTTCAGCTTCCCAGATTTCCATCCATTTATTGACCACGATGCCATCTGCCAGGGCCCCTTTAGCAGACAAACGGACATAGTTCCCCCCTTCAAAGGTTCTGCCAACTAGGCCTTCTGGAATATTGTCTAGGTTTTCTACGGGGCAACCCAAAACAACCGTATAGGGCTGGGTATGGTCTCCATCGTAATCTGTGTAAAGTGAATACACCTCTTCACTTAGCTTGTTGGGGATTTGTTGAGGGATTTGGGTACCTAGAAATGTGTTCCATAGGGCTCCAATTTCTTGAGCAGCTTGGCCATTACTATTTGAGGTTCGAATAGAAAGTCCAATGAGTTTGAATGGTTTAATTGTTACCTGTTCCATGTTGTAATGATTTGATTGAGACCCAAGGTAAATTGGATCTATGACAGAGGTATGTCAGGGGTGCTTTGCCATTTTTTTCTACATTCCGTTAAATACTCTTCTAGGGTGAAATCATGCGGTTGGAATGTGCCTGAAAGTTCATACATCTGTTGGATTCGATCCAAGCGGAAGGAGCGAAAATCCTTTCTTTCCCTACAGTACGCAATCAGTAGCCAGTTTCCTTGCGTGGTGTAAAGGGCAAAAGGTTCAAGGGTTCGTTGGCTGTGTTCCTCCTTCAGGGAGAAGTATTCGAGTCTGACAAGCTTGAAATTGGTAATAGCCGCTTGTAGCTGAATGAGGTAGGTGGAGGTTTTTACGTTTTTGTGATTGTCTCGAATCTGTATGCGATCTTCCAGCAATTCCGTTTTTTCTTTCTGTGTATGAAGGAGAACGGATTTTATTTTTTCAATGGCTTGTTGAAAATGGGCAGAAAGAGATTCATCCTTGTTTTGCTGAATGAGTTTTTCGGCTATGAGCATCGCATGGGCTTCATCTTCGGTAAACATGATAGGAGGAAGGCGATATCCCTGCATCATGGAATATCCTTTTCCTTCTTCTGTAACAATAGGGATCCCTGACTTCTCCAGCGTTCTGATATCTCTGTAAACAGTTCGGATGCTTACATCATGTTTTTGTGCAAGTTCTTTTGCAGTTACTAGGCTTTTAGATTGAAGTTGGGTGATGATGGCGGTTAGCCTGGCCAATCTGGGTTTCTCCTCTGCCATGGTAGATTTGCTTAATGGCTTCCTTACTGGAATTTCATTGAAGATACAATTTCTTTATATGAAGAGGCTAGCTTATAGGAAGGGCTTCAGCGAATTCATAATCTACTGATGATCTGGCCATCCAAGGTATGGTAGGCATGCATGGCATGAGCAGTCATGCAGGCATGTACAGGTAACACCAAGAGCAAATCACCAATCTGATACTTTTGGATTTCAATTTCTGGAAGTACAATGGTTCCATGCTCCTGAGATAATTTGCTCACATATACATTGGGTATAGCCTTTCCCCAACCCTTCCCATGTTGTTCTACCACCCGCCCAAAAAGGGTTCCATGGACTTCATCCTCCAATCGATCCTTTGAAAAATGGACCCCTCCTCCGTATACGATAACTTCATTTCTCTCAGGGTGTAACGCTACAATAGGGCAGGCTAGGGCAAGTGATATTTCTTCTAGGGTATTCGAACCGATTTGATGCTGGACCAAATCATAAAACACAAAATTTCCTGGACGTATTTCATCTACCCCTTCGTATTCGTCTGCTAAGCTACAGGAAGGTGTATCTCCAAGAGAGATGACAGCCTGAGGATATTTAGCTTTTAGCAGGTGTATATGTTGGAGGCTTTGTCGATGAATCTCCTTCACAGCGTCTACATCACGGCAATGGTAGGTATGGCCAGCGTGGCCTAAGAAGCCTTTGAAATCAAGCTTGGGGAAGGATGTGATAAGACTGATGATAGAGTCAATTTTATCTTTTGCATCCGGAGCAATACCTGTGCGTTGGTAGCCCACATCTATTTTTATAAATACACCCACCTTAGCCTTTAGGTGTTTTCCGAGGTAGCGCACAACTTCTATTGACTCGACCAGCAGGTTAAGGGTGATGGCCTGAGCCAAACGGTTGATGGCTTCCATTTCAAGTATGTTGGTAGGGAAGGCAATGGTAATATCATCCCATTCTTCAGAAAAATAGTCTGCCATGGCTACAGAGGAAACGGTGATTTTTTCGACTCCATATTCCTTGAACCAACGACCAATTTCAAGGGATTGATGGGTTTTGAAATGGGGGCGAAAAACAAGGCCATGCTTCCGAGCCTTATCTGCCATCTTCTTGATGTTTTTCCGACAGCGTTCTTCGTCAAGGAGTAGGGTGGGTTGGGTGAGGGTCATGAAATCAAATATTACATTCAACAGTAAAGCTATTCAATTCTTTTGCTAAAATGTATTCCTACTAGACCTGCGGCTTGTGCTGCTTTGTACGCTTGGGATGGAATGTAGGGTAAGAACTGCCTATTTCTTTTTCATATCCCTCATTTGTTTAGCCTTCTCTTTTCTAGGAGGAGGAAATAAAAATTTGACATAAGGCGAAAATTGAAATAAACTATTTATGAATTAACAATTAGTGGTCAATGTGTATGTGAATACTTGTTTGAACATATTTGCATTGGATGCTCTTCACGATTGTTCTACATTCAACATTTCCAGTCTAAATGGTCATGCATAAAAAATAGACGCTTTCCACCTTTGCTGACTTAGGAAGCCTACCGATCAAGAGGTCAATTCCTTGTAATGGATAAGACCGTAGCCATGGCAAAAAGCATCCTTGAGGCATGCAGGTTTTATAACTCTCTCCTCAGGAAAATTCCAGATATAGGTAATTATACCCGTTTTTTTTTAATAGCAGGAATACCATTTTAGGAGATATCCCTTGTTCCTACTTTTGATGTATCACCATAATTCATTCAACACAAGACCTTGTGCCCCTGGTGATTTTTCTTTCTGAAACTATCTCATTCACCCGATGGCAGATGACATCGTGAATGGATATCCATGAGGGCATGTCTTAGCCAAACATACTTGATCGTGTTTCAGGCCTCTATTCACATAAAATCCCTATGTCTGATTTTATTTCTTCAGATAAGTTTCCATTGGATTGGGATATCCGATGGATATGGGCAGAATAATAGGCTCCCCAGCTCTGACTTTCAAGCTCGATTTGAAAAGGCCATGGCATTTCAAGACGCTCGCCAAATTGATACTTCTCAAGTTTTGCTAAGCCAGCTAGTTCAAGAGTTGGAAGCCGCTGGTCTTGGAGAATCAAGACTGGCCTTGGAAGCAGAATTATGTATGGCTGAAAATATCATCAAAGGAGAGGAGGATCTCGCCATTAACCAACTTCTCTCTATTAGTGAGAAAGCCCTGAAGCAAGGTGAATGGAAGATCTTGGCACAAACTCACATCAATCTCGCCTTGGTGTATGAATTACTGCTAGTGAAGGACAAGTGTAAACAACAGCTTGATCAGGCATTCTCATTGATCATGACACATAAGCTTCGATCGCTTTTCCCTTTGTACAACATCAGAAAATCCTCCTACTTCCGAATCCTGGATCAACATCCCGATTCTGCCTATTTCTTCGCAGGAGAAGCCATTAGAACCTCAGAAGATAGGATAACAGAGGAGAAAGCTACAGCCTATTTCCTGATTGCGGTTCTTGATCAAGATGCAAGCCTCCCTGAGACGATCGGGAATCTCAATAAATCTGCAGCAATCTACCTAAGCCTTAACATAGAACAAGGTTATGCAGCCATGCTCAGAAATATCTCGAATAAATATCAGGAAGCAGGTGAGTTAGATAGCGCGAAGCATTATTGCCAGTTGGCTTTGAATGTATTGGTACAGTGCAAACCTCCCTATACTGTAGATTACTTCTTTACAAAATCTATCTTATTCTGGGGGATGGCAGACTATTTTCGACAGAAAGGTCAAGTAGACTCTACCTGGAAATACGTCCAACTCTATGACAATATCACCAAAGAGTTGAACGTCAGGCTGAATGCCAGCGCGGTTGCGGAAACTGAGGCGAAATTTTATGATGAGAAAAAGTCTCAACAGATCTTAGAACAAGAGCGGAAAATCAAGGATGAACGTCAAGGCCGTAATGCCGCACTTGGTGGCCTGAGTGCTGCGCTACTCTTTTCCTTTATATTAGGGTATTTCTACCTTCAGATCACCAAGGCCAATAAGAAGATCAAAGAGCAATCGGAGAGTTTATCCCAGCTAGATGAGGCCAAATCTCGTTTCTTCGCGAATATCAGCCATGAACTCAGAACGCCCTTGACCCTTATTCTGGGCCCTTTGCAATCCTTGTCTAACGAAACAAACCTTAGCCAGAATCAACAAAGGCTCTTGGCCATGGCCAGCAAGAGTGGAGAGCAACTCCAGGAGTTGATCAACGAAATTCTTACCCTTCGTAAATTGACGACAGGAAAATTAAGGCTTGAGGTTCAACCTACTGCGCTTTACAGTTTTTTGTACAGTATACTTATCCAGTTTAACTCTCTGGCAGATATCAAATCCATCGACTTTTCCTTTGAGATTGAGCTCAGAAAAGGAGTACAGGCTAACATCGATCAAGGAAAAGTAAGACAAATCCTTAACAACCTGCTCTCAAATGCCTTCAAGTATACCCCTTTAAGAGGCAAGGTAAGATGTCATGTCCAATTAACAGATGGGGAGCTTCATATCACAGTGACAGACTCAGGAGAAGGCATCCATCCCGACGACCAGCCCTATATATTTGATCGCTTTTTTCAAAGTAAGCGCCCAGAAAAATTGATCGAGGGAGGTACTGGGATCGGTCTAGCCCTATGTAAAGAGTATGTCAACCTCATGGAGGGAAGCATTGAACTCAATAGCAAGTTGGGAAGAGGCAGTAGCTTCATGTTGGTCCTCCCCTTAGAGGTATTGGACGAAAAAGTAGAAGAAGACATGCTTCCTGATGTAGCTGCACGAGGGCATGAGGAGGCAGAGACAAGCTTGACCGATCAACAGCCTGTCCCTACCTCAGAACTTCCCAAGGTACTCTTAGTAGAAGATAATATTGAATTGGCTACCTATCTGGAGCTAATCCTAGCGAAAGATTATCAAGTAACTATGGCGGCCAATGGACAGGAGGCTTGGGAACATCTGGCGAAGGAGGTAGAGGAGAATAATCATTCAACTTACGATTTGGTCCTTTCAGATCTGATGATGCCCCTGATGGATGGTTATCAACTGGCAGAAAAATTAAAATCCCAAGATCAAACACGGCATACCCCTTTGATTATGCTGACGGCGCGTGCCGATATTCAGGACAAACTACAGGCCCTTAGGATTGGGGTAGATGATTACATCTTGAAGCCCTTCAATGAGGCTGAACTAAAATTGAAGATGAACAATCTCTTGCAGAATTACCATGCTAGGTTAGCAACCTCCATGAAAGAAGTCGAGGCCCAGAATGAAAAAGAGGATGTTCCTCAGATTTCGAAGGAAGACCAAGGTTGGCTAGCTGAGTTTGAAAAATATGTAAGAGAAAATATTTCTGATTCCAGAATGGATGTTCCTATGTTGGCTGAAAAATTTGCTATGAGTGAGTCAACCTTACTTCGACAACTCAAGCGATTAACTGGACTTAGCCCTAAAAAATATCTTGTCGAGGTGAAACTCCAGAAAGCTCGTCAATTGTTGGAGGCAAAAACCTATAATTCCATTTCTCGGGTGGCTTATGAGTCTGGATATGCTGATCCGAAGTCCTTTTCTAGGGCATTTAAGCGGAAATTTGGCAAGTTGCCGTCTGTTTTGATCGAAAGTTGAACCTAATAAACTTACCCGTTCTGATGTGCTTTTTTGCTTGTTTTGACGGAAAATGAGAGGATTTTGACGGAAAAAATCCCCATATCTCCTTCATATTTGGTCAAGATTTTTACGCGATAACACAAGCGTATCTTACAACACAAACTACCCCTGTTTATGATCAAAGTGATTCCCCCAATTACCACTTGTTCTGTACCTCCAATTTCCCTACACCAACCTTTTTGTTGTCCTTATTATCACTAGTATCAATCCTCCAAGGATGAGATTAGGTCAGGAAGTTTTGGTCCAAGATGAGCCCAAGTACTTTTCTGTTTGACCATCTAGGTAATTTTACCTGATTTCTCCTAAGAGGTAATCTGACGCTAACCAAACAGGTTATATCCATATACTTTTGAATCAATTCTCCAAATAGGTTTAGCTAAGCCGCTATCCTCTTGATGACAGCTTGACTTACATCTTCCCAGTGTAAGTACACAAGTTGAATGGAGAAAATATGTCATGATTTGACAACTCTTTGTGAGTTGATGCCCCCGGAGCTGCCCCCTGAATTTCCTTTTAAATATGAAAGGCAGTTTATGAAAAGCACCTATTGCTACCACACTAGATTATGTAACACAATTCAATCAGTGTTTTTTATTCTTTTTAACCCCTAGTTTTATGAATTTAACACGAACGACATTTTTGAAGCTCCTCGCGATCACGCTGGGCTTTTTGATCTCACTACCGAGTTTTGCGGTTACGCGAACGGCTGGTAATGGAGCATGGAATAATGCTAATACATGGACCCCTTCAGGAGTTCCTACTTCTGGTGATGATGTCATCATCCCAAGCGGCCGGACGGTTACGGTTCCTGCTACGTTACTTTCTCTCTCGTTTAATACATTAGATATTACAGGAACGCTGAGTGTTGGTGGTTTCACTAATAATTCTACTCAACCTGTGCATACTTTCTCTGGTGCTACCATTACTGTCAATAACAATGGGTTTATTAGAATTGGAGGAGACATTGATCTTGAGGCTGATATCATAATTAACAGCGGAGGTGTAGTCGAAGAAAGATCATATGACATGACAGGTATCAATGGTACACCTACCATTACCATTAATGTGGGAGGAACCCTCAGACCAATTAATCTAAATAATACTAGTAACTCGAGCCCTACATTTGACAACGTTGATATAGTCAACTTTGGATCTATTAATAAAAACGGGGGCAACGCAGGTACAAATATCTTTGCAGGTGCTGTTACCAATGAAGCCACTGGAACCATTACGACTTCGACTTCATCTCTTAGATTGGATTTTGCAGGGACACTCCTAAATAAACCTGGTGGAGATATTACAACTGGTTTTTACTTTGTATCGGGAACATTCACCAATAATGGAACCATAACCCTATCTCCTGATGAAGTAACAGGTACACTAAACGGTGACGGAACTTTTTCCAACCCGGTAACTATTGCTCATGTAGGTTTACCTGAAGCATCTATTGGACCAGATGCCTGTTTAACTTTTGCATCAGGGCTGAGTAATTCATCTATTTTTACCGTAGACATCACAGGGACGAATCCTTGTACAGATTATGAACAACAGACGGTAATTGGGACAACTGATATTTCAGCCATCGGTGGTGGTGCTACTTTAGTAGCTAATTTTGTAGGTTATACGCCTACGATCAGTGACTTGTTTACCATTGTCAGTGGAGATGGGACAAATTCGGTGGTGGGCTCATTCAGTTCTACCAACCTGCCAGCAAACATGGAAGCAGTATACAACTTCCCCAATACGGGCGACATTTCTATTCGTGATGTCAATTACACACCTGCTCCTGGAAACTTTATCAGTGTTCAAAGTGGAGATTGGGATGATCCTACTACATGGGATGCCAATGCTGTTCCTGGTTCAAATGATAATGTTACCATTGACCTTAACCATACTGTTACAGCTGATGGCCTTACTTTAGAGTTCCTCAGCTTGACGATCAATGGTCCTGCTGACTTCAACAGTGGAGCTGCTAGAGGTACCCTCACCATTTCAGGATCATCTGCTTCTACGATCTCAAGTACTGGTAACATCATAAGTAACGGAAACATCAACTTCATTGCTGATCTAAATCTTGGTTGTGATATCATCAGCAATGACAGAATCAATTGGCAAGATGGAGACATTTCAGGTACTGGATCTCCTACGATTACCAACAGTGCTACGGGTAGATTCAATATGGCTCCTGCCACTGGTAGCACCGTACCTAGTGGAGAAAGGCTGGCATCTGTAGATGTCGTCAATTTCTCTGTAGCGCAGCACATCGGTGGTCAGCTAGGTGGGATTTACCAATTTGGGGGAACCTTTACCAACAAAGCAACAGGAACAGTTCTCGTACAAAATGTAGGAAGAGATATTGAGTTCCAAGGTACTTTGGTGAATGAAACTGGAGGAAGTGTTACAGCCCAATTTGGGGGTAGAGTCTTTCTTGAAGGTTCTGTAGACAATGATGGTACGATTACCAATCCTCAACCTATTACAGGTACTGGAACAGTAGAAGGAGAAGGTACCTTTATTCAAACCAACGGAAGTATTTCTACGATTATTTCCTTAGGGGTTACCCTTGGACCTGATGCTTGCCTTAACTTCAATACAGGTTCAGGCTTAGGAATTGAAGGAACCTTGTCCGTGAACGTAAGCGGACCTACTGCCTGTACCGATTATGACCAGCAAATAACTGATGGAGCCCTAAACCTAGGTGCTAATAGTATCTTGGATTTGAATTTTGGTTCCTATACCCCTTCCGGAAGTGAGGTATTTACAATTGTACAAGGAAATGGGACAGATGCCGTCATTGGTGCATTCAATACCGTTAATGGTCTTCCAACCGGTTACGCTGTTGAGTACGACTTCCCTAATACAGGTGATGTATCTCTTAGAGACCCCAATTTCTCCAATGCACCTTTGGAATTTGTCGTAAGCGAAGAGGTTTCTGGTGTAGGTCAGCAAGTTACGGTATCTATTTCAGTCAATAACTTTGATGATGTAGTTGGCTATCAGGGTACCATTACCTTTGATGAAGCTGTATTGTCCGTAGCTTCTACCAACGTTCCACTGACTGCCTTCCAGACAACATCTGTTGTAGGTCTTCCTGGACAAGGTTCTATCCCAACCAATGCCCTGACCTTTAGCTGGTTTGATCAACAAGGTGTAGGTGCAACGCTTACTGATGGAACGGATGTATTAGAAATTACCTTTGATGTAGCTGCTGGTGCTCCAACTGGATTTACCGATGTTGAGATTGACGGTTCAGTAGTTGCCCTTGGTTACTCTGATGACATCAATTCTACTTCCCTGCTTTCTCCAGATGTAGATCAAGGTGGTGTAGACATCGATGCGACTGCCCCAGTCATCACTTGTCCTAGCACAGGGATTACCGTAGACAACGATGCAGGAGTCTGTGGAGCAGTTGTTACCTTCTCTGCTGCAACCGCTACAGATAATTTCCCTGGTGCGATTACAATCACACAAATAGCTGGTCCTGCTTCTGGTTCTGTGTTCCCACTAGGAACAACCACTGTAACGTTCGAAGCAACTGATGCTCAGGGTAATTCTTCGACTTGTTCGTTTGATGTTACTGTAAACCCTGCTTCTGGTACAACAGTAGTTTCAGCAACTGAGGTGATCACGCCTGCAACTTGTGCTGACGCTGCTGACGGAGCTATTGATATTACGCCAGCTGGTGGTGTAGCACCTTATACCTTCTCTTGGAGCAATGGTGAAACAACTGAAGATGTTTCTGGACTTCTACCTGGAGCATACTCTGTAGATATCACAGATGTTTGTGGTACCACAGTTACAGAAAACTTCACTGTTAACTTTGTGGACAACATCGATCCCAATGTTGTGATCAATCCAACTGTCCAAGTTACACTTGACGCCAGCGGAAACGGAACCCTGCTTGTAGGAGATGTTGACAATGGTTCTAATGATGCTTGTGGACTGGCTGCGGTCAACCCAATTGTATTGAGTCAGACTTCATTTGGCTGTGCTGATATCGGTGCATCGATCCCTGTAACCGTTACCGTAACTGACGTGAATGGAAATACGGCAACTGGGACGACTCAGGTAACCGTAGTTGATAATACTGCACCTAACGTAGTAACACAGCCTTTCACTGTTGAGCTTGATGCGAATGGAAATGGTACCATCACACCAGCCGACATTGAAAATGGTTCTACTGACGCTTGTGGTATTGATGCCAATACTTTCTCTCTCTCTCAGACTGCCTTTACTTGTGCGGATCTTAACAACCCTGTAACCGTTACCCTCTTCGTAGATGATGTCAACGGAAACACCGGTTCTGCTACTGCTGTTGTAACAGTAGAAGACAATATTGATCCCGTGGTAACTACTTTCCCTACAGCTACCCTTACCCTAGATCCTAGCGGTAATGCAACTCTGACTTTGGGAGATGTAGACAATGGTTCTACTGATAACTGTGGAATCGCCAACAGAACATTGAGCAGAACAGCCTTTGATTGTGATGATGTAGCCTTGAGCCCTATCACAGTTACGTTGACTGTAACAGATGCGAGTGGAAACAGTGAAACAGGAACCACTGATGTAACGGTAGTAGCTTCTCCCAATATTGCTGTATCTGGTGAGGCTAGAACGGAAACAACAACTAACTTGACTAATACAAGTGGTACCTTGATTCCTGCTGTGAACTTCGACTTGAGCGGAGACAATGGTCCTCAGACTTCTACTGGTTCTACTTACAGCTTTGATGTTGATCCTTGTGATCCTGTCAATGACGTAGGAGCAGATAGAAATAATGATACAGATGTAAACGGAATCAACGTTCAGGATGCGATTGATGTAGTAAGACACTTCCTATTGATTGATCCATTGAACTCTCCTTACAAACTGATTGCTGCAGATGTGAACGATACCGAGTCTATCAATGTATTGGACGCCTTCCAGATCATCAGAAGATTCCTAGGAATTCGTTCTTCTTTCGTTGATCCTGTAACAGGTAACAACGGTGGGGTATGGACCTTCATTCCTGAAAGCTATAGCTTCCCTAACCCTGCATCTCCATGGGGCTTCGATACCCGTATCGACCTTTTGAGTGTAACGGCTCCTCTTCCTAATCAGGACTTCGTAGGCGTGAAGCTCGGTGATGTAAACAACTCTTGGGACGTAGCTCCTTCCAGAATGGCAGCTCCAAGCGACTCTATCCAGTTTGTGATTGATGCTGCTGTTGCTCAGCCTGGTGAATATGTAAGAATCCCTGTAAGTGTTCGCGACTTCAACAATGTATCTGGTTACCAGTACACCATTGAGTGGGATGCTAGCGTACTTGAGTTTGAGTCTATCAACGATGTAGCGCTTGAGGGAATCTACAACACTGAGCAGGTTAAGAACGGACGTTTGGCTTCAGCTTGGATTGACATCAATGGTCAGTCTGTAAGCTTGGAAGATGAGACAGTTGCCTTTGAAATGGTCTTCAAAGTAGTAGGAGACAGAGGAAGCAAGTCTTCTTTTGCGATCACTCAGTCAATCACTTCCAGCCAGGCTCGTAACCTTAACGGAGTACGCCTAGGAGTAGGTGTAACGAATGGTGATGTTCAGGTAGGAGTAGCTACTCAGCTAAATGAGCTAGAGTTGGCTGGATACGGTCTAGGACAGAACGCGCCTAACCCTTTCAGCGATCTAACGCAGATCAACTTCTCTCTTGGTCAGACTGAAGAGATTGAGATGGTAATCTACAACATGACTGGTCAGCAGGTACGCCGCTTCAAGGGAACCTATGCCGCAGGTCAGCACGAGATTAAGTGGGACGGAACAACAGAATCTGGTATCGAAGTGGGACAGGGTGTATACCTTGTTCACTTAAGAGCTGGAGAGTACTCGGCTTCTATCAGAATGAAGAAGACCAACTAAGATGAAATGTAATAAGTCCTATCAATGAGTTGACATTGACAGGCTTGAAAAGCGGGGCCTTTCGTACAGGAAGGTCCCGATTTTCACTTTTTCCTTCGGCTTTGCCATGACCCAAGGAAAATATAATGCGCCCCGATCCTTTTACCCCCAAAGGAAAACTGACATGTACGACAACTACTCAAAACTTATCCGATTTGGGCTTTTGCTCATCGGAATTCATCTGTTGTGTGCTCCCTTGGTCGCCCAAGTAATGAGCTTAGGAAGTGGACAATGGAATCAATCAAGCACATGGAGCTCAGGAACAATCCCTACGGCATCAGACCATGTAATCATACAAGAAAACCATATCATCAACCACAGTGGTTCTGCTGCAAGATTTGCCTCTTTGACCATCAATGCCTCAAGTGGAGGCAACAACAGTGATGGAGAACTTCGCTTTGCCAGAAACAGAGCAGTTAACGGTCCAGGCGAAATCAACAACTATGGAAAAATGATTATTCAGGATGCTTTAAGGCTGAATGTCAACCTCAATAATTATGGAATCCTCCTTTACCAAGAAGGGAGGTTAAGAGGAAATACCAATAGCGGAGTAACCCTTACCAATTGGGGGCTCGTACAGCTTGAGGTTTCCAATCGTAACATTACCCATGTATCCTTTGTCAATAAAAGTGGAGCTCGATTTCGAAAGCTAGGCACGGGTGATATGATCATCTCTGACTTCATCAATGAATCCGGTGGCCTGGTCTCCAGCTCGAATGGCAACAGCCTGTCATTTGATGGGACCCTCGTGAATAGCGGTGCTTTTCAGATAGATGGAAGGTTGTATTTTGAAGAGGCTAGTATAAGTTGGAATAGTGGGAGCAGCTTGAGTGGATCTGGTATCCTTACGATACTGGGAGATAATCTTATGACGGGTACTTCTGATTTTGTTCCTGATCTCTTTATCATAGAAATAGATGTAGTATCAGGCCTATTCGGTGGTTCCAATCAGTCCTTGGTGATTCCTTCCAATACCTATCTCGATACCTACGACCAGGCTATTTTGACGGGCTTTTCCTCTATCCAGATGAATGGAGAATTCTATTTATTTGGGACGACTTATCTTGGGAGCGATCTCATCAACCGTGGAAGCGTTGAATATGTAGCTGGGGACCTATTCGGCAACCTCAACAATGGCACCTTGTTCACCAACTTTGGGATAGTGAATGTTTCAAACTGGAATGCCCAAATAGTTGATGTCTCTTTCCTCAACAAGAGCGGAGCAAGCTTCAATAAGACCTTTTCCAATAATCAAGATTTGCCAGATTTTGTCAATGAAGCAGGTGGAATTGTTACGACTGATGCAAACAGTTTCACTTTCACAGGGAACTCCACAAATGACGGCGAGATCGACAGTGATGGCCTTGTATACATAACGGGATTGATGGAGGGAAAGGGAGATTTTTCTGGGAATATCCGCACGCTTGGTTCAGGTGTCTTGTCTCCTTCTTGTATGAGTTTTTCCAATAACTATTTTCATAGGGGAGTCTATCAGGTAGATATACAGGGAGTCAATCCTTGTCTGGACTTTGACCAGATTCAAATAGCGGGTAATCTAAATATCAATGCCTTTACAGAAGTATTATCGGTCAATATTGGGTCTTATGTCCCACCTACTGGATCTCTGTTTACCATTGCCAAGTCAAGCAATGTGATTGGCACATTCAATATCATTGATCCCCCTCTTCCTCCTGATTGGTCGGTTCTTTATGATATCCCGAGTAATGGAGATGTTTCTCTTCAGTACACGGGACCCTCCCAACCTATGCAATTCAGGGTAGAAACTGCCCAAGCCTGTGCCAATAGTACAGTAGTTATCCCCGTTAACGTGAGGGATTTTCAGGCAGTGGCCAATTATCAAGGAAGTATCACGTATGATCCAGCTGAATTAACCTTTATTTCAGCAAGTAATCCGCATCCAGATGTCATAAATACCTTCGGGGAGCCGGGAGTCGGAAATGTACCGGCAGATGCGATTACCTATGCCTGGTATGAACCCAATGGAGGGACTCTCAACTTAGCTGACGATGCGACCATTATGGAGCTGACTTTTGAAACTGTCCCTTCTGCATCCTCAGGATTATCTTCGGTATCCATCAATGGGAATGCCATTCCCTTGGGATATTCCATTGATGTCAACGCCATTAGCCTGCTTGCGCCTTCCACCCTGATCGGAGGAGTGGACATTGAAGCCGATCCACCTACTGTTTCAACGGTGCCGAGTCTAAGCGTAACTCTAGATCCTAATGGGCAGGCCAATATCACAGTAAATGACATTGACAACGGATCATCAGACCCTTGTGGAATCGCTTCCCTAAGTCTGGATCAAAGTAGTTTTGACTGTAATGATGTAGCCAATAGTCCCATCACAGTTACCCTGACAGCCACGGACATCAATGGAAATTCTGCTTCTGCTACGAGTAATGTGAATGTCATAGCCGAGCCCAATATCGCAGTTAGCGGGGAAGCCAGGACTGAGACTAGTACCAACTTGGTGAATGGAAGTGGGACATTGATTCCTCTTGTGGACTTTGATTTGAGTGGAGATGATGGGCCGCAAATGAGCAACGGGACTTCCTTTTCCCTATTGGTAAACCCCTGTGATCCTGTCAATGAAATCTCAGCTGAAAGAATAAACGATGCTTCACCCAACGGGATAGACGTACAAGATGCGATTGATGTCGTCAAGCATTTTCTATTTATTCAACCCTTCAACTCGCCCTATAAGTTCATTGCAGCTGACGTTAATGATACCGAAAGCATAAACGTGTTGGACGCCTTTCAAATCATGAGACGGTTTTTGGGCATAACTACATCATTCATTGATCCTATAAGCGGAAATTCGGGTGGCGTATGGACCTTTGTTCCAAAGGCTTACAGCTTTCCCAACCCTACTGTTCCTTGGGGATTTGATACTCAGATTAGCCTATTGAATGTCAACAGTCCCTTGGCAGGGCAAGACTTCATAGGCGTAAAGTTAGGGGATGTCAACAATTCTTGGGACCTGGCTCCTAATAGGTTATCTGCTCCCCAAGATTCGATGACGTTGTTACTAGAGGAAGGGAAGATCCTAGAGAAGGAACGCCTCCTTGTAGCAGTTAGGTTAAAGGGAGAAGAGGTGGCAGGATTACAATTTACACTAGAATGGAATAATGAAGTACTTGAATTTGAAGGGATAGAATCAGGGGATGGCGGATGGATTTTTAATTCCCAACAAACTGACGATGGACGCCTTGCTGGAGCTTGGATTGATCTCAATGGAGGTGCCCAACGTTTTGATGGGAGTGAAACAGCTTTTTTCATGACATATAGAAGGCTAGAGGAAGATGGGCAACAAGCTGACTTCAAGCTGAGCCATGATATCACGGCTACTCAGGCAAGAGATAAGGAGGGAAAAAGAATGGGTATATCCCTTCAGTCTTCTCGGTCCACCAACTTGACCTCTCACGTTTTACAAAAAGAGCAAGCCCTAGGTCTGTTCCACCTTCAAAACATTCCCAATCCCTTCAAAGAATCTACGAGCATTCAGTTTCATCTTGAGCGAAGGACTGAATTAGACCTCGTCATTTACAATGTGATGGGACAAAAAGTTTGGGAAAGGAGGGGAATGTATGAAGCCGGAATGAACCAATTGCTGTGGGATGGGAAAAGTGATAAGGGAAGCGTATTGAGTGCAGGAACTTACCTGCTTAAGATGAATGGTTCAGGGGCGGAAGGCTTCTTGAAGATTCAAAAGAGCAAGTAGCTTAATTTTGGGAATCCGTAATTTCTATTGCTTGAATGAAAAGTGTGTTTCAACAATCAATTTGTATGGGTAAAAATACCTGTTTTTTATTCTTTGGTATTCGTACGTACAAAAATGGTGGTTTTGGTGAATAAATTTATTCCATGAATTTACCAAAATCGGTACGAAATCGTTGATACAATGGTCTCAAAAAGGAAGGGTATGTGTAAAGTGGCCCAAATTCAATATGTCATTTTACTGGTCTAGCTCTTTTGGTATAAATCCATGGGATCTTACAGCTTAAAAACTCTCTACCAACAACAAAATAACCTACATGAAAGCCCCTTTTAGAATTATTGTCCTTTTGTCCACACTCCTTGCTTGGGTTTCCTTCCTACATGGACAAACGATGGAAATGATCGTCTCCAATGAAGTTGGAGCGCCTGGTGATACGGTTGTTGTATCTATTGAAGTGGTGAATTTCACGGGCGTTGGCGGTTATCAAGGAACAGCGAGATGGGACAGTTCTATTTTGAATTTCATAGATCACCTGAGTCCAACATCGGGTATTGGAAATTTCTTTGGAAATCCAGGGCAAGGGATCATTCCTTTGGATGCTGCTACTTTTTCTTGGGTAGACTTCTCTGGTGGAACAAGTACCTTGACAGATAGTACTCCGGTTCTTGATCTACGCTTTGAGATCAAGTCTAATGCACCAAGTGGCATTACACCTGTTACAATAGATGGCTCAGTAACAAATTTAGCCTATTCCAACGGCGTCAATTTGTTTACCCCAGTTGCAGTCGGAGGATCTGTCAACGTTTCAGGTTGTACGCCTACAGCCAATGCCTCCTTTACCTTGCCTGCAGCCGTTTGCCAAGGTGCAAGCAATCCCCTCGCCACCATAACGGGTGATACGGGCGGGACATTCTCAGTGGATAATGGGGCGAGCATAAATGTGGCGACGGGGGAACTTGATTTGGCTACGACCACAATTGGAACCACATATAGTGTGACATACACAGTAGGAGTGGGCTGTCCAGCTTTAGCCGTCCAAACCATTCAGGTTTTGCCTATTGACGATGCCTCATTTACCATTGTTGATTCTATTTGTGTAGGCGCATCGAATCCAATGCCTAGTATTACAGGTTTACTGGGTGGACAATTTTCTGTGGACAATGGTGCGACGATCAATGCAGTAAGCGGCGAACTGGATATGAGTACCGTAGTAGCAGGAACCGCTTATACCCTTACGTACCAATCAAATGGACCCTGTCCTTCCTCTTCCTCCCAGATCATATATGTAAGGCCGCTAGATGATCCCTCTTTCTCACTTCCTTCCGAAGTATGTGTATGGGGTGCTAATCCTATAGCTGTCATAAACGGACTTTCAGGTGGAATCTTTGCTATTGACTTTGGTGCTTTTATCAATTCGTCAACGGGTGAAATTGATTTAACTTCTACGCAGGTAGACTCCACTTATCAGGTTACTTATACTACTCAAGGAGCTTGTCCGAACAGCAGCCAACAGAGTATACTGGTATCATCTATACAGGATGCTTCTTTTCAATATCCAGCCGAAGTTTGTCCCAATGACGCCTTCCCCCATGCGACGATAACTGGCGTAACAGGTGGTCGCTTCTCTGTAGATGCAGGAGCAAGTATTGACTCGCTGACGGGTGAATTAGACTTGAGTACTACTGTAAATGGCCAGCTGTATACGGTAACCTATCTTCTTCCCGATGTATGTCAAAGCTTCTTCCAGCGACAAATCATAGTAATTGATGACCAGGCACCAGATAGCATAAGTTTGTCACCTCTTGCCTCAGATTGCGGGCTTGAAGTACCAGTACCTAGCACCCTAGATAACTGTGCTGGGACCATAACTGGCACCACCAATGATCCCCTTTACTATAATACAGCAGGCACTTATATCGTAAACTGGACTTTTGATGATGGCAATGGTAACCAGATTCAGTTGGCACAAGATGTGGTTGTGGGTGTCGATTCTGTCAAACCTATTCCGCTGTGTCAGAATATTTCTGTAACCCTTGATTCTATGGGTATTGCCGTTATATCTGCTGAGGAACTTGACAATGGCTCCTTTGATAATTGTGCCATTATGAGTTTTGAGGTGAACCAGGATACCTTTCGAAACACAGACCTTGGAGACCAAATTGTAAGCCTTACAGTTACTGACAGCAGTGGAAATAGTGCCTCCTGTACTTCTATTGTAACCGTCACTCAAGGCCCGAACTCAGTTGATGATCTTCAAGCCGCACAGATTAAAATCTTCCCTAATCCTGCTTCTTCTTTTGTGCGTGTTGATTTGGAATCTAATGGGAATGGAACGATTGAATTCGAAATGCTAGATGCAATGGGAAGGAGAATTCAGCACCAAGAATTTGAAAAATACGGAACTTCTCTCCAAGCACAGTTCGATGTTCAGGACTTGACTAGTGGATTGTATTTGATAGTCGTGAAGCAGGATGGCAAAACATATGTAAACCGATTCCTCAAAAATTAAACATTACCCCCAATGTTAATACGGGGAGAGAGCGCTCTTAGCTTTCTCCCTTTTTTATGGCTCCCAAATACCTAGATCAATTTTCAGTAAATCTACTAATCTTTGGTTGTATGGCTTATAAAATTGATGTAGGTCTAGTTTTGTCCTTTCTTTCATTCGCTTTTGAGTGGAATTTTCAAAATTGACTTTCCATAAAAAATTTGTGAGCCTACTTTTTTTCCCCATCGTATTTTTAGCCAAATGCAATAGCATGGGAGGGTATTTAGGATGTCGAGACCTTTTGGCATGTGTCCGTTGGCTAAAGTCATATACTTCCTCGGGGACGTTCAGAAAATTAAAGAGGGACCGTAAGTTAGATTCCCAATTTTTTATAAAATCTTCGAATAGGATAAAGTGCATTTGTTCCAAAGGAAAGAATTCGAGATAGTTTTCGATTTGCTCAATGTATCTTCCTTTGGAGAGATATTGAAACATGAGGGGACGATTTTCTTCTTCCTTTAAGCACCGCTCAAAAGACCTCCATTCATCCATATTCCACAAATCGTGGGTATAGTTTGACCATGCGCGGTCAATAGGGTTCCGAAGGATGAAAATGAGCTTCAATGCTGGGTTATAGTCAAATAATCGATGGGTGATGTAAGGCCTGTAGGAATACTGGGACTTTTCTCCTCTCATCAAAGTAATCGGACTCGCATATTTGTCAACCTCAGCCTCATACCAATTATATCCTTTTTCAAATTTTGCTTCATCAATAAAAAACCTGACTTCCCATTCGGGTATGGCGATATTTGGGTGGAGTAGAAGATCATTGGCGAGGGTAGTCGTGCCTGACTTCATGACTCCGCAGATGATAAAATCAATTTTCATGTTATGAGTTCGGGAATCGAAAGATAAATTTTTGTTTCCTGAAATAGTAATTGAAGAACTCGTTTCTCCTGCTGTGGGTCTTAAAGATATGAATCAAGCATCATCCCAAACTTTTATAGCCCGACTCTTATCCTAACGATTTCATCTTGCATCAGAAGGAGCAGTTGAATATGAATAGTATTTTATTATTGACCCCCTTGGGTATGAAATATCAAAGAGAGAGAAACAAATTTTGAAGAGATAGAGCGCTGACACCTATTATATCTTTTTATCTACCATAAGGAATTGCCGTTACATACAGAAAACTCATCATTCAGAATTACTAAGGAATCAAGACAATTGGAGACAGGGCCTTTCTTGATTCAAGCAATTCATGGGCTATGGCTGCATCTTTGAGAAGAAGCAACTCAGGTTTAGGAGCCTTCAACTCGCCATTTGCCAATCCTTCAAATAACCATTGGCTCATACCCAATAAATTGATCCGCTCATTGGTGTAATGAAATAACATGGGACGGGAAAGGGTAATAGATTTTTTGGCTAGCATAGGAATTTCAAATCCTTTGATAGGACCAGAAGACTGACCGAAATTGATCAAATGTCCCGTAGGCGCAAGCGATTCTAGGGAGGAAAAGAAGGTATCTTTTCCGACACTATCAAATACCTGATGAAGGCCTTTTCCCTTGGTAAACTCCATGACTTGATCGTACACATTTTCTTGTCGGTAAAGAATGATTCGATCGCAGCCTGCTTGGCGGGCGATTTCTGCCTTGGCTTCTGAACCCACCGTCCCAATGACCATGGCACCCATTTTCTTGGCTACCTGAACCAAGAGTTGACCTACTCCTCCTGCAGCGGCATGGATCAGAATCCGATTCCCGTTTTTTATCTTGCTTACCTGCCTGCTCAGCATATGGACAGTTAAGCCCTTTAACAAAACGCTCGCTACCAAGGCATCATCAAAGGATGGGGGAATAGGGATAGCCAATTTGGCATCAAGGGTCCTTACGGACGAATACCCATCATAGGATTTGGTGATATAGCCTACCTTATCTCCCTTGGCAAATCCTTTTACCTCCGATCCCATTTCCATGACTATTCCTACTCCTTCGATACCGGGAGTACCTGGAAGAGAGAGCGTCTTGTATAGGCCTGAACGGCAATAGATATCGTGGAAATTGATCCCAATAGCTGTTTGTTGGATGAGCAACTCTCCTGATCCGACTTGGGGAGTAGGAATAGCTTCCAATTGTAGGACATCAGGACCTCCGTAGGAGCGTACAACAATGGCTTCGGGCATATGATGGCTGTTTGAAAGGATAAGGTACAAAAGAAGAGGGAACCGAATAACTATGCGGTTCCCTTCGATCTGATTTTGTCTTTGTGGCTAGAGTTTTACACCTACTCCCATTTTTATGATATGAATTTGGCTATTGAAAGGTGTCACCACTAAAGGATCTGATAGAAAGGTCTTTATAAAATCATACTGAGCTTTTAAAAAGACCTTCTCACTTAGCTTGATCAAAAAACCAGCATTTGGGTTAATACCCGATTGGAATGCATCCTCAGCCACTAGTCCGTTAAATGGCGTATTGTCAAGATCAAAGAATAAGCCAGCATAATTTACCCCTAAAAAGGGCTGAAATATTTCAAAGCCAGGTAAGGAAAATTCTATGAAGATTCCTGGCTGAAGGGTATGAAGACGAGTGCGGGCAATATCGAAATCAATGGGCCTCTGAGAACTGATAAAACTTGTATGGAAGGCACCTCCTACTTGAAAGGATGAGCTTTCATAAAAGCGATACCTGAATCCAAGGTCAACATAGCTGGTATAGAAGTTATTGATAAAGTTATTGCCAAGGGTCAATGGATAATTTACTTCCAAACTGGCACGAGATTGCTGTGCAGCTAAAAATGAACAGGAAAAGAGTAAGAGGAGAGAAATGATAAGATGTTTCATATGCTTGTACTGTTTGACCTACAAAACGAATTATCCCTAAGAAGGTTATTCGGTAGGTGAAATTACCCAAATTCCACCATATTCATGAGTAGCAGGATAAAGGTAATAATACCCAAAATCGTGGTGAATCTGCCCATTTTTGGAGATTTGACCCATCCGGATAGCGAAATTAAGACAATGAGTGAGGCTATTCCTCCAACAAAGCACAGGATACCGATGATTTTTGCTGAAGATAAATTGGCATCTGTTACAGGAAATGGAAAGCCTTCAGTAGTCATCATCAGGATTTTGGTCATTGAAAAAATAGAGATCAAAAACAGGCAAGCAGCGATGGCTGAGGACCTGAACATATTTGTTCTGAACTTATTTTCCTGGTTCAAATTGATTTGGGAGGAGAGGACAGCGAGTGAGAAACCACCTAATAAAGCACTGATGAAAATGATTTGACTGGCTAGTTCATTGGTATACTGTAGAGGGAGTTCTACCATGAGTTCATGTTTTTGGTGTAAAATGTCATTTGTTAAGACGAAGGGCATGCCCCTTATCTCAACTGAAAGTAGTTATTTTCTGCTGAAAGCTGGTCTTTTGCTAACGCTTGACCAGCCTCCAAGAGAGCCCTCCATCCAAAAACCAACTGGAAGTTGTCTCTCCAGCCTGTTTGCCCGCTGAAAAATCTAGTTGGAAGTTTTCATCTATCAAAAAGGAAAGCCCACCATCGAATAGGGTACCAAAAGTAGATAGGCCTCCATACATCTCTACAAACGCAGCCCATCGGTCATTGATGCCATAACCAATGTTCAAGACGTAACTAGCCTGAGGGGATTCAGAAAGGCCATACCAACCTATTATCCAATTTGTATTAATAGAGAAGTTATGGTTCAAACCATGACTACTGCTTAGGATAAGTTGTGCCCCTAATTCATCCGGAAGCAGTAACGGCCTGGGACCATTCAATAAAATTCTACCCTGTATGCCGAGGGATGGTATCCAACCGTCATTTTCTAGAAGCTGAGCCCGAAGGCCTACATCTGTCTGCCTAAGTCCCCCTACTTGAAGCTGAGTGGTATCAGTTTCAAGTTGCCCACTTACCCAGCCCAGGGTTCCATTCACTTCAAATTTGTCTGACATACCTAATCGGAGGTCTGTGGTATGAGAGGTGAACCTGGAAGAGCTGGCATCTTCATGTTGCCAGTTAAAATTGTAACCAGACTGTAGCTGAAATACCCCTTTTCCTACAGAAGAAGAGCCGATCGCCTGACCGGGACGGTCAGATGCTATGCTTTCGCTAAACTGGCTACATCCCATAATGGGAAGCAATCCAAGGACGAAAAGTGATAAGAATAAGTTGAACAGAAGTCGCATGCCTACATTTTCGCTTTAGTAACTATGAGTCACTAACGAATCGAGGCCAAAAAGACATATATATGAGGAAAATTTAAGGGCTAAGCCGTTGAATGATAGTGGAGTTGGATTGGGGGAGAATTCCGAAGTGCTTGTCCAGATAGTCCAGCATCAATTTTCCGTCTTTTGGATGAGTCCCTAGAATGGCTTCCCCAGCGAGAAAAACCTTGAAATCTAGTTCATAAGCATCCATGCTGGTTTGTCCTACACAATTATCTGTAGAATAGCCACATATGACGACCCTATTACAATTGAGCTGAAGAAGTGTAGCTTCTAAATTTGTTCGAAGAAAGGCACTTAACCTGGTTTTTGTCAAAATGATATCGGTCTGCTTCTGGATAACTTCTTTAGCATAATTGGCTTCGTGTGAGCCTTCGATAAGTCTAGGAACATTGTGCGCTAAGGCCCATTGATTCCAAGTACTTTTGTCAGATTTATGCACAGTCTGTACCCTGACAATAGGCCAGTTGTGCTGATGAAAGAACTGAATCAGTTCATTTGTTTTCTCTATGAGAATAGGAACTGCCTTCAATTTCTCCTCACTTCCTTTTTCCAGAAACCAGTTTTGTAGGTCAATGACGAGCAGAGCGGGCAGTTTGTGTGGCGTCATAATGCAAGAGGCTAGTTTACAAATATTCCTTCTTCCAGTAATTTGGGGGCATTCCAATCATGGGAGGAAAGGAAAATCGTATCATTAGATGTAGCATATTCCTTGGCCAAATAGACTGATTGTTTGGCGGCATCATTCATGAGGACGACGTCAGCGATTTCCTTTTTCAAGGTATCTAGGTTGTAGGTCAGGTCTCCAGCTATAAAATAGGAAGTCTCTTCTTCTTGAATAATGACTGACATATGACCAATCGAATGTCCTGGAGTAGGCACGAGAATGAGGTTTTCCAAGGATGGAATTCGCTGGCTACTGGCAAATGGCCCTTCTGCCCCTCCTGTAAAATCAACCATATGTGGGGCAAACCAAGCCGGCCAGTTTTTCTGAAAATAGCCATTTGCCTCCCCATTAGAACTAGAGGCGAACTTAAATTCAGCTGTGGAGACGTAAATATCCGCATGCTCAAAGTAGGACAAGCCCCCGATATGATCTCCATGCATATGCGTTAGAATAACGGTAGAAATATCCGCTGGCTTAAGCCCGATTTTTTGTAGTTGGGCATCTATTTCCTCCCCTTCTTCTATTTTGGTTTGGACAGCCTTGTGATAAAGTCCTCCCTTAGGCAAGTAACCCTCTTTGTAAATATCAGCGGTCTCGCCTGTATCGATCAGGATATAACCATTCTTGTGTTCGATTAACCAGGAATAGATGGGCATCCATTCACTCCATTTGTCAGTAAAAGCCAATTGGAAGAACCGAGATAGATTATGTGGCGCACCTGTCAGCTGAAATTGCTTGACACGAACTGTACCGGTTTGTAGGGGATGGATTTTCATGTTGTAGGGGTATGATTAGGTTATTTTCCAAATCGCTGGAAATACGCCTCGGTATCCTTCAAATCCGCTAGTCCCAAAATCCAGCATACTTCTGAGTGGTCGGAGAAATCTAGACCATTGGCTTTGATTGCCTCATTAAGATAACGGCCTTCTTTCCCATTATATTGGTGACCAAGATCAACCGCCAATTCCCAATAGGAGAGGAGCGCGCTATCTGTTAGCATAGTCCTCCAACCTTCAAATTCAGGTGTTCTGAAGCCCGGTGTGCCATTTCCTTCGGCATTTCCGTCGGGGATTTTGTGATAATGAGTTTCTGCCTGCACAAATGCCAATGCCTGCTTATCCGTTACTTCTTCATTCCAGTCGCTGTGTTGAACGACATGAATCCTATCAGGGGTTTTAACCTCTGGCATCTTAGTTTGAACTTTTTTGACAAGCGCAGCGGAGAAGTCAGATTGTCCTGCTTCAGCGATCCAAATATTTCCTCCCTCCTTCAATGTTATGGCGACCAATTCATACACCTTGTCTACGGCTTTGCTCCCTTTCTCATGTGCATCCGTCCAATTACTCCCAAGGGACAATTGAAACAAGGAATTAGGAGGAACATAAAGTCCATCTTGTACGCCGTAGGCGCCAGCAACGGCGTGATGCTTGATGTTGGCAAAGGCGGAGTCTTGGAAAATAGTCGCAAAAGCGGCTATTGAATGAAGATCGTCTACATCCGTTTTGCAGTCAAAATTTCCAAGGAGAAAGTCTTTTTGTGGATCGAACTCCACCCCTTTTTCCTCCTGATTAGAAGTTGAAGGGCTATCTGTAGTTGATTGACAGGCTACAAGGAAGAGCCCGAGGATAAAGGATAGACGGTAAACAAGTTTCATAGTGATAGGTGATGTTGTTGTCAATTTACCTATTGAAATCATCTAATGAAACAGCTGGAGCAAGGAAGGGGATCCCATTTTACGGGCTGCTTGGATAAAGTTAAGCTCTCAAAGGAGAAAAGATCCCCTAAGAAGGGGGGAAAACTAGAATTTCATACGAAGCCCAATTCCTTTACCATCCATGATCAGCCTTATTTCTGTCTTTTGTGGTTGATAGGTTGTTGAGTCTAGGTTGGCATTGTAGAGGTCAACGGCTCTGGTCATATTTTTTGTCCCTCCTGATGAAATGGGAATACCGATTAGGATCAACAGAGAACCCACACCCGCAACAGCAGGATTGATTCCATTTCCAGCTAGAGCACCTCCTAATTCCCATCCTACCATGATTCCTCCTGCAGCTGCCAGCACCGTTGCTAGTGCGCTTTGAGACTTCCCTTTTTTTAGGAAGGTGGATGCTTCCGGATTAATAGATAGGCTGGATGTCAGCTCTTTCATGCTTAGTTTTTCACCATCCGAGGTGAACGTCGTTCCGAAGGTAGATTTGTTATACTCAATTTGCTGAGCAAAGGAAGGAGAAAAGGCCATCATGCATACGGCCATTGAAAGGATAAGATGTTTCATGTGTCTAGTTTTCGGGTTATGCTTGCAAGCTAACTGCCACAGCAGCTAGGGAAATAGAATGTTACAAAAAAAACTTCAATAAACGGGACTATTTGCCTACATTTTTTAGCCATTCCTGAGCTGCCATTTGCACAGGATCCCACGGGCTAGAAAGGGGAGGGGTATAGGTCAAATCTAGGTCATTGAGTTGATCTACTGCATATTCATTCTGAATGGCAGTGGCCAAAATATCAATCCGTTTGGCAACCTCGGATTTGGTTGATCCTATGATTTGCGCACCAAGAAGCTTTCCAGATTCAGGATTCCCAGTCAGCCGAATGTAGAGTTTGTTAGCACCAGGATAATACACCTTATGGTCCCAGAATTCAGACTCAGAGGTAAATGAAGGAAGATGATACTTGGCCGCATCTCGATCATGTATTCCGGTTCTACCAGCCACCATGTTAAATATTTTGAGTACCTGAGAGCCGATGGCCCCTTTGAAGGTAGCTTTTTGGCCTGCCATATTTGAACCTGCTATTCTCCCTTGTTTGTGGGCAGTAGTTCCAAGGGGAAGGTAAACATGCTGTTTCAGTAAGGAATGGTAAGTTTCCACACAATCTCCGGCTGCATAAATGGACGAGATATTGGTCCTCATCTGAAAGTCAGTCTTAATCGTTTGTCGAGCATTGACCTGCACTCCTGCCTCCATAGCGAGACTTGAATTGGGGCGGGCACCCACTACTACCAGAACCAGTTGGCAGGTGGATTGAAAACCATGTGAGCCACTGACGAACAATCCCGATTCGGAAGGGGCGATCTTCTCGACAGCAGTTCCTGTAAATACCTTTACCCCCTGTTCTTCTAGTTTTTGTTGAGCTGCTTTTCCAAAGCCTTCATCTAACGTTTGGAGAATGGTGGATTGGAACTCAACCAAGTCAACTTCTAACCCCCTTACCCGCAAGCTATCGGCCATCTCGATTCCGATATATCCCCCGCCTACAATCAGGGCCTTTTTAACCTGTTTTTGGGTGATGAATTGATCGATTTCTAGCATCTCCCCAATCCATCTGAGCGTAAATACCCCTTCTTCATCCATACCGGGGAGGGGAGGTTTGATAGACTTAGCGCCTGTTCCTATCAACAGTTCATCATAGGCATAGGTGTGTCCATTTGCTTGAATCTCCTTCTGGTCTGGATCGATATGGCTTACAAAATGGTTGGGAAATATATCTATGCCCTGCTTTTGAATATCATCGGCCGTTCTGTGGGCCAATGTCTTCCAGTCTGATACTTCTCGGCTGAAGTAAAAGGGAATTCCACAGATGCTAAAGTTGGGGTATGCATCAGCCAGAAACATTTGTACCTGGTCTTCAGGCGATATTTCTTTGATCCTTAGCGCAGCACTAATCCCTGCATCGCTCCCCCCAATGATGATATGTCGCTTGGCCATGGTTCAAGAAAAATCTTTTTACGCTGCTAGGATATGGGAACACGTTAATAAATGATGAAATTTTATCGATTTATAGAAGGAAGCTAGGCAAGGACAATGGGGACTACATTCCACTAATACAAGATCAACTGGGTGCAGCTAAAGATGGCAATCTTTCGATTGTTAGTTGGATCCATGAGGTCTACCCTCCATACTTGAGTGGTTCTGCCAAGGTGCTCTGCCACACAAATTCCTTCTACAACCCCTTCCCTAATGGCTCTTAGGAAATTACTCTTGAGTTCTAGGGTGGTAAAGGACTTGGCTTTTTCTGGTAAATGGGCCTCTGCCGCATATCCTGCCATCGTATCTGCGAAGGTGACCAATGACCCTGCATGAACAAAGCCATTGGGGGCAAAGAATTCCTTGCGGACAGGCATTTTTGCCAGCAATTTCCCTTCTTCAATATGAGTGAATTCAACGCCTATTAAGGCTGGGAAATGACCTATGCTACGTTGATTGAAGAATGCTGGTGTACGGGATGGATTTAACATGTTGAGGATAATTGAGTGAGAGGAAAAGTAACTTGATCGAAATGCATCGGTAATTTCGTTACTCCTGTACTTTTAATCCAATCCTAAGCAATTCCTCTTCCATCGTTTGACAGAGGTCTAATTGTAAGCCTTCTAAATAGGCTAAATTTGCGATGAGAGGTCCTTTGAATGTATGTTCTTCCCAACTTAGTACCCTCTTCTCCCTTTCTATTAATTCTTTGGGTACGATAGGGTAATTATGGGAGACAATAGTATTCTCAACCTCCCACTTTTTGTTGGAGTCAATGCATAGATCGTAAAAAGCCATCAGTTTATTTTTTAATTCATATGCCTTACCTGTCCCCCTGCTGCCATAGGCGGCTGGCTGTGTACCCATCCAGTAAGTCCAATTGGCCTTCGTTTCTGCCTTGTTTAGAATCTTCCCAGATGGTGGATCTATTTTAACTACCTGCTTGATAAAGTCTCGTTCGAGTAGGATGACATGGTTAAGGGTTCGTTGATACGAAGAGAATATATCATGAAGAGGTTTGAAATTTTGTTGTTCGTCTGGGGATAACTGAGCAAGAATGCTGGATTGAAGCTGATAAAAATGCGCTTCATTGAGGGAATCTGCTCTTATAATTTGCTCTGACACTTTGATGACCTTCCGGTAATAAGTGCTTCTGGTCATGAGTTGGCCTCTCTTAGGTGGACAGCCTGTTAATAACAACCACATGAGAAGGAGAAAGAGCGAAAGGTGTTTCATAACAATCATGGTGAAATTGATCATCAAACCATCATAGGAATCTTTCATCATAGAAGGTGTCAGCCTTCCTATTCATCTAGATAAATAAAAAGAGTGGAATGTCGAGAAATTGGAATCTAGCTAACGCTTGATGGCAAAAACAAGAGTCGATTCTGGCAGAAGAGTAATGGTTTTCTTAACGTATTCCTCCTTCTTCGACTTGTACTTTTCATTGATATAAGGCCAGTTGGTCAAGATAAGCTCCTTTGAAATTCGCAGCACAAGGTATTCGGCTGTCTTTTCTGCCTTATAGGTCCATTCTATGCCTGCAAGCGCCATATCACATGCACCGTCAATGCATGTCAGTTGATACCACTCATTTCCAATCTGTATGGAAATACTATTTGCCCATGCATAGGTTTCATATTTTATCTCTGACTTAGCACTTGTGGTATAGCCATGATACACCTTGGTACTTACATCATAGACTTCATTTTCATCTGTTTCGAGTTTCAATTCTGCTTTGCTTCCCTGAAAATCAAGGATGATTTCACTTGAGGTGGAAGGCCTTTTGACAAAAAGTACGCCGTTGACAGAACCTGAAAATGTACCAGAAGCCATTTCTTGAAAGACTGATTCAAATCCATTGTGAATTTTGTATGTACCCTTTTCCTGTGCATACTGGAGAAATGGCAAGGCTACAAAAAAGGTAAAAAGTAAAAAATGAGGCGTTTTCATGTTGAATGTTATTAGGGTATTTATGTCAAAAAGAATCGTAACAATCTGACCCAGAAGCTCCATGGGGTTCTTTGGGGCATTCCACTAAGTTGATGCTGTACCTTGTCAAAGGCATCTTCAATCAAGGCATCATGAAGCCATCGAATCGCAAGCAGCCACCCTAGTATACCCGATAATCCGTGGACTTGCATATCAATGGTATGTTTGATTTCGGTCTTAGCGGACGTAGTCGCAGATATATCTAGCCTATGTGTCCCCTTAAAGCCTTTGGGGTGGAGGAATTCAAACTCAACCCCTTCTTCAGGATGGTATCGAACGACTTTGTAACCAATAGGGCCATGTCCTCCCTGAGAACCAAGGGCTAAACCTTTGTCAAGATTCATGCTAGGCCACTTCTCTTTGGGCCATAAGCGGTCGTTTTTGCTAGAAAGGGTGGAAAGGGCTTCCAGCAAGTCTTGTTTGGGGGCTTTAATCAGCCTACTGTGGACATTTAGTACCTTCATATAAATTTGGTTTGGATATGATATCCTTCGACCAACCAAAACAGGGTACAGTTGATTATTCCTACGAATGTGGTTTGATTCCGATGCCTTTGAAGAAAGTATAGCAAAATGTACCACCCCCTTCGGCAGTTTTATAGAGATCTGCGATTCCCCTTGCCATGTCCGCTTCGCTGATTAATTGCTGCGAAACAGCCTCATCTGAAATGCCTTCTATCATGGCGGTAAAGGTATTTCGAGTAAATCCTTCTACCCATGTAGGGTTAGAATCATCCACATAGACTTGTCTCGGTGAGACTTGAATATTCTGATATCCAGCTGCTTCTAACAATGGATAGAGTTTTCTTCCAATATTGGCGTCTCCTCCTTTCTGTGCTTGAAGAATGACCTGACATTGAACAGCTCTTCTCGCAGCCTCGCTATCAGGATGGAAATAGGTAGAACCATGATCTCCTTCAATCAATGTCATGCTTCCTCCTGCTTTGAGAACTCTTTTTAACTGTTGGAGAGCGTCAACAGCTTGGGGGAGGTGCTCAAGTACAAAGCAGACGAAAATGTGATCAAAGTGCTCATCCGGAAACGGTAAGTCGAAGATGTCTGCCTGCTGGAAGCTAACATTATGTATGCCTGAGCGATTCGCTAAAGCCTGGGCTTGCTGTATGGATTCGTGAGAAATATCAATTGAATGGAAGGATGATTCTGGGTTTTGGGGGGCTACCGTTTTGATTTGCGCGCCTACCCCACAGCCTGCTTCTAATATGATGGACCCAGCTTCCCATAGAGAGTCATGGTGAAGAAGGCCAGCAAGTGAATCTGCCTGATCATTAAGGCGATTGGCTTCTTTATCTGAATAACCGTGAACGTATTGATTCATATGATTGACTAGCTTAGAATATGGATTAAGGTGTTGGGATTTGATCGCCTGTATCTGATAAGCTTACGATAAGGAATTCTTTCTTCAAAAAGTTATGATGGAGAGTGCATGATAGATCAACGGGACTGTTAAAGATAGATTTATAAACAGGACCGAACTTGTTATGATCGAATTTCATAAGGTGCAGGTTGGAATGAGCCAGAGAAAAACTACCCTCTTGGTCCGTAAAACTGAAGGTAATATTGGAAGACATATTTGCCCCATATATATGCGCAACTGTCCTAACTGTCTGCCCATTGCTTTTTTCAATGGTGGTATCAAGGTAATCAGGCCTCCCCATGGTGAGTGCTAAGATATAGTCTACCTGCATGCTACTGTCATCAAAAATGGTCAGATCAAAACTTGCTCTTGATGCCAAGATGGTAGTCAAACTATCTCCTAGTCCTTCAACTGACCATTCTGAGGGGAGCCAATAGGGTTTGTTTCTTAGGGTAAATGGATGAAAATCTACCTCAGCCTTTACCCTACCAAAAGTATCTTGTTTTCCCCAGTTAGAGGTATGGAAAACTAGGTCTAAGCTGTGGGTATAGAAGTGTTGAGAGGAGTCTAACTCTACTTTCTGAATGTCTAGGTCTTCTATGGATGCTTTTGCTCTGTCATAAAACAATTGGCTATTAGCAAGAATCTTATCAAAATTCATTTCTTGATCAAGCACCTTTACGAGCTTTGGGTTTTGGACTTGATAACAACTCGTAAGCAGTACAATGGATAAGATTGAAAGAGAAAAAATGGAATGGGTCATGCAAGACGGATTGTGTTGTAAACTTTAGAAGAAGGAAACATGTATCTGAGATACTCAGCTTTCCTATACTTTTTTTTAGGGGATATCAGTGATGTCGGAAATCGTATTGGTAGTTGGGTTCATGAGTTTGCTTGATGTATTCAAGTGAAAATCGGAAATAGCGTGTACCAGCTTAGGAAGAATAGTCAAAGCGCCTTACTTGGGCCCTTTTCCCAATTTTTCCGATAAATCCTCTCGATAGGCCATATTTCGAAAGTACTGATCCTAGCTCGTCTTCCCAATTTAATTCTAGAGAGGTACATATGATGATCGCTACGTTTCCATTGATTTCCCCTAGTAGAGCGGTTTCCTCTAAAATTCCCTGTTTAATGCTGAATTCCTCCAAGAAGCGGACTTCCTTCTGATCTTCTGCCAGGAGGTCGGCGAATATGGGATAACACTTTTGTAGCTCCCATTCGCCTTTTATTTTATTATTGGCTTGAAAGAAAAACTTTACGGCTTCTTGAATCAGTTTGTTTTGAGTTTGTTCATGCATAAAGTTATCGGATGATAAAGTATATACTATATGGTTTCTCTGAGCAGAAGCACACTAGGTCAAACAATATAAGGGTTGACCTTTCCTCTCTTTAAGGTGAAACGAAATTCTTCTCTTGGAAAGCTTTTCCAAGCATCAAATCTTAATATAAAAGCAGGAAGAGATCCTTATTTTTCATGGCTGGAAGTTTTCTTGTGTTGGATCCAATCCAGTGCTTTGCGCTCATATTCCTTCACAAAGGCGTCCTTTCCATCCCCATAAGCTTCGATGTCTTGCTTGCTTCTTTCGGCTACTTTGACTTTTAGCTCTCCATATGCTTGTGCTACCTCTGGATGGGCAATGAGATAATCTCGAAAGGCCAAATGACGATCAAGGTGGTTTGAGCCTGACTGAAAAGCATGAATGTGATGGGTACGTTTGTCTCCTCCTTTGCGAAAATATCTTCGTCCCTCAATTCCATATTCACCCATGACTTCATAGCCTAGGGCCTCAAATTCCCTGTTTTGGGTATCCAGAAATCTAAGCTCTTTCACATCTAACAAAATATCGATAATGGGTTTGGCCATTAAGCCAGGAACAGAAGTGCTTCCTATGTGATGGATATAGTTCAGGTTACTGCCGACAATTTGTTGGATAAATGCGGCTTCCTGTTCAAAGGTTTGGGGCCATAGGGGATTGTATGGAGCAATATGGATGTACATGGGCAAGAATGAATGAGGTGGAATAGAATGACTAAAACATAAGACTACGTAAGGCAAGCTTGAAGGATATGTAAGAAGGAAGAATTTCTGATCAAGAGAATGGCCCAACCTTACTTCTTGACTTTTGTCAATGATCGCGCTCTGCAGCTTCATCAACTTTGTTTCACCATAAACCAGTAACAAGATGAAGAATACAGTATTATTGATCGCCTTTTTGATTTCCCTTTACATGTCCCCCATCCACGCCCAACAAAGAGAAGAAGTGGAGGAAAAATTCTTTGTAGGATCGACCCTCTTCGTGTTGGCGAATCTAACACCAGCCAATCCCGAGTATTATCAGTTAAATGTTGGTTACAGAATCACCCCCAAGGATGTCCTATCCGCCGAACTCATTACATGGACCTACGAGGGCCCTTTGGGAAGGCAGTATGGACCTGATTTTGATAATCCTGATTCAAATTTTCCAGGCTTTGTTAGGGCTTATGGAGGAGGATTGGCTTACAAGCGATTTTTATGGAAGAGGAGATTGTACGTTCAAATCCATTCTACAGCCCTGAAACAGGATTACATGGACGAAAATGGAACAAAAATTCAGTCTGGCTTCCAATTATTCAATGTCGGTAGGGTGGGGTATCAATTCAGATTTTGGGAGGATAGAATTTTTCTAGAGCCTTCAGTTGCCATTACTTCTTGGCCCGTTAACACCAATTTACCAGAGAGTTTTCAGGTCTTCGAGGATCAATTTCCCAAGTATTTTTTGGCAGAACCAGGTTTACACATTGGGTTTAATTTTTAGCCAGTTTTCGTCTAATCCGGCTTAGGGTCTCAGGCTTAACGCCTAGGTAACTCGCCAATTGATATTGAGGGACTCGGTTGATCAGACCGGGTCTTTTTTCTAGGAGCATGACATACCTGTCTGTTGGCTTCATCGACATAAAAAGTGAGGTCTGTTCTTGTTTTTCGCCAAACATCTGCTCCATTCCTGTTCTACAAAAAGTCTCAAAACGGGGATATTTTTTGTAGAGTTCTGCTTCCTGCTTCGCACTCAGGACTGACAATCTGCTGTCTTCTACACAGACTAGGTTCAAACGTGAAGGGCTTTGACTGGTGATGCTGTAAAAATTGGCTACGGCCTCATTTTCTGTGTAGAAGGCCGTAGTTTTTTCTTCATCCTCTCTGAGTTCGTACTCTCTGATACAGCCCTCTATGATATAATAGGTTTCAGAAGCAACCTGTCCTTCACGCAGGAGATAGGTTCCTTTTGGGAACATTTTTATCGGAAAAGATTGAGCAATATCCCACTCTTCTTCTTCAGAAAGTGGGGTCATTTGGGACAAAAGATGGACGAGTACGTGCTCCATGAAGGATATGTAGAAAATATGAGCTAATTATTTTTGCTGTCTGCTCACCATTTCATTTACCCAAATAGGCACGAAGGGAGAGACACATCCTTTTGATACGGGATAATCACGGTAGACGCCTAGCTTTTCGCCGATTTGAATGGCCCTTTCGCGGAATTCTGGATGGTGGATCCCAATTTCTCCCAAACATACGTTCATGGTCCATTGGGCTTCTTCCGAGGCACTGAGCATGTCACCTTCGATTCGATCCAACAAAGCGGAAAAATCAAGGATTTCGGGTTGTTTGACTACGCGTATGGCAGTCAAGTTCCAGCCAGCACGTGAAGCCATGGGATCCTCATCCTTCATCCACTTTTGGCGAAGGGCTTCGTTGTCAGGATGGACTTTGACTACATAAGCATTGATCCAATCAGCCACACGGACATGCTTGACAGCACGTACCATGACGTCTAGTTCGTCTGCATGTAGAGATGTTGGCTTGATGATCAACAGAGCCAACATGCGGGCATCAAAATTCTCCGTCTCCCATAGTTCAAGGGCCAGTTCGTGCTTGTTTTTAACCTTCTTCGCGACTTTCCTGATATCACCTAATTTGACACCATATTGGTTTTCCCCAATGCCATTCTTTAGGTTCAGGGCACGTGTTCTTTCGTGTGTCAGAGATTCAAGTTCCGCAAGGACTTCTTGGAGGTTCATAGAGGGATTCTTAATGGTGTAGCATTAAGATACGAAACAGTTGAAAATTGTATGAGGTGATGTTGGATTATCGCTTCATTCTAACGGTTACACTCAATTCCCCATTGGTTGTGGAATCCATGAATGTGATGAATCCGGATCGAGAAAACTCAATGATCAATTCGTTGCAGGCAGTTCCGATGAAGGTACCATGTGAAGTCCCTTCTAGCTCAAATTTTCCTGTAGAATCAGTGGTGAAATGGGCCAGTTGAGCGCCCTCCTCGAAAGATCGAATAAGGACGCCCGCTAGGGGAGCTCCCGTCTCATCGTCAAGAACAATCCCTTGGTAGCTCAAAAGGCATGAAGACCAACAACTGGTGACGAAGGGAGCTACAATGACTATCCATAAGAGCCATGTATATGGTTTGGGTGTATTTTCCATGATTCTAAGACGAAAGAAGTAGCTCAATTGCTTCGGAAAAACTCACCTTCTTCTATTAGGTTCCCAAAAATCTCTGCTACTATTTGATCTGCCACCTCATCGGTAAACTTTCCCTCTTCAAAGATGACATGAATAAACCCGACTTCCATAGAGAATGAAATCTTTCCAAGTGGCTGGTGAATGGTAATTTCCATCTCCTCTTCATGTGCTGAATAGGACCAACTGTTGGGGCCTAGGATATCCATGTAATTGTGTGTGGGGAGAGTGAAATCCTTTCGGTAGCCGTTTTCGTCTACTTCATACCTCCTGATATGGTACTCCTGCCCGATCATGTTGTCCATTTGCCTATCCAGAAGTAATCTAGTTCTATCCATTCAAATTCACCTACTCCTATCGCCTCCGCAAACTCTGATTGATTTGGAAAGTTTTTAACTACTTCGAATTCCTCCCCTGAAGATAGACGTCGGAGTTGATAGGTGTTGCCCTCCTCGTCGGTCCGTTTGATAGGGGTACTACTACCTTCCACGTACTTGTTGTCCACAAAAATCAGCTCACCTCCCTTCACTAACATATCCTGACATAGCTTGACAAAGGCTGCTAATTCCTCCTTTTTGATATGCGACCAGATAAATCCTCCAAATAGGCCTTGATAACCTTTACCGTTAAGCTGGTACAAATCTACTGTATCAAAGCTCACATTTTGTTTTGGGTAATGACGGCTTTGTGCGATATCAATAACTTCTTGATTGATATCACTGGCATAAATATGCGCAGCATGTTGAGCTAAGATGTGGGTCCAGAAACCTGTTCCACAAGCGATTTCTACCATCTTTTTCTGGTGGAATTGAGTGGAAAGAAAAGCCTTGATTTGCTTGAGGTCCTGCTGTCGTTCGGGTTTTTGGTAGACCAGATCGTACTCCTTTGCTCGTTTTTTATAGTACTCGGTTTGTGTATTCATATGAATGGCTTGAACATTTATGAGTAACTCATGTCGTAAAATTCCTTATAGGCATCAAAAAGGAATTTTCTGCCCTCTACTGCCACCTTTGACTTGCCGCCCAACAATTCAAAGCCGTGGAAGGCCTTAGGAAATACTTTAAATCTCGTTGGAATACCGGCTTTATCAAGATCCTCTATGTATTCTATATTTTCATCTCGAAAAGCGTCATATTCTCCCACAAACGAAATAGTAGGAGGGAAATTTGTGTAGTCCTTATTGAGAGCTGGAGCAGCGTATGCTGGAATCTCTTGGTTCTTTTCGTTCAAACCCTTGAGATAGGATCCCCATCCATTGTAATTGGCCTTGGTATTCCAGAAAGGGACGTCCATGCACATCTTGGCCGATTCTGTTTCACTCCTATGGTCAATCATAGGATAAATTGGAATTTGAAAGGCTATGTTAATGTCTTTATGGTCCCTGTTTTTTAAGGTTACAGCCGCAGTTAATCCCCCTCCAGCGCTATGGCCAGCTACCATAATATTATCGTTCATTCCTCCCGTTTCTTCTCCCTTTTCCTTGATCCAAAGAAGTGTATCATAACAATCATCTAGCGCAGCAGGATAAGGAGCTGTAAGAGCTTTTCTGTAGCGAGGAGCTACAATGATGCAAGGACGTTTTTCTATAAATTTCTCAATACCTGGGGACATTTCAGGACTTCCTGTAATGTAGCCCCCACCATGTATATAGAGCATAATGGGGAGGGGACCTTCAGCCTTCAAAGGTTTGTAGATTAACACTGGAATGTCAGGACCTCCATGTGTACTTTTTACCTTGGCATGTTCGGTGACAACACCTTTGCGTTTCGTAAGGCGTAGCATATTGATGACAACCGAATTGAAAAGCCTCACTTTCCAGGTCTTTTGCATGATACCTGCAAGGAACATTCCTGCCTTATGGAATTCTTGTAATTCTGGATCATGGTCCTCCTTTTGGATTTGTCGAAAAGCCATATGTCTTTTTGTAAAAGAATGAAGGTGTTTTGATATCTGAATATTGCTGTAAATCAGAATATAATCATATCGAAAGTCGATTCAAATAGGGACAGATGACAGATAACAAAACTTAGGCCATCCCTCCCGTATTTGGAATAGGGCTTTCCATTTCCTTTTTTCTATGGGTATACAAGAGGGGAATGGTATCCTCATATTCTCAAAAAAACTAAGACTTACTTACTCAACATCTCATTTACCCGATCCAAATATTTTCGCATTGTCACCCTTTCGCTATAAGCTTCCTCTTCCATATATTCAGCTCTTAGGCTTGGAAAGCTAAGTAGCAATTCTTCTAAATTTATGGGGGATAATTCCTTGATCATGCCCGTGCTCATCACCATATAGAAAGTAGACCGTTTCTTGGCGCCTATGGTAGTATTGATCTTCCCCCTAGAAAATTCAACATCCAGATCAGTTTCCATTCCTAAAGAATATCGAAATTCTTGTCTATTAGGGGGTAAGGCAGTGAACAGAGAGATGGGCTGAAGGGGGGAAACTTTTGTGTAGTAGGAAACGCCTGTAAAAGGGAAACAATTGAGGTATAAATCTTCGCCATCGTAAACAGCCCATACTTTACTATAAAGAAATTTCCTCTTCAAGGAACGATCTTCAACATTAATTTTATAATCATTCCCTCCTCCCATCCTTATTTTTTTAGGGCTTCTTTTTTCCATGCTAAAGGAAAAATGGTAGGATGGCCGGTTGAGTTGGAGTTCTTTGAAACTCATATAAACCCCTTTTCTAGGAGGATGATGAGAGTCGTATTGACCATGTACATGCATGGCCATCAAGAAAAGAATCCAAAGCAGGCAAATAGATTTCATGATGAATACGCTGGTTTGGTCATGAGTCTTTCCACAATTCATTGACCTGGTTGATATACCTCATCATGTTTTCCTCTCTTCTTGGAAGTTTTTCGTCAGTATTTTCCTCTTTGAGAGTTGGAAATCTTGGAGTAACTCTTCTAGGTTCTTTTTGGAAAGTTCCCACATGTTACCAGAATCTAGGATAAATATAAAAGGATGTCGGTAGGTGGCTGCTATAGCACCTCCCTTATACTACAAATTTTGATTAGGTTGTAAGCAATACCCTCTTTCTACTAGGGCTATTACCCATATTCAGATCATACAGTCAAGTATGGGGCAATTTATCATGGGTAAGTACATCAAAATTTCCTAAGGCTTAAGTATCTGGTCACATCTTATGGACCAAATTTCTACTCCTGTTAAAGGAATTTCCCATTTAATCAGACCTCCTTTGCTCATGACAATGAATTCAGCCTATCTATTTGTCTAAGCGGTTATACTTTTTCAAGATACGCTGAAGGAGATCATGTGGAAGAGCATAGGCCTTGTTGCCATTGATGCCCTCCATATCCTCGGCAGCAACCATGGCATTGATAATGGCTTCTTCAACAGCTTGAACAGTATGGTGAAATATCCAGCTTATCTGGTCATTTGAAAGGGTTTCCACCCTCACATTTTCCTTCCTGTTAAAGGCCTGTTCGTTAGCTGTAGAAAAGGCAATGAAAATATCTCCTGAACCATTTGAACCAACCCCTCCAACTTTTCCTATACCAATTGGTACTCTTTGTACCACACGTTTCAATTGATGTGGCAAAAGGGGGGCATCTGTTGCGACGACGACGATGATAGAACCATCCCCTTCCTGCCTATTGGAATTTGGAGGAGCTTGCAATTCATAATTAAGGGTATCCATTAATTCTCTACCGACAGGAACACCCGCTACCGTAAAATTCAGCTTTGAACCAAAATTGGATTGGACCAATACCCCAATTGTGTAAGTTGAGTCCCCAATCTTGAAAACTCTCGAGGCAGTCCCCGTTCCTCCCTTGAATCCAAGACACATCATACCGGTTCCCCCTCCAACATTTCCTTCAGCTATTTTTCCACCCTTTGCGTCTTCAATGGCTTCTAATACATGTTCTTCTTTCACATGAAATCCATAAATGTCATTCAAAAAACCATCATAGGTCTCCGCCACTACAGGGTAGGTATACCACCAATTTTCTCCCTTGTACCAGTCAGTATCTACAAACCATTTCAAGACTGCCTGTCTAACCGTCCCAACACTATTGGTATTAGTGATCATAATGGGAGTTTCGAGAAATCCCGATTCTGTTATCCATGTTGTTCCTGTCATTTCTCCATTTCCGTTTAGGCTATACCAATTGGCATAAACAGGACTGAACTTTTTGTCCTTTCCTCTTGGGAAAATAGCCGTAACGCCTGTTCGGATAGGTCCTTCCCCAATGATATTTTTCCCTTCTCCTGAAATGACAGTAGCGTATCCTACTTCTACCCCTTCGACATCTGTAATGGAATTGTATTTTCCTGCTTCACCGTAAAAGGGTACACCAAGGTCTCTCGCTCTTGGTTGTTGCGCCCACACGAAATAGCCTAATAGTAAGGTAGCAAGTAGGAGGAGGGAGTTTTTCATAGGTCTAAAGTAAAATGAATGGGTAAGCGAATTTATGGATAATCTGGGATGTTCAATCCTAAGATAATATCTCTCTGAACCATCAATATACCGTTTTCCTCAATGGGAGTACATATTCCTGAGCCAGCACGCTTGCTGAGCTTGTCCTTTTTACGCTGACTTAGAAGAGGGTCATCGGTAAACACAATATTGTCGATATAGTATTCTTGTAAGCCTGGCTCCTTGACGATCATATGGATATGTTCTGCTTCTTGTCCATTGGGGTAAGGGGCAGGGCGAAAGCTATAAAAGGTGTAGGTTCCACTTGGTCCTGTTTTTATCCACCCCCTATACATCCCATGAACTTTTCCCCATTCTTTAGCGTGCTTTTCTGCTTTGTAGAGCCCCTTTCTGTTAGTATGGTAAATGTATAGAATAACATTGCTTGCAGGTGTTTTTCCATCTTGTTGGAAAATGGTACCTGTAACTTTCATGGGAGGCTTGTGCTGTCCATAGCCAGGCAGGGTATCTACAGCTTGTAGTTCCTTCTTATCGTATTCATGAACAGCTTCACATCCTTGGCAGGGACCTCCAACCTGTATGTCTGACGAAAAATTATCCTGAGGATGACAGGATGCCATCGCTAGGGAAAGGAGGAATAGGAAGATGGAATGTTTGGTCATAGGCTTCCAAGGAGATATAACAAGTATGTCATTTTGAGTCAGTTTTATGGTAGTTTGATTGCGAAATTGATGTCAAACTGACCCAATGTAGGTGTCTAATCCCTCCAAAAATCGCTAATGGCATATCGAACGCCAAAGGCTACGGCATAATATCCCCCATTAGAATAAACAGTAGCAGTTTCTTCAGGATCGTCATTGATTTTGTAGGTAATATCGATTTCTACCACACGCTTGATTCCTCTGAGATAATTAAAGGAAGAGAAAACGGTAACAGATGGGCTAAAGTTGAATTCGACACCAAAGCCCGTTTCGATTAGACCATAGGTTCGTTGTAGACTGTAATTTGAGCGATCTTGATAGCGAGTGCTGTCATTGAAGCCAGGCATACTCATTCCTATGCTGGAGAAGCCTCCGCCATTTCCATCTGATCCAAATTCATCGTTGAATGCGAAAGTATAACCCAGGGTGGGGGAGAGAACGATTCTATTTTCAAACAATCGAAATTTGGGCTTGAGTCTAAGCGGAATTTGATAGGCATTGATAGCATTCGACAAACCAAAACCAATGTCTCCCCTAATTCTATAACTTTCCCCATAGTTGTTATAGAAAAAGCCTGTTTCAACGGTCAGCCATGAGTTGATATCCTGTCCAAGGGTCACTCCTAATATAGGGCTATAGTAAAAGGGTGGGGTGGATATGTCTCTGCTCTGCTCCTCTAATTCGTAAATTTCATACTTTGGGCCTATTTCTATGCCTAGATAGGTTTTGTTTTGCGAAACTGAAAAAATCGGTAGGAGGGTCAAGAGAATGAAGATTTGATTTTTCATGTGGGTATTTGAAGAGTGAATTGTGTGAAAATGTTGCCATGTATGAAAGGCTCATCTCGTGTTAAGGTATACCTCTTATCAAATCTTTTTCCTTTACATCGGTGGGCATGGGTTGGATAGGTATTCGGTATTCAGGCCTGTGATCCATCCTAATACTAAGGTAAGTGCTTCCCCCAAACATTTCCCTCCCATAATTTTGCCATGCCTTTTAGACTTCACTAGGGTATTTGAAGTGAAAAGGGAAGATAAGTTGTTCTCTGGATGAAAGCTATTCACCTCAGCTCTACCGCACTTGATTGTGAGATTCAGAATTGGGCGTAAGAGAATATAATTATTCCTTCAAATAGAAACTTAGACTCTTCAGATTCAAAAAAATCGGACTTAGTTTTAGGGTAAGCATGTCCCTTCAAAAATCAACATATCATCTATTAGCAGGCTTGATGATTCTTTGCTCCTTCTTCTTTCCTATAGAGGCAAGTGGTCAGATAGACAGTCTATTGATCGCTCCCTTTAAAGAGAAGAAAAGTATTACCTACGGATTCAACAATAGAAGGACATTTTTACTAAATAGTTCGAGTACCATTTATGGGTTGTACATGGGGATTCAATACGGCAAAAGATTGAAACATGTCATCACAATCAATTCTAATGGATTTTGGGCAGGTGAAGAGCAGCAAGTACAACTGCTTTATGGAGGACTGGCAGAAGAATTTACCTTTTTGTCCCTTAAGCGCTTTGATTTTATTTCTTATATCCATGCAGGTTTAGGCATAGCCAGATACAGAGAGATGAATTCGTCAGGTTCATACATCATCAGCCGTGAACTCATCAGTCCGATAGAATTAGGGATTCATGGTTCCTTTAGCGTCAACAGTTGGCTAGCGTTAAACGGAGGCGCAGGCTACCGATTTGTGTTGCTTGAGGAAATCGATCAACTCGATCATATCTATTATAAAATCGGGCTTAGCTTAAGCATAGAGAAATTTTTGGAAGCCCGATTCGCTAAAAAATAAGGCAAACCCCTAGGCATAATGTTAACAAATTGAAGGAATAAGGGATTAGTCCTGTTAGAGCTTCTCCAATTCTTCTAGGAAGGTCTTTTTGTCCCCTGCTTTGAGGCTGATTTTGAGTTTATTTCCTTTCTTTTTAGGCCGGTATTCGAGGATGTTGTATTGGAACTCTTTCCCTTTCGAATAGGCGACGATATCTATTTTTTCGCCTAAGGGAAAGCTAATTTGAGACATCCCTTTTCCATTCAAAAGGTTGTAGATTTTTGAGTCTTGATACTCCTTAACCAAAGGAATGGCGATGTTTCTCTCTTGAAAGCTAATAGCCAATTCAGCTTTAGGATAAGGTTTATCCAACATGATTTGTAAGGCCTCAATCTTTTGATCAAAGAGGCATAAAGCATCTACATTCATCCATCCAGCCGAAAAGATGGTCGTAGAATAATAATAATCTACTTGAGGCGAAAAGGTAGGAGCAGACCAAATTCTGATGGTATCTATATCGCATTTCGTAGCAAATTTGATTTCATCTCTTGCAATGGCTTGTCGCTTACTTTCATTGGCGATATACGCTATGATATCAGTAATTTCCTCTATGGAGAGATGGGTAAAACCATTCATAACTACATTATTGGCGGCTTGTGCAACGCATACTGCGAGTGTATCTCTTATTGCCAGCATACCAGGCGCATTTCTTATAAAATTGATTAACCAATCTTTGTCCCGAAATAGGTGGACATTTCCGATAGGAGGCGCAACTAAGGATTTTCTCAAATCAGTTAGATGACAAGCAGTACAATTTTGCCTATATAGAATTTCCCCTTTTTGAATTCCTTCCGCATTTTTGGCTTGAACTTCCTCCCCATTCGCAACCCAAACCATCATGTCATCTTGAATGTTGCCAGCGTATTGTTGCATGTCTTGGTTAATCCAAGTAGTGGGAATGTCTACCTTGATGGGTTTTAGGAAGGTTTTTGCATTATTCGTTGCATCGATCAGTTGAAACATGCCCCCACTTTCCAGGATGTTCCCACTTTCATCCAGGGTATACATCCGATTAAGGATCATATCAGTCTTGGTGAGGATTTCAGTAAACTTTAAGGTGACTTGCTTATTGGGAGGGCAAGCGAATGTATGCGCCTCAATGGAGATTTTTACGCCCTTTTCACTTGTCAAAACCGTATCGCTATCACATGTGATTTGAAAGGTCTGGTAATCGGAATTATCTAGATAGGCAGAGTCATCATCAGGCTGACAACCTATGCATATAGCAAACAGAACAACTAAATAAATATGTTTCATGGCAATTGACTGTAGGGGATGACAAAGAGAAGGAATGAAAATCAACTTCTATGACTTCTCTTACCCAAGGAGTAAATTATCCGGCCCTTTTTTGGCCAATTTCGTCATACTTTGACCTGATTAATCGCACTTTCATTTTGATGGTTCCAATGAGCCATCCTTTTCTCATTACTGATCGCTCCCTCTATCTCACCCTTCCCATGGTTCAGGGCTAATATCCAACATGTTGGAATTATCCGACTATCAGCCTAACTGTTTTACTAGCAGTTAGGCTGATTTTTATGATAATAGCCGATTCGTAACCAACTCTTCCACCTGCAATGGCTGTGATTCTAGCCCTTTTTCGTAGATCCAATCCAGAAAACGTTTGACCAACCTTTCATCCAACCTACCCCAGTTTGTCTGATTTCCAAAATGGGGTGAACTGATCTCAAGTGCCCTAGCCAAATCTATATCCTTATCTGTTTCTGGAAGCATGGATTGAAGAATTGTAACAGCTTCTTCTGGGGCTTCTTGACTGTAGAGGTATCCCTCTTTCGTAGCTTGAAGGAAGGCCTTGTAGGTATTTTCCTGTGCATCCAATGTTGCCTCATTTGCTACCAGGAGGGGGGAATAGGAATAGGGGATATCATAGTCTCGCAGGTTGAAATAGGACAGGCTATGGTTAGACCCTTCAGCAGCCACGCCCTCCCAATTCAGAAAAATCCAAGTAGAATCGGCTTCTCCTTGGAGCAGGGTATTCCAGATACCTAATTTGTCAGGATATACAATGTTAAGTTCTCCCTTTCCGCCATCATTTTTGATCATTTCCCTAACGATTCCATCCTCATACCTTGCCTTGTAGGAGCTATATGTCTTTCCATCCATATCTTTGGGTGAATTGATCTGAGCATTCGCCAAAACGGCAATTGCACTCAAATCCTCCTGAAGAATGGCGGCTACTCCAATCATAGGAAAAGCTTTGCTTTTGGTTCTATAGCTGATGACACTTTCTGTCGGACAAAGGGCAAAATCAGCTTGTCCCAATTCTATCTTTTTGGCGGGAGTGATTTGATAATTGTCAGCGCTTGGATCAACAAGGGTAACATCTAGGCCACGATCTTTGTAGAATCCTTTTTCCTGTGCGATGAAGAAGCCAATGTGGTTGATATTCGGGGTCCAGTCTAAGGCAATGGTGAGTTGTTGCATATGGTCTTAGGTTTTGTTGGTAAAAACTAGACCATTTGAAGGCTCAAAAGTTTGGATAAAAGAAAGACAAAACTTGTTCAACCCTATTTCAATTAACGGAAAGCCAATGAATGTAAGTTACTTGTCATTCAGGTGGAGGCCTACTTTCATGTCTTGCTAGGTGTAATTGTGTTGTAAATATCTCTGAGAGTAGGTCATTAACCTAATCTCAGAGAATGTGCTTTACCTTAGTGCTATCAAATCATTCCATTCTCATGCGCCATGTTTTCAGGTATTACCTGCTTGACGCGCCATGTTTCAATGATTTTCTCTTTTTCAAGACGAAACAAATCGTAGCACACATATTCTCTCTCCTCCCAAAACGCCTTGGATTGTGAGAGGACGAAATTCCCTTCCCCTACGATACGATGGACCTCTGTTAACTTCAAGGAAGAGGGCTGCAACAAATGATGTTTCAGCCCTGTAAACCCTTCCGCTATATGAGCTTGGTGATGGATGAGTTCATGATGGACGAACTGATCCAGTTGATCGATTGCCTTTTTTAGGTGGACGGATTGAAGATATTGCTGAACCAAGTCTTTGTTCTTCTGAGTTGAATCACGATCACGGATGTCTACAGGACCGTCTATCATAGATTCTCCATGTTGCTTTTGGGAATCAACTAGCTGAATGGCATCCCAATGTTCTACCAGTTTGCCCTGATCTAAACGAAATATATCCATGACGAGCTGTTCTGTAGGCCCCATCTTGACCCATAAATGGACAGCCACCAAATCTTCGTCAACCAGAATTCGCCTCAAAGGAGAGGATGAAGGGGGGCTAACTGGAAATTGTTTCAGGTATTCTATGGCTTCCAAGACACCTGCCAGTCCTGTTTTGACCAAAGGGTTGTGCTGGATGTAATCTTCAGCAATCAGTTGTTTGGCTAATTCTATATTCCTATTGCCAATGACCTCTTGATAAAAGGCCAGTACGACTTCTTTATTTGAATCGTATGATTTCATACGTGATATGCTTTTAAATGAATGAAACTCCACACCCAAAGGGTGGATGATAAATGATACAAGAAAGGGTAAGTAGGGGAAAGTAGAATGGCTTAATAGCTATTCCCCAATCTGGCCACAAAAAGTTAGTACTTGCTTATGCTGATAAGCAAGGGTGACCAATGAGATATGTGTTAAACTCTGTTAATGAATCAAACTTATAGATTTTAGCCTTGATCTCAAAATGCCCATAAAACAATGGGGGCTACTCACGCTTTATTTTTGATTCCCTTGACTGTTCTATAGTTTCTATGATGCTGTTAACTCCTACGCTCATTTTTTGATGAATTTCAGGGCCAGAGACATTGCTTACCATAAAAACTGTCAGTTTACTTTCGGGAATCATTGTCACCCAACTAGAAGTACCGTAAGCTCCTCCATTTTGGAAGATGATGTCGGGATTCTCTCCATTTTTGTTGATTTGCCAGAAAAATCCCGCCTCAAAATCACCGTATCTTCCCTCCCACAAGTGTTGATGGGAGATAGAAACCGTTTCTCTTTCTTCTTCCATGTGAAATTGAAAGTATTTCAACATATCCCCTGTGGAGGCAATGATCCCACCCTCTGCGCTGATTCCCTTTTGGGCACTCAGAGGCATGTGAACCTTGTTCACATTTTGTCCCATAGCCATGTTGTCCATGTCAACCTTCTGCTGATCGATAAAGGTTGAGGACATCTTAAGAGGGGTGAGAATTTTTTCTTGAAGGAGGATCTCGTAGGATTGATCGTATATTTCTTCCAATAAATAGCCTAGTAAATTTGCCCCAGCATTAGAATAGGCAAAGGCCGATCCGGGGAGGGTATCCAACCTTACCTTAGAGAGAGCGGAAAAAAAATCCTCTTTTGAAAAGCCTTCTTGTAAGGCATTGATCTCATAGGGAAGCCTGTCCCAATCCGGATTGTCAAAAAGGCCCTCTTTATTTGGGAACAAGCGAGGAAGTCCACTTTGGTGGGTCAACAAATGACGGAAGGTAATAGCTTGATCCTTATAGACTAAGTTGGGGTAATCACCCTTGAGATACGTTCGGATATCGTCATCTAATCCTATCTTTTTCTCTCGGATGGCCTCGGCCAGTAAGGTACCTGTGAAGGTCTTTGTGAGTGAAGCTATTTCATATAGGGTGTTAGAATCAGGAACTTTGCCATTAAGAAGCATTCCCCTGTGAATAGAGAATACGTCCTGTTCGTCAATGATGCCTACAGATATTGCTTCAAATTCAGGCTCAAGCAACAGGCTGTCAAGCCGTAAGGCAATAGCCGCTTCCAAGGGACTAGAGGGAGGGGGGGTATGGCAACTGCTCAGCAGTATTCCAAATGCAATAGAAAGGAGTAGAAAGATTCTCATCTGCATAGGTATGAAGGGTATGACGATTTTGCTTGGGATACAGCTGTTCCCAATCCCTTTTAATTTCGTCTTTCTATACCATTAATCAGAAGGAATGAATTGCTAAATCCTTTTTGTATTAGGGTGATACCTGTAATTTACTCCATATGATATTGTCTGGATCAGCTTGGGTGTGGTATACATGATCCAGCATATTGGGATACTTTTTAAGGGTATCAATTGGGATAAAACGGCTTAGTCTCCTAACATCTATTCCTATTTTTTCTAAAGAAGGAACTCCTTTTTTAGCTAGAAGTTGCGTTTTGCCTTTCAGGCTTTCTCCTGGTTTAAGGATACTAACAATCGGTACAGTATAATTACACATGTTGAATGGAACGACTTGGAATGGATGAGTTTGGAGAAAATAGTCTAACCCATTACAGCTTTCTTCCAAGTAGAATACCTCACGATGGGTTGAATTGGTTAATTCATATTCGATGTCAGTTTTGAACCCTTCCCCAAACTCAAAAGTATCACCCATGGTCGACTGAAATAGGATGCCCTCATGGTCAATTTGGTAGATGGGTTCCTGCACTTGGCCTAGGTGAGAGACCTTAATTCCCTGACTAGCTTGTCCTTTCTTGTCGGGGGAAGGGGAACAAGCCACTAATATGATACATAGAACTGGGTAAGTGAGTAAATAGGATAAGGAATTTGTTTTCATGTTTTCAACTGTTTGATCGTGCTATCATGAAAGTAAAAAAACATTTCAAATCTTTTATCCCTTTTGGGAAGAATGGTAGATATGATGCTTGTAATACTTGCTTTCTTTCATATTATTTTTCTTCCTCCATTTCCGCCAATTGCTTTGAAATGACAAACCTGTAATGATCTGTCTTTGGTGCATCAGACATGCCCAACTGATGTCGCAAGGCGACCAATTGACCACGATGATAGGTATTGTGATTGAGCATGTGGGTAATAAGGGTAGCGACCGTATACCTCTCTACAAAAGGGGAGCGCTTAAGAGAAATTTCCCTTGCCATGTCGTCAACGGTTTGTTCAGAAAGCCAATCCACTAGTTTCTGATCAACTATTCGTAATTCCTCTTCAATTTTTGAGGAGGGCATTTCCTTTTCGTAAGTCTCAGATGACCCAGTAAGGATAGAAAGGTAATACTTAGAAGCCTCCATGACATGATGCATCAATTTATTGATAGTGGAGAAACTGGATACTACATCCTTATCCCAAACATCCTCTTCTTGTTGATGAAGCCACTCAAGGACCTGTCTATTGGCCCACTGATTGGCGGCAACCTTTTCTGTTATGATTTCTAAAGCAGTCATTGTTCAATCTGTTTTTATTGCTTGTTTTTAACAAGTATAGCAATTGTGCTTGCTAAAAACAAGTAACATTTATATACTTGTTAAAAACAAGCGATATTTATGTTTACATATTCTGCTTCTCTTCACCCAAAGGGAGATCTATAAGGGGTATCCCTAGACCATTTAATCAAAAACAACATGGATTTAAGAGGAAAAAATGTACTGATTACCGGAGGTTCTATAGGCATCGGGCTTCAATTGGCCACAAAAATCCTTGATGAAGGGGCCAATGTATTGATTTGTGCCAGGAATATTCCTGCTTTAGAGGAGGCCAAAAAACAATTTCCCAGACTTGAAATCGCCCAGTGTGATGTTACTCAGCGAGATCAAGTGGAGACCTTATTGAAACATGCTCAAGCCTTATTTGGAGGCATCGATTTGCTCATCAACAATGCAGCTGTATTCAGAAGATTCAATATATTGGAGGAATATCCCTTGGAAAAGCAGCTAGAGGAGATTGATATCAATTTCAAAGGACCCGTTATTCTGACCAATGTCTTTTTGCCTGAGATGATCAAGAGAGAGGAAGCTATGATTGTGAACCTAACCTCCCCTTCAGCCTATACTTCTATGGCGGCCTCTCAGATTTATTCTGCTACGAAGTCTGCTATTCAATCATGGACGATTTCTATCCGTCACCAATTGAGAGAGACAAACGTAAAAGTAGTAGAGCTGAATCCGCCAGCGGTAGATACAAGGATGAACAGTTTTAACCCAGATTTAGACGGAATGAAATTGATGAGTCCAGATCGTTTTGCTCAAGTTGCTATAGAGGGAATCAAAAAAGGGAAGGAAGAAATTCTGGTTAGCCATTCCAGAATCATGAAGCACCTGAGTAGGGTCATGCCTGGACTTGCCTTTAGGGTAGTTAACAAGAGCTAGGAAGCGAGTTACAAAGAGAATGAGATGAGAAAAATCGTAAAGAGATCGGATTGTCCTATTAGTTATTCCCTAGATCTTCTGGGGGATAAATGGACAATCCTTATTCTGAGAGACATAGCGCTAGGAGACAAGCATTTTTACAAGGACTTTTTTGAAGCCGGAGAAGGAATCGCCACCAATGTACTGGCCGATAGGTTGAGAATGTTGGAGGAGGTTGGAATCATACAAAGTAAGCCCTATGAAAAGAAGAAGAATATGAAATACTATTCTATGACCAAAAAGGGAACAGAGCTTATTCCTATGATGATCGAGTTATGGGTATGGGGGGCTAAACATGACCCTGAATCATCTGTTAGTGAAAAAACTTTGGATGAGCGCTTGTTAAATAGAGAGGAGATCATTGCACATTATAAGGCCAAGTCTATTGGGGAAGAATGAATGAACCAATATCCCATTCTTCCCTTATGAGATTCTTTTCTTAGCATCTCTCTACAAAATGGGCTTCGGTTTTGGCTCGAACTTCTTCTAGGCTAGCATTCGGCATCAATTCAACCAAGGTAAGCTGCCCTTCCATAAATTTGAAAACAGCAAGATCGGTGATGATCATGTCTATAGCCCCCCTAGCAGTAAGGGGAAGGGTACATTCTTGAACGATCTTGGAGAGCCCTTTTCTGTTGGTGTGGGTTAAGGTGATGATTAAGCGTTTGGCACCTGAGGCCAAATCCATAGCTCCCCCCACTCCTAACAAAGGCTTACCAGGTACAGCCCAGTTTGCCAGATTCGCAGAGGCATCCACCTGTAATCCACCCATGATGGCGACATCTACATGTCCACCTCTGATCATAGCAAATGACCGGGCGCTGTCAAAATAACTACTCCCTTTCAGTGCGGTAACTGGAACCTTTCCAGCATTGACAGGATAGTCCAGTGCTCCTCCTCCATCAGTAGGGGCAGGACCGACACCAAGCATGCCATTTTCTGTGTGAAGAATGATACCATCATCTGGACTGATCAGATCTGCCACCAAGGTCGGAATCCCAATTCCTAGGTTCACTACGTCTCCCTGTTGGAGTTCCTTCAAGGCTCTTTCGGCCATGTACATACGTGTCTCATCTACCTTCTTGATGCTAGATGTAAGGGAGGCAGATGATCCCAAATCATCAAGGGAAGTATGCGCTTGTACCAAATAATCTACAAAGCAGCCCTGTGTATGAATTTCATTTGGATCTAGGGCTCCCAGAGGAACGATATGTTCTACTTCAGCAATCACCAAATCGGCAGCCATGGCCATGGCTGTGTTGAAATTTTGTTCGGTCATGCGATAGGTCAGGTTACCTGCCATATCGGCTTTCCATGCCCTGATAAAGGCTACATTGGCTTTGATAGCTTTTTCGAAGACGAAGGTCTTTCCATCTATAACCTTGGTTTCTTTTCCCTTCGCGATTAAGGTACCCGCAGAGGTAGGGGTATAAAATCCTCCAATACCTGCTCCGCCTGCTCGGATGGCTTCTGCTAGTGTTCCTTGTGGCAACAATTGGTATGCTACTTTTCCATCCTGTGCTGCTTTTACAGCATCTGGATTGGAAGTGAAGAAGGAGCCAATCATCTTTTTCAGCTGGCCATTGTTTAGTAAACGTCCACCTCCTAGATCCATCTCGCCTACATTATTGCCAATGAAGGTGAGGTTGCGTGTAGATGTATCGGCTAAGGCATGAAGCAAGTGAACAGGATTGCCTGTCATTCCAAAGCCTCCTCCCAGGAGGGTATCCCCATCCTTGACCATGGCTGCTGCCTCTTTTGCACTTATTTGTGGAACTGTTTTCATGTTGATTCTTTTTCTGCCTAGGCTAATATGCCCGCATAAGCATTCGTCAGTAAAGTAGTTAATCCCAGCTCAGACAAGGGCGCTGGGTTAGGGTAGGGGTTTTGTAACATGATCTCAACTGCTGCGGGAATATCCTCTCTGCGAAAATTAATTTCCTCAAGGGTAGTAGGGTTTCCCATTGCCTTTGATAGCTCTCTGAGTTGAAGCGCTGGCTTTTCATGCTGAAAAACCTCTTGAAAATCTGATTGCGTCCTTGTTGAAAGAAAGGGCCATTGGTAGTCCAAAACATAGCTTTGCATCACGCTATGTACCTTGGAGTGGTCCATGCCGAAGCTTCCCCCAAGGACATGAGCGGTTTTGTGGTGCAAGGCCATCGAGACCTCTGCCAATGCGGCCCCTGCTAAGGAGGCTCCCAACAACAACTGTTCGTTCGCTTCAAGGGAAAGTGCTTGTTCTTGGGCCAATTGAGTCATGCCTTCAACCAAAGTTTTCATTCCCAACAGGGATTGATGGTAGGTCATAGGATTGCCATCTACTGCATATAGAGCTTCAATGAGATGGGCCATGGCATTCATGGCACTTGTTGCAGCTAATGAAAGAGGCATTCTGAGGCTTAATTGGGGATCATACACCACAATTTTGGGAAGGACAGCGGTCATCCTGCCTGTTGTTTTACCTGTTTCTCCTCTAATTCCCCAGATATTAGTCATCTCTGAACCCGAATAGGTAGAGGGAACTGCGATGATGGGCATGTCAACTTCTTTTACAATGGCCTTGGCTAACCCTATAGTAGATCCCCCACCCATGGCGACTAGCACATCAGCCTTTTGAGTGTTGAATTGAGCCAAGGCCTTGTTCACCAGCTGTATGGGGACATGCTGAATGACCTCATCAAACAAGACCACCGGTTTGGGCGCTACTTGGCGAATAAGCGCTTCTGCATACGGACGTAGGGAGGATCCGGTGATGAGGAAGGGCCTTTGGTATGCCTTTAGTAGACCTGGAAGCAAATCGACCTTTCCTACACCAAAATAAACCCTTCGTTCAAAGCTAGAATATGTGAAGTTATTGAATGTCATTTGGTTAGAAATCGATTGCTTGATCGGAAAATATGGGTAGACTCTTAATCTTTAACTATACGAGTAAGTCTATTTAGTGTTTAAACATTGAATGTGAATTGATGTTTACGGTCCAAAGTGTCTTGCAGCCATCAAGCGTACAGGAGACGTAGAGACTGTTTAAGATTTATACTTATTGTTTGGAGTTGTCTTTCAAGAACCTGAGTCTGTATTTTTTTCTCATGTAAGCCCCACTAACGCTCAAAAAATACTGCCTTAGAACCTTAACATCCTGGCTTTAAACCAAACATGAAAAACCTAAATAGTCTCTTAGTTTATCTTTATTTCCTTTCCTCAAAACAACTCATCACATCCTCTGCAAAATAAGGTTCCTGATTGACCCAAAACATATAATCGACTCTCAGGAAATCCTTGGCAAAAGCTTGTAACATTGGAACTTTGTTGCTGCGATTCTTTTGTTTGCTTTGAAGCTGTTCCTCATAATCATCATCTGCCCCTGTTTGGCCGACGTAATTTCCGTCCTGTACAGCAATGCCAATCGGAACTGTATACCTGCCTTCGTGCATGAATTTCAAGGGGTGGTTGAGCTGTCCTTTTCTTCGTACCAACAAATCTGGCGAACCTAATCCTACTCCAATTTCTTCTCCATAGGCATAAAGGCCACTGAGATAGCCTTTGTCTTTCCAGGGAAGCCATTCGCCAGGGGTAAAATTCGCATATATCATGGTGGTGGAGGTTGGAAAGGCTTTTTTCATGGCCAACATATTGGCTTTGAGACCATTGATATAGCCCTCTTCTGTAAAGTCAGGTGAAATAGCTTCACTTACTCCAATGGCTGTTTCCTGTAAATTGACACCCTCGATCTTGCCATCAAACTGCTTCCCTAAAGCTTGAAGCAAAAGGGCAAAACGCTCTCTGACAGCTGGATTCCAGCGTTTGGCTACCCAGCCTTCTTCTTCTCCCAAGTCATTATGTTGAGGGCAAGCTCCCCCTCCATATTCCTCCGTCAAGAGATAATTGGGAATGGCCTTGTATTGAGGACTGAAGGTTACATCTTGAAGCTGAATGAAGAGTTTTTTACCATGTTTTTTGAGGTATTTCAAGTCTTGCTTAATGATGGAAAAGTCGTATTTACCCTTTTGCCTTTCTAATTGACGCCAGGAGTACATGATTTGTGCCCCTTTAAAGCGGTTATGTTGTAAAAAGGGATGGTTCACCATGGATTCTCTGTCTCTTGAGAAATAAACAAAATGCCGAATACTGTCTTCCAAAATAGGACAGCTTGCACGCAGGAACTTTTTGTAGGCATCTTTGTAGATGTCGGCTGGATGTTGAGCCAGACTCATCTGATAGGTGAGAACTAGGAAAAAGAGGGGCATTAGCTTGCTCAGGGAACTCATGTGATGGGATGTTTTGGGTATGTTGTTGGATGTACGGACTGAGGCTGGGGCGAGATGATCTTTTTGGCTGTTTTCCTTGCAAAATGTGATATAGCCTCGATTATTTTCCAACTCTCACACTGTCAGGTCTATCTTTCTGAAAAGCATGAATCATGAGTCAATTCCCTACCCAAAGTCTTTCCTTTACGATTGTCGCACCACCTAAGTATCCTTGGATGAACAAAGCCACAAATTTTTTCCTCGCGATTTTTGTGGTGATTTCGATTGGCATGGTCAATGTCATTATGACTGCCTGGAGGGGAACGTATAACAGACTGGGAAATAAATTTGAGGGGAAACCCGATTGGGTGATGCCTATTGTTATTTTTACAGTCATATTTTTTCTCTTGGGTGTAGGCCTGATTCTATATAGGCGACTGGTCCCTATCGAAAAGCGGGCAAAGCTGTTGGGAGAGTTGCAATTGATTCCAGAGGGGATGTTGGTCCAACTTCAAGCGATACCGCATCTTATTCCATGGAATGCCATTAGAAGAATGAATGTGTATATCTCCAGGGGGATGGCCGCACACCTTCTGGAAGAAAGTGAACCTCCTATCAGAAAGGCGGAAGTATTGCAACTCCTCGTTCATCATGAAGGGCAATGGAAGGAATTTTGTGTAAAAAATAGAATGGAAATAGGAGGGCAGACCCACTATTTTTATGACTTCCTGATGGAGGTAAAGAAATCCAATCACTCGCTATACCAAAGTATTCAGTTTTGGGATAGGTACAAGTAATGGATGGGTTGATGGGCTTTTGTCCTGTATGTATTCGTCTGAGAAACTTTCTATTCTAATTTCTGACGCACAGCCATCATAGCCTCATTGAAGGCTTTGGGTTCTTCTTCCAACGGGCCATGACCTGAGTTTTCAAACCAGATAATCTCCTTTTTAGGCGCCTGAAGTTGATCGAGCCATGCCTCGGCTAATACAGAGGGAACATTCCAGTCATGTCTTCCTTGAAATAGAATGACAGGTACTGCCAAGGCCTTAATCTCTCGCACATCCTGGACATAAAAATCCTTCTGGAGCACCTTAGAAGAGGCCTCCCATACACCATACCAATCATAATCCTTGTAATCCTCGTAGCCTGTTTGGGCTTTTTCCATTTCGGGGATAGCATCAGTGTTGTGAAGGGCACCCTTATAGTCGTTGACCAAGAGGTATTGCTGGAAGAATCTGTCATGTTCGTCTGCATACATGTCAGGCTTGGCGAGGCTATCTAGTTTGGCAAGCGCTAGTTTGTCGTCATTTTCTATCGCCATTTCCTTCAACCAGTTTTGGGAAATCTTCATGCCTTCAGTCATGTTGATGAACTGAGCTACCCCAAAATAAGCCTTGTAATGCGCTGGTTCTTGTTGGACCATCTTGACGCCAACTAGGCTTCCCCAAGAGTAACCTGCGAGGTAGATCTTTTTTTGACCGTATTCCTGTTGGAGCCAATGGGTAAGCTCAAGTCCGTCCTTCACGATTTGATCCAGCGATAGATTGTCCGGTTTTGGGTTCTTGGCGAAGTTCTTTCCGGCTCCTCTTTGTTCCCATACTACTAAGGTGTAAGCCTCTTCGAGTTCAGCATTAAAGTATCTGAATTGAGGCGTTTGTGGCCAGGCTGGCCCTCCATGAAGGAAAAGCAAGATGGGATTGTCGCTGGAGGACGAACGGATTTCTATGTATTGCTCTTCTCCCCCTAGTTCTAGGAAGAACTGTTTGTCAATGGGTTCAGCCTTTGAAGATTCTTGGGTCGATGTGCTGTTACAGGCTACGAAAAGGCAGATGAGGAGGAGTAGGAGTGGTCTCATAGGAGTAGGATGAATGAAAGGCTAAGGTATTGAGATATTTGTTGGGATGGAAATGGGATACTCGTCACCATCATCACCTTCCTTTTTCTCTAGGAATTTGACTTTGTTATACTGACTTTTCTACTTATTGGATAGAGTTTGATTCGAATTTATTTGTAAAAAATAAATCGGGGCATCATCAATATATGAATGATGCCCCGAATTTACATTCGCATAATTCGAACTAAGTGACTACCCAAACAACTCCCGCCTTTTGGCTTGTTTATGCTCCTCTTCGTTGAGGCCTATTTTCCAGTAGGAACTAATATAGCGCGCACTATTTTTGAAGCGACCTTCTCCTGAGAAATACTGTTTGATCTCTCGAATTGTGCTCAACTCCCCAGCTACAAATACGTTGGGAACTCCGTCTAAAGGAGCAAGCTTCTGGATCGCTTCCAATTGCTGCTTGCTTTTAATTTTCGGGTCAGGATGATGTAGCCATTGAACCTTAATCCCCGCTGGAATAGAAAGTTCTTGTCGATCTTTTTCATCTGTGATTTCGAGGAAAGCATAGCCTTTAGCATTTGCATCAAGGGATTCCATCACCGAAATAGCAGCCGGAATAGCGGCCATATCAGCAGCGAAAATAAACCAATCCCCTGCTGTTGGATCAATTTTTAACCTTCCTGGACCTCTGTATGCAATTTGGTCTCCTTCTACTGCTTGCAAGGCCCAACTGGTAGCAGCTCCTGCGGGTTGATGAATAGCAAAATCAATTGTTATTCTCTTTAATTCAGGATAATGGTTTCTAATGGTATAAGTTCTCACTGCTGTTTTTTCACCTGGGATAGTCAATTTGATATAACCCCCTGGGGCCCAAGCAAAGCTTTCTCCAAGTTCATCACCTTGAAAGGTGATTCGAATCATGTTAGGAGTGAGATATTCTTTCTCGACTACTGTCAACATATTAAAATGGGAATATTTATGAAAGATAGGGTGCTACACACATCAAGGTGGTGGGTAACCCAATACATGGAGTCGGAATCATTAGGATTATATTGTATCGTGTATTTAGGTGTGTCCTGATTCCTACCATTTTAGGTGAAAAGTAGGCGACTAATTTTTCCTTCTCAACATTTTTTCAATTTCCTGTAACCTTTCTCTCCCCACTTGTGTCCAAGTCGCGTGAATTCACTCATGTTATTGTTTCACTCAACTTAGATACAAATGAATCGACTATATCATACCCTATTATTTTTGACTCTTTCTCTGTCTGTGAGTGCGCAGAAGACCATCAAGGCGGTGGATGGAACAACTGTCAAAACGAAAAAGCTTGACAAACGCATCGAATTTCTCATGGACTCCATCGATATGCCAGGTCTATCGATGGCCTTGATCAATGAGCAGGAAATTGTCTACCACAAGGTTTTTGGTCAACAAAAAGTAGAGGGAGAAGCTCTCAACAAGGAAAGTATCTTCGAAGGGGCATCTTTGTCAAAGCCCATTTTTGCTTACTTCGCCATGAAAATGGTGGATAAGGGGATCCTTGATCTAGATAAGACCTTGCATGAATATTTTCCCCATCCAGCCATTGATAGCGCTTCAGTGGAGGACTACAAGACGATCACGCCCAGAATGGTACTTTCCCACAGTTCGGGCTTCCCGAATTTTAGCCAAGGGAAGAAGATTGCCTTGCCCTTCAAACCAGGAACGGATTTTCGCTATTCTGGCGAGGGATATCAGTATTTGGCGGCCATCATTGGAAGCTTGAATGGGGTCGGTTGGAAGGATAAGTTCAATGCGATCTTCGAACAAGAAGTTACCCAGCAACTAGGGATGGCGCATACATCTTTCCTCTGGAATGACCATTTGGCTACACACAAAGTGTTTGGTCATAAGAAAGGTAAACCTACAGATAATGGATTGGGAGGATGGAGCGGAAAGACCTTCAATGCCTTTTCCAGCATCCATTCCGAAGCCTACGAATATGCCCTCTTCATCCAAGCGATGCTGAAGAAGGAGGGTTTGAGCGAGGAAAGTTTCGAGGATATGTTGGCTCCACAAAATACCTTCAAGGAAGACAATAAACTTCGAGAAGAGACAGGACAAACAGCCTGGGGACTTGGATTTGCACAAAAGCCCTCCGAAAACGGGCTGATTCACCTTCATACTGGGAACAACCACGATTTTCAGGCATATGCTATGTTTGTCATGGAAAAGGGGTATGGCTTGGTCATTTTTACCAATTCAGATAAACTCTTGCCCTTCGTACAAGGACTGGAAACCGTTTTGGGGACACAATTTTAACAGGAATGATCATGGATAAATGGGCAGAAGCATTAGGAGGATTAGTCTTTTTTGGTGGAATGGTACTCATCGTGTATTTCATCGCGCGATACACCTACCTGATCCGAAAACTAATGGCAGAAAAGGGCTTATTAAACAATGAATCCAAATCTCGGATCACCAAAATAGATGTGGCCTTTGCTACCATTGGAGTAGGCTTGGGCTTGGTGATTGCTGCGGGTTTGTCTGCCATGGGACTGGATGAAGGCATACTCGATACGCTTTCTTGGGGAATCGTGTTGATTCTTGGCGCTTCAGGTTTGCTCATTTCTTCAAGACAAAAGAAGTAGGCCCGTGGACCGTGGCGAATTAGATAAAAGAGCCATCGAGCGGGTGAAGGCTGGAGAACAAGCTGCATTTAGGGAGTTGATAGAACGCTACCAGGATGAGGCTTTTTCTCTGGCTTATTCCCTTTTGAAGGAGAGAGAATGGGCGGAGGATGTCTTGCAGGAGGCTTTTATCAAGGCTTTTGACAAGATTCATTCCTTCTCCTATCAATCTTCCTTTTATACTTGGCTGTATCGGATTGTCGTCAATCGTTGCTACAATGAGTTGCGAAAAAAGCGATTGACCCGACTCGGTTTGTGGGAAAAGGGGGGCGGGGGTGAAGAGGCTGCTGATTTGGTCTACACAAATGATCGCAAACAAATTGTTCAGGCAGCTTTAGATCGGATGAAACCCAATGAGGCTCTTGTTCTTCGGTTATTCTATCTGTCAGAGCTGAAAATTGAAGAAGTAGTCGAAGTAACAGGTTTTAGTGTCTCCAAGGTAAAGGTTACGCTTCACCGTGCAAGGAAAAGTTTTGCGGATATTATCAAAAAACACCTGGGAAAGGAAATAGAAGACTTATGAAAGATCCGATTAAAGATTTGATACAGGACAGTGGGCTTGAACCTTCAGAGGGATTCTCGGAGGCGACCATGGATCGATTGGAACATCGCCTATTAGCGCGCATGCAATGGAAGCTCCATACCCTAATTGCTGCGGTGGTAGGCTTCATCGGCTTGGTTATGTGGAACCTGTTATCCGCTGGTTTTCAAGTGAAAGCTTTTGGGAATGTCATCGGTGTACCGAGGGTGCTTACTATGGTCGTGTTAAGCTTAGGGACCTGTTTTGTCGTAGGGCATTTGCTTTTGCTTCGAAGGGTAGGCCAACTTGAAAAAGGCTAATATTTCTTCAACCTCTAATACAAATAATCCCAGGCTGCGATGCTCAATTGCAGGTAAATGCGGTTTTTACTGAGTCTTCCTCCCGGAATCGTCCCGTCATCAATCCATTGATGGATCGTATCCTGTGTCAACATGCGGATACGTTCGGAATCATATCCTACAGACAAGGTCAGGAGATCATAATGTAGGTTGAGATGTAGGATGCCGTGCGAATAGTCTGCGCCATATTGGTTGGTCATGTCATACACCTGCCCAAAGTCAAGGTTGGTCAATCCCTTAGTAGTACCTGTCCAAAGTGTCAAGCCCATCCCCACACCCACCAACTTGTCCTTGTAGATGAAGCGATAATCTGCCATAAAGCTCGCTGTCCGAAATTCATCCAGCCCCAAAAAGGCAAAGGCATCATTCTCCATTTTGATACTCAAGATTCCTGTTGGAAACATTCTTTGATACTCAATCCCTCCAGCGAACTGATTCGTCTTATCCGTACTTGCATAATGTAGATAGTAGAACCCCAGGGTATGTTTGCGAAAGCCACGGAAATAATAGCTATCAGCAAAGCGTTCAGGCGTTTCCCCATAAGAATATCTGAGGGATGCCATATTGATCGAACTTAGACTTGCACCCGGAATGCCGAGGTTGCTCAGGTTCAGACGCAAACTAGCATGCAAACGGAATTGGAGTTCGTTTTCCTGGGGAAGCTGAATTCGTAGGCTAGGAGAAAGGTGATAAGCAAATTCATTGATGTGAGAGCCTACTTTGAGACTAGGGTAAAGGAGGAGATTGATATTTCCTTTTTGTTGATCCACAAAGATACCACCATAGGCGCGGTCTGGGAGCTGGAGGGGGGACTGTTGGGCGAATGTTAACGGCATTCCTATTCCCCAAATGAGCAATGCAAGCAAGTATATTTTCATGAAAGCAGTGATAAGGCTGTTTTATTGGGTCAACTTTTTTAAGCGGCTTTGATAAGCTTGAAGATACTGTCTTTTGGTCGCCTTTTGTAGAAAGGAAGCCTTTTTACAAGAAAATCACACTATAGGTTGATTTTGATGTTTTTGCTTACACTTTTTCATGACGTCTACTTAAAAATCACATCATAATGTGATTTTATTATTCATGTATGAAGAAAAATAATGGTCATCGGCCTTCTAAGATCGTCTCCACCTATTTCAAATAGCCTAGGATGATTATCCATTCTCGATATCTACCACTACAGGTTTATTGACCAGGCCAAGGGCTGAATTCATATTTCCGGCATTGATATAGGGAGTTTCTGCTGTTTGTCTTGTGCCGTAACTCCCATGTATATGCCCAAAAACATGAAGGCGTGGTTTGACTTCCTCTAGCCATTTCAGCCCTATATGAGTCCCCACCTCCTGCATCATGTTGTGCATAGGCCCTAGATGGCAAAAAAAGGAAAAGAAGTGAGACAGAATATGAGGATTCCTTATGGAATTTTATACTTCAAATCTCGAAGGTCATGGGTATAAAAATAGGCAAAATTGGATCCCATTTCTTCCCATTTTGCTTGGGTTTGGTGCTTGTCATATATCACATCTTCCCATGCAATCCTCATTTGTCTTGCACAAACCATAGGAGGAACCTGCCCGATTCCTGTTCCTAAACCTGGAATGGCTACACTTTGTACGACTTCGCTTACGGATTGCCCTGAGTCTAATGTCCCATGTTTCATTAACAATAGAATAGCTCTCATGGCGAGATAGACGTTGGGTGTTCGGTGAATCGTCATGGGATGACGCATGGTAGGGGCAGAGATAAGATAGGGAAATTGGGCGTTGTCTGTCGGGACGATGTCGGCTTGGCCCACCAAGAGTTCTCCATAGTACTTTGAGCGGATTTTTTCCTGCAATCTTTTTTCGATGTGCCAGCCCAAATGCTTGGAAATGGCAAAATCAATTCCTCCGTTCATATATCCATAGCTATTGGCAGGGCTGACTATGGCATCACATCTTAGGTTGAAAATAGAGTCGTGATGAACTGAGACTTGCTCAATTCCTTCAAATACTGTTTCCCATGCTTGTTTTAATTCTTCATGCAGTGCTACAAGTTTGATGATCATATAATATTTTCTTCTTGTTGCAATACGGGTAGGGAATGATTTAAGATTCAATAGGGTTATGAATATTCCACCTACTCCCATCCACTGGCCTTCCTCAAAATCTTCCCACCATGCTTCGCCTTGAGCGCATCCATTGCTTGGTACAGATCCACCTGTCGAGGCTGCTTCTCAAAAAGGGCTATCTGCGTTCCGCCTGGAACCAAATTACTGAGCCTTACTCCGATCAAACGAATGCGCAAACGTCGCTCATATAACTGTTCAAAGAGGGCCATGACTCGCTCTAGGATGTGTTCGTCGCTGGCAGTGTAGGAGATACGCTTTTGTTTGCTGACGGTATCAAAATTGGCATAGCGGAGTTTAACGGTAACGCAGGCAGTGAGTTTACGTTCCTCGCGGAGCTTGAAGGTCAATTGTTCGACCATGCGAACCAATATCCGTTTCAGAGCTTGTACATCTGTTGTGTCCTGTGAGAAGGTACGCTCCTGCGACATGGATTTTCGTTCGGAGAAGGGTTCTACTGGGCGATTGTCTTCTCCTCGAGCTTTGCGATAAAGGCTTACACCAGGTTTGCCAAACACCTTTTGTAAGACTGGCTTGGGGATCTGTCGAAGCTCTCTTACAGTACGTATGCCCATGTTGACCAGCTCTTGCGTGGTTTGTTTGCCGACAGAAGGGATTTTCCTTACCGAGAGAGGGGCAAGAAAATTTGAAACCTTAGGAAGGGGAATTTCGACCTTACCATTGGGCTTGACCTCGCCCGTAGCTACTTTGGAAACGAGTTTGTTGACCGACAAACCAAAGGAGAGCGGGAGGCCAGTCTCTTTATGAACCCGCTTGCTAATTTTATCTGCGTATTGCCAGCAACCATAGAATCGCTCCATGCCTGTCAGGTCGATATAGAATTCATCAATGGAAGCCTTTTCGAAAATAGGAGAGTCCTCTTGTATGATTTCCGTTACCATGTGCGAGTAATCTGAATAGGAATCAAAATCCCCAGAGATGACAATGGCATGCGGACATAGTTTTCTCGCCATGCGCATGGGCATAGCTGAATGCACCCCAAAGCGCCTCGCCTCATAACTACAAGAGGATACTACCCCCCTGTCTCCCGTTCCCCCAATGATCAGGGGCTTTCCCTCCAGCCTGTTGTCCTTCAGACGCTCTACGGATACAAAAAAAGCATCCAGATCCAGGTGCAAAATTGATCTCATGTTTTGACAAATATGGTATTTGTTGTGACTCCTTTGATGCCTGTCATTTGTCCTCTTGGATAGGTAAAAGAACGATAAGTATACGATTCTTTTGGCTAATTAATTTAGTCAATGAATCATTATACGCTAAAAATACTCAAATATTGTCTATTTTTTTAGCAAAAAAGTTGATATTTTTGTCAGACAGTGAAACATTTTGCCATTTTTATTAGTAATTAATTGAAATTCATAAACTTGCAAAAATTGTAATTTTTTTCGCCTAAAGGATATCGACATGAGGATTTGGAAGAATGACAGGAACAGGCCCTACAGGCCAAGGCTGAAGGGGAGGAGTATGGTTCGGCGTAAGTCCATGTCTAGGATGGAAGCGCGTACCTGGGTAGGGGTTTATGGGATCAGTTGCAAACTGGTTCATATGCAAATGAAGGAGTAACATGTATATAAATTGTCATACCTATTATAGCCTGCGTTATGGGACGCTGTCTGTGGAGGAGCTTGTTCGTTTGGCTCGGCAATACAACATCAGGAGTTTGGCCTTGACGGATATTCACAATACCTCGGCCTGTTATGACTTCGTTAAAGCATGTCGGGCTGCAGATATAGATCCTGTTCTGGGCATGGAGTTTCGTAAGGACGATGAACTTCTGTATATCGCATTGGCCCGTAACCTTAATGGCTTTCGGGAAATCAATACCTTTTACTCCAAATACGCTCATCAAAATCGCCCTTTTCCAGACTTACCGCCCTATTGGTCGGATGTCTACATCGTGTATCCCTGGGAAAGGAGAGATCAGGTGAGTCTGTCTGAGCGAGAGTTTCTGGGCATCAAGCCCTTCCAACTGCGTCAACTTCTTCGGTCGCGTTACCGCCATAGACAGGACCGCCTTGTGGTACATCAGCCCATTACCTTTGATGGAGCACTGGGACAGCACGTTCATCAATTGCTGCGCGCCATTGACCACAATACGCTGCTGGACAAACTCCTGCAAAAACAACAGGCAGGAGAAGATGAGCGCTTTGTAGAACCCTCACATTTGATGAAGGCCTTCGAGAGTTATCCCGCTATCGTGGCCAATACAGAGCGATTGCTAAGCGATTGTAGCTTCAACTTTGTCTTTGGGCAAAACCTCACCAAACAAGCCTACACAGGCTCCAAATACGATGACATGCTCTTGCTGGAAAAACTGGCAGAGGAAGGCATGATTCGTCGTTATGGGAAGTTCTCCCGAGAAGCTCAAAAGCGCATTGCCAACGAATTGGAAATCATCGATCAACTGGATTTTAATGCCTATTTCTTGATTACCTGGGATTTTGTTCGCTATGGCAAGGCAAGGGGATTTTTTCATGTAGGGCGGGGGAGTGGTGCCAATAGCATCGTGGCCTATTGTCTAGGACTGACAGATGTAGACCCCATTGAGCTGGACCTTTATTTCGAGCGATTCCTCAATCCCAAACGAACCTCCCCGCCAGATTTTGACATTGATTACTCTTGGAAAGATCGGGATGATGTGCTGGATTATGTACTCAAGCGCTACCGAACCAGTCATGCGACCTTACTGGCGACCTACAATACCTTCAAAGGAAGAAGTTCCATCCGCGAATTGGGGAAGGTATTCGGTTTGCCCAAGCGAGAGATTGATGTGTTGACGCGCCTTCAGCCTAACCAACGTCCGGTGGACGAGACTGCGCAACGTATTGTTCGCTATGCACAAATGATTGAAGGCTTTCCCAATCACTTGGGCATACATGCAGGAGGGGTATTGATTTCCGAATCACCCATTCACGCTTATACCGCAACGGACCTTCCCCCTAAGGGCTTTCCCATTTCGCATTTTGACATGTATGTGGCTGAGGATATTGGGTTGCACAAGTTTGATGTGCTGAGCCAAAGAGGATTGGGACATATCAAGGATGGGACTCAATTGGTTCTCAGCAATCGGAGCAAGCGAATTGACATCCATCGGGTAGAGGAATTCAAGCGAGATCCCAAGGTGAGAGAGTTGCTTCGATCGGGGAGAACTATCGGTTGTTTCTACATCGAATCTCCAGCTATGAGAGGGTTGATCCGCAAACTAGGCTGTGATAATTATCCCGTTTTGGTGGCCGCGAGTTCGGTGATCCGTCCGGGGGTGGCACGTTCGGGTATGATGCGCTCCTTTATCGAGCGACACAATGGAACCCCCTTCGAATATGCCCATCCCAAACTGGAAGAATTGTTGGGAGAGACCTATGGCATCATGGTCTACCAGGAAGATGTCTTGAAAGTAGTCCATGGTTTTGCTGGCTTAGATTTGGCGGAGGCGGATTTGCTGCGAAGGGCCATGAGTGGAAAAACCCGAGGGATACATGGATTCGATGTGATGAAAGAAAAATTCATGCATGCCTGTAAAGAACAGGAATATCCTGATGAGGAAGTACAGGAAATTTGGCGGCAGATTGAGAGTTTTGCTGGCTATTCCTTTTCTAAAGCGCATTCTGCTTCTTTTGCGGTGGAGAGTTTTCAGAGTCTTTTCCTCAAGGCTTATTATCCTCTGGAGTTCATGGTGGCGGTGATCAACAACTTCGGAGGCTTTTACGCAACGGAATTTTATCTCCACGAGGCACGTATGCTGGGGGGAACGGTTCATCCTCCTTGTGTCAACAACAGTGAGCACCTGACCTCTCTGAAGGGAAAAGATATCTATCTGGGCTTTGTGCATGTCAAGGATCTGGAGAAGAAATTAGCCACATCCATTGAGCAAGAGCGCTACGAAAGGGGAGCCTTCAAAGATTTAGCAGATTTCCGTTTTCGGATGCGCCCCAGCGAAGAGCAGTTGACGATTCTGGTAAGGGTAGGGGCTTTTGCTTTTACAGGGAAGAGCAAAAAAACGCTATTGTGGGAAGCCAAGCTCAAGGTGTATCAATCCAATGGATCAGGGCAAACGGAAACCCTCTTTGCGCCCGAATACCAGGACTTTCAGATTCCTGATTTGCCCCAGCACTTTGTAGAGGATGCCTATGATGAAATGGAATTATTGGGCTTCCCGCTTTGTTCTCCCTTTGACCTAGTCCCTCATCTGCCCCATACAGGAACTACCGCAGCACACTTCGCCGCTCATGTCAACAAGGTTGTTTGTATACCAGGCTATTTCATGTGTGCCAAAACAACGAGTACGGTTCGTGGAGACTATATGCAGTTTGCCAACTTCATTGATAGCGAAGGGGAAAACTTTGATGTAACGATCTTTCCGCAGGAACTCAAGCAATATCCTGTAATGGGACCAGGGATTTATATGATTACAGGCATGGTGGTAGAGGAATTTGGGCTGTATAGCCTGGAGATGATGCACATGAAGAAGCATCTCTATGCAAAAGACCCTCGATTGGGAGATAGTTAAGCGAATGGGGACTCCATTCCACCCAAATTATAAATCTTACACATTTCGTCATCCGAACTTTTTGGGGAGGATATGCAAAAATCTGTATATTGTACCAATGGTTGTAAGAAATCGGCACCCTGACTGTTCGATTGTATTCACCATAGGGTTCCCGATATGTTTGAAACTGCTGTAATCATCCAGGAGTTTATTGCCTGGTACAGGAAATTTGTTCGACAACACAAATTTCAACTTCCTCCCTTGACTCCTGAACAACATGCTCTCATCCAGCATGAGTGGGAGAAACGTACGCAGTTTGTTCCCAATGATACCTTCATTTTTGGTATTCCTTTCTACAATCCCGATGAGAATTTCATGATAGCTGGGACCGAAAAGTTCTTTGGCAACCAGGAAATGGGATTGGCTAAATTCCTTGAGTATGTCAGTCCCTCTGTCATGGGATGTTATGCCTTGATGGGGCAAGCCGTCTATGAATTGGCTGCTCGCCCTGAGTTTCGGGCCCATGCTTCCAAGGGGCAGTTTTCGCAAAGGTCAGAAATCATTTTGCGACACTATGTAAGCGAAAAAGAATACATGGTAACCCAGTTATCAGAGCCTATTCTTTTTGATGAAAGGGAGAATCTTCTTTTTCATATCAATACTTACCGCATTGGTAATGAGGCGAGTATGCAGGATAAAGAGCGTTTTTTATCACGTGTCATACATGGACCATTGGAAGAGCATTCCCTTTTTACGAAAGCCTTGGTCGCCCAAGCGGGTATGATTCTATGGGAAAAATTTGGGATCAAGGAGCGAAAAGTGGCCATGGCTTATATCAGTTCCATTCGAAAGGATGAGAAGATCACCTCTGCCCAGATCGCAAGTATGACGGGTAGCAATCCAAGAGCCATTACAGCAGCTAACGAAAAAATCCTTAAAATCGGCAATACCTACTGCCCTTTCCAGACCTTTGCAACAGCCTATAAATTCCTTCACTTTGCCTACAAAGTCGGTTTTTTCCCTGAGGATATGTAAGGATTGATGAAAGATGTAAACTCGACCAACTTTACATCAAATCTTACAATTATTATGTTGAATTTGTCTAGGTATCTAGGGAATCCAATTTATTTACACTGCGCAACCGTGTAAAAAACACAAGTCCATGATTAGCACAATCGTGGAATAGGGAGTGTGTTTCTGAGACAGAGGCATACTCCTTTTTTTATTCAACCTAACATCAATCCACTTACTTGATCACACATCCACTTTTTTGTATATTATTTATGCTAATGGATTGAATGTATGAAGAAGCTGCATGCCGATTGGTTTTTAGAGGGGCAACTGGATTTCGAATACAAGAAATATGTGTTGCTGGCTTATTTGCAGGAAGTGAGTAAGGAATTTGCCCAATATAAATTATATCCCTCTCTGGCGGATTTGATTTTCCACTATCGCAACCTCCATTCCTATCAGGAAAACAAAGATAACCTCCGTCAACAATTCCCTAACGAACTTAATCGAGACGAATTCCGCCAACTGCGCCTCAAAATGGAGGGGAAGCACGAGGATTCTGAAGAGTTGGGGGAGATCGATGAGATTGTGACCTATGCCATTCCAGAGATTACCCGAGAATTGAAAAAGGGAAAGGAGATCTATCAATGGGTAGATAGCAGCCTGGAGATTGAGCCCATTGGCATTCTGCCCTTGTACAAGAAGGAAGGCTATCTGCTCCTACAGGTTCAGCCCGGAAAGGAGGTGGATGCCTTTGAGTACCAGATTGCTTTTTTTGAGAATACCGATTCCAACTATTACGGAATCTCATTTTCATGGCTAACGAACTTCCGATATAGCATCGCCAATACCTACGAAAGCATGAAGATGAGTCTGATCAAGGAGCATAAGAAATATCCTAATCCAGCGACTTATCTGTTAATGGCAGCAAGACCCTTCCCAGATAAAGAGGCCTTAATTCCTATCGCCAAGCGGAAGATGTTGGCGTATTTGAAGTGATCAATCTCTCAGTTTAAAGGCAAAGGGAACGGATACCGCAAAGGGTCTCTTCTCACCATCTATGACCAATGGATCAAATCTCAAATCCAGGGCATGCATCATCACAGCGCGATGAAAAAGCGGGCTATCCGAACAACAAAGCGTAAAAAAGGACGGTACGCCTTGGGTATCCACTAATAACTGAACTTTTACCCTTCCCTGAATGCCTACATCTGCAGCTATGCGTGGATATCCGATTTTCTTTTTGACCTCATCTAGGTTAAGAGGCTTGCTGAAGTGTTGTTGGGTGGAATCATCAAACCAACCCTTTTCTGTGCCCTCATCTTTGAATCGCTCTAGTGGAGTGTAGGCGTAATCACCTGTGTCTGGTGAGGAATAAAAGGACCTGCTTTGCTTGGTCAAAAGGGCTGTCAACTTACCATCTGGGCTCAACCATTTGATGGAGTCATTCTGCCAAACTGCCTTGACGTTTCCATCTGGATAATAATAATAAAAGCCCCGTCCTGTACTATGATAAAATTTTGTGGACTGTAAGCTTCTATCCTCAGCGTAGTCATATGTCTCACGATAGGATTTTCTGTCTACTTCCCAGCTGTGCTCTATTAATAAGCTATCCTTCGCATAGATTTTTTCTTCCATCCTCTGGCGCTGTTTTTTGGCATCCTTCTTCGTTGCATACCACCTTTTGCGTACCATATGGCCCTCCATGGTATAAATGGTCGCCAAAAAAGATTTCCCCTCCTTTTCTATGGTGCGATAGTAATGATCTGTCTTGGAAAATTTGCCATAAAAATACCTTGTACTTGCCTCTTTCTTATCTACATGTCGGAAGTATTGATCAAGTCGGTAAGTTTTTTGCGCAGAGACCATGGAAGAAAGCATGAGGAAGGCCACGAGCCATGCAAGGGATTGGGTATTCATATGGGTTGGTAAAGTGTGTAAGTCCAAATAATACAAAAGATTCCTCGCTGTTTTCAACTTAAACCAAGGTCTAAATTTGTCGGGGAATTATACTCCTCCCCAGTGGGACCAATTGCATACAGAATTTTATCATCCTCGCTATTTCTATGGCTTTACGGCTAGGGTGAAATGAGGTTGAGCAGCTCCGATCATTTTCGGAGCTGCTCTTTTGTTTATGTATAAGTCAACCGCCATAGATGGCTTGTTTAAGCATGAAAGGAGGCCACCCTCAGTCCTTCAGCTTAAACTTTTCGTCTTGTAATTCATAGCAAAGGGAGGCTCTTTTTAGGCCAAAAATCCGCCCATTTTTTGCCTCATAATTGTTGTATAATTTCCCATTCTTTCGCCAGGATTGTTGAAGGCCTTCTTCTCTTCCATTGACTAGGGTACGTTCTTTGAATTTTGCTCCATTCTTATACCATTGAGATTGGATTCCATGAACGACTCCGGCTTTAAAGTTGGATTTCGAACGCAACACGCCATTTTTCCACCACGTGCTTGTCGTTCCATCTTTTTTGCCTCTGATATATTCACTTTGGTAGCTGAGCGATCCATCGGCAAACCATTTCATAGACTTTCCATGTTTTTTACCGTTTTGGTATTCGATTCGGGAAGCCATGTTGCCATTGGGGTAGTATGAGACCGAGGCCCCCGAAAAAGGCTTGCCCAAATAATGGACAAGACCTATTTCGGGAACCATGACCAATGCCTCTTGGTCTATAGGCTTTTGCTGATCATTGATATGGGAAATGCCTGAATTTTGACAAGCCATCAAACACAAGCCCAGCAAGGACAGCGAACACATTCTATTGAATATCATTCGGACTACCTTGGAAGTTTCCTGGAAAAATGATGTAATACTGGCTCAGGTATGCTTCGTTTTGAATATGGTAGTGGTATTCACCATCTGGATTGTGAGGGGTAGGACCGAAATGTCCACCAGAAGCATCTAAATCTGTAGGATAACTGCCATCGTAATCCCTTCTTCCGTAGATGAAGAAACCATCCGCCATGATCCCTACCAAGTTGCCATCATCATTGGTCCATGCCTTAGGCTCCAAATGATAGTGGTAGCTTTGTGGACCTGTGTGTGCCCCATTGTAATCAAGGGAAACCACAGCATCATCCAGCGGTACATTGGGTCCTTCTTCGTCATTGTAAATCATGGCACCACTAATGGCGATGCCCACGGGTCCTAGTCCCGTTGCAGAAGAATTAGAAGCTAACTCAGGACTAATGGGTACTCTTAGGGTGTAGTCTCCATTGAAATCATCTATGTTGCCCGGTGCCATTTGATTATATGAGGTTGCCGTAGGGGCCACAAACAAGGGATGATCCTCGGAGGCTGCTGGAGTCGTATGCTCACCCATCGGACCGTTGATGGTTCGCTCATTGGTATTTGACCAATAGGGAGAGGTATGATTGGCCATGCCATTAGACTCAATCACGATTACATCTCCGTCTAAGTAAATATCAATGTTGACACTATCAAACTCAGCAAAGGCTGCGTGAAGGGAATTACTCCCTCCCGTATCATCGGTATCGGTATTGTCTGCTACATATCCATCTGGCTGTTCACAGGCTTCTAGGCTCATATCAGGATTGCCAAGGCCATCCCCGTCTGCATCTTGATACCAGCTTGTTTCAATACATGGATCATCATTGTTTCTACAAGAGGAAAGAAAGGCGATTCCCCCTAATAGAAGAAAAAAAGAGAATGCTGTAAAATACTTCATAAGATTAATTGTAAAAGGCTCTAATGGTATGGGTTTGACGCCTTTCGATGAAGTATCCTTCGGACTGCTCCTGTTTTTTTAATTACATGATCCCCATTTCTTGAAGAATGCTAGTAAAATGGGGGAGGCGGTGCTACAGTTTCTGAACGGACAACCTATCCAAAAGCTAATCAGGTAAGATACTTCTGTAGACCGTCTGCCAAGTCTCAACCAACAAGCGCGAAATGGCTGGAATATCTTCTAACGTACCCTTTTGTATGTGAATCATAAGGAGTTACAAATATCTCAATATGAGGAAGATAAAGAAAAGCAATGTAGGATAGGAGTTGAGGTCTAGCTTTTATCTCATCTTACTTGTCAGCCATTCTGCAAAGCCTGCCCCTTCATACATATCATGAGATTGATGGGGGAGCAGGGTAAAGGGAATCTTCATTTGTTGAAACCACTCTTGCTGGGGACGGTAGGGATCCTCTTCGCCGAAATAGAGGTGGATATTGCCTAAAGGCTTTTCTGTTTCCTTACGCAAACGAGTAGAAGAGACACAAGTAAGCCTTTCTATTCTTCCTCCCCTAAGACCAAATTTCCAGGCTATCGTTCCGCCAATGCTAAAGGCCAATATCCTGAGAGGCTGAGTTTCCAGTTTAAGTAGCTTGATCACTGCCCTCTCTATTCCTCCTTCTATGAATTGTCGGTGAAGGCTTTCTTCTTGATCATGGGATAGGTCAATGCCTCCCAATTCGCAGCAATCATAGAATGTAAGGGTATATTTATCAGACAATAGACGAGTATAATGGGGAAGCCAATGCGCTTTTTGCCTTCCCCATAAGTCAGATAGGATGATGAGTTTAGGTTTCATGAAGGATGCTTACCAGGGACCATTTTGCTTCACTTGGAAAAAGCGTTCTCCATCAAATCGAAACAAGCCAGAACCTGCTCCCCACCACACTTTGCCTTGTTGATCCTGGTACATGCTTTGAACGCAACAGTTCAGCCCTTCTTTGGGTGTATATACTGTCATGGCCTTCGGATGATCTTGGGGAAGGCTAGGGTTAAATCTTGTTGTCGCTCCTCTAGCCGTGATCCAAATGATCCCCGATTCCTCGATCAACAGCCCCCAAATCTCTGTTCCCCCTATTCCATCTGCTTTCGTAACATCCCAAAATGTCTTGCCATCATATCGGCAAATGCCCTCTTTCATCGTAAACCAAAAATTCCCCGCTTGATCCTGGGCCATTCCTCCTGCGTAATTATTTCCTAAGCCCTCCCTTTGGTTGAGTTGAGTAAGGGCTTGGTCCTGGTAACAAAAGACGCCTTGATCTTCTGTGGCAAACCAAATACCTCCATTTTTATCCTCCATGATGTCCTTGATCGCAACAGTAGGAACCAATTCGAAGGGGGAAAAGCCTCGCTCTCCCATGCTATCTGCTTGAGGATTGTAAAGAAAAACGCCCTCTGTGGTTCCCACCCATAGGTTGTGGTTTCGGTCTTCCAGGATACATCCTCGTCCTATTTTGACACCGCTTAGGCCGTCCTTATCCAAATAGCTTCTAAAGCCTTTTCCATCATATTTAACCAGCCCCTGGTAGGTCCCAAACCATAAATTCCCTTTGTGATCCTCTTCTACGGCATGCACACTGTTCCCAAAGTCTGATGTAACAGCAAGATTACCCTTGAAGAAGTCGGCTTTGTCAAAGTAGGTTAGGGTTTGTCCATCATATCTCGCAACACTTTGTCCAGCGGGACCAAACCAAAAATGACCTTTAGAATCTTGAAAAATGGTTCTGATGTATTGGCTTACCAGTCCCTCTTCGCTACTAGGACTAGGTGTACCCACAATAGGCGTAACCTTTACCGGGGAAACAAGGGAAGCTTTTGAAGGCCGATCTTCTTTTGTGTGTTGATCTATCTGGCCCTTGCAAGAATTACCTACTACCAAGAGGGCAATAAGCGTTAGGTGGTGAAACTTGATCATTTCATCAAACATGTTAGGTGGTGGGCGATAGCTCCAGAATATAGGAAGATTTAAGACCAAGGAGGAAAAAGACTTGAAAAATAGCAGGCTGGGAGCGGGTTTTTCTGGATCCAGATCTACCCTTTCCAAGGTATCTAGATAGCTTGGTTCAGCTAGCTATTCGTCAAAGACATAAATTAGGTTTTGCGATTCATGTTGCTTGTAAATCTCAACCAATCGCTTCGCTTTAATTAATTTAGGAAGTCTGCTCGGTGAAGAATCATGTTGCGCTGGTCAAAATAGTTGTCCTGTTTCTTGTAAAATCCCTTTTGGATACCGCACTCTTTGAAGCCTACCTTTTCGTAAACTTTATTCGCGGATAGAATGTGGGTCATAACCTGAAGTTCTATTTGTTCTAATCCCTCTATTGCAAATGCCTCCTTTAAGGTTTGTTGTAACAGACGAAAGCCTATCATATTACCCTGATACGCAGGTTTGACATACATTTGAATGATTTCCCCTCTATGGCGGCATCGCACATCTTGTAATCTGTAGAAACCGCAGATGCCTAATACCTCCTCCTGATAACAGGCACCTACTATAAAATTCTCGGGATGAGCCTCTTCTATGAATCTTTCAAAGGCAAGCTTTTCTCTTTGCTGTTGTTCTTCATACAATGAGCCAAAGCTATCAGGATAGGTTAACAGACTTTCCAGACGCAGGGCTCTGTAGGCTTTTGACTCCTTGGAGATGAGCCTTCTACATGCTATTTCCTCTTTCATACTGATTGGGCTGTGAGGTGGTACGTCTTTTACATTACGATTCGTTGTGCAAATGGATATGAATGGATCTCTCAGATAAATCTCAACCAATCACTTCTTTCCAAGGGTGAGAAAATGAGTTGATCATCTGGGATATGGGCATGCTGTGCCATCCAATTTCTCAGTTCCTGTTCGCGTTCTTCCATGCTTCTGTCAAGACGCGTATCATACCAGTAGCTTTGTTGCTTCGCTTCATCTTTGAACCTGAGATCAAGTCTATGCTGTCCATCGAAACCTTCAAATTCGATATCCCGAATGTGGATGGTAAAGGTGTATCTGAATTCCTCATCCCCAAAATAGGCGAGCGCCACTTTGCCCTTCCAATCTATGTGATAATGAAATGGTTTCTCCGCAGAGGAGATATCAATCTTATGGTGAGCCACCGCATCGTGGCCAAGGACATAGCAATGAAAGTACATGTTGTCAAAATCCAGTCCCTTCCAAGTCTCCTCTATAGGGGGAGGATCGTCTAATTGGAAGCTCCAATTGGCTAATTGATCGACACGAAATGGCTGTTCCTTGTTTCCTAGGATTACACGCTTGTTGGGCTGAATGTGGCAGGAATGGTAGTTCATCCATGCACCATACATTTTCCAATCATCATTTACCCCCTCTTCTTCCAGTTTGCGGTCATGTTCTTCGGCTTGTTCAGTGGCGGCCTCAAAACCCTGATCGGCATAATAGTCTTCGGTTTTGATCTCAAGATGTAAATGGATGCCTTCCTCGCTTAAGACACCGTAGAAACGGCTTTCTTTCAGAGCATGGCCGTTCGGCCAAGGATTGCCTTTGAACCAAATTCGGTTGCCTTCTTTCCTATTCATTTTTTTATCCTAGAATGGGCAAAAGATAAGAGGCTTTTGGGACTTTTATGTCATAGAATTCTTCATGTGGTATTTATGCTACCAATCTCCTTGCAAACGAACTTTCCTCGAGCCACATTTGGGGTCTTATTCATAGTTTAATTTTCTTACAGCTGATTTTCCATAGAGGATGTGAGAAGGTGTCATCTAGATTTACCCAGGCTCCCAGCCATTCGAAGCCTTTTTCAGAGATGTTGGAGAAGGTAATTTTATAGAAGCCCTCCATCCCATTGGGTGCAGTTTGTTCATTGTAGAGGATAATGTCTCCATCTTCGTTTTTCTTCCCTTCCCAGCTTTGGAGGGTAGCGCTTGGGGAGGTAGAGTAATAATGGACATACCAGAGGCCTTTTTCTGAATCATATTGCCTTATGCTCCCTGAATGGCCGCCATCTGCCTTCAACGTCTTATCCTGAACTGCAGTTCCATTCATGATGTAGGTAAAGGTCCAATTCATCTTCACAGGGGCTGCCCATTCTCCGTCTTTATTTCTGCTCACAGATTCGCAGGCACAACTTCCAATCAAAGGAGCGTAATCTCCCACGGATGCTGGCGCTTTCGGGTTTAGTTTGCCAAAGGGGTGTTTAGGGGAGGCTTCATATTCATATTGAGCTGTGAGGCACATACAGGATAGAAGAAGCACGAGACTTATAACAAAAGTTTTCATATGCATTGATTTTAGGCTAAAAGAGCCTTCCTGTAGAGGAAAATCAAGGGATTTGCAGGGAAGGAGGCAATAATTGCAGGGAATGGGCTTATTCGGATAGGGCAAACATTCCCTTGAGTTCTGCCAACCTACTCTTGGCAATGGGCAGGTTAACACCATCTTCAAGTTCAAGGCTTGGAGTGTGCTGTGTGCTGAACTCCTTTACCTTATTTATGTTGACTATGTATTTGCGATGGGACCGAAAGAAATAATTGGGAAGTTGTTGTTCCATGGCTTTCAGGGAAGCCCGCATCAAGTAGGGCTTTCCTCCTGCATGATGAATCCGAACACAGTAGTCGTCTGCCTCCAGATAGTTGATATTTTCTATGGAAATAACCTTGTGGCTGTTTCCAATTTTGATTGTAAGTACAAGGGGATTTTCTTTTTGTTGGTTTTGAAGGGCTATGAATTTTTGTTGCTCCTGTTGTTGGAGTTCGTTGAGGCTTTTTATTTCAAATTGGAGTTGGGCGTTGCGTTTTTCCAGAAAAAAGATGATCGAAACGGCCATATATCCCAAGGTAAAAATGGGGGCTTTTTGGAAAAGGAAGAATGGCCAGTATTCCGTCAATAGAAGATCTAAGCGTCCCCATTGATCATTCTGAATAGAAGCAATGAGTCCAATTAAGAGGACGTTCAATCCAACCAGGCCCATGATAAGGAGCGCATGTTTGAGGAAGAAAGGGTAGGTGAGTTCCTCTTGTTGATTGGGAGCATGGTGGAAGGCATAAATCAGGAAGCACAAGAGCCCCCAGATCAACCATCGGTAGGATTGATTGCTCAATAAATCCCAGAAGTTTGCATCCTGTGCTAGTTCAAAGCGATTGATATAATAGAGTTGTTGGAAGGCTTCGAATACCGCAAATACCAGAACCAGAACGAAGAGAATAAGGATGGTTCGTAGGCTTAATTTCATGATGGGGAACCCATTAGTAGCTTATATTCTACTAGAAGGTAAGGACATAGGGGCAAAGTATATCAAGTACAGGCCATAGGAGGAGCTTATATGTGCTTATTTCGCATTTTTGCCACCTTCTCTTTTTAGAGAGCTAGGTGGTGGGTAATAAAAATCCTGGGTTACAATTTGCCCTTTACCATCAGAATAGGTTTAGCGGTAAGTTGTTCCAACTCCCTAATGAATGAACGATTAAAAATCGGCCAATTCCAAAAAACAAAGCCTAGGTTGCTCAACGCCCATGTGGGTTCGAAGATATAATCACTGATGGAACTGGATGTATGGCAACTGATGCAAACCAAATTAGCGGACTGAGGATCTTCCATCCAATTGCCAAATAATTCGCTCCAGTCGCATCCTAGGTTATTCTCGCCACAATGGGGACATGCTATTTTTTCAAACCCACTTCCATCAGCCCAAAATACTGTCCTTCCCTTGCGTATTTCCAAGCCGTTTGTCCGTAATTCCAGGAAATGCTTTTCTTCAGGAAAGGCTACTACCTCCCTCCAATTTTCACCTGGTGGATGGCCCATGGAGTCGCTTAGCACATTATCGAGTTTCTTATCTTGAATGATTCTTCTACCCACGAGGTATTGGAATATCTTTTGGGCCATTTCCTCCAGTTCGTCCTCTTTGACGTCCTTGAAAACGATATCCTGATGCCAATCTCCCATTGTTACATTTAGCTATAGTTTGCCCTAGACTATCTATAAGATATAAGCTCTGGCAGACAATCGTATACCAGAGCTTATAAAATACATGAAGGATATATCTATTTATGTTTGAGTTTGCCTAGTCTGCTACTTAAGGCTGCTTTGATTTTGTCAATGGCTTCCACCAAAGCTTTTTCTTTTGAATCGCTATTGCTCGTAACAGTGACAGGCTGCATGTTTTCCACCCTCGCTTCTATCTTACACTGGACATCATCGGGACCTCCTTTGTCTGCATTTTGATCTGAGAGGTGAACCTCAATTCTGGTGATGTGGTTGGTGAGGTGTTTCAAGGAAGCTTTAAGCTTGTCGGAAACAAAAGCCTCAAGATTCTCTGTTCCTTGGATGTTCTTATCCGTGTTCAACTGTACTTTCATAATATTATGAGATGGTTAATCTATCTTTAACAACTAACGATTTCACTGGCAAAGCGTTTCAAACACGAAGAGGTACAGGATGATGATTTAGCTCAGTTTATTTCCCTAGGGATGATATTTTTTGTCATCACTAGGGAACAGCCAAGGCCTTTTCTATTTTAATGTGAAGCTGTCCAGAATTTTTTCACCTAGCTGTTGGTACTTGTCAAACTCTTTCTCTTCAGTGGTGAAAGTTAGGATAAAAGGTTGGTTGTCAATCAGCCAGCAGTATTGCTCAAATTTTAGCTTGAAGATGCCTTGGGTAGCTGTGTACACCAATTTTTGATATTCCTTTCCGTCCTTATTTTTCCGCTCATTCAGAAGAATATTCCCATCAGTAGCCAGGTTCTTTATCTGCTCAAGCGAAATCGCAACGTACTGGTCTAACGTAAGTTCATATCCTTTCAAATCCTGGATGAGTAGGTTCACATTTTCTCTGAACTTATCCTGTTCATCTGAGACTGGACTAAACAAGATGAAGGATGAACCCATTTGACCACTCTGATCAAGCTCCCAACTTGGGGGATACGAAAGGGTGAATTTTTCCTCGCTTAATGTTTTCCATTCCGTTGTTTCTTTGGGTTGAGTTTGACCACAGGCAACCAAGGTGATGGAAAGAAATAGGACCAAGAATATATTGTTCATTTTCTTATAGTTGGTAGAACAAATATAAAGAACTAAGCTAAGCATTGCCTTGTTTCCATGCGGTGTATCGGTGCTTTCCGCTTAACTTTTTCTGAACCGAATATTCCTGAGGCGTGCATTGTTGACGCTTAATCCAATTACTTGATTGTCCTTATCTCGAAGGACCGTAATTTCGTAGCCATTCATCCGTAGATAGTCCTCTAAGATCATATTGGCCTTCCTTTCTCTTCCATTTTTGGTGATGGAGAAGGTATCGTTTTCAAGGTATTTGATGACGATTTCTGTATCTGTTTCATCGTTGATGAAGCTGGTATTCAATTCTTGCTTGTTATAGTCTGATAGGGGGAAGTCTGATACCTTTTTGTATGTACTTGGCCTTTGGGTAGACATGTAAAGGGTAAATTGTTGATCGTCTTTTCCAATTTGGGAAAAGTTCATTTTCAAGCCCTTGATGGTCTCATACTCGAACAGCCCACCTTCTTCTGGAATCAATTTTACGGGATCACGCTGGTAGATTTCTCTGTACAGCGAACCTTCTTTCTCAGTAATTCGGATAAACGAACCTTCTTCTCCTTTATACACGCCCAGAAGTTCTTGAGTCTGCTTTAATTTTTCAACCTTATCGGGATTGGCTGGATAGGTTTTGGTTTCTCGCTCTAATTCTAACAAAAGAAAGGCGATTTGCCAGGCAGCATAATTAGCTGGGACACTACGGCTATTTGACATGACCACAATAGACATATTGTGAATGGGGAACCTCAAGAACGTGGCTCGGTAGGCACCCGTAACGCCATCATGGTAGCGATATTCCAGGTCCTGAAACTGGTCAAACATCAGTCCGTAGCCATAGCTTTTGTCTTGCGAGTTTTCAATGGGAGCTTGGCTTTGCAGAATGAGCTCAGAAGAAAGGTATTCACCATTGTTATCCTGTAGAATCTGCTCCCACTTGAGCTGGTCTGCCAAGGTCGTGTACAAAGCCCCATCCCCATGAACTTCTGTGATGACAGGTTCATCCTTCCAGCCATTCCAATTGCCGTAGGGTCTTGCTTTGTGAGGGACCACAGCCATATAGTGAGTCAAAAAGGCAGTGTTGGGCATGTCCAATTCTTCGAAAACTTCCAGGGCAAACTCACCAAAGTCCTTTCCACTTACTTTCTTGATGACCTCTGTTAAAACGGTATAATTTGAATTGCTGTACACATAATCTGTACCCGGCTTGAAATTTAGGTCTTGCTGAGCTTTCAGCATCTCTATGACATCTCCATTGTCTATGAATTGTTTCCACCAAGTTTTACTTGTCAGGGCGATCAGGTCACAATAATCTCTAATCCCACTTCTGTGGTTGAGGAGATGTGAAATGGTAATGGGCTCTTCAATATTGGGATACAAATCTGGTAGGTAAGTTCTGAAATCATCTTCCAGCTTAAGCTTTCCTTCCTCTATGAGTTTGAGAATACACAATGCCGTATACTGCTTGGCATTCGAGGCAATGTTGAAGCGAGTTTGTTGATCGACTTTTACTTCGTGGTTGAGGTTGGCGTAACCTATATAGTGTTCATAAACGATCTCCCCATCTTTCACAATCCCCACTGCCATGCCCGGCAACTCATCACCAGTATGTTGATACATGATCTCGGTAATGGCTTCCTTATTGAAGTCAATTTTTGTCTGTGAAAAGAGATTGAGAGAGAAAAATAAAAGGATAATCCAGAGAGTGGTTTGCTTTGTCATATTGTTAATTTTGAGGCTAAACTAGTGCTCCTGGACCCTTCTATCGCTTCAAATCACCATTTGAAACCTTCTTTATAGCTGATGTTGGGCAATAAATTGTTTAGGGGTAGTACCTGTGTGTTTTTTAAAGGCTCGGTTAAAAGTCGTCTTCGAATTGAAGCCACAATCAAGGGCGATGCTGAGTAGGGTATGTTGAGTATGTTCGCCCTTTTGTAATTTTTCTATGACTGCTTGTGCCCGTTTCTCATTCACAAAATCATTGAAGTTTAGGTCGAATACCTGGTTGATGACTTTTGAAATAACATTGCGGTTGGTATCCAATCGTTGAGCGATGTCAGTTAGGGTCAAATTGGGGCTTTTGTGCACTTCTTCTGCTTCGAAGAGATCGGTGATTTTATGCTTCCATGAATCGAGTTCCCATTCTTCTTCTGTTCCCTCTTTGGGTGCCACGACCAACTCCTGCTGGACGGGTTCGATTTGACCCAGAAACTTGGTGTCTAAGGAAAGGGTAGTTTTGATCGTATGTGTGTAGCCAGAAATGGAGATGTACATCAATAAGATAGAAAAGCACAAGTAGTACCAGTATTTCCTGCCAAATTCTCCCCATTCGGGATTGAGAATAAAGAAGAGTACCCGTAGAACCAAAATTAGCCCAAATGCCATGATGAAATGCTGAATCCATGTAAAGGCAATCTCATCCGCATAACTCACCTCTTCCAATGATAGCTTTCGGTAGTTCAGGTAATGCCTGAGGCTCAGGAAAAGATAAAACAGCATAGAGACCAATCCTACTATTTGGTACCAAAGATCGAGGTCCATGTCTTTTCCATCTGCATAGAAGTAAAATTCGTCCAAGATCAGTTTGTCCACGATGAAGACAATCAGGCTATATATCAAATAAAGGATGGCAGGAAAAAAGTGGAGGAGGTCTTTTTGATGTAGTTTTAAGTCGCTGTTTAACAGGCTTTTGACATAGAAGTAGAATACAGGTCCTAGCAGGAGTAATTGCTGACAAGGCACAAAAAATAAGATTTCTCTATAGCTTTTGACGGAGTACCAACCCGCATAGCCCAGCATAAAAGGGGAGATATAGAGGGCACCCAGAAAAATGAAAGCAGCCAACCATTTGCTATGTGTTTTGTCTGCGTTCAGGCCATTCCTCAAGAGCAAAAAGGAAAAAATGAGTGCATGAATGAATGCAATCAGTAAGATTGAGCTTTTTTCGTTGTGGCCGAATAAGATGAGTTGGTTCAAAGTAGTCGAAAAGGAGGTATTAACTTGGAGCGAATAAACGCTCAACATAATGAGTTCTTAGACCGAATATCTGAAAAATTCTTGTTTAAGTCTTGCTATCTAATTCTTGTGCAGAGATGCAGATGTTGGAAAAATTTGCGTGAGATGATTATGCATTCTCTTGCGGCGAACTTCCCTTCGAAGTAAACTTGCTCAACAGGATCCCTACCAGAACTACGGAGTAGAATTGACCAAGAATACCAAATAAAGAGACGATTAATTTGGTTTGGGGGCTATTAGGAGTGATATCCCCAAATCCAATGGTCGTTTGAACAATAGAGGACAGATAAACCAAGTCAATATAAATGGAGGCTGGATTAAATGGATCGATACCATTGATGGATTCGGGATTGGAGTAATACATGATTTGCAGCACAAAAACCATGATCTCAATCAACAAAAAGAAGCCACATCCTGCTGCTGAAATGATATCAATATTGATGTAACTAGGTTTGATCAGAAAGCGAATGATCTCCCAAAAAACAAATACGAAATAGCAGCCATAGATAAAACCAAGGAAAGGCATGAAATAAGGAAGGTGTCCCATGAAGGGTAGACTAATGGGAAGGGCTACAATCAGGACAAACAGGATATTTCTCAATATGATCTTCCATCTGCCTTGTTCCATGAAGACCCCAAAGCTTGCTACCCCCAAAATGACCATGTTAATGGGCCAAATGACACGGGTATAGAATGCTAAGTCATTGAGGAATATACCTACAAATAGGTGTTGAATGAGGGCTAGCATCAGGAGCTCATACTTCCTCTTCTGTAAAAATGTTGAAACAGCATGCATCACGGCCATAAAACTACCCTAAAATTAGGACTTATTCTGCCAATAGATGATCTAGTTTTTGGCACGATCAAAGGTGAATAAGCGAATGGATAATTGAAATATGCTGACCTTACGCTTTCCAATTCGGGGCCATCTGGAAGCTAAATGTGCGCAAATAAGGAGGGCCATGCTATTTTTTCAGCATGGCCCTATGTTTTACTCAATCTCACTCAGCTTAGCTGCGGACATTTTATACACTTGCTCAATATTGCTTTTTAGTTCGGCAAAAACTTCATCCTGATCAACATCCATTTCTACATCCCAATACAATTTAGTCTTCCCACCTTGGAACTCTTCCACCTTCATGGTTCCTAAAATGTTGGAAGCAGGAAATGCCTGTTGTTTATCGATGCTATACATAAAGGTTTTGGTGCCATCAGATTTTAGGATGGTTTCCTCTAGCTCACCTCCTTCATGCATTTGACATGATCTTCTATTATTTCCTTCCAATTTTGAGGATTTGATAATAGGTAGCCATGACTCTACTCCGTCCCCTTGTGCAATTTTTGCCCAAACCTTCTCTACTGGTGCATTGATTTCGTGCTGAGTACTAATGAATCTTTTCATGATAACTGAATTTAGATAATGAGTTATTTGATTGAGACAAAGATTCAAAAGATGATCGGCCTTCATTTGGTAGATCGGTTCATTGATTTGTCAATTTAGTTCAGCCCTTCGCCTTTATACTCTGAAGGGGGGAGACTATATTTTTTAGAAAATGCTTTGGTGAAGTTACTCAAGTCGTTAAACCCACATTCAAAGCAGATATCGCTGATGCGTAAGGAGGAAGAGACCAGTAATTGAGCCGCTTTTTCCAGTCTTTTTGTAAGCATATACTGCCCTGGGGAAGAATGATACAGTTCCTTGAACTTTCTCTTGAAAGTAGACAAACTCATGTTTAATAGGGTAGCGTATTCTTCAAGGGATAGACCGTGAAAGATATGCTCGGAAATGACCTTCTTAAATTCAATTTGAGAGGGATTAAACATATCAGAGAGCAGTTCTCTGATTCCGTTTATGTTCATGTTGTAAAGCAGGGAAATCAATTCTTTGAGTTTTAGCTGTATGACATCATTTGAAAACAAGCTTGGATTTTCAAAGTATACCATCAGACTATTGATATAACTTTTTAGGATTTCACTTTTCTCAATTTTATGGAATACCTTCCCTGAATGATTGATAGGCTTTGTCAAATAATCAGGTAGCTTATGCTCAAAGATCAGGTCCAACACATCTGGGTAAAAATGAATGGCGATAGCCTCGTATGAGCTGTTTTCTTCTTGAATTTGCCAGTGATTAATAAAGTTTCCGCATTTCATCAGAACACTGTCATGGGATGAAAGGGTCTCAGTAGATGCTGCTCCGTACATCTGAGAGGAACCATTTAAGGCATAAATTAAGCAGGCTTCATTCTCCATTAATTCAGTAGCTTTTAGGGGAGGTACAAAGCTTACTCTTTCGAAGACAGTTTTATGTAAGAGTTCAATTTTTTGATAGTTCTGAATCATATGCTAGTTAAGATTCCAAGATGTTTGGAGGTACAAAGGGCTTTTGGACTATCGTAGAGATATGTTATCTCTACTTCATTGAAACATTCCTTTTCACTTGCCTAAATATGGAATAAAAACTAAGAATTTTTTTTAAACTTGGCTGCCCAAGTCGTCTCTCAATAAAGGGATTCCCAACTCACTTTTTAGTGTGTAATGTGTCATGAATTATCGTGCCTTGACCCTCATAGAATACCTGCATGGCATTTTTTGTTGGGTCTCCTAATTATAAAGGGCCCTCAGATAGGCAGCTCAAGCTTTAATGGAAAGAGATTTTTGATGAGTTGGAAGTTTAGGTAGCTCCCTAAATGAAGGGAGGCTATTCTATTCCAAATTCAACTGCCAGGATATCCCGAATTTATCCTCAACCCAGCCAAACTGTTGACTGAAGCCATAATTGCCAAGGGGCATCATGACTTTACCCTCCTCGGATAATCTGCTGAATAAGGTCTTCTGTTGGTTTTCATCTTCGCAGATAACAAAATTAGAAACAGCCGGTGTAAAGTCCCACTCATGTACTGGAGGGCTATCGCTACACATAAATAGCTTCCCATTTAAGGTAAAGGTAGCTTGCATAATGGTGCCTTCCTTTCCTGGGGCTTCTTTTCCCCATCTTTTTAGGTCTACGATTTCAGAGTTGTCGAATAACTCAATGTAGAGGTTCATGGCCTGCTCGGCGTCTTCTTTTTGAAAAGTAAGAAATGTATAAATGTTGGAGCTCATAGCTAGTTGATTGAAGGATTCTTGTAAACTATCCCGAAGAGCCTCAATGACTTTTTCTTGCTGGGCATGTTGATGTTGTACATCCTGACATCCGATGGCCATCAGGCATAGCATGAGTATAAAAGGCGATAGTTTTTTCATCATAGCTTATTTAATCTTCATCCAGATTCGCTCAAAAAATGATGGTTTGAGCTTATCCATCAGGTTTTGTGCTCTTCTAGCCACTTCGAAGTAGTAATCACTATCTGATTCGATCTCAGTAATTTTTTTCCCTTTGGTTGGCCTTCGATTGGCGGGATTTAACAGATCAGAAAACAAAATGATATTCTGAATTCTCGCTTTTTCATCAATCCGTTGTTTGTTGAGGTCAATCGCGCCAAGAAGGTCAAGCAATGCTCCTCTATAATCTAGTTGATCATTTAGTTCCGACTCTTTTTAACAATAGGCAAGCACCATAAGCTTCATCATTGTAAGGGCTTTCCAATGCCATCGTCATCAATTCTTTGGCGGAAGGCTTGGGCGTTTTAAACAGGACTGGAATTTTACCTTCTACATACATGGAATCTGATTCAAAGTAGTGCCATGTTTCGCCTTCGATTTCATACACAGCATGCTTGTTATCCTCATCAACATGATGAAGATCCTCTATGATAGATGGAACAATTTCTTTGCTGGCAAAAATCTTCCTTGAATTCATATAAAACAGTTGGTTGGCTACAAGTAAATCTAATCGTTTATTCTCGATATTCCACAGAATTTTTATCTAAATCATTCAACAAATGATTGATATTGTTGAATATTAATTCAGTCTCATGAGGCTTTTCATGATCCCATCTAACAATCTGATATTCATTCCCAACCCTATTTGAGGAATCAAAACATAAAGCTCCCCAATCGCTCCAAGCTGCAAAGGGTATTAAGCCCTTTCCCATTAAGTATTCCTCCGGATAAGTTCTAAAAATCATCTCGCTTAAGCAGCCTCTCCAATAATGAATAGGATGTGAACAAAAGGTGCATGGACCTATTTTAAATTCGTAGAAGTGTTTATAGCCCAGGAACCGTTTATAGGAAGGAGGCAATTCATAGCCAATTAATGCTTCAACGGCTTTCAGCTCTGCTTCTGTAACAGTACTCGGAATGGCTTTCCAAATCCTCCATTCCTCATCTTCATCCTGTTCAGGATCAGACATTTCAACTGCAACTTCATCAGGGAGTTGGTTGAGCCCTTTGGCCTCCCATTCTTGTAGGTGTTTCTCGATGATGTCTTCCATGGTGATGTATATCCTTTGATGAGCTAGCAGAATCTAGTGAACTATCATAATGCAATCAGCTTTGATCCTTAAGAAAGGTCATGGAGGCCAGTTTGGCCCGGTAGGTATCCTCTAATGCCTTGGCAAATGCTGCTTTGTCCTGGCGCAACAACTCCATACCAGGTCCATTTTGAATGGTAGGATGGACCTCTCTCAAAAAGTTATCACTCCAATTGGCTAGTTCTACTAGGATGGGAGTCAAAGCCAAGCCTTTATCAGTAAGAATATAAAGACTGGTCTTCTTGTTATGGGGACGTTTGGTCTTGATGATGATGCCAGCCTCCTCTAACAATTTGAGTTTCGAACTGATGACATTACTGGCGATCCCTTCATCACTTTCTCTAAGGTCCTTAAAGGTCTCCTTGTCATCTACCAAAAGTAGCTTGACAATGACCAGCATCCATTTGTCCCCAAGAACATCCAGGGCTGAAGTGAAAGGACAATCGCAGCTAAATTTTTGTGGCATATGTTAAGAGAAGATTAATTTTGGTTGCGAATTAAAACTTATTTCGCATTTTTGGTTGCAAATTAAAACTAATTATATAATTTGGGTTGCAAATCAAAAGTAAAAAATATCATCTAATGAGAAAACTATTCACTGTTTTTGTTTGTGTAGGTCTCCTGACCGCCTGCACCAACACCGAGGTTCAAAGCCATAAACATGAGCCTCAAGCAAATTCACAATCAAATGATAAAACAATGAGTTCCAAAGAAACCGTAGGTACTTTTTTAGGCGCGGCCATTAAAAATGAGCCGGCTACCATGAGAGAGTTGGCAAATGCCAATTATATCCAACACAATCCCTTTATCCCAACGGGCCTAGAACCCTTTATTCAGATGCTTCCTATCCTGCAAGAAAATGGAACTGTCGCAGAAAACGTTCGAATGTTTCAGGATGGAAATTATGTTTTCATGCACAACATCTGGAGAAATGCCAAACCCTTTGGAGCAGATGAAATGGTGTCCTTTGATATCATTCGTCTGGACGAAAATGGGAAAGTAGCAGAGCATTGGGATGCCATGATACCTATGGCCAAAGAGACTGCTAGTGGCAGGACGCAGACAGATGGACCAACCCAAGCAACAGATCTGGATAAAACTGAGGAGAATAAGGAACTAGCCAAAAATCTTATTGAAGATATTTTGATGGGTAAAAATCCGGACAAGATCACAGCATACATCAGTGCTGAGCAATACGACCAACACAATCCTGATATCAAGGATGGCTTGACTGGAATCGTGGAGGCAGTAAAGTATCTCACTTCACAAAACAACATGTTCAAGTACAACAAAATTCATAAGGTATTAGGAGAAGGGAATTTTGTCCTTACGGTAAGTGAAGGAGAATGGAGTGGAAAGAATCAGGTCTTCTACGATCTCTTCCGAATGGAGAATGGAAAGGCAGTGGAACATTGGGATGTTATCCAGCCCATTCCTACAGAAGGCTTAGCAAATGACAATGGAATGTTTGGCTTCTAAGGCTTCGTGTACATCCTTGTATCAAGTTCAGAATGGTCAAAAGGGGCCATTCTGGATTTTTTATGGAAGCGGTATGGGGTATGTTGTGGATGAGTTACCCTTTTGCTTAATATTCCTTGGGAATATGAAAGTTTGGTCTGGAACTAAGCAGGAGAAGGGAAATATTTCTGTTTATTCCCTTGTCTTTGCCTCGATCAATTTTCCTATTTCCGATCTTGGACTGTCTTCATGAGCTGGAAAAACTCAGCCTTCATCTTTGCCGCATCTATGGCAGAATAGTAATGAATCTTTCTTTCTCCATAATCTTTAGAAGTCGTAATGGTTTTTTGGGTGGTCCAATCCGGAAAAAGGATAGCCTGTATCAAGGCGAGATCCCATAGGACTCTTTCTTGCCTTCCTCCATCCAAATGGTCGTACCAACGATCTAATAGCAACTTGCTCAGTCGATTGTCCTTAGGTAGTGCCTTTTCTGTCTCTTCATAGGAGAAAACCATGTTCACGGCCACATTGGTAGGCATGATGTGTAAGGCCACCTTTGACATGAGTACAACCTCTACCGCCTGCTGATCCATCATGCAATTAAAATCCTGTCTTTTCAATATGCCTCTATCAAAATCATAGGTCGTTCCCAGCCAATACAAGTTGATTTTTGAAGCCACCGTTGAATCTATATAAATCGCAGACGCGACATTGGTTAATGCCCCTAAGGCTACGATGCTCAGCTTTTCATTTTCAGCTAGCAACTTAGTCTGTTTGATGATTTCATAAGTAGCCGCTGAGTGTTGTGCCATATCTCCCCAGTCAAACATTCGATTGACCCCGCCCCGTCTGGTTTGGATGTTCAGGCCCATTTCCCCAAGTAATACTTGGTTTAAACGGTGGCTATTTTCCATGCTGTGTGGAATGGCCCATTGACTGGATTGCCACTGGACGGCGTTTAGACAAATGATATTCCATGAAGGTTCCACAAGAGCTCTGGCTAAAGCATAATAATCGTCCACTTCATTTCCGGTATCAGCATCGAGCATAATGTTTTGCTTGCTCTCCCCTTGGGAAATACCTGCTAATGGAAAACAAAAAGAAGCTAGGAGGAGGATGAGAAGGTAGGGGCTTGTATTGATCATGATCTATAGGGATTAGGGTCTTTCTTTAGTGGAAGGACGTTTTAGTAATCTAGGCAAATAGAAAAATAGAGAAAAAGAAAAGAGGCTGTTATTGATCTTTCTGCTCCAGTTCCAACCAACGCTCATAGGAAATGATTCCATTTTCAGGCTTCCCTTTTCCTTCCAATATTCCAATAAACTCAAGGAAATGTCCATCAGGATCCTTGAAGTAAATGGCGATGGCGGGCATCCAAGCAAATACCATCGGTCTGTCTGTTCCGTCTCCGAGAAAGTTCCAGTAATCCAGCTTCCGCTCTTTAAGGTAAGGAATGGATTCATGAAGGATCCATTCGGGCTCACACTCAAAGGCGAAATGTCTGAGGTCAATTTCCTCCTTGGGTTTTTCCCAAAGCCCAAGCATGGCTTGTTTGTCTTGGCCAATCCAGAAGAAGGCGGCTCTTCGAGCTTCCTCATAGTGGCACTGTTTCAAGCCAAGAGTTTCTCCATAGAATTTGATGGAACGATCGAGCTTCTCAACGTACAGATGGGTTTCGAATAGGCCTTTGATCATACTGATTTATTTACTTCGAATTCAAGTAGCTTGTTGTGGAGGTACCTTAACGTTAGGTAAGCTCAAGGCGCATGGACAAGTGCTTGAAATCCTCCATATAGCATCCTACTGGCATCAAATATGACTTTTTCTGGATGAACTAGGGGGGAGATGATTTCGGCCATTCTCGGATCTTGGGGAACCTTTTGATTGGCTGTGTCACGTGTCTCCTTTGAGGGAAATACTACCCAGCCAAATACAACTGTCTCATTCTCCTGAAGGTGAACTAGCTCTGCAAAGGAACGTGTACCCTCTACATGTAGATCCTCCCCTACATATTCAAAGTAGGCCAATGCCCCATATTCCTTCCAAATCTTTGCCACCTCTTTGGCTATCTCTTTGTACACATCAAGGTCAGCTATAGCGAGTGGGAAGACGAATCCATCAATATAATTTGCCATGGCTTCAATCACTTTTCTGTCTAAGCCTAGCTGTATGTAGGCTTACCATGTTTGTATTAAGCGTTTTTGAGACTTACTTCACCTTTTTTCCATAATTGTCCCAAAATCGAAGACCCGTGACTTTTCCTTCTTCGAAGAGGAAGGTGTAATAGGTCCCGCTGTTTTGGTTGAAGTAGAGGCTATCATTCTCTGGAAGTAGGGTAATGGGGTCTGCCGCAAATTCTCCGCCTACTTCAAAGCCCTTATCCTTGATGGTAACAATAGCTTTCCCGAATTCTGGAAAATCGTATGTGCCTTCCATGGGTTTACGTGCCTCGATGGAGGTTGGATGAACGGTACGTATCATGGGTTCTACCCCGTCTAGGTCATATTCTTTGGCGATGCTCAACAAGATTTCCTGCATGATGCTGCCATTGTCCGAGTTGACCATGATAACCACAGCTGTAGGTTGATTTTTCCATGCAATTAAGTTGGCACGGAATCCCTCATCTGCGCCCCCATGACCGAAAGTATGCTCGTTGACAACTGGACCTAGTCCATGATCATTCATACCGGGAGTCAACATCTCATCGACGGTAGCTACTTTCAGCAGGCCATCCTCTTTGTTTTGAGAGATCTTCTGAATTTCCTGTGCATATCGAATCAATTGGGAAGGAGTCGTCCAAAGGCCAGCTGCTGCCATTTCTGGGTAAATTGGCCATTTGCCTTCCACCTCATTTCCATTCGAACGATACCCTGTAGCAGCAATGGCATGATAAGCTTGGGGAAGGGGATTGGCGAAGGTGCTAGCAGTCATGCCCAGCGGATCGAGGACATGTTCCTGCATGAGTTCAGGATAGGATGTATTCTCCAAATCGGTGATCATCAATTGCATGACAGTATAGCCTCCTCCTGAATACATCCAGCTTTCCCCAGGTTCCTTATATACACGTACGGAATCGGTATTTCCTTTTCCATCTAATACTTCCACCACAGAAGGGATGGTATCCCCTTTGTCATATCCAGGAAACCCCCATACAGTTAAACCAGCTGTATGATTGAGTATCCTTCGGATGGTTACTTTTTCATTCGTGCTAAACTCATTATCAGGTACTTTCCAGCTTGTCAGGTAGTCGTTTACATTGGCATCAATGCTAATGAGGCCTTCCTCTGCCAACTGATGTGCCCTAAGAGCTGCCACAGGTTTGCTGATGGAACCTGCTAAAAACATCGTTTTATCTGTAACAGGACGATTTTCAGAACTATCCGCCATCCCATATCCTTTTGCCCATTCCAATTTGCCCTCGTGCACCACAGCTACGCTGACACCTGGAATCCCTAGTTCTTTCAGCCTTTCCTCAATGTTATAGGTAGGAATGCTATCTCCCCCTAGCCCGCGGATTTGAAGGTTGTGTTGTAAACCATTTTCAATTCTGGCTATTCTTTCTTCAAGAAGCTTGCTATTGTCTTCTGCCTTGGGTGTACAAGCGACGAACAACAAAAGGATAAGAATTGGGGTCAGCTTTTTCATAGGAAGTGGATAAGAATGACTGGTAGATACTGATTGAAGCAATCCGGTTGCTATGCTATGCAAGGATAAGTTGCCTTTGTTTTTCTTTGGAATAAGAATGTACAATTCTGAGCTTCAAAGGAAAAATAAACTGGATTCATGAAGTTTCAGGAAATGGGAGATTATTTTAAGGAAAACTCATATAAAATACTCTTGAACGTAGAATGAAGGGGATTTAGGATTCTAGTTTGTACATAATTTGGGATGGCTGCAGTCTGTTTATTAGCAAGAATCCCTTTTAGGATAGTGATTTTCTTTTACACGAATCGCTTGATTTTTTTCGCTGCTCTGATTCCACTCAGGTAGGCGCCGTGTACGGTTCCTCTATATTTTTTGATGGTGTGTTCTCCTGCGAAAAAGATCTTGTTGTCAACATCTTCTTTGAGGAGTTTATAGCCCTTGCTTCCTAAACCTGGCCTAGCAAAAGAATAGGAACCGAAGGTGTAAGGATTTTCATGCCATTTGGTTCTGAGCATATGGGTAGGTTGGGGGATGTCATTGCCATACATCTTTTTGAGGTGAGTCATGATCTGCTCCACAATATCCGCATCCGTCATTTCTTCGGTGAGCACAGCGTAATCCCCATAGGCAAAGGTCATGAGCGCATTGGCCTTGGTAAAGGTCTTCATGTTGAGGAATAGATTGAACTTACCTTTCTCCTCAGGGGTATAGCCGATATACTGGATCTCTTCCTCCCAAAATGCCTGATCCCAAGTCAACAGAAATTTATTAACCACGCCCATTCCTAACCCATCTATAGCTTGTTGGGTGATGGGAGGCAAAGGGGGGGTGAAGGTGATCACCTCCTTTTTTAACACGCCCAATGGGACGGTTAGCAGCACATGATCCGCTGTGAAAACTCCTTGATGGGTTTGGATGGAAATCTTTTCTCCAGAGTAATCAATTCCGACAACTTTGGTCTGTAAACGAATGTCTAATCCTTCTTTCAAGTAATTGACAAGGGTATCATAGCCATTAGAAACAATGACGTCTTCTCCTTTAAATTCCTTGTCATCGTAAAAATCTGTAGAGGATAGCATCTTAATATCTCCCCCCGTATCAAATTCTAGGTAGGCGGATAGCATATAAGTCCACAGGCGGTTGTGTTGATATTGTGGATAATCTCGGTAGAAGACCTCTCCAAAGCTCATGTCCTTTTGTCCGTCCAGTTCCTCAAGGATTTCTTGATAGCGCTCCTCTGCCTGCCCAATAATATCCTCCGAATAGCGCGAGCCATCCATGTCATATGCTACAAAACTTTCATCATCTGTGAGAAAGGTTGTTGCACCAGCCTCTTTGGCCAGTTCTGTGATCGGATTTTTGATCGGGCCATGTATCCAGCTGGCGCCTTCGTCAACGGCTATTCCTAGGCTTCGGTTGGTTTTTAAGCGGCCTCCTACTCGTTCTTGTGCTTCTAAGAGAATGGGGTTGTAGCCTTTTTCTTGAAGAAATTTTGCCGCACCTAGTCCAGCTATACCTGCACCAACGATAATGATTTCACCTTTTGCCTTGCTTGTTTGTGAAGATGCCATATTACAAGATAAAAGAATGGGGGAGAGGGGGCTAATATATTTGCTAGAAACAGTTGAGCAACAAAAAAATAGCTCCTTCAAGAGGCCATTTAGCTGAGATGTTGTAGGGTTCTCAAGGGTCTCAATTCATCCTGTACTTTTCTCGATACTCTGATGGGCTAAGGCCTTCTTTCTTTTTGAACAAACGGGAAAAATACTGAGGATACTCGAATCCCAATTCATAGGCGACTTCAGCTATACTTTTGTTGGGATTTAACAGAATGTTTTTGGCTTCATCGATCAGATAAAGGTGTAAATGCTCTGTAGTGGTTTTACCTGTTTCCTTTTTGAGGGTATCACTGAGGTAACGCCTGGAAACAGCCATCTTTTCAGCCAAATACTCAATGCTAGGAACACCCTTTGCCTGTAGCTGCCCTGATTCAAAATAGTCTTCGAGTTGATGGTTAAATCTTTCTAGCAAATCATTTGAGATTTCTTTTCTGTGGAGGAATTGCCTTTCGTAAAAGCGGTTGGCGTATCTGAGCAAGGTACTCAAGTGAGATACAATGATGTCTTTGCTAAATTCATCTTGGTTGTTGCGATACTCTATCTCAATATTGTCCACAATGGATTCCATTTGGCTTTCTTCCCTAGGTGAAAGATGTAAAGCTTCATTGATTGTGTAAGAAAAGAAACCGTACTTCTTTATTTGGTGAGCTAATTCCGTCCCTTTGATAAAATCTTCATGAAAATTGATTGAGAATCCTGTTTGTTGGAAAACCAGGCTATTGTCCCATTGTAACACTTGTCTTGGGGCCATAAATACCATGGCTCCATTGGTAAAGTCATATTTTGTGCGGCCATAAGTTAAGTTGCCCGTTACTATTTTTTTCAAGCTAATGGTATAGCAATCATGGGTGATAGGGGGGGAACTTTCCCTTGGGCAAGGCAGGAAATCCTGACCTTTTGCAGATAAGACACTCAACATGGGATGTTCAGGGCTTGGCAACTGCATATATTCGAAATAGGCTGATAGCGTTTTGAAATGATTCATCTTCTCATCCATGTTACATTAATATTCCATTTTTCCCTCCCGTATGGGGGTAAGGTCTGTTTTGGTGACTTGGAGTAGGGTTCTCTTGCGAATAGCGCTCGCCATTCCTCCAAACTAGAATTGAGAGTGAGCTTTACCTAAATTTTCCTGATATACCTTCATCCTCGCATGAGCTTGACTGTCTATGGATAAGATAACCACCATCATAGCAATTGTCGTGATGCTAATGGCTCGCCAGATTGGTGAATCTAAAAAAATGATCAAGCCGGCAGCTACTATGATAATCACGGGAATAATTCTAAAGACTACCGTCTCGTATTCTTTGATCGTATGTTCTGCCCGTGATATTTCCTCTTGAATAAAGAAAGAAGCATCGTTTTGGTAGGTAGTTTCAAACGTCCTAAGCCTAGATTGGTTAGAATAGACCAATCCCAAGCCTATGATGAGCAATAAGCTACCAGCAACCAAGGTGGGATAAATAAAGGCTATGGCAATTGGAGTTTTCCCCATTTGCCAAAAAGCTATAGTCGCTCCGATAAATATAAAGCCAAAAAGGATGAAAAAAGCGGAGGAAAAAACTTCCTCCTTCGCCCATTCAAGAGATATTTTTAGGATATCCATACTCATTCAACGTTCAGGTATTGATTCAAAAATTCCACTTGAAATTTGTGGCTTCCTCCGATACTTCCCATAGTTGGGTAGCAACAGCTTTGTCCTTGGCGTGTGGTTCTAAAATACATTCCCCCACTGGACCTCCTGTTTGCATTCTTTTTGTTGGACCAAAATAAGCTTTTTGATCAAGCTGTTCCTCTGTGGCACACATAACCTCTGGATAGGCTCCTTTTTCAGCAGATTGGACCAAGGGAGTTCTAGACATGATGCCCCAAATAATCCTATCTCTTAGGCCGCCACTGTTTTCGATCAAAGAGGTGGCTGAAGCACCTGGATGGCAAACATATACCTCAACATCTTTTCCAGCCTCCTTAATTTTGTCTTGCAATTCGTAGGCAAACATGATCTGAGCTAATTTGCTATGACAGTAGGTATTCATGGGATGGTAGTTCTTGTCCCAGTTCATGTCTTCAAACTGCATAGTTTTGAGGCCCATTTTATAGCCTTCACTCCCAACTACGACTATGCGTCCCTTCGACTGGTTTATTTTCTCAAAGAGCATTCCACAGAGTAGAAAATGACCATAGTGATTGACTCCTAGCTGACTTTCAAAACCATCTTTGGTGAATTTCTGAGTAGGTACTTGAGCGATGGCAGCATTACAAATCAATGCATCAATGTGGGGAATTATTTGAAGGACCTCCTCTGCCCCCTGACGTACAGAGGCAAGGTCCGCTAAATCCATCTTGATGAAGGAGATATCTATATTAGCTCCTAATTCTGCTTGTAAGTCATCAATAGCTTTGCTTGATTTCTTTTCGTTTCGATTAAGCATGATAACTCGCGCTCCCTTTTTCAATAATATCTTGCTTGCTTCATAGCCAGCTCCTGTATTAGCTCCTGTGATGAGGTAGGTTTTATCCGCTAAACTTTCTAAGCGATCAGGTGTCCACCCCTTTTTACCAAATTCTTTTGTGTTCATTTTTACTTGTTTTGGGTTCATCATCGAACCCTACAAAAGTAGATTTGAAGCATGTACGAGCCCTTATACAGATTTTCGAATCTTGTATACATTTTGGTTTTTCCAATGATGAGGGCTCTTGGGCAGAATTTTGGGATCAGCAAACGGGCTTAAGAGAAAAGATTTTCCAAATAGGGATAGGACTTTGTTGATATGACCCAAGGAGTTTTCATATTTCAGGCCTATTTCATCAAGCTTTGTTGGGAGGAATTCACGCTTGTTGAAGGCTACATTCCCAACTACTTAGCATGAATTGGCAAGTTTTTGTTCATCGCCAAGGGATAGGGTTGAAAGTCTGAAACCTCCTTTGGGTTCATGGTTTTGCTGTTTCTTTTGTTGGGTGGAGGATAATTGAAGCGCTTTCGTTTAGAATCCTTAGAATCGGCCTCTTACCTTAAAGGCTTCCAATTCATCCACGGTTATACGATCGTCAAAGGTGGTGATGTGGATGAGTTTTCCATCCATCATGAAGGCTTTTCCATATTGCTTGATAAAAGCTTGTTGCATCCGCTCATTACTGAGGAGTTTGTCTGCATATCGCTTAATGGCTCCATCTGTGATGTCCACGGGTAAGCCGTAGGTGATGGCTTCGTCCACGTAGCTGTAAACCAGCCCTTCGTATTCTCTGTTGAACAGCTCTGGGGAAGCTAGCAAATCACACCCTATGACAACGCTGCCAGAAATGCCCATGATGCCGACGATGTCATTGGGATTGGTGAAGTCATTGAAGGCAAATTCCTGTAGATATTCGGCTTCTATGGCAGAGTACTGTGAATTGCCACTATGGGAAGTGTAGGCTCTTGTCTTGCTGGATAGGCCGTCTCGCTTAAGTTCGTAGGCAATTTCTTGCCACACTTTCCTTTGATTTTGAGCTTGGTCTACAACCCGCCTCAAATGCATACTGCCTTCGTGATAGTAGGTCCACTGCTTGGGACTTGACCAACGTTTTTCTTCTACACAATAAACTGGGACACGGTTGCGAACGGTATTTGGCTGGAGGATGAAGTCCTTTGCAATCACTCTATCCTGTTTACCACCTTTAAGGATTTCCCCTGACATCAACATAATAGGTTGATTAGAAAGATTGTCCATGATCAATCTATTAACCCCAGCTCTGTCTCTGATGATCAATTGATTCGTTTCAATAGCATTTCTTAAGGATAGGTAATTTTGAGTATCTACTCTACCTGGGTTGTTTGCTTCTTCCAGAAAGGAAGGTCGTGAGCGAATGGGAACAAGCTTCAAGTTTTTATAAGTAATGGCTGAAGCATAGTCCACCATAACATGGTCATAGGTGAACTGACCAAATAGGGGCATAGAAAGGACCACGCCCACAATAAAGAGGAAAGTATAACGCATAATTTGAGGAATTTTATATGACGGAATAATTTCTGATTTCTATTTAGAACGGAAATTCATTTTTACGGGTTTGAAAAATACAGATGATAAAAATCTGCCTCAAAAAAGGCCTCTCAGTTCATTCAGAGGTGTTTATGGATGGCTTTTTTTCCAATGGAAATCAAAAAGTGATATTTGTCAGTAGGCTTGATGTGGGTGGAAGTGGCTATGAGTGGTCTGGAAAATTGATAGGTTAGTTATAATATATGGTCTGTTAATCAGAGAGTTATGTTTTTAGATTGGGTTGGAGAGAGAGAAGAAGGGATAAGGAGATCGATAGCTTCCCTCCTTATCCCCAGAACATACATTTATCCAGTTTTTGGCAAGATTCGCTTGTCATTAATTAACAAATTCATGATTAATAGAGATGATTGCGTAATCATATGTAGATGTTTTGTTGTGTTACTCTTGGCGATATTCATGCTTTACCCAGTCCACTTCCATTTCCCAATTTTGCGTCATTGGGGAATCGTTTATTTTGGCAAAGTTGAGGATGGCAAAGAGGGGTTCAGGAAACTTTACCCCCTCTCCTTCTGCTCGGTAGACTTCTTGTTCATCAAGGAGGAAGACAAGGTCATCCCCTTCCCAGGCTACACCATAATCATGGTAATCTCCTAAGCTCGCTTCTTGTACCAACATTTTCCCCTGCCAATCCCCGCTTTGACATTCTCCCAAACTGACAATAGCTCTTGCGGCATAGTGGTCTGCTCCGCCATCGCTGTGATGCTCAAAAACGTCAATTTCTCCAGATCCTGTTAAGGGCCAACAAACTGTCTCGTCTTCATCTTCAACCGGAGGTTCATTGTTCAAGGCTCCCAAAAGCCACCAAGCGGGGAACATACCTGACTGCCCGCTGTTTTCGACTTTGAGCCTAACCGTCCATTTGCCTTTGATAAACTCCTTGCGGTTTTTGGAAATAATTCGACCTGCCACGTATTGGGTCGGGGGATGTTGTTCACCAGATTTGACATCTAGGTTATCGCAAGGACGCTTTTCTCCCAGATCAATCACACGTAGTTTCAAGCTTCCATGGCTGACTTCACGGGTATTAAATTGCCCATCGGGTACGTAACAATGGTTTTCATTGTTGACCCACACCATCTGGTCCTGCCAATTTTCTTTGTTGAAGGTCTCGAAATCGTCAAAGAAATCTACCTTCCAAGTGCTGGAGGTTTCTTCTTGTTTTGTAGAGGAATGTTCTTCTTCCTTTTGGCCTTCACAGCCCATTGATAGTAGGAAAGATATAACAATCGTAGTAGCTAATAACCTGATCATCATTGCGGATTATGTTAGAGTAGTCTTGCTTCATGTAGGTCATGGGCAATATAAATATAGCCATTTACTTAAGATGAGATATATCCTGCTTGTTCCATGAGTAGAAAAAGAGAAAGGCAGAGGGCTACCAACTCAAAGAAAATTCTCGTCCAGTGCCAATAGCCCCATTTTCTTAATTCAGAAGGGAGCTGTTCATCTGTGAAGCCTCTTTCGAAAAAACGTTTATTTGCCTGCTTGAAATACAGGAAGTAAGTTGAAAAGAAGGCGAGGGTAGCGAACCCCATTAGCCCAAATAATAAGGAATACATATTAGCTTGTGTAAAACTGTAGCCCACTGTCCATAAGGAAATGGCTTTTGTGATGACCGTCAGGGGTGAAAAAAAACGATGAATTTTTTTGCCATACTTGTGATAGAAATCGAAAAAGTCATCTGCTTTTAAGGCTTTCCAAGCAGGGACAAATAACAGTGCTTCCATCAGTTGAGCCCCTAGGAAGATCCCCAAGAAGCCGCTTGATAAGAGCAGGGATACATTCAGAATCATGTTCTTTTGAGATGAGGATTGCGAAGGAAAAAGTAGAATTTGAGGACCGCCAGCTTAGCTCATCCTCTTGTTAGATAATAGAGGCTAGCGAAATAATAGATGAAGAAAGCGCAAAAAATAAAGTCGCCAACTACCACGATTAGCATATAAGAGTTGGCTAAGCCAGCCAGATAGAGTTGAAGTTCTGCTACAGCAAAAGCCAATTTTCCTATTCCCCCAATGATAGCCACACCTGAATGCTTCATTGGATCATAAGCTACCATCAGATATCCAAGGAAAAACATCAAGGTTGTACCCCAAGCTCCTTTGTAGATCTCATAAAATAGTGGGTCGGACAACTCTTTGTCGAACAAAGCTTCAAAGGTGAATTCGGTATTAAAGTAGCCAAAACCTGCTCCAATTAGATTCCACAAGGCAGCTACGATAAATAATGCTGTGAAGAAGGGAAAATTTTTATTTCTCATAACGCTCTATTTAGGTGAAGGAATGATGCCCAAATTAGCGTCCAAAGAAGGGGATGTCATTTACATAGGTAAAGAACTAGTTTTGCTGACTCATCTTTTTACGAATTCGACTGAGCTGAGTGGCGCTGATCCCTAGATAGGAAGCAATGTGATATTGTGGAATCAATTGTTCGGCTTGGGGGAATTCTGTTCGAAAAATGAGATACCTTTCTTCTGCTTGGAGAAGGGCCATTTCAAGCTCTCGTTTTTCCTTCATCACAAAAAAGTGTTCTGCTATTTTCCGCCGTAATCTTTCAAGTTCTATCTCTTCGGCTGACAAATCTTCAATGATGTGTAAAGGTATGGTAGTTACGAAGCAATCAGTTAAGGCTTGTTGGGGCAAGCGATTGGGCTCTCCTGTGATCAAGGAAACATAGGAACCAATTATGTTGGGGGCCGCGAACAGGGTTTTGTTGTATTCTTTTCCTTCTTTTGAGGTAAAGTAGGCGCGTACAATTCCTTGAGTCAGGATACCAATTTCTTGTGAAATTTGACCTTCCCTGACAAAGAAGTCATCTTTTTTTAGCTGTATCTCTTTTGTATAAGGAAGGATAGCTGACCATGTTTGAGATGACAGTTTGCTGATTTGGTTCAGGAAAGTGTATATCTCTTCTTTAGGAGGCATCGGCGTTTTGGTTTGAAAGACCATAAGTTACGTCCATTCTTGCCAAATCACAGGAGATAAATAACGAGTCTCCTTATGTTCATTCGTTTTCTTGCTGATAATTAAAAAACGAGTGATCTTGGAGACACTCCGGCTTTCTACCAAACGGAAGGAATAGTTGTGGAGTATTTCCAAGATCATTCTACTGAGGTTTACTCTTTAAAGGAAACCTTAGCCAAGCGATAGTTTTTCTTTTTGCTACCGAATAAAATCATATCTCTTTCAGAAATAAATTCAAGAAGATCGGATTGAACAAAAACACCAGCCTCTTTTGCATAAAAGAGTATTTCTTTTTCTTGCTTTCCTTGATGATCAATGCTAGTTAGGGCTACAATAGATTCTGATCCTCTATCAAACATATGGATTTTTCCTGTACCCTTGTAGGCCAAGTTTTTAGCATGGTCATTATAAACAAAGTAGGTTTTTTCATGTGATACAATGGTAGCAAATGAAGAGAACCTTCCCCCATCGTTTTTCGAAGTCTGTTTTTTGGGAATTCTCTTTTGCCATTCGATCTGATTGTCCTTTGATAGACTGATGGCCACGATATCGTTATAGTAGTAAAAAGTATAGACTGCACTACTTTCGGTACTTGAGACTAGTTCTGTATAAAACTGTTCTCCGACTAAGAGAACGCCACCATTATTTTTTAAGATAATTTGCTTAACTCTATATTTTATAGGCTCTACATTTTTTCCTTTTGAAGCTTTTTTCTGAATCTTTCCTTTTTCTTTTTCGGTCATATTTTGGGTAAGGAAATCGACATCAAATTTATGAAAGGTGATAGGTTCAATTTTTTCTAATTTAGGATCAATCTTGAAAAAATAACTTCCTGCTGCACTGTAGGTTCCCTTTAGTGAATAAAAGCCTCCGCAATAAATATTTAACTCATCATCAAAGACCATTTTCATATTTGAGATGAATTTCTCGTCGGATTTAACAGGGTATTCATTTGAAACCCTACCTTCATTTGAATAGCTAATAATCTTATAGGTGAAATTAGGTTTCCCATCTCGTTTTTTTTCTCGTTTATCGATGTAGGAGGCTGTTATCAAATGCACATTCCCTTTGTTGTCAATTTCATAGTCGCTTATGTCAATTAGTTCATCCTTATAGGGTAAATTGACTTCCTTCTCCCATAGCTGATTTAGTTGATCGTCAAAAACAGAT
>JBCBVV010000120.1:0-585 GCA_039817415.1 Bacteroidota bacterium
CCGAGGCTTGACCACGGGACAGTATCATCAGCTTTGTGATTGAGGTTGAGGTTGAGGTTGAGGTTACGGCATAAAAAAACCTCCCAGTACTGTTGGAAAGTCAACTATATGGCATCGACCTACTCTTCCATCCCGAGACTTGGCCACGGTACAGTATCATCGATACTTGTGAGTATGAAATGGAAATAAAAAAACCTCCCAGTGTGAGTGGGAGATTAAAAAGTATGGCATCGACCTACTCTTCCATCCCGAGGCTTGGCCACGGGACAGTACCATCAGCTTTGCGTTTGAGGTTGCGGCATAAAAAACCTCCCAGTACTGTTGGAAAGTCAAACATGTGGCATTGACCTACTCTTCCATCCCGAGGCTTGACCACGGGACAGTAGTATCAGCTTTGCGTTTGAGGTTGAGGTTATGGCATAAAAAAACTTCCCACCGCTACTGGGAGGTCAAATATGTGGCACCGACCTACTCTTCCATCCCGAGGCTTGACCACGGGACAGTATCATCGGCTTTACGTTTGCGTTTGAGGTTACGGCATAAAAACACCTCCCAGTACTGTTGGAAAGTCAAATATGTGGCATC
>JBCBVV010000121.1:0-584 GCA_039817415.1 Bacteroidota bacterium
TTCCATTGTGACCCCAAACCATGTGCACTTCCCACCAGCTAAAATGGCCATAGAGCACGGATTCGCAGTTATCTGTGATAAGCCGTTATGCTTTTCCATGGAAGAAGCCTTTGAGCTACAGAAATTAGTTAAGGAGAAGAATGCCCTCTTTGCATTGACGCATAATTATACGGGCTATCCTATGGTCAAGCAGGCCAAGGAAATGATAGCTGCTGGAGATCTCGGAAAAATCAGAAAGATAGTGGTAGAGTATCCTCAAGGTTGGTTATCAGACTTTGTAGAGGCAAGTGGACAAAAGCAGGCAGCCTGGAGAACTGACCCTAAGAGATCAGGGAAAGCGGGTTCTATTGGTGATATAGGGACGCACGCAGAGAATCTGGCAGAGTATATTTCCGGTTTGAAAATCACAGAGATGTGTGCTGACCTCAGTACCTTCGTGGAAGGAAGACTGCTGGATGATGACGGAAATATTCTCCTTCATTTTGATAATGGCGCCAAGGGCGTTCTTCATTGTAGCCAGATATCTAATGGAGAAGAGAATTCTCTAAACATTAGAATCTATGGAGAAAAAGGAGGACTAGAGT
>JBCBVV010000122.1:0-520 GCA_039817415.1 Bacteroidota bacterium
CTTTCGCCGGTATTGACGACGCAACTACTTGGAACTTTACTACTGCTGCTGAACCCGATACCACAGCACCAAGCGTAAATACTGATGGTTTTTCTCCTGCGGATAATTTAGATGAGGTAGCTCCTAATACCGATTTGGTAATTACCTTTGATGAAGCAATCCAAGCTGGAACTGGAAATATCATCATTACAGATGGGGATGGAACTCCAATTGAAATTGATGTTACTGATACTAATGCCGTAACAATCACTGGAAATACTATAACAATCAATCCTCCGGCTGACCTAGAATTCTCCAAAGATTACAACGTTACAATTCCTGCTGGAGTAATCGAAGATTTAGCTGGTAATCCTTTCGCCGGTATTGACGATCCAAACACTTGGAACTTTACTACTGCTGCTGAACCTGACACCACAGCACCAAGCGTAGATACCACCAACGGTTTTGCTCCTGTGGATGATGCAGATGATGTAGCTGCTGATACCAATTTGGTGATTACATTTGATGAACCAATTCAAGC
>JBCBVV010000012.1:0-161482 GCA_039817415.1 Bacteroidota bacterium
GGAGTATAGGTTGGGTGGTTTGTTCCCCTTTTTTCTTGATAAAAAAGAGGAGAAAAAATCAAGCACGCCCAAGATCCGTCTCTACTTTCCGCCCCCTGCTCCCTAAGGGCGTGCACGGCCCTCGCGCTTGGATGAGTGAAGTGGGAGTTTGGCTTGGGGAGTCTAGATTGGGTGGTTTGTTCCCCTTTTTTCTTGATAAAAAAGAGGAGAAAAAATCAAGCACGCCCAAGATCCGTCTCTGCCTTCCGCCCCCTGCTCCCTAAGGGCGTGCACAGCCCTCGTGCTTGGTGGAAGTCGCCTTTATGTGTGTACTTTATAGGAAAGGCCAATTCCAGCTGGAATTGGCCTTGTTGAGTACGCTTATGATAGACCTTATTCTCCTAGGCCTTGCTTAACGACCTTTCTTACCACTTCTGTGGTTCCATCTGAAATTCTGACCAGATAGATACCAGCAGGTAGATTGGAGATGTCTAGTTTTATTCCGTTGACACCTGGCTGAGCTTCTACGGTCATTTGACCAACCCTTCTTCCAGCTAGATCGAATATGCTTAAGTCTACCTCAGAACCATTTACATTTTCAAAGCCTATTTTTAAGCTTTCAATGGTTGGATTGGGATAGGTCCAAGCTTGCAATTCCGTTGCTACTCCTTGATTGGGGTTGTTGACAATGTTTTCAAACCTAATGTTATCCAGCATGACGCGATCACCTACATTAGAAGAATCATTTGCCTGAGACTGATGGGTTACTGTTTCAAAACAGATCTTTAATTGTTGACCCGTGAATGCACTCAGGTCAATTTGCTCCGTTACAAAGGGATCGGAATTGTTGGTAGCAGGGTTGTAACGTGCCATTTCCTGATCATTCACCAGTACACGAAGGTTATTGACGTAAGCCGCAGCTTTTTGTGGATCAATACCAAATTCATCCTGCAACAATGGGCTATAGGTCTGCTTTCTATCAAAGTATAGGTTCAACTTGGCGTCATTGGCCGCATCAACACACATGCAAATGGATGTTTGGTAGTTGTCGTTGATATCAAAGACATCAAAATCGTCAGACACAATGAAGCCCGAACGAGAACCACCCTCAATGACCATGCTGCGTCCCTCTCTGCCCTCTATTCGCAGCACAGTAATATCTGCCTGATCTGCGACTTCTGTTACCAATGTATCTGCATAGGTTCCTGTATAACTTCTACCATTGAAGGGAAAAAATTCATTTCCGCTCAAGCCGACCGTTTTGGTCTCCTCTGTTGTCAAAGAGTTATTGGCAGGAACGGGATCACCAGGACGCTTTACCTGCGCACGGATACTTATTGTTCCTGTTTCTGGGAATGTAAGCTGTTGATTAAAGGTATATTCAAATTCTTGCTGTGGAAGCAATTCCCCTACTTGGAAGGGCTCATTTACGGTTTGAGAAGGCAAAGGAACATTGAAAGCTAAGTCCATGTTTCCACCTGGGAAGGTATCACAACCTGTATATTTGACGCGAATCGTCAAGGGTGTATTCTCCAAGGCACAAATGTCAAGCTCTCCAAAGCCCACCACCTCAAAGTCATTGGATACCGAAGGAGAACCTACTCCTACAGCATGCCATGCATTTACGACTGTAATGAATTCCTCCGAACAAGGGCCAAAAAGGTCTCCAGCCGCTTGAATGGCAGCTTTTCTAGCATCAGGGTAAGTTGAAATACCTGTGAGATATACGGTTAAGGATCTATAGGCGATAGCAGCCGCTTTCTCCATACCCATCCCTTTCAAATCGTAAAATCTTCCTTTTTCATCTGTCCCTTGGCCTCCTTCTGTAATCAGATAGAACCACCTGTTCTGCACGCCACTATTGATGTGTACTCCACCATTGTCCCATTCTTCTGTATGCCAGAAACGACCCAAGTAGTACATCGGATCATTGTGTTCGTTAGGAAACTGCATATTTCGAATGGTCCTCGTGTCCTCGCCCATTTTCCAATCGGCTTGTCCAGGATCGACCATGTACTCCACTACATTTCCGAAGATATCGGAAAAGGACTCATTTAAGGCACCTGACTCATAAGCATAAATCAAGTTGGCTGAGAAGTCTGTAACGCCATGGGTAAATTCATGGGCGAAAATGTCAGGCGTAGAAAGCGGCTTCCCATTCCCTCCATCTCCAAAGGCCATAAAAAGGCCATTATAAAAGGCATTGAAATAATTGGGATCGCTGTAATGCATATAACTCAGGATGCCCATTTCATTGCCATCATATGAGCTCCTTTGAAAGGTATTCAGGAAGTAATCATGGGTAAACTCGGCCATGAAGTGCGCATCAGTCGCAGCTCGATCAGCACGAATCAAAAAGTCACTCCAAATATTGTCATCATCTGTAAAATCAACCGCCACATTAGGATCTGTTCCATAACGCATGTCAAGGGTAGCGATATCCGTTCCTAGCCCTCGGTTGGTTTCCTGTAGACGGAATCCATCGCCGTCAGGGATATTTGAAGTAGTGATGGTTTGCACACCTCTATATAAGGTGTTAGCAGTTCCTTCTACATTATCATGCGAATGCTTGTCATGAGTATGAAGATCATCCAGTACTTTGAGGACCTTTCCCGTTTGTGCATCTACATAAACCTCCTTCTTTTCAACTGGAGACATACTGTGGACATCCAGTTTGTAAGCCAGAGTAGGCTTGTAGTCATCAAATTTGAAATCAGAGTCCGTCACCATCAACTCAGGTGTTGGATATAAGGTAGCGGCTGGATCTTTGGTGATTTGCTTCACCAAAATCTCCATATGCGGATAATTCCAAGAGTAATCTAAGGCTCCCAAGTGCTGAATCGCAGCTTGAAAGGCCTCCTCAGGCGTAATGGTAGCATGAGTATTGACACCTAAAATAGATAACCATTCGCCATTCGCCTTCACAACACGATTGTATTGAGAATGGATAATGAGTTCTCCATATTCAACTTTGATCCCTTGGTGAAATAGTTGATACCTATCGTGCCTAAATCCCAATTCGTCTGTTTCACTCCTGACCAGCAAGAACTCGTCATATTGACTAAGGCCTAAGGCTGCCTTGTAGGTCGTAATTAGGTCTTGACTCTTAAGGTTGACCTCAGGTTTGATGAAAATCCATCCTGAAGATGATTCGGAAGTGGCAATTTGTGATAGAAGAGGGGAGATGTTTTGTCCGTTAAGAGAGAATAAGCTTCCCATAACGGCGAAAAACACCCAAAAGCGTAAGGAAAATTTCATGTTTAGCAATCAATTGAAGTTCAAATAAGGAATACCCATGAATCTATAGCAAAATTACTATATAAAATATGAAAATACCCCATTTTGTTTGGTGGCAAAATAAATTCCTATTCCTTTCAGGCACAAAAAGAAAGGCTACACAATATATCAAGCCTCTTCTACTAAAAATGTACTAAATAGGACCAAATCGTTTTTTCATTCTATTCGTACTAAGAGTAAAGGCTGATAGTTATGAAAATAGACAAGCTCCTCATCCTTTTCCCCCTTCTTTTATTTCTTTGTTTGTTAGCAAAGGCTCAGACTGATTCCCCCTTTGCCTTAACATGGAAGGTACCTACACACACGACAACTAAATCTGAAAGGATGAGTCAAATAGATCATCTTCAAATAGCACCTGCTAAGGAGATGGGTAAATCACTGATGATTTCATTGGAATCCTTAAGAAAAGAGGCATTGTTAGCAGGACCTTTTGTTTCCGAAGAGCGACGTTTGTCTAGAAGAACAAAATTTGTTGTTCCTAAGGATACAGCTGTTCTGGTCAAAAAGGTAGAACCGCCTACCTATTATCAAGGACCGGCATTTAGGATTTACCCCAATCCTGCAACAGATTTCGTCCAATTAGAAGTTAGCGATGAAGCCTTATGGGGACAGCCAGTTATATTTGTTGATCGAAAGGGAGAAGTGGTTCTCAGGACGCAAACTGATTCCTCAGGGAACCTAAAGCAAAGTCTAGACAGCTTTAAGGCTGGGATTTATTTGGTGGGAATCAAGAAACCTACCGGCTGGGGATTTCGCCAATTGGTGATTCAGTAATGGTTGGTCAAAAGGAAAATAAAAAAAGCCTGCTCATCTTTCAACTAGCAGACTTCTCGTATGATTTAGGTTCCTTAGCCTACAACCTCCTCGGTGGTAGAGCTGATACCCAGTTTTTCTTCAACCAAATCTCCTAATGCTTCGATAAACAAGGGATGATCATTGAGCCCCTTGGTACAAAGGAAATTTTTAATCCCCAATTCATCCGCTACTTCCTTGAATTCAATTTCAATTTCCATGGATGTCTCAATATGATCGGAAACGAAGGCAATAGGGATAACCAGCAGGTGATTCAAACCATAGCCATGAAGTACCTCTAGAAATTCTTCTGTATTGGGTTCTAGCCATTTGACTGGTCCGACTCGTGACTGAAAAGACAACCAGTAAGGGAAGTCTTTCCCTCGGTACTCCATGACGGCTTCCATCGTTTCCTTGATCTGAAAGGAGTATGGATCGCCTGCCTCTCTAAAGGAGATAGGAGTACCATGCGCGCTGAATAGCAAATGTACTTCGTCTCTAATGTCTTCTGGGAAATCCTGAAGTCTTTCATCAATACGTTGGCTAATGGCCGCGATGTATTTTGGGTTGAGGTGGAATTCTTGGATAAAATGGACCTTCCATTTGTTTTCCCATCCTCTTGCACGAACCCTTCTTGTCCATTCATTCCAGCTGGATGCGGTGGTAGAATAGGAGAAATGAGGGTAAAGGGGCAAAAGTACTACCTCATCTACCTCTTCCTTATCAAGTTCGTCTAATACTGCATCTGTCATTGGATGCCAGTAACGCATGGCAGTTAAAACGACATATTCACGATCATGTGATCTATCCTTCATGTATTTTTCTAGTGCTCTCCTCTGGCCTTCAGTGAGCGGGTTGGTGGCGGAGCAACAATCTGAAACGACTCCATTTTGTCTGTTCGAGCAACTTTTGGGACCTAGGCATCCCTTTGGACAAGCATTGATTTCCTTGTATTTCTCAGCTACAACCTTTGCTCTACGGCTTGTAACAAACTTGATCAGTCCTCTTTTTACCCCTCCTTTCAAAGGAATCTTAATGATGTCCTCATCCATGAAAAGGTTATAAAGGAAAGGCTGAACAGCTTCCTCATTATTCGGACCTCCGAGGTTTAGCAAGACAACGCCTGTCTTTTTCATGTAATTTCTTAGTTTTAGTTCGCTTTGATAGTGTGTCAAATTAGCAAATTGCTGGCTATCCGTCTATCTAAAAATCAATATACATAACTTGCCTTGGCCGTTAAAGGTTTACTACTTCTATGGAAACTGAGAACATCAATCAAATTCACATCGAAACCCGGAAGACTGCTCGTATTGCCACCCTTGGCGAAGCTGGGCCACACATCAAAAAAGTATGGGTAGTGTTGCACGGCTACAGGCAGTTGGCCAAGAATTTCGTTCGAAAATTCAAGCCCCTAATGGATGAGGAAAGCTGGATTATAGCACCTGAGGCTCTTTCGCGATTTTATGTGGACGGCTTTACAGGCAAAGTAGGGGCAAGTTGGATGACGAGAGAAGATCGGCTAACAGAGATCGAGGATCAGAAATTTTGGCTCAATACAGTCATGAATCATATTGAAGATTCCGTCGACCTAGCTTCTTGTAAACTTTACATTCTGGGATTCTCGCAAGGAATCGCCACCATGTGGAGATGGCTTGCCTCCAGAGAACTTGATGCAGATGCGGTAATTTTTTACGCTGGAAAAATACCTGAGGAATTTACCGAGGAGTTTGACCAACGCCTGCAGCAGTCTCAATTGTTGTTTCTTTATGGGACAGAAGACCAGTTTATCACCAAGGAACGGGCAGTTAATGAGCGGAAACTACTAGAGGAACATCTGCCCACCACGGAGGTAATGACTTTTGAGGGTAAGCATGATATTTATCCTCATGCATTAGACATGATAAAATCAGCGCTTAAGTAGTTTTGTACGATTTCTCTGAATATCGCTAATCTGCTGATTTTCAGTAGGTCGAACTTGATTTATGCCTGATTTTCAATAAGATAGGCTCTGTATTGTTCACTTTTGTGGAAAAACTACCCATTGCCGGCTACTATTTTAGAATGAATTTTCCCTAAAATGTCATTTATATGTCAATGAGGGTTAATTGCATATTTCGTAAGGGATGCGTTAAGGGCATGTAAAATTTTTCATGTTTTTAGATTTATTTTGGTAGTGTAAGCATCCTTTTTAGCGAAAATTCGTTGTAATACATACAGAGGAAGCGATATAAACAACTTTATTACTTTTTATTAGTGTGTATTGAGTACCAGTAAATAAGCTTCTTTCATTGAATGAAAGTTTTTTTATTGTAAATAAATTCAGTCAGGCAACAAATCAACACAATTACTACCAGATTTCATCATGAAAAAGATTCTTGTACCGTTAAATCTTCGATTAGATTACAAAAATGTGTTAAACTATGCATTTTCTATTTCAGAGAAATCTGAGGCGGAGATTGTATTTTTTCTAGCAGGTCCTAAAAGATCCATGAAAAAGACGGGGAACTGGAGACCAGGCAGCATGGAAGAACTCAATGCTACCCTTCAGTTGGTTAAAAACAAGCATCTTAAGCAACATCTCTCTTCTATTCTTCCCAACTTCATCGAACAGGATGTACCCTTTACCCTGAAGATGAAGCCCGGTAATTGGATCAATGAGATCATCAAAGAGAGCCATGATGTAAATTACGATTTGATGATTGTAGGTACAGACGCTACCAATGGCCTAAGAAGATATATGCGTTTGTCATGGATTTCGAGGTTGATGGGATCTGTTAAAGCGCCTATTTTTATTCTTCCTCCAAAGAGTCCTTTCAACGAGATCCACCACATCACCTATGCAGTGGATTTAACGGATTATGACTCAACTGTCATGGAGCAAGTGAAAAACATCGCTGGGCTGTTTGATGCGCAGTTGACCATTGCCCATGTAAATGTAGAAGAGGAGAATGCTCCAGAAGGTTATGTCAATAGCCTTGACCAAACAATCAGCGAGACCCTCGACTATCCCAAAGTGAATTATAGATTCTTTGACCACGCCGATCCATTCGGAGGAATTAAGAACTTGGTTCATCTAAACAATACCCAGTTGTTGGCGATGATTAGTAGAAAGAAACCATCATGGAGAGACTTCTTCGCTAGCCATAGCATGACACGTAAAATGACCAAAGAACTGCAAGTGCCTGTATTGGCCTTCAGAAAAAAATAAGTTATCCATAAGTGAGAGAAAGGTGTACAAGGTTTTTTGTGCACCTTTTTTTGTACCCAAAAAGTAAAGAAGGAATAAATCCTATTCCTCCTCATCAGGATAGGACATGCCTTCTGGTGGTGGGTAAAGACTTTTATAGTCCCAATAGGGAATACCTGGTTCGTATAAATCCGGTTCCTCGCTAGGCTCTTTTTTTACCCATTCTCCCTTGTTCCTAAAAATCCATGCCAAGACGATTCCCACCAAAGCACCAAACAAGTGGCCTTGCCAAGAAACGCCTTCCTGAATGGGCAACACCCCCCAAACCAAGCTTCCATAAGAAAAGGCCACCAAGAGAGATAGTACGATGGCTCGGACCTCTTTCCTGAAAACGCCACTAAAAAACAAGAAGAAGGCAAAGGCATAGACCATTCCACTTGCCCCGATATGGTAGCTAGGCGCGACGATTGTCCAGACAAAAATTTGTGGAACAAACCAGCTAAATAGAAATACTCTTGCGCCTATTTTAGGGTAGAAATAAAAGATTGCGGTTCCCAGTATCAAAAAAGGCAAAGAGTTGCTCAATAAGTGGCTCCAATCGCCATGGACAAAGGGAGCCGTAAAAATACCGATCAATCCATCCACTCTTTGTGTATGTAGCCCTGCAAATCTGACTAGCTGATCATGCATCCCAAATAGGGTAGTGCTGATATGTAAGACCCACATAAAAGCTAACCAAATCAATGGAAGCGTACTGCGGTTTAGAATGTTTTTTAACTCCTTATTCATACTCCTTCAAAATGCCTATTCTTATCAAACGTACATTTTCGCAAGGGGTTTGAAGCGCAGATGTCGCCCAAGCTTCATCCTATGAGAAAAAAGCCTATTTTAGATGAAGATTTGATCCATATGTCCCAATCTCCCATTCTAGAGCTGGAAAACTTACGAGTGAGTTTTGGCAAAGGCCAACAATTAGTACATGCCTTAAAAGGTATTTCTTTTCATGTGGAAGCTGGTGAAACTTTGGGGATAGTTGGAGAGTCGGGGAGTGGCAAATCGCTTACTGCCCTGTCAATTATGGGCTTGCTGCCATCCACCGCCTACATGAACGCTTCACGAATGGAGTTGATGCAGGGGCAAGAAACACTCAGCCTGCCTAAGTTGAAGGAAAAGGATTATCGTTCCTTAAGAGGGAATGAAATGGGGATGATTTTTCAGGAGCCCATGACTTCCCTTAACCCCGTATTTACCTGTGGTCAACAGGTGGATGAAGCCCTTCGGCTCCATAAGAAACTCAATAAAAAAGAAGCAAAGGAACTCACCCTAGATTGGTTTCGAAGGGTACAATTGCCTAGGGTGGAAGATATTTATGCCTCCTATCCGCATGAAATCTCTGGGGGGCAAAAGCAAAGAGTCATGATCGCCATGGCCATGTGCTGTGAACCTAAATTGCTTATCGCAGACGAGCCCACTACCGCACTTGATGTTACGGTTCAAAAAAATATTCTGGATTTGATTCAGGATTTACAGCAAGAGCAAGGAACAGCAGTTATGTTCATCTCCCATGACTTGGGTGTGATTGGAGAGATCTGCGACCGAGTCCTAGTCATGTACAAAGGCAAGATTGTAGAGCAAGGGAGAACGGAAGATATTTTTACTCAAGCTAAGCATCCCTATACTCAAGGGCTTTTGGCCTGTCGACCCGGCTTAGAAACGCGCTTGCATCGCTTACCTACCCTTGCCAATTTTCTTTCAAAGGATGCGGAGTTTCGAGCGAAGGAGCTTTCTCAAGATGATATCGAAGGTAGGTTGCAGAAGCTCAAAGAACAGGAGCCTATTCTTCAAGTAAGTGACCTAAAAACATATTTTCCCATTCGTCAGGGAATATGGGGAAGAACCAAGGACTATGTAAAAGCTGTTGATGAGGTAAGTTTTGATGTTTTTCCCGGAGAAACCCTTGGGCTTGTTGGAGAATCTGGCTGTGGAAAAACGACCTTAGGCCGCTCCCTTTTACGGCTCATTGAACCCACTTCTGGTCATATTTCATGGAAGGGTGAAGATATTCTCGAGCTTTCTCCCCAAGAAATGAGGTCCTTACGAAAGGAAGTTCAAATGATTTTCCAAGATCCCTATTCTTCCTTAAATCCCCGAATGACGGTGGGTAGGTCTATTCAGGAGCCCATGGAAGTTCATAAGATTGGAGCGAATGCTAAGGAGCGAAAGGCAAAAACGCTGGAGTTGTTGGAAAAAGTAGGGTTGGAAGCAGAGCATTATGACCGTTATCCCCATCAATTTTCTGGTGGACAAAGACAAAGGGTATCCATTGCGAGGTCTTTGGCTGTTTCACCACAATTTATCATCTGTGATGAGTCGGTTTCTGCCCTAGATGTATCTGTACAAGCTCAGGTCTTAAACCTACTCAAGGATTTGCAGGATGAGTTTCAGTTGACCTACATTTTCATATCACACGATTTGTCGGTGGTCAAATTCATGAGCGACAGGATCATGGTGATGCAGAAAGGCAAGATAGTTGAACTAGGACCTTCCGAACAGATATACAAAGAGCCCAGCTCAGACTATACAGCTACCCTTATTTCATCTATCCCCCCTGGAGATTGGGAGAGTATGAAAAAAGCCAGGTTGAATAGAAAGGGGAGGAAAAGCCAGGGCACAGCCTGACTTTTCTCTTGAAAACCTCCTTACCAATTATTTAATCGTTATCCTTCTGGTGAGAATCCCCTTGCTGGTTTGAATGCGAATGGCGTAGATTCCAGGGATATCTGGTAAATCCTGAATAAGGAAGTATTGTACATCATTCCCTTTCCTTGCATCCGTCATCCGGCTATGAGGGAGTTCCTTGCCACTCATGTCATAGAGTTTTGTCTCTACATCTGAACCTGCCTGAGCTGGAACTGACAACCAGACTTCCCCGCTTGTTGGATTAGGATACAATTGAGTTGCTGCTTCAATTTCTTCTAATTCCAAGTTTGTGAGGTTGTCATAGTAATCGTTGATCTGAGCATCAACGGCGGCAAAAAGACCTGGGTCCGCTGATTCAAACTCAATCTCAAGGTCATAATAGAAATTCTGAATCCCTCTGTGTGCATTGGTCAATGTACCTGTTACGGGATTGAATTCATCTGTTCCGAGGTTAATGGCAGAGAGAGTAGAATCCACATAAACATAACCTGCAGGTACTGAGGCGCGGATCACTAGGTCTACATCATCGGTGGTCTGAAGTCCATTGTTGATGACAGTAGCTACAAAGCCTGACCAATCCCCATACCCCTGGGCGGTAAGGTCCCAATCTGCTGTAGCATCAGCATCTGGCTCCCATCTTTCAAAATTGGGATAAGGGGTATAGGTATTAGTCAAAACAAAGACAACGTAATGGATGTCAGTGAAAAACTGGGAGTACTGACCAAGTGCACAACTACAAACCTTGTTAGGGGCTTCCGTCATAAGCTTTAGGTTAGAAACCCTTAGTTCTATTTCCTGGCTGTTGTTGCTGTACTTACATACAATGGTGGGTGTTTTGGTAGGATCAATACATGCGCTCACTGAAGAGGCGAAAAAGGTGATCAAACAAAATAAAATCGAAATTGATTTGAGGTAATGGTTGTAAATTTTCATTAGTCTGCTTTAAAGGTTTGGCAAAAAATTCTTAAAGAACGATGTGCCAGCCCGTTCGGAAGTTATCCGACGGAAAAGTGTGTAGTATCAAATCATTCGTAAGAAGCGCTAATTTCGATGATCACACATATACACGCTTCGACATGTGAAATGGTTGGGGAAGTGAAATAAAAAAAGGCTAGCTCATGTCGAGCTAGCCTTTTTTTATGTATGTATGATGATTATTGGGTAATCACGACTTTGTCGGCGAATACACCTGTCTCATTGGTCAGTTTGATCATGTAGACACCAGCACCTTCTCCACTCATGTCAAAGCTTCTTGACATAACAGAAGTGTTGCTGATACGCTCGCGTACAATTACTTGTCCGCGTAGGTTGTAAATCTCAATGGTTACATCCTGAACCGTTTCGGCAGCGTAATCAATTGTGAAGGTTCCATTAGATGGGTTCGGGAATAGACTTACCTCACCCTGGAAGCTTGGTGTAGCATTATGAGTTACAGAACCAACATCACAAGAAGCACCACTCAAGAGAGAGGAGATTGTGGCAGTTGTATCAAACTCACATCCATTGGCATCAATGATAAGAAGCTTGTACTCACAAGCAAGCTGTCCTGCGATAGTCTGAGCAGCATTACCAGAACCTACCAATACAGTATCAGCAAATGACTTGAAGGTTGAGTCTTCATTTACAGAGTCTAGACGAGTCCAGATGTAGGTAAATGGCTCGACACCATTGATAGGATTAGCAACTACAGAACCATCATATGGAGGCATGGCCTGGGTATTGAATCCCTGGATCAGTTCCACAGAAAGTGGGGCTGGTTGTGCAATGGTAACAGTAGCAGAAGCCGTACACTGGTTGTCGTCAGTAACGATCAAGGTGTAGGTTCCAGCACCGATCATGTCTACATTAGGAGTAGTTCCCGCATTGTTAGACCATAGGTAAGATAGTGTTCCTGTACCGCCAGTAGCATTAGAAGTCAGGCTTCCAGAAAGCTCTCCGAAACAAAGAGCGTCAGTAGCAGTAGCAGATACCTGTACAGAATCTGGCTCATTGATAGTAACGAATCCAAATGTCTGACATCCGTTCAGGTCAGTTACTGTGATTTGAGTAGTTCCTGCAGGAAGGATGGTTGCAACCTGCGTAATCTCACCATTGCTCCAAGCGTAGTTATAAGTTGGTGTTCCACCTGTTGGGTTTACTGTAGCTGTACCATCACCAGCACCCGCACAAGAAATGTCAGATACGTTATCGATAGTAATGCTAGGTGCATTTGCATTATTTAGAATGAATTCCTGCGTAGAAGTACATCCCTGCTCATCAGTTGCTGTAACAGAGTAAATACCTGCGTTCAGGTTATTTACAGATGGTGTTGAAGCAGTTGCTCCGTTTAGGTCCCACTCGTAAGTAAAGGTACCCTGTCCACCAGCAGCAGCAGCAGTTAATACACCATTACCAGTACCACAGTCAGGCTGCGTTTCAGATACGTTTAGCGTAATTGGGTTGCTAGCACAAGAGTAGAAGTATCTTGTAGGCTCAGTAAACTCAGTATTTCTGTTGTAGATGATATCAGAGAAATACCAGTAGTTACATGCTGTCAAGGTAGCTCCATCATCTAGGTCAGTGATCACAGTAGGAACAGTGTAAGAAATGGAGTCAGTTGATAAAGCCAACTGAGAAGTACGTGGCAGCAAGGCAGCACCCTGGAAGTTCAAGTCATCATTAGTCCAGTTCTTAACAGGAGTCATGGTCTGGCTAACTACATCTAGTGCAACACCTTTCATATCAGGAGCTGTGTTACCGAAAGATACAGCTGGGTCAGTTTCATTCCAGTGGAAGAAGACTAATTCACCATCCTGAGATCTTGTAACCTGAGCAGAACCCGTAATAAGGATTTCATCACCCGTTACGTTAGGATCACCGAACTGGCCCCAGAAGTTCTCCTGGAAGTCAAGGTATAGTAGCTGATAGTTTCCAGCAGTATCCCTCGTCATATCTACATAGTACATTTCACCACCGTTGGTAACAAAGTTTGGTGGTAATACTGAGTAGGTTCCGTCTCCATTGTGAGAGAAGGCATCAAATACAAGACCAATGATGTGAGGATTACCTTGGAAGTCTACTACAAGGTCCATAGCACCCTGCTGGAGACCAGGAAGGCCAAGACCGTCAGATACTGTATCACCAACAGATAGACCCAAACCTGGGTTAGCTACAAGTAGGGTATCAATGAAGAATGCGCTCAAAGAATCCTGAAGCGTAGGGAACTGCTCAAATGGGAATCTTTCAGGAGTAGACCAAGTAACACCACCGTTACGAGACTCAGAAGTCCACACTTGCTGTGTACTATCAATACCACCAGATAGGTAAGTAAATCCAGCAACCCATCCTACCTTACCAGCAGGATCGAATCCGATAGAAAGAGAAGTAGAACCAAAGTTTCCAGTTGGAGTTGCAGGATCTACATCAAATCTAGAAGGCTCCATAGTAGTCGCCAATCCCCAGTTCACGTCATTGGTAGTGGAATCCCACTCACCTTTGAACAAACTGATCACACCAGTAGCGTCAGTACCGTTGTAGTTAGAGGCTACATACCAGTACTCACCAGGGATACGCTCTGTCAAAGACAAAGGAAATAGGTATCCATTGGTATAGGTTTCATCTGTACTTACAAAAGGAGGAGTGTTGGTGATGTTGATACCAGCACCAGTTACTACTTCACCTGTAAATCCAGAACCAGCAATCAGGGCAGGTCCACAGTAAGTCAACACCAAATCTTCAGCATCACCCGTTTGGAATGGGTTATCAATGTGCATAGAAGGGTGTCTTGAAGCTCTGGTGTATAGTGGGTTTAGCGTACCCAAACCGAAACATCCTGATGTAGGAGGGTTACCGCTCGTAGACGTACCAGCAGAACCTACGTTCCAGGAAACACCACCATCAGTTGAGATGGTGTAACGAAGACGGCCGTTGTCAGCAGTTTGACCTCCACAGTCTCCGATATTATGACGGTGAATAAAAGCAATTGTACCACCATTGGTACCAACAGTAGGCTCGATTGAAAGCGCTTGTGGCTCGTCGTTCAAAGCCGTATATGCGTTGGAGGCTTCTCCAATTTTGATAGCCGTCACGGCATCCAATAGCATAGTCCCAGTAGGCGTACCGCTAGTTCCGGTTGAGGCAGCAGTGGTAGTTGGCTCTACCGGTCTGGTTAGGAGGGCCTCCGCCTGTTGAGCTCCTGGCTTAATGATGCGTTGGTTCTGTCCGAAAACAGTAAACCCAAACACCAACAGGAGAAGTGTAAAGGATAATTTTCTCATAAGTTAATAATTGAAATCTGATGATTTTGCGTTGAATGTGTAAGATAAAGAAATAGGTGTTTTTATAAAAAATTTACCTAGCCTTAATTTCAAGCATAGAAAAGACCGATTTTATGTCTAATCCTCCTTTTCAAACTGTTTTGGAATTGAAATCGCTGCACTTAAATCATAAAAAGGAGCAAATTTCACCCGCAATTTTTTTCCCAACAAACGAAACTCGATAGTCTTCCCCTCCGTACCCCAAGACAAGTTTTTGAACTTAGGAAAAAAAACTTGAAAAAATTTGGCAATTGACAATTGCTATCTATATTTGTCGGCACGATTGCATCTCTTCTGTAGATGGTGTGATCAGCTTATTAAGAATGAGGCGAGAGATCTGGCTCGATGACCCTCTGGCAACCACCTCAGTGTACGGTGCCCCTTCCAGCCCAATATTGGGAATGATAATCTGATTGTTTAACACCATGCAAATTATCCTACATAATCAAAATTTCGAAACAACAAGCAGCCTGGAGCTGAATGGAATCTTTATTTCCCTTCCTTCCTGTTGTTGTTGTAAAATCTAAAGCTTGGATCTGAATCCAGGCTTTTTCCATTTGGTATCCCTCGGATACCCATCTCCTTTTATATCAAAAATTTTAACAACATACCAATATTCAGCAATTATGAGTCAGTATCGTTTTGAAACATTACAGCTACACGCAGGTCAGGAAGAAGTAGAATCTACCACAAGATCACGTGCAGTACCTATTTACCAAACGACCTCCTATACCTTCAAAGACAGCGAGCATGCGGCAAATCTTTTTGCCTTGAAGGAATTCGGAAACATCTACACCCGTATCATGAATCCTACTACGGATGTATTTGAAAAGAGACTTGCCGCCCTAGAAGGTGGGGTAATGGCAGTGGCTACTGCATCAGGACAGTCTGCCCAATTTCTGGCATTAAATAATGTTTTACAGGCAGGAGATAGCCTTGTTTCCAGCTCTCACCTCTATGGAGGAACCTACAACCAGTTCAAAGTCGCATTCAAGCGTCTGGGCGTGGATGTGAAGTTCGCCAATGGGGTTGAAGTTAGCTCTTATGAGCCCTTGATCGACGAAACAACCAAGGCCATTTACCTAGAAACCATCGGAAATCCAGAGTTTAGTGTGCCTGACTTTGAGGCATTTGCTGCCCTAGGAGAGAAGTACAATATCCCTGTCTTCGTTGACAATACCTTTGGGGCTGGAGGATACCTGGCTCGTCCCCTTTCTTACGGTATCAATGTCGTTACTGCTTCCGCCACCAAGTGGATTGGAGGGCATGGAACCAGCATTGGTGGAATCATCGTTGATGGAGGAAACTTTGACTATGGTAATGGAAAATTTCCACAGTTTTCTCAACCATCTCCAGGATATCATGGATTGGTCTTCAACGATGTGTTCGGACCCAATAATCCATTAGGATTGCCAAATGTAGCATTTGCTATTCGTGCCAGAGTAGAAGGCTTGAGAGATTTTGGTGCAGCTTTGAGCCCATTCAACTCTTTCTTGCTTCTTCAAGGACTTGAAACCCTTTCGCTTCGTGTGCAGCGTACGGTTGACAATGCCCTTACCCTAGCTCAATGGTTCGAGGCTCACCCTAAGGTAAAATCTGTCAAGTATCCTGGTTTAGCTTCCCATCCCAATCATGAGGTAGCTAAAAAATACCTGAAGAATGGATTTGGCGGCGTATTCTCTGTAGAACTAGAAGGCTCACGAGAAGATACCATCCAGTTTGTGAACAACCTCAAGTTAGTAAGCCACCTAGCGAATGTTGGGGATGCTAAGACTTTGATCATTCACCCATCTTCGACTACACACCAACAGCTAAGTGCGGATGAGCAATTGGCAGCAGGAGTTTCGCCTACAGGATTGCGAATTTCAACTGGAATTGAGCATATCGAGGACCTAAAGGAGGATTTCCAGCAGGCATTTGAGTTTGTAAAGAATGGACCCGTAGCCGTCTAGCTGAGGGAATAAGAATAAGATAGACAAGGAATGAGTGCGCCAGTCTAAGACTTATGGAGCGTTTAAGAACCTGGGCCGGTGGGCTTATTCCCTTGTTCTTTCCCCGTTAAACCAAAAGAAATATATCGTTCTTTTAAAATAAAGGAGCCCCAAACATACCATGGCAGTGGTAAGGGAGACTCCTTCTACATAAAATGTATCACCCTAAATTACTCATTAAGATGAGTTTATTAAAATTTTCCGTTTCGGGTAAGAGCGAAAACGAAACAAAATTTATCGCCAAAGCCCGTGAATTTGAATTGGTTATAGACGAACCGCCATCACTAGGAGGGAAAGACGAAGCCGCGAATCCTGTTGAGTACTTGCTGGCGAGTTATGCCGGATGTCTCAATGTCGTAGGTTTTATCGTTGCCAAGGAGCAAGGAATTGAGTTGAGAAGCCTGGAAATAAATATAGAAGGAGATTTAGATCCCTCTAGGTTTTTGGGACTTGGTTTCGATGCGAGATCTGGTTTTCAACATATTGAGGTGGAACTCAAGGCGGATTCCGATGCTTCAGAGGAAGCGCTGACGAAATGGGCTCAAACGGTAGAATCCAGATGCCCGATCAGCGACAACTTAAGCCAACTAACTCCCATTCAAATTCAAGTAGGAAACAAGGACAAGGTCTTTGCTTGATTGTGAACGTTGATTATGTGAATATGTGAAAGGTCGGCCATTGGGTAAATCCATGGCCGTCTTTATGCGTATTATTGCGAAAGTATTTTATTCCTGGCTCAGTATGGTCAATAAAAAATTTACCTATCCTCAAACATTCCCATTGGAATCCGGTCAAAGCCTGCCAGGATTCGAGCTGTCTTATGCTACCCTGGGAAATTTAAATGAGGACAAAAGTAACGTGGTTTGGGTTTGCCATGCTTTTACTGGTCATCCAGATGTTAGTCTTTGGTGGAATGGCCTTTTCGGACCTGGCCGCTTTTTTGATCCTGAGAAATATTTTATCATCTGTGCCAATATGCTGGGCTCTTGCTACGGCTCAACAGGACCTCTATCTATCAACCCTGAAACTAATGAACCTTGGTATCTTGACTTTCCCTTGCTGACCAACAGAGATATGGTCCGCTCTTTTGATCTCTTAAGGAAGGATCTTGGCTTGGAAAAGGTTCACATATTGATTGGGGGATCAATGGGAGGACAACATGTGCTCGAGTGGGCCATACAGCAAGCAGATGTATTTGAATATATCATGCCTATTGCGACCAACGCTGTCCATTCTCCTTGGGGAATTGCCTTCAATGAAACCCAGCGCATGGCCATTGAGGCAGATAGAAGTTGGGGTGAAAGGCAACAAGAGGCAGGCCTAGCCGGTATGAAAGCCGCCAGAGCTGCAGCTATGCTATCCTACCGAAGTTATGAAGGATATGAAGTTCGGCAAAAGAACCTTCCTCCATTTGGGATAGATAATTTTAGAGCATCTTCGTATCAACAATATATGGGAGAAAAGCTGGCGAAAAGATTCAATGCTTTTACCTATTGGTACTTGAGTAAGGCCATGGATAGTCAAAACTTGGCAAGAGGAAGGGTGAGCTTGGAGGCTGCTTTGGGGCAGATTCAAGCCAAGACGCTAACTGTAGCCATAGACTCCGATATTCTTTTCCCTCCAGCTGAACAAAAGTTTATCGCAAAGCATATTCCCCATGCAGAATATGTGTCCGTCTCTTCCTTATTTGGGCACGATGGTTTTTTAGTAGAAAATGAAGCTTTTGTTGATATTTTTCGTAAATTTTTAGCAAAAGAGCAATCTATTCTAAATTAATGAGCGAGGAGGAAGATGGAGTCTTACCCAGAATATTTAAAAGGCAGAGGGGCGCAAATCAATCCTAAGAATAAATTTCTAAAGCAAGAGCTTGATACCGAGGCCGAAGATGGGTTAGACGAGGCCTATATACCCGATCCAAAAACCCAGGTATTTGTAGACCATCCCAAGAAGATCATCAACAAGGTACCCAGTCCCGATGTGCCCTTAGATTATTCTATCAATCCCTATCAAGGCTGTGAACACGGATGTGTGTATTGTTATGCAAGAAACGCACACGAATATTGGGGGTTTAGTGCGGGCCTGGATTTTGAGTCCAAAATCATCGTCAAAGAAAATGCCGCCCAATTGCTTCGAAAAGAGTTAAAGAAGCCAAGTTGGAAGCCTGAGCCTATCATGTTTTCGGGAAATACCGATTGCTACCAGCCCTTAGAACGAACCTACCAGCTTACCCGTCAATGTCTGGAAGTCTTTCTGGAATTTCGTCAGCCGGTAAGCCTTATTACCAAAAACAGCCTAATCTTGCGGGATATGGATTTGTTGAAGGAACTTGCCTCCATGAATCTTGTCCATGTCATGATAAGCATCACCTCTCTGAATGAGGAGCTAAGAAGAGCCATGGAGCCCCGAACAGCCTCTGGAAAAAAGAGACTAGCTACGGTGCGTAAATTGATTGAGGCTGGGATTCCGACGGGTGTCCTAATAGGACCCGTGATTCCAGGTTTGAACAACCATGAAATTGGAGAAATTGTAGAAAAGTCTGCTGAAGCTGGTGCGATGACCATCGGCTATACATTTGTGAGGTTAAATGGAGCAGTAGGGATGATATTTGAGGATTGGATTCGAAAAGCATTTCCCGATAGGGCCGAAAAAGTTTTGAATCAGATCAAGGGGGCTCATGCAGGCAAACTCAATGATAGTGAGTACGGCAGAAGAATGAGAGGTGACGGGCCCATTGCCCAAGCAGTTTCAGACCTATTCAAAATTTTGAAGAAGAAGCATTTTGAAGGACGCTCTTTCCCCCCTTACAACAAAGATTTATTTAGAATTCCCCCAGAGGGGCAGTTGGACTTATTTGCCTAATCAGGAATCCAGGTAGTAGGTCTTTTCCTTCTTATAGGCTTTTCTATACAAGCGCTTCATGCGTTGGTCAATATCACCTACTGTGATTTTTCTATCCTTATTTTCATCCAAGCCAGAATTCTGTCGATAGCGCTTGGAGGGATGCGAGAATAAGGTATAGGAGTAGTGTTTGCCTATGGCTCTTGGATAAAGAATGGCCAGATACAAATCGGTCAAGCTATTGAATTCTCCATGTCTTTCTCGCATCATGTTTAGATACTCCATGACCAACAACATTTGCTCCGAAGCAGTCATACGTTGGAGATCACTCAAGTAATACCTTGTCCCTAGCCTTCTGTTGAGGTCTCTTAAGGTAGGGCCCATAAATTGAATCAAACCTGTGGCACCACTTCCTTTAAAATTTCGAACAGATGGGTTGAATCGAGATTCAGTGTACATGACGGCCATTAACCATTCTGGAGGAATCTCAAGACCACGTGCCACCGAACGAACCCTAGCTTCAAACAAATCTGGATCAGCGGTGTGCTTTTTCGCCTTGTCCATTAAATAAAGCGAACTTCGCTGAAAGGGAGTATGAATCCGAAGGTTATGTTCACGCATGATGGTAAACATAAAGCCTATTATATTGACACAGAGAAGGACAGCAATGACCAACCATATACCTCTTCCCTTTGGATAGCCCATACCATCGGGAGCAGCACGGATGACCTCATGCTCGACCTTTTCCTTCATGACCTTTTTGGGGTCATAAGAGTCTTTCCTTGTAAAAAATTGAGAGAATGATTTACCCAACCAGCCATATCTGATGCGAACGGCCCGTTTCTTGAGAAACGAAGGCTGAGAATTACCCGAGACGTTAGCTTGATGGCTCATGTATTGGGGAGACCGTAGGATTTAGGGTAAAATATGGTTTTCTGCGTAGGAAATCAACGAAAATACAATTCCCATTTCATGGACGAAATGGCCACTCACATATTTTATCTTGTTGAAATACCCACAAAAAAAGGAAGCGAATCCTATTCGCTTCCTTCAATTTTTATATGAGACTCATTGGGTTTATCACTTTTAGTTTACAGGCAGGTTCTTGAAAGACAACTGTGTACAAGAAGTATAAACCTAAATAGTCTGTAAGAAAACCCTGCTTATCTCAGGCCTCTTGCGATCACCAGTTTTTGGATCTCCGAAGTTCCTTCACCAATGGTACATAGCTTAGCATCTCTGTAGAATTTCTCTACAGGGAACTCTTTGATGTATCCATAGCCACCATGGATTTGAACGGCTTCATTGGCAATCCAAACGGCTGCCTCGGAGGTGTATAATTTCGCTTTGGCTGAAGCTGTTCCTACCTTCATTTTTTTGTTGATGAGGTCAACAGCTTGGAAAGTAAGCATTTCACCCGCTTTCAATTTCGAATACATATCAGCCAGTTTGAAGGCAATGGCTTGAAATTCAATAATTGGCTTTTCGAATTGCTCTCTTTCCTGGGCATACTTAAGGCTGGCTTCAAATGCACCATATCCAATTCCAAGTCCTAAAGCAGCAATAGATATTCTACCTCCATCCAGAATGGCCAAACTTTGCTTGAACCCTTCTCCAATTTTTCCAAGAATTTGGGATTTGTGTACACGACAATCTTCAAAAATCATTTCAGCAGTTTCTGAAGCACGCATGCCCAATTTATCCTCTTTCTTACCCCCTCTGAAGCCAGGCGTACCACGCTCAATGACAAAGGCAGTAGCATTATTTCTCGTTCTGGGCTCACCTGTACGACAAACGACTACCGCAATATGTCCTGATTTACCATGTGTAATGAAGTTTTTCGCTCCATTGATGACGTAGTAATCTCCATCTTCAACGGCAACTGTCTTCATGTTACCTGCATCTGATCCCGTATTGGGTTCTGTCAAGCCCCAAGCACCAATGTGCTCAGCAGAGGCTAATTTGGGAAGGTATTTTTTCTTTTGTTCCTCGTTACCAAACTTAAGTATGTGGTTAGTACAAAGGGAATTATGGGCTGCCAAAGAAAGGCCAACGGATCCACAAATTTTAGCTACTTCCACAATAGCCGTTACATACTCCTCATATCCGAAACCTGAACCTCCATATTCTTCAGGCACTAGGATTCCCATCAATCCCATTTCGCCCAATTGGCGCATAATTTCTAGAGGAAATTCCTGTGATTCATCATACTTCATCACTACCGGACGTAAGTGCTCCTCGCCCCACCTCCTGATCATATCCGCGATCATTTGTTGGTTTTCAGAGTAATTGAAATCAAGTCCGGAGGATGCCTCCTGTATGAGCGTAGTTGCGTCCATAAAAGATCTTTTAGGTGTATTTATATTAGCAAAATAATTAAAGCCTGGTCCAAGGGTTGTGCCTGATCAACTATTGCCGTCTAGTAAACTACTAAACTGTCTACTTGATCTGAATAGGGCAGGAGTTTTTCTTTGCCATTCAAGAAACTCAGGTCAATAAGGAAACTGAATCCCGCGACTTCTCCCCCTAATTCTTTGATGAGTTGTGCTGCTGCAGCTGCCGTCCCTCCTGTGGCCAATAGATCATCATGAATGACGACCTTGTCTCCTAACTCAAGCCCCCCAACTACTGATTCCAAGGTGGCAGATCCATACTCGAGTTCATATGAAACAGAAACTGTTTCTGGCGGAAGTTTCCCTTTTTTCCTGACCATGACAAAGCCAGCATCAAGGCCAACCGCCATTTGAGGGCCGAAAAGGAAGCCTCTAGAGTCAATTCCAACGACCTTGGTAATGCCCTGGTCTGACCACTTTTCAATCAATCTCTTTCTGATAGAATCAACCAATTGAGGGTCTAAAAACAAAGGCGATATGTCCTTGAACAAAACACCCTCAATAGGAAAATCTGGTACTTCTCTGATCGATTCACGAACTCGTTGAGATAAATCCTTGTCTTTATTTTCCATGTGCGTCAGACAAAATCTAGGGCTTCCCTATTTTATAATATACTTTTATTTCCTCAAGGTTGTTTTGAGCAAAGCCTTCAACTGAGAAAAGTTGGTTCCAAAACTCAAACTTACCTATTTCTGACCGAAATCGGACGATCTTTTTTGCTAGAGAACGGGAAATGGTTGAATAACGTGCCAGTTGGTTGATGGTTGTCAAGTTTAGTGACTTCTTTTCCCTTTCAGGCGGAAGTTTAATGCTTAATTCAGGCGTCATTCTTACATAGTTCTCCTTTGAAAGACCATAAACCGCCATCAATTGTTCCTTCCTGTAGTAAAAACCAATGAGCTCTCGATATTTGACGATCCTTTTGCTTAGTACGTCTCCAATTCCTCGCACTTTTTTCAATTCCGAGGCATTTGCTGTGTTTAAGGGAACCTTGATTCTTTTCTTCCTTGCTATGTAGACAGTTTTTTTGGAGTGGAATGTTAGTGGAGGCAAAGAGTCTGAAGGAGAATAACAAAGCTTTGATTGAAGGCGAAGGCTTAAACTACTATCAAGGCCATATACCTTGGCTAAGTCGAGGGGGCGTAAAAATCCACCTCTACTTGCCTTGAAGGTTAAAATTCTCCTCGCTAGAACAGGCCCTATTCCTCGAAAAGCTACCCATTCTGTTGAATCCAACTGGTTGATGTCTAAAGAGGTCGGTTCTTGCTGAGGTATTAAATATTGATGGTCAGGTGGGGAAGATGGGATAAAGAGGAAAGCAAATTGAAGGAGAAGGAAGAGGATAAGAAGGATAGTAAATATCCATACACCCCTTAACCTTCCAGCTAGGAAAGTAGGTACATTCATTGTTGTGCTGTAAAATATTAAACTGTTTGAAGGGGAAGGGATATTTCAAAAGAACTTCCACGCCCTTCTTCGGATTCAAGTTCGATAGAACCATCCAATTTGTCAACTGCTGTTTTGACAATGTAAAGGCCCAGACCTGAACCTTTTGATTTGGTATTCCCTCTATAGAACATCTCAAACACTCGGTTTTGTATCCTTTCCGGCATACCAATACCGTTGTCTTCAATTTTCAGGAGGGTTCGGTTCGGCTTTTGCTCAGCGCAAACCCTGACGAACGGATCATCAATGCCCTTCTTTCTATATAAGATTCCGTTGAGAACCAAATTCTGTAAAATGGAAAGGAGGAGTTTCTCATCCGAAACCAGAACAAAGTCCTCGGGAATATCAATGATGAAATTGATCTTTTCAGCATCAGGGGAATGGACTAAACTTTGGGAAATATCCTGGACAAAGTTCTTTAGCTGAATTTCCTTTATTTCAATGGTAGCATTATTCAGACGAGTCAGGTTGATCAATTCTGAAAGGATGTGATCCAGCCGCTTGGCACTTTGGTTGATCAAATGGAAGTAATTGTTGGATACTTCCTCTTTAGATTCCTGAATGGCGATGTTACTGATGCCAATGATGGAGGCTAAAGGGCCTCTCAAATCATGTGAAGCCTTGTACATAAAGTCATCTAACTCCTGCTTTTTCTCTTCCAGTTTTCCTTCCGTAGCCTTTCTGACACTAAAATCAGTTACTACTGCTATCGTGCCCAGGAATTTTTCCTGTTGGTCAAGGAAAGGAGCTGCTGCGACGTATAAATGCCTAAGGTCGCCTTTGGAGGTTGTGAACTCAATCGTCTTCTGAGCACCCTCTTTATTCATATTTCCCTCGGAGAAAAGGTCAATATCAAGAAAATCCGTGCTCATTTTACCTAGTAGATCCTGGGTGTCATGCTCCAATATTTCCGCCATTCTCTGGTTGACAAATAGGGTCTTGCCTTCAACATCCGTCATGAGCAATCCCTCTTTCATGTGGTCTACTAAGGTTTTGTACCTTGATTCAGATTGCGCTAGTTTTCTGTCCTTTTCAAATGCCTCTGTAACGTCTCTAAAAATGCACAATACTTCACCTTGAAACCCTAGGCTTACTAGTCTCGCATCGAAGTATCGCGTATGACCATACATTCTCCCTTCAAATTCCAACTGATAGGTTGCCCCCTTTTTTCGCAACTGTAGAAGAGCCGCTTGAAAGGAAGTCATATCAACCTGATTCATGCCTAAGAAATTGAGAAGAGCAATGATATGCTGGCTTTGATAGAATTTGAAGTCTTTTTGAGAGTATTGTGAAGGAACCTGGATGGAGCTGATTTCATCCTTGGAACTTAGGCTTACCAATAAATCAGGAATGGCAGAAACCAGACTTTGGTTGATGTTCATGCTTCGCTCAAGGTCTCTTTCCTGAGCTTTGAGTTTGGTAATATCTTGAATGCGGAGAAGGAGGTATTCGTTGCTCTGGTTTTCAAGTTTTCTCAGGACTATTTCAAGTTCAAGTTGTAATTGAGCTTTTGTCATGAGCTTGAAATAGGATTTTTCTTCCCATACTTTTCCTATTTGACCAAATCTCCTCTTGAGGTAGGTAAGGTTAAACCCTAGCAAGGCGAGGAGTTCACTTCCTTGAATGTCATTGGGCTTATCAATTTGCCGAAGGAGACTTTCTGCAGGTGCATTAAAACTCACCAATTCCAGTTGCTTCATGTCTAATAAAAACATGGCTCTGGAGGATTGGTCTAGCATTTCACCAAATAGTTTTAGCTGCATCCGCTTCTCTCTCCCTACTTGCCTCCTCCAAAGCTGAAAATAGGCTAACACCATACATAGCATCCCCCAGATGGTTAAAAAGACGATTTGGCTTAGTAGCCATTCACCCTTTACCCAGCATACCCCCAATACAAAAAAGGTACTGACGGTTACATAAAACAGGTAAAACATGAAGGAGGGGCAAAGCAAACTACAGGCGACATGGAAGGAGAGGATCAAGGGGAAAAAGACTGTGTCGGGAAGCCCCTGTGTAGAAAGGAAGGCTATGATGAGCATGGCCATAAAGCCGACCATGAGCATAAAAACGTACACATGCTTCCGAAGAAAATTCAGGAAAAACATACTGACGCCATAAATCACATACATTCCTCCGTATGCTATGGCCAACAGACCCAAAGCAATAGGATCGAATTCATTGATAAATATGATGACCCCAGAAAGGAGAATGAAGAGGCCGCAGATGATTAGAAACCATCCATCGATTTTCATTCGGTTCATGGGAAGTGTAACCTTCAACTAATGATTCTTTGTTAGTAGGCAATGGCTTCGACGCGATACCCTTGTTTCCTCAATTGATGGAGAAGGCCATATTCTCCCGGAAGAGTAACAGCAGGAATAATTCCAAAAACTGCTTTTTGGGGCATTTTTTCTGTCAGGGCTTCTTTCCAACTTGACACTCTGAGGTCAATTAAAACATGTTTATTGTCTCCCAAGTCAGGTGCCTTTTGAGATAAGAACCATACGCGATCTAGGTTTTGTTGTCTATATGCCCTTATCATTCCTTCAAAAGCTGCACGGCTTTCCAGTCTTTTGTCAAGACCTTCCTGAAGCATCCTTGTTTGTTCTTTCCAGCTATATTGATCTAACCAAGCAGAGCGCACCCATTCAAGGTTCAAACTGCTGAAGTCAACATCTCTCAAAGCATCCTTCAAGTATTTTTCAATATGTATAGCCTCTTGATCCTGCCTAAGTCTCAAGCAGAAGTCAAACATGATCTGACGCTGAACGATTAGGGGAGGGTAGCGACCAATGACCTTTCGAATAGAAGCCTCTGTAAGCTCATTTTCCATGAACTTCCAGAGGGCTTTGTATTGCTTTTTCCCCATGAGTACTTCCAATGAGGAATCAATAGGTATTTCTGATCGAAATAAGTAGTCTGGGTCGACTTTATCCGGATCTACTTCCATCATTACTTCCTGACACTGGTCAAGTAAACTGTCCATGGCAGGATGAAGGAAAAATAGCGATTTGGGAACGACAAACAGGCTTGCGTAGAGATAGGAGGGTACTTCGAGATTTCCCCCACTTATCTTCCACAAAATGCCTTGTGCAGGCATCACCTGGGTTTGCTCTTCATACAAATCTTCTACCTGCATAGAGGAATCCTGTGCAGTTCCATGGAAATGAAACAGTAACATGAGGATACATATGAAGACAGAGGCCGCCCGTTGCATGTCGGAAATTAATAAAAAGCTAGGATAATTGCTGGCTTACAATGACTTACTTTTGAAAATTAATAATGGTCTTTTCAATGATGTCGCAGCATTCATGCAATTGTTCCTCTGTCATGACCAGAGGAGGTGCAAAACGAATGATATTACCATGCGTAGGCTTGGCGAGCAGGCCATTCTCCGCTAGTTGAAGGCATATATTCCATGCAGTTGAGCTATCCTCCGTATCGTTGATCACCACAGCATTAAGTAAGCCTTTTCCTCTTACAAGAATCAGCAAGTCTGGACGCTTGGCAATCAAGTCTCGCATACGCTGTCGGAATGCTTGCCCTAATTCTTCGGCACGATCAGATAGATTTTCATCAAGTAATACTTGTAGGGCTTCCTTGGCTACTGCACAAGCCAATGGATTTCCACCGTAAGTTGAGCCATGTTCACCAGGCTGGATACTTAGCATGATTTCGTCATCAGCCAAAACAGCTGAAACTGGGAAAATCCCTCCAGATAAGGCTTTACCTAGGATTAAGATATCGGGCTTCACACCTTCGTGATCACAAGCCAACATTTTTCCTGTTCTGGCCAAGCCCGTTTGAACTTCATCCGCAATAAATAGGACGCGGTGGGCATGACAGATTTCGTAAGCCTTTTTCAAGTAGCCTTCATCCGGTACAACTACACCAGCTTCTCCCTGAATGGGCTCTACCATGAAGCCGGCTACATTTGGATCCTGAACAGCCTTTTCAAGAGCAGCTAGGTCATTATATGGAATCAATTCATAACCAGGCATATATGGTCCGAAACCCTCGTAAGAAGAAGGGTCCGTAGAAGAAGAAATAGCTGCAAGTGTTCTCCCCCAGAAGTTTCCTGAAACGAAAATGATTTTTGCTTGGTTTTGGGGAATGCCCTTGACCTTGTATCCCCACTTTCTGGCGAGCTTAATGGCCGTTTCGCCTCCTTCAACCCCTGTATTCATAGGGAGGACTTTGTCATAGCCTAATAGCTGGGTAATATATTGTTCGTATGGGCCTAGTACATCATTATAAAATGCTCTTGAAGTCAGGGTAAGTCTGGCTCCCTGCTCAATCATAGCTTTTAAGATACGAGGATGACAATGTCCTTGATTTACCGCGCTGTAAGCAGAAAGGAAGTCATAATAACGCTTGCCTTCAGGGCTCCAAAGGAAGACACCTTGGCCCATAGACAAGACCACTGGAAGGGGATGATAGTTATGTGCTCCGTGGCGGTCTTCTAATTGCATGGCCTCTTGAGAGGAAATCTTGGCCGAAGTTTGTAGCATAGTTGATTTGATTTAGCAATGTCAATTTGTGGTTTCAAAATTAGAGGCATTTTTACCCCTTAACAAATCTATTTGATTCCGTAACGCTCTGCGAGAATACTCAAGTGGTGGATTTCATGTCCAGCCATGATATAGAAGAGCGCCCTTGAAGAAACGGGCTGATTACTGGCCATTCCCTTATTGAGAAATTGGTCTGGAGTAATCAAATGAGCCATAGAAAGGCTTGCCCTGCGTACAGCTTCAAAACTCTTCACAATTTCTTCTTGTCCAATGAAATCAGTTACTAGATTTTCTACAAATGTATTTTGATCAAAACCTGGTAGGGGGGTGGTATCTCCTCTCCCAATTCTCAAGGCTCTATAGGCCATAACCCATTCCGTATCAATGATATGAACAAAAACTTCCTTTACCGACCATTTATCTGGCCCATATCGGTGGTTCAATTGTTCATCAGTTAGCGAACGGATCAACTTGCATGTATCCTGCCCATTTTTTTCCAGAAGATCCAGTACGGATTCAGTTCCAACCCGAGTCACGTACTTTTCATAGAAGGGAGCATATTCCGAGGCGGTAGGTATTGACAACATAGTTTTTGTTGATAATTGGCTGAATGTTGAAGGATTAGGACTTCTTGGGGATCATTGTTCTTATGGTAAAAGCGAATTCATTTCTATCATCCGCTTGTCTGGCATCTACGGCTATTATTTCCCAAGCATCTGGATCGGGAAGGGAAAAGTGAGTATCGCCTTCTACTTCGGCGTGGACCAGGGTTTCGTAGATACGTGTTACAAATCCCTTTGCTACACTTTCATGATACAAAGTCGCACCACCCGTGATGAATATTTCTGGCTCATCTTTTACCAATTCCATGGCTTCCTCTAAGGAGTGTACAACCTCAACCCCTTCGGCGGAGAACTCTGTATTGCGAGTAACGACGATATTTCTTCTTTTGGGAAGTGGTTTTCCTAGCGAATCGTAGGATTTCCTTCCCATAATGACAGGAAATCCTAGGGTGGTTTGCATGAAAAATTTCAAATCATCCCTCAGTCTCCACGGTAGGTCATTTTCTTTGCCAATTACTCCATTTTCAGAAACGGCATAAATGGCATTGACGATTTGATCTGGCATGTATAATAATCAAAAGATGAAACTGATTAACTTTGTCCTGTAGGCAAGTTACTATTAGTCCGTAAATAAGCGAAATAGGTTATCCTGATGAGAATAAATTGGATGGTAAAAAAGAAGCTGATTGATCAAATATTGATTGGGGCGATCATGGGGCTGAGCATAGGGATATGTGGATGTGATGAAGAGGAATCCATTCCCAAGGATGCCATTCCCTTTGAGCAAATGGAAGAAATACTGCTAGAATTCCATATAGCCGAGGCCATTGCAGGAAAAAAAGGGGGAGCTATGATTCAGCGCCACATCATGCGTGAAGACCTTCATGTAGAAGTATTGGAAAAATTCGGCCTCGACAAGGAAACTTTTTTTCGGTCTTATGAGTATTATCTCCTGAGCCCCTCGGTACTCGATTCCCTTTATGGGAATATTGTCGATTCATTGGATCTGAAAAGCAAAGGCCAAGATCCAAAACAAGAAACCAAGCAGGACAGCACCCCTGAAATGCCCAAAAAGAGTAGAACTGGCGGGGCTCTACTGTCCGAGTCCGATTCTGAGGAATGAAGCTATACCACCCCAATACGTACGAAAAGTTAGGCTTTGATGTCATCCTGCAAGAGACCGCTAAGTCTCTTTCTAACCAGGAAGCAGTAGATAGATGTATGGGAATTGTCCCTACACATGATCCTGAGGAGTTAATCCCTGAACTCAAAAGAGTCAAAGAATTTCACGAAATACTGGAATTTGATGAGCCCTTTCCAGCCAATCATTTTATCTCGCTTGAGCAAATCATCAAAAGGCTGGAAGTTGAAGGTGATTGGTTGAATGCCCGTCAACTTAATCAATTGGTCAACTGGTTGAAGGCAGTTAGGGACGTTCGAAAATACCTGAAATCAAGAGAAGAGTTGTATCCTCTGATGGCAGAATTGGCCAATGAACTGCCCTTTAGCCATGTTTTGATCAATGAAATAGACAGAATCCTAGACAAATTTGGGAACGTAGCAGATGATGCAACCCCAGAACTGGCCTCTGTAAGAAGAAAGTTGAAGAAGTCCTCGGATAGCCTGAGAAATACCCTGACTTCCATTTTGAAAAAGGCCATAGAAAACAATTGGAGCCAGGATAAAGAGATTACCATCCGTAATGACAGGTTGGTTATTCCCGTTAAAGCTGAATCAAGAAGGCATATCAAGGGTTTTGTTCATGATATGTCTCAGTCAGGAAATACCGTCTACATTGAGCCTACAGAAGCACTTACCCTTAACAATGAACTTAGAGAACTACAGATCAGGGAGCATAACGAGGTAGTGAAAATCCTTCAGGATGTTACGGCTAAAGTAAGCGAGCAACTTCCCGAAATTCAGTCTTTCAGAGAAGTGATGATCAAAATTGATTTGGTCAGAGCCAAAGCCAAATTGGCCGTAAAGCTGGAAGCCAATCTGCCAGTCATTAATCCAAAGGGTGAAAAGCTATCTTATAGGGAGGCTTATTATCCCTTGCTTCAGCTCAAAGCCCTTCAGGAAAAAATATCTGTTGTGCCTCTAAATCTTACCCTGGAAAAGGGAAGAAGGATAGTTGTTATTTCTGGTCCCAATGCTGGAGGGAAATCTGTTTCTTTAAAATCGGTGGGCTTACTCCAGTTGATGCTCCAAAGCGGCTTTTTGATTCCGGTAAATGAAGGCTCTGAATTCAGATTGTTCGATTCCATGTTTTTGGATATTGGAGACGAACAGTCCATTGAGTCTGATCTTTCTACTTATACCTCTCGCCTTGCTCAATGGAGGGAAATGGGAGACAACATGACAAGCAATTCGTTGTTTTGTGTGGATGAATTTGGTTCAGGAACTGATCCAAAGCAGGGAGGCTCAATTGCTGAATCCTTTTTGGAAAGATTTGTTCGCCAAGGTGCTTATGGAATCATCACAACTCACTATGGAAACTTGAAAAACTTTGCGGAAATAACCAAGGGAGTCATCAATGCGGCTATGCAGTTTGACACAGCCGAATTGAAACCCACCTATATCTTGATGGAAGGGGTTCCTGGAAGAAGTTATGCTTTTGAAATGGCGCAAAGAGTTGGCGTTCATGCTACGATACTAAGGCGTGCTAGGAAAAAGGTCGGTACCGAGGAGATTGACGTTGAAAAACTGCTGAAAGAGTTAGAAAAGAAAAACAACGAACTTAAAAAGGCCCTTCAGACAGCGAAACAAAAAGAGAATCAACTTGAGCAACTTGTAGAGAAAAACAAGAGAATTGAGCAATCCCTAAATGAAAACCGAAAGGAGATCATTACCAAAGCCAAGGCTGAGGCCAAGGACATGATTCAAAATGCGAACAGGCAAATTGAGCAGACCATACGTGAGATTAGAGAGTCTCAGGCCGAAAAAGAAAGGACGAAAGAGCTTCGAAAAGCCCTGAAAGAAAAAATGCCTAGAGTACGTGAAGAGGATTTGATTGCCATAAAAGAAGGGCAGCCAAAAAAGAAAAAGAAAAACCAAGCTTCCACCCGTAAAAAAGAAGAGACGGGGCCCGTCATTTTAGCTGATCGTGAATTTAAAGAAGGAGATTGGGTAAAATTAAAAAGCTCCACTACTGTAGCCCAATTGGTCAGCTTACAAGGAAAAAAGGCCGTCATTGAAACAGATGGTTTGAGAATCAACGTCAAGCTTGCTCAGTTGGACAAGATCAAACCACCCAAGGAAAAGAAAAGCCGCTCTGCTTCCTACACCGTCATTGAATCAGGCCCTCAACCTGTAGCCAAAATGGAGATTGATGTCATGGGGAAACGAGCAGAAGAGGCCATCAAGCTTGTAGATAAATTTGTCGAAAATGGCCGTATGGCTGGTTTTGAGCGTCTGCGTGTCTTACATGGAAAGGGTACCGGTGCCCTGAGAGAATCTATTCGAAACCACCTCTCTGGATTCCCCTTTGTTAGGAAACTATCCGATGCCTCTGTCGAGGAAGGAGGAGCAGGTTGGACCATAATTGAATTAAGGGACTGATCGGATAATTGGGTGACTCAAAGTATTTCTATCGTCCAAAATCCCAACTAATTGCAATAGTTTTTACGCTGTGGCAAGGAATTTGCCTGCAAGTCTCTGTAGATAGCAAACTACCAATCAGGTAGATCACCCATTCGCGATATATTTATGGCGGTTCATGTTATCCAGTCTGTTCTTTTTTACTTTTTGAGTAAGTTTGACCCGAAATCTAAAGGGAACAAATAGCTTTTTTTTAGGATCAAAAATATCGTAATTCAAGCCCTTGACAGACATCCATTTATGTTCTTTCCACGGAGGGATTTGCGTTTGATCCACATACTATTCACTACTTCTCTCCAGCCCCACTTTGGGCACTCGTATCATTATGAGATTTCATTCCATTAACCACATACGCTATTGGAACATATTCATCCTATTTTCGACAAGATATTATCCAGAAGTGATAAAGAAACCCTGCTCAAACAAAAAGCCATTGTGGTTTGGTTAACTGGATTATCCGGATCAGGAAAAAGTACCATTGCACAAAATTTAGAGAAAGAATTACACCAACTCGGCTACTTTTCTAAGTTGTTAGATGGAGACAATATTCGTGTTGGACTTTGTAATAATTTGAGCTTTTCTGTAGAAGATAGGAAGGAGAATATCCGTCGTATCGCAGAAGCTGCAAAGCTGTTCCTTGATGGAGGAGTTGTTTGCTTATGTTCTTTTGTAAGCCCAACCATTGAAATCCGCGAAATGGCAAGGCAAATCATCGGGGAAGAAGATTTCAAAGAAGTCTTCGTTAATGCTCCTTTAGAGGTTTGTGAAGCCAGAGACGTAAAGGGGCTTTATGCAAAAGCCCGTGCAGGAGAAATCAAGAATTTTACAGGGATTGACTCACCATTTGAGCATCCTGAAAATCCGTTTCTTGAGATCAGAACAGATCAGGAAAGCCTTGAGGATTCTACTCAACGCTTACTAAAGTTGATTCTACCTCTTATTGAGAATAAATAGTATTTGTTTTTCACCATCTGATATAACAGTCAATAATGGACTATAGACTCAGTCACCTTCGTCAGTTAGAATCAGAAGCCATCTACATCATACGTGAGACTGCGGCTCAATTCGAACGCCCCGTTTTGATGTTTTCCGGCGGAAAAGATTCAATCACCTTAGCTTGGTTAGCCAGAAAAGCCTTTTACCCAGGAAGAATACCCTTCCCTCTGCTACACGTAGACACTGGACACAACTTTGAAGAAACGATTGCCTTCCGTGATCAGTTCATCAAGGATATCGATGCCAAGCTTACTGTTGCCTATGTACAGGATTCAATTGACCAGGGAAAAGTAACTGAAGAAAAGGGACCTAACGCCAGCCGTAATGGTCTTCAATCAGTAACCCTTCTGGACGCTTTGGAAGCAGGAAAATTCGATGCTGCCCTTGGTGGTGCACGTAGAGATGAAGAGAAAGCCCGCGCAAAAGAGCGTTTCTTCTCTCACAGAGATGAATTTGGCCAATGGCAGCCCAAAAACCAGCGTCCTGAACTTTGGGACCTATTCAATGGCTTCAAGGGTGTAGGTGAGCACTTCCGTGTATTCCCTCTGTCTAACTGGACTGAGCTAGATATTTGGATGTACCTCCAGCAAGAGAAAGTGCCATTGCCTAATCTTTACTTCGCTCATAAGAGAAAAGTAGTAAACAGAGATGGTGTATTCTTAGCCGACACTCCTTTTATTAACCTGGCTGAGGGTGAGCAGTACGAAGAGAAAATGGTGCGTTTCCGTACAATTGGAGATGCTACCTGTACTGGAGCAGTTCTTTCTGAAGCTGATACGATTCCTGGAATCATCAACGAAATTGCGACTACACGTACGACAGAGCGTGGTGGACGTGCTGATGATAAGAGATCTGATAGTGCCATGGAGGACCGCAAAAAGCAGGGATACTTCTAGCAGCTTGTTTGTAACACACACATTTTTCAATCGAACAAAAAAAGAATTTCATAGATGGATCTTTTAAGATTTTCTACTGCCGGAAGTGTAGATGACGGTAAAAGTACCTTGATCGGACGTTTGTTATACGATACCAAGTCCATTTTCCAAGATACGCTTGATTCTATCGAGCGTACCTCAAATGAGCGTGGTGATGATTATCTTGACCTGGCTCTCGTAACAGATGGTTTGAAAGAAGAAAGAGAGCAGGGGATTACCATTGATGTAGCTTACCGTTACTTTGCTACACCAAAGAGAAAATTTATCCTGGCAGATACACCGGGTCATATTCAGTACACTCGTAACATGGTTACTGGTGCTTCTACTGTAAACTTGGCCATTATCCTTATTGATGCACGTAATGGTGTAATCGAGCAGACTCGTCGCCACACCTTTATCTCTAACCTCCTTAGAATTCAGCACCTAGTTGTTTGTGTAAACAAAATGGACTTGGTTGATTATTCTCAGGAAGCATTCGAGAAAGTAGTTGCTCAATACCAGGAGTTTACTTCAAAGCTTCAGATTCCTGATATCACATACATTCCTATCTCAGCCCTGAAAGGTGACAATGTTGTAAACCGCTCAGAAAAGATGGATTGGTATGAAGGACCCACTTTGTTGTACCGTTTGGAGCATGTTCAAATCTCTGACGACAACAACCACGTTGATTCTCGTTTCCCTGTACAGTACGTGATTCGCCCTCAGTCTGAGGAGCATAGAGACTACAGAGGATATGCGGGTAAAATCGCCGGTGGAGTTTGGAAAGCAGGTGATGAGGTGATGGTTCTTCCTTCTGGTTTTACTTCCAAAATCAAAAAAATTGATTCTTTTGATGGTGAGGTAGACAAGGCCTTTGCGCCCATGTCTGTTACCATGCTGCTAGAAGATGAAATTGACATAAGCCGTGGTGATATGCTGGTTAAACCAGGTAACCAAGGCGAAATGGGACAGGATCTTGAACTAATGGTTTGCTGGATGAACAACAAGCCACTTGTTCCAAGAGGAAAATATAAAATTCGTCAAACTACTCGTGATGCCAGATGTATGGTAAAAGAGGTAGAGTACAAGGTGGATATCAACACGCTCCACCGAGTACAGGATGACAAAAATATTGGATTGAATGACATTGGTAGAATCAAGGTCAGAACAACACTTCCATTGGTATTTGATAGCTACGGCAAAAATAAAAATACCGGTAGTATAATTCTAGTTGATGAATTCACCAACGAGACAGTTGCCGCAGGCATGATCATTTAATTTTAGACATTATTTAGAAGGCCTCCTTATCAGGGGAGGCCTATATCTTTAACATTATGAAGCAGGCTTTTATAACGGGTATTACCGGCCAAGACGGGTCCTTCCTTGCGGAACTGTTGATTGAGAAGGGGTATATGGTCCACGGAATTATCCGTAGGGCAAGTAATTTCAATACCCATAGAATTGAGCATTTGATGGGGCACGAGCAATTGAAGCTTTATCATGGTGATTTGACTGATAGTGCCAACCTGAATAAGCTATTGGGTACTATTAAGCCAGACGAAATTTATAACCTTGGAGCTCAAAGCCATGTGAAAGTGTCTTTCGAAGTTCCTGAATATACAGCTCAGGTGGATGCATTGGGTACTCTTCGTCTTCTTGACGCCATGCAAAACCAATGTCCTGACGCTAAATTTTACCAGGCTTCTACTTCCGAACTATACGGAAAGGTACAGGAGATTCCACAAAAGGAAACAACTCCTTTCTACCCAAGAAGCCCATACGGTGTAGCAAAGCTATATGGTTTCTGGATCGTCAAGAACTTCAGAGAGTCTTATGGCATGTATGCCTGTAACGGTATTCTGTTCAATCATGAGAGTGAAAGAAGAGGAAAAACCTTTGTAACTAGAAAAATCACCACCATTCTTTCAAGGATGTCTGTAGGCTTGGAAGATGTGCTGAAGTTAGGAAACATGGATGCTCAGCGCGACTGGGGATATGCCAAGGAGTACGTAGAGATGATGTGGATGATGCTGCAGCAAGAACAGCCAGAAGACTTCGTCGTTGCTACAGGTAAAATGTACTCCGTACGTGAGTTTGTGGAAAAAGCTGCAAGCCATGTGGGTTGGGATATTGAGTGGACTGGAGAAGGAGTAGACGAAAAAGGATACGACAAAAACACAGGAAAACTGATTGTTGAAGTTGATCCCCGTTACTTCCGTCCAGCTGAGGTTGAACTACTGATTGGTGATCCTACCAAGGCTAAGGAGAAATTAGGCTGGGTACCACAAGTTGGTCTTGACGAGTTGGTATCCATCATGATGAAACATGACATTGCTGAGGCTCAGGCAGCCGCAAAAGTTTACCAATAAGATGGATAAATCTGCAAAAATATACATAGCTGGCCATCGTGGGATGGTCGGCTCTGCCCTTGTTAGAGAATTGCAAAATCAGGGATATAACAATCTCTTGATGCGTACCTCCAAAGAGCTGGATCTAAGAAATCAAGCAGCTGTGGCAGCTTTCTTCGAAGAGGAAAAGCCTGATTATGTGTTTCTTGCTGCGGCTAAAGTAGGTGGAATTGTAGCCAATAATACCTATCGTGCTGAGTTTCTGTATGACAACTTGATGATTGAGACCAACATCATTCATCAAGCTTACAAGAATGATGTCAAGAAGCTTTTGTTTCTAGGATCATCATGCATTTATCCTAAAATGGCTCCTCAGCCATTGAACGAGAATGCGCTGCTGACAGGCTTGCTTGAGCCTACCAACGAGCCATATGCCATCGCCAAGATTGCCGGCATTAAGTTGTGTGAAAATTATCGCAGGCAGTACGGATCCGATTTCATCTCTGCCATGCCAACAAATTTGTATGGTCCTAATGACAATTATGACCTACAAAACTCTCATGTTTTGCCTGCCTTAATCAGGAAATTCCACGATGCCAAGGTGAATAACCTTCCATCGGTAGAATTATGGGGAGATGGTACCCCCATGCGTGAGTTTATGCATGCTGACGATTTGGCGCAAGCTTGTATCTATTTGATGGACCACTACAGTGATGAAGGTTTTGTCAATATCGGTACAGGAGTAGATGTTACCATTCGCGAGTTGGCTGAAACGATCATGGATGTGATAGGCTTCGAAGGAGAAATTACCTATGATACCTCCAAGCCGAAGGGAACACCTAGGAAATTGATGGATGTGGACAAACTACATTCACTAGGATATAAGCATAAGATTGATCTGAGAGAGGGAATAGAGCTGGTCTACAAAGACTTTCTAGCAAATATCGATAGGTATATTGCTGGTAGACATGCAGTAGCTTAAGATCGATTTTAAAAAAATCAAGGCAGCAGGAATTATCTTGCTGCCTTTTTTTATGCTTTTAATCCAGGTATTTAGGTTTTTCTAAAATAGCGTCTACGATGTAGGCTCTTCTGATATCAGCTTTAGATTTGAATGGCCTGGGCCGTTTTTTCTTATTCTCCTCTAGCCCTTCATACAATTCATCAATAAAGGAAGCGGCATTATTGTCAACCTTTGATCCAGGTAGAAATGCCTCGGAGTGATCCTTAGGGGGTTCTTTTTTAGGCAATGTCTGAACATTAGCCGTGGTTTGATTAGGAACGATGTATTTATTCCGAAGGTAAATGATGTACAGAATCAAGCCTAAGATACTGATACTGAGAACGAAGATGGTAATGGGCATAACTCTGTGGAAAAGTTGGGTATAAACTAAAAGGATTATACATGAAATTAGATTTTGCGTTATTTCCCTCCAAATATTTTTTTCCTCAAAAAGACGCACACCAGGGAAATTTCGCTTGATTTTGGTAGATATCGTCTGACAATGCAACTCACTCGACTGGATTTATTTGGTTTCAAAAGCTTTGCCAACAGGGAAACGCTTATTTTCGATGATGGGATTACGGGAATTGTAGGTCCCAATGGATGTGGAAAATCCAATATCGTCGATGCCGTCAGATGGGTATTGGGGGAGCAGAGAAGTAAAAACCTTCGTTCCGATAAAATGGAATCGGTCATCTTCAATGGAACCAAATCCAAGCGTAAAGCCAATTTTGCAGAGGTCTCTCTTACCTTTGAAAATACCAAGAACCTCCTTCCCACCGAATATTCTACCGTAAAGATTACCCGGAAACTGTATAGATCAGGAGATTCTGAATACCTAATCAATGGTGTCACCTGTCGTTTGAAAGATATCCAAAATCTGTTCATGGACACAGGGGTCAGCTCGAATTCCTATGCCATCATCGAATTGGGGATGGTAGATGAAATCCTGACCAACAAAAACAATGAACGTCGTAAATTCTTCGAAGAGGCTGCAGGTATTTCAAAATACAAAATCAGGAAGAAACAGACCCTCAAACGCCTAAAGGATACAGATGATGACTTAGAACGAGTAGAAGATCTCTTGTATGAGATAGAAAAGAACCTTAAGTCTCTTGAAAAGCAGGCAAGACGGACCAGAAGGTATTTTGATCTTAAGGAGCACTATAGACACGTTTCCTCTCAATATGCCTTTCTTAATATGGGAGACATCAAGGAGAGGCAAAATCAGTTGAAAATCCTCGAAGAGAATATAGCAGATGAGATCCTACAGGTACAAGCTGGATTGTCCTTGCACGAGGCGCGGGTTCAGGATTTGAGAAAAGAGTTATTAGACAATGAAAAATATTTGTCAGATGCGCAGGCAGAACTGAACAAGCACTTGACGAAAATCCGTTCAATCGAGACAGAAAAATCGATCAAGACAGAACGACTGAAATATCTTCAACAGCGTGAAATCGCTATTCGCAATCAAATTGAAAACGAAAAAGGACAAGCCGCCCAAAACCAATCAGCCCTCTTTCAACTGAGAGAAACGGAAATGAGACAGCAGGGAGAGGCAGAAGGGCATCGAAGCATAGTAGATGAGTTAAAATCAAAACTAGAGCAACTCAAGAAGCGTGCAGAGGAAGAAACGACCTTGACCAACAGCCTCTATCAGCAAAATCAGGCTGCAAATCAAGAAGTGCAAGACCTCATCCGTGATCAGGAAATCAAACAGGTGAAAATACAATCCCTTGAGTCAGAGCTTAGAAGAGCACTGGAAGACAGAAGCAGAAGGGAAACAGATTTGGATGCCTTTAGTGGAAAATCCCAAGACCTATTAACTACCGTTTCCTCGCTAGAAAAACAGGTTGAAGAGCTAATTGAAAAGAGGGATACCCATCAAGCCGCCATTCGAAGTACAGAAGAATCTCTTGCAAGTCTGAAGGATAAAGTCTACAAAACCAACCGTTTGATAGACGCCAAACAAAATGAGTTCAACCTGACCAAAAGCCTGGTAGAAAACCTGGAGGGCTTTCCCGCTTCTGTCAAATTTCTGAAGAAGAATGCCAAGTGGATTAAGGACTCCCCTTTGCTATCAGATGTTTTTGCGGTACCAGAGGATTATAAGGTTGCCCTTGAAAACTACCTCGACTCCTTCTTGAGTTATTATGTAGTGCCTAGTAGAAAAGATGCTGTCCTATCTGTTCATCTGTTAGCAGACGCTGCCAAGGGAAGGGCCAATTTCTTTATTCTGGATGAGTTAGATAGCTATAAACAGACCAATCCTCTCATCTTTACTCAGGCTACCTCTGCCTTAGATGTGATTGAGTTTGCTCCTGAGTATCGCAAATTGGCAGCTTACTTATTGGACAAGGTGTATATCGTAAATGGAGAAGATGAGTTTCCTGAGGATATTCCTGAAGGAACGATATTTCTATCCAAGGCTGGTAACATCTCACGGCGTCGCTTTATGATGAGTGGAGGTTCCCTAGGCTTATTTGAAGGGAAAAGATTGGGAAGAGCCAAGAACCTTGAGAAATTAGACAAGGAGATCAATAAGCTCCAAAAGCAACTGTCTGGTGAAAAAGGGGAGTTGGACTCGGTTCAAAAGAAGTTGGAAAGCCTTAAAAAAGAGGATGTTACAGTTGGGCTGGATCAGGCAAGGAAACTGCTGTCAGAAAAGCAGAGAGACCTTTCTGTCCTTCAATCCAGAGAAAAGGAGTATAGAGAATTTTTGGAAAGGGTAGGAGCACGCTCAGAATCTTTAGAAGAGGAGCTGAATAACATCCGTGAAAGCATTGAAACCCTTAGTCCACAAATTGCCATCAAACGAGAAGAAGCCCTTCAACTTAGCAGTCGTGAAGCCCAACAGCGCGCGACTATGCAGGAAACAAATGAAGAGGTCGAACAGGCTAACTCCGCCTTTAATGAGGCCAATATTCAATTCATTCATTTAGAAAACCAACTTCAAAATACTGTTCAACAGATCGAACAGCGGGAAGCGAATATAGAGCGATTCTCTAGCAATGATCAGCAATTCAAGGGTGAGTTAGATCAGGTGGAAAAAGACATACAGGAATTGATTTCATCCAATCTGCAGGACGACGAGTCTATTGTCCGTCTCTACAACGAAAGAAAGGACAAGGAAGAGCGTGTAGGCAAATGGGAGGAATCCGTTGGGATGACCAAAAATTCTATTTTCCAGGTGGAGAAAAATTCCTCAGGAGACAGAAAGAAAAGGGAAGATCTTTTGACCCGACAAGGGAGTTTAAAAGAGCAAGCGACAGAGGTAAGAATTGAGCTCAATAGCCTGCAGGAAAGAATGTCCGTGGAGTTCCAGATCAATGTAAAAGATCTCAATCAGGAACAACTATTTGACAAAGAATTGGGTTCCTACGACTTGGAGAAAATGGAGGCGGATGTCCTAAACATGCGCAACAAGATCCAGAATTTCGGGGAAATCAATCCTATGGCTGTGGAAGCCTATCAGGAAATCAAAGAAAGGCATGATTTCATCTCCACCCAGAAGAATGACCTCCTCGATGCCAAAGCTTCCCTTTTGGATACAATTCAAGAAATAGATGATACCGCCAAGGAGAAATTCATGGAAACCTTCCATAGGGTCCGCGAAAACTTCATCAAGGTCTTTAAATCTCTGTTTTACGAGGAGGATAATTGTGATTTGATCCTGACAGATGCAGAAAATCCCTTAGAATCCGAGATCAACATCATTGCTAGACCTAAGGGAAAACGGCCGTTGACCATCAAACAGCTATCCGGTGGGGAGAAAACCCTTACCGCAGTTGCCTTACTGTTTTCCATTTATCTAATCAAACCAGCACCCTTCTGTATTTTTGATGAGGTCGATGCCCCACTAGATGATGCCAACATTGACAAGTTCAACAACATCATCAAGAAGTTTTCAGCTGATTCTCAGTTTATCATCGTTACCCACAACAAAAGGACGATGGTTTCTACCTCAGTTCTCTATGGGGTAACTATGATGAATACAGGTGTATCATCTGTGGTGCCCACCAATTTAGAGAACTTGAACTTGAACTAGGATTAATTCTGTATCTTCTTCTATGATGGGTGAAGATGAAACATGGATTAGCCATACATTCAAATTGGCGCTTGAATCAGCCAAGGAAGGATTTGACCCTTTCGGAGCTATTTTGGTCAAAGAGGGAATGCAGAAAGCTTCCTCCAAAGACAAATGCATCCTTTATTCAGATCCTACCGCCCATGCAGAATTGATCCTCATCAGTGAGTATTGTCGCGAACACCAACTCATGAGCCTGGAAGGATACACCTTATACACAAATGTAGAACCTTGTTTCATGTGCAGTGGAGCGATTCATTGGGCAAAGATTGATAGAGTCGTTTTTTCCGTTTCCCAGCAAGACCTCAAAACTGTCAGCAAGGGAAATCCCAAACCCACTTGTGAGAAATTGTTGAATTTAGGTGGGAGAAAGGTTGAGGTCGTTTCTGGGGTCTTAAGAGAAGAAGGATTGAAATTACTAAGGGCTTTTCCCTTTCGCTCAAAAAAGGAAAGACATCAGGAATATTGGAAAAAATGAAATTTGAAAATACTTTCTCATAAGTATTGACTGTCATGAGAATTCCCCGACTTATACCCTAAACTGACATTCTATGGAATCTATCAAATTAAAAAGAATTGGCCTTTCAGCTTTGCTTTTCCTCATTGGGCACTTTGTGTGGGGCCAATCTGCTCAACTTCTACAACCCTATGATGGGATCTGGCAAGCCAAAGGCATCCGAGGTTTCTCTTACATTAAGATTGAAAACAAGGTAGTTAACCGAAATCAAGTCTGGGTAACCTTTGGAAGAACCAAAGACAATGGTAATATCGTCATCTACAAAAAGGTCAAGGCAGAGATTGGACTGTACTTCTTGAGTGCCAAGTTCACCTACAAGTCCCATAAATATGCTGTGAAACTAAAACGAACGGCCAGGCGGTCATCTTTATTGGTAGAGGAGGAGAAGTCTAGGTTATCTGGTGAGGGAACAACCATCAAAAAGACATATAAACTCAAGCCTAAAAAGCAGGCTGAGATGGGTGGATTGTCCATAGAGAGCCCTCCAGGAGCCATTCCAAAACCCAAAAATGATTGACAGGCAAACTCAGGTTCTTGAGAGACACTGTCCACAAGCAGTATAAATCTTAAACAGTCTCTAAGAGCCTTTGTTTGTAGGGGAAAGTGTGCTTCGTAAATCAAGGGCCTTTTCCTTAATTCAGTAAAAGATCTAACCACCTCTCCATGTCTTTTCTTAAAGCCGAATGGCGCAAGCTCGCATTAGCAAATTATGCCATTGATCCTAAAATCCTTGAGCCTTATGTCCCGGCTAGAACGGAATTAGACATTTGGAATGGGAACTGTTATGTAAGTCTGGTAGGTTTCATGTTCAAAAATGTAAAGCTATTGGGGCTCAAAATTCCCTTTCATGTCAATTTTGAAGAAGTAAACCTACGATTCTATGTGCGGCATTTTGATGGAAAGGAGTGGAAAAGGGGGGTAACATTTGTTAGTGAAATTGTTCCTAAACCCGCTATATCTATCGTAGCCAATACCATCTACAAGGAGCATTATTCTACCATGCCCATGCGACACAAATGGGATATAAACCAAGACCGTCAATTCATCGAATACCAATGGAAATTCAAGGGCAACTGGCAAAACTTTGACCTGACCACTGGTACGGAAGGACATGATCTCGTTGAGGGCTCAGAGGAAGAGTTTATCACAGAACACTATTGGGGATATTCTCCACACCCCTCTGGTAAAACCGTTGAGTATCAGGTTACCCATCCAAGATGGCAAACCTATGAGGTGAAAGATTTTAACATTTACGCAGATTTTGGGGGGCTATATGGGAAGGAATTTGCCTTTTTGGCGAATAGCCAGCCTACTTCTGTTATGCTGGCAGAGGGCTCTCAAATTACTGTGGAAAGCCGGAATATTTTATCGAAATTATAGGAGGTCTGACCATAAGTTTTCTAGGTAAATATTGTCTCGCCTAGGAAAGTGACTTGTATATACATTATTAATCCTAAAATTGTAATGAACAGCCACTTTTTGCGTTTAAATTTTTGACAAGGCCTGAAAAACTCGTGACTATCAGGGATTTTGCAAGAATTTTCTCATAAAAACTGTTGTTTTTTCTGCTAATAGTGTTTAACTATCAAATATCATTCACTGTAAACGTTTGTATTCATGAACAAATTTGAAGAAGCCCTCGAATCTTACAAAAAGGAGATGGACAAACTAGGTATGAAAGGTTATGATGCCGATCTACTAGAAAAGGTAACACGCGCACTTGGTCCATCGATCTACAACAAAGACTCTTCCGCCGTATCTTGTTCTGATAAGTCTGAGACAGACAGAGTTAAGACAAACTTTTTGATCAAAAAATTAGGACTTAGCGATGGTCCTGAATTGGATGCGGCTATCAAGGAAGTTTGTGAGATGATGGGAACGAAAAACCCAAGAAAACTACGCGCAATCTTCTACTACCAGCTTGTGAAAAAATTCAAGAAGGAAAGCGTTTACGCTTAATTGAACCTTCTAGCCACGCCCAAAAAATTAAGCCATCCTACTCAGGATGGCTTTTTCTATTCCTTCTGCCAGCCATTCCATTTGTAGTATTCTTCCCAGAAAATCCAATAGCTAAATAGGATACATCCGATTCCCCATATGCCTAAAGGAAGCCCAAAAAGCATCAACATGAAGCCCACCATGAATAGTCCTATGACATAATTTAAGTAAGTAGATAGCTCCATGGGACGATAATGCAACATGGCAACAGCCAGCAAGCCCACTCCTATATGTGCAAGCAATATTTCTCCTCCGATGATAAACGTTCCGCCAGAGAGAATCCATATCCAGCCATCACCCAAACCTATCACCATGCAGGAAAGCAGGTAATTCAACCACCTTTCTGATCTTGGGATGGGGAGGTTGCGAAGAATAAATTGCTCCTTCTCCTCTGCCTGCCTCAATCGATAGTATAAAATTCCTTGTAATGCTGTAATTGCCCACAAGCATAGATAAATTGCCTTGAGTACCCAGCCATTCTGAAGACCAATGGCAAACACAAGAATCCAAGAAATACCTTTGATGAGGAGTACAAGCCGAGCATAATGATGCCATGTACTCATGAGGCTTAAGTAGCTTAAGCTTCTTTGAAATTGCTTCTCTAGCCATGTTTGCCAGTTTTGGGTAATGGCGTATTCTCTAGGGTTCTTGAGGTGGAAAAGAGTCAATCCAAATGCTAGCCATATGCTTAGGATACAGCCTATCCCCAACGGAATCCACTGAAGGCCCCTTAGGTAGATAGAATAGCCCGCCAAATAGAGTGTATAGAGCCACACAGGAGCGAAAATTGTCCATAATTGTTTGCCAACGACGAGGAATAGTTCCTTCCTTTCCAGGCAAATCAACTGATACAGAAAGGCATGTTTTGCCTCATGGATAATCGCGATACTGTCTCTAAGCCCCTTTATGTAATACAGAAGTAAGGCACCCATGACCCCTCCCAAAAAAGCGGGAGAAGCCAGCATAGGTTCCAGCAGATAAGGACTGAATAACAGATAGGGAGGTTTCACGATGAAGGCAAATAGCCCTATGAAAAAGAGGAAGAAGAGATAATTTTTTCGGTAAAACCCTTGTCCCCATACCAGATCGACAGCTTTAGTCATGTTTGGCAAAAAGTTGATGGTCAGAAATTTTCCAACTGTAATCCACAGTAAGATCCGAAAGGGTTGAGGCTACATGGGTAGCTAAGATAAAGCTACAACCTTCGGCACGCCTTTCTTGAACAAGGCTTTTCAGGCCTGCTTTTGCAGCTTGATCGAGTGTAGCAAAAGGCTCGTCCAAAAGAATGAGGGAAGGTTTACCAAGAAATGACAGAAGGATGCCCAACTTCTTATTCATGCCTGAGGAATAGGTAGAAATTTTTTGATCTGCGTAAGTAATGCCCAGACGTGCTTGAAGCTCTTGTATCTGTTCCTGAGGAGCCTTCTTGAGCTTAGCAAAAAGCTGGATCATATAATTCCCTGACAGGTAGGGAGGAAATTCTGGTTCGGCTTCACAGAGACTGACAGCCAATCGATGGGCTTTATGATCCTTATTAAGCTGAATATGCCCATTTAGTTTGATTTGGCCTTTGAAAGGGATCATTCCAGCCAGAATTTTCAACAAGGTTGACTTTCCAGACCCATTTGGCCCTTCTAGCAGGTGTATGCCCTCGGATAAATGAAGGGAGGGCTGATCTAGGATTAAATTGCGACCGTATTTTTTGGTTAATCCATTGATTTCGATCATGGGCATGAAGCTTTTTTTGTATCAGTCGTTTCCTCAAGCTACTTCTTACAGCAGTACAAAAAAAAGCACGCCAATTGGCGTGCCCACGATTGCTCATGGTTGTGCTGAGCAAATATTTTAGTGCAATTATCTCAGGATAATGTAGGTTCCATATCCTTTGAAATACTTGCTTTGTACTCTTTCAACTTCATAACGGCTTGGTGAACTGTAAGAAGTAACCAAGTAAAAGACTCTTCCATCTTCCCTGTAAGGGCCAAGTTTTACGGCTTTTCTGAAGTTTTTAGACTTGAGATAAGAAACGTAATCATCTGCGATTAGGGAAGATGCGTACGTACCGTAAACCAAGTAGAACTGTTCCTCATTCCCTCTTGTTCTTCTAGCCGCCCCTAGATTATAGGACTCCGCAGGTTGATTCAGACTAAGAATCCAAGTTGGCATCTTTGCAGGAACTTTTTTCTGGTAATCTGCTACAGGCCATTTGACAGATTCTTCAAAAATCGAGACTCTGAAATTGGCTGAACCTGCGTAAGGGAAGATAATGCTCGGATTATATCCTGCTCTCTGCAGTTTCTGAGCATGCTCCTGTGCCTTAGATTCTGTTTTGAAACTTCCTGCTATCAGGTAATGGTAGGACTGAGCGAAAGTTACAGCAGAAACAGAAAGAAAAAATAGAATAGAGAATAAATAGTGGCTTTTTGAAATAAGATTTCTCATGAGCTAGGTAGAGTTGGTGCTGTAGGGTTTCAATAAAGCAAATAGTTGTGCGTGTGAAATCCGAGAAGATTTCAGGTTCAGTTCATGGTTGTATGTTAGCTCGCCTAAATATTTAGGCCTCAGAAATTTATTGTGATACCTGATGTACGGTGACTTTTCCCGAAAGGTTATATAGAAATGTCAGCGACTTGACATCCTTAACAATGCCGTAACATTGGGATGTGGACCTTTGATTATCTGGATGTTGTGAGTAGGTTTATTTTTTTCGGAAAAATACGTTTATCGGAACACCCGTAAAATTGAAATGATCACGAAGCTTGTTTTCCAAATATCTTTTGTAAGACTCCTTGATATGTGTGGGGTGATTACAGAAAAATAAGAAGGTTGGGACAGAGGCTGGAATCTGAGTTACGTATTTGATTCGGACGATCATGCCACGATGTGTGGGAGGATGATGTCTCTCTACCGCTTTGAGCATGACCTCATTCAATTCTGAGGTAGCAATTTTTTGTTGCTTGGCATCATAGACATGTTTGGCTATTTCAAGTGCCTTTAACAAGCGCTGTTTGGTCGTGGCAGAGGTAAACACAATAGGTAGGTCTGTAAAGGGAGCCGTCTTTTCCTTGATTTGCTTTTCGAAATCTATGGAAGTCATGGTCTCCTTTTCGATCAGGTCCCATTTGTTGACCACGATGACAATCCCTTTCTTATTCTTTTGCGCAAGTCCAAAGATAAACATGTCCTGCGCTTCCAATCCTTGGGTAGCATCAATTAAGAGAAGGGCGACATCACAGTTTTCAATGGCTTTAACAGTTCTAAGTGTCGAGTAAAATTCGATGTTTTCCTGAATTTTGCTGCGCTTTCTGAGTCCAGCTGTATCAATGAGCATCAAGTCGTTTCCGAAGGCTGTAAACCGGGTGTCAATGCTATCTCGCGTCGTTCCGGCAATAGGGGTTACGATATTATTGGATTTACCAATTAAGGCATTAACCATACTGGATTTCCCCACATTCGGCCTTCCTACCACGGCAAATCTTGGAATGCCATCATATTTTTCTACCTCTTCCTCATCGGGAAGCCCTTCTACCAGCGCATCTAATAACTCTCCTGTACCCGAACCAGACATGGCTGAGATACCGAATAAATCTCCTAGACCTAATTCGTAGAATTCGTATATGTCATCTGCATGTGCAGCTGAATCCAGCTTATTCGCAGCCATGATAACCTTGTGCGGCTGTTTGCGAACTACATTGGCCACAGACTTATCCAAGGGGGTAAGGCCAGTCTGCACATCTACCACAAATATAAGGAGATCGGCTTCTTCCATCGCAATATGAACCTGCTCCCTGATGGCCGCTTCAAAAACGTCTTCAGAATTAGGGACATAACCTCCGGTATCAATGACATTGAATTCAACCCCATTCCAAACGGCCTCTCCGTAGTTTCTATCTCTTGTTACCCCACTCACATTGTCCACAATAGCTTGTCTATCCTCAATCAAACGGTTGAAGAGAGTAGATTTGCCTACGTTTGGTCTTCCTACAATTGCTACTATACCTGCCATTAGAATGATGATGAAAAATTGATCAATACGGACTGCTTCCGTAAACTACTTTTAATTAAAAATATTTATTGATAGCCAAATCCCTTTAGGAATTGGTTATTGTTTTTCCAGCCAGACGAAGTTTTGACATATAGCTTCAGGAATACCTTGTTTCCCAAAAATTCCTCGATGTCTGTTCTTGCCATCGTCCCGATCTTCTTTAGCATTTGCCCTCCTTTTCCTATGATCATGCCCTTCTGGGTGTTGCGCTCTGTATGTATGGTCGCCTCAATCCTGATCAGATCCTCTCCATCCTCAAAGTTGTCAATTTCCACTTCGGTAGAGTAGGGGAGTTCTTGTTGAAGGAGAATGAACAGTTTTTCTCGGATGATTTCAGAGATAAAGAAACGCTCTGGTCTGTCTGAAATCTGGTCTTTTTCAAAATAGGCAGGGCCTTCTGGAAGATATTGAATGATCAGGTCCTTGAGTTTGTCTACATTTGTGCCTTCTAGGGCTGAAACGGGGATAGCTTCCACAAATTCAACCTTTTCCTTCAACTCAACCATTCTTTCAAATACCTTGGACTCTTCTACAGCATCAATCTTATTGATAACCAGAATTTTGGGAATATGTGCCTTTTCTGCCAAGGCAAGTAGATCCTCTTCAGGAAAGGTCTCATTAACCGCAATCAGAAGAACCATCAAGTCCGCATCTTCCAATGAACTTCCTACGAAATCCATCATTCGATGATGAAGTTTATACTTAGGGCGAATCACACCTGGTGTATCTGAATAAACCACTTGGTAATCCTCTCCACTGTCAATCCCAAAAATTCTATGACGTGTAGTCTGCGCCTTAGGCGTGGTGATACTAAGCTTTTGGCCTAATATGCGGTTGAGCAGGGTGGATTTTCCTGCATTGGGTTTGCCGATGATGCTGACGAAACCTGATTTATGTCCTTCCTGATGTTCTGGGATCATATTTGTTAACCATAAGAAACGCAGGACAATAGCCCTGATTGATTCTGGCAAATTTCGGATTAAGTTAGCTTACAAACCAACTAATTTGAATATTTTTTGCAAAAGTAAAATGAAACCCGTAACTATGCGATCCCGTAAGACACAAGACGCATCCAAAACAGAAAAAAACACTAAAAATATACCGCAGGGTGGAGCAGTGGTAGCTCGTCGGGCTCATAACCCGAAGGTCACAGGTTCGAATCCTGTCCCTGCAACCATAAGCCGTATCGAAAGATGCGGCTTTTTTTTGTTTTATTATCCCAACATCAGCATAACCGCCAGAACAGCAATAATAGCCGAAATAACTAACTTCCAAATTCGGTGAGGCAATTTGATCCAATTCACCAAGACAAAAGTCAATATCAATACTACTCCTACTATCACCAACTGTCCAGCTTCAATACCCAAGTTGAAATAGAGTAGGGGACCAGTCAGGCAAGCCTCTTTGGCAGACATCGCACGGAAAAGGTAGGAGAAGCCCATACCATGAATAAATCCGAAGAGGAGGGCAAGTAAGTAACTAAAGGTATGAGACTGTTTTAGCTCTTTGTCTCGAAGGGAAAAGAATACATTGATGAGGGCTGTGACCAAAATGGTGATGGGAATCCAAAACTCGGCAATTTCCTGGTCTATGGTATATATATTTAAGGCAGAAAGAGCCAAGGTAATGGAATGGCCAATGGTAAAAGCTGTGACCAAAATGAGCACCCTTTTCCACTCCTTAAGCTGGTACATGACTGCTAGGGCAACTACGAAAAGAATATGGTCATATCCATTGGGATCAAGAATATGCTCCAATCCCATGGGGAAATACAAGTCGAATCCACTAAAGCAATCCATCAGGCAGGGTTTTTACGTTTGTGTTATTGCTCGTAGGCGAGTAATCCTTCCTCGCCCAGAGAAATTTCAATGTTTTTTCCTGAAAATGCCAATTGAATCACATTTGACTGGAAAAAACCATCTAGTGGCGAACTTAAGCCTACCGAATCTAAGGGACGTCCCAACACATCCTTCCAAATGGGGCTAAGCGACATGTCAACCTGCTTTAGTTCCACCTGTCCATTGAATTGTTGGATGACCTTGGTTTGTTCTAAGCTAAAATTGAGATCGCCAAGGGTCATGCCATTTTGCTGTTCGTTGGTCGTCAGGTGAATGATCTGGCCATCTTCAAACTGCAAGCTTATCCAATCAAGCGCCTCATAGATAGCATCCTTCTTGGCTATGTTTCGCCAGATCGTATAAAGAACCTTTTCCAAGCGGACACCTTCCACAGCTTTTAGGGAGTTGAGCTCCTCTGAATTAAAATAAGATGGGATATAATCAGGAATCATGTCAGTTGCTCAAAGTTGATGTCCAGGTTGTCTACATGTTGTTCTTCCTTATCTCCTCTAAATCTGCCCTTTGAAAAAATTCTTATTCCAGAATCCTTTCCTTTGCGAATGGCTTGTTGTTCTGCAAGAGGTAAGTGGGTAAATTCCTTACACTCATTGCTACAACAACCATCGTACTTTTTGGCACAGTCTTCACATTGGATAAAGAGCAAGTTACAGATCACGCTCTTACAGTTAGTATGCGTATCACAGGGTTTTCCGCACTGGTGGCATTTAGCGATTACTTCTTCTGAGATTCTTTCGCCCAAACGCTCATCAAAGACGAAATTTTTTCCGCGAAATTTGTTGGTCAAACCCGCTTCTTTGACATCGTGAGCATACTTGATGATACCCCCCTCCAATTGATATACCTTTTCAAAGCCCTTGTGCTTAAAGTAGGCACTAGCCTTCTCGCATCGGATCCCTCCCGTACAATACATCACAATATGTTTTTCGCGATGCTCTTCCAGCATATCTTCAATGATGGGCAAAGAATCCCTGAATGTGTCTACATCCGGTGTAACAGCGCCTTGAAAGTGCCCAACTTCGGATTCATAGTGATTACGCATGTCAATCACGATGGAATCTTCTTGATCAATTAACTTGTTAAATTCCTCAGCTTTCAAGTGCACGCCCGTTTGGCTTGGATCAAACTCGGCATCATTCAACCCGTCAGCAACAATCTTGGGACGGATTTTTATTTTGAGCTTGTAAAAAGACTTGCCATCGTCATCATATGCGACATTGAGGCGATTTCCTTTTAACCAGCTGTACGTTCCTTCCAGGTGTTCCTGAAAGGCATTAAAATTTCTCTCAGGAATACTGATTTGGGCATTGATTCCTTCTGAGGCTACATAGGTCCTTCCGTATACCTCGAGCTGCTCCCAAGCACGGAACAAATCATCCCGAAATGTCTGAACATCTTTGATCTGATGGTACTTGTAAAAGGATATGGTCAAGCGAGGCTCTTTACTTTCCTTTAGCTGTTGCTTGAGTTCTTCCCTGTTTATTTTATTGTGTAGTGCCACAATTCTTACGCTTTTAAATTCGTTCTTATGATCATCTTAGGTCAGTCTAAAAGGCTGCTAAGCGGCAATTTTCTTTTTTATCAATTTTCCAGTATGTGAATAGATTGTTGATCAAATGCATTCTGGATAATTGTGTTTTATACAGGAATTGTTGACTTTTGTTTCTACAAATCTGAAAACCCATGCATAGGCTTTTGTATCCCCTCCTTGGATTGCTCCTACTTTTTACCTCATGCACACCCGATTCATCGAACAAAAATGCAGCCTCATCTGATCTGCAAAGTTCGGAGAATTTACAACAAGAACCAACATCCTTTTACGGATTTTCACTCGACAGCCTTGATGTGGTGGAAGCTGTTGTCAAGGTAAATGAGAACCTGTCTGAAATTCTTTCTCGATATAATATTTCTGGATCTCAGATTCATGCAGTGGCCTCTTTGCCACAAGACTTATTTGATGCTAGAAAATTACAAGTAGACAAGCCATACACCATTCTTCATCAGCGCGATTCTGCCCATACCGCAAAAGGCTTCATTTACCACCCCAATAAAATCGATTATGTCGCTGTACATCTCGGAGATTCTATTGAGGTAGAAAAAGGCCACAATAGCGTTGACACAGTTGTTCATGCGCTGACAGGTACCATTGAATCCTCCTTGTATCTAGCTATTCAGGAGGCTGGTGGAAGTCCAGCACTTGTGATGGAATTAGCCGATGTGTACGCTTGGGTAATTGATTTCTTTGGTTTGCAAAAGGGAGACCATTTCAAGGTAGTGTACTCCACCTATGAGGTAAATGGAGAAGAAGCTGGTTTTGGCAAGATACATGCTGCCATTTTCAATCATTACGGAAACGACCTATACGCTTTCTCTTACGATCAAGGGGAAGGATTAGAATACTTCGATCAGGAAGGAAATAGCCTAAGAAAGACCTTTTTAAAGGCCCCTTTGCATTATCGTAGAATTAGTTCACGCTTTTCTTATAGCCGATTGCACCCAATCCTTAAAATTAGAAGACCTCACCTAGGGGTGGATTATGCTGCACCTCGTGGGACTCCAGTTGTCTCCGTAGGAGATGGTGTAGTAATCAAAAAGTACTATGCTGGAGGAGCTGGTAAAATGGTTCGTATTCGCCATAACAGCAATTACGAAACAGCTTATCTCCATTTATCCAGTTATGGGCCTGGAATCGAAGTGGGAACTCAGGTCAAGCAAGGGCAATTGATAGGAAAGGTAGGAAGTACAGGACTATCTACAGGGCCACATCTTGATTTCAGGTTCTATAAAAATGGGAAGCCTGTAGATCCGCTTAAAGTAGAACCTCAGTCATCAGAGCCTATTTCTGAAGCACATAAGGATATCTACTTCAAGCACATGAGAATGATGAAAAGAAGATTAGACCAAATCAACGGCACACATATTCAGCTTGCTATGCTTAAAAATTAAATTTAAGTTAAGTGACCTAAAAATTCTCCTTGCGTCCTATATTTGCAAAGCGGGAATTAGTCCTGATTTGCAAGTAAATTGCTAATTTTCAATCAATACCTGATCTAATTTTTAACCATTATGACACTTCAAGACAAGTATTCATCTGTTCTTAAGCTAGGCGAAGATTTAAACATTCAAGATGGCTTTATACAGGAAGAAGACGGAGTTCTGAAAATGGGAGGTGTTGCAGCCGACCAATACGCAAAAGACCAAATCTGGAATGAGATCAAGAAGGTAGCTGGAGAAGATGCTCCTGGAGACCTAGTAGCTGATATCACTGTTGCTACAACTGAGTATTACACCAAGCACACTGTTAAGTCTGGTGAGTCTTTGAGCCTTATCGCTAAGCATTATAGCGGAGACCCAATGAAATACAAGGCGATCTTCGAAGCTAATACTGGCACCCTAAAAGATCCTAACGTGATCCACCCAGGACAAGAGCTAGTGATCCCATTCTTGGACTAGTCCAGAAATAACTTATAGGAAATATAAAAAAAGGGCCTAATTTTATTAGGTCCTTTTTTTATGAGCTGGTTTAAACGAAAAAAACAGGAGAAAGCCGATCCCCACACCCCAAAATGGGTGGATCTGGATGGCCATCCCCTTCAAGAGGGAGATGAGGTAGAAGCCTTGCGTTATGGTATGGGAACCTGTACCATCATAAGCGATGAAAATGGCCTGGCCTACCAATCCATTGAATCTGGAAAAATTGTCTCCTGCTGGTATATGGTTGACGCCACTACCAAGCACCAAAAAGTTCGCAAAATCCTTTAATGCTTGCTACCATGAAGTATTCTACAATTATCTTTTTGTCTACACTCTTATTGGGAAGCCTTGCCTTTGGTCAAGAGCAGGTTATCAAAAACACACCTAATGGTCCGTATGAATTCAGCGTTGAAATAAACCACGCTGCCACACCCGTAAAAAGTCAAGGGAATTCAGGTACCTGCTGGAGCTTTTCAACGGTTTCTTTCCTGGAATCCGAGTTGTTGAGAATGGGCAAGGAAGAAGTAGATTTCTCTGAAATGTTTGTAGTAAGAAAGATATATCAGGATAAGGCCAACCTCTATGTTCGCATGCATGGAAAAGGTCAGTTTAGCCCAGGGGGAACTTTTCATGATGTGATGAATGTAGTTCGCCACCATGGAATGATGCCTCAACAAGCCTACCCTGGTAAAAAAGTAGATCCAAATAAACACAATCATGGGGAAATGGATGCTGTCCTTGAAGGGATGCTCAACTCCTTGATCAAAAGAAGGACCCTCACCACCAAATGGAAGGATGCGCTTTCAGGCGTCTTGGATGCTTACCTAGGACCTCAACCTGAAAGGATGGAAGTAGATGGACAAGAAATGACACCTGCTGACTATGCCAGTAGCCTGGGTATAAATCCCGATGATTACATCGAGTTGAGTTCCTTTACTCACCAGCCATACTATAAGCCCTTCGTCCTTGAAATTCCTGATAACTGGGACTGGAACCAGGTTTATAACCTTCCCTTAGAAGAAATGATGGAAGTAATGACCTATGCCTTGGAAAAGGGATATACCGTAGCTTGGGATGGTGATGTAAGCGAAAAAGGCTTTATGCATGGCAAATCTATCGCTGTTGTCCCTGCTAATCCAGCAATGGTCCCTGGAAACGATGTCGTCAAAGAAAAAGTCATTACAGCTGAGAATCGTCAGGAAGCATTCGACAACTACAAGACTACAGACGACCATCTCATGCACATCACAGGAATGGCCAAAGATCAAAAAGGAACGACTTACTTTGTGACCAAGAACTCATGGGGAGTCAATTCCAATGCCTGTGGAGGATATTTGTACATGTCTGATGCCTATGTTAGATACAAGACTGTACATATTATGGTCCATAAAGATGCTGTTCCTAAAAAAATCTTGAAAAAAATCGGATTGTAATCTCTTGAATATGAGTAGACTGCTAGTAGCTTTTTGCTTCTTTTGCTTGCCTTTTTTGTCATGGGCACAAGCTGAAGAAGTAATTGATGGGTATGATCTTCAAACATCTTCCTTTCTCACAACGCCAGAAACCGAATGGTCCCTTGAAGAAATCAAGCTCATTCAAAGTGGGGAGAAAAATGATCCACTCAGGTTATTTCTCATTACCAATCCCGCAGATTCTGTCTTGCTGAGAACCCAAAGCCAAGATGTTATTCCAGATGAGGATGATGCTGTCCTCAATTCTTTCATTGATAGATTGTATGCTACCGTAACTGACTCAGCAAGTATGGGGGTAGGAATAGCTGCTCCACAAGTAGGCTTGTTACGCAATATTATCTGGGTTCAGCGTTTTGATAAGGAAGGCTTCCCCTTTGAGGTGTATTTGAATCCCGTTATTCGTCAGTACTCAAAGAAAAGGCAATGCGGACCAGAAGGATGTTTATCCATTCCCGAGGTACGTGATTCTGTCTTTAGATCATATGCGATTCTCCTTGAATACGATGATAGAAAGGGAGAGCACCATTATGAGTTGGTTGAAGACTTTACAGCTGTTATTTTTCAGCACGAAATTGATCACCTGAATGGGATTGTTTTTACGGATCATGTTCAGGAAGAACTCGCGCAAGCCAAAGCCAGAGAAAAAAACAAAGCAAAGATTATTCAGGACAAAGAGGGAGCAGATTCACCCCTTGATCCTAATGAAGAAAAAGACTAATGAAACACATACTCCTTTTTCCCTTGACGGTCATTTTGCTCTGTGCATGTAACAGAGAGGTCGAAAATCTCTCAGAAAATCCCAAGTTAAAGGAGGCTTATGTGATTCATCAACAGTCAGTCGAGCTCTATAAAGAGGTGAAAGGAACAAAGGATTCCCTTTCGGTTTGGTTGAAGAATTTCTCTGCAGTAGCGTTGGGGGTACTTTCTGAAGCGGAAGAAGAGGCTTCCATTGCCACTTACCTAAAGGCGGTTGATAAAGAGTTCATGAGTAAAGAAAATGTCATGATTATGCAAGATCAAATGGAGCACTATGACTCTACTTTGCAAGCATGGCACGAATCCCTTACTGAAGTTCCTGGATTTCAGGACCATGAAACGCATCATCCTGACCACAATCATGGAGAGAGTTTAATCAAGGACATTCCACCCAAAAAGATCCTGAAGATGCAAAAGAAGCATTTAGAGGATCTCATGAACATACAAAAGGAGCTTGATCGAACCGCTCAATCTCGGATTGATCATATCCTTGGAAAAGAAAAGGGGAGAAGTTCTAAGGTAAGTGAACAAAGGCTGGCAGCCTATAAAAGCCTGTATATCAATTTAGACTAACAAAATTTTCATGAAAATAGCGGTAGATTTTGACGGAGTACTTCATCTCTATTCAAAAGGATGGAATGGTGGTGAGATTTATGATCCTCCCGTGCCTGGCGCCAAAGAGGCTATGGAAAAACTAAAGGAGGCCGGCCACACCATTTATATATTTAGCACCCGTAGCAATAAGATTTTCCGTAAAAAAGATCCTGTCGATCATAACAAAGCCATGAAGGAATGGCTTGAAAAGCATGACATCCCCTTCGATAAAATCTGGACCTTCGGTAAACCCATGGCCGATGTCTTTATTGATGACCGAGCCGTTGGTTTCCGTGGGAATTGGGACCAAACCGTTGCAGAGGTAATGGATTTCAAGGTCTGGAACCAGGAAAAAAAGGAAGGTTAGGATTTTTCTTCTTTAGGAGGGACAGGATCATAACCATGTCCACCCCAAGGATGGCAGGATGAAATTCGTTTGATCGCCATCCAACCCCCCTTAAATGGGCCATGGACCTTGATGGCCTCTATAGCATAGTTTGAGCAAGTTGGTGTATACCTGCAACTAGCAGGTGTCAAGGGTGAAATCACGCCTTGATAAAACTTAACCAGCCCTATGAAGATGGTTGAAAATCCCTTCTTGATCAGCCTAATCATATGCTTTTTGTATCTTTAGATGGTTAAGAGCTAACAATATTGTATAGCTTTTTACCTTTTATTCTTTTGCACATAAATATACCTATCCATGCGCACTCTTTTTATCCTTTTTGGGACATGTTTTGTGCTGACACTTCCCTCGAAAGCCCAATTTAAAAATATTTTACTTGACGATAAGTATCTAGGGTATAACCCTTGTGAACCAAGCATTACCATCAACTATAAAAATCCCAATAATATTGTTGGAGGTGCTGTCTTGGATAAGGTGTATGTAAGCGAAGATGGGGGGAATACGTGGAAGATGTCTCGAATAAAGTCCTCCTATGGAGTTTTTGGAGACCCATGCCTAGTCTCAGATAGGAAAGGGAATTTATATTATTTCCATCTGGCTAATCCCAAAAATCCAGAAAGAAAGGATAGTTGGTTAGATAGAATTGTGTGCCAAGTATCTAAAGATGGAGGAAAGACATGGAGTGATGGTTCTTACATGGGCCTTTTGCCTCCAAAAGACCAAGACAAAGAATGGGCAGTGGCACATCCCAAGAAAAACAGAATTTATGCTAGCTGGACTCAGTTTGACAAGTATGATAGCAAAGAGAGCCAGGATGTAACCAATATTCTCTTTTCCTATTCCAAGGACAAGGGCAAATCGTGGGCTCCTGCTGTTCGAATCAACGAATTGAGTGGGAATTGTTTGGATGATGATGGCACGGTAGAAGGAGCGGTACCGTCTGTTGGGCCAAAGGGTGAAATCTATGTGGCTTGGGCATTGAATGAAAAAATATACTTCGACAAGAGTACGGATGGGGGGAAAACTTGGTTGGACAAAGACATCGTGGCGGCTACTCAGCCAGGGGGATGGACCATTAACATTCCCGGATTGAATCGATCAAATGGGATGCCCGTAACCGCTGTGGATTTATCTAAAGGTCCTCATCGTGGTACAGTTTATATCAACTGGGCAGACCAACGAAATGGAGAAGATGATACCGATATTTTTCTGGCAAAGTCTACAGATGGAGGCATGACATGGTCTAACCCCCTAAGAGTAAACAATGATGCTGCTGGAAAACACCAGTTCCTAACTTGGATGAGTGTTGATCCTAAAACTGGCAAGATATACATCGTATTTTATGACAGAAGAGATCATGAAGGGGAAGAAACAGATGTTTACTTAGCCTGGTCAGATGATGGAGGAGCCAATTTCACCAATGTGAAAATCAGTGAAAAACCCTTTACCCCTACGGTAGGGACCTTTTTTGGAGACTATAATGACATCGACGCTTTTGATGGAACGATTGTCCCTATTTGGACACGAATGGACCAAGGAAGAACTTCTGTCTATACAACTGTTATCAAAGAGGAACAATTAAAGAAATAGGAAAAAGTCCAGTAAAATGCTGAATGTTAGCAGTTGGGGAATATGGATTATGATTTTGGAGGAAGATATTTTAATTTGTGGTATATTTGGATAAATGGTTTAATGGGGATATTTTTTCCCAAAATGAAAGATTTTTGCATATTGCTCGTTAAGGAGGTTAAGGATATTCTCTAACACCATGGGTTTAAACGTAGACATCTATTTAAGGAATGCCTTTAAGGAACTTGATGCTTTTTCTCTTCCAGAGATAGGCACCTTCCGCAAGGTTCATCTTTCTGCCAAACTCGATGAGTTTGATCAGATTGTATTCCCTCCCCGTGTGGAGATTGAATTTTCTCCCCAAGCAGATATGCGCCTATCCCTCCTACGGTATTTGACCCACCAAATTCAAATGCCTGGAGAAGAAGCAGAAAAGATCATCGCAGATATTTGTTCTGAAATTGAGTCCCAGTTGAATGCCAATGGAAGGTTTGATCTGGAAGAGATAGGAACCTTATATCGCGACAACCTCGGTTACACGACCTTTAGGGCAGATCAACAAGCCAAGGACACATTCTCCAGTGATTATTTTGGTTTGCATCCAGTTAAAATGACACCGGATGCTGCCGAGATCAAGGATGTGGAGGTAAAAGAACAAGCACGCCATCCAGAAGACCTTCCAGTCAAAGAAACTGAAAAACGAAATACCAACAACCGCTCAGGTTTTACAGCCTTGACGACGGTTCTGGTGCTTTTGTTGGTGAGTACGATTGGATTTGCGCTTTACCAGACCAATAGCATGGACAACTTCTTCCGCTTCACTAGAGCGAGTATCCAAGAAGATTCCTACTTGGCGATGGCCGTATCTGAAGAATCGTTAGAAGCTTTTGATAGCATGGCTAATCTTGAAGAGTCCTTCGAAGAAAACGAAGGTGAAAATTCCTCAGAACAAGCCAATGAGAAAACAAAACAAGCAGAAGAAGTTAACAAGGCATCTAATCGTGCAAGCTTAACAGAATCCGTTGCAAGCTCGAATAAACAGGATGCTATAAGAGAGCCATCTGGTGATTCAGATGCTGTTGTATATGAAGATGTTGAAAGCCAGCGTACTCGCTCGCTACAGTCCATAGGTTTGCCTAGAGGTGGGTCAACAACTACGGATCAAGCAGATTCATCAACCGATAAGCTGATTACAGGGGATCCAAGAGCCAGGTTGGCGGGTCCCAGCAGTGTATTTCACCTTGTAGCCGGTAGTTTTACAAAATCCTCAAGGGCTAATACATTCAAAAAGGAGTTGGTACAGGAGGGATTTCAGAACATTCAGATCATTCACTCACCTGAGGTGAATGCTTACAGAGTCTCTATTTTTCAGTCAGATAATGCCGAGTTGGTCCAACAATACAAACAAGTATTGGAGGAGGATGGAAGAAAGTCAGGCTGGATTTTTGAGGAGAAGAACTAAGGAATTAATGGTACTATTACATACGGCCTCCCATTGGGAGGTCTTTTTTTGTATAGATTTTTAAAGAAAAGAATGTTTTTTTACGTAAACCTTTCAAGGCCAGTCACGTACTAAAATGTATCCTTCCGAAAGTTATGCCTGGGTTTTTCCTACCACAGGCCTTAATTGATTGTCTTTTTCGAATAAATTGTAAAAAGAAATTTGGCCTTTTTAAAAAATTAGGTAGGGAAATTCCTTTTACTCGAAAAATAAAAATAGTCAGAGATTGTTTGATTTTTGAAAATTCATATCTTTGATTATCATATCATTAGCATGAAAAACAGGATCCAAATGAGCCAAACGAATGTCGCCGTAATGCCCCGTCAAGATGTGCACGGGATGAAAAGATTGATGATGATTAGCTTTCTCTTGATCGCAATGTCGATGGGAAGTCTAGTCTGGGGGCAAGGAACTGCCTACCATTTAATAGCTGGATCTTTTAAGACACTGAAGTCTGCCAATAATCTTCAAGATGCCCTTGAGATGAGAGGCTATGCGCCTTTTGTCATTTTTCCGTCAGCTGGATCCTCCAACTATCGCGTTTCAATCTATAGCTCCTACAATAGATATGAAGTAGAGAGCTTTAAGAATCAAACTCCACAGGCAAAGAAGTATTGGATTCTGCCTGTTGCTGGTGGAGCGATTAACCCTGCTTCGGGAAGCAGTTCTAGGCTACCTCAAATAACACCTTCTGCGAACAGAGGGAGAGGTTCACTAGAAGGAGTGGCAATTTACCATGTAGTGATTGGTAGTTTCCCCACCAGAGATCAGGCATTGCGCTCCCAAGGTGCTCGTCAAGCTCAGGGATACAATGCATACATCGTTGAAAATGGGACCAGATCCTATAAGGTGGCTGTTTACAAAGCATATAACAAGAGAGAGGCTGATGATTACAAGCAAAATCTGGTGCGCTCTGGGGTGAAAGCATGGGTGATGACACAGGCCCCTATGGCAGGAAGTGATTTTAGAGTTATAGATCAGCCCGCTAGAGGTAGCTTCAATAATAACAGAGTTTCCAAGATTACAGGAACAACTGCGATCCAGAATGTGTATCATGTTGTAGCTTCCAGTTTCAAGACGTTCAATGATGCTGAAGCCTATAAAGTACAAATGAGAAACAATGGCTACGACGCTGTAATTCTGTATCCTAAGCCAGGAGTAAGCAGCTGGTATAGAGTTTCTATTGCCCGCTCTCCTTCAAAAGGAGATTTGGTACCTATTCAAAATATCTTCAAGTCTGAAACAAAAAAGAAGACTTGGTTGCACTTTGAGCAGTAAGAAGCAAAACAAAACATCAAAAAAGAGAGCCTGAATAAGGCTCTCTTTTTTGATTAGAAATGATACATTCACTTTACTAGTTGGCATACATGGTTCCGTCAAACATCAGCGAGTCTTTTCCGCCATATTGGGAGTACCACCATTGTCTGAAATCCTCCATCTGAATGGGGAAACTATAGCCTGGACAGTCGAGTTCAGCTTGCCAGGCAGCTTTCAAAGCAGGAAAGGCAGCATCCTCATAGGCAGCAAATTCCTCATCCTGAAGAAGTTTTTTCATGAAGGTGCCGAAGATGGGGAGTGCCGTTGAAGCTCCTTGACCATAGCTCATATTTTTGAAGTGAATACGTTGGTCATCCGCACCTACCCATGCGCCTGCAGCGAGATAAGGACTGACACCCAAGAACCAGCCATCTGTTTGCTTTTGGGTGGTTCCGGTTTTGCCTGCTAAATCGAGATTCAGTTTGTACTTATTTCTTAATCTTTTTCCGGTACCCATGTTGATGACACTTTGCATCATGTGAAGGAGCATGGCAGCATGTTTTTCAGATATGACTTGCCCCCCAAGCAACTGAGCAGTAGCGTCATAAAGAATGGTTCCGTCTGGCGTTTCTATTCTAACCAGCGGTCGAGGGCGCGTTCTAATGCCCTTATTTGCAATGGTACAGTAAGCCGAAAGAAGATCCTGTAAGGCAATTTCACCAGATCCCAGCGCAATTGAAGGCACCTCTGGTAGGGGATAGGGGATACCCATGTCTTCAACCATTTGGCAAACAGCTTTGGGGCCAGTTTGGAGAACCATTTTTACAGCCACCACATTTACCGAATGGGTAAGTGCTCCTTCCATGGAATATTCCCCTCCATAAAGTTGATCGGAATTAGAGGGGCGCCAATTTCCATAAGTTCTATAGGTTGTTCTTTCATTTGGAATGGGGGTACAAGGATCAAGGCCATTCTCCAATGCGGTAGCATATACAAGGGGTTTGAAGGCCGAGCCTGCCTGTCTTCTAGAGAGAACATGGTCAAATTGAAAAGCTTGGTGATTGAGGCCTCCTACCCACGCTCGAATAAAGCCACTACTTGGGTCCATGGCACAAAAACCAGGATGCAAGAGGTAATTGCTGTACTGCATGGAATCATATGGGCTCATCAAGGTATCCTGCATACCCTCGTAGGAAAAAAGCTGCATAGGAACAGCGATTCTAAACAGGCTGTCTATTTCTTTTTCAGAATAGCCCTCTTTTTTCCAGGCTTTGTAGCGAGTAGAGGCTTTCTTTTTTTCGGGGAATAGCTTTTTCCATTGCTGGTTCCGACTCCATTGACTTTGCTCTTTGTAGAAATTTTTCTGGATACGCTGCATCTCTTTCATGACAGATTCTTCAGCGTAACGTTGGATAGAACTGTGGATGGGGGTTATGATTTTTAACCCATCTTTATAGATGTTCCAATTGCCTCCACCCGGTTTGGGGATATCCTTTAGAAATTCGTTGAGGAATTGCCTTAGATAGGAACGAAAATAGGGAGCAAGGCCATCGTGATGTGTAATGGGATGATAGGATAGGTTTAGGGGAAGGGCCACCAGAGAATCTGCCTTTGAGGATGTCAGAAAGTGGTACTTCTGCATTTGCCTCACGACAATATTTCTTCGTTCTCTGGCTCTGTCAGGGTTTTTGACGGGGTTGTAGGTGGTGGGTGCTTTTAGCATACCTACGAGAATACATGCTTCATTAAGTTCTAGTTCACTCATCCCATGTCCAAAATAATGCTGACTGGCTGTTTCAAAGCCAAAGGCATGATCGCTGAGGTATACTGTATTGATGTAGTGCTCAAGGATTTCTTCCTTTGAAAAAATGGCCTCCAGCCTTCGGGCAATTTCCATTTCCCGAAACTTATTAAACATCAGACTTCCAAAGGGATAGGTTTCACGAGGGTACCATTGCTTGGCCAATTGCTGGGTTAGCGTACTTCCCCCTCCTGCTGAGGGATCTCTCCCAAGCATTCCTTTAAAAACTACGCGAAAGAGTGATTGGTGGTCAACGCCATTGTGTTCATAAAACCTGATGTCCTCTGTAGCTAAAAGGGCATCCTTCAGAATGCGCGGGATCTGGGCGCTGGACAACATCGTTCTATCCTTGAAAAAGTACCTGCCTAGTAATTCTCCATCAATGGTGTAAACTTCGGAGGCCTTGCTGTAGGAATGGCTGGAAAGTTCTTGACGGTTGGGTAAAGGGCCCCAGTACTCGAGTCTTACAGACCAGTCTAATAGGCTAACAAGCAAGCCCATTAGAAGTAAAAAGGACAACAACCCACTGAACCATGGGTACTTTCGAACAAAGCCGAATACACGATGCCTGATTCTGGCAAACCATGATGCCCTATTTGTAGATGGTAAATGCCTTTCCTCCGCCACGTTGTACTGTTATTGGTTCGTTCTAAACAAAAATATGAAAAAAACTGATGTTGAGGCAGATTATGGGGCTTGAGAATGTGGAAAACTGCTGTAATGATTCTTTCGTTCATTCCTCTTTCTCGACAAGTTGGCCCGCAATTATTTCCTATGTTTGCCCTTCAAACTAAATGAGAAATAACCTATGTCAATTCAGGGAAAAGTAGTTTTGATTACAGGAGCAAGTAGCGGAATTGGAGCAGCTACTGCCAAAAACCTTGCCGAGCAGGGAGCAAATATAGTCTTGCTGGCACGTAGAGAAGACAGACTAGCGGAGTTGGTAACAGAATTAGGAGAACAAGCCATGCACGTCAAAGTAGATGTAACTCAATATGAGGAAGTCAAGTCGGCCGTAGACAAGGCGGTCGAGAAATTTGGGAAACTCGATGTGATCGTCAACAATGCTGGAGTAGGTATGCTGGGGCCTATGGCTGAGGCTGATGTTTCTGAATGGCAAACCATGGTTGATGTGAATATCAATGGCGTGTTACATACCATCCATGCTGCCCTTCCTCACCTACTTGAGGTAAAAGGCCATATCATCAACATTGATTCGGTAGCTGGACACAATTACTTTCCAAGAGCGGTGGTCTATTGTGCTACTAAGCATGCCGTCAAGGCACTCAGCTACGGGATAAGGGTTGAATTTCGTGATAAGGTCAAAGTAACCAACATCTCTCCCGGAGCGGTTGCCACAGAATTTATCGACCAATTTACGCATGAGGAAACCAAGGAAAACATGCAAAAAGCCTTTGAATCTGGCCTAAGAGCAGAAGACATCGCTGAGGCCATTTCTGATGTACTGAACAAGCCTGAGCATGTAGCGATCAATGAAGTGATCATTAGGCCGAATATATAATTGACCATATGACAAAGGGCCCCCGAATAAACTCGGGGACCCCCACACACAACCATTATTTATAAAACTATTGAACCACTGCTTCAAACCTTGTCTGGGCAAGGACGCCAAAGTATCCCAAGGCATCATTTGACCAATTTGATATGGGATTGGCTGGTGTGGCGGAAGTGGTTGCGAATCCAGTTCCCGCTATTTCAGCCAAGGTATTGTAATATTCGTACGCTTCCCTTTCTATCGCATAGGTATTGACGATCACTTCATCTCCTTCCTGAAGTAAGAGGGGAATAAAGGGGACTTGAACCGAAATACCATCTGTTTGACTCCCTTCATATAGCGTAAGGCTTGATTGTAATTCCCCATTGACCTCAAGCTCGAACAAGAGATAATCCGTTGTGCCCTCTGGATCCAATAGGTTGGCTACTACCGCAAAGCCTCCGTCTCCCCCAAATAAGGGATTGCTGCCCCTTTCGAAGAAACTGATAGAATCTATAGAAATGGGTTCCTGCATCTTGGCAACAGCCTCGTAGGATTCTCCCTCTGCCTCAACTGTTAAGGTGTAGGTTTCTCCTGATTCGCCAGCAAAGGGAATGCTGTAAATCCCATCCTCTGTTTCTGAAAGTGTTGTTTGGTTCCCATCACTATCTGTAATGCTTACCATGGCATCGCTTACCGTAGGATATTCACCAGGACTAAAGTAAGAGCCCGTTTTTGTGATCTGGACTTGATTGCCATCTGGGCGATCTCTCAAAATTCCTTCGATGACGATGGTTTGTTCGGATTCATTCAGGTCGATGTCTATGACCTCTGTACACGATACCAAGGAGGTAGCAATGAGAAGGAGGGGAATGATATGAGAAAATTTCATGATAGTTGATTTAATGGTTGATGATGAATTAAAATGCGAAGTTGTAGGTGATAGAAGGTACCCATTGGAATAGGTAGGTCATGACTGCTTCTGTATCGCCAGGTACGGTCTCAGACTCTTGGAAGTCTATCGAGAAGGCATTTTTACGTCCATAAGCGTTGTACAGTGAGACATTTAGGTTGGTATTTGGATTCTTCCCATACCAAGTCGCACTTAAGTCCAGTCTATGGTAATCTGGCATTCTATAGCCGTTACGTTCTGTATAGTATGGCACGGTGGCTCCATTGATCTGGTAACTTCCACTAGGGAAAGTAATCGCATCTCCTGTGTAGTAGACAAATGAAGATGAGAAGGCCCATTGTGGATTGGGTTCATAAATGGCGACCACTGAGATATCATGTGTTCTGTCTTGTCGAGCAGGGAAAGGATTACCTTCGTTGATCTCGTCAAACTGACGCATGGTTCTTGACAAAGTATAACTGATCCAGCCTGTAAACTTCCCCGCATTTTTCTTTAGCAATAGCTCGGTTCCATAGGCCCATCCATCTCCAAAAACAAGCTGGGATTCTACATTGGTATTCAAGAAGATGTCCGCTCCATTTTTGTATTCAACCTGGTTTTGAAGGTCTTTGTAGTAGACTTCAACCGAAGCTTCCCACTTATTGTCATCAAAGTTGCGGAAGTATCCTAGAGACCATTGATCTGATATTTCTGGCTGAACGATCTCAGAGGAAGGAATCCATAAATCCGTTGGAGTCGCAGAGGTACTGTTGCTCAACAGGTGAATATTCTGTCTATTTCTGGCATAAGAGGCCTTTACAGATTGGTTTTCTCCTAGGATATAGGTGGCATTCACACGTGGTTCGAAGCCGCCGTAATTGGTAACTACTTCATTGGAGCCATATACCGTAGAATCCACAACGGAGCCCTCATTGTTGTATTGATAGAAGGTGCCAGGGCCTAGGACGGTAAAGTTCGAAAAACGAAGGCCGTAATTCAGTTTGAACTTATCTGAAGGCGCCCATTCGTGAGAAACGTAAGCGGCCAATTCTAATCCATATCTGTTTTCTGCTGTTTGGTTCAATTGTTCTACTTCGGTAGAGACAAATTGGCCCGGATCAAAGGTGTGATAGATTCCGTCGACTCCAAATTTCAACGTATTCTGGCTATTAGCATAGTAGGAAAAGCTCTCCTTTAATTGGAAATCTTGAATCCCTGAGGATATTTTTCCCCCAATGTCATTTAGGTTAATGGCATAATCGTAGTCAGAGTAAATAAAGGATGAGTTCAAGAATAACTTATCAGAGAAAAGGTGGTTCCATCGAAGGGTACTTGTTGTGTTGCCCCAGTCAATCCCAAACTGGTCCTGAAGGTTGAAGACATCGCGTCCAAAATATCCTGACAGGAAGAGTTGGTCCTTTTCGCCTAGCTTATAATTGGCTTTTGCATTCAGGTCATAGAAGTACAAAGCGGAACTACTCAAGGCCTCGTCATTTGAGAAGTTCAGAAACAAATCTGCATAGGTTCGGCGACCAGATACCATGAAGGAGCCCTTATCCTCTACAATCGGTCCTTCAAAGGTCAATCTCGAAGAAATCAGACCAATACCTCCTGTTACTTTGTAGTCTTTGCTGTTTCCATCTCGCATAGAGATGTCTAAGGTCGAAGACAAGCGTCCTCCGTATTCAGCTGGCTGATTTCCTTTGTATAGTTTGGTATTCTTCAAGGCATCACCATTGAATACTGAGAAGAATCCCAATAAGTGTGAGGCATTATACACTGGAGCTTCATCTAGGAGGATCAGGTTTTGGTCTGCGCCTCCTCCACGAACATAAAAACCACTGTTTCCATCACCGGCAGGCTTTACACCAGGTAGCAACTGAATGGTCTTTAATATATCTGTCTCTCCAAATAGAACAGGGATTTTCTTGATTTCATCTATGCTCATAGAAGTTACCCCCATATCAGTAGAACTGACATTAGAGGAGGAACTTTTGCTGGAAATGACTACTTCCTCTAGGTTTGATTCCTCTGGGAAGAGTTCGATGTTGCGGCTGATTTTCTCACTCAATACGACTGTTTGGGTATCGGTGGCAAATCCTATATAGGAGAAGGTAACTTGATATTCACCCTCGGGTACGGTCAAGGAATAGAATCCATAATCATTGGTGTAGGCTCCCTTCTTGATCTGTGGAAGGAAGATGGTCGCTCCGATCAGTGCCTCTCCATTCGATCCATCCCGAACGTAGCCGCTCAGGGTCTGGCGATTTTGGGCTTGAAGGCTCTGCGGAATCAAGGAAGCTAAGAGAAGAAAGGAAGTCAAAAATGTCCAATGAAGCGTGTTTGTCGTTGTTTTGTTTTTCATCTGTCTGATGGTTCATGAAAAGGAATAAATATGGTAGATGATTTCCTTAACGGGCATCAGAAGGCCCTGAAGGCCATATTCCTGAATCAGGACGTACCGATTCTTGAATCAGGACAGATGAATATTCGGATTTAGGCAGTTGCCATGGAGGCTTTGTAGGCAGTAGGTGTGGTCTGGGTGAATTTTTTGAAGGCATTGTAAAAGGCGGACTTAGACTTAAAACCTACCTCCTGGGCAATGGCAAGAATGGTATAATGCTGATAAGCTGGGTGGGGGAGGAGTTCTTTTGCCCTTTCTATTCGATAGAAATTGATAAAGTCCATGAAATTTTTCCCTTCCATCTCATTGATGATTTGGGAAAGATACTTGGTATTGATGTTGAGTTTTTGGGAAAGGTCAGTGAGGGTGAGTTCCTGATCAAGGTAGGGACGTTCTTTCTCTATGCATACCAATAACTGACGATGATAACGGCTCTTATCGTCTTCTAGCAGAGAGGATGATTGATACTTTTGAGGAATGAGGTCTTCGATCTGATCAACCTTTAATTTTTCCGGTAGGCCTTGGAGAAAGGTTGGATTGACCAAGGCAATGATGCCCAAGGCAATGAGCATAAAGCTAGCACCTACAGCAGGAATAGGCATTACCATCTCAGAAGGAGGACCCAATAAAGGACCAAGGAAGAAAACTGACGTAATGGGAAGCGTGAGCACCAGCAACATGCTGATCAGCCAGCGTACATAATTGGGATCCGCATAGGAAGATTCTTCTTTTACATATTTGTAATAGTTGTGAACCAGTCTAATCCCCCTGAAAAAGTAGAAAATAATGGTCGAGGCAAGGATTATCGGAATGATGACATAACCACCGATTCTTTCCCTGTTTCTAATTCGTTCTGAAAAACTCATCTCGTCCAAAGGAAGGGCAATCGCAATGCCTATGGCAAAAAGCAGGGCTGCAATAGGTAGGACGAAATGAAATAGGTATTTCCCTTTTAAGCTAAATCCCTTTTCGATATAGGCTTCTAGGTATAAATAATAAATAGGCCCATAAAGAAAAGCAAAGGGCAAGCCGAATAAGGCTGCATAGTTACTTATCAAGGGGTAATCTGAGAACTGTGGGAAGGTAACAAGGATTCTAAAGGCCGTATTGAGCAGCAGGAGGCTCAGGAGTTTATTGGCCATGATGTTCCCCTGTTTCCTAAACCAAAGGACGGGTGCCAACACCAGACCCTGGTAAACCCCAATCCAAAGTAAAACGACTACGGTCGAAAGGAAAAATGACCATTCCATGCCTAAAGGTAAAAAAATGGGCACAGTTGAAAAACCTTATTTCAATGGCAAAATGACTACCCAATCAAGAGTTGTCCGCTAAGTTCTTCTTTCATACTCAGGATATGCAAGGACTCATCATACTGTACATCTAAGATAAATTTCTGCTCATTGAGGATATATTGATATATAAACCAATCAGTTTTAGGTGTGGATATGTCAAGAAGCTGATCTGTATGAACCCATTCTAGTATTCCTTCGGGACAGGGGGGTGGAGGGATTTTGTCAATTTCTGCGGAATATACATAGCATATCCAGTTGTATTTCACGGGAGAGGTCTCCGTCATGACTCCCCAAAAATCCATATGGGGTAAGTCTATTCCACTTTCCTCCTTTGTTTCTCGAATGGCAGCCTCTAAGGGGCTTTCATGTGCTTCTAGTTTGCCTCCCAAGGGGGTATATTTTCCTTGGTGGGGCTCTTTTGCTCGTTTCAGCAATAGAAATTCATCCTTGTGCTTGAGGATGCATAAGGTGGCAGCTTTCTTAAGTCCAAAGGCAACTTTCATGTGGGAATTTACACCAATTCAGATTCAATTGCCTTCCATTCATTTTCTGCTTGGACAAGGTGTCTTTCTATGTGGTGGAAATTAAATCTAATGATATCTCCTAAGCGCATTTTGATGAAAGGGGAAAGGGCTGTGGCAACGCTAATTTTGGATAAGTTGTATTCTTTACTTTTTTCCAATAGATCTAGCCATCTTTTCATCTGAACAAGAGCTAGGTCCGTGCATTCTTTTCCAAACCTGATTTCATTAGGGGTCATGGCCTTAAAGGTTTTCATCTTATTTAGCTTGGCCTTTGGTCGGATGGCCTCTACAAAATAGTTTCCAAGCCATCCCGGCTTAAATATTGGATGACTTCCTTTTGGTGACTTACTTAGGACATTTTCAGTTTCTGGAAGATAGAATTCACCACATAGATTCAGGTGTTTTATGCATTCCATAGGCGACCATCGATCGGAAGCGGACTTCATGTTCAGAATAATACTGTCCTCCCTGGAAATCCGTTCTATTCTGCCTAATAGATTCTTTCCCAGTAGCTCATATTGTCGGTAAAATTCTGCCGTATCTATTGTCATATGCTCCAGTATTTCTCTCAAAGTATTTCATGATTCAAAATAAATTGATGACAATTTGAAGCCAGAGGGATGATAAATATTAGAGGAGCCATTTTAGCAAAAAAAGCATGAGCCATTCTTTCGGAATGACTCATGCATACTACCAACCATGAAACGACGCAACTATGTTTCTTTAAGCGTTAGAGTCGTTGCGTGTTTTGCTTAGGCTACTTCGATGGAAATAACCTCAGGCTTTGTTTCTTCCTTTTTGGGAAGATTAACTTTCAGTACTCCTTGCTCATACTCAGCCTTGATGGCGGAGGTATCTACATTGTCAGGAAGAATAAAACTTCTATTGAAGCTTCTGTATCCAAACTCTTTTCTTGTGAATCCATTTTCTGATGTTTCATTGTCATGATTGGATTCAAAGGAAATGGTCAGACGATCTTCCTTAACTTCTACCTTAAGGTCTTCCTTGGTCAAGCCTGGAACAGCAAGATTCAAGTGGAACCCATCTTCGTTCTCTGCAATGTTTACGGCAGGGAAAGAATTACGAACTACAGGGGCGAAGCTTCTACGGCTACGGTTGAATGGATAGTTTACTGCAAATGTCATATCTCTTAATGTTTGTTGTTTCACGTTCAAATACATCTTCCCTTATTCAATGTATGTGCCATTGGATTTTTGGTGCCAAAATGGCATAATTTTTAATTATTGGATGGAAATTTGCTGTCAAAATGGCATTTTAGGTAAAATTATTGGCAGATAAGCCCCCGAAAAGAGTCAAAAAGGATGAATCCCCCTTTGACGACTAGGCCAAAGGGGGATTCAAATCATGAAGCTTTTCGTGAAAGAAACTATATCTCCTTAAGGGATAATTGACAAGCATCTAATACTCTTTCGACCTCTTTTTCGCCAGTTGCAGCAGAAATAAACATAGCTTCGTATTGGCTAGGTGGCATATAAACCCCATTTCTGAGCATAGCTCGGAAGAACTTTGCGAACATATCCATATCACTTGCCTTGGCATCTTCGAAGTTTCTCACTCTTTTCGGATTGAAGAAAAGGGTAAACATTGACTCGACTAATGGGATGGTGTGGGGAATGCCCTTTTCCTGAAGCAATTCATGCATGCCATGAGCTAGTTGTCTAGCCGCTTTTTCTGCCAATTCGTAAATCTCTGGATGATCTTTTAGGTAGGAAAGTGTGGCAAAACCAGCATTCATGGCTAAGGGGTTTCCTGAAAGGGTTCCAGCTTGATAAACAGGGCCTGCAGGGGATACATATTCCATGATCTCCCTTTTGCCCCCATAAGCACCTACGGGCATGCCGCCACCAATGATTTTCCCTAGGCAAGTGATATCTGGGATAACTCCCAGCATGGATTGAGCAGAATTATAGGTTAGGCGGAATCCGGTCATCACTTCGTCAAAGATCAAGAGGATGCCATGTTCATCACAAAGGGTTCTTAATCCTTCCAAGAAGCCATTCTCAGGGAAAATTACGCCCATATTTCCTGTGATGGGCTCTAGTATTATGGCTGCAATTTCTCCAGGATTGGCTTCCACCAATTCTTGTACTTGTTCAAGCTTATTGAATTCGGCTAACAAGGTATCCTTGGCAGTTCCTGCTGTTACACCTGGGCTATTGGGCACACCGAAGGTTACGGCCCCACTACCAGCTGCAATCAAGAAGGAATCTCCATGCCCATGATAGCATCCCTTGAATTTGATAATCTTTTCTCTGTCCGTATAGCCTCTCGCTAATCTAATGGCACTCATAGTTGCTTCTGTACCACTATTGACCATTCTTACCTTTTCTACAGAAGGGACGGCTTCCACAACTAGCTTGGCCATTTCGACTTCAATTTCTGTAGGTGTACCAAAGCTAAAAGAATTCCGAAGGACCCTCTCTACTGCTTCTACTACATATGGGTGGTTATGCCCCAACAACATAGGTCCCCAAGAATTGATCAGCTCTACATAAGCATTTCCGTCTTGGTCATACATATAGGCCCCATCTGCCCTTTTCATGAAAATGGGATCTCCCCCTACACTTTTAAAGGCACGGACTGGAGAGTTTACACCGCCAGGAATAAAATGGTTGGCAGTTTCAAAAAGAGTTTTACTTCGTTGAATACTGGGATTCGACATATATAGGAATGTTCCTGATTCGACTGATAAATGAGAAAACGAATCTATAAACTTCCTCGGACTAATCTTGTTTATTCTGGAAAAAAGCTAATCGGGAAACTGAAGGTTTATTTTGCTGAGAGATGCAAAAGAAATGGCTCCAAATCTTACCCATCATAGAGAGTATTGGAGCCCATTCGATTTTATCTTACCTCAAAATCACCGATTCTATACATCACATCGTCAAATTCGCAGGCTCCTTCAGCAAAGGTGCACAGGCCATTGTTGCCAAAGGCTGGTCCCCAGCTATTTTGTAGGGTCCATGTTGGGAAAGTATTGCTATTTACTGCAGGATTGTTGTATCCAACTACAAAAACAGCATGTCTAGATTTTCTCTCCCGGGCAATGTTTCCTCCATATACAGCTTGCACGTGCGCATAAGCCATAAAGTCTGGGTAAACGGAATAATCGACAATCAAGGGTTCGCCAGATTTTAGCACCGCGCGCATCTTGTTGTGGCCATTCCCTGAGCTCTCTATTCTTCTTTCAATAAATGTATTGTTGGGCCCTAAACTTCGTTTAATGACTCGGCCATCCTTGTGGTACACGTAATAATCCTTTAGTATCAGACGCTTGGAGGAGTTTTTAAATGGAATGCCATCTTTCAAGATTTCATCGAGGCATGAAGAGATTTGCCAACCCCAGGGATAAACACTTTGATTTCTCCTGTTATAAAGGGCAATCGGATCAAACAAACTTTCTCTTGAGGAGCCAGGCTTAGTCTTATTCAAATAGGTACTGGTAAGGGCACCCACTGTTGAAAATGCTACACAAGCGCCTTCACTGCCCTGGTCAAGTATCGGAACCCGAACGGGTATTTGTCTAGATTTTCCTTCAACACTGAGGTCAAGGCCCTTACGTGTAAATTTTGTAGCTACCATTTTGTAATGGCCATCTTCACCGTTAAAGGTTTTCTCGATAAAGTTGTTGTCGGGTGTTGATTTGTAAATGGTGAATTCACCAATTTTGTCGTCATTGTTGATAAAAGGGCTATCGCCTCTTCCATCATCTTCCTCCCAAAGGACGATTCTTACCTTTTCTTTGGCATAAACACTTCCTGGCATTAACCAGAATTCCTGTTGTGCTCTTTCAAATACTTGCTCTACTTTATCTGTAAATTTTTCCCACCAACTACGGTCTGCTTCGTTCATACGACGGGAACCCCATTTGATAGGTGTTTTGCTACCATCGACATATACCTCCACATAGGGTTCATCTGTACCATTTCCTGCGTCCCCCGTTTGTAGGCAATGCAGGCCGTTGATCATGACTCGAAAACCACCTTCAGGTTTGAGGACCACGGGAACATTGCTGGTGCTACCCCCTATTCGCAGCACATTAAAGTGCGCATCTTCGGGTAAGGCAGCTTTGTTATCATTGTAAATGGTCCAACGGTTACCATCTCGCCATACAGCAGGTACATGGGTATTGTAGGGCCCATTGGCGCTATAGTTTTGGGTGATGAACAGAATGGTATTGGGACCTGTAAATGGCGTGCGAGAAAGATGCTTGCCATAGCTATTCTGTTTTGTGCCTGCATCAGCGGTAAAGATACTCGCAGTACCATTGGCTACACTGGCGTTTGAACCTTTTTGTAGGATGAGCACATTGAAGGTAGTACCCTTAGGCAAGGCTTTCTTGTCTTGATTGTAGATTGTCCATTTATTGCTGCTTGAGTTGTACCAAACACCAATCGCTTTGGGATTGTATTGGCCCTTCCAGTTTTGGGTGACCAACAAGACGGCATTTGGATAGCCATTTAGCCTTGGATGGTTGAGTGTAGTAATGTATTTGCCCTCTGTTGATTTGTGTTGAAAGGCGGTAGCGGAAGGATTGACAGCCAGTACATTAAAGGTAGTTGGCGTAAGTGTCTGTCTATTTTCGTTATAGATGGTCCATTTTCCATTGCTGTACCAGACACCTGCTTGGTTGCCCTGGTATTTGCCGTTGAATTGTTTGGTAATGAAAAGCAATTTATTGGGTTGTCCATTGGTGTTGGGGTTGTTGATTGTCGTGACATGTCCCTTGGTATTCGATGTAGAAGACCGATGCGTGAATGCCGTTTGACCCATCATTGGGTTTGCGCCTGCTAAGAAGAGCACGCACACAAAAATCCAATTCGCGATTTTCATTGTGTTTATTTTTTGACGTTAAATGATGGGTTCAAAGGTAGGAGGGGAAGGCATGTGCTTAAACCACATAAAAATGTGGTAGGGGGGAAGAAGTTAGAATTGGAAAGGATATGATAGGGGGTAGGAGCTTTGGAATAGCCTACACGGGCTAGGGGATGATGGTCTTTATCCCTAGAAAAGTGAGTATGTAGAAGTACCTAAAGAAGATTAGTCTTGAGAAGGAGCCTTGTTGGTTTGCTTTCTTGGGCTTGCAGGATCGAGCATTAGGTTCTGGTCCCTTGTATCGGGTAGGGGGGCATCCTCTAGGATATTGAGGGAGGGATTTTTGAGTCTAGCTTGGTCGAAATCAGCTCTTGCCGCTGCGCTTTGCCCCATTTTTAGCTTGGCATAGCCCCGATAAAAATAGGCATAGGCATTTTGGGGATCAATTCTAATAGCTTTGGTGAGAGAAGGAATGGCCAGGTCATATTTTGTGGCTTCTACCTGAGCGAGTCCTTGATAATACCAAGCAGGACCCACGGTCGAATCCAGTTTAATTGCCTTTCCCAAATCCATTAAGGCATATTCCCATTCGCGCATGGAGAGTTGGGCCAAGCCTCTGTTGGTCAAGGCTACCATATCTTCGGGTTTGGCATACAAAATATGGGTGAGGTCTCGGATGGCAGATTCATGTTTTTCTTGGTAAAAACAACAGGCTGCCCTGTAGTGCCTTGCCAAAGGATATTCATTGTTTGCCTTTAACGTATTGCTAAAGGCTTCTTCGGCCTTGGCGTAATTTTTTTCGGCGAAATATAGCTTCCCAAGCTGAAAGTGAGATTTGAAATGGCTGCTATCTCGTTGCAAAATGGTATGAAAATCACTGGCAGCTTCATGGGTTTTGTGAAGTTTGAGGTAGGTCATTCCCCTGTTGAAGTAGGCCAGCATATAATTGGGGTCCTGTTCCAGCGCCATGTCAAAGTCCTTGGCAGCAGCAACATAATCTTCCACCTGATAAAAGGCATATCCTCTCAGCTGAAAGGGTTCAGCCCAGTTAGGGTGCTTTTCTATTACCTGACTCTGTTTTTTTATCTGTTTTCTCCAGGCATTTTCATCAGGCCCGGCCGTCTTTTCGGTAACAGATTGTGAACTGATACAGGAAAACAAAGTTAGGGCAACGAAACTGTAGAGGAAATATTTTCTCATGCTGCCATTTTTCCGAAAAGAAGAGCCTTCTGGCTTATTTCGCAAGACAAGATGTCCCACTTTCTAAGATTGGGGCATGAGTGGGAAAAAATTGTGGAAGAATTCTTTGAATTTTCGGTTCAATATTAAAATGCCTCCGAATATTCTGCCCTGATTTTGGGAAATAATCAAAATCATGCTACCGGATTTGGAAAAAATCCCACTCCCTATCAAGGTCCTTGGCAAGAATTCACAATGATGTGGCAAATTCTATCAAATATCCATCAAGGGCCGAAAATGCCATAATGGGAAGCCTTAGGATGGGGCTAGCTTTGTAGTGTTGACAATGGAATCGAGTAGCTGACTCCTGTCAACTGCACTAACATCAACACTCAAAAGTTATGAAAAATCTATCCATCATCACCTTTCTGCTCTTGCTTGCCTTGGGGGCATGGGGACAGACAGAGACGATCAAAGGCAAGGTTACCATCAAAGGATTGGGAATACCAGAGTCTTCAGGTGTCATCATGATCAAAGGCACAAAATTCGGTTCTTACGTAGATTCTTTGGGGAATTACCAAATCAAAAACGTACCACTCGGAAGGGTGGAGTTGGTTTGTCAGACTTTTTCGGATACAGTTTATTCTGAGGCCCTTTTGCTTACTTCTGCCAAGGCGCTTATCTACGATTTTGAAGTTAGACCCTACGAAATTCCAGGCGGAAATCAGGAATATACCATACCCAAGTTACCGACAAATCCAGCCAACCTCGGCGGGCAGTCCTTTACCATAGAGGATGTTCAACGGTCGGGCCCAACGGTAAATGACCCTGCTCGTTATGCTACCACCCTTCCTGGTGTGCAGCCTGTCAGAGATGATAACAGTGATATCATTATTCGAGGAAATGCCCCTACTGGCTTATTGTGGAGGCTGGAAGGCATTGATATTCCCAATCCCAATCACTTCGCAAGAAAAGGAAATACAGGTGGAGGAATCACCATGTTTAGTGCCCAACTCCTAGGGAAGTCTGACTTTTCAACGGGTGCTTTCTCGGCAGAATATGGCAATGCCTTGTCAGGGGTATTTGATATGAATTTCCGTAATGGGGATTTAAACAATCGTGAATCTCGACTTAAAATTGGCTTACTAGGAATCGACTTTGCTACCGAGGGACCTTTCAAAAAGTCCTCTAAGCCAGGACAGCCTGCACGCAACTCTTACTTGGTCAATTATCGTTATTCCACTCTCGGTATTTTGAATAACCTAGGATATCGCCTATTGAATCCCAGAATCAGCAATACTTTCCAAGATCTTTCATTTAACCTATACTTTAACTCAAAGGATGGGAGCTCAAATCTGAAGGTATTTGGGGTAGGAGGAACGAGCCAGGAGTATTGGGATGAGATTTCTGACTCTCTGACTTTTGCAAGAACCTTTAGGACTACCAGAGATTTCTTAACCACCATGGGAACAGTAGGTGCCACCTACACCAAACTGATCAATGAAAAATCGGTCTTCAAGGCTACAGCAGCGGCCATTTACAACCAAGTTCAAGACTTTGATGATACCCTGGATATCAGCAGTACCCTTGCTCCGCTCCCAGAAACTCGCTTTGAAACGGAGGATTACAGAAACTTAAAACTGACCACCCACCTTAGGTACATCAACTATCTCAATAAAAATATAAGCTTCAAAGCCGGCTTGACTGCCTCCCTGCTACAGTTTTCCGTTGACCATGAAGTAAGAGATCTGGATAGTAGTTATCAGAGCTTTAAAACATTGGTAAATGGCGATGGAAGTTCCTATTTGTTACAGCCCTATGCGCAGTTGAGCTACCAGGGAAAAAGAATCGCCATCAATGGAGGACTACATGCTTTGTACCTTGGCTTAAACAATACTTCTTCCCTTGAACCTAGGCTAAATGTCAAATACAATTTGGGTAGAAATACCTCCGTATTTGCTGCTTATGGCCTCCACGGGAGAACCCTGCCACTCGGCAATTACTTCACTCAAATTGTAGGTGAAGGGGGAATCATCTCATCTCCAAATAGAGAGCTCGCTATCATGAAGGCACACCATTTTGTCGTGGGCTTGGATCAGGTATTTAACGTGAACGATCGTCCATTTGCCCGTGTCTCGCTACAGGTATACAACCAGGAGCTTTTCAATATTCCTGAAACGGTAGACCAGACATCTTCTTTCTGGCTGTTAAATCAGAGAGATGGATATGCCACAGAGGAGTTAGAAAGTACGGGTAGAGGAAGAAACAGAGGAGTAGATTTGGCTGTGCAGAAATTCTTTAACGGTGGATTTTATGGGCAGCTTTCTGGTTCGGTGTATCAATCTACTTACGAATCGAACTTTAATGGCGGAACCGAATTCAGCACCAAGTATGATGGACGATACAATGGATCATTGCTAATGGGGAAAGAATTTGGCTTGGGTAAAAAAGAAAAAGAGGTTAAAAATGGTAGTAGAGGATTGCTGACAATCGCGACACGTGCGATCTATTCTGGAGGGTTGAGGTTCTCTCCCGGTGATCCGATCCTGTCTGCTGAACTAGGGCAACCCGTGATCCCCGCTGAAACGGCCTTTACTTCTCAATTGAACGATTACTTCAGAATTGACTTGAGAATTGCCTACCGCAAAAGCTTTAAAAAGACAGCGATTGAGTTCTCCCTTGACGTGCAAAATGTCTTTAACCGTGAAAATGACAGAGAGGAATTGTGGAACCCCGTTACGAACAATTTCTTTATCGAGAAACAGAGTGGCTTGATACCAGTCTTTAGTTTCCAGTTTGATTTTTAAAGGAACAGACATAAATCTCAACACAGAGCCTCCTACTCAAACATGTAGGGGGTTCTTTGCTGATGCATGACTATGCACCTACCATGTTGATGGTTGAGATTACAAAAACGACTAACCCCAAGAGAAAGCTAACTGCAGAGATGCCCAAATACCGAGTTTTTGTTTGAACCACACGTTTCAGGGCCTTTTCGATGGTTTCTGCTGAGTCTTTGTTCATCTGATAGGACTGAGGGAGCAGGACTAAAAAGCCCATGATTACCGACAACAACCACAAGATGGAGATGGTGAGCAGACCTGAGAACAGCAGCTTTGATCCTTCCAGTTTGGCGATCCCCATCAAAATGCTCAGGCAGATGGCTACCGTACCTGACAAAAACTTGGCAGCTTCTTCTAACCGAGTGGGTTCCTCTTCCTTCATTTTCTGGTAAAAGGCTGTCCAAGCTTTGTCTTCTTCCGAAGTTACGGTAGAAGATAAAATAGGTGTATCGTCTTGTTGGTTCATGATGTTTGGGATTGAATGGAGGAAAGGAATTGATTAAAACGTTCTTCGCCAATTTCAGTTTGTAGGTCCTCCAACCAAGAAAGGGTATTTTTTGCCTCTGGAGAGCCAAGTTGTTGACGAATAGAGTAGGCTCTCAAAAGATATTCCATAGCTTTTTTGAAATCCTTCTTTTGCTCAAAAAATAAGGCGCCCATGTTATGTAGACTGGTAGCCAACCCTGTCATATCTCCAATTTGTTGCCTTATGTGGAGGCTTTTTTCTAGGTATTGTAGGGCTGTATCGTAGTCGCCCTTGGCATCATAAATCTGAGAGATATTGTTTAAGGTTGTCCCTTCCCCCTTTTTGTCTCCAATTTGTTGCCTTATGTGGAGGCTTTTTTCTAGGTATTGTAGGGCTGTATCGTAGTCGCCCCTTACCTTATATATTTGAGAGATATTGTTTAAGGTTGTCCCTTCCCCCTTTTTGTCTTCTTGGCCTTTATAGCTTAAATGAGCTTGTTGATAGAAAATAAGTGCTTCCTTCAATCTCCCATAAAGTTTGAAAATTAACCCAATTCGATTTAGGATACTAGCCAAACATGCACTCTCCTTGAGTTGGTAAGCAGTTATGGCAAAGTGATAGGCTAGTGGGAAGATTTGTAATTGATAATAAAAGCCGGACAATAGGTTTCCTAGCTCATTGACTTTGGAGACATTTTCCTCCCTTACGTAGTGAAAGAATGCCTCTTCAAGTTCTTCTGTTGCCTCGGATGATAAGTGCTCATGAGCGTATTCGTAATAGGAGGCCGCTCGATCATGAGAAAATGGGATATCATAAGAGGGAAGAAATTCTTTCACCAAAGGTGGTATATAATAGCTTGTCAGGGATTCTACTCCTATGGTCTTTAGGTGAACCTCCACTAAGGTGAACTCTACCAAGCGATTGAAAAGAGCGGGTAAGTCAGGTGATGGATTTCTTTGCATCTGGATGGCTAGCTCTATGACCGGCTTTCTAAATCCCGTCAACAGATGAAGTAACGCTTTCTCATCTGCTGTCAGCAAGGCATACAAATCCTGGAAGATAAGGTCCTTGGCTCCTTCATTCAGCTGTTCGAGTACCCTTGGAGCATGGTTTTCCCTCAGTTGTTGTTGGAAATCTTCCAGTTTGGAGAGGGTTTGCTGAATGTTTTCCTTCTCGTTCTCATAAATCTTGTCAAAATACTCCAAGGCTCTGTAGTTTCCCCCTAAGGTTTGATGAAGGAGGGTGACCATGTGGTCAAAGTTGACACTTTCCTCTCCTGGCTTCTTAGGAAGAACCGCCTCATGCTGGATCAATTCTTTGATATGGAGTTGAAGTGATTTTTTATAGAAATCCGTTCTACCTACGGTATTGAGGTTGACGATTGACAGATGGGGTAACTCCTGGATGGGGTACCTACCTGTCAGGATGATGGGGAAGCTTTCCTCTTCGTACAGCATCAGCAATGCCGCTCGAATGTCTGCATGGGCATCAGGAATAGGCCCGCCAACCTCTGACTGGAAAAACTCCATATTGTCGAATAGAAAAACAGGGGAAGCTTTTTCCTCCAGTTCAAGTAGGAGTTCGATCAGGAAATTGAGTTTGTCAGCTGCCTTGTCGAATCTCGCCAAGTCGGATGTAAGAGTTCGTTTTTTATGTTCTTTTTTGAGGTAGGTAACGATTTGCTGGATCAAGCTATCCAGTGAGGATTTGTCTTTTTCGTCTACGATAAAGGCATGTACCTTGGGATCATTGGCCAGCATCCGGCTCATCAGATGTTCTGCCATGGCCGTTTTCCCTATTCCCCCCATGCCTTGCAAAAGGACAGCCTGTTGGTCGCTTCGTAGGGCTTGTTTGGCCTGTTTCCTCTCTCTCCTCCTCCCAATGAAGAGATAGCCCTCTTTTTCTTCGAGCAAGGTTCTTCCCTTTCCGCTGGCGACGCTCAGTTTTTGGTCCTTGATTTTCAACTGGTTGAACGGAAGGTCCCAATTGGCCAGATGATCAATCTGTTGGTTGACATACAATTGGGGAATGATCCACTGTGAAGGGATACGGTTTTTGCGCAAGGCATAGGGAGCTTCCACAACTCGCGCATGTAGAATCGCCTCTTCGAAGCTCTTTCCCAGGCTTTTTTGGTTGGCAAGCTCTTGATAAAACTTACTGGCAAATTGGGTCGCCACAAAATCCAGGATGCTTAGGCTCATGGCGATAACAGCCGGAACTTCTGCTTCAAGCAGACGATTGGCCACGCCTGCAAATTGATCCTCTGTCTGCCCACCCATACCCGTTTGGCAAGAGGAAAGCAGGATCAAATCAGGTCGATGTGATTCGTAGCGGTTCACAGCAGCTGCAAATTCGCTACCTGATACTTGTTTTTGTTTGAGGGTAACTTCGTCTTCTAAGGCCAGATAACCCTTTCCGTCCTTGAATATGCCATGGCCGGAGAAATGTAGGATATGGTATTTGTTCTGCTTGAGTTTGAGTTCGAGGCTTTCCAGTGAACCATCGTCTGTAAAGTCAATCTCTACCTTGCCGTGTTTGAAAAGCGGTTTGAAAGCATCGAGGATGAGTTGTTCCTCCGCTTCATAGCTAAGCCGGTGCCCTCCTGATTGATTTTCGGGTGAGGAAACCATCACCAAGATTTTAAGGGGAAGGGCAGCAGGCTGATCGAATGGAGCTTTCTGGCTAAAGTCTGTATGGCCCTGACAAAGGTAAAGCCCTTTTTTCCCTTCTAAGCCCAGCCTCCACGGAAGGTTGAGGATACGGCTGTCTTCATGCACCAATTGTAGGACATGGTGTTGGGAGGCAGGCTTTTCCCAAATCTCTTTGAACTCTGGCTGTTGTTGCAAGGTCGTTTGCATCAAATCAGCCAGCTTTTGTTGTTCATGGGCAGGGATGTGTTGAAGGCGTTCCATGTTTTTAAGCATGGAATCGTATTGGGTAAGAAGGGCGCTTTTTTGTGGCTCTTCGAGTTGTAGGGCAATCGAATGGAAGTGTGGCATGGATTGGCGTTTATGGATTTACATGACAGAACCTTTCAGAAAGGAATCAGGGTTGGGGAGTTTTTCGCCCACATCGACCGTGATGTTGGCCTTGCATAAGGGGCAGTTCATCTGCAAGGTGGTTCCAAGTTCATCGCTTGGATCATCAGGGGCTATGAGGATGACTTTGGGGAATACTTGTTTACAGTTACCACATCTGATTTTTACTAATTTTTCTTGAGACATATGCTTTAGGGTATAGGGATGAAGACAATATTTGCTTTTGAGAAGTGAAAGGACATTGGTCCGGAAATATTCCGCTTTTTGATCTATTGTAAGGACGTACGAAGCATTATCAGGGTTTGAATTTTTCTTGGATTTTGCTTGGAAGTAGAATAGGAAGGGTCCTTCGATTCCTTCCTATTCTTTTTTGTTGCCTATCCCTACCTTAGTAAGACGCCTAATTGACAGCTCATTAGCCTAAATGAGACTATTATTATAGAACACCTTAATATCCACATCAATGTTTAGATCGAATCCTATTGCAATCCAAAAAAGAGTTCCAAGCTTCTTGGCCGTATTAATCATGACCTTGTGGATGCTCAGTTGCGATTCAGAGACGATATCCACGACTGATCCAAACGAAGATGATAGTCTTCCATTCTCGACACTCAAGTATGTCTACCAGGAAAGCGGAATGGAACGGGAATCGGACCAACTAGAGCACCAAGGTTCCTTCATTGCTGAAACAAGAGAAATTGAGGTTGAGGCAGGAACAACGGTAGAATTTACGGCAATAGCTGAGGATGAAGAAGGGTTACGGTCGAATAATATTTGGGCATTGGGAACAAGCTACTCCCAAGAGGAACTTGACAATGCTTCATTTGAGAATGCTGATCCTGCCATGGCCAGAAAGGAATCGATGGTCAGTTTGACTTATATAGCAGAGGCAGGCAAAGAGGTTCACTTTGTAGCCGTAGCTGAAAACTATCACCATGAACTTTCAACCTCCTTCTCGGGCAAGTTGATCATCAAGGGAAAGGGAGACAGAGCACCTTTACCAGCCAGTGTACAGTCGACGGATATCACGCTACAGAAAAATCCCAATACCCAATTTTTTGAAGCTCCAGGGGGATTTCCTTTAACAGGAACTGAGATTTTAGGCGTGGCTTGGATAGATGGGGGAGAGGGAGATTTTATCAGCTTGGTGAAACAGTCATCCAATGCAGATATAGAAGATCCAAGAAGGGATATGTTTCAGCTGATCAAAGGAGAGGAAAATCGAGTAGATTTTTTCAATGGTCCTTCTGTTCCTGAGCCTTGGTTTGGCTTGATTGAGGGTAAAAAGTTGGAAAACACGAGTCAGCCATTTACAATCCGTGTGTATTTCTAGGGAGAAAGATCATGATGGTGGTTTGAGAAACTTTTGTTGTCATTTGGCAATTTGGATCATAAAAAAATATCAGACTTTTGGATGGTCATTCGGATAAAGAGAATGGTTATGAGTATTAAGCGAAACCCATGGATGAGCTGATTACCTATTTGTTACAGTACGGAAATTTCAATTCACAGCAAATCGATCTGATTAAAGGACTTGTTAAGAGTCGGAAATTGAAGAAGGGCGATTACTTTTCAGAGGCTGGTAACATCTCTAAGGAAATAGCCTTTGTCAAAAAAGGGATATTCCGTGTATGTTATTTTGACAAGGAGGGAAATGAGATCACCAAGTATTTTGTAGAGGAGAATCACTTTGCGGTTGACATTACAAGTTACATGAGTCTTATTCCTTCATCGGAGTACATTCAGGCGATTACGGACATGGAATTGTTGATTTTTAAGGAGTCTTCTATGGAAACCCTTTCACAAACCATTATCATTTGGGATCAAGTGGTGGATAAGATTACGAGCAAGGCCATGATTGAGAAGTTTAATAAAACTAGTCTCATGATGGCAGAAGACGCTACGACGCGCTACCTGAATTTTCAAAACCGCTTTCCTAGCTTGGTGAATAGAATTCCGTTACAGTATTTAGCTTCCTACATTGGTGTGACGAAACATTCTTTAAGCCGAATCAGAAAAGAAATTTCAACCTAATTTCAGATGAAAAAAGTATTAAAGTTAGTAGGAATAAGTCTTTTATTCCTCATCATCCTATTGGCCATTTTTCTAAGACTTAGATTTGGTGGAGGTATTGCCTACGAAGACATATCAACCGCACCGGTGTATGGACCTGATGATCTTAAGGTGGTGTACGCTCATGACGAACCTATTGGAAATGTGGCTGCCAGTAAGGATACTACAAAGCCAACCAGAATTTTCTTCACCATTCATCCAGAAAGTCGCCCTGAAACGATCAAATTAATGGAAATAACGAATGGTCAAGCAAAGCCCTACCCAAGTCTTGAACAGCAAAATTTATTCACTACGGTTTTAGGCCTCTTTACGGATCAGCAGAATAGATTGTGGTCCATTGATCACGGCAACCATGGATTTGGGGAAGTGAAAGTAATAGCCTTTGATTTGGACACTGATAAAGTGGTCAAGGAATATGTATTCCCAAAGCAAGTCGCTAAAAGGCTATCTTTTTTTAATGATCTTTCCGTATCGCCAGACGGAAAGCTATTAGTAGTTGCGAATGTGAGTTTCTTTGGAAAAAAGCCTAGCATGGCGGTTTACAACCTTGAAACAGGGGAAAGTAGGAATCTTCTAGAAAAGCATGAAAGTGTAGGGGACCAAGGTTTCGTACCCATTACACCATATAAAAAAATGAGTTTTTTCGGTGGATTGGTTGATTTGTTGACCGGAATAGATGGAATTGATTTTAGTAGGGATGGAAAATATGTGTATTACGCACCTATGGGACATTCAGAGCTATTTCGTATCCCAACGAAAGTGATTTCTGACTTTTCATTAAGTTCAGAAGAAATAGAGGCTAAGGTGGAAAGTCTTGGGAAAAAGCCTTTAAGCGATGGGATAAGAACAGACTACTTAGGTAATGTCTATATTACTGATATCGAAAATAGTGGCGTTTTTGTTCTGCCGTCAGATGGAAAAGGATATACCTTGGTAAAGGATCAAAGAATTAGGTGGGCTGATGGACTTTCTCTAGCTGGTGATGGGACTTTTTATCTTGCGGATAGCGATATTCCCAATCAGATGTTACAAAGCAAAGATCACATAAGAGAGAATGCTCCCTATTATATCTATTCCTTTCAATCCCTGGATACCAAATAAAAAACGGGAAGGAAATCATATCCATGTTTCCTTCCCGTTTTATAATTTTTGTGGCTTATCTATTTCGCATCAACCTTCTGTATTCATCCTCCCCAATCCCTAGGGCAAGAATATGAATCTCGGAGTTTTTGTTGGGCAAATGAGCTCTCCAAGGTAGGTATTGGTATTTGACCAACCTTCTCGCCATTTCAGAATCGCAGTTGATGAGATAGCGAATATCCATGGTTTCTCCCTCTGTATAGCGGAAATACTCTCTTACATAGAAGTCAGTTCTTCTGGTTTTCTCCTCTACCTTGGAGCGGATCTTGGCCATTAAAGAGTCTGTATTTGTATTCCATGCTAGGTTGTTGATGTTTAGCATAAAGAAGCCGGAGTACTTATACTGACTTACGTCCTCATACCAGAAGATATCATCATTTTTTTCTAGGACCCTTATGGCATTCTGGAGGGTATTCATATCCTTGAAGGTAATACGACTCCAAGGAATGGCCTTGGAATGGCGCTTGAACCGGTTGAATTCCTTAGGATTAAAGGTATAGGAGAGATTGTCAATTGTTATGTACCCACAATGCAGGTTCATCTCAATGGTACGAACTAACTGACCATTTTTGTAGACTTTTAGCGCATAATGATGATCACAATCATCGTCGAAGGTGATAGGGAAATCCCAGTCTTGCTTTAGGCTTTTCATGAAACCTAGGTCCTTGGTGATGAAGGTTCCCAATTCTTCCTGAATGGGCTTAGCAACGTAATTGTGAATGGGAACACCGATCATGGCCCAGATTCCCTGGTTAAAATCCAGCCCCTCGAAAATTTGTCTAGCCTGGCCCTGCTGCATGTTTAGGCAGAAAAAGGAAGCCAGGATGATTGTCAACGTCCACTTTTTGACCATGATGATATTAGTTGTTTGGTAAATGCTTGATGATAAGGATGATCAACTTGATTTAAAATACTATGCGTGCAAGAAATATTCCAATTCGGGAATCCTTTTGTCCCTAAGAACAATTGAATAAGCAATCAGGCCTTTCCTTCGGAAGCTTTTACTTCTTCAGCTTCCTGTATCAGCACGCGTTTCTCAATTTCTCTTGCAGTAGGGGTATTGGCTATTCCTCCTAAGGCAGTTTCTTTGTATCGAACTTCCATGGCTGAACCAACTTCGCCCATGGCATCAACGATTTCATCTACAGGTATCATCGCTCTATCTCCAGCAAGGGCCATTTGAGCGGATGCAAAGGCAATCACTGCTGCACTTCCGTTTCGTTTGATACATGGTATTTCCACCAAACCAGCAACTGGATCACAAACCAGACCCAACATATTCATGATAGTAATACCAACCGCTTCAAATACCTGATCCAAATTTCCTCCCAGTGCATAAACAATGGCACCAGCGCCCATCGCTGCGGCTGTTCCTGTTTCCGCCTGACATCCTCCAACAGCACCTGCGATAGAGGCTCTTTGTTCGATGATCAAAGCAATGCCAGCAGCTACAAGCATAGATTCATAGAGGGTTTGCTTGTCCAATTCATGAATCTCTTCCATGGTTACCAGAACGCCAGGCATAATTCCTGAAGCCCCAGCTGTGGGTGCAGCCACAACTCTTCCCATACAGGAGTTTACTTCTTTTGCCGAGAGGGCGTAGCTCAATAACATTTTGAATTGAGGTCCCAGTACGCTGATGGGAGATTGGTGGACCTTTTTGGCCCCATTGTCCACCATGCCCGAAAGGGAGCGCATATCTTGTTCAAGGCCTGTCTGTACGGCGTCCTTCATGACCGCATAGGTCTGTTCCAAACGGGCCCATATTTCGTTTTCTTCCCTTCCTCTAAGCTCCTGTTCGTAGATCATCACAGGTTGCCAAGTGGGGAGCGATTTTTGTTCACAGAAAGCTTTCCATTCTGAGAAACTTTCAAATAGTATTGTCATTTGGGTGTAGTTAGTAGCTTCTCAAAAAATAGTTGAATTTTCGGAAATATACATGATTTCCACAGATAAAGAAGTCGGCTTTTTCACTTCTCCAACACCCTGATAGGTAGGGAATATTCCAAGGGGAGGCCCTCTTTTTGATGAATCAGTATCCTGATCATATAGGCACCTGGAATCAAAGGAGACTTGAGCCTGATTCCTTCAAAAAAACCATTCCCTTCTTCAAAATGAAGTAAATTTCCCGTTGCTGGACGTTCCTGCTTGACTTCATCCAACAGGGAGAATGACGGCAAAGGCTGGTTGGGGAATTGATAGGTTCGGGATAAATAATGTGGAGGAAGGCTCATAAGCTTACCATCTGCTTGTTTGCTTATGAGCTGAACAATCCCATCCCTTCTTTCATTGCCTAAGTAAAATGGCCTTCTGAACAAGGCGATTCTATCAACCTCTTGACTTCGAAGTTTCATGATCGCATTTACATCACGAAAAGGAATCCCATCTATGAGGAACAGAGGATTTCCCTGAAGGAGCGTTTCAGTCATTCGGTCTTCTAGCCGAAGTTCATAGGAGCCATCTTTTTTCCGCAACCGTATATGGTAAATGATCTCAGTGAAGGTTTCCGGCATCACAAAACGCGTGTACTCATCCAAGTTGTAGATTTCAGTGGCCTGTCCAAAAAAATTAGCCTTTGGGCCAATAGGTGGCGGAAAATTGGGTTTAACCTCAAACGCATCTGCCATTTCTTGTCGCTGTATCGCCAGCTGAATCTGCTCTTGATCACCAGCATTGAATGTCATTTGGTGAAGCGGAAAAGTGGGCTTGTTGGTGGGCATTGGTTGGAGCCATTCTATGTCAAAACCTTCTCCATCCATATTTTCGCAAAAAGCTACCATATCCTGAAGGCCGTGAATATCCTGAATGTTCCATCTTAGGATGCCCTGTTCGTCCGGCGCAGTGGTATAAATCATGGAATGTTCTCCCACAATAGCCAGGTAGGCAATACTCTTGTCATGTTTCTTCGCAGAATAATTCTTGATCGAAGCCATGATCTCATGACCATAATATTCTGCTGAAATACCTGATTGTGTTGATAAGGGCGGAGAAACAAAGGATGTTGTAAGCTGAGCATTTGGTGGAGCTTCTGCTGAGGCTATGTGAGCAGATAAAGAAAGGCTCCATTGCAAGTTAGTGTCAGTAGGGAGGTTGGGGAAAAAAGTACTTTCCAAATCAATCAGGGACCCAGGTTTATAGGTTCTCTCCTTCAATTGAGAAATAACATGATGTGGTTCACTATCCCTCTTGATATAGCTAGAGGCCAGGATATTCTGTTTCCCATCGATGATATCCATCCTGATTCCTCCAGAAAAGATAGGGGGAGGGAGAAAGGTCAAACTTCCCTTTTGGTCAACTACAGGAATTTGATTGGCAGGAAAGCTAACACCACCTTTCGATAACTGAAGAAAGATGGAGCCGCTTACCGAAGGAGTTAGAGTTATGGTTAAACGAACAGGTCCTTGTTCATGAGATTCTACCGCTAGGCTTAGCTTGTTCAAGTACTTATTTGAGGAATTGAGGAACGCTACTTGTGCTGGCGTTGGAGTAATTTTTTTGATCTCATAACCCTCTTGGTTGGTTGAGATGGTTTGGTCCAGCTCGGAGATATATTGTGTGAGCGAAACACCCTTACCTCTGAGATCTTGAGCTCTGATGAGTAACTCCTGGGGAATTCCTGCTACGATATTCCCTCCTCTTGGAAAAAATGACAACAAGGTATCATTGGTGGATATGGACGCTGTAGACTCTATGACAATTCCTTCCTCAGGATTAATGACAGATAAGACCTTCTGGGGTAAATCGCCTTCCTGCTTATTGAGCATCCAACGGGTATAAGCTCTCAATAGGTGGAATGAACTGTTAGTAGCAGATGGGATGGTAATCAAGGTAGAAGCCTTGCTATTTTCAAGGGAGACTGGGGTAGTGGATAACAATTGACCATTCTGGCTCCACAATTCAATATAGGCAACCTTGCTCAGGTTGATCTTTTGTTGAAAGGCAGCATCTACGCAGGTCAATTGAACCAGAATTTGCTCCCCCGAAAGATAGACATCACGGTCAGTCGTAAGATGAAGGCTCTCTTGAATACCCGACTGTCCCCAAAGGGAGCAGATCAAGATACATTGACTGAAAAGTATGGAAAGTATATATCTCATCGCCAAAAATCTGGTTTAGCCAATCTTCCTTGTGTACGACAATCAGCGCAGCTTTTTATGCTACCTGTATAGCCCACTATATTCCCGAAAAAGTCCGTTACCACACCCACAAATGAGCCCCCTCCTGCTACGAAGATGCTCAATTCCTGTGCAGTGAAGAAGAAATCCAGGATACAGAATTCATTCCCATTGGCAACAAAAATATCATCTGGTAAATCTAGGTTATCGATGAAAATCCTTCTCTCATCGTAGCCATCTGCGCTGAAATAGCCCAAGACAGGTTCGTCTGGATCATTGATGTTTCGAATATTTCCTAACAACTGATTGGGAATGGGATCAAAAAGGGTCCCCAGGTTCTCGTTGATTTGCTCAGCAGCTTCCCAGAAGGAATAGGTTTCCTCCGAAACGGAGTATTGCTTTACCAGGATACTATATCTGCGCCAGAGCCTATTGGTTTCTGTACTCACAAAATGAATCGGGTAGCGAGTCACCCTGTTTTGGCTTAAGCCCCTTGTATTTTCAAGTAGGATTTCGCTGGAGAAATTTTGCGCATAACAAATAACAGGTATACTGTCTCCTTCATAATAGGTAAAGGTATTATTTTGGGCATCCCAATCTCCTCTTGAAGGAAAAGGTACTTGAACATGCCATGTTTCCTCAAATTCCCATCGGAAGAATTTGGCTTTATCCTCCACATCCGTTGCATCCAGAAAAACCTGCATCCCTGAAAGCGTATCAAATCCTCTTACCCTTTCCTGAAACTCAGCATACAGCTGATCAATTTGGCTGCTCGATTCCATTTCTTGAAAATCGGACTCGTATTCGTTGCCATCATCAGTGTTGATATACAGTTGGTAGGAGCTCCCCTTTTGAGGCACCAGCTCTGTGGTATCCGTTACATAAATGCCCTCTGCACGTTCTCTTAAGGGGTATCTATTTCCATTGTCGTCTACGATTTCAACTTTTGCGTTGCCTACTTTAGGGCCTTCCTCCTCTTGTAGCGCAAAGGTTCTGCCGAGTCTGATCGTGGATACAACCTTGCCCTCCAGCAAAGAACCTGTTACGGTAAGAGCGTCCTCATATTCTCCTACATCCGGCACAAAAGGGTCGATACAGGCCATGAGAAATATAAGAGAGAGGCTTCCTATGTATACAATGGCTTTGGTCATTTGATCTTGAAATTATAGGTAAGCGTGGTAATGGGGCGACCAAAAATGGATAATCTATATCCCTGGATACCGCTGGTTCCAGAAACGAAAAAGATGGAAAATGGATTGCGCCTTCCTAGCACATTGTAAACCGATAAAGACCATGACGAATCAACGAGCTTTTTCAGTTTATGATTTCCTTCTAGGTTAATGGCAATATCCCATCTAAAGTAGTCTGGTATTCGGAATTGATTTCTTAACGAATAGCTCAGCAAGGTAGAGGAACCCAGCTGATATTTTCCAACTGGATAGGTTATGGGCCTTCCAGTACTGTAGGCCACATTGGTAGACACACTGAATCTTCTTGAAAATTGGTAAGTACCTACCAGTGAAAAATCATGGGGTTTGTCTACCGTTGCAGGAAACCATTCTCCTCGATTGATGGTCTCTTCGGGAAATTCACCCGTTATTTGGGTGAATATGCGAGAATAGGTATAACTGATCCAGCCGTTCAATTTCCCTTTTTTCTTACGGAGATAGAATTCTGCTCCGTAGCCCCTTCCCAAGCCTGAGAGTATTTCGGTTTCCACATAGGGATTCAGGACCAGTTGGGCACCTCCCTTAAAGTCCAGAATATTTTGTACCCGCTTGACATACAACTCAATAGAACCCTCCATGGCATTTCCCAAAAAGTTTTGGAAATAACCGACTGAAACCTGATCACTTATTTGAGGACGAATAAAGGGATCCGTCAATTTCCAGGTATCGGTTGGAGCAAAAGAGGTAGTGTTGGAAAGCACATGGAGATATTGCCTCATTCGATGGAAGCCCATTTTTAGGGAGGCATTCTCATTAAGAATGAAACGGGATGAAAAGCGAAATTCTGGTCCTGCGTACTGACTCACCAGTTGACCATTCCCAAATACCGTACTATCAACGATGTTTTCCGCCTGCAAAGGTGCACCTTCCAAATAATCATAGACAGTCTGTGAGCCCAACATCTGATAGAAGCTCCAACGAAGGCCTCCATAAAGCCTGATTCTCGGGCTTAGGTCGTACTCCTCGCTTATATACACAGCACTTTCAAGTCCCTGTTCCTGTTCTATATCAAGGGGTTGAACAAGGGAGTTGGGACCACGAGGGTTGATGTTTCCCGGTGACAAGCGATACAAAATACTGCCCATTCCAAACTTGATTTGATGCTTGGAAGAGGGAGAATAGCTCCAATCCGACTTAAACTCATAATGTTGGATTTGGTAATCCAATTCGAAGCTTGTTTCGGGATTTCTCCTTGTTTCGATTGAATAATTGTAACCGCTGTAAACCACCGAGGTGGACTGAAATAACCTGCTGTTGAAAATATGCTTCCAGTTGATAGATCCAAGGGTATTGAAATAGGTAAAGGAGGTATCTGCATTCAAGAGGAAATAATCTCTACTAGCGTACAACGAGACTGTAAGCCTATCCTTTTTACTTAGGCTTAGGTTAAGGTTGGCATTGATATCAGAAAAACGCACCTCGCTATTTCTAAGAACCTCATTTTCCAAACGATTTAGCAACCAATCACTGTAGGTTGTTCTTCCCCCAATAAGGATCGAACTTCTGTTCTTTTTCAAAGGACCTTCCGCTGTGAAGCGTAGGGTAATGGGGCTAATTCCACCACTCCCAACCCATTTTCTGAGGTTGCCCTCACGCATGCCGATGTCCATTACGGAGGATAATCTTCCTCCATATTGGGCTGGAATCCCACTTTTGTACAATTCGAATCTATCAATCATATCCGGATTGAAGGCAGAGAAGAAGCCAAACATATGGGAAGGATTATAGATGGGGGCTTCATTTAGGCGAATCAAATTCTGGTCAACTGTTCCTCCCCTTACATTAAATCCACTACTTCCTTCCCCGACTGAACTCACTCCTGGGAGAAGGATAGCTGTCTTGATGATGTCTACCTCCCCCAAAATAGTTGGGATTTGTTTGATACTCTGAATATTGAGCCGTGAAACGCCCATTAAAGTGGACTGAACATTACTGGTTTTTCCAGACTCGATGACTACAGCATCTAATTCTCTGATTTCATTGACCATGAAGAATTCAATCTCTCCATCGCTTTGGATGTCAAGAACTAATTCCTGTTGATCTTTGCCATAGGCTTCAATGATACTCCTGTGCTGGCCCTTGGGTAATTGAACCGTAAAGAGACCATTTTCATTGGTAATGGCCCCAGATTTTAGGTTGGGAAAACTGATACTTGCCCCTACTATTGCTTGAGCATCTTCTACCGTCCTGATATAACCTTCTATGGTAAAAGGACCCGTTTCACCCTGATCGCTTCCGATGGTTGTAAGCCGAAGTTTTCGATTGGTGGTTTTAATGGGTTCAGATACGATGATGGGCTCATTTTTTTGATCATCAGGAGAATATCGGATTTGTTTTTGAGTGGATACCTCAAGAGAAAAAGGTACAGGCTTTTTGGGATAAATGAACACAGCTTGCTTATAGACCTTTACTTCCAGAGAACTCTCTTGTAAACTCTGTTGTAGCAGTTTTTCAAGGGAAATTGACTGGGAAGAACCTTTTATCGTGAGGCCTTTTATCCAATTGGATTTATAAAAATAGGATTCTTTGTTTCCAGCCTCTCTTGCCGCGATGAAAACTTCTAGGCTAGAGTCAGCTAGTTGTTCTGAGGGAGGGATTAAGCTTTGAGAAAAGCCATTGATCCATATGAATAGAAAAAATAGTAGGACAAAGGGTCTCATATGGATGGTAGGTAATTTAGGAGTTCTATGAATTGAGGAGCTTGAATCCCCCTTACATTGACTTTCTTTTGCTTCAAATAGGCTTTTATGTCTGCTTCCTGTGCGGGTAGTGCATCTAGTAGATCTTTCTTGGATTTGATTTCGAAGAATGTGTTTCCAGCCTGGAGGTAATATGATGCTTTCTGGACATAAGTCCCATAAGGATTATCACCCGATCGGCTAATTTTAGCAGTAAATTTTTGAAACAGTTTTACGTTCCCGTCAAACAAAAGCCTTGCATAGCCTGTAAGTCCCTTTGTTTCTTCATTACCTAGCCAGATAAAAAGGGATTCACCCGTTTGGAAAGCCTGAACGAAGGAGGGATTAAGGATGATAGGGTCAGTGGGATGACTCGGATTCAGCCAGACAAGTCGATCAAGATAAGTATCGTATTTTAACGATTGTTCGGTAAAGGAGATGTTATGGCTAATGACCGTACCTACAAGCCATTCATTGACTAGATAAAAGGGATGATGTTGGGCTTGGGGCTCTTCCAAATAATGGAGGCTTCCTTGGAATGTTGGATGTAGATGCGCAGGAGAAAGGGGAATTTCAGCGATGATTTTCTCCTTTTCCATGTCGATAATCTCTTCTACAGTTTGGGAGTGGAGAAGGGAAAAGCAGCAAAGAAGAAAGAGGATACAAGAATAGAATGTGCGCGCTTGAGTAGGCAGTCTCATGAAATTAAATTTATATCCGCATGCTAAGAAAGGAAAATTTCCAATAGGGGAGAATTGCGGATGAAAGGAATAAAACTTGGATACACGATTGAGAAAGATTCTCACACGGACCTGCTTGGCTGGCACCTCGCATGTACATTACAGGCTAACCTGAGCGATAGAGAGGGCGTTTATGTGAATGTAGGAAGGGAAAAACGATCCACTTTCTACTTCATTCAAAAACCATCAACATGAAATCATTGAAAATTCTTATACCCCTTATTTTTTCCTCTCTGATGTTGGCTAGTTTTTCAGCTGAAGCACAGAGATGTGAGGTACCCAACAGGCCAAGGCCTAGAGGAACATTCAATCAGGGACCATATTATTACCCTACCTATACTTATGGGGCTACACCTGGAAGAGCGGTTTATAACAACAATGGTCCTGCTTTGACGAGAAGGAGAATGCCTAACCGTGCTGATTTCGTAGGCTTCAGAGGGCAGAGATTCTATTACCTGGATGGAGAATTTTATCAGCGTGCAAGAAATGGTCGTGGATTTGTCCTTGTGAGACCTCCAGTAGGAATTACGATCAACCGCAGACCTTATCGTATGGAAAGAGTAAGATTCAGAGGTCAGTGGTACTATCAGTCAGGCATCTATTGGTATGCCAAGAATCGTAACAGATCTGGATTTACCTTGATTAGACCTCCCTTCGCTAGAAGATAAAATATACGTTGCTCTCGATATCAAAGTCATTCCCTTCTTGGGAATGGCTTTTTTCTTGGGTTAAGGGTAAAAAAAAGACAGGACCCGAAAGCCCTGCCTTTTTGAAAAATAAGCAATGTTTTACCTCATTTCGATGTACTTGAGGAATTCTGCTCTTACATCAGGGTCATTAAATTTACCTGAATAGTCTGCTGTAACGGTGCTGCTACTGACGTCTTCCACTCCTCTTGAGCTCACGCACATGTGCTTGGCATCCAATACAACTGCTACATCCTCAGTATCAAGTAAGGCTTTAAGCTCCTCCGCAATTTGTCGATTCAAACGCTCCTGCACTTGTGGGCGCTTAGCGAAATACTTGACAATACGGTTTAGCTTCGAAAGGCCAATTACCTTTCCGCTCGAGATATACGCAATGTGGGCTTTTCCCCAGATGGGCACAAAATGGTGCTCACAATTTGAGAAAAAGGTGATATCGCGCTCAACTAACATTTCGCCATACTGATATTTGTTGTCGAAAAGTTTAATTGCAGGCTTATTGGCTGGATTGAGTCCACTAAAGACTTCCTTAACATACATTTTGGCAACCCTGTATGGGGTACCGTTTAGGCTGTCATCCGTTAAATCCAGTCCAAGGATTTCCATGATGTCGCGAAATTTATCCTCAATGAGTTCTATTTTCGTGTCATCGTCAAGCTCAAAAGCATCAGGTCGCATCGGCGTATCCACGGAAGTCGCGACATGATGATCGCCCAACTCCTCATGAAATCCGTGTTTCCCTGAGTGGTGGCCGTTTTGGCCATTTACCCCGTTTTCATTGGGTGGGGTACTCCACAAAGTTTCGTTCGGTTTCATACAATCTTACTGTTAAATCAAATTTTTCATCCAAGTGCCGACGTAAGGAGTCGTAAATGACCACCGCAATATTTTCTGCTGTGGGATTTAATTCTTTAAACTCCTCCGTATCGAGGTTCAGGTTCTTGTGGTCAAACTTCTCTTCAACATGCTCCTTGATTAAGTCCTTCAGGATTTTCATGTCAATGACGTAACCTGTACGTGGATCGATCTCTCCGGTTACTTTCACGATCAGATCATAGTTATGACCGTGGTAATACGGATTGTTACACTTTCCAAATACTTTTTTATTGGTTTCATCATCCCAATCGGGATTATGCAATCGATGAGCTGCGTTGAAGTGAGCTTTTCTAAAAACGGATACCCTCATAATTTTTTTTAGGGTCTGAACAAAATGCCCCCATTGATATACGAAGGGAGAAGAAGGAAGATATGTTAGCTAGTTGACGTTTCAATACTTTGAGCTTCCCCATTCCGGCCTAGTTCCTATCAAATGTGGCTTTCTTAGAACACAGTGCTCAGATTATTGTTTATGTATAGTCATAATTAAAGATGTCCATGCCGTAAGCATGCTTCAACAAATTTACATATTTCTATGCACCATAGTTCGGATGTTGTCATAATCGGAAGTGGAATGGCTGGGTTGACCACTGCATGCTTGTTAGCCAAAGAAGGGAAAAGTGTGACTGTACTTGAACAGAATTGGCTGGCTGGAGGGTGCTCCTCTTCCTATCCTAGGAAAAACTACATTTTCGAGAGTGGGGCCACCACACTTGTAGGACTTGATGACCATATGCCATTGGAATATCTTGTAAGGGAGTGTGGATTTGACCTAAAGCCATGGGTGTTAGATGTTCCGATGAAAGTCTATTTAAGGAATGGACAGTTGCTTACGCGTTATTTTGATCTGGATGAATGGATAGCTGAAGCTGAACGCGTTTTTGGTGTAAAGGGCCAAAGACCATTTTGGGAAGAATGCTTTGAAGTTGCCAAGTTCGTTTGGGAGACCTCCCTTGTTCAAAAAGCATTTCCGCCTTCTGCTGTAAAGGATTTGGTATATGCCCTTGCCCATTTTAAGCCTAAGCAATTGGGCTTTGCCGTGAAGGCTTTTTCCTCTGTTGAGGACTTGCTAAAGAAGCATGGCTTACATAACCACCAACTGTTTAAGGATTTTGTTGACGAGCAGCTTCTCATTACTGCTCAAAATTATCTGGAGGAGGTAAATGTTCTATTTGGCGCTACAGCCTTGTGCTACACCAACTTTACCAATTATTATATGCCAGGTGGCCTTGGTGAAATGGTCAATGTCATGGTGAATTACATTGAATCTAAGGGAGGAGAAGTGTTGACACGGAAGCCTGTAGAGGCAATTCAAGCTGTCAACGGCCACTATGAAGTCCTTACAAACTACAGGGGGGAGAAGGAAAGGTGGAATGCCAAGAGAGTAGTCTCTTCTATTCCCATTAACAATACCCTGAAACTTGTTGATTCCCCAAAACACCATAGAAAATATCGCAAGGGGAAACTAGAGTCCGCTCAACTGAATTCTGCCTTTCAATTGGGATTTGTTTGCAAAAGGAAAAGCGATCCTATCTGCTTACACCATCAAATTCATTTGGATGAACCGCTACCTTTTGCGGGATCAAAAAGTATTTTTCTGAGCTGGAGCCATCCTGATGATGAAAAGCGATGTGGGGCCGATGAATTGGTGGGTTCTATCTCAACACATGTTCCAAATCCTGCACACACCTTTATTGACAACAAAGAGATGATAGAAGAGGCTATTTGGCGAAACTTAGAAAGAGTAGGCTTGGTCAAGAAAGAGGATGTAACCTATTTCCATTCTTCAACCCCGGGAAGTTGGGAAAAGTGGACAGGAAGGGAATTCGGTTTTGTTGGGGGCTATCCTCAATTCATGAAAGTAAAGCCTTGGCACATGCTGGACGCTCGCTTTGATCACAAAGGGATGTATATATGTGGAGATTCTACTTATCCGGGCCAAGGAATTCCAGGTGCTTGTTTGAGCGGCATCGTTGCAGTAGAGAAAATGAAATTGGATGGGATGTAGTGCTATGTCAATGCTCACAACTGAAGGCTGAGGAGGAGTTTACAGTCTCACAACCCATTCATTAGCCTTATTGATTTTGCCTTCTTGTTCCTGTAATTGCTGATAGATTTTCCAAACAAAGGCTACGTATAATTCAGTTTGTTTATTGATAGGAATACGGTCAAGAGAGGGGCTTAATTTGTCCTTCATGACGGCATATCTACCTGCATTGTAGGCTGCAATAGCGAGTAAACTGGCTGTGTAGTGGCTATGCTTTCTCGCTCGAAAGAAGGAATAATCTGATGTAAATTGCCTGATTCCATCTCTTACATTCCATTCTGGATCAAAACGTTTATCTAACAATGGCAAACTATCCGGATGGTTAGTGACCCTTTGCATCTCCTCTTGCAATTCAGAAACGTATAGGGAAGCCCATTCCCTGTCTGATTTCCCATTGAGGGAATTGACACCAGTTTTTCGTTTCTGTTTCCTTACGGCCAAATAGTTTCGATAGGAGGAGTTGATAAAGCTTCCTTCTCTTGGCATCAACTGCATAAGTCCAGCTGCCCCTGCGTAGGAGAGATAATAGGCATCCATATGTGATTCTTTGATCACAATGGCTTTGGCTAGCATCCAGTCAATGTCTTTTTCCTCAGCCAAGCGAATAAGAAGGCTATCCCATACATTATAAGGCTCCCATTCATCAACAGCATCTTGATGCTTGACATCCTGACTGTTTGAAGACAAAGCTTGGGGGGCTTCCTCCTGTTGGGGGGAAGATTCGCAAGAAAGAATAAGGATCAATAAAGGGAAAAGGTATCCTATTAGCTTTGCGGCCATATATTTTGTGCTTACTTCAATGTATCACATCCTTTGCCTTTTCGCAATTTCTGTGCTGACTCTTTCCCTTGTCTCCTCGTAATCAGCCCTGGAAATAGACTTATATCCTTCGTCTAATTCATGAGCAAAAACAGCTGAATAATTGTATCTATCAATTGATTTAGGATACTGATCCCAGTCTTTGATGCTTTCAATGATGCCTGCATGCACATCCACTTTATAGTAAACGGGTAAATTTCTGGCTTTGCAGAAGAAAATATTTCGTGTTTTCATGTGGTAATTTGATAACTATGTAATTATATCGTTTCTTTATGTGCAACAATAGTAGCAAAAAGAATTAGTATTGTCAATTATTTTAGCACATATGTGATGAATAGAGAACCTATTGTGCAAATTTTGAAAAGGTATTTGAGGCAAAACAATATATCTCATGCTGATCTTGCCCTTAGAATCCAAAAGCATCGTACTTTTGTAACCAAGAAACTGAACGGCGAGTCCATGGAGACACGGCTTTTGGAACAAATTATGGAGGCGGTTGGTATATGGTATGAAGATTTGTTGAAGGAAAGTAGTGGGCTAAATAGCCGCCTAGAAAACGAGATGGCTGAGCTTCGAAAGGAAATAAATATGATCAAAGAAGCACTACCTTCTTATCAAACCAAAAACAAAGCCCAGTAGGGAGATTTAACATAAAAAAGGGACGCTCACACAATGGAACAAGAGAAAGAGAACCTAAATTCACCTAAAAAGAGTATGTATATCGCCTTGGTGGTAGGGGCTGTATTTCTGGCAGTCATCATGTACCAGCAGGCGACAAATTTTTCCTCCAAGACTTTTGTGGTAAACCTGGAGAAAGCCAGGGAACAAAAAGACCTTAGGTTCAGAAATGATCCAAATAGTCCTATTCCTAAAGGGGATAGAGAAGCTTTTGAGGGCCTCATGTATTTCCCAGCCAAAGAAAAGTTTAGGGTTAAAGCAGAACTTATTGCTACGCCTAATCCAGATACCGTGAATTTATTGACCACTACTGGAAAGCCTAGGAAAATGCTGGATGCAGGTGTGATAACCTTTAGTATAGAAGAAAAGGCCTACAAATTGACCGCATTTGAATACTTAGATGAGGCTGAGCCAACCTTATTTGTCCCATTTACGGATGAGACTACCGGGCATTTTACCTATGGAGGAGGGAGATATTTAGATATTCCTAAGAAGGAGAACCTTTTCATCGATTTCAATGAGGCATATAATCCCTATTGTGTCTACAATGAGGATTTTTCTTGTCCCATTCCACCTAGAGAAAATCACCTTGGCTTGGCCATTAAGGTCGGAGAACGAAATTACGAACCAGAGAAAAGAAAAGTACGTCCATAGATGAGAGGGGAAAATAAAGCTTATTTGGCTTATCCATTTGTCTAAAATTTCTAGTGAATGGACGTATTTGTAAATCAAGGGACAAAAATCATGGAGGTATCAGACTATAATCACTTTCAGGACTGCGATTTTTTTGCGAATTTTCGCACAGAGGAGAATCTGCATACCTCAACACTACAGATTCTTCGAAACTCTGGTTACAGAGCCTTCACCAATAATCAACTGCTTAACAATTTCAATACCTATGCCTGATACTACCCAGCTCCAGGATACTGTTAACATACAAATTGAAGATCAGAATTTTGAACTTCCAGTGGTTACCGGAACCTACAATGAAAAGGGAATAGATATCTCTAAGCTTCGTGGCACAACCAAGTATGTTACCCTGGATACCGGTTACAAGAATACCGGTGCAACCAGTAGTGCGATTACATATATTGATGGCGCCAACGGCATTCTTCTTCACCGTGGCTACCCAATCGAGCAATTGGCAGAACATGCAGAATTTCTAGAAACCTGCTACCTACTATTTCACGGCGAACTACCCACGCAAGCACAACTTGACGAATTCAAGTCCAATGTAAAGGCGCATATGGGGCTTCCTGCTAGTGTGAAGCATATCCTTGACGCCTTACCAGACGAAACTCATCCTATGGGGATGTTGTCTGTCGTCCTTAATTCCATGACTGGATTTTTCCCTGATTCTTTGGATAGTTGGACAGATGAAAAGGTAAGATGGGCTACTATCTACAGACTGCTTGCCAATATGCCTGTTTTGGCTGCCTATATATACCGTCGTCAGCAAAAGCTGGCTTATATCGATCCAGATCCAAATTTGAGCTACGTTGGGAACTTCCTAAACATGACCTTTGGGAAAACGGATGAAAAAGTAGCTGAGGCGCTGGATACCCTGCTGATTCTTCACGCCGATCACGAGCAAAACTGCTCTGCTTCTACAGCCCGCTTTGTGGGTTCTTCACATGTAAACTTGTTTGCCGCTATTGCTGCTGCTAACAATGCACTTTGGGGGCCCCTACATGGTGGAGCAAACCAGAAGGTGCTTGAAATGCTTCAAGGCATTCAGGATGATGGGGGAGATGTGCAAAAATACATTTCGAAGGCTAAGGATAAGGCTGATCCCTTCCGCTTGATGGGATTTGGACACAGAGTGTATAAAAACTACGATCCACGTGCTAAGGTGATCAAAAAGTATGTTCAGGTGGTATTAGATCAGCTGAATATCGAAGACCCAATGGTAGATATCGCCAAGGGACTTGAGCAATCCGCTTTGGAGGATGAATACTTCTCCAGCAGAAAGCTGTTCCCAAATGTAGACTTCTACTCGGGTATCATTTACAGAGCTTTGGGAATACCTGTCAACATGTTTACAGTTATGTTTGCCCTAGGTAGACTCCCAGGTTGGATGGCTCAGTGGAAGGAAATGCGCGAGCACAAAGAGCCAATTGGACGCCCTCGTCAGATTTATACAGGGGTATCTAAAAGAGATTACGTTGATATCAATCAAAGGTAAGAAATCAAGCAACAGTTGATATTTAGGGATTGTCCTTAGGGCAATCCCTTTCTTTTTAGAAGAAATGCTTATATTAGATAAGGCTGCTTACTAACTCTTCACGTTTTTCCAACAAAAAAGGCAAAAACTTATCATCCAATTAGGTTGAAAACTCCCCCTGTTTTTTTTGTGAAAAACCTACTTAAATACAGGTAGAAGAAGTTTAATTCATTTTTCAATCAATGTTATTTGGAGTTTTAGGACTATCATAGTTTTTTCGTAACTTCATTTATCAAAATGGATCTTTTATGACCAATAGCCATATTTTCGATTTCGAACGGCCGATCATTGAGCTTGAGCGCAGACTGGATGAGATGAAAAAAATCGCCGCCGATAATGGTGTAGAGATTGATGAGGTAGGGATCGCCCTTGAACAAAGAATTCACGACCTGAAGGTCAATATATACGGAAATCTTACACGCTGGCAACGCGTGCAAGTTTCAAGACATCCTTCCCGCCCCTACTCACTGGACTACATTCACGCTATATCAGATAGCTTTGTTGAACTCTTTGGAGACAGGAACTTCAAAGATGACAAAGCCATGATAGGTGGAATAGGCCAGATCAATGGACAAGCAGTTATGTTCATTGGCCAGCAGAAAGGACGTACCACCAAAGAAAGACAGTTCAGAAACTTCGGCATGCCGAATCCAGAAGGATACCGCAAGGCCCTTAGGTTGATGAAACTGGCTGAAAAATTCAACATTCCCGTTGTGACGCTCATTGATACCCCCGGAGCTTATCCTGGTATTGAGGCAGAAGAGAGAGGACAAGGCGAAGCCATTGCAAGAAACTTGCTGGAAATGGCACGCTTAAAAACTCCAATCATCTGTGTCATTATTGGTGAAGGTGCTTCTGGTGGAGCCCTTGGGATTGGAGTAGGGGATAAGGTATTCCAAATGGAAAATACCTGGTACTCCGTTATCTCTCCTGAATCCTGCTCTAGTATTCTTTGGAGAAGCTGGGAAAATAAGGAACAGGCCGCTGAAGCTCTGAAACTTACTGCCGCAGATAACCTCAGATTAGGAATAATTGATGGAATTGTGAATGAACCGCTAGGAGGTGCACACAAAAATCCACAAGAAGCTTTTGATGCTGTGAAAAGCTTAATCCTACAAGAAATCACAGAGCTGAGTGCTACTCCTCAATACGAGATGCTAGCCAATCGTATTGAGAAATTCTCTCAAATTGGAGTGTACAATGAAGCTGAAAGTCTAGAAGCTATCTTTGGTCAACAAGGAGGCGAAGGGACAAAAGCCGCCGTGCCCACCCCATCTAACTAAGAAATGAAAAAGTTATTTCTGTTTTTTGGATAATGACTTTTTGTAAAATATTCTGTCAAAATCCTGATTCTCGGATCAGGATTTTTTTTATTTATAATATTTTGGAGAATAATGCAGGAAAATTCCCTGCTCACTTTACATAATCCCTAACAAGCCTTATTTTTATAGGGCCAGACAATTTCTGTAGATGAAACTCCTTTCCGCTAAATTTATCGGATATTCTGTAATAGCTGTCATTTTTTTGACGAGCTGCGGTGAGATCCGTCCTGTTTGGAAGGAAGAAAGAAAACTAGATGACTTTACCCTTGAGTTTCAAACCCCCTGTGAATTTCAGATAGCGCTAGAAAATGCTACCGAGCCTGTAACGGTAAAATTAGAACTGGCCATTACCTATTATGTTGGTATTTCCAGAACCAGTCTACCCCTGTACTTGGTCATTGAGGATGAGAATCACAATATTCAGGAATTTACTCCTGACATTCAGATCAAAAGAGAGGGGAAGTGGATAGGGACCAAGGATGAAAATGAAGTGGATTATACCATCACCCACGAGGCCATTTCAGCCATCACCTTCGAAAAAGGCACCTACAGCCTTAAAATCTATTCTAATGATGAAAATTCAGAACAGGTAGACGGAATCATCAAAATATCCGTCCGGCTGTTCGAACTAGAACCAGAGGAGTAATCCTATCTGATACGGTCAATGGATTTTACCATGTCCTCGTCCTTCTGGATTCTACCTATGGCTAACCATATCAACAAAATCGCAGCAATGGGCATAAAAAAGCCCACAGATGGAGAACTTCCGGAGCCCATAATTAGACTAGGGCCCATTTGGGTGAGCAAAACCATAGCCATCAGCATAAGCATAGACAAGATGATGCAGAGATAAGCAAGACGCTTTTGTCTGTTTCTGTCGTTGAATTGGAAAATGGTAACCGCAATCATCAAGGCACTCACAATAGAAAGACCCAAGGTAGACATATGTGCGATCAGCTTGTTGGTATTCTTCTGGTCAAAAGCCGACATACTTTCCTCTGCACTGCTTATGCTCAATCCAGTTAGGGTTTCCGCCTTTTCCTCTCCATTAAATTGCCAAACGGGTAGAAAAAGGATACTTATGTTGGCAATCAAGGCCAGAAGTAAGAAGATAGATTGAATTCTTTGAAGCATTCGACTAATATTGTGAAATGGATGCCTGTAGTGGGCAAAGATTTTCGGGGTAAAATAAAGAATTTCTTCTAAGTCTAAACAAGCCAAATCAACTTTTCATGCCTAGGTATTTTCTGGACATAGCCTACAAGGGAACACAGTATGCAGGATGGCAAGTTCAGCCCAATGCCAATACGGTCCAGGCAGAACTCAATAAGGCACTTTCTACCTTTTTAAGAAAGGAGATGACAAGTTTAGGTGCAGGAAGAACGGATGCTGGTGTTCACGCTACACAGCTCCACGTTCATATTGATGTACAAGAAGAATTACCCCTTCAGTTTTTCCATTCTATAAATGGCTTACTCCCCAATGACATTGCGCTAAATGGGGTGTACCGACCTGTGAATCCTGAACTGCATGCCCGTTTCGATGCCATTTCAAGGGCTTATACCTATCAATTGATATTCAAAAAAAATCCCCATCATATCCATGATGCGATGTGGGTCAGGCAGCAACTGGATATATCCAAGATGAAAGCGGCCGCAGCCATATTAAGGGAATACAAAGAGTTTGGTGCTTTTTGTAAGGCCCATGCAGATAACCATACCAATTTTTGCGATATCATGCATGCTTACTTTGAGGAGAGGGACCATTTGCTCCTATTTCATATCAAAGCCAACCGCTTTTTGAGGGGAATGGTACGAGCGGTAGTCGGGACTTTGCTCATGGTAGGATCTGGAAAAATAAACCTGCAAGAATTTCGTCAGATTATTGAAAGCCAGGATCGGAAAAATGCAGGCTCAAATGCTCCTGCTAAGGGATTATTTCTGGTGGAGGTAGCTTACCCTGAGGAGACGCTTGAGTTGATTCAGTCTTGATCAGGAAAGCCAAATCGGCCCAATAAGGGAACAAATTTAAAGGATTGTAGTCTCCTGATTTCCCACTCGTTTTTGCTGAGTCTAATAGCCAAGGTCATTTTTTGAGTGGCAAGGGAACCTACGGGAATGACCATTCTTCCCCCGATGGCAAGCTGTTGCTTGAGGGTTTCAACGATACTTGGGCTTGCAGCTGTTACAATGATTCTATCAAAGGGAGCATGTGCTTTCCAGCCTTCGGTTCCATCCCCATGCCTGAGCGCTACAGGGAGGCTTAGATCATCCAGCTTTTCCTTTGCTTCCTTATGCAGTCTATAGTCTCTTTCTACAGAGAAAACTCTTGCACCCATTTTGGCGAGAATGGCTGCTTGATATCCGGATCCAGTCCCTATTTCAAGGACTTTCATGTTCTTCTTTACCTGTAACAGCTGGGTTTGAAAAGCCACGGTAAAGGGTTGGGAAATCGTTTGCCCATTGTGGATCGGGAGTGCTTTGTCCTCGTAGGCTTCTTCTGCAAATGCGCCCTCCACAAATCCATGTCTGGGAATGGCTAGCATGGCCGCTAAGACCTTTTCATCTGTAATTCCGCGCTCCTCTATCTGGTTGATGAGACGCTTTCTAAGGCCTTTATGTTTGAAGGTATCCAGCAACAGTTTTCTTTTGGGCAAAGGTACAATCTGCCTAGAGGAAAAAACGATTTTGGTGGATAAATTTTTATGAAATCATTCTGTACAAGAATAGACGTAATTGAAAAAAGGCCCTTCGAGAAAAGGGCCTTCGCTATTTGTCTTTATATCAAATCTAGGATTCTGCTAGGGAATTACATTACCCGTTGAGTCTACCTCAATACCACTGTAATCAATAGCTTTCAATTCACCAATCTTGGGTATGATCTGTATCAGGAATCGTTGGTTTCTGGACTCATCAAGGGGATCGCGACCTACTCCACCTTCCCCAGAACCAGAGATCATGACTTCCACACGATTTGGGTCGAAGATCAAACCTCTTTCCTGCCATAAGGTGAATAGAGACAACGCTCTTTCATAGCTCAACTCATAGTTTCGATAATAGGAGTCGGCCGATGCCATTCCTTCAATAACGAGAAGGTATTTGACATTGTCATTGGGTTCTAACTTTTCGACCAGACCTTCAAGGGCTTTTCCTGCCTCCAGGAGGGTGTTTTCGTAATTGCCCGGTATATCGCTTTTTCCTTTCGGAAACTGCACCTGGGTTCGTAGTACGTGTCTTTTGTAGGCAGGTTGGTATACAAAGTATCTAGGATCGAGCGATTCAATCGCTTTCTGAATTTCTTGAAGCTTCTTGTATTCTTCCTCCATCACGATCAAGCGAGCTCTCTCGGTTTGCAGTTCTTGAATAAGAGAAGATGCGTACATTTCCTCCTCACTTAGTCTCCTTTTCAATTCTTCTAGCGCCAAGCTTTGTTGATTTAATTCTAAGCTACGGACGCGCAATTCATCTTCCGTTGAGATCAAGGCCTCGGCTCTCATTTTGAACATTTTATAGCTCAATACGAAAAGGGCAAGGGCAATGATAAACAGGGCGGTCATCAAGTCTGCATAACTCACCCAAAACAGTCTGCTGCTATCTTTTTTCATAGAAAAATGATTAGGGTGATGTTATCCTGCAAAGGTTTGGAACAAGTACATTGCACCTCCTACTATCCCTAAGGTAAAGGCGAGAATACCTGAATACATGAATACCTGAACGGCTGGATTTCTTAAAGCTCTGCCACCATTGGTGGAAAGTTGTCGGTTGATGTTTTCCATCGTAGTCGCCATTTGCTGACGAGCAGCTTGTTCTTGAGATATTCGCTCTAGCAACTGAACGTTGATTTCAACACTCTTTTCTTGGATGTTTTTGATGTTTTCCTTGATCTTCAGCAAATCATCGCTCAAAGCGCGGGCAAAACCCTGTGGATCACCTCCTTCTAAAGAAGATAGGTACTTGTCCATTTTTACGTAAGCGGATTTGGTACTTTGGTCTAGGGCTTGAATATTCTGGTCTACCATGACTTCCAACTGACGATCCGCCTGTTGAATGCTACTACCTAATTTTAAGCTGAATTCTTCTGCCTTCTGGCTGTAATTTTCCATGTAGCGCGCCTGCTTCTCAATCATGTCATCGTTAAACCGAACTGCGCTGGAAATCCCATTTAGGTCTTGTTGAAGGCCTTTTACCTGAGAAAATACGCCCCGAAGCTCTTTAAACAAATCTAATGTATTGGCTAAAGAATCATTCATTTGGGACTGATACTGAGCAAAACCATCCTGGAAGGCTGCTAATGACTCTCTCAAATCTCGGATTGAACCTTGGACAGGGGCTGCTTCAGGGTGAAATACCTTGGTTCGCAAGAATTGGAAGTAATCTTCCATGCCTTCATCTCTATACTCCTTATGCTTTTTAAAGGCGGCATTTGACCTAACCGTCAGGAGAAGACCTGTGGCAGAACCGACCATGCCCACGACTACCCCTCCGATGAAAGATTGAATGGCTGCATCACTGACACCTTCAAATCCAATTTTGATCAGACCGATGATAACCCCCGTAAAAGTAGCCAAGAGACCTATGTATAAGGGAAGGGGAAGGTTGGTCTCTACCCCTTCTTCCATGGAAGAAGACTTTCGTTCTGCAATCTCCATTAACCTTTCCCCTTGAGAAGAACCTCTGTTTCTGGAAAGGTAGGAGTTGGTCATATGGATAATTTCCCTGAAGGCAGGACTGAAACTTCCGTTGTCTTTGACTTGTGGGACCGAATTGGCGGTTTGGCTACCAGCGACTTCGTAATTCTCTTCTACATCTAATTCACTTCCTTCTGGGAACAATTCTCCCAGCTGTCGGCTTTGGTTGAGGTTGCGGATAAAAAATACAATCTGCAACACGATGATGAGGCCTACCACCCCAATTTCTGCCAAAAGCGTTAAATCCATATCGGTAGTATTTTGGTAATCAATGGTTAAGCCTGTTTTTAGACCACAGGCGATAGCAAATAAAGGGCAAACTTAATTCCACCCTAAAAAAAGTACGTTTTGAGGCAATATAGTTGCCTCAAAACTATAAATCGGTCTCAGGATGATAATTTTTTTGTCAAAATGATCGATTATTCGCTTGCTGGGAGATAGGTTTTGACTTTTCCCGCAGAGCTTAATGGCCAATTATCCGTTCGAAAAGGACTGGCCGGTAATCCATCCTTATTGTACAGGTTTACATCATCAGGATTATCTGCCCAACCATATCTCACCGCCTTGGGTTCTGCTACCTTAGGCGAAAGTACGATGATGTCATCACCACTGATGAAAGCTTGTGCCCAGTGGAATTCTTGATCCGCACCTGCAATGGTAAAGCCTGTGAGGTATTGATATTTAGAATCGCCTTTAGCCATCAGCCCTTTTCCCACATGATCAAAGCTTAAGACAATTTTATTTCCTTCGACCTTCATGGAGGAATAGGTTGGGCCTGCATATTCAATCTCCTTGCCATAGTCCTTGGCCAAGGCATTAAGGGCCAATCGTAGACCTACATCTTCTTTGTTTGTAGGATGAATATCTTCAGCATCTCCGATATCAATGGCTACTGCCATGCCTGTTTTGGGAAGAGACAAGGTCTTGCTTTGCGCCTCCCTCAATTCCGCCCAATTGGAGGCACCGGGTTGGTCAGAAGGGGACATGAAATTGGCCAATTGCACGAAATAGAAGCTTAGTTCTCGCTCCCATTGTTTTCTCCAGTCTTTGATGAGAGCAGGAAAAAGTTGTTGGTATTCTTCTCCGCGGTCAGCATTAGACTCGCCCTGATACCAGATGACTCCTCTCATGCCATATGGCTTTACGGCATGAATCATCCCGTTGTACAAAAAGGTAGGTTGGTCATTAGGGCCTTCCCCTGGAAGGTCAAGCTTAAGCCCTTTGCCACTAATTCTGAATTTCCATTTACCAGCCAAAGATACCTTTAGGTCATCTTGCTGTATAAACAAGTCCTTTGCCTCGCTCCAGAATCCCCCGCCACCTCCGGTATCGTGTACCCTGACAGCGATTACGTTCTTTCCTGGCTTGAGATAATTGGCTGCTACCTTATAGTTTCGAGCTTTGCTGTATTGCTGTTCCATCTGTCCTACCAATCTTCCATTGATCCAAGTCATGTCGCTGTCATCAATCTTGCCCAGGCTCAACTGGAAGTCTTTTCGGGTAAATTCTGGTAGCTCAAACTCATAGCGCATCCAGATCAATCCATTCAATTCGGGATAACCCTGGCCTTCCCATAAACCTGGAACTTCGAGTTCTCCCCATTTGCTATCGTCGTAGTCCTCTTCTGCCCAAATGGCATTTTCACCTTTCATCCCACTTTCACGGGGATTTCCCATTTTTTTCATCAACTTCTGGTAGAGTTTGGCGACTCTTTTCTGATTTTCCTTAGGGTTATAGGTCTTTAAGGCTTCCAATGCCTCCTTATAATAGCTTACCTCGCTGGCAGCTTCAGGACTCAACCAGGTTTCGACAACGGTTCCTCCCCAATTGTTGTAAATCAATCCTACAGGCACATCTAATTCTTCTCTTAATTTTTGAGCGAAGAAGTAGCCCACCGCAGAGAAATTTCCCACTGTTTGGGGATTACATAAGGCCCAATTTCCTTTGTCGAGCTTTTCTGTTGGGCTAAAGGCTACCCTTTTGTCAACCCAGAAGAATCGCATGTGGTCGTCTTTTGCCTTGGAAATGGCTTCTTTTTTATTGAGCATATTGAGGGTGTACTCCATATTGGATTGCCCCCCGCAAAGCCATACTTCCCCAAATAATATATCCTTCACGACAAGGGTTTCTGAAGGAGAGATGACTTCGATGTCATAGGGACCTCCTGCTTCATGTGGAGGAAGGTAAAAGGTAAAGCGTCCGTCGTCTCCAGCGGTGGTGAAATATTGTTTCCCATCGACATTGAGTTGGATATATTTTCCGGGTTTGTCCCAACCCCAAACAGGAATTTCCATGTCTCTTTGGAGAACCATGTGGTCAGAGAATAACCTGGAAAGGGTCAATTTGGCGTAGGAAGTGGATATTCCCATGAAAAGAAGGATAAGTGTGAGACCTAGTCGTTGCGAAAGTTTCATAGTCAGGTATTTCCCAAAAATTAGAAAAAATCGGCGAATAGATAGCCTCAGATAGGGAAAAAGTGATCTGCGGATGGGAAGATATTTTTCGATAACAAAGAAGGGCTGAAATTCGTTTGTTCATTTTCAAATTGTGTTATCATTTATGTGCATAAGTGTCTTGCAAAATTGATGACGCTTTTGATTAATTTACAGCCTGTTATCATGCGAAAGATCCTTGTGATCCTTAACTTTACAGGCTTTCGCTCTTTGGTTAAATTTCTATAGTAAACAATCCTATTTGGAGCTACATATATGATCGCATCATTTGACTCTTTTGAGAAACGTCATTTAGGGCCTGCTACAACTGACCTTCAGCACATGTTGGATACCATTGGGGTAAATAGCATGGAAGAACTCATTAACCAGACCGTACCTGCTGGTATTCGTTTGCATGAAGAACTATCTGAGAAGGCTCCATTGAGCGAGCATGCTTATTTGAAATCTGTCAAAAAGATTGCTCAGAGAAACAAAGTTTTCAAATCCTACATTGGACAAGGATATTACGGGACGATCACTCCATCTGTGATTCTTCGTAACATCTTTGAAAATCCTGGTTGGTATACCCAATACACCCCTTATCAGGCGGAGATTTCGCAAGGTAGGTTGGAAGCACTTCTGAACTTCCAGACCATGGTTTCTGACTTCACGGGTTTGCCTGTTGCCAATGCATCCTTGTTGGACGAAGGAACTGCTGCTGCGGAGGCCATGTCCATGACCTTTGGACAAAAGAAGAAAAAGGATAGAAAATCCGAAGCCAATGTATTGTTGGTGGCGGACTCTCTCTTTGCGCAATCAATTGATGTCATCAAAACCCGTGCGGAAGGGGTAGGCATAACCGTAAAGGTCCAGCCTGTCGAAGAGTTTGATGTCAATGAGGAAGTATTCGCTGCTGTCGTTCAATATCCAGACGCGCTCGGATCGATCCAACATTACCAGGAATTATCTGATAAGCTCAAAGCGATCAATAGTTATCTGATCGTTGCAGCCGACCTCATGAGCCTTACCATGCTAAAAGCTCCTGGAGAATTTGGGGCTGATGTGGTGGTGGGTTCTGCTCAACGATTTGGAGTACCTATGGGCTATGGAGGCCCACACGCTGCCTTTTTTGCTACAAAAGAGGAATTTTTGAGGCTACTCCCTGGTAGAATTATTGGGGTTTCCATTGACGCTGCTGGAAATTCTGCTTTGAGAATGACCCTGCAGACGCGAGAGCAGCACATTCGTCGCGACAAGGCAACTTCCAATATCTGTACGGCCCAGGCTTTGTTGGCCATCATGTCGGGCATGTACGCAGTTTACCACGGACCACATGGGATCAAAGAGATTGCAGGGCGTATTCATGCCTTAACTTCCTTGTTGTACAGCAACTTGAAGGCCATTGGAATCAAAGTAGTCAATGACACCTTTTTTGATACCCTTACCCTTGAACTATCCGGTGAAGAGGTATTCAGGTTACGCCAAATGGCAGAAGAAAAAGAAATTAACTTTTTCTACAGCCAAGGGAATAAAGTGGGGATCTCTTTGGATGAAACTACTGAAGTGGCAGAGGTTGAGGAGATTTTGAGCTTGATTACTAGTCTCAAATCGGTTCCCTTCTCTTTGACTTCAAATGGATCTTCTCATATTCCATCTGGTTTGGAAAGAAGTTCTGCCTTCCTTGAGCACCCAGTCTTCAATACGCACCATTCTGAAACAGCCATGATGCGCTATATCAGAAGCTTAGAAGACAAAGATTTATCTTTGAACAATGCCATGATTCCTTTGGGATCGTGTACCATGAAACTTAATGCGGCTGCTGAATTGATTCCAGTTAGCTGGCCTGAGTTTGCCAATATCCACCCTTTTGCGCCTGTTGATCAGGCAGCGGGATACCATGAATTAATTGATGAGTTGGGCAGAGACTTGTGTGAAATCACAGGTTTTGCGGGAATTTCCTTCCAACCCAACTCTGGTGCGCAGGGCGAATATACCGGCTTGATGGTAATTCGTGCCTTCCACTATGCAAATGGCGATCACCATCGAAATATCGCTTTGATTCCTTCTTCTGCGCACGGAACCAACCCTGCTTCTGCTGTTATGGCAGGAATGAAAGTGGTTGTCGTAAAGTGTGATGACATGGGTAACATCGACATGGAAGACTTGAGAGCCAAAGCTGAACAGCATAAGGACAATCTTTCTTGTTTGATGATCACCTATCCTTCAACCCATGGTGTATTTGAAGAAGATGTAGTAGAGGCATGTGAGTTGATGCACCAATATGGAGGCCAAGTGTACATGGACGGTGCCAATATGAATGCGCAAGTGGGATTGACATCTCCTGGAAGAATCGGAGCAGACGTTTGCCACTTGAACTTGCACAAGACATTTGCCATTCCACATGGTGGTGGTGGTCCTGGGATGGGACCCATCGGAGTAGCTGAGCACCTTGTACCCTTCCTTCCTAAGCACGTTTTAGTCGAAACGGGAGGTCACCAAGGAATTTCTGCCGTAGCTGCCACCCCTTATGGAAGTGCTAGCATTTTGCTGATTTCCTATGGCTACATTAAAATGTTAGGGAGCAAAGGGGTAAAGGCAGCCACAGAGTATGCCATCCTCAATGCCAATTACTTGAAGGCTCGTCTACAAAACGATTTCAAAATCCTTTACCAAGGAAAGGAAGGACACGTAGCACATGAGTTTATCGTCGATCTGCGTGAGTTCAAGGCAAAAGTAGGACTCGAAGTGGATGACATTACCAAGCGTTTGATTGACTATGGATTCCATGCACCGACTGTTTCTTGGCCAGTTACCGGTACCATCATGATCGAACCTACAGAATCTGAGCCTCTTGCCGAGCTGGATCGCTTTGTAGAGGCCATGATGACGATTAGGGAGGAGATTAGGGATATAGAGCTAGGAATAGCCGATATGGAAGATAATGTCCTCAAGAACGCCCCACATACCATTGAGGAGTTGACAGCGGATGAATGGACACATGCCTATGGCCGCGAAAAAGCTGCCTGGCCCGTGAAGAGCCTGTATCAGCATAAGTTCTGGGCGACCGTTAAGCGCGTCAACAATACCTATGGCGATAGAAATGTCGTTTGTACTTGCCCTCCCGTAGAGGCTTACGCTTAGGTATTGTAGATAAAATAGAAGAGCCACTTCAAGGAATTGAGGTGGCTTTTTACATTCCAATGGCCAATACATTTGGCTGCAATCCTATGGTTCGAGAATTCAATTATCAAGAAAAGACATACTTCTCAAAAAACTCCGCTTAGAAAAAGGGATAGTATGTAATACCTCCATACCCTAATTCGCCTCAGCTTCTTTCTTTAAATCTGCTACAAATTGCTCAAAGGAAGCATCAAATGAAGGGATTTTATTGGCAAAAAGGGGGAATATTGGGCCGCCAATCTTTTCGGACATGGTAAATAAAGTCGCATCTCCCTTTGGCTCAAGGGTGTAAGTTCGTGAGCCCATGGCATCTCCCCAAACTAATGTTTGATTAGGAATAAACTCCTTGATCGAAAGCTTAAAGGATCTTTCAGGATCAAGTGTACTGACCAACTTAATTTTTTCTCCCTTCTTGATTTCACCTTCAAGAGAAACAATAGTAGAGTTCCAGCGAAGAAAATCAGCAGAAGTTGTTAAAAGAGACCAGATAGTAGCAGCATCTGCCTGAATGGTTTGGCTTATGGATGTGGTTCGATGAAAGGTCTTCTTCATGGTGGTTGCCTTTCCTTCCTGTGCCATGCTTGTTAGCGTTGTCATAACAATTAATAAGGTAAAAATGTACTTCATGTGGAGTAGATGAAATAGCCTTAGGACGGAAGCAAAGGTATCATATTTAGCAGGGTAGGCGTTTTACATATGTTAAATAATTATTTTTTCAGTTGTGTACCAGACCTGATTCGGGATAGGCTTACTTGGGAGATTTGCAGCATGGAAGCAATGTCTTTAAGAGGAGCTACCTGCAAAAAACGGGGAAACATATACTCGATATACTGATAGTTTCGCGTGGCATCATTGGCTAATAAGTTGACAAAAACATCAATCAAGGTGATGTGAACTTGTTCAGTTAGGGTATTGCCAAATAAGGCCCAGTGATTAGACTCTTTGTACAATTTCAAGAGATCATCTCTGGAAATGATCCAAGCCTTCGTCTTTTCATAAAACTGTAAAGCGAACTGAGACTTTTCTCGGTTGACAAAACTTTTGTATTCAGTAACGAAGGTTTGTTCAGGTTTCATCCAAAGGGTTTGTTCTCGCCCTTCGCTATCCAAATAGAAACACCTGATGATGGAACTTTCTGCGAAGAATAAGTAATCACACACCTCACCCATACGAGTAATGATTTCATTTGCCTCGTAATGGACCTCTTTGAAGAGGGAAAGGCCCTTTTGGATTTCTTCTTCTGTAAAGGAAGGGTTGTAATGTAGGAGTGTTTCTTTGAGTTTGGATTCCATGATTTAGTTGAGTTATATACCTAATAGCGGATACTTGAACGCCCAAACTAATATAAAATACTTGCGTGTATTAAAGTCCAATTTAGGTCTCCTAAATCATAAGGGCTAAAGGCGCTTCAAATACCGTATCTTTCGAATAAGTCTATCGGAGGTGGAGTAGCGCCGGACATATATTGATAGGTCCCCTGGGCACAGATTACCTGAATTGTGGAGGCAACGAGGAGTAGACTGTAAATGAGTTGTAGTGTTTTCATTGTATAGGATGGACTAGACTATTAGTATAAATGTAATTAAATAGGTCACGGATAACTCCCAGCAATAGAGACCATTTACAACCGCCCTAAACAACAAAAGACCAACCCTTTCGGATTGGCCCCTTTACAACAAACAAACACAGTATAATCTGTCAATATCTTATTCTGGAAAGAAGATAGTAATTAATCTTCAAAAATCCTTTCCAAAAGAATAATTGCTTTGTTTTTCAGCACCTCAATTACGCCGTCTTGTGCCTTTAGGGTTGTCTCATCGCCGTTTTCTCCAACGATTTTAACATTTCCCCTGCCCAAGGTCGCAATAATAGGGGCGTGGTTCACGAGGATTTGAAAGCTCCCCTGAGAACCCGGAACAGTTACGCTTTGAACTTTACCAGAGAACAATGCTCTGTCGGGCGTTACGATTTCTAAATCAAATACTCCCATGTTCTTATGCGTTAGCTTCTTCTAGCATTTTCTGACCGGCTTCGATGGCGTTATCGATGTTTCCTCTCAGGTAGAATGCCTGCTCAGGTAGGTGATCCAACTCACCGTCGATGATCATGTTGAAGCCTTTGATAGTATCTTCGATAGATACGAATACACCAGGAATACCCGTGAACTGCTCTGCCACGAAGAATGGCTGAGATAGGAAGCGCTGTACCTTACGAGCACGTGCTACTGTCAGCTTATCTTCCTCGGAAAGCTCGTCCATACCTAGAATGGCGATGATGTCCTGAAGTTCTTTGTATTTCTGAAGGATCTTGATCACACGCTGGGCAGCGTCATAATGCTCATCACCTACGATATCAGCCTGAAGAATCTTTGACGTAGAGGTCAATGGGTCTACCGCAGGGTAGATACCCAACTGAGAAAGGGCACGAGATAGCTCGGTCGTTGCATCAAGGTGAGCAAAGGTCGTAGCAGGTGCTGGGTCAGTATAGTCATCCGCAGGTACATAGATGGCCTGGATAGAAGTAATGGATCCACGCTTGGTAGATGTAATTCTCTCCTGTAGCTCACCCATTTCGGAAGCAAGTGTAGGCTGGTATCCTACCGCAGATGGCATACGTCCAAGAAGGGCGGATACCTCAGAACCTGCCTGCGTGAAGCGGAAGATATTGTCTACGAATAGAAGAACGTCACGTCCTTTGTCGTCGTCTTTTTCTCCATCTCTATAGTATTCGGCAAAGGTAAGACCTGTCAAGGCTACGCGAGCACGTGCACCTGGAGGCTCGTTCATCTGACCGAATACCATGGTCAACTTAGAGTCTTTCATGCCTTCGTAGTCCACTTTGTCTAGTGGCCATCCCCCTTCTTCCATCTCGTGCATGAAGGTGTCTCCGTATTTGATTACACCAGCTTCAAGCATCTCACGAAGGATATCGTTTCCTTCACGTGTACGCTCACCTACACCGGCGAATACTGATAATCCATCGTGTGCCAGGGCGATGTTGTTGATCAACTCCTGGATCAATACTGTCTTTCCTACTCCTGCACCACCAAACAATCCAATTTTACCTCCCTTACGGTAAGGCGCCAAAAGGTCGATTACCTTGATACCAGTAGCCAGCATCTCGGGTTCTACTGCCAAGTCTGCGAAGGCAGGGGCAGATGCATGAATGGAATAGCGCGTTTCCGCTTGTGGCTCCTGCAAACCATCGATTGGAGAACCTACTACGTTGAACAAGCGTCCACGTACATTATCACCTACAGGAACGGTAATGGTATTACCCATGTCCAATACTTCTACACCACGCTGGAGACCTTCAGTGGAGTCCATGGCAATTGCACGTACTCTACCTTCTCCTAGGTGCTGCTGTACCTCCATTACCAATGGGTTGGTACCTTCGCGTTCAATGACAAGGGCGTTAAGGATGTTAGGAAGGGTAGAGCCTTCTCCTGTGAACTCTACATCTACAACTGGTCCAATGACCTGAGCAACTTTACCTTTATTCTGGGATTCAGCCATTCTAAATGAGCTTTGAATTTGATGGATGTGTTCCTAATTTTTTAATGGGCGCAAGTTATGCTACACTCCCCTAATTTACAACACTATACAAGCTAAATTATGTTCAGTTTGGACGATGATTTTTCGCATTTTCTGACACATTGCCACAATTTTTGTGGATAACTTGAATTTTTAATCTGGAGACTGAAAATTTACCACATGGCAAAAATCTCCGCAGGCTTGTTGATGTTCAAAGTCGAAGGGCGGCATCCTTACCTCCTGCTAGTCCATCCGGCTGGACCCTATTACCAAGGCAAACATTTGGGAACATGGGGTATCCCCAAAGGTTGGGTCGAAGAAGGAGAAGAACTCCTGGAAACTGCCAAAAGAGAGTTTGAAGAAGAAACTGGGATCAAACCGCATGGCCCCTTCTTTCCGCTAGAAAGCATCAGGTATGCCAAGCCCAAAACCGTACATGCTTGGGCTTTTGAAGGAGAATGGGACGAAAAGGAGGGGATTCGCAGCAATACCTTTGAGATGGAATGGCCCCCTAAATCGGGACAAATGATGGAATTCCCAGAGATAGATGAAGGAAAATGGTTTCATCCCCAACAGATGCAACGTCACATTCACCCCGCTCAATGGCCGCTTATTTTGAGATTGGTGAAAAAACTGGAAATTGAGGGCTTGATTGATTCTCTCGAATTGCCCGAACATCTATGACCATTTACAAAAACCTGACATATCTTGACAAAAACCGTTACGGAGAACCCTTTGACTTGCCTGAACCAGACCCTAATCTGGGGCTATGTATTGTGATTCCTATAAGCGAGATGGCTCTAATCGAACGTACTCTGCATTCATTGAATCAACGGTCATCAGGAAATCAATCTATTGAAATACTTATTTCAGGGGTAGGAGAAGGGGATCATGATAGCCGTAGACTTGAAGAGTGGAGAAAGGAAAACAACTTTTTGTATCCCATTTATACTTGTTTTAAGTCAGACATCCCTGATAAGCATCTGACCTCGGGCTTGATCCGAAAATTAGCGATGGACGAAGCCCTTGACAGGTTGAAAAGAGTAGAGACCAAGCCGGGCTTGATCCTTTCATTGGATGCAGGGGTAGAGGTTCCTGAGAACTTTTATCCGAGGTTAGGAGCCTGTTTTTTCAAAAAGCCCAAGGTAAGCGGGCTGGGTTTCAACTATCGTCGAGAAGAAGAGTCGCAAAAGGAATTGTATGAACGATTTTTTGTAAAGGCTCTCAAATGGGCTGGCTATCCCAATGCCTACCTTACGATTGGAAACAACTTCGTTTGTACAGCCCATATCTATGAAAAGGTGTCTGGAATGAACCGAAAGAATCATGACGAGGGATTTTACTTCCAACAAAAAATCATTGCTCAATCTCGCTTTAGAACCTGTAGGCACTTGGTATTAAAAAATCCTCGTCCAGATTTGTATTTAGCTGTGAGTGAAAGGAAGGGGTTCATTCCCTCTCTCCCTGTTTTTGAGGAGTTGAAGAACTTCTTTGCTGCTATTGAAGATATTTTCAAGGGAGTACAGCCTGAAACAGGTCCTGCTATGGCGTCTTTTATGGTTAAAGAGCAAGCTTGGGAGAAAATCGAAGAGATGAGAGAGTATTCCAATTCTTTAGAAACCTTTCAAAAACGATTCTGGGCTTGGATGAATCCCCTGTTAATCAGGAACTTTGTCAAATGGGCCTCTGAACACTATTACGCCTATGAACATGATGTTCAGGTGTGCAATGATTTGCTCGAGCTTTTGGGAAAGGATAAGGCAGAAGGCTTGTCACCTATATTAGAGATATTCCGTGGATTCAATTGAGAAAGGGCTTCCATTCAATTCTACAGTACAATAAATAGAAGCGCCTGAAAGAATACTCGATCTTTCAGGCGCTTTCTTGTGTTCTGCTCATAGGGCAGAATCGGGGATTTGGTCTTAGGTAAAATACCTGAAATCATGTCCATCTTCGATTTTCTGCAAACTGTGATAGATCAGGTCAATCACACCCATGACATCATTTTTATGGGCACTTTCTACGGTGGTATGCATGTATCTCAAAGGAAGAGAAATTAAGACAGAAGGAACCCCCATATTTGAATAGGCGAATGCATCTGTATCCGTTCCCGTGGAACGAGAAGCGGTCTCTCTTTGGTAAGCAATGTCTTGTTCTGCAGCTGTATCACGAATCAGTTTTAACAACTTATTGTGTACAGCCGGTCCAACAGTCATTGAAGGTCCCTTGCCTGATTTTACATCTCCATACGAGATTTTATCAATCATAGGCGTGCCTGTATCGTGGGTTACATCCGTAACAATGGCCACATCAGGCTGGATGCGTTCGGCAACCATTTGAGCCCCTCTCAAGCCGATCTCCTCCTGAACAGCATTGACTATGTACAAGGCAAAGGGAAGCTTGATGTTATTTTCATGTAGTCTTCGCGCGACCTCCGCAATCATGAAACCTCCCATTCGGTTATCAAGTGCACGACCTACAAAATATTTGTCATTCAGGGTCATGAAGGTGTCCTCAAAGGTAACTACATCTCCTACCTGCACCCCAAGGGCTAGTACTTCCTTTTTGGATTGACATCCACAGTCAAGGAAGATATTTTTCATCGTAGGAGACTGTTCTTTACCCGCCTTACGCGTGTGAATCGCTGGCCATCCGAAAACAGCCTTGACAATTCCCTTATCTGTATGGATGTTGACACGCTTGGATGGTGCGATCTGATGGTCAGATCCTCCATTTCGAGAAAGATAGATGAAGCCGTCCTCGTTGATATAGTTGATAAACCATGAGATTTCATCTGCATGGGCTTCGATGACAACCTTGTAGGGAGCGGAAGGGTTGATTACACCATAGGTGGTCCCGTAGGCATCTACATGATATTCATCTATGTACGGTTTGATGTAATCCAGCCACAACTTTTGTCCACTGGATTCAAAACCGGTGGGGGAAGCATTGTTGTGATAGCGCTCCATAAATTCAAGAGCACTTTGATCAAATACAGCCAGATCGCTCATAGATGCTAGATAATTGTTATGTTTACAAAAACAGAATTGCTGACAAAGCTATGAAAATCAATTATTTCAGGACAAAAGTATCCCGAATTATTTTTAGAGGAATGACAATTGCCATGATGTTGACTGTCTTTCCCCTTATTCCATCAGCCTGCGCCCAATCCAAAACCAAGATGGTAGAGAGTTCTGCCTATGACCTCACACTAAAAGGACTCTTGTCCCATTCTGTAAAAGAAGTGTCAGTCTATGAGATTGAGACCCCTTCATCCTACCAATTATTGGACACCAGAGAAAAGAACGAATTTGAGGTCAGTCATATTGAAGGAGCGAACTGGATAGGCTATGATGATTTTGATATGGAGCGAATTGAATCACTTGATTTAGATAAAGACCAGCCTGTATTGCTCTATTGCTCAGTGGGGTATCGATCAGAAAAAATTGGAGAGAAGTTAAAAGCAGCGGGTTACAAAAATGTACAAAATCTGTACGGCGGGATTTTTGAATGGACCAATGCAGGAAAACCATTGGTCAACAAAGAGGGCCAACCCACTAAAAAAGTACATGCCTTTGATAAAGTTTGGGGCGTTTGGGTTACCAAGGGGGAAAAGGTATACCGGTAAATTATTCTTGTTCAGGGATAAAATGACCATAAAGCACAGTAGGCCAGCTCTCACATCAGTTCTCTCTTCGAAGGGGAAGGAAATCCTTTCTATATAGGTCTGCCGCAGAAAATAAAGTCAAGGACCACTTTCATTTGAAGAAGATTTTCATCACCTTTGCACTCCAATTTCATTTATATTATCAGTTATGCCTAAGAAGAAATCTAATTCAGGGGCCAACAAGCGTTTCAAATTAACCGCCTCTGGGAAGATTCGCAGGAAGCATGCATACCACAATCACATCCTGACGAAGAAGTCCAAGAAACGTAAGAAGCGCCTTAAGAAGTATGGCTTTGTCTTTGACGGAGACAAGCCCCGTATCGAGGCCATGCTGAACAAATAATTTTTACCCTTAACAAGAAGAAAAAATGCCACGTTCAGTAAACTCTGTTGCTTCAAGAGCGAGAAGAAAGCGCATGATGAAGTTTGCCAAGGGCTACTTCGGGCGCAAGAAAAACGTTTGGACTGTTGCCAAAAACCAGATCGAAAAGAGCTGGTTGTATGCTTACAGAGATCGTAAGCAAAGAAAGCGTCAGTTCCGTCGTCTATGGATTCAGCGTATCAATGCAGGTGCACGTCAGCACGGAATGAGCTACTCTGTATTCATGGGTAAAATCCACGCAAATGATGTAGAACTAAACCGTAAGGTGTTGGCTGATTTGGCCATGAACCACCCTGAAGCATTCAAGGCAGTTGTGGATGCGGTTAAGTAAACCCTATAGAACATAATAAAAAAAGCTGCTTCATGTGAAGCAGCTTTTTTTATGTCCTGAACTCTCATTCAGCTTATTGACTATTCAGCTTTTTCACTCCATTAGGCTGAAATTGACCTATGTTAACAGCTTGATTGATCTGTTGTGAGCTGAAATTATAATCCGTATGTAAGCTGCTAAAGTTTGTCGCTCCCCTCAAGTAGGTATCTACCGTAAATCCCAAGGAAGGATCATACTTATCCAATTGGGTCAAGATATATTTTCCCATGTCGTAACCTTGGATTACCCATTCAGAAGGAGGATAGTGGTATTCCTTCATATACTCCTGTTTGATGCGTGTATGTTCTTTAGAGGAAGGATCATCCAAATGAGAGGTCGAAAAGATAAGTTGATAGCTTTCTTTGATGTCTCTTGGGATGGCTTTGTAGCGAGATTTAAAGTGTGGGGACCCTAGGATCGGCAATTCCTTGTTCTTTTGTTTTAGGATATTGACAATCAATCCCGCAGCCTCTTCATTTCCCATTACAGGAATATATACCCCTGCAGAGTCATCCTCAACCTCTCCTACCAACTTACTGATCTGCTTCACGGTCTCCTTGGTGTAGTTGGTGATGAAGGTTAGGGAATCAACCTGTCCACCCATACCTGTAAAGGTATTCGCGAAGCCTTCTGCAAGTGAACGAGTGGCTGTACTTCCATCTTGGAACATGTAGATATGCTTCAAACCCAAGTCGTTGAAGGCATATTCTGCCATTTTCTGACCATGAACCCTAGAAGATGGGTGGGCAAGAAAGGTATATTGCTTATCCGTTACCAATTCCTCTGCTGGGGAAATCGGGATGATCATAGGAACCCCTCTGTCCTCTGCCCATTCTGAAAGAATCCTAGATTGTGCATTATAGATTGCGCCAATCACAGCTCTTGGGGCAATTCTATCCAAGCGAGTAGTTAAAGCACGTGTCATACCTGTATCTCTACGAGTATCAAGAACTTCTACATAAATGTTCTTCCCAGTATTGGCTTCGAACTCATTGACGGCCATATTGAATCCTTGGTAGAACTCTAATCCCAGTTTTACTTTTCCAGGAATCCTAACGGAAAATGGATTGGCCTCATCGTTGTAGAAGGGAAGGGCTACAGCCAACTTGATGATATTCGGTTCGAACATTTCAATTGTACTTTCCTTCTCATTCTCTCCTGTCATTTTTTTGAGGTAATCGCTTGATTTACCACCAGCTAATTTGAAGGTTTCGTAGGTCTTTTTCGCCTCCTCTGCCTTTCCCTCTTGCAGTAATTTGAATACCTCCGCCTCTTTGAAGTTGGTTCTTAAGTTTTTGGGAACTCTTCTTTCAAGCCCTTTTAGTTGCTCCAGGGTAAAGGTGGAGAAGAATGCTTTTTGAACTTGTGCCAACGCATCTCTTTTGGTACGTGTCTGCGAGGCATTTTCGGAAAGGTCCATCATGGTCATGATGCCTTTCTGTTTCTCATTGATTCTGCGATCTCCTAATTGGATTAGGGCTATATGGTAATTTGCATCATCTATATAACGAGACCTAGGATACTCACTTTTCAGCCGTGAGAACCGTGATTTAGCTACATTATCTAGGCCTGCATAATAGGCAGAAAGCCCTGTTAGGTAAATAGCCACCGTGGTGGATTTATGGTATTCAGTGCCAATGGCCTGGTCAAATTTATCCATGGCATCCTGATAGCTTTCTGCTCTCAAAAGTCGTAGCCCAGAGGCCAAATATTCCTCAGCCTCCTTGTTTACATTTACTTGTTGGGCCTTTCGGAATAGGCTACAAGAGGTAAGCGTAAGAGAAAGCAATAGGTATATGAGAATCTTTTTCATATCAAGCCTAAGGGCTGTTTGATGTGTAGTAGGGAAAATCCCTTAATCGTTAAATTGAAACAAAGGTTGAATCGCCAATTTTTCAACACAGTTCAAGCATTCGATACCATCCTCTGAGTATTGAAGGATGTTGACTGATTGATTGACTTGCCCTCCTCTAAAGTCCAAGTTGAGATGGAGTCCATAAAAGGGAGCGTGATTCTTGATAAAATTAGCCAGAGTCGTTCCTTCCTGATGAGGATATTGCTCAATGATTTCCATGAGATATAGCCCCATATCATATCCTTGGACGGCGTAATTGCTCGGAGGATACTGGTAATTTTTCAGATACTGGCGGTAGAAGTTTTGGTACTCTGGTTCCATCTCATCTACATAATAGCTGGTGCTACATAATAATTTATAGCCGTCCTTTAATTCGCGGTCAATGGTATTGTATCGATTCCACCAGTGAGGACCTCCCATGGCCTGCGCCTTCATGTTCAAGGCTTTCATTTGGCTGAGGATCAAACCGGCACTTTCTTGGTTGCCTTGAATGGGAATATAAACGCCATCAATTCCAGCTCTTTTCAGCTTTTTAACTTCCTTGACAATTTTCTTGGCGATGGTTTTGTCATATCCTGCGGGAATTTTTACATCAACTACTGTTCCACCCAGGGTTTTGAAGTTCTCCGTAAAGGCGTATGCCAACTGCTCCGTCGCGTTGTTGCCATCTCTGAATACAGCTACTTTGTTCAGGTGTTTCATGTGTCTGGCAAAGACGGACATATTCATCCCGTGCTCTCTGGCAGAAGGATGGGCTACAAATACCTGAGATTTGTTTACAGCAAGTGAAACAGAGGGGCTTAGGGGAACCATTTGTGCGGTAAGGCTTTCTTCTGCCCATTCCCCAATCATGCGAGACTGCTTATTGAAAATATCTCCCAAAACCAGGTCAGGCTTCAACACATCCAGCCTGTTGATGACCTGTTCGGTTGTCATGGAGTCTCTTCTTGAATCCAAGACTTCTACATAGACCTTGTTAGAGTCTACCCGAATGTATTGTTCAATCCCAAGCTTAAGTCCTTCTACATAATCCAGTGGAAGTACTTTAGCACGAGGAATTTTGGTACTATCTAGCCATACTTGATCCCAGTCAGCTGGGATCACAACGGCTACCTTGAAAATTCCTGGATCAACATACTTGATCTTGGTTGGCTTGCGAAGCATCTCCTCAATGAAGGGAGAAACATAATTATACTTTCTTCTGAAAAAGTTATACATCTTTCTGGCCTCACCTTTATCCTCATTTTGAAAATGTTGATAGGCCAATGCATCCAAGACGAACAGTTTTTCCTGATCAGGAATTCGTTGGATGATGTATTCAAGGCGCTGCACATCTGTTTCGTAAAACATATAATGCTGGAGTGCAGTCTGCGCGTCGTTTTGTAGGAAGGTATTTTTTGAATGTTCTCTGATATCCATCAACTTCTCAAAGGCTATCAGGCTGGTTGTATCTTCCCAGGAAGTAAGTTGTATCCTGGAAAGATGGTATTCACAGTTTTCGAGGTAATTGGATTTTGGATATTGGCTTAAGAATTCATTAAAGATCAATTCAGCCTCCAACATATTGTTCTCCTGATAAGCAGAAAGGCCCCAAAGGTAAAGGGCTGTAGAACTTAATTGGTGAGCTGGGCGGTTATAAGCGGCTTTAAATGCATCTAGTGCCAATTCTGGATTTCCAACTTCGAGATAATATTTCCCCTGATCGACATAATTTAAGGCTACCGAATCCATGGGAAGTTGGCTCCTTCCTATTTGGGCACATAAGACATTGACACCCAAACTAAACCAAATCAGGCTTAATAGGAGGACGGGTTGAGTGTTGCGTTGTTTCATTAACATAGAGTTGGTTCTGAAATTCTAACGGGCTGAATTAGAGTTTCATGTTTATGCAAGGTAGAAATCTGTGGGATTCTTCGTAATATTTAACGCATATATTTTTCTTTATATGCTAACTGCTATTTCACAACGGCAGCCTGTTCAAATGTATGATAAATCCTGTTCTTTTCTACAAACTACCTACTCCCATTCAATGGTTGCAGGTGGTTTTGAACTGATATCATATACCACTCTGTTTACGCCTTTCACCTGATTAATGATACGATTGCTCATTTCTGCTAGAAAATCAAAGGGCAATCTAGACCAATCTGCTGTCATCCCATCTCGGCTTCCCACCGCTCTCAAGGCAACTACTTTTTCGTAGGTTCTTTCGTCTCCCATAACTCCTACAGAAGCCACGGGTAAAAGAACAGCAAAGGCTTGCCAGACTTCATCATACAGGTCAAATTCTCGCAGGCCATTGATAAAGATGGCATCCACTTCCTGAAGCAAAGACACTTTTTCTTCGGTAAGGTCGCCCAGGATTCTGATAGCCAGACCGGGGCCTGGGAAAGGATGGCGTCCGATAAATTTATGAGCTAATCCAAGGTCTGTCCCCACTTTTCTTACTTCATCTTTGAAGAGATTTCTCAAGGGCTCTACTACCTTTAGATTCATCTTTTCTGGAAGGCCACCTACATTGTGGTGAGATTTGATGGTGGCTGAAGGACCCTTGACAGATACGCTTTCAATTACATCGGGGTAAATCGTTCCCTGGGCGAGGTAAGCCACGTCTTGCAGCTTATTGGCTTCCTGCTGGAAAACTTCGATAAATACTCGACCGATGGTTTTGCGCTTGGCTTCTGGATCTGTAATGCCTGCTAGCTCGTCCATGAACTGTTTTCTAGCATCCACGCCTATTACGTTCAGCCCAAGTTCTTCGTATTGCTTCAGTACATCTGTAAATTCATTTTTTCTGAGTAGGCCATTATCCACGAAAATACAGTATAAGTTCTCGCCAATTGCCTTGTGAATCAGAGAAGCCGCCACAGTAGAATCTACTCCTCCAGACAGCCCGCAGATTACCTTTTGGTCTCCCAACTTGGCTTTCAGCTCAGCAACGGTACTTTCGATAAAGCTGGCTGGTGTCCAATCAGGTGATAAATCGCAGACTCCATAGAGGAAATTTCTGATGATTCTATCTCCTTGTAGTGAATGTGTTACCTCTGGGTGAAACTGTAAGGCATACACTTGCTTATCTACATGGGCGAAGGCTGCGTTCTTAACCGAATCTGTCGATCCCATCAGTTCATAGCCTTCAGGCAATTCTAGTATCGTATCCCCATGGCTCATCCACACCTGGGAGTCTTGGTCCATTGCCTCAAAAATCCCTTGTTCTTGGTTTCTTTTGAACATAGCTCGGCCATATTCGCGCTTAGAGGAGGTTTCTACACGTCCTTGGTAGGTCTTGGCGATCAACTGAGCTCCGTAGCATATGGCCAAGACAGGAATTTTTCCGATGAGGGCATCTAGGTCCATATTGGGCGCTCCTTCATCATTGACGCTACATGGGCCACCAGAAAGAATGATGCCAGCTAGGTCATCAGAAAACTCAATTTCGTTGTGAAAGGGTTGAATTTCGCAGTATACATTTTGCTCTCTTACCCTTCTGGCAATCAATTGAGTATACTGGGAACCAAAATCAATGATCAGGATTTTTTTGCTCATGGCGCAAAAATATAATTTTCCTTGGTGAATAGATATAGTCTGAGAAGCTTACTTCTACGCCACAAAGAATGAAAAGATTCCCCTTTTTCCCTATAAGAGATGTCCACAATACTTACAGTACTCGGCGTCTGTATCATGACCATATCTACCACAACCAGGACAAGAGCGTGTATTCTCTATATCGGATAGGTCTTTGTTGTCTTGTTTGGCGATTTCTGAAGAGACAATTCCCGTTGGTACTGCAATAATGGCATAACCCAATATCATCAGAATGGCTGAAACGAACTGACCTATAGATGTCTGTGGAACGATGTCGCCAAATCCTACCGTAGTTAGCGTTACAACCGCCCAATATATTCCCCTTGGAATAGAAGTAAATTTACTATCTGTTACAGTACCTTCTATGAGGTACATCAAGGATCCCATGATAATGACAATGGTCATGACTGCAAACATGAAGACCGTAATTTTGGTCCGGCTTGCACGCAAGGCTTCAATCAAAATATTTCCTTGGGAGGTGTAGTGGTTTAGCTTTAGAATCCTAAACATCCTCAACAGCCTCAGTGCCCGAATGGTAAGCAGTGCATTGGCTCCAGGAAGAAGGAAACTGATGTAAGTTGGAATAATGGAGAGGAGGTCTACCATTCCATAAAAGCTAAATATGTAGTTCAATGGCTTTTTGATAGAATAAATCCTCAGGAAGTATTCTAGGGTAAAGAGAATGGTTACTACCCATTCAATGACAGAAAAAAGCTCTCCATAAGTATCATGGAAAGTTTTGACTGACTCCAACATCACTACAACCACTGAGATAGAGATAAGCCATAACAAGGCTACATCGAAGGCTTTCCCTGCCGGTGTATCAGCTTCAAAAATGATTTCGTGAATTTTCTGGCGAATGGGGGAGACGAAGTGTGGATCTTCAGCAGACATATAGGTCCTTTTCCGAAAGGTAAGATGATTAAATGAATTAGGGAAATATTATGCTTTAGGTCCTCTCCCATGCATTTCTAGTAATTCCCTCCTGAGATCGCGGTAGAAAATTTCACTTCCTTCTCCAATGGCTTTTGACTGATTCTGGTAGGCAAATAAGAATCCTTGATGATACTCCAAGCATAGTTTGGGATAGTTTCTCAGAAGTATTCTAATAATTTGCCCCATCATTTGATCTAGGCCAGAAGGATCTGGCGTTTTAAAATACGTCTTGAGATTGGGGGATAGGGCATGAAATCCAGCTTCCAGTAAGTCTTCCTGGCTCACACGCTCCAGGGGATTTAGACTTTCTACTACAAAAGGCGGAATAGAATCGATCTTGAGTTCCCATACAAATAGAACTCGTTGAAACATGATGTGCTCATTCCCTGAGCTTGAAAACTGCCAATCTAGTAGGTATTCTTTACCAATAGCCCCCTTATGATGGAAAAAGCTGGGAACGATAAATTTATCCCCCTTAGCATGAAGAAAGGTCTTGGTGTAGGCCTTCCCAAGTATATGTTCGATCTGATCGGTAGGTAGAGCTTGAAAACCGATCTTAAGGGCCAAACTTTCGACACTTTTATTTCTCCTTTGTGTGAGAAGAACCCCTAGAATTGCGACTACTCCAATGAGGGTCAGGATGATCAAGTTCATGATGCAAGCTAATTTTTCTCACTCCATTTCCCATCTTCTATGGAAAAAGCCCTTTTCCAGCCTCTCAAGCAGCATTTAGTAAGTTTTAGGTAGGCGAATACCCAAATTTAGGTATTGGCAGTAAAGGTCCGAGGCTCCATATTTGCAACTGTTTAGATTAAGTCTAAATAAAAACAACGAAATATCTTTACCGAACTACACTTCAAACACTTCTCAGATGAACCTAAGATTATCAATTTCTATTTTAATGTTGGCTTTGGCCTTCGTAGCATGTGACAATGGCAATGTTGAGCCTATCGATGAGCCTTCGACTTATACATTTACCAGAGATGGACAGTCTACGGTATCCTTCAGTGGCCAGACGACTCGAATCAAAATGGCAACTGAGTTGAGCTCTTCTATGAAGGACTTCGACAATGCTACAGCTGAATCTCTGCTAGAGAAATACAGAAACGAAACAGCTACTGGTGGCGATGCTAATCCATTCTCAGACACTGAACTGAATGACTCTGATAAGAGTGTAAAGTCCAAAACTGCTGCTTCAAGAGATTTCTTCTCTTCAAATACAACAGACGCTGCTGCTATTAAGGCAGACTTCGAAAGCTGGATCAATGCTCAGGTATCTGAGGTATTCCCAGCGAAAGACCAAGTAGCTACTGCTGGAAACCCAGGTCAGTTGGCCGATGGCTCTTCTGTAAGGTACGTTAGTTCTCAAGGTCTTGAGTATGATCAGATGGTAACAAAGAGCCTTATCGGTGCTTTGATGGCTGACCAAGCCCTCAACAACTATCTAGGTACTGCTGTATTAGACGAAGCTTCAAATGTAGAAGACAACGACAACGACGTAGTTGCTGATGGAAAGTCCTACACAAATATGGAGCACAAATGGGATGAGGCTTATGGATACCTTTATGGTACTTCTCAGGATGCCGCCAATCCAAATGCAACAATTGGTGCTGATGACGCTTTCCTAAACAAATACATCGGAAGAGTAGAAGGAGATACTGATTTTGCTGGTATCGCTGCTACAATCTATGACGCATTCAAGCTAGGACGTGCAGCTATTGTAGCAAGCGACTATGAAGAGCGTAACAAGCAGGCAGAGATCATTAGAGAGAATGTATCCAAGGTCATTGCGATTAGAGCCGTTTATTACCTACAGCAAGCGAAAAGTGGTCTATTTGCTCCTACTCCTGATTATGGTGGTGCTTTCCATGATCTGTCTGAAGGATTAGGCTTTATTTACAGCCTTCAATTCACGCGTGAGCCAGACACCAATAACCCATACTTCACCAAGACTCAGGTTGACGATTATATCAATACCCTGTTAAATACTGGGAACGGTTTCTGGGATGTAACGGAGACTACACTTGATCAGATCTCGGAAGAGATTGCTGCTGAATTTGACTTCACAGTAGACCAAGCTGGAAGCTAACACAAAATAACAGCATGATGAAGCCTCTTGGTTTCATCATGCCCGTTTGTATAAGAATCTGTGAGTAGAACCGGGGGTTGGGAAAAGAGACGAATTGTTCATGTTGAGTTTTAAGTACTGACCCCATTTCTAAATTAAATTATTTCTAAGACGCAACTTTTTTCCTCACCTGAGGGTTAGTTGAAACGAATAGAGAAAAATAAATATGAACGCATTCATTTCATTCGGTCAATCGTTGATCAAGTCATTCTTGGCTGTGGGAGCTTTCGGGCTTCTTTTGTTGTTGGTAAGCTGTGATAATGGTCCAGTAGATCCTGGCGATACAGATGATTTTAACCGAGAAACCATGCTGGTTAATTGGGCGGATAACATAATTGTCCCTTCCTTCACAGCTTTTCAGGCAGATGCTGAGGCCTTGGCAGCCGCTACTGATGCCTTTGTACAGTCTGTTTCTCAGGAGAATTTAGATGAGCTCAGACAAGAGTGGAAAGATGCCTACATATCCTGGCAGAATGTTTCCATGTTTGCATTAGGTAAAGCCGAAGCCATCGCCTTAAGGACACGTATCAATACCTATCCACTAGACAAAGAGCAAGTTGATAGCAACATTGATGGAGGGAGTTGGAACCTTGAATTGCCATCAAACTACATTTCTCAAGGCTTTCCGGCCCTAGATTATTTGCTATATGGTATTGGTGATAGCGATGCAGAAATTCTAGATCTCTATCAGACAGGTGAGAAAGCATCAAATTACAGAGATTATCTTCAGCAGGTTTCGGCCACCATTTACAGCTTGATTCAAGATGTGGTGATTGATTGGAACCAAGGATATAGAGATTCTTTTGTCCAGAACAATGGGAACTCTGCTACAGCTTCAGTAGATCTCCTCATCAATGATTTCCTTTTTTATTACGAAAAGCACCTACGTGCTGGTAAAGTAGGCATTCCCGCAGGTGTGTTTTCCAGCGGTTTACTTCCTACTCACGTTGAGGCCCCTTACAAACAAGATTTTTCCAAGGAACTTCTTTTACAATCCTTGGACGCAGTACAAAACTTCTTTAATGGAGTCAAATTTGGTGGAACAGAAACGGGTGAGAGCCTTGATTCTTATCTGGATTATCTCAACTCAATCAAGGATGGAGCTGACCTAAGCCAGCTGATCAATGAACAGTTTGATGCGGCCAGAGCCAAAATCAATGAGCTACCAGATAATTTCGCTCAACAAATTGAAACCGATCATATTCCGGTTTTGCAAGCCTATGATGAACTGCAGAAAAACGTTGTCCTGATGAAAGTTGATATGCTTCAGGCACTAAATGTAAATGTAGATTACGTAGATGCGGACGGAGATTGATGAATAGTACTTTGTCTTCATATGGGTCAAAAACAACAGATGCAGCTCCCCTAGCGCTGTTTCGCATCCTGTTTGGCCTCATGATGGCAATAAGTATCCTAAGATTTTACCTAAATGGCTGGATCGAGAAATTGTATCTCGAGCCAGCCTTTCATTTTACCTATTTGGGATTTGAATGGGTCAAGCCTTTGGGAGGGTTTACCTATTTTATATTTCTCATTTGTGGTATTTCTGCCCTTTTGGTAGCAGCAGGTTTCAAGTACAGGTTTGCGATTGTTTCCTTTTTCTTGTCCTTCACCTATATAGAGTTAATGGACAAGACCACCTATCTCAATCATTACTACTTCGTGAGTGTGATGAGCTTTTTGATGATCTTCTTGCCTGCCCACAAAGCCTATTCCGTTGATGCGGCCAGAAACGAATCGATTCGCTTCCAATTTATCCCGCAATGGTCGGAAGATGCTATCAAACTCATGCTCTTTATCGTCTATTTCTATGCGGGTTTGGCAAAACTCAACTCGGATTGGATGCTAGAGGCTATGCCCCTGAAAATTTGGTTGCCATCAAAATATGCCACCCCAATTATTGGTGATCTTCTGCAGGAAAGTTGGGTACACTATCTGTTTAGCTGGTTTGGCGCGATCTATGACCTTTCTATTGGCTTTCTACTTTGGAACAAAAGAACGGTCTGGATAGGATTTTTTGCAGTGGTTGTTTTCCATTTGATGACTGCTCTTCTTTTTCCCATAGGGATGTTTCCCTTTATCATGATTCTGTCTACGATGATCTTCTTACCTGTCTCATTTCATAACAGAATCTTAACCTTCTTTTCTACTGCTTTTCGAACTAAAGGGCAGATCTTTAAGAATGGTAAAAAGTATATATCTAAGGCAAATTGGCAAAGCCAAGGGCTTAAGTATGTCCTCCTGTTGTTTTTTGTTCTTCAGGTATTGATTCCCTTCAGGTATCTTTTATATCCCGGAGAATTGTTCTGGACTGAGGAAGGATTTCGCTTTTCGTGGAGGGTAATGTTGATGGAAAAGGCGGGATACACTGCATTTGTAATCGAAGATCCTGACAAAGGTCACCGATTTTATGTGGAAAATTCACGTTTTTTGACCCCCTTTCAAGAGAAGCAGATGTCTGCACAAGCAGATTTCATTCTGGAATACGCACATTTTCTAGAAGAAACTTATAAGGCTGAGGGAATCAGGGATCCCAAAGTATTTGTTGAGAGCTATGTAGCCCTGAATGGTAGAAGGAGTCGGGTATTTGTAGACCCGAAGGTTGATTTGACAACCATAAGACGTTCACTTAGCGCAAGAGATTGGATCTTGCCATTTGAAGATGAGATCAAGGGATTGTAAATGAATAGAGTCCTACACACGATATTACGCTTGATGACTTTCCTCTTAATAGGAGGAAGTGTCATAACAAATCTTGGCCTATTAGGTCAAGCTAAGGTGTCTATCCATGTTAAGCATGCAGAAAGCCTTGATGAATTACAGGAGGTAGAGCTTTATGTTACGCCAGGTAACCTGATCTACAAGTCTGATGAAAAAGGAAATATGTTGCTGGAAAGCCTCCCCTTTGGAACTTATGAGCTCCTTTTTGTTTCCCCATCATTTGAGATTCATAGACAACAAATAAAAGTAGAGCAAGAGAAAATAGACCTGACCATTCGCCTAAAGGAACTCTCTTATGAGTTATCAGAGGTTGTTATTTCTCAACGAAGAAAAGAATTATTCGCCCTTCGAAGGTTGAAAGACGTGGAAGGAACGGCCATTTATGCTGGGAAGAAAAATGAGGTAGTGTTGATTGATGAGTTGACGGCGAATTTAGGGGCCGGTAACGCCCGACAGATTTATGCCCAAGTCAGTGGGTTGAACATTTACGAATCAAACGACGCAGGTCTACAGCTAAGCATTGGAGGGAGGGGACTAGATCCCAACAGAACAGCCAATTTTAATACCCGCCAAAATGGCTATGATATTTCGGCTGATGTGTTGGGGTATCCCGAATCCTATTATACACCTCCAGTAGAGGCTTTGGGAGAGGTACAAGTCATCCGTGGTGCAGCTTCATTACAATATGGGACCCAGTTTGGCGGACTGATCAACTTCAAGATGAAGGAGCATATCTCAGATAAAAAGGTGAGCTGGATCTCTAGGCAAACGATAGGTTCTTATAACCTTTTTACTTCCTTCAATCGTGTGAGCGGAACGGTCAATGAGCACTTTAGTTATCAAGTCTTCTTTAACCACAAAAGGGGAGATGGTTTTCGCCCAAATTCTGGTTTCCAGGCCAATAACACCTTCGTAGATCTTCATTTTGCGCCTTCAGAAAAGACATTTATCGACCTGGAGTTGACACACATGAACTACCTTGCCCAACAAGCAGGTGGCTTGACAGATGCTCAGTTTTACAAAGACATTACCTTTTCCAATAGAGAAAGAAATTGGTTTGCTGTTGATTGGAGATTGGCTTCTTTGAGGATCGAACACAAGCTCAATCCCAAAACTGAGCTAAGTTTGAATCTCTTTGCATTAGATGCTTCTCGAAAAGCGGTGGGTTTTCGTACCAATAGGGTTTCACAAACGGATGATATTACAGCCCCTAGAGACCTAATTGTAGGTGATTTCAACAATTGGGGAGCTGAGGGAAGGTATCTGAGTAGATATAAGTTAGGGGGGAAAGAGGCTATTTATCTTCTTGGGGTGAAGTACTATCAATCGAATAACTTCGCGATTCAAGGACCTGGAACTACAGGTTTTGATGCGGACTTTTCCTTGGCTACCGAAGAGCATCCCTTTTATCCCAATCAAAGTGATTTCCGCTTTCCCAACCTGAATTTAGCTGCCTTTGGTGAGCATATTCTACACCTGAATGACAAGCTTACGGTTACTCCCGGTTTCAGGTTTGAATACATTAACACCCAAAGTGAAGGGGATTATAAGCGAATCAACTTTGACCTAGCAGGAAATCCCATTCAGGATACAACCTTTGCCGACAACAGAACCTTTGAAAGGGCTTTTGTTTTACTTGGGATAGGAATGAGCTATAAGCCTAATGATCATATGGAGGCTTTTGCCAATATTTCTCAGAACTATCGTTCCGTGACCTTCAGTGATATCAGGATTGTCAATCCTTCCTTTCAAATCGATCCGAATATTAGCGACGAAAGTGGCTTTACAGCAGATGCAGGTTTCAGAGGTCGATTCAAAAACTATTTTTCCTATGACATAGGGCTCTTTGCCATTATGTACAACAACCGCTTAGGAGAGGTACTAAGGGCAGAACAAGTTGAAAATGTAGAAGGGGAACTAGTAGAAACGGGAAGAGTCATTAGATATAGAGGCAATATTGGGCAAGCTTTGATGCTTGGTATGGAGAGCTTGGTGGAATGGAATATCGCTAAAACCTTCTTCCCCAATAAGCCAGAGTTTAAACTAAGTACGTTTGTAAATGCCTCAGCTATCCGTTCTGAATATATTTCTTCAGAAATCCCAGGTGTAGAAGGCAAAGAGGTCGAGTTTATTCCTGACTTCAATATCAAAACGGGATTAAACTTTGGCTACAAGAACTTCTTGGGGAGCCTGCAATATTCATATCTGGGCGAGCAATTCACCGATGCATCCAATGCACCTCAGTTGGTAAGTGATAACCAAAGCGGAATCAGAGGAAGTATCCCAGCTTATGATGTGGTAGACTTGTCTCTTTCCTATTCATTCAAATTTCTCAAGTTTGAAGGAGGAATCAACAACCTTCTAAACGAAAGATATTTTACCAGAAGGGCTACAGGTTATCCTGGGCCTGGGATTATTCCTTCTGCTCCTAGGACATTCTACCTAGGAGTGCAGTTCAAATTGGAGCGATAGCCTACCTAATTCTTTGCCTTTTCGGAGCAAATAGACGAATTCTGAATACATCATAGATGCTACATCTTATATGGGTAATCGAACTCATTGTATTTCTTCTATATATTGGGTACCATAGTAGATACTAAACTACGCTACTCATGTTGAAGAAAAATCTCATTCTTGTATTCATATTCTCCCTATTGGTAGGATCACTCTCTGCGCAGGGCTTCCTTAAACGACAGGGGAAAGATATTGTAGATGAAAATGGCAATCCCTACATCTTGAAGGGAATGGGCTTAGGTGGCTGGATGCTTCAGGAGGGTTACATGCTCCAAACAGCTTCATTTGCCAATCCTCAATACCAGATTAGAGCAAAAATTGAAGAACTCATAGGGCCTACCAAGACGGATCAATTTTACGAAGCATGGTTAGCCAACCATGTTCGTAAAATTGACATCGACTCCCTGAAAGCTTGGGGCTTTAATTCCGTGCGCCTTCCTATGCACTATAACTTATTCACCCTTCCCATACAGGAGGAACCCGTCGCTGGACAACATACTTGGTTGGACAAGGGCTTTGTGTTAACGGATAGCCTGATTTCATGGTGTAAGCAAAACGAAATGTATGTCGTGCTCGATCTCCATGCGGCTCCTGGTGGCCAAGGACAGGATGCGGGTATATCAGATTACAATCCTGATTTGCCTTCTTTGTGGGAAAGTCAGGCCAACAGGGACAAGACTGTTGCTATTTGGAGAAGATTGGCAGAGCGTTACAAAGATGAGCCTTGGATAGCGGGCTACGACTTAATCAATGAGCCAAACTGGCCCATACCTGGAAACTTCGCCTTAAAGGGACTTTATCAAGATATTACCACAAGTATCCGCGAGGTGGATACCACGCATATCATTTTTATTGAAGGAAACTGGTTTGCCAACGACTTTACCAACCTGACTCCTCCTTGGGATTCCAATATGGTGTATTCCCCTCATAAATACTGGTCTATCAATGACCAGGCTTCCATTCAATGGGTGTTGGATATCCGTCAACAACATAATGTTCCGCTTTACTTTGGGGAAACAGGGGAAAATTCGAACACTTGGTTTAGAGACGCGGCACATCTGTTTCAAGAGAATGGCATCGGTTGGGCTTGGTGGCCCATGAAGAAAGTAGAGTCCATCGCTGGCCCTCTTTCCGTAGATAAAACGACGGATTATGAAGTGCTGCTTAACTTCTGGAACAATGGAGGTTCGCAGCCTAATTCCTTCTTCGCAGAAGCGGCACTGATGGATTTGACAGAGAAATTGAAACTAGAAAATTGTACCTATCATCCAGATGTGATTGATGCCTTGATTCGTCAGACAGAATCAGATGAGGTCATTCCTTACAAAACCTCTTTGATACCTGGGACGGTCTATGCAACAGATTTTGACATGGGGCGGGCAGGTTTTGCCTACTTCGACTCTGATTTAGCTAACTATTCTGTTTCTACCGGCAGCTATAGTTCCTGGAACAATGGTTGGTCCTACAGAAATGATGGAGTAGACATAGAGAAGTCCCAAAATCAGGTCAATAGCAACGGGTACAATGTTGGCTGGGTCAAGGATGGAGAATGGATGCAGTACGATGTCAACATTACCCAGGATGGCCTTTATACGCTAGAATCAAGACTGGCTACACAGGAAACTAACGGTAGATTTCACTTGGAGTTAGACGGAGCAGACATAACGCGTACCATTTATGTCCCAAGTACTGGAGGTTGGCAATCATGGCAAACCAATACCCTTACAAACATCGCCTTGACATCAGGAAAAGCCAAGCTAAGGTTCTACACCGATGGAGGGGAATACAACCTATCCAGCTTTACATTTACTCGTACGGGCGATATGGACGCCATTGATACGGAATTCCTTGCTGGCTATACGGAAGATGCGACTACCATTCAGGTCCATCTCAACAAACCCCTAACCTATTTCGTGCCAACTGGTAGCCTTGATTTACTGTTATTCGTGAATTCTACCTCTGTGCCTATTGCAAGTGTAGAAATTGATAGTCTGAATACCAGAATTGTAAAACTGAAGGTAAATAGTCCATTGACTTCTTCAGATGTGATCAAGGTAAGCTATACTGGATCGCAATTGGTGGCTGTTGACAACAAGGCTGTGGTGAGCTTTTTCAACAAGCCCATTCAGAATGATATTCCTATTGTTCACGATGTGCCAGGAAGGGTGGAATGTGAGGATTTCTTCTTCCAGTCTGGCATTAGCCTAGAAAATACCTCCGACATAGGTGGAGGTCAGAATATTGGTTTCTTGGATCCGGGGGACTATTTGGACTACAACATCAATGTAGCGAATTCAGGAACTTATCAGGTCGAATTCAGAACCGCTGCTGAATCTGAGATTGGTGGAGTAGAGCTTCAATTAGTGGATGCACAAGGCGTAGCGACAAGTATCGGAACAGCTGATTTCCCTTCCACAGGAGGTTGGCAGGTTTGGAATACGAGTAGCCAGAATGTTCGTCTTCCGGCTGGACAGCACCAGCTAAGAGTATTGATTACGAAGCCTCTCTTTAATTTTAACTGGATGCAGTTTTCTTTTCTCGCCTCTAAAGAGGAAGTCGCCTTGAAAGACTTGGTACAAGTATTCCCAAATCCTGCACAAGAGAGCCTCTTCATCCGGGGAGAATGGCCAAAGCCACAGGAAGCAGAACTTAGAATTTACAACCTTACTGGACAGGAGGTGATGGGAAGATGGTTACCGGCTTCCTCTCAGGTAGATCAAGAACTCCCTATTAACAAGCTGGTTCCTGGTGTATATTTTCTGCAGATTCTTCTGGAGGACGGTAGCATGATGAGGGAGAAATTCGTGAAGAGATAAGCTATTAGGCGACATTTCTTTGTGAGAGAAATATTTTGACCCCAAAAGCATTGGCGGAAACAGTCATTTAATCCTAAGTTTGCTTTATGAAGAAACTGTGGTTTATAGGACTGATTCCGCTTCTTTTTTTGTCTTTGGAGAGTTGTGATCCCAATGCTAATCCATTAAGTGAAGGGACACTAGAGTTTTCAACCGATACGTTGAGCTATGATTCTCTCTTTGTCAACTTTCTTTCGCCTACAGAAATCCTCATCACCTACAACAATTCCGGACATCCTATCAACATAGACAGAGTTTGGCTAGAAGAAGGAGCTGATTCGGAGTTTGATATGATTGTAGATGGAGTAAGAGGGCGAGAGGCAACAGATGTGGTCATTCCCAATGGGGATAGTATTCATCTATTCATCAACCTGAAGTCCGAACTCAGGGACGATTTTGCGGAAGAATACCTCAATTTTCAGATTGGAGATGAGGTTCAAAAGGTCCTATTGCTTGCCAGGGTGAAAGACGCCTATCTTTTCAAAGCACGATATATTCGTACCTATTCTACAGAACCAGATTTTATTCGAGGGTATTTTTTCGGCCAGTCTGGAGTAACGGATACGGTCCTTACACCCGAGAAACCTATCATTTTTGATGGACCTATAATTGTGCCTGAGGGTTTTACCCTGACCATTCTTCCAGGGACAGAGATATTTTTTACCCCACATAAAATCAATGCTGCTCGAGATACCCTTCCTCCAGACACTTTTGCCTTCTTTTCTACCTTAATTGTAGGAGGAACCCTAATCGCTGAAGGAGCGCCAGGAGCCCCTATTACTTTTCAGGGAACCCGTTTTGATTCTTCCTTTCTGGAGAAACCAGCGCAGTGGAGGGGCTTGCGCTTTGCTGCGAATAGCCGAAACAATGTCATGGAATATTGTAAGGTGAAAAATGCCTTGATAGGGATAGAAGTAGATTCTACCTCAGTCAATGATCAGCCAAAGTTAAGCTTGAAAAATTCAGAGGTTCGAAATTCGGGTGCTTACGGCTTATGGTCTTTGGGCTTTGATTTGTCAGGGACGGTAACGGAAAACGCTGCTCCTTCTGTTTATGCAGAAAATTCCCTGTTCAATACGGCTAAGGAGCGAAACCTCTATATTCTCGCAGGCGGGAAATATGAATTTTATAACTGTACCTTCGCTAATTATGGGATAGGCTTTTCTCGAAGGACTCCTCAAATTCTGGTTAGAAACTGGTTTCTGGATTTCTTTGATCCTACCCAAGCCAACATATTCCCTACCTATGCAGACTTTAAGAACTGCATCGTGTATGGGTCAGAGGAAGACGAATTTGTGATTGATACACTGGAAGGAGGAGCTTTTGACAGGCTTTTGCTAGAGAATTGTCTATTGCCTCTTTCGGAAGACAATGATACACTCATCCGTCCCCATTTGAAAAATTGTTTGGTCAATGTAGATCCCCTCTTTAACATGCCCTTTGAGCGAGATTATAGGCCACAAGCAGGTTCTCCTGTGATCGATGCAGGAGTAGAATTATCCCCATTGATCCAAAATAGCATTCTAATGGGGGATTTCCGTGGACCTGATTTTCCAAGAAGTTTGCCACTCGACATTGGGGCATACGAATTTTATGAAATAGAATAGGACCTGTTTATCAGTGAGTTAGTTTTGGGATTGGCATTTTTTGCCAAAGTCAACATGGCTTTTGCAAAAAATGCCAAAACCTAAGGTGCATATAATCCATATACAAAAGTACTTTACACCCAAACAAACACATATGAAAGCAACCATTTTGAGCCTGTTGGCAGCTTGTCTGCTGATGGGGCCTGTAAACCGTACCTACCATCCAGAAAAGATGATCACCGATTTCAGACAGGGAAATGTGAAAATTCCATTCTGGTTTAAGGTGGCCCACCTTGATTTTGGAGTTGGAAATTGCGCAAGTGTAGCCTTGATCAAGGCCGCTTTAACCACCTATCAATCAGTAGAGGATGTATTCGAATCTTATGAAGAGAAAGATGGACAAATTTTTGTCACATTTCGATCCAATGGGAAAGCGTACGTGATAAAGGCTGATCTTTGGAAAAAGATCAAGAGATTTCCCGACTTCAGAAATGGATTTCAAGGGGAGTCGTCCTACAAAGAAGATGCGATTAAGTTATTCGCTATCATGTGCCATGTCTATCACAAGAAAAATAACACGCTTAACCCTGTAAGATCAGCTTACCATCTCAATTCAGGCTATGATACATCTAAAATTCCAGCACTCCTTGGGTTAGAAGTTGAAATGCTCTTTAATCGGTCTAAAGAGGGTCAAGTGCCTGAGGGATTTTCCCAACGGCTAAAACGAGAGGAAAGTGTGGTCGTTTGGTCAGGCGAGCACGCTGCCTTTATGTCCAAGGGAGTGCAGGATGATTTTGGCCAGGCAGCCCCTTTTAAAAATAACATGGTGCAGGGAGCGAATACTTCCCAAGCCCGCATTCAGGGCGCCTATATTTTAAAAAAGTAATACCAAGCTAAGTCATGATAATTGAGAAGGGGTTCTGGGCTCCTTCTCAAATTTTATTTTCCCTATCTTTGCGCGCATGAAGAAGATTGGGAAGCCGCTACATTATGCCTTTGGATTGGCCATGCTGGTGCTATGCTTTCCCATGTTGTATCAGATGACCAAGTTCTATTGGACAAAGAATCTGCTTGGGTATCAGGCCCCTCCTAAGGATTATGCCTTTAGCTGGACCGCTTTACAAGACTCTCTGGTAGATTCTATAAAAGTGGGCTCTTACCAAGCCAATGTCGAAAAGCATCTTCGTTATGACCTTCGCGCCAAGCACATGATGATTCGATTCAATAACGAATTGAAATATGATATGTATGGCGAGTTTACCCTTCCTGATATCGCTCAAGGTAAAGAGGGTTGGCTGTTTAACCCTGGTTCCTTTGAGGTGTGGAAATCACAGGACTATACCGACTCTTTTCGAGTGGAGCGCAAAATGAGGTATCTCAAAAAGACCACTGATACCTTGGAATTGATGTATGGGACTAAATTCCTCTTTTTCATTGCCCCTTCTAAAGCTGCTGTGATACCTGAATTTCATCCCGACTCAGTATTTACAGGGGCACATGATACTCTGAGATCCTATCGAATTCGGAGAAACGCCCTGGCGAGAAATGATATCCCTGTTTTAGATACCTATCCATTGTTTCTAAGATGGAAGGAGCATGAACTTGAAAACATCTTTACCAAGGGAGGCGTACACTGGTCTCAATTGGGAGCCTACAGGGTTTGGGACACGCTTTACAGGAGAATAGAGGACATGACGGGCCTTGACATGATAGACTATTCCTATCAAGACACCATCAAGACCAAACGCCCCAACAAGATCGATCGAGACCTTGCGGATGCGGCCAATCTACTTTGGTCCTCTCTCGTCAAGGAAACCTATCAATACCCGAAATTGAAATTGGAGGAATCCCAAGGAAAGGATAAACCCAGTGTATTGATCATTGGGGATAGCTTTTTCTGGAATATCCATCAAGAAAGGATTCCCCATCAGTTTTTTGCTGAAGACTTCATTTTCTATTACTACTTCAGGGAAGCCTATAACCTTGGTGAGAAACATTGGAGTACGCTTGCTGAACTTCCTGATTTTGAGGAGGTCATAGCTAACCGAGACTTAATTATGGTGATGATTAATTTGACCAATATGCAGTCTTGTTGCTGGGGGTTTCTCAATGATATGAGAGATTCTCTACTTGGCAGACCTGCATGGGCAGATCAAAAAGATGAGGTTTGGGCTTCAGCTGTTGAGCCTCCCACCAACCCCTAGCTACCATACATCCCTCTCTTATTTTTCCTTAATACCAAGGGGAAAGGTGAATTATTTTTGCTATAATAAGTTGACTAAAAGGAGGTTAGGAAAAAGTCTAATTTTTTTTCATAAAAAAGGTAGGGTAGGCCATGCCTGAGAGCGGTATGGAGTTGAAATCTATTTAAGTCAACAAACAACGAGAATGATGAAACACATTTTATCCCTTATTCCAGGACTATTGATTGCCATGATGGCCTTTACTACAGTAGGATGCGAAGAAGTAGATTCAAGATTTGAAGACACTTATTTGGCCGTTGACCTAGACGAAAGTTACAAGGTAATTTCAGGCATCGGTACCCCTCAAATTGAGAAGATGACGATGTCCTTTACGACAGACCATTGTGAAACTTTCTGGACGCTCATGATTCAGCATGAAGATGGCGTTGTTTCTGAGAATGGACACATTTGTTTTACGAACCAAGGATTTGACCTCATTCCTGATGGTAAACTGGATGCTGCCTATACCGGTAAGTTTACACAAGGAAGAGATGAACTGATCATTAAGGTTCCTTATGAGGGCGGTGAGTATGTGATTAGCTTTGGTGTGCGTGTTATCAGCACGGGTGTAGAAACCTTTCCTAACAGCTAAATCATTATCCCTAGATAAGCACAACCCAAGCCGTGTACTTAGGTGACCCCAGCAGAATTTAAGTCATATTACGATCAGTTTTTTGATCCAGTGAGACGCTATCTGTATTTCAGATCAGGCGATCCGGACCTATCGACAGATATCTGTCAGGAAGTATTCCTTTCCGTCTGGGAAAAAAGGGACCGTTTTAAGTCCTTCCAGATCAAGCCCCTGCTCTATAAAATGGCAGGAGATAAGTTGAACAGCCATTATAGGCGAATCAAAGTAAGGGAAAGGCACTTGGAAAGTCTCAAATTAGACTTTAGTCCGGATTGCCCTGATCAATTTCTGCAACACAAAGAACTCAAACAAGCCTACGAAGCGGCCCTCATGGCCCTACCTGAAAAGCAACGGACAGTCTATCTCATGAACCGGCTGGAGGAATTGACCTATAGAGAGATAGCCGAACGTCTCGACCTGAGCCAAAAGGCCATAGAAAAACGAATGAGATTGGCGCTTACCACCATCAAAGGCAAATTGAAGCAACATGAAATTTGACACCGAACATATGCCGGATGAGCAGACTTTCATGAAATACCTGACAGTCTCCTTTGACCAAAGCCAAGATGATGTCTGGAACAATATCGCTCCTGAGATAGAGGAGCCAGTTGTCCGGAGGATATCATGGCAGCGAATTACACTCACGATGGCCGCATGTATTCTCCTACTTATTGCCTGTGGAGTAGGATTGCGGTCATTTACCCGAACCACCACCACCCAGGTTGGCCTGCATAAAATCGTTGGCTTGCCCGACGGTTCGCAGGTCATCCTCAATGCCGATTCTCGCCTTGAATTCAAGCCTTTTTGGTGGTGGATGGAAAGGAGAGCCTATTTAGAAGGGGAAGGATATTTTGAAGTGGCAGAAGGAAAGAAGTTTACGATTTCGACCCGGCAAGGAGAAGTATCTGTATTGGGAACAAGCTTTGATGTCAAAAGCCGTACAAATGAATTTCAGGTTTATTGTACAAGTGGAAAAGTAGAAGTCAAAGGAACAGCTCAGCCCGAAAGCTTTATCTTGACTCCTGGAATGAAACTGAGGCTTGAACCTGAATTTGAACAAAGCAATGTTGAGGAAGAAGTATCTGTCATTGCATGGAAGGACGATATTTTCTTTTTCGCTTCCACACCCTTGTATAAAGTCGCAGAAGAGTTTGAACTTCAGTATGGAGGGAAGGTAAGTATAGAAGATCAACAATTGCGAGCCTATCGTTTCCAGGCGAAATTTCAGGCGCCAGCTAGCTTAAGGCAAGCATTGCATGTGTTAGAGCTTACATTCGATATAGAGGTAGAGGAAAAAGGAGACAACCATTATAACCTCCTAAGGAAGAAACCATGAAGAAATTAAACCAAATCAGCCTACACACAATCATTCTTCTCTTTCTGGCCTGCCAAGCCACCCTTCTTTTCGGCCAAAACATCCATGTTGATGCCATTCGCCAACCTCTAGGGGATGTCCTGAATCAGTTAAATCAAGATTATAATGTTCAGTTCTCTTCAGAAGAATCCCTGATTGAAAGCTGTGACGTTACCATCCGAGCTAAATTCTCTGACTTGGACGAAGCCCTAGGGGTTATTCTTTCCGGATGTGAGCTTACCTTCGAAAAGTTTGGAAATATTTATGTCATCATTCCCCATCAGCCAAGACCTGTTTACGTCAAACTCCTAAAAGGGCGGTTGTTCGACCGTGAGAGTGGCGATCCCCTTCCCTATGCTGTGGTCGAGACACCAGAGGCCTGTATTTTGTCCGATAAGGCTGGACGCTTTCATCTTTCTACCAGCCTGGAAAGCTTAGACATTCATATTAGGCATCTTGCCTATGAGCCGATTGACACAGTCTTGAGGATTGGGAAAGACCACACCATTCTTCTAGATCAAAAAGATATATGCTTGGAAGAGGTGGTGATCAACGACGAACCCCCACATGCCCTAGAAAGTATGCCCATTGTGCAGGCCATACGAAATGCTCAGTTGAGAAAGGGATTCTATACCAGTTTCGAAGAGTTTGTGGAGAATAGTCCCAGCCTACAAAACAATGGAGAACATCGATTTTCAGAATCCATGCAACGCTGGATTGTAGATGGACCCGTTACGGTATCCCGCTTTTCTGAAATTACTCGAAGAGAAGGGAAGGAATATGGGAGAGTATGGGGCTATTGCGACGGACAAGATGTATACTTCAACTTAGGTAAAAGAGTAGGACCTACCACCAATTTTGTTCGCATGAGAATGTATTTCCCTTATTTCTTTTACTACGGAATTGAGGACAATACCCTCTATTTACCCACAGCAGGTATTCCGATGAGCCAGAAAAAGGAATATATTCTCCCGCTTGAAGACGGCGAACCTGAAGTCTTAACCCGTTGGCGCTTGAAAAAAATTCTCCAGGATGATCCTGAATTGTTAGAAGCGTTCAAGTTGGAAAAAGGCAAGCGAAGAAAATTTAGGGAATACCTTATGAAATACTCTGGTGATTGGTATGTGGAGTAGAGAGAAAATAGGGAGGACGATTTTTGTTCTCCTTTTTTGATGCTTACCATGAAACTTATCCAAACTGATAAATCCTGAGAAAAAGAAATGGGATTTACCATAGTTTCCTTGATAATCCTCAGAAAAAAGGATGTATCCAAGGGATTGTTTATCATAATACCGCCTCAGAACCTTATCATCCTGGCTGTAAACTAAAAATGATAAACCTAAACAGTTTCTAAGAATATTTTATCTTTCTCCTACGATCTATAGTCGATGAAAAGCTACTGCTTCATTCGTCCTTTACCTGCCTAGTCAAATGAATAGAACGCTGACCATCATAATCTTTTTGCTCTTCAGCTTGGGTGTTTCAGGGCAGAACCTTACTGTTATTGACAGTTTGGAAAATCTATTGGAACAAAAGCTGCCAGATAGTACACGGATTGATGTACTATGGAGACTCTACATCAAACATTCTAAGTCGGGAAAGGGAAGGTTATCTTACCTCCAAAGATCAACTGAACTAGCCAAACGTGTAGATGACAAAGCTAGGCTGTTCCGGAACTATCTTAATTTTAATTACCATACCTTTTGGGAAGAGCAAGATTATCGACTGGCACTCACCTATATTGATTCAGCCAGTTTATTGGTAGATTATTCTCTGAATCCTTCTTACCAGGCAAATTTTCATCTTTCTGCAGGTACCAATCTCAGGGAACTAGGCCTTCGTGATTCAGCTTTGATCCATTTCAAGGAGGCCTTAGATAGATATGAGGTATTGGGAAATGAAGGATTTATGAAATACTGTTTGATGGCCTTGGGGAATATTGCCAGAGAATCTGGATACCAAGATTTAGCCTTGGAGTATTACATGAGTACGCTTGAGTTATTGGAGGGAAAAAATAGTAGATCCTCTCAGCTATCCCGAGGAAATATCTACGGCAACTTAGCATTGGTGTACAAGAGTAAGAAGGAATATGATAAAGCGCTCAAATCCTTGCGAACATCCCTGCAAATCCATACGCAGCTAGGAGAAAAAAATGACATGGCCCTGAACTACAACAATTTAGGTTCATACTATGAAAAAATGGCAAAATGGGATAGTGCTATTTATTATTTTCAACAGGAACTGAAAATTGGTAAGCAGGAAGGCTTGCAAAGGCGAATGCTCCATGCGAAATATGGATTGGGAAGGGCATGGAAGCAAACAGGAAAAATATCGAAAAGCCTTGATTACTTAGTGGATGTAAAAGAAAATTCACTCAAAGTAGGTTTGCTGGATCTACTTCCTGGTGTTCATGAATCTCTATCAAGTATTTATTCGGATCAAGGTAAATATGAATTGGCCTTGGAAAATTGGAAGGAATACGAAATATGGAAGGACAGCCTATATACAAAAGAGCTTAACCAACAACTCAATGAGTTAAAAATAAGCCTTGATGTAGGAAAGAAAGAAAAGGAAATTTTAAAGTTGAATCAGGAGAAAGAAATCAAGGAGCTTGAAAACAAGAGACAAGAATTAATCAATACCGTTTTACTGATAGGGTTGGTGATCGCCGTCCTTGTCATGGGCCTACTTTATTTTTTCTATCAACAACGACTCAAATATCATAGAGAACTATCGGCCAAGGAAAAAGAGTTACAAACTACGGCCCTTAAACAACAACTAGGAGAAATGGAGATGAAGGCACTTCGCTCTCAAATGAATCCTCATTTTGTCTTCAATTGCTTGAATTCTATCAACCAACTGATTCTAGCAGGGAATATTCAGCTTTCCACTACTTATCTAAGTAAATTTGCCAAACTGCTCAGACAAGTCTTAGAAAATTCTGAGAAAGACTTGATTCCCTTGGAGGACGAATTGAATATGCTCGGGAATTATATAGAACTGGAAAAGCTAAGATTTGAGCACAAATTTCATTTTCGTCAGGAAATTTCTGATCAGGTAGACCTATGGGAAACCCTTGTTCCTCCCTTGATTTTGCAACCCCTCGTAGAAAATGCCATTTGGCATGGGCTTCTTCAACAGGATACAGAAGGAGAGATCAACCTAGGAATTGTGGAAGAAGAGACTTTTGTAAAATGTGTCATTACTGACAATGGAGTAGGGAGAGACCACAAGAATACATCCTCTGAGGGACCTAGCGGTAAGAAGAAATCCTTTGGCCTTTCTCTTACAAGGGATCGACTGAAGCACATCAAAAATGATCATGGGGTGGGGGATATCCATATTAGCGATGTTCAGCCTCATGGTACACAAGTTGAACTGTTAATTCCAGTATGATGATCAGAGCCATTCTTGTGGACGATGAGAAGTTTGGTAGAGAGGCGCTTCAAGGTGCGCTGAAGCACTACTGTCCGGAAGTTGAGATACTGGCCAGTTGTAGTTCTGCAAAAGAAGGCCTAACGGCCATTTCAGTTCATCAGCCTGATCTTGTTTTTCTGGACATTCAAATGCCTCACATGACTGGTTTTGACATGCTTCAAGAGATCGGTCAACCAGATTTTGATACCATATTTGTAACGGCGCATGACTCTTTCGCCTTGAAGGCCATCAAGTACTCTGCATTCGATTACTTATTGAAACCCTTGGATATAGAGGAATTGGTTAACAGTATGAGGAAATACCAACAAGAAAGGAAGTCCGTATACCGTGAAACCCAATATCAACAACTGATAGAGCACCTACAAAAAAAATTAGAGAGACCCGAAAAGCTGGCCATTCCTACTTCAGATGGAATGGAGTTTATACAAGTAGAGGACATTATATTCTGCCAAGCAAGTGGCAATTATACGGTCTTACAGTTGACTCGAACAGGTACGATTGTCACTGCCAAAACGCTCAAGGAGTTACAAGGCTTACTAGAAGCCAACGGCTTTTGCCGTGTTCACCATGCTTATCTGATCAATTTGAAACATATTCAAAAATACATCAAGGGAGAAGGTGGACAAGTTCTTCTCACTGATAAACATGAAGTTGATATTTCACGACGCCGAAAAGATGAGTTTCTTAGAAGAATTTCTAAGCTCTAGCTTGTCCCCATTCTCTCCATTTGTCTCACACAAGCTTCCAATTATCTAGTCTTTCCTGCCAGCTACTCAATTTAATCCACAGCAAGACTTATTTCGCCTACCTTCATATATGATGAATATATCGATGCCATAATTGTCTGGTATAGGTATCTCGTGAAAGCACTTGTCTTTAGGAGCATTTTCTACTAGAGCAGAAATGGGTCTATGTCATTCAGATCTGACTCATACTCAAGGAAGGAAGTAATCCCAGATAAAAGAATCAAAACCATACAGGATTAACCTCTAGTGCTAATAGTAAGCCCTACAATTCATTCAACCTAATGTATCTAAGCATGATGAAAACGAAACTCTTATTGTTTATTGGAATAGCTTGCACTCAGCTTATGTTAGCTCAGGGGTGGACTCATATTCAGTCGCTTGTCCCAACGGATTCCAGCGCAGAACCTCAGGATATGCTAGGGAAGGCAATTGCCAGGGTGGACAGCCATATATTTATCTCCGCTTATGCTCATAGTTGGGATAGCATGGGGCAAAATCGAGAATTTAATGCAGGAGCGGTGTACGTTTTTCAAGAAGATCTAGCTGGCAGTTGGGAAATGACGCAAAAACTGACGGCAAGAGAAAGAAAAGGAGTGGGCTTTTATGGCTGGAGTGTAGCTGCTGAAGGGGAATGGGCAGCGATCTCTACTTATACAGCCCATGTTGATTCTCAGGGCGAAACGTTCCGGAATTCGGGACTGGTGGAGATCTTCCATCTTGGGAGTTCTGGTCTGTGGGTATATGATACGACCCTGACAGCAATGCCAGTAAAAGGATTTTTGTCTTTCGGTTTTTCAGTTTCGATCTCTGGTAATCAATTGTTGGTCGGGGCAGTTGATGATCCTTTTGATGTCAATGGACAAGATTCTGTCAAACAGGCTGGGGCTGCTTACCTCTATGAGTATGTGTCTGGGGTAGGCTGGCAGTTCATCCAAAAGCTAGTGCCGTCTGATCGTTCTGAGGATGCAGATTTTGGAGAATATGTACAATTAGCAGGAGACAAAGCAATAGTTTCTGCTGTCAGGCATTCTTTTCCCAGTCCAAATTTTAGAACAGAAGCAGGCAAGGTATTCATCTTTGAAAAGGATTCCCCATCAGGTATGTGGGTTGAGACAGCTGCTTTTGAGAACCGCGATAATTCCAGTTTTACCTTTTATGGAGATGATATTTCAATTTCTGGCGATTATGCGATGGTGGGAAGCAAAAATGTTGATGTCAGCCCTTCTGTGCTGAAGGCAGGGGTGGTAGATGTTTATCGAAAAAATGCCACAACTTCTGTATGGGAGTTCCACCAAACACTTCAGGCTTCGGATGCCAGTACACAGGATGAATTTGGGACGGCTATTGACATGAATGGGGGAATAGCAGTGATAGGGGCGACGGCTGAAGATCACATTGGTTTGGATCAGGATTCTGTAAATGGGGCTGGCTCAGCATATGTATTTGAATTGGGACCAACGGGTGATTGGACGGAAATAGCCAAAATAAATGCCCCAACAAGGAATCGATTTGATGCCTTTGGTGATGTGGTTCACCTGAGAGGATCTAGCCTTATGATTGGTGCCCCTTTGGCTGACCGCGACAATCAGTTTTTCGATGCAGGAATGGCACATCTATTTGAGCTGGATAATAGTGTTGAGATTGAGGAGCCAATGAGTCTCCCTCGTTTTTCTATCCTTCAGAACCCTTCTTCTAGGCTAACCATCCGATGGAATGGAAACTCTCCGAAACCATACAAACTTCTACTGATGAACCTGATGGGTCAAACAGTCTTAGAAACCTCTTATTCGCAGGAAGCCATTCAAGAGTGGCCTGTTGAGGGGGTAGATCCAGGATTGTATATCGTTCAACTTGAGGAGCAAGGCGGAAGCCTATCTCATGTAACATGGAAAAAAATCTAGAAGGGTATGAAGTAGAGTAAAAGCTCCTATTTAGGCCCTGAAAAGTTAGCTGCCTCCTCAGAGCGTATATAACATATGAAGTATTTTTTTTGAGTTAAATGCCCTGGAAAATTCCTTTTGCCAGGGCTCTTTTTTGCTTTTTTGGGGCTTAAAGCAAAGCAAAAGTATTTGCTAGTGGCAGCCGTATATGTTGATTGTTACCTGTTTATCCTGAATTTCTATCACCAACTGATAGAGGAGGGAATCCTGAGTGAGGATGAACAGGTGGAATTCTATAGATTTTTGCTGCGGGTGTACCTGTAAAGAAGATGCCCTAGCACGTTTACTAAGTTGGTGAACACGCTTGCTAAATGGTACCCCAGAAAGATAGATCAATATTGGATCAACATGGTTGTTATGGTAAATTATCTAGGAGTCTTAAGCTGATTAAAAAGCTATTGATTCAATTTCTAAAACCAACAACAAATCCATTAATGAAACACCTATTTACCCTTGTTGGAACGGCTAGATAGTAGGCTTCCTGTTTATACGAAGCCCTTTGAGCAAATCCATACGGCTCAAGCCTCTTTCAACTGATCCTTGCCCTACGCTGACTCTACCCATACACAGTCAAAACCACAACAGCTAACATTGATGTCAGCCTTTGGCGAGTGTTTGACTTATTCTTGGATTAATATTAAGTGATTATGAACAGCAGAGCCATTTTTCAATTTCTTCTTATAGCCTTATTACCATCTTGGTTAATGGGACAAGCACTCAACTTCTCTTCTTATCCCATCTTGGATGCCATAGACCAAGGGAAGGTTCAAAAGGGATTTTATGCCTCCTACGAGGACTTCGTCAACAATTCTCCTACCCACTTGAACGAAATTGGCTTTCAAATGGAGCACGTTCCTGTGAGAGTGGATTGGTGGCAAAAAATAGATGCCTATAGATTCTCTACCATTTCTTGGCAAACAGGAAAAGACTTGGGTAAAATATGGGGCTATTCTGATGGTGAAAATGTGTACAAACTTATGAGCAGGCGAAGGTTACATAACCGATCCTTGTTTGTGAAGATGGACAGAGTGCATGACACCTTTATATTTGAGGGCTACGGCCTGATTGGGTTCAGGTTTGATGACCAACTACCTGTTCTGAATCCCCTTCATGATGGATGTAGGCTAGTTTATCGCCTGGATGTAAAGCTTGGTGAGATGGAAGAGTTAACAAGTTTTCAACTAAGCCAATTGCTCAAGGAAACGCCAGAAATCCTGGAGGAGTACCGCAACGAAAAGTGGAGGTTTACCAAAATGCTGGATTACCTGGAAAAACATCAGATTGCCATGGGACAAAAAGCAGTTATTCCGTAACCAAACCAATCCATCGCATTATAGGCATAGGAAAATCAATTCTTTTATGCCTATGAAATTTGTTGCTGCCTGCCTTGCCTTTTTGTTGACCCTTTGTACCATCATTTGGCTTATGATCAAAATGGCAGGTGCTGGCATGCCTCCCCATCCATTGGACCAAGAAAAGCCTCGAATTGAGTACCTGATGCAGATGGAAGAACGAGCAGAGGTTAAAGAGGGGGTGATAGAATTGGAGGAATATGCAGATTACTTCCAGCAAAAGGAGGAAGAGGAAAACAGGGAGGATTTATCCTAAAAAAATCATCCTTCATTTAGGTGAAGGATGATTCTTATCTCTTGCTTATTTAAAAAATTATTTCACCCTTTCTACAGGATCGACAAAGTACATATCTACCTCTCCTTTACCTTTTGCATTGATCTTTCCGCGGTAGGTGCAGTTAACTTGATCCTTGACCAATTCATAGGTGGAGGATGAAATATTGATCTTTCCAGCCTCGCTATTGGTCTCAAATCGTGCAGCTACATTAATGGTATCTCCAAAGAGGTCATAGGAGAATTTCTTTTTTCCAATGACTCCTGCTGTTATGGGACCGGTATGGATTCCAATACGCACAAGCCAGTCAATAGAAGCCTCTTGGTTTCGCTGCTCAAGGTAAGCGATGATGCGTTGAGCGGCTTTGATACACTTGAAGGCATGTTCGGGGTCAGGTGTGGGCAATCCACAAGCTGCAACATAGGCATCTCCAATCGTTTGAATTTTCTCCAAGCCCACTTCCTCCATGATATCATCGAATTGCTTGAAAATGTCGTCAAGCTCCGTAACCAAAAATTCTGGAGAAATGTGCGAAACGATATTGGTGAATCCCTTAAAATCAGTAAACATGATAGATACTTCTTCATAGTATCTGGGCTTGGCCACACCAGTCTCTTTCAACTCAATGGCTGTTTCCTCTGGTAGAATATTCAAGAGAAGGTTGTCGGCCTTTTCCTTTTCATGAGCTAGGGCTTCGGCCTGTTCTTCGATTTGATTTTTTTGTTCCTGAATTTCAGCTGTTCTTTCCTTCACTTTAGCTTCCAATTCACGCATAACTTTGCCTTCTAGTTCGCGATTCTCCTCGAGTTGGCGGATGATATTTGCCTGTTTTTCCTCGTTTTCTTTTTGCAGTACATTGATGAGGTTAGCCAATGCAAATGAGAATAATACAGCTTCGATCGCACCCCCAATCGCCTGAGAGTATTTGAAGGTAAGGTTGTTCATCGGAATAGCTTCCACACTCGCGAAGGCGTATACGACCACACTTGAGATCGCAACTGAATAACCAATAAGGAAAAACAAGGAACCTGGATATCCATCTCGGAGACTCTTAATCGCCAAACTTATATTGACCACTACCATAGAAAGAAATACCAGAAAAAGAAATCCGTAGCCTGCTTCATAGTCGATGAATTGCCAAATAGTTCCAACCAGTGTAAAAATCAAGATAATATTTACTGCCCTTACCCATTTGGGATAACGATCCCTAACTTTTAGGAACTCCATTAAAAACATAATGGTGATGTAAATGGAAAGGGCTCCTATGATGATTTCAGGATAAATGATAGTAGTAGGAAAACTATCCATCCAACCAAACATTTCGATCAGATAACCTGAATTGTGAGCTGTACTGTGTATCAACAAAGCCACCCAGGCCAGGTACCAAAGGTAGGATTTCAGCCTTGTAGAAAAGTAGACAAAAAGGTGGAAGAGGAATATGATGACAAAAACCCCTAGGAAAAAATAGATGACCCTGCTTTCTGATTCTGCTTCCTCGTTGATGTAAGCCAAGGAGCCCAGCTTGAAGGTCAAATCCTTAGGTGCCTTTAGCAGGTTAAAGGTTGATTCAAGTCGCAATATGCATTCTAGGCTTGAATCCTGAGGAACTTCTACCCTCAGATAATTGTAATTGGCAACAGGGAAATCTCTTTTGCTGTAGGGATGTAAATGCCCAGTTTTCTGGTGTAGTAGTTGACCCTCCTTTTGTGTGTAAAGGTCAACATACGACCAGCCCTCCAGGTTTAAAATCCAATCCCGTTGTACAGGATGCTGGTTTGTTAGGGTAAATTTTAACCAATACACGCCTACTTCCTTATGGTAGGATGAGTCATGCGCTAAGGTAAAATCCTGATCAAGTATTTCTGGGTAAGTATATATCTTGGTAGAATCTTGAACATAAAAGAAATTAGAAGTGATTTTGACTTCTTTTTCTTCTTGAAGAATGATGGGGGAGGCTTGAGACAAGCTTAACCCGATCAACAAAAATACGAGGGGAAGAATAGTTTTATACATAGGAATTGTGAAATCCAGGTTTTTTAAATAAAAACTGTGCAGAAAGAAGAAATTGTGAAAGAGTAGGATCTGGATCGGGAATTTCAAGTAGCGGCAGTGTTTCCAGAAAGAAATTCATATTCCGCCTGTTTGACACATCTTGAAATTCGACTAGCTGAAATCCTACTTTACTGGCTTCGCCTATTACGTAAGAAACCGATTGAGGATAATATTTCCAGAAGTTGCCAATGCTTTCAAAACTGATTTCCTGATCTTGAGAGAGCCCCTCTTTTTTGCATATTTCATATATGAAAAGGTATCCTCCAGGAACAAGATTGTTCCAGCTTGTTTCTAGCGTATGAGGCACGTCAGAATAAAAAAGACTTTCCATGGCGAGGATATTGGTCGCTTTTGGATAGACAAAACTGGCCATATCTCCGAGCTGGAAGTTAGATTCCGGATAATTATCTCTACACTGTTTGATACAGGCAGAGCTGGTCGATATACCCATACAGTCTGCTATATGGCTAAAGCTATGGACCATAAATCCAGAACCGCATCCAAGGTCAAGGACTTTCCCTAGGAACCTAATTCTGGCGTTTTTCCTTATGTATTCAGCAAAGTCCTCTGGGGAATCCCCCATGACTGCCGAATTGTACATTTTATGCTGAGAAAAAATGCGCTTAGAATGTAGCTGGAAAAACTCTGTTTCGTCCTTCCAGGGCAAATTTGTATTATTCATACCCAATAGAATTGCGCAAAATCCTTGGCTTGAAAAGTTCAAGTTATGCAAATATCTGAATAAATATGATATCCTTCCTTGAGAATATTACTGCCATAAGGCCATGGCTTTCTCCAATGGTTTGTGGGGAAGTCCAGTTAGCCTTACTGCATAAAGCGGCAGAGATGGTACCGTATCTTCCCACGGGCGCGTTGGAATTTCGCTTGGATGGAATCGACATGGATGTGGATTTTGGGGCGTTAGCTGTTTATGAAAGAAATGAGTTTGAATTGATTCTTCGGTTTTACGAAGAGCAGGAACATATCGATAGCTTAGAATGGCGGAATGAAATCCAAACCATTTACGGCTTTCTTCGTCAAAAAATTCTGTTGCCAAATACCCTGAAAAATTGTTGGATCAGCTTTGATCTCTCCTCTAATAACGGTATAAGGCCATATATATTTTTTGGCATGGGGAGATTTCCCCGAAATCCTTCTATCAAACTCATTACTTGCGAAACCATTCTTTCTGCTCAAGGCAAGGAATTGACAGATGAAGAAAGCGATTTGTTATTCCTTCTTTTGTCTCATCTGCCCAAAAAGTCCACCTCTTTTTTAACTTTTATTGGAGACTTATCTTCTCGTGGGAAGCAACTGATTCGAACCACTTTTTTTTGGGAGGGAGACTTTAACAGTTTCATGGATTATCTCGACCTTGTTCAATGGGAGGGAGATATTCACCTATATCACACTTTGCTGGAAAACTTGTTTGAGTTATCGGTATTTACCCAATTCACACTTGATTTCTCCACAAAACTAGAACGCTCAATTTCCATTGAGTGCTGGCCAGGAGAAGAAGAAAATGCCATTCGATCAGCAGCCATGTTTGACCTGCTTATTGCCCAAAATCTGTGTATGGAGGAAAAGAAGAAGCCCCATTTGGAATGGATAGGGGAATCCACCCAAGGCCAAAGGCTCGTGAAGCGCAGAATCAATCACGTAAAGCTTACCTTCAAGAATGACAATAGCGTTGTTTCAAAGGTTTACTATGCATTTTCAAACCATTTGCAGAATAAATCCCATTGATCCTGGCTCATCTCCCTGGTACTTGGCATGTAAGCGTATGAGTGCCAATTTGATGGAGACATACGAGATTTGATAAAGGATTTACCCTTGTTAAAGTACTCTTCTGTAAAAGGGGTAATAATGGAAGCCTGCGGATAAATCAGATCATAATTTTCCAGAATCTCCTGGTAGATGACTTCAAAGGTTACGGGTGTAGGAAAAGCTGGATGATTTGGATCTAGATATTTCCCGTAATCGTGATTGGGTAAGACTCGAAGATTGATGAAGAATCCTTTGTGTAGAATGGAACGGAGGAGCATGTTTTCTTTCCTAGCATTTTGCCCGGGAAAGAAAACATACATCGCATTACATGGCTGATCAACTGCTAAGGTAAGTTGATGTCCGTCCAGAAAATTGTCTTCCTGAAATAAGACTGTGGTAGAAGGAGGACCAAATGGATCCAGGTTCTTCCATTCCATGACAGTCATAGGAATTCCGTTTTTAAATGGCTTCCCTTTTGAGAAAACCCTGATAAAACAAGCCTCCTTGGTAGAGGAATAAGATCGAAACATATTCACCTTGCCTTCAGCTTGCTCTGCATAAATCCCGGCTTGATCAGATACTACCAGGTAGTCAGACTCCTTGAGCAAGGGAAGTATGTCGGTTGATGAAGAATGGGGTGTTGGTATCTCTCCGTAAATCTCAAGGCTCCCTTCCTCCCAATTTGCCTCACCTAACAGATCATTCTGAGATAAATCGAACTCATACATTCCACTCTTCAGCAGAATACTTTGCCGACTTAGGTTCTGTTCATCTACAAGAAGGTGCCCCAATTCAAACGCTTTGTTCTCCCTTGTTTTCCATAGAAATTTCAATTCTCCCAAATTATAGGTCTCGAACTGCTGTTCTTTTTTTTCTTGGCTATGGATTTCAGGAAGGGTCCCGAGCATATCAATAGTCAAGGTTTCCCGTGATGCATCTATTTGATATATGGTAGGGGGAAGGGTTTTTTCTGCTAAGAATGGCGCGTCGGAAATCAATTGTCTGCCGACTCCTATAGATTTCATTTCTCCACTATACCAGGGACTGATACTGCCTGCTAAACTAGCCCAGGCAGGATTAGCTCTTGTTCCCAGTTGAGCATAATCAGGGGAATAGTCTTCGATCAACTCAAATAGGTTATATCGAATAAACAAGCCTTGTAATACGCCTTGTCCAGAGTGGAAATGTTGGAACAATTGAAAGATAGGAGAGTCTGTTCCTCCCTCCAGTTCTTCCAGGGGAATGGCCGTGAAAAAATAACCTGAACTACTAAGGAGGGGATTTACATTTGTGATGCGATGTGTATTTAAGAAGCGTAAGGAGGCTTTATGGGGCTTACCAGCCATGAGGATACGTTCACCCTTTTGCATGATAAGGGAGTCGCAAAAAATCTGACTGTACAGGGATCTACTAGGGACAACATCTACGATGGTCGCGGCATTCTTACCATCTTGAGTTCTTGTGTCGAGGCGAGCACCCAGGAAATCAATGGAGGCTGGTAGCCTTTCTTTAGAATTTTTATGAAAGAGAACTGGGCGACCCTCTTGGAGCATTTCGATGCTGCCTACTCTTACATCTTTGAAGCCAAACTCATGGCCACCATAATAATTCCAGAAAGCTGGTGTACCGCCCTTAATGGATTCATTTGTACGCTGTATTCGAACAAGGTCATATAGCTCATGGTATGCAGAATCTAGTTTACAACTCCCTAAGGGGGATGTAAGCCATGTTTGATATGCTGACTTGGTGGAGATAGAGGCAATTTCAATGTATTCATCCCCCTTAGCGGTAATTTGAAGGGGCTGTTTGGCAGGCAAAGGGAGTCCTCCCAACTGATATAGGCGTTTAAGTTCCTTTGTCAGGTAAATTCTCGGAGGGATGATGGCCTTGACCTGAACCGGGTCATAATGGACCAATGGGGCAAAAAAATTATTGTTTGCCGTACTAGGATTGATAAAGGCTTTGCCCCAAAAGTTTATTCTAGGAAAATGAAACTGACTCATCAAAAAAATCTATTTCCATATATTTTTCTGAATTTAGTACTAATCGAAAGTCTAAAAAAGTTATATATTGAAAGTAAGTATAACATCAAATCCGAAATTATGTCTTATTCCACCACACTAGAGGAGGCATTGCACATGGCAGGAGACACGCAGGAGATTGGAATTCTAACTCCTAAAGCAAGGTTGACTACCCGGGAACAACTAACTAGGTATTTCAATGGAGATCCCATTCACTTGGAAAGAGCTGATCTCCTTTCCATTGCAAAACTTTGCCGTAAGCGTGCAAAGAGTGGAAGGTCTGTATTGCCATTTACAGAAATGCCAGAGCTTAACGAGGAGGACCATAGCGATCCAGAAAGTAGTTGTTGGTAAATCCTACAAAAAGGATATGAGGCCTACAATCATGCTTGTCTGAAACAAGGAAAGCCTAAAAAAAATGCCCATCATAATGTGCATGAATACCCCAAGCAGAACAACATAAGGTCTTAAAGCCTCAATCCAAACTAAGGAAAATAATGCCCCCTCAAGTAAAAGAGTTCCATAAGTTAGTAGCTTATGGAACTCTTCTGTATCCAACCCTTCTGGCAAGGCAAATCTTCTCATAATCCTCACATTCATGGCCGAGGCTGTAGCTGTGCCATTGCGCCATTTTTTCCCTAAAAGTTTGTTGAAAAAGGCCTTGAAGTAAATGTTGGCCATAAACAATTGGACAAGGATGAGTGGCCAGGCTGGACCCGTATCATTGGGAAGAAAAACGATGAGTAAACACAGCATTCTTCTCACCTGATCGCCACCATTGAGAGCATAGAAGTTTCGATTTTGGATGGAAATGAGGCAAACAAAACATAGAGAGGCAGCCAACTGGGGAAGGACACCAAAGACAAGTAAGAGTCCTCCAAACATGGCTAGGAAAATCAGACTTTTGGTATAGCCATCCTTTCCCGGTAAATACCTAAGGAGTGTAAAGCGCTTGTTTGCCTGATCCTGAAGAAAAAACGACCTGCTATACCAACCCTCATTCGCCAACAATTGAGGAAAGACCTGAAGCCAAATAACACATTCCCAAATAATAAGCCCCCCTAACAGCTTGCTGATGAGTTGGAGTTGGTGGTGGTCTATAGTCTGAAATAAGACTTGGTCTATCCATAGAAAAATCTCATTCATGGGGTTGAATCTTGAGGGACAGCGTAGGTAAAGATTCTATGGCTCATCCAGGGAAAGTCTGCCCTTATGTCCAAATTTTCAGGTTCGTGAAATCTGAGGAGATGAATGTTTACCGGAAGGGGCTTTTGAGGATTTTCCTTTTTGTAGGCGCTCAATACATAATGAGCCAATGATTCATGAAGAAGTGAGTTGTCTTTTTTCAACAATTCGTTGTGCATACGGAAATACCTCGTGAGCGAGACATACTGATAGCCATCTTTTAACTGGAAGGCGTCTAATTTCCAAGGTTTCAGCCTCCCATCTTCATACTCCAATTCGAAGCTGGCTAAGCGATTAATCGACATGGGATTGGGAGCAAACATAGACCAGTTGTGCGTTAGACCGGACCATTTCATGAGGAGAATATAAGGCTTGAGAGGGCTATTGAGTAGTTTCTCCTTAGGGAAGAGTAGCAAAAAAGAATGAAAGAGTACCAGACTCATTCCTACGTAAAGGAGGCCTTTGGGCAGCAGAGTCCATAATTCCATTTTATCAATATTGTCTTTTATAAGAAAATTGGGAATATTGTAATATAGAAATAATTTATTGTGGGTAAAATAAATGCCCACTATCCCCCAATTATTATTCTCAATTATGGCCAGTAAAAATGTCAGTGTAAAGTTGGATTTCTTTATGCAGACTCAAGAACTTGTGAATTGGTGCTGGGCAAGTGTCGGAACCAGTATTGCCCTGTTTTATGAGAAGGATTCTGGATGGACACAATGTAAATGTGTAGCTGTTGCCCTTGAAGGGAACAATTCCCCCTGCTGTCCACCTAATCCCGAATCAAGCTGTAACAAAGGCTATTATTTAGTAAGTCCAGACCTATTAGGTGGCCCGAATAATCCTCATAGAGTAGGTTCTCTGGTTTCGACCGGAACCTCTGACTTCAAGTGTCCTATTGTTCACTACCCTATCTCTTTTGAAGCAATTAGGGAATCCATCGATAAGAAGGAAATACTTGCTTTTAACATCCAATCAAATCAGGAGGTGCAGATACCCGGTGGAAAATCTATAAAAATTTCCCACTTTTTGACCATTTCTGGTTATGAAATAATTAATGGAGAATACTATGTCGTCATCAACGATACTACTGATCAAAGCATGGATAGAGTCAACGCAAGTATCATGCGATATGGCGATTTCCTAAAGAGTTATAACCTCGGAACCTATTTATGTAGCGTAGAGTATTCATACTTCACCGTAAGGAATGTTGTCCAAGCCCCACCCGTAAACATCCCCCAACATGAAAATCAAAGCCGTTAAAGCCCCCAAGGATTGTTTCTACGAATTAGAAAAATGGTTTTCAATTAGAAGAATGGAGGGGACATATCCCCCCGGCTGGAACTTGACCAATACATTTGCCAATTGTAAGCCTATGAGGATTTACCGTTTTCCTTTGAAGCTATTGGGGAGCCCAGAATTTCACGGGTCCCAAATGGAGCTTTCAGGATGGAGTTTTATCCATGAAGACCTAAATGGCAAATTGGGAAACTTTTGGGTCAATACAGTAGGTTCAAAAGAGGAAGTCATGGGATATGAATTTAGCCATGCCAATTATGGGATGAGAGCTACTCAGGTTCTTCACATCTTAGACCAATTGAGAGGAATGGAAGGGCAAGGCGGCTTATTTGATTGCTATATTGCCAATATCCTCATAGGAGGACCTAAATTTACCTCATCAATCTGGCTTCAACCCACATTTAGAGGGAAAGATTTATTCATCAAATTGGCCCCTAACTTCTACCCTCCCCAACAGGATAGTGCCGCTTCGGATATCGAAATAGATATGTTCTCAAAAGATTACGAATTGCTAGAACACGAGGATCATCAAATACATATTCTACTGGCTTTGGATCATTATACCAAGCATGGAATAAATAGCCATGAGGAGAGATCCAGAGGAGGAGGATTTCAGCAGGAATAGAAAACAGGAGATAAAAAAACAGCTTTCAAGAAATTGAAAGCTGTTTTTTGTTGGCGGTCCGGACGGGACTCGAACCCGCGACCCCATGCGTGACAGGCATGTATTCTAACCAACTGAACTACCGGACCAGTATGTTGTAAGAGCTTCTTAAGGGGCTTTTGTAGTGCCTTATTCCCTAAGTGGATGCAAATAAAGAGTGATTTTTTGAGTTTTGCAAATTCTGAAAAGAGATTTTTTAAATTTTTTTCACTTGTTCAGATCGAACAAAACCTTCCACTGTACCTGTGCTAATGGCACTGATTCTAATCTTGCGCCACCCATCCACTTCATCGAGAATTTTGACTTTACTTCCTTCGTGAAGGATCAACAAATCTGTCTGTCCATTGGGGGCGGCTTTGACATAGGCTGCAGGGGTCATCACAATTCCTTCTTTGCTATTCGATTGATCTGATAAGCGACTGAGAGAAAGCCCTAAAGTGGCCAGGGAAAGGACAAGGGCAATCACCCCACCGAAGAAACTGATTTGCTTCACCAAGGGCACTTGGACAAAGAGGAAGATGCCACCAAAAATAAGGGCCAACCAAATAAGGATCACCGACCCATTTCCCCACTGATCTGCGTTTTGGGATCGGTAGGTATCTTTCAACCATTTACTTACAAAAAGCTCAGGTTGTTCCTCTAATTTATCTAGGGTTCTGAGGCGAGCCAATTCGAGATTATGTGCCGCGTTCTCATGGGCAGGATTGAGCTTGAGGGTGCGTTCATAATTCAGGATGGCAGAGCCAATATGCTTGAGCCTGTAGTGGGCATTTCCGGCGTTGTAGAAGAGTTGTTCACTTTGGTAGCCCTCAGAAATAAGAGAATCATACAGGCTAACTGCATACTCATATTGATTTTGTGTATAGGCCTCGTTTGCCTGACGAAGCAGTTCATCCTGCCCGTAGGACCATAACGTACCCATGATGGTGATGATGCTAAGCAGATATTTCATCTTCGAGATCGCTTATGAGTTTGAGAGCTTGATCGTAGGATTCCTGCATATTCTGACCTACTGCAGAAGGCGCAAATAAGGCCATTTCACAGGTATCCAGGGTTTGGTTTAATACAGTAATAGTTTCTGGCTGCACCTGTCGCTGGGACAATTCTTTGGAAGCCAAATCGCGCGATTGTTCGGAAGGGTCAATGTTGAGTTTGTCGCCTAAATAACCCCAAATGGCCCTGCTCACTTCATCATAAAAGGCTTTGTGTTCATTGGCCGTAAGATGGGCTTTGGCACCTTTGAGACGCTTGAGTGCTACCTTTGTGGCCTTTTTGCGCTTGGTACCGACCACATCCGCATCTTGCTCTTCTTTTCTTCTCTTGAATCCAATGAGGAGCAACAAAAGGGCGAAGGGAGTTCCATACATTCCCCAGTGCATTCCGCTGGCGGCAAAGCTCGATTCTTCCTGCGTCAAAGCAAGGCCAGACCCCGTATCAATGAATCGAATGTCTTCCTCCAACAATTCCAATTCCTGCTTGCTGGCTCCGCCTGAAGGCGATGAGGCAGAGGCTATAGGATCACCCGTAATAGCCAGTTGGTAGGAGGATGAGGATATGTTTTGGTATCTCTTTTTTTCTGGATCAAAGTAGGACAAGGTCACAGGAGGGATGTTAAACTCTCCTGGATTCGAGGGAATAACGAGGTATTCATAGGTTTTGCTGCCACCTAGAATCCCACCTGCACGTGTATTGGTTTCTTTGATATTAGGATCATAGACCTCAAAATCTGGGGGAAACGAAATGGCGGGTTCAGCCAGTTTTCTCATATTTCCTGTACCGGAAATTTTAACCCGCATGGTGATGGGATCTCCTGTTTGAGAGGCTTCCTTATCGACGCTAACATCCATGTTTAGCTTTCCCACTACGCCACTGAAATCTGCTGGTTTGTTGGATGGAAGAGCTTTGACATCGATGGTTACTTTACTTCCTCCAAATTTGTAGGGATAATTCTGATAGGAGGGAAAGAAATCATCAAAAATACTTCTTCTTCTGCGGCGATCCTGAGTTTGTACCTGCACCACACAGGATAGTTCTAAGGGATCAATGGTCAACTTCCCCGATCGTTGCGGGAAAATGATGTCCTGATAAATGACCCTGGTTCTATATTGTTTGCCTTGATAGACTTCAATCTTCTGTGGGGAGTCTGGAACCTTTACATTTTCTTTCCAGAAGCCATCGTAATTGGGTGCCTTTTTGAGCTCCAATTCGTAGGGTTGAACCTGGTTGTATAGCTTATAGGTAACGGTTATCTGCTCTCCTTGGTAGACGTTTTTTCTACTTACGAT
>JBCBVV010000013.1:0-156014 GCA_039817415.1 Bacteroidota bacterium
ATAAAGAATTCATGTTTAGTCACTGACCGAAGGAATGTTTCATCCCTTAGGACTAACAACTTTCACCGAAAAACCATAATTTCGGAAGGAATTGAATGACACTAACTCCTGACAGACATGAGCAACAGCCCAGAATATTTAGATCAGCAAATTCGCGAAGCTGAACTAAAAAAGCTCGCCCTTGAGATTGAAACCCTTGAGGCAGAAAGAAAAGCCCAAATACGCGAAGAAGAAGAGGCAGAAGAAGAAGCAAACAAGCCTTGGTGGAAAAAGGTGAATTTCTTCCGCTTTTTTGGCGCCATTGCCGTTTTCTTTCCCATTGCGTGGTTCTATTTGTTTGAGGTAATTGGTCCTACCATTGAGTTGCAGAATCTTAATAGGGAACTCGCCCTCACTCAGCTCAATGTTCAGATTGATACCCTTGGAAAGAAAATTGATGAAGACATTATAGATCTTGAAGAGCAAAACAAAGAACAGTTTCTCCAAAGAGCTGGACTGGTAGAAGCACAGCAACAAGAACTCAATAAAGTCGATAGTCTACTTGCCTTCACGGAAGAGAATCTAAAGTCTGTTGTGGAAGACAATAGGTTAGAAGGTGATTCCTCAACGGTTCAAAAAATCAACTCTTTGGTTACTGCATGGGCTCAATTCTACACACCAAGTAGGAAAGAGGTATACCGCATTCAGGATCAGTTTGCTTCTTTTGTAAAAGAACAGGCAAGAAAACTCGGGGGTACCTTTACCGAAGTGGAAGGAGAAGTAAGCAACGTTCGTAAATTTCTCATCACTGACCTTCACAATTCTATTTTCCCTGAGGACAAAAGAAATACGGAATCTGTAGAAGTTGAATCCTTCGTCCAGGCCCTCAATAATGTGTATACCATCAAAAGTCTGGTCAATGTAAAATACTCTAAACTCAATAACGCTTCTAGCGATAAGATGGGGGAGATTCCTAAAAAGAATGCCAGACTGGCGATTCAAAAACTGCAGTTTCAGGAAGACTTCAAGAAAAATATTGAAAAGAGCCTAAGAAGAAGAATTTCGGGCCTAGAATTGGTTTTTGAATAACATCCATATCCAATAGCTGCATGGACTTTCAACAAATTTGCCTGGTAGGCAATGACAAAAGAAGGCTAGAATTTCTGGAAAGAGTCCCTCATTTGGCACTTTTTTACCAAGGAGAACATCTCCCTACCTATGAACAGGCTGAATTGGCCGATGTATTCATCGACCTAAACCTTGATGAGCATCCTGAACGATTGCCCTTCTATTTTAAGCAAGAAGGTGTGTTGATCGCTTCTTCCTTGAAACAAAGTTTAAGGAGGCAAAAGGGAATGTATGTAGGAGATGTTGTGCCAACTTTGTTGGGCATAAATGCCCTACCCACTTTTTTGAAGCGGCCTGTTTGGGAAGTATCTGTTACACAGCCGGAAGATGTGAAGGTTTGGAAAGCCCTGGAAAAGGCATGGGATATTGAGGTCGAGGTCGTCGCAGATCGTATTGGAATGGTTACCCCAAGGGTCATTTTCATGATCATCAATGAAGCCTACATCATGTGGCAAGAGGGAACTGCGGAACCAGATGACATCGACATTGCCATGAAACTCGGAACCAACTATCCCAAGGGCCCAATTGCCTGGAGCCAAGAGATTGGCCTTGAAAACGTAGTGGAGGTCCTACAATTGCTCTATGAGGATACAGGATCTATGCGTTTTGCTCCTTGCCGTTTAATGAAGGAAAAGCAGCCTTCCTTAGCTTAAGTGATACAATAAATGGAAAAAGGCCCTTAATTGAATTAGAGCAATTAAGGGCCTTTTTCATGAAAATTATTTCCCTAGTGTTCTCACAATCCCTCCATACAACCTGAAATCTCTGTTAGAAGAAGTGGTGAAATTAACTGCATTCATGAATGAGGTGTACATATCCGATCCAATTAAAATGGATTGCTTACCGAATGGAATCCTGAATTGAATGCCTCCTTGGACACCTACATCGAATCTATTGACTGTTCCAAAGTTACCAATTGCTACGTCCACAAATTGATCTGGTGTATCCTCGTTGAAGAACATCTGACGCTGGACTGCCTTTAAAGCCACAGCGCCATTTAGGCCTGCTCTAATGGAAATACTTAATTTATCCTTGATTAAAAAGAATTCTGAGGAGACCATTAAGGGAACTTCCACATAATCCACTCTCAATTCAGCATCTCCGATAAAGTCAATAAATCCAGGAATACAGGCAGCACCTCTTTGAGCAAGACCTGGCTCTAGTGATAAATTGAACATGCTCCCTAGGTCTTTTTCAATGATCAATCCAAGGTTGGATCGATGTAAGTGGGTCCTGGCATCTTCTGGTAAGTTGACATCAGGTCCATAATCTTGCCATACTCTAGAGTAGCCTCCTTTTATGCCTATGCGCAATTGGGCGAGGCTTTCTGTTCCAGCGAATAATAATACGCCTAGTAGCAGGCTGGTTAGTAAATGTTTCATGGGCGAAATGGGTATTTGGGTGATTTTTAACTGAAAGGCAATAATCCTTTTGGGTCAGCATATATGCCTTGTACTCTCTAGACGTATTGTATTCGAAAGTGCTATGAAGGGTATTTAGTTTTACCCTTCAACCACCATTTCGTAGATCAAAAGGACTCTGCTTAATTCAGGGTCATGACCACTTTCGGCTTCATTTACCCAATAATCAAGGTTTAGTCTTACTTCCTCCCGATCTTGATTCATTCGGTAATACCCCCATTCGCCAAACATAGAACATATCCTTACTATAGCCTCTTCTCTTAAAGCAAATGGTGTGTTGATGATGTCTATGGCATAGGCTCTGGCCTCATATTCAGATCTGTAAGGTGCCTTCCAAGGAGGTAGAAAGAGTAAAAAGCCTAGGGCCCACCAGCCCAGCCATGGGAAGCTCAAGACACCAATAGCCAATATTTGAGGAAACAAGTAAGAAAGGGCAAATCTGAACCAGCCACTCTTTTGCGCATCAAGGATGTGAACCATTTCATGGGCAAGACTCTTCATGGCCTGTCGCTCATGATGAATCACATATTCTCTATTGGTAAAGTAAATAGTATGGCCGATCACCGTTGTATAGTCTGAAAGGAACCTAGGATTGAACCAATAGATCAATACCTGAATGAATTGCATGAAAAATGATTCGTCCTTGTATTTTATCTTAACAGGACAAATTGCTTGGTATTCCTCAAGTAGTTGATCGAATTTTGAAATATTTAATCTAGCTCCCTCCATCCCTGATCATATAATGCTTGTAACGGTATCATATGAAATATACCATTTTTTTGACCAGCAATCCATGTGTAAGTAACAGGGAAGTAAGTTTAGTTTGTAATCCTGATCCAGGGATAGTTACTGGCTTTTTTGTTAAAGATAGACTTTAACCTAGAGGGTTGGTAAAGATAGGTATAATCGAAATCCTGGATGTCCTGCTTGGAATGGAAATGGTGAAATTCCATCATCTCCTCAGATCTCAATTCCTTGTAAAAGGCTTCTGTTTCCTTTTGAGCTTTTTCTATTTCCCTTTCTTGGTAAAAAGGACTCTCCAGAATGTGAATTTCACCTTCTGCTGTCAGATATTCTCTGCAGCGATTGATCAATTTTACAAGATTAGGGAAATACGAAATTGTGTCAAATAGTATAATATAATCCCATTCTCCCTTTGAGAGGATGTTCTTAAAGATATCTCCGTAGTAAAGTTCTAAGTTTTTATGCTGGAATACCCTGGCGGCTTGCTCTAGCTCAATTAAATTGATATCAACTGCTGCAATCGTTGATTGTTGAATCTCCGCCATTCGGGCCGCAAGCCATCCGTTCCCACAGCCCAGATCAATAGCCTTAAAGGGTTCCTTTTTTTTACTTAGATATTGGATAAGCTTTTCACTTATGTAAGCACGCTTTTCCCATGCTGGCTTGTGCATGGTATAGAAAAATGTATGAGGAAGTTCCTGTAATTCAGCATCAGAAACCATACGATTTGAGCGCTGTAGGGCTTTAAGATACACCCGCTCAAATTCTGGCTTTCCTTTGGACAGAACCTTTACTTTTTTCTGAGAATGGCTTGGCGCAGGATACATGTGTGTGGCTTTTCGATAGCAATTTCGGCTCTCGTAAACATCCTTCAAGTCAACTTATGTGTTGGTTTGTGCGGAACTAAAAATGACTCATAGGAATGCCTGAATATATAAAAAATATTCCGTGTTTTTGAATTAATTCAGAAAAACCAACTCCCCTTACTAGCCTCTATTCCCTCTAGGCTATGAAATCCCTCATTCACAGGACCTCTACACTTTTAGGTAGAATGAAAAAAGGGTAGTCCATTTGAATCCACCTTGCTATATTAGCGAGCTGTTTTTATCTATTCGATACATAAAAAAGAAGACGGGATGGCTCGCGTACGAAAACTAAAAAAAACCTTTCATGCCGAAGTGGAATTGGTAGACATGGCTACAGATGGAAGATCCGTAGCAAAGCATGAAGACCGAGTGATTTTTGTGGAGGGGGGAGTACCAGGAGATACGGTCGAAGTCTTTGTCTTTGGCAGGCAAAAGGGAGTCCTTGCAGGCAGAGTCGTGAAGCTTATTAAGCCTTCTCCCAAACGAGAACAAGCTGTATGTGAGCATTTTGGATATTGTGGTGGCTGTAAATGGCAGAATGTTAAGTATGAAGGTCAGATGGGCTATAAAGAACAGCATGTCCTGAATTCCCTGACTAGAATCGGAAAGGTTGAAGCCAAAGAATATCTTCCCATCCTTGGAAGCAAGCACATTTACAACTATAGAAATAAAGTCGAATTCTCTTTTTCCACTTCAGGTTGGCGGACGCCAGAGCAGATGGAAGCTGGAATTGAGTTTCCCAAGGAGGGAGTATTGGGCTATCATGCCCCTAAGTTTTTCGACAAGGTAATTCCGATTGATCAATGCCACCTACCTCCCAATGAGGTAAATGCAATCAGAAACGAAGTCGGTAAATTAGCCCTAGAAAATGCATATCCTTTCTACAACATTAGGTCTCATGAAGGTTGGTTAAGAACACTTGGTTTTAGAACCTCGGTTGCGAATGGGGAATTGATGGTCATTTTGGTGGTTGCTGAAGAAAAGAAAGAATGGATCGAGACCATATTCCAACACCTAGAAACCAAATTTCCTGAAATTACCCATTTGGTATGGATCGTAAATCCCAAAATGAATTCGGTTTACAGTGATCAACCTTATCACCTTTGGAAAGGAAGCCCTTACCTAACTGAATCACTAGGAAAATACCAATTTCATATTCGCCCGCTTTCCTTCTTCCAAACCAATCCCCGACAGGCGACGGAATTATATGGAGTGGTGGAAAAATACCTAAAGGCCAGCTTATCTGAAGAGAATGAGAAACACAATATTGTCTATGACTTGTATTCAGGTACTGGGAGCATAGGCATTTTCGTTTCAGACCACGTCAACAAGGTGATAGGCATTGAGTATGTTCAATCTGCTGTAGATGATGCTTGGGACAATATCCGTCTGAATGAATTGGATGAATCTCGGTTCTCTTTTTATGCAGGGGACATGAAGAAGATTCTGACTTCAGAACTTGTAGAAAAGGAAGGCCAACCTGATGTCATCATAGCTGATCCTCCTCGCCAAGGAATGGATCCCAAGGTGGTAAAGCAGATTTTGAAGGTGTCTCCAGCATACATTATTTATGTAAGCTGCAAACCCGCTACGCAGGCACGCGATTTAGAGATGATGAAGGGAGATTATGATTTGTTATCCGTCCAGCCAGTCGATATGTTTCCACATACTGCCCATGTAGAAAATGTGGTGTGGATGAAAAGAAAGGAGAATCCTGCTAGCCTGCAGGAATCAGGAGAATAATCCGTACATCTCAGCCTTGACCCGGTTGATGATAATGCCTAGGTGCTCAGGATTGTCTCTGAAATTTAATTCAGAAACGGCAATTTCTATTTTCTTCCCGTAATTATAGCTCTCATACCATGCTTCATAGCGCTCATTGAGCTTCTTAAGGTAATCTAAGCGAATAGAATCCTCATATTTTCTGCCCCTATCCTGTATTTGTTCTACTAGCTTTGGGATGCCTGCTCGTAAATAAATGAGCAAATCAGGTGGTTTGACGAGGTCTGCAATGCTTTCGAATAGCTCCTTATAGGTATCGAAATCACGGGCAGACATCAATCCCATGGCATATAAGTTAGGGGCAAAGATTTGAGCATCTTCATAGATAGTCCTGTCTTGAATAACATTCCGATTTTCCTGATTGATGTCAGCTAATTTTCTCAAACGTGACTGCAAGAAAGAAATCTGAAGATTAAAGGACCATCTCGGCATATCTGAATAGAAATCCAACAAGTAAGGATTCTGGTCATTGTCCTCAAACATGGCCTCAAACCCAAAATATTTGGACAACAAGTAAGTCAATGTTGTTTTTCCGGCACCGATATTTCCTGCTACACAGATATGCATATTGAATATTAGTTTATCTCAGCCTTTCTATCAAATCTTTGCCCCTTTTTTTCACAATATTTCTGAAAATCAGATTAAGTAGTGCTGTTAATATCCCATTCTCTTTCTTACCCTTTTCAAGGTTTCGCTTGCGATAGCTCTTGCCTTTGCAGCTCCTTCAGCAAGCTTTTTGTCCAGCTCATCTCTATTCTCCATGTAATAGTCAAACTTCTCTCTAGGCTCTCTGAATTTTTCTAGCAATAACTCAAGCAATTCTTTTTTGGCGTGCCCATAGCCGTATCCTCCTCTTAGGTAATTCCCCCTCATCGTTTGAATTTGATCTGGAGTGGCCAACAAAGAATACAAAGCAAAAACGTTACAGGTATCAGGATCTTTGGGCTCTTCCAAGGGAGTAGAATCGGTCTCGATTTTCATAACCTGCTTTTTCAACTTCTTTTGAGATTGAAAAAGAACAATGGTATTGTCTCTGGACTTACTCATTTTATTCCCGTCAATTCCAGGAATGATCATGACCTTTTCATCAATTTTTGCATCAGGTACGACCAAGGTATCATCCCCATAGGCATGGTTCACTTTCTCTGCCATCACACGCGTATATTCCAGGTGCTGTTTCTGGTCTTTTCCTACAGGGACAACTTCTGCGTCATACAAAAGAATGTCCGCAGCCATCAGGACAGGGTAGGTAAATATTCCAGCGTTAACTACTTCCATGCGATCTGCCTTGTCTTTGAAGGAATGGGCAAGTTGAAGGCGGCTATAGGGCATGAAGCACGTCAGGTACCAGCTCAATTCCGTTACCTCTGGTACATCAGACTGACGATAGAAAATGGTTTTATCAGTATCCAAGCCACAGGCAAGCCAGGCAGCAGCAGTCGCATAGGTGTTCTCGCGGATGGTATCGCCATCTTTGATCTGGGTCAGGCTATGCATATCAGCAATGAAAAGGAAAGAATCATTTTCTGCTTGGTTGGACAACTCAATGGCGGGTAAAATAGCGCCAAGTAGGTTTCCCAAATGTGGTGTTCCAGTACTTTGAATACCGGTAAGAATTCGTGCCATGGAATGGAATAAATATGTTCTGAACGCGAAAATAAGAGAGAAGTTGCAAAAACAGAATTTTCGAGCCACTCTTTCACCGCTTCTCACTTCCATTTCTTCTAATCTTGTACATATGCACCCATACATGTATCTTAGGGGAATAACAACAAGCTTATTACGCAGTTATGGCGATTGAAATTCAACATCTGAAAAAATCGTTTGGTGAGAAGGAAGTTCTAAAAGGTATTGACTTTGTCTTTGAACAAGGAAAGGTCAATATGATCATTGGAGCGAGTGGGAGTGGGAAATCGGTTATGTTGAAAAGCATCGTCGGACTCCTCACCCCCTCCGAAGGGCAGGTACTATTTGACGGAACTGACTTCCATGCAGCTGATTACAAAACTCAAAAAGAAATTCGGAAGAATATAGGCATGCTCTTCCAAAGCTCCGCCCTCTTTGATTCGATGACAGTTCAAGAGAATGTTGCCTTCCCCATCAAAATGTTTACCGGAAAGAGCCATAAAGAAGTGCTGGATCGTGTAAACTTCTGCTTGGATCGTGTAAACCTAGAAGGGACCAATAATCTCCTTCCTTCAGAGATTTCAGGTGGTATGCAGAAGCGTGTGGGAATTGCTCGTGCAATTGCCTTAAACCCCAAATACCTTTTTGTTGACGAACCCAACTCCGGTCTCGATCCTTTAACCGCCTCTGTCATTGATAAACTTATTCTCGAGTTAACTGAGGAATATGATATGACAACGGTCGTGGTATCACATGACATGAACTCAGTGATGAACATAGGACACAAAATCATGTTCCTGTACCAAGGCTTGAAAGAGTGGGAGGGATCTAACAAGGAGATTCTTTACTCTAATAGACCTCAATTGGATAAATTCATTTTTGTATCTGATTTGATCAAGAAGTAAGAATTATCCACACATCAGGTACAATATCTGAATAAATATTTCTTTGTTTTAGTAGGTAAAAGCTGATTTTCACAAGGTACAGCTGACCATCGCTACTAGACATCTCATCAAATCCTCATGAATCCCAAGGAAAGGATTGAAACGTTATCCGAAGAGCTCAAACAACACAATTACAAATATTATGTGTTAGCTGAGCCTACTATCTCTGACTTTGAATTCGACCAAAAACTCAAGGAGCTTACTGAGTTAGAAGAAAAGCATCCTGAGCATAAACTCGCCGATTCCCCCACAGAAAGGGTTGGAGGTCAAATTACTAAGGATTTTTCCACATTTAGGCATCTAAGGCCCATGTTGAGCCTGGGGAATAGTTACTCTCAAGAGGAAATCAAGGAGTTTGATGAACAAATAGAAAAATTAACAGGAGGACAATCCTATACCTATTTACTTGATCACAAATTTGATGGTGTTTCATTGAGTCTTCACTATGAGAATGGCGTGCTGGTAAGAGGGGTAACCCGTGGAGATGGGGTCTCTGGAGATGAAATCACGGCGAACGTTAAAACCATAAAGACCATTCCTTTAAAGCTAAGAGGTAAGAATATACCTGAGCAATTAGAAGTCAGAGGAGAAGTGGTCATGCCCCTTAAAGCATTCGCTCAGTTGAATGAACAACGGGAAGAGGAAGGCCTTGCGCGCTTGATGAATCCAAGAAATACAACAGCGGGTACTTTGAAAATGCAGGACTCATCTGTTGTGGCGAGTAGAACCTTAGTTTTTTATGCCTTTTCTGTGTACTCCAGAGAATTGGATGTGCAAAAAGATGAGGATAACATGAATTATCTTAAAGAATGGGGTTTTAAGCAATCTGGGCACACAGCAGTAGCCAAAGACATCAATGAAGTGATTTCTTACCTTGATAAGGGAGAGGAAATTAGGGACTCCCTTCCTTATGACATCGATGGTATTGTAATCAAGGTGAACGAGGTAGGCCTTAGAGAAGAAATTGGGTATACATCTAAAGCGCCAAGATGGGCAATCGCCTACAAATATAAGGCTGAAGAGGTAGTTACCATACTGGAATCAGTCTCTTTTCAGGTTGGTAGGACGGGGAAAGTAACCCCGGTAGCCAATTTGAAACCCGTTCTGTTGGCAGGTACAACCGTCAAGAGAGCTTCCATCCATAATGCAGATGAGATTGAGCGCTTGGATTTGCACATAGGCGATTCTGTCAAGGTGGAAAAAGGGGGAGAAATCATTCCGAAAATTGTAAAGGTAATCCTTGAAAAAAGATTAGCCGGTGCCGAAAAGGTTCGGTTCCCCGAAAAGTGTCCAGAGTGTGGTACACCTCTGATCAGAGTTGAAGGGGACGCCAATCACTATTGTCCCAATATCAATGGTTGCCCTCCGATTGTCAAAGGGCGTATTATCCACTTTGCTAGTAGAAGGGCTATGGATATTGATGGATTGGGTACAGAAATTGTCAATCAACTGGTGGATGAAGGGCTTATTCGCAGACAAGCAGATTTGTATTCACTGACTTATGAACAATTGGTCGGACTGGAGCGATTTGCTGATCTCTCGGCTCGAAATTTGCTTGATGGAATAGAGAAAAGTAAATCTATCCCCTTTGCACGTGTTCTTTTTGGTCTGGGCATTAGATATGTAGGCGAAACTGTAGCAAAAAAGCTTGTGAGATACTTCAAAAATATCGAAAAGCTCATGACTGCAACGGAGGAAGAATTGGTAGAGGTTCCCGACATTGGAGGGCAAATCGCTAAGAGCCTGATCGCCTATTTTGAAGATGAAAAGAATAAACAGGGAATCGAAATCCTACGAAATGCCGGATTGACCTTCGCTGTAGAACAAAAAGATCAAGGAACGGATAAATTAGTTGGAAAAAGTTTCGTAATTTCGGGCAGTTTTGAGAGAAAGAGTAGGGATGAAATCAAGGATTTAATCGAATCCTTAGGAGGCGAAATCAAAAGTTCTGTTTCCAGCAAAACTACCTATCTATTGGCCGGTGATAAGGCTGGTCCTTCGAAACTGGACAAGGCTGCAAAGGTTGGAGTGGATGTGATCTCTGAAGATGAATTTTTTACAATGATTGGATGGAGTGGATCAACGACATAAAAGACAAATTCAGCCGGAAAAGAATCCGTTCTTTGGATAGAACCAAGGAATATAACCGCGACTTTGTAGACATCGATAGCGCTGACAAAATCGGCATCATCATTAACCTGTCTACAACAGATCCGGGTGATATTTCTCTGGTAGAAGATTATATGGAGACGCTCAAAAAAAGAGGTAAGAAAATTGTGTTGGTCGAGATCAACTTAGACAAAAAATCTGAAGCCACTTACAACAAATTTCCACAATCCATCTTTGTCAATCCGACCAAACTTAACTGGTTGGATTATCCCATTCCATCACTTGAAAACCAGATTCGTAGCCACGAACTAGACATTCTGATGGATTTTGACATGTCTCCTCGAATGCCCTCCAAATATGTGTGTTCTATGGCCAAGGCCAAAACCCGCACAGGCCTTCATCGTGAAGGTTTTGAGGTATGTTATGAACTTATGATCCACGCTTCTGAAGAGAACAACATGAAGAACATGATCAAAGAGTTTGACTACTTCCTCAACATGATTGACAACGGTAAACGTGTAAAAGTATAGGATTCGCTTATGCAATCTCTTATTGGTACAGGGGTAGCGGTAGTTACCCCTTTTTCTATGGATGGAGCTGTAGATTACCCATCCCTGAAAAAAATCATCAAACACCTTATTGAAGGTAAAGTAGAATATCTGGTAGCCCTTGGCACAACAGGTGAAGTTCCTTCCTTAACCGATAAAGAAGAAAGAGAAATTCTCGATACCTTTTTTCAAGAATGTGAAGGTAAAATACCCGTTGTAATTGGAGTAGGGGGAAACGCCACTGAATTCATTGTTAATCGAACAAAAGAGTACGTCAAGGCATATCCCCAGGCTGAAGCGATCCTTTCTGTCAGTCCTTATTACAATAAGCCAACACAGGAAGGAATTATTGCTCATTATTCAAGAATAGCGGAATCCACAGATAAGCCCATTATTCTCTATAATGTTCCGCATCGAACAGGCTCTAACATGACAGCTGCCACAACCTTGGAATTGGCTTCTATTCCTAATATTGTGGCTATGAAAGAGGCCTCTGGCAACATGGCTCAAATCATGAGGCTACTGAAGGATAAGGAGGATGACTTTTTGATTCTCTCAGGAGATGATCCCTTGAGTTTGCCGATGCTGGCCTTGGGAGGTAAAGGGACAATTTCGGTTAGTGCCAATGCTTTCCCCTTAATTTTTTCAAATATGGTAAGAGCGGGACTAGCTGGTGAAATGGAAGAAGCGAGAAGACTCCATCATCAGTTATTGGATGTGACAGGCCTCTTGTTCAAAGAAGGGAATCCAGCAGGAGTGAAAGCAGCTATGCACCTTAGAGGTCTTCTTGAACCCCACGTTCGCTTGCCTCTAATCGCAGCTTCGGACAAGTTAAGGGAGGAGATCGCTCTGCACATGCCAATTGGTATATTAGAGTAGGAGGGACAACAGCTAATTAAGGACATAAAGAAAGGGATCGACTTCATGAAGTCAATCCCTTAATTTTTTGTGCTAACGTCAGCTTTAAATTAAGCTTCAGTATTTTTCATGTCCTGGATTTCCTTACGGATATCCTGAGCAAGAACTTTTACTTCTTGCATGGCTTTACGAGCACGGGTTCCGGCAGCCTTGTTGTCTTTCTCATAGAACTTAGAGAAGTCCTCCTCGATGGAGATCACTAGGCTTTTTAGTTTTGCGTATTTTTCCATTTACTTAGCGTTTAGGTTATATACAATTTAGTGGTTTAGACGGTCTGAATCAACATTTTACATCATTAAAGCAGCGAATTCCATCACTTTTTCCTCGTAGATGCCAGATTCGATCTTGCTTCTTACCTCTTCAAAGGCATTCAATGTGTACTCTACATCCTCTTCCCTGTGATGGGCTGTTGGGATGAGACGAAGCATGATCACTCCCTTTTCAACTACAGGGTAAACAACACCAGAGGCGAAGATTTTGTAGTTTTCTCTAAGGTCAGTGATGACACCGATGGCGACACGGTCGCTACCTTTCAGGTAAACAGGTGTTACAGGGGATTGGGTATCACCGATATCGAATCCTCTTTCTTTTAGTCCACCCTGAAGTTTGTTGACGATGTTCCAAAGATTTTCGCGCAATTCAGGCATAGTCATCAGCATATCTAGACGCTTGATGGCACCTACTGTCATAGGCATACAAAGCGACTTGGCATATATCTGAGAACGCATGTTGTATTTTAGGTAGTCAACTACCTTTTTCTCACCACAAACAAACGCTCCAAAACCAGCCATTGACTTGGCGAAAGTATTGAAAAGAACATCAATTTTATCCTGTACTCCGTAGTGTTCACCGGTTCCGATTCCAGTTTTACCCATGACACCAAATCCGTGGGCGTCATCTACGAAGAGGCGGAAGTCGTATTTATCTTTTAGGTCAGCGATGGCTTTCAGGTTCCCTGTATCGCCTCTCATTCCAAATACACCTTCTGTAACGACAAGGATACCACCTTTAGTACCTTCTACAATTTTTTGTGCCTTTTGAAGGCGATCTTCTAACTGTTCGATATCATTATGGGCGAAAACGAAGCGCTTTGCCATACTGATACTCATACCATCCATGATACAGGCGTGAGAAAGCTGATCATACACAATCACATCTCTACGGTCCGTCAATGCATGGATGATTGACATACAGCCTTGATAACCAAAGTTTAGCAGGAATGCTGCTTCCTTCTGCATGAAGGAGGCTGCTTTCGCCTCAAAATCTTCATGGTTATTAGAGTTCCCTGTCAATACACGAGAACCCATCGGGTAGGCTAGACCCCAGTCTGCTGCAGCTTCTGCATCCACCTTGCGAATTTCAGGGTGATTTGCCAGCCCCAGGTAACTGTTTAAAGACCACACGAGTACGTCTTTACCACGGAATTTCATCCATGGACCGATTTCCCCTTCAAGCTTTGGGTATGCAAGATACCCATGTCCTACTGAAGCATACTGCCCCAGGTCAGTAGACATATTGCGGTCAATTTTGTCAAAGATATCCAAAGTCTGTTCTATTTAAGTGTGTAGATTTCCTAAATGGCTCTATTTGGTCACTTGGGCAAATTTAAAACTAATTCGGAAATATGAAAATCACTATTGCCCACATATGAGCAAAAAAAGGCGGTTTTTGTGGAAAAAAGGGCTATTTCCAGGACTTAAACCATGATGAAACCTTCATCTGAACCACTCCGAAGACTGCCTCACGAACAATTCCTCGCGACATTTTAGATTCTCCCTTGGTGCGATCCCGGAAAATAATAGGCACTTCTTTGATTTTGAACCCGTATTTCCAGGCTCTGAATTTCATTTCGATTTGAAAGGCATAACCCACCCAGCGGACAGGTGAGGAGAGGATTTTTTGTAAGGTGTGTTTACGATAACATTTGAATCCTGCTGTGGTATCCCGTATGGTCATTCCAGTAACCATTCTCACATAGGCACTGGCGTAATAGCTCAGCAAAACGCGGCTCATAGGCCAATTGACCACATTGACACCATCTATATAGCGCGAACCAATGGCAATGTCGTAACCATCCTCTTCACAGGGGCGGAGTAAACTAGGAAGAGCTTTGGGATTGTGGCTGAAATCAGCATCCATCTCAAATATGTACTCATAGCCCCTTTCAATTGCCCAATTAAACCCGTGAATATAGGCAGTTCCTAAACCCTGTTTGCCTTCTCTTTCCTCCATAAAAAGCCTACCCTCATAAGTAGGCATCATCTCTTTGACGATGGCAGCCGTTCCATCAGGAGAATTATCCTCTACAATTAACATATGGGTGCCAGGCAAAGACTCCATGACACTCGCGATGATCGCAGCGATGTTGTCTTTTTCATTATAGGTAGGGATGATGACTAGTTTCTCCGACATGCCTCAATTCAACTTTGCAAAAAAATGCAGCGCAAGTTAAGAAGTTTATCATAGTTTCTAAATGGAAAACCCTCTTATCTCAATCAATACCCCATTATTTTTTCTCTGCAAACAATTTTACAGATCAATACTCCGTCAAATTGAAATGTATGTCAGGTTCATGACGAGTAAGCGTTGGCTTTCTTTTTTCATTTGAGAAAAATACCATTATGCAGAAACTGCTTCAACTAACTATTCTTACACTTTTCTTGGCCTCTTGTTCAACCGCTGACCTAAGTTCACCAGCTGCTATGCAAGAAGATCAAGGAAAAGGAAGGGCCATTCTTCAGAAAGCCATGATCGCCCATGGTGCCCAGAAATGGGATTCTATCCAAACCTATGAGGCTATTTTTAGAGATGAGTTTTATGGAATGGTAGGAAAAATGGCCAGTAACTTCAGTGGGAATCCTGTCAAAGTAAGCCTTAAATACATTCCCAAAACACAGACTGCTCAGGCCAAGTTCCTGCATGAAGACATGAAAAATGAAGTGTGGGGAATCTTGGATGGGAAGCCATATGCTTATGACAAAGAAGACCAAGTCGCCTTTGAAGAAGATTTTAAAAAGAAGTTTTGGTTGCCGACCTACCAATACTTCATAGAATTCCCTGCCAGAATACTGGAAGCAAATGTCATTCGATATATGGGACAAGAAAAAATCAAAGAGGAAGCCTATGATAAGGTTTTTGCCAGTTGGAACAAGGTTGAACCCCAAGATGATGTAGACCAATATGTCGTATGGGTACATCCCAAAACTCACCAAATCAAAAAAATTGCCTACACCATTAGGGAGGCAAATAATTGGGTTACGGGGCACGCTAGCCTAGAAAATTTCAAGACCTATAATGGAATGCTCTTTCCTGGAGATATGTTGGTAGGATCAAGTTTGCTTAAGGAAGGCAAGCTCCTTCATAAAATGTCTATTGATGAGGTTACCTTTAACTCCTTTCCTCAGTCTGACTTGATGAATCCCTAATTCCTGATGATAGCGTCGTAGAGGGGGTTGTGAACTTGTTTGCAAAAAAAAATCTTTCGTATTTGCCGGACAAATAAGAATTTTCTTATATCGATCCTAGGAATTAGAATTCATCACACACTACAACTTTATGGCGAATCAACTATTAGCTGGCAAAAAGGGGATTATCTTCGGAGCCCTAGATTCCAATTCCATCGCCTGGAAAGTGGCAGAAAGAGCCTATGAGGAAGGAGCTCGTTTTGTGCTGACAAATGCACCTGTGGCCCTTCGTTTAGGAACCATCAATGAACTAGCTGAGAAAACAGAGTCTAGACTGGTTCCTGCCGATGCTACAAATATGGATGACCTCAACACTTTGTTGGATGCTGCACAAGAGGAATATGGGAAGCTTGATTTTGTGCTTCACTCTATCGGCATGTCTCCTAATGTGAGAAAGAAAAGAGATTACACCAATCTAAACTATGATTGGTTGAACAAGACTTATGATGTTTCCGCCGTTTCATTCCATAAAATCATGCAAGCTTTGTATAAGCGAGATTTGATGAATGAATGGGGTTCTATCTTGGCCTTGACATATATTGCTGCACAAAGAACCTTCGGTGAGTACAATGACATGGCTGAGGCAAAGGCGCTTTTAGAGTCAATTGCCAGAAGCTTTGGATACCACTATGGCAAGAAAGCCAAAGTAAGAGTCAATACGATTTCACAGTCTCCTACACCTACTACAGCAGGTACAGGTGTGGGTGGGTTCAATAAGATGCTAGAATACGGTCGTCTTATGTCTCCGCTAGGTAACGCTACGGCAGATGAATGTGCAGATTACTGTATCGCGATGTTCTCTGACCTAACCAAAAAAGTTACCATGCAGAACCTTTTCCATGACGGTGGGTTCTCGAATATGGGTGTTACTACTGAATTGTTTGACTTTATGAAATTTGAAGAGGAATAAGCCTCTTTTCCATAAAACAGAAGGGGTGTCTTTATGGCACCCCTTTTTCGTTTCGCCTACTTCTTCTACCTTTAGCACAAAAGAAATTGATTGAATGAACCAACCGTCGCTCAAAAATAACAAGGGATGTTTAAGGCCGCTACTCATCGGAATCATTGCCATAACTAGCCTTAGTTATGCCATATTCTACACCATCTTTATCAATGGAAGGTACAATGGAAAGGATAATGACTATGAGAAATTGGCAATACAAAATGTAGACGTTTGGTTAGGAGAAGAGGAAGTCTTGGAAGATGTAACCGTAGTTGTGGAAGGTCAATTGATTACTTGTGTAGGGAAAGACTGCCAAACTCCTGCTGGGGCAAAGGTGATCGATGGCAGCGGAAAATCTGTTCTCCCAGCTTTGGTTGATATGCAACTCAGCTATTATGCGCTGACTGCCGAAAACAAGGATAAATCTGCCATTGGCACCTTGATAGATTATGTCAGGCAGCGCCCTGACGTCAGGAAGAACCTTCACGAAGCTGGGGTTACTACGATTCGTTCCGCAGCTGATCCCATGGCCAATATCGCTACCTTGAAAAGACAAGTTGTTGAGTGGGAAATGGCTGGCCCAAGGGTTTATGGAGTGGGACCTGTATTTACAGCAATAGGTGGACATCCTGCTTCGACCTTATTCAAGGATGATGAAAACCTGCAAGAGATATATGTCAATCAGGTTTCTGACTCAAATGTAGCCCGAAACTTAGTTCTTGAGGTGCTTGAAAATAGCATGGATGGGATAAAGCTAGTGATGGACGATATGGGTGGAACGGTTCCTAAATTGTCTGATGGCTTAGCTCGTGCCATTATTTCTCAGGCCAAAAGAAAGAATGTATGGGTTTCAGTTAGGGCGGGTAGCAATGAAGACATCAACAAGGCTATTTCTTGGGGCGCTAATATGGTAGAAGGGGGCTCAGTTGAACAACTTGATTCCACAACTATTTCTCTAATGAAAGCGAACAATACGCTGTATCTACCCCTCTTGTTTGCTTCGAGTAATGTGCCAGAAGGAATGAACTCAGCTTGGTTTGAAAAACCTTATGGAAATGAAAATATGAAGGCTGTTGAAGCAGTTGGAATAAAGATAGGCTTGGGTTCTAATCCTTCCGCTTCTACCTCTTTTGGAAGCTCCTTGCATCGGGAGATGGAGATGATGGTAGAAGCAGGTTTATCTCCCCATAAGGTAATTCGAGCCGCCACACAAGATCCTCTCCAACTGTTGAAAATGGACGATCAATTGGGAAGAATTGCCGAGGATTATTTAGCTGAATTCATATTGATAAACGGTAAGCCATGGGAAAACATAGCTGACATCAGAAAAGTGGACATGGTGTGGCAAGAGGGTAAATGGATTGTAGAGCATGGCCAAGTTCGAGATTAAGTAAGAATGGAAAAGGAAAGCCTTTTATTGGCAATAGAAACTTCATGTGATGAGACATCCGCTGCCATTTTACATGGGAATAGGGTCCTGTCTAATGTGGTAAGTTCTCAGTTAGAACATGAAGATTATGGAGGGGTGATTCCTGAGTTGGCATCACGTCTCCACCAACAGCATATCGTCAGAATTGTTGAAAAAAGTCTAAAAGAGGCAGGTACGAAAAAGGAAGATTTAGATGCCATTGCATTCACCCAAGGTCCTGGGTTGATGGGGGCTTTATTAGTAGGAGCTTCCTTTGCCAAGGCGATGGCTTTTGGACTAGACATTCCCTTGATTGGGGTAAATCATATGCAAGCCCATGTCCTCGCCAATTTTTTGACCGAAAATCCTCCTTCCTTTCCCTTTATCTGTCTAACCGTTTCAGGAGGCCACACCCAATTGGTCCTTGTAAAGGATTTCTTACAAATGGAGATCATTGGAGAAACCATGGATGATGCTGCTGGTGAGGCCTTTGATAAAGGAGCTAAGTTGATGGGACTGCCTTACCCAGGTGGACCACAGATTGATAAATTGGCCGCTAAAGGCAATCCTCATTCCTTTAGTTTTCCTACTCCAGAGGTAGGTACATATGAATTCAGCTTCAGTGGATTGAAAACCTCCCTTTTGTATCAGCTAAGAGATGGTATCAAAAGGGAGGAAAGTTTTATTGAATTACACAAAGATGATATCGCTGCCTCTTATCAATTTCGAATTGTCAGTATTCTTTTGGATAAGTTGTTCAAAGCGGCTAAGGATTTCAATGTTAAGGAATTAGCCATAGCTGGTGGTGTCTCTGCCAATAGTGAACTCAGGAAAAGGTTCAAAGCGCGATGTGATGAGAATGGAATGATCGCCCATATTCCGCCTTTTGAATTTTGTACCGACAATGCTGGGATGATAGGTTTTGTTGGGCAGCAGAAATTATCACAAGGGCAGCTGGCTGAATGGGAAGACACCCCCTATCCAAGAGGGTTTCAGTAAATGTGGTTTCTACAACTTCAGCATTTTGCCTTGCCAATTTCCTTGCGAGGAACGTAGATCAAGCATATAGATCCCTTCAGCCAGTTGGGATACATCTAAGATGGTCAAGGGACCATTGATGATCTGATGAAATACCTTTTTGCCCTGTGCATTTATAATATTCACTGCCGCAGGGAATTGTCCTTCTGGAATGAACAATTTTAGCTCACTCTTTACCGGATTGGGATACATTCTTACCTCCGCAAATTCAGGGATAGGATCTGGCTGTCTCGGAGACTTCCCCGAGCAACTTACAGGATTTAGAAGAAGATAGGTGGTATCTCTCCCACCATCCCAATTGGCCACCAATTGCAATTCAAAAGAAGCATTGATCTCGGGTATGTTTTCAATGGTTAGGAATTGTTGATTGCTTCCATGAAGTCTGTATGACCAAGTTTCGGGAATGTTGTTCCATTCAAAGTTTGCATCAAAAGGGCCCACTGCTTCGAATTGATATTGTCTATTAGGCTCATTCGTGCATAATTCTGTTTCTCCTAATATATTGATGCAGTCAGCATTATTGGGAAGCCCTATTCCTACAGCTGCCCAAGCGTTTTTTACCTGAGCCACTTCATTAGAACATAAACCGAAAATATCTTCTGTTGCTCGCAAAGAAGCTCTTCTAGCTGCTTGAAAATCGTCTTTCGGACCTATATAATACTTAATGGTTCGCAAGATTATTTCTTCTCCAACGTCCATTCCCAATGGCCTGACCAAAACGCTATGCTGGATTCCTCCTTGGGTCAATAAATAAAACCAATGGCCAATGATGGTCGCGTTTTGGTGGATGCCACAATAGTCATTTCCAAAGGGTATGGCTCCCTCTTCAGGTGTGGGACAAGCATCTTCGCTGTCATCAAACCAGAAGGGGTCATCTTCACCATACATTTTTGGAAGTAGATAATCATGCGGATTGGCCAGCGATCTAAGGCTTTTGGCTTCTTCTCCAATTTCCCAGTTCCAGTCACCGCTATGTAGGAAGAATTGTCTTTCCATCAAGACAGCTAAAATATCCGCGAAGCCTTCGTTCAACGCTCCAGATTGTCTCAACTGTTCAAGACCTGTTGTTTGGGTGATAAACGCATGCGCATATTCGTGCCCAATTATATCTAGACAAGCCAAACTCTGCTTTTCTATTCTTCCTACATAAATGTTATGGCGTTTTTTATCGAATAAGTAGCGCGCGTTTGGTAAAAACTCATTTTCTGCATTTTTCCAATCTACATGGATGCGAAGGGGATGTTCATTTACCCAGTCAACCTTTGTACTGAGGTAATTCATCGCATGTTGAGCACTCCAATGCGCTGTGGTAGCTTCTTGATACCTACCGCCTAATTCGAGAAGGTCAAAATTCAGTCGATTGAGGTTGCTCCAAGAACGGGCTTCTCCAAAGCTATTAATCTCAAAATACCTTGTTTCAATTTCCTGGGGCTCGCAGGTTTCCAATGCGTAATCTCCAAAGGGGAAGCCTCTTTTTTTGATGGAAATTTCTTGATCACCGTAGTAGAGGCTATTAAAACTCGCTTGAACAGGCGTACAATTGGAGGCCAGATTAATTTTCTGGACAATATTCCCATGTTGGCCGTCAATAGAAATCTGATAGAGTTCATCAGGAGAGATGGTTCTCAACTGGAACTGAAAGACCAATTCATAGCGTTCCAATTGGCCGTTTTCCTTTATGGGAATATAGAATGGAGTAGGGGAAGGGTAATAAGTCGCCTCAGGATCGCCAGTAATTTCTTTTAGATCTTCCTCCCAGCTAGGATCTTCCCAAGCAAATGTTACCTCTCCAAACTCTCTAATGATTTGATTAATACGATGGTGGACGAAAATTCGAGCTTCCTGCTCGTTGATCCAGCTTGATGGGATAAAATTGCCATGGATGGTTTTACACATCCCATTTTGGACGACTACATGAAGCTTGATATGCTTTATCAGAATGCCTTGAACTTCCTGCTGAAAGTATAGGTGTTCCATATCCATGTCATCAACCTCAGAAGAAATTAACCTGAATGATAAATTGGAAGGAATACCAACCTTTGCGAAAATTTCTTGGAAAGAGGAAAGCGTCCAAGGTAGATCGGGATGCCACCATTGTTGTTCTTCACAACTTGTACAATGGCCTACAGCCTCTTCTTCTCCCCATGATTCCGTTTGACCGAAGCATAGGAGACCTGCGAAGAAACAAATGAGGAGCAAAAGGTTAAGCTTCATGGACGAAAGCTGAGTTTACTTTCAAAATCGGGATTAATTACCGCTTTTCAAAAAGCTGTTTTAAATAGAAGTTCAGGAAACAGACATAAATTTGAAGTTATCCACATCTTGCTCATACATATCTTTGGAATTTTCGTTCAAAGCCCTACTTTTGCATCCAATTTATCCTTCGGTTAGGCTGACGATTGCCTTTTTGAAGGGAAAAACCCAAACTTTCTTCCCAATAGTCTTCGGAAGCTAGTATATTGAGTGCATGATGACAGAAGGTACAAACTTTGTTTTTTCAGACAGCGAATTAGCGGAAATTAAGGCTCATGTAGCTAAATATCCTGAGTCTCGTTCAGCCGTAATGCCTGCTCTTTGGATTGCCCAAGAGAAATTTGGCTGGTTATCTGAAGGAGCGCTGAAGTTAGTAGCGGAAACGCTTGATCTTCCTTATGCGCATGTATACGGTGTGGCTTCTTTCTACACCATGTACTTCAAGAAAAAAGTGCCTAAACACTTGATTGAGGTATGTACTTGTTTCTCCTGTAGCATTACAGGTGGACCGGAAATGTACGAATATGCCAAGGAAGCTATTGAAGCAGATGAAAATGGGTTTGGAAAAGAGGGGAAAATCTGGGTCCGCCAGGCAGAATGTCTAGGAGCCTGCGATACTGCCCCAATGTGCCAGCTCACCAACCGCACATACGTCCATAACCTGACGAAGGAAAAAATGGATGATTTAGTTGCTAAGTTGCGTGATGATCAGGAAATTCCTTATCAATCAGTTCCGTTAAGTGATCAAAGTGTAGTCGATTAGATGATGAAATACATTCAATACGAACCAGCCTATCTTCTTTTGGAGGATGGGCTTTTTTTTGAAGGAAAAGCAATAGGTAAGCGTGGAACAACCACAGGCGAGCTATGTTTCAACACCAGCATGACTGGGTACCAGGAGGTTTTTACAGATCCGTCTTATTATGGGCAGATTCTGATTGAAACACATACTCATGTAGGTAACTATGGGGTTCATGAGGCAGAGTACGAAAGTATGTCCGCAAAAATCGCGGGATTGGTTGTAAGAAATTTCTCTCGATTGGCTTCAAGGTCTGATGCAGTTGAATCATTGGATTCTTTTTTGCGCCACAATAGCATTGTGGGGATCGCCAATGTGGATACCAGAAAGTTGGTTACGCACATTCGAGACAAAGGAGCCATGAATGTGATCATTTCTTCTGAAGTATCTAGCCCTAAAGAATTAGAGTCTTTACTAGCCCAATGTCCACCAATGGAGGGACTGGAGTTGTCCACCAAAGTGAGTACAACCCAGCCATACTTTCATGGGAACCCAAGGTCAAATTATAGAGTAGCTGTTCTAGATCTAGGTATCAAGAGCAATATACTAGATTGTCTAGCAAAGAGAGGCTGTTACATGAAGGTCTTTCCCGCAACGACTCCATATGAAGAATTGAAATCTTTTGATCCCCATGGCTATTTTATTTCAAATGGTCCTGGTGATCCAGCTGCGATGCCTTATGCTGTCAATACAGTAAAGAGGATTTTGGAAGATGACAAGCCCCTATTCGGAATTTGTTTGGGCCATCAAATCTTGGCACTGGCATGTGGAGTTTCTACCTACAAGATGCACAATGGCCATAGAGGTGCCAATCACCCCGTCAAAAACCTTCTAACGGGTAAGTGTGAGATCACTTCTCAGAACCACGGATTTGGAGTAAACAAAGAAGAAATCGAAAACTCTCCTAACGTTGTCGTTACCCATGTCAATCTGAATGACGGAACGATAGAAGGAGTTCGAATTCGAAATAAGCAGGCTTTTTCCGTGCAATTTCACCCCGAAGCTTCTCCTGGCCCCCACGATAGCCACTACTTGTTTGATGACTTTATCCGTTTGATTGACGAATCATTGGAATTGGCATAAACAGCACCGAATATAGAAGTGAAGAGAGTTGTGGAAAACCTACAACTCTCTTTTTTTGTATGAAACAAACAGATTACGACAATGAATGAAAAAAATCCCATCTAAATTTTTTTTGTTAACAAAGAAATGGGCTTTTTCGTGTCGAATTTGTAACGAAACCATCAGGCGGAGCATGATGAATAATGAGGCCCCTATATAAATAGATTCAGTTGCTCCAAAGCGTGTTAAGACGAATAATGGAATGAAAGTATTAAAGTTTGGAGGATCCTCTGTGAAGGATCCAGACCGGATGGATCAGGTAGCAAAAATTATTCAGAGCTATCTGGATAGAGGAGAAAAAGTTGCTGTAGTCGTTTCAGCCATGGGAGGGATGACTGACCTCTTACTAGAAATGAGCAGGTTGGCCTCAATTGGAAGCCCAGAATATAAAGGGTATCTGGAATTATTTTCTGCCAAGCATATTCAGACTATTCATCATCATATCCATGATGAAAGAAGGAGACCGGGAGTCCTCCAAGAATTGATTGAGAGAAAGGAAAACCTAGGAAGTCTTTTATACGGCCTTTCTTTGACCAGAGACCTCACCAGAAGAACGCAGGATACTATTCTTTCCTTTGGAGAAAGGATGTCTGCATTTACCTTGAGTGAAATTCTTCTCTGTCGTAAATATCAGGCCACTTTCGTAGATGCAAGGAAATTGATTCGAACGAATTCCTCTCATGGTGCTGCCAAGGTATTCCGCAAAGAAACCTATGACAACATTCGTCAACACTTTCAGGAAAATGAGGACAAAGTGTCCATCATTACCGGTTTTGTAGCCTCTAATGTCCTTGGAGTAACCACTACATTAGGAAGAGGGGGATCGGATTACACCGCCTCTTTAGTAGGTGCTGCCCTTGAGGTAGATGAGATTCAGATTTGGACAGATGTAGATGGGGTGCTGACCTCAGATCCCAGAAAGGTAAAGCAGGCATTCCCAGTCAAGACCATGAGCTATGAGGAGGCCCTTGAAATGTCTCACTTTGGCGCGAAGGTGATTTATCCACCTACCATTATTCCTGCTTTAGAGAAGAAAATCCCCATTCGGATCAAAAATTCATTCAAGCCCGAGTCAGAAGGAACCCTTATCAGCAATCAACCTGAACCCTACGTTCAAACTGTAAAAGGGATAACCTCTATTAGTGAGATTTCTTTATTGACAGTGGCAGGTAGCGCACTATTTGGTGCATCTAATATCGCGGCAAGGCTTTTTCGTGTCCTTGCCAAGGAAGAGATCAATGCCATCCTCATTACCCAGGGCTCTTCCGAGCATGCCATTTCTCTGGCCATTAACCCAGATGATGCGCAGAAAGGCTTAGAGACATTAAATGAGGAGTTTGAGCTAGAATTAAATGCTAAGTTAATTGATTCCATTGGAGTGGAGGTTGACTTGGCAGTAGTGGCAGCTATTGGAGACAATATGAAGGCCCAGCCTGGTATCTCAGGGAAGTTCTTCTCTGCTCTTGGGCGAAATGGGGTAAATATTATCGCTACCGCTCAAGGATCTTCGGAGAGAAATATCTCTGTCGTCATTCAGAAAAAAGATGAAGCCAAAGCTTTGAATGCTGTGCACGATGTCTTCTTCCTCTCAAAATACTATACCCTAAATGTCTTTGTAGTAGGGGTCGGTAATGTCGGCGGAACCTTAATTGATCAGCTGCTTGAGCAAGAAAAATATCTCTTAGAAAAACAGTTTGTAGAAATCAGAGTGGTAGGCCTAGCCAATTCACGCAAGATGATGTTTAATGTGGAGGGGATTGATTTGAACAATTGGAGAGAAAAGCTGGAAGGGGCTGAAAAACAGAGTGACTTAGGTGCCTTTGTTGAGCGCATGATTAAGCTCAACCTACCCAATAGCGTTTATCTCGATAACACAGCAAGCGAATTGCCGATTCCGTTTTACGAGCATATCCTTAACAACTCTATTTCTATTTCTACTCCCAATAAGGTCGCGGTCTCTGGTCCTTATGAGCAGTACGATTACCTGAAGAAACTGGCAGAAAAGAATAGCGTTAAGTTCTTCTACGAAACCAATGTAGGAGCGGGTTTACCTGTTCTCACGACACTTAACGATTTAATTAACAGTGGAGATAGGATTTTGAGGATTGAAGGGGTGCTGTCAGGCTCGTTGTCCTTCATTTTTAACACCTTTGGTGAAACGGATAGGTCTTTCCCCGAAATTGTAAAAGAGGCCATGGAGCGGGGGTACACAGAGCCAGATCCCAGAATTGATTTGTCAGGCAAGGATGTAGCTAGAAAATTGTTGATCCTAGCCAGGGAATCAGGTCTTCGATTGGAGCCTGAGGACTTAGATGTAGAGCAAATTTTACCCAAGGCCTGCCTTGAGGCTCCTGATGTAGCTTCATTCTTAGCTGAGCTGGATAGACAGGTAGCCTATTTTGAAGAGAAAAGAAGGCTTGCAAAGGCAGAAAATAAAGTACTCCGGTACATCGCTTCTCTAGAGGGAAGTAGAGCATTTATTTCGCTTCAAATGGTAGGGCCAGATAACCCATTTTACCAACTTTCTGGAAGTGACAACATGATTGTATTTACCTCACAGCGATACAAAGAAAGACCCTTGGTCATCAAAGGTCCTGGTGCTGGAGCGGAGGTGACGGCTGCTGGTGTATTCGCTGAAATACTAAGGATTGGCTATTATCTATCCTGATTTATACCCTTTGTAGTTCTTGAGCAGGCAAAGCATGTAAGGTCTTGTAGTACAACTTCAAGGCCTTATGTTTTTCCTGATCAAAGACAAAGTCAATATCATCCATCAAATAAGTGTGAGCAAATTCAGGATCGATCTTGTAGTAACTTGCCCACTTTTTGGCGCTTTGGGCCCTTTGTGTTACTCCAACTTTCATGGCATGGTGAATTTTTCTTAGCAGAAAAGGGGAGAAGGACTCTTCTCTAAATGCCCAAACTGCGAAGGGGAAGCCAAGGCCAGTCAAGTGATACCAATGTTCAGATAGGTCATATTGGTAAGGGTATTGGTCTCTTATTCTAATGGCTTCATCGCCAATGACGACTCCTGCATGATGATCCTTAATCCGACTAAAATCTCGTGATGTATGAGAATGGATGTGAAGGTCTTTCCTCCAATAATGTTTAAGAAGAATTCTGGCTAAGCCATTTGAACTTCTGGAATGCGGGTCTAAATGGATATGATCACATCTTTCAATAGGGAGCTTTGAAAAAATGAATACAGAATTCACTGGCCCTTTGGCACCTATGCAAAAGTCTGGAAGGATTTTTATGTGTTGGAAATTGGAAAGTGCGCCTACTGGGATAAGGGCCATGTCAGCTTCTCCTCGCTTCAATGCCTTGGCACAGTCTGCTGGAGCTAGCAGTTGAAGGTCAACTTCCCCTTCTGTGAAAACTTGCTCAAACCCATCCATAAAGGGGCGGGTGTTGATATAGGAGACCATGGCTATTTTTGGCATAAGAACGATTTATTGATTATCCCATGACAACATTTTTCAAATGCTTGGTATCATTCAACTGAATGAGACGACCACTTTGCTTGGGCTCAAACTGCATGATGCTAACCGCGGTGTTATCATGTTTGTATTTCTCCATCTCAGACATATGTTCTTTCAAGAGGTTACTAATGATAATACGTAATTGCCTTCCATGTGAACACATGAGGTAGGTTGCCTCATCCGGTCCATCAAATATCTTATCAAAGAAATTCTTGGTTCTATCCCAAGCTTGTATGGGAGATTCGCCTTTTTCTACACTCAAGTGTAAATCTCCCTCCGTCCACTTTTGAATCAGGCCGTGGAATTCTGCTCTTTGTTCTACTGTAGGAACCACACCTTCATGAATTCCCCAGCTAAACTCATTTAAGGCTGGCTCGACCTTGAGATCATAGCCATGAATTCGCCAAGGTGCAATTGTCTGATGCGTTCTTTTGAGTCCGCTGACGAATACTTTGTCGAAGGAAATATGGTTGTAGGCTTCAAACAAGGCTTGTGCCTGTCTTTTGCCGTGTTCATTTAGGTTTGAATCAATACCGCTCCCCTGAACAATCCCCTTTCGATTGTAATCAGTTTCTCCATGTCGAACGAAAAAGATCTGTATCATAAAAATGTATTTCTTTTTCTTTGCTACTCCACATTTACTAAGACATCCACGCCTTCAAACTCTTCTACCTGATAGTCATGGATGACATTATACAAGGTGTCCCTTTCAATAGGATGCATGTCTGCTGCCTTGATGATGTCGATCAATTCGGGGGTAGACATGGATGGATTTTGATCTTCTGCACCCGCCATGGAGTAAATTTTAGTGGTATCGTCAATGGTTCCATCCACATCATTTACACCTAATGCAAGTGATAATTGGGCGGTTTTCTTTCCGATCATTGGCCAGTATGCTTTGATGTGATCAAAGTTGTCCATGAAAATTCTGGCAATGGCATAATTTTTCAAATCCTCAATCACAGAAACCTCCTCCAGATGAGACAATTCATTGTTTTGGTTTCTAAATTTCAGGGGAATGAAGGTTTGAAATCCACCCGTTCTATCCTGAAGCTCCCGTAAGCGATTCATATGGTCGACTCTGTGTGCATAATTTTCTACATGACCATAGAGCATGGTGGCATTAGATCTATGACCTAATTCATGTAGAGTTTCATGCATATCTAGCCATTCCTGAGAACTACATTTTCCTCCTGCAATGTCCTCACGAATAGCTTCATCGAATATTTCTGCTCCCCCTCCTGGCATAGAATCAAGTCCTGCATTAATCATGGCTTGAAGGCCTTCTTTATAAGAAACCTTAGCCTTTTTGAAGATGTAATGATACTCTACAGGCGTAAGAGCCTTGATATGTAATTCAGGCCTGTGTTCCTTGATGGCCCTAAATAAATCCTGGTAAAACTGGTAATTATATTGAGGAAGAACTCCTCCTACAATGTGAACTTCAGTAACGGGTTTTCCGTCATAAGCCTTGATCTTATCCATCATTTCATCAAGGGTAGCTTCCCATCCGTCCTCACGCTTTTTGATCTTTCTTGAATAGGAACAAAAAGAGCATGTATAGATACAGACATTGGTAGGCTCTACATGAAAATTCCTGTTGAAATAGGTTCTTTTTCCATGTTTTGCTTTCCTAATATGATTCGCTAATAGCCCCAGGAATGGAAGTTCACTGTGCTGATATAGGTACAAGGCATCTTCTTGAGTGATTCTTTCACCCGCCATGACCTTGGCTGAAATCTGCTTTTCTTCGGCTGTAAGCCTGTTTTTGTTGAGCAATTCTCCTAACATAGACCTCATGCTGCAAGTTAGTGCAAATTTTTCAGAAATTTCTGAAAGTTTCTCTAGATAGTTACGAACGTAAGGCTTTCAGGTTGTCCCGATAAATGTAGAAAGGCCATGGCTGGCAAAAAAACAGACTTGTTCTCTGATAGATGATTTTTGTTAGGTCATAAGAGATAAGGGGGACAATAATGTCTGATTGTTAAGAATTCGTTACGAAATTTCGGATATCATCACAGAATCTGGGAATTTATAAAAGCATTAAAAAGAATATTTGTGTGTAATGATATTTTCTCAATATATTAATCCTCTGAACCTTTATCAGGGCCGAAAAATTCTGGAGTTTTTGGTTCGTTCAAACATAAGGGTCCACTCATTACCTTAACATATTTTTTTGTTACAGCCGCTGTAGGATTTGTATAGCAGGGCTTTTTATCAATTCGGCTGAATTTATGCGATTAGTTGATCCCGCATTACCTTTCAAAGTAGTTTATGCAACGTATCACCATGAATACCTGGGATATCTGATCTCTGCGCACTACGTTCAGTTACTTCCTAATGGTTCGCTCAGCCTGGTTCATCAACATGCCTATCCAGAAAATATGGAGCAATTCTCTGCTGAACTGGATGATGTGGACAGAGAGTTGATTCAACTAGCGGGTGAAATTAGTCCCAAAGAAATTGTAAAGCGTTTTGGTGGGAAGCCAAGAAATGAAGTTGAATTTTTTATCAAAAAGTTTGACGGTGAAATCAAAAAATTGGCCAAAAGCTTTATCCAGAGAAAGTTAGCGCAAATTCTTCCCTTGCTCCCTACAAGGAGAGTCTTCAGCATGGGAAATGACAGCTATCCTGCCCATACTGAATTAGATGTTTTAGACGAAAAGGCTACTGTCTTATTCCACTTTAGAAGGCATGAGATATTTACCCAATATTTTCCGACGATTAAGTTGAGAGGAGAAAAAATCGACTTCCAGTTTAAGGATGCGGTTTTGCTATGCATGGAGCCTGCTTGGATGCTCTTGAATGGGGAAGTTTTTACCTTTGAACAAGAGGTAGAAGGGGCAAAATTGAAGCCCTTTTTGAATAAAAAGAATATTGCTATTCCCAAGGAAAAAGAGGATGTCTATTACCAAAAATTCATCACTCAGATTGTAGAACGCTACGATATTTCAGCCAAGGGATTTAGAATTAGAGATATCCATGCCATCCCAGAATTTTCTATTCAAGTAAAGGAAAACAATGGAGACAGCTTTTCCTTCCTACGAGAGGTGACCTATGGGAACTTTACCCTTGCTTTAGATGATCCCAATAGGGTAAAGGCAAAAATGGTCAAGATGGATGATGAAATTACCTTTTTCAGAATTCTCCGAGATAAGGCAAAAGAAAAAGAGATTGAAGATTTTCTGAGTACCATTCAACCCAACCCTAATAGCCTTACCCCCTGGGAGTATGTGGAGAAAGAAAGTGGGCTAGGATGGATCTCCAACAACAAGGACCTTATACTGGAGCAGGGAATAGAGATCGTTCAAAAGGATCAACATTACCATCTGAATCTTGTAAGGCCTCAAATTGAGTTGACTACGGAGGAAGAAGGAGACTGGTTTGACATCAAAGCAGTGGTTAGAATTGGTGAATTTGTTATTCCCTTTATTAAGTTCAGAAACTACATTCTGAAGAATCAACGGGAGTATGAACTGCCAGATGGAAGCATTGCCATTCTTCCTGAAGAATGGTTTTCAGACTACCGTCACCTGATGGAGGTCTCCGAACAAAGGAATGGGGATACCATTAGCATCAAAAGATACCAGGCACCTCTGCTCAATCTTCCTTCAACCAATAGGAATGATGCAGATTGGATTGAGTCGATCAAGAACTTAAAGAATGTTCCCTATGTCGATCCTCCAAAAACCCTAAATGCCACCCTACGCAATTATCAGCAGGAAGGGTACAATTGGATAAATTTCCTAAAAAGCTTTGGCATGGGAGGAATTCTAGCAGATGATATGGGATTGGGTAAAACCATTCAAACGTTGGCTTTTTTGCTACATGAGCAAGAAGAGGGCAATGAAGTTCCATCATTGATCATACTGCCTACTTCTTTGATTCACAACTGGTGTAATGAGGCAAGAAAATTTGCTCCCAGTTTGAAAGTTCTCGTCCATACAGGGGTATCTAGGAGAAAAGACCTTGAGCACTTTTCTAAATTTGACATTATCCTGACTACCTATGGAATTGTTCGTCAAGATATCAAACACCTAAAAGGCTTTCCATTTCACTACGTGATTTTGGACGAGAGCCAGATGATAAAAAATCCAGAATCCAAGACTGCCAAAGCCATCCGTAAGTTGGTTTCTCATCATAGACTCTCCCTCACGGGTACACCTATAGAGAATACCGTCATGGATATTTGGTCGCAAATGGCCTTCTTAAATCCAGGGTTGCTAGGAAATGAGACCTTTTTCAAGCGTTTCTATGTAAATCCCATTGAAAGAAGCAAAGATGTTAAGCGTTCTGCCAAGCTGAGACGGATCATTTCTCCTTTTATCCTAAGAAGGAAGAAGAATCAGGTGGAAAAAGACCTTCCACCTAAAATTGAGAAGCTGCAGTACTGTGACATGATTGAATCTCAGGAGAAAATGTACGAGGATGTGAAAAACACCTACCGTAACTACCTGATGGAATTGATTAGTCAGAATGCGTGGAAGAAAAATAAGCTCAACATTCTAACTGGTCTTCAGAAGCTTCGTCAAATCGCCATCCACCCAAAGATGGTCGAGCCAGATGCCTATGAATTGAAAGATTCAGGTAAGTACAAGGAAGTTAAACGACTCCTTCAACAGGTCATCGAAAGCGATGGGTCAAAAGTGTTGATATTCAGTCAATTCGTAAAAATGCTTCACCTGCTTAGGGATGATTTAGAAGCAGAGGGCATTCGCTATAACTACCTTGATGGAAGTACAAAGGATCGTCAGGGACAGGTAGATACCTTTCAGAAAGACAAGGGAATAAAGGTGTTTCTGATTAGTCTAAAAGCTGGTGGTGTAGGGCTGAACCTTACGGCTGCGGATTATGTCTTCATTTTGGATCCGTGGTGGAACCCAGCGGTTGAAAACCAAGCCATTGATAGATCTCACAGGATAGGCCAGAAAAAGACGGTTTTCTATTATAAGTTTATCACTAAGGACTCTATAGAGGAGAAAATCCTGGGGTTACAGCGAAAGAAGGCCCAATTGTCAGACGATATCATTTCGGTGGAGGAAGACATCTACAAATCGCTTGACGCAGTCGATTTGGAAGAGCTATTGGCCTAGCAGCGTGATACGTCTAAGAGAAATCCTCATGTACCGAATTCATGTTGATTCCAGTACATGAGGATTTTTTGTTTAGAACAAGCTTGAAATTAAGCTCTACTTCTTTTTCATCTCTGGATACTCAAATCCATAGGTTTTGGTAATTTTTTTCTTCTTCATCACCATGACCTCCATGGTCATTGAAATATCTTCTGCTGGAACACTGCCATTGACCTTTTGGCTAGCGATTGTGTCAATGAGTTCGATTCCAGAAATCACCTCTCCAAATACCGTGTAATTCATGTCTAGGAAGGGCGTCCCTCCCAATTCTTTGTATACTTCTTTTTGGGCATCAGAAATGGTAAAGGTGGGGTTTTGCATTTTTACCCTCATTTCCATGTTAGCTAGCTCAGATTCACTCATGGGTTTTCCTTGAACAATGTAGAACTGAGAGCCTGAGGATTCTTTCTTGGGATTTACACGGTCGCCTTGTCGTGCAGCAGCCAGGGCGCCTTTTTTGTGATAAAGGGCAGGATCAAACTCTGCTGGAATGGTATATCCTGGTCCTCCTGAACCCGCTCGGTTTTTGGTTTTTGGGTCTTTAGAAAGCGGGTCTCCACCTTGAATCATAAAGTCCTTGATGACTCGATGAAAGGTGGTGCTATCAAAAAATCCTTCGCCTGCAAGCTTTAAGAAATTGGTTCTGTGCTTCGGAGTCTCTGGATACAAGCGAATGACCATTTCTCCGAAAGAGGTGGTCAATTTGACGAGACTATCTTTTTTGCTGGGCTTTTGTTGTGGGAAAACACTCAAACTGGCTGCCATCAGGGCAATCAACAATAGGTATCTGAACATATATCTTGATTTTATAAAGAATGTAGGTAAGTTGATAACTCTTTACACAAAATGAAAATGAGTCCTGTAAATTACTTTCACAGGCTAAATAAATGAAAAGGTAATGCGTGCCGGAAAGATATGTAGTGGATTATTGGCTCTTAGCCTTCTTGCTTTGAGTGCTTGTTATTATCCTCAGGAGGGCGCCTTGAGTGAGGAGGCTAGAACTGAATTGGCTATTTATGCTGGAAAATCAGTTTCCATTCAGAAGAAATACATCAAATTGATGGATGTGATGGCACTTCTCCTGAAAGAAGGGCTTGAAATTGGAGACAATGATGTAGCCATGGATCATCTCCGTACCTTCTACCACAACAACACAACAGCCTTAAAGCAGATTAGCCATGAATTTAATGGTTGGTACAGATATTCCACATCTCAGGAGCGCTCAGACTTTTTTAAAGCCATCAATGAACAGCCCTCAGCTGCGCAGCTAAAATGGATGGTTCCTCAATTTAGAAATCGAATTTCTTACAATCTTGACTGGGAAAACGAGTATAATATCCTTGTTGGTTTCCTTGATATTCACCGATAGGTCAAGATTCTGCCTGTGCATACAGGTCTTTGTATAGCCCCTCTTGCTGAATGAGTTCAGCATGGGTTCCTGTCTGGACTATGCTTCCTTCCTTTAAGACAATAATTTGGTCCGCATGCACTACTGTTGAAAGTCTATGGGCTATGATAATAGAAGTTCTATTTTCCATGAGGTTGTTCAATGCCTTTTGTACGATGGCTTCGGACTGTGTATCTAAATTCGAGGTAGCTTCGTCCAAGATCAGGATTTCGGGATTTCTGAATAAAGCCCTTGCGATAGAAATACGTTGTCGTTGACCTCCGGAAAGCCTTGTCCCTCTTTCCCCCAATAAGGTATCATACCCATTTGGAAGTGTCATGATAAACTCGTGTGCAAAGGCGGATTTGGCTGCCTCAATGACTTTATCCTTTACTTCCATCCCCGCACCAAAGGCAATGTTGTTGAAAACCGTATCATGGAATAGAATGGCCTCTTGATCCACCATGCCCAAAACTGACCGATAGCTTTCGAGATCTAACTCTTTGATGTTTTTGCCATCGAGTGCCAAACTACCTGATTCTGGATCGTACATTCTCATAACGAGTTTAGCTAGGGTAGACTTCCCACTTCCAGATGGGCCAACTAAGGCCAGGGACTTACCCTTGGGCAATTCAAGCGTTATTTTATGCAAGACCTGTTCTTCTCCATAGGAAAAGGAGACGTCCTCAACTGTCAGCTTTTGATCAAAACGAGCAAGTGTAGCTTGTGGACTAGAGCTGATTTCTGGCGCAATTTTGAAGAGTTCCTCAATTCTTTCATAGGCTGCCAGCCCTTTTTGAACCTTTGTCAAGGCATTTGAATAGAATTTAATAGGACCTAACAATTGGCTAAATACTGCGACAAAGCCAAGAAATTCGGAACGTTTTAAACCAGCTCCTTCATCCAAAATCAAGGTCCCCGCAAAATAAATGATCGCGCAAACTACAATTACACTTAGGACTTCGGTTAGGGGGGAAGCGAGTTCAGCTTGCCTTCTGATACTTACCTGGAAGGATCTATAGGCTGTGTTTTCAGCCTCATATTTGTCTTTGACGTATTGCTCTTTTTGAAAGGCCTTGATAATATTGATTCCTCCAAGATATTCATCGAGTAGGGCTACCAACTTGCCTAATACGACTTGACCTTCCTTCGTTTTTCTTTTCAACGGCCCACGAATTCTTCCAATTACCAAGGCAGTCAAGGGCAATACAATCAAAGTAAACAAGGTCAATTTCCAGGAAATGAAGAATAATGTCAGCAGGAAGAACATCAGATTGAGTGGTTCTCGAATCAAAACAAGCAACGTCCCATTAACTGCCTCGCGCACGACGTTTACATCCGAAACACTCAAACTTATTAGATCGCCTTTTTTTCTCATGGTAAAAAAAGCGCTATCCTGTATGAGCAAATGTCCGAAAACTTTATTTCTAAGGGCATACATAATACCCTGTTCAAATGGGGCAATGAAATAAGAACCTAGGTATCTTGCTGTGTTTTTGATTAGGATGGAGCCAAATAGGAAGATACAGAAATAAAGCAGCATATTTTGCCTGCCCAATTGTTCTATTCCTTGATAAAGCTGGAAATAAGCATGCGTTTTTATAGAATTTGGATCTAGCCAATCTAGTGGGGTAGTAGGAGGAATGATGGCTTGTTCGGCAAATAGGATTTCGAGAAAAGGAATGATGGCCAATAGACTGACCGTATTAAAGATGGTGTATAGAATCAGGCAGAATATGGCGACCATCCCTAGTCCATAATAGGGTTTCCCATAATTGATAATTCTAAAATAGCTTTGCATTTTGTACTTTCGCCTAATCTCAATGTAGAATAAGACCAACGAAGGTAACTAAATATTTTAAGGAGAATTCAGCAAATGCCTGAAACGAAAGTACAGAAGAAACTGAATAAGCTGATTCAACAAGAACTGAGCGATTTGCTTCGTATGGAGCATGCCTATACGCCAGGGGTTATGTTGACAGTGAGTGGGGTTAGAATTACGGCTGATTTTAGCTTGGCCAAGGTATTTATTACGGTTTTCCCTGACCAAAAATTGGAGGAAGCGGTTAAGGAATTGAATAAAAACTCATGGGAAGTGAGGAGGTCTCTGGCTGCTAGAATCCGAAATAAAATCAGGAAAATACCAGAATTGGATTTTCAAGAGGATGATTCCTTTAAGGAGGCTGACAGAATTAGTCGCTTATTAGATACCCTAGATATTCCCGAAGAATCTGAGGACGAGGAAAAGGGAGAATAATTTATGAATATATCCAACCGCATTGCCCGGAGATATTTATTCTCCAAAAAATCATCCAATTCGATTAACATCATCATTTGGGTCAGTATCCTAGGAATTGCCTTTGGGACTGCTGCCCTGATCTTGGTATTGTCTGTATTTAATGGCCTGACGGGTTTTATTGAGGACCTATTCGCCGCCATTGATCCAGATGTGAAAATTGTAGCAGCGGAAGGAAAGTTTTTTGCTTCTTCAGATTCTTTATACAGCGATCTGGCTAATGATCCTGATATCGTATCCGTTACTCGGACACTAGAGGATAGAGTTTGGTTGGAGTATGTCGATAATCAATCCCTAGCCGTTTTGAAGGGAATTGAAGAAGATTTCAACGATGTCAATCCCTTAGACACCTTCATTTACAGAGGGAGATTTACCTCTATCCCTAGAAATGGAACCAACCAAGTAGTACTTGGTAGCATCGTTGCCTCACGGCTCAATGCGGATATTGAAAATGAACGGGAGGCCATCAATCTTTTCTATGTCCCAAGCGATGTGAAAGGATTTGAAATGGCGAGTGTTATTGCTCCTGAGCCTATTTTCCCCTCAGGCTACTTTGATGTTCAAAAGGAGTACAATGAAAAATTTGTTTTTGGAGACCTGAATTTTGTGAGGGATGTTTTTAGGGCAGAAAACAAGATATCAGCCTACGAAATCAAACTCAAAGACCTTCGCAAAGCCGATGTAGTCGCAAAAAGGTTAAGAGACAAACTGGGTTCGTCCTATGAGGTGTTGACCTGGTATGAACAACATAAGACCCTCTACAGGGTCATGAAGAATGAGAAATATATTTCCTATCTCATTCTGGTGTTAATGAATGCATTGACGGCGATTAACATTGTGGGAAGCCTTTCCATGATAGTCTTGGAAAAAAGCAGAGATATCTCCGTGTTAAAATCCCTTGGTGCCAGTCCAGGTTTTATTCGAAAAACCTTTTTAAGAACGGGCATGTGGGTAGGTGCCCTAGGTGGAGGAATAGGCGTGTGTATTGCGCTAGTATTAGGATTGGGGCAAAAGTACCTGGGTTTTGTTCAGCTACAAGGTGGAGACAGCTTTAGAGTAAAAGCCTTTCCAATAGAATTGCAATTTGGAGACTTTGCCCTTGTAGGCCTTACTGTACTAGTCTTGGCAGCCATTGCTTCTCTTTATCCAAGTTTACAGGCTTCCAAAGTTCAAATCGTAGAGGGCTTGCGTTCTTAATTTTTGGAGAAATAATTATTGGCTAAGGGTATTTTGTAGGATCAGGATACTTTCTCCTGGATTTGCTTTCCCCTTTTGCTTCAGAATATCAAAAGCTCCTAGTACAATATCCTCATCTCCGTCTTCGTCAATGTCCCCAGCTTCCATGACCATCCAATTGTGTTTGGCTAACAGGCTGTGTGTATAAGAGGTAAAACTAAAGTCCTCTGTGCCCTGATTTTCTAGGTATACGAATCCTTCCTCAGGGCTATTTTTCCAGTCTGGAAAGAATGACATGACGGCAAAGTCCAAATCTCCATCTTGGTCAAAATCCTTTGAAATAACCCTAGTAGAACCATGAATAGGGTAAAACCATGCCTCCTCAAATTGATTGTTGCCCTTATTCAGGAATAATCTGATCCCATGGAATTCTTTTAGCCGTATAGAGTAATCGCCATTGTCTCCATTAACCATGACGATATCTTGATGTCCATCTTGATTGAAGTCCACTAACTCAAACCAGCTAGATCCATGTCCAGGGCCAAATTTCAAGACCTCTTCCATTCGAAATTTGAGCTCTTCTTCCTGATAGAATATCCTAACCCCTTCCCATGCTTGAGAGAAAAGGGCAACAATATCCTTTTTGCCATCCTGATTCATGTCCTTCACCTCTACTTTGATTGAACCGGGTAGGGAAAGAAGAGATTTTTTATGATAGCCAGTATCGGTTTGAGTAAGTAGGCTGAGTTGCCCAGTGTGGAAACCAAATTCGCAGATCAATAATTCTTCTTTACCATTGTCATTCAAATCCTCAGGGTGGATATATACAGGTCTGTGTAGATCGTTTAAAATAAGGCTAGTTTCTCCCTTTTCCTGCAAATAGAGTGTTCCACAAGCGTTTTCACTGGGATTCATGATGCCAAATTCTGTAAGCCAACGTCCATCTTTTCCTTTAGCAATGGAGGAAACAGGAGAGCGAAAACTGCGAGATGAACTACTTGAATCGCTTTCAAGGATGCTGCCTTTGAAGGTGCCAATGAGGGGGAAGGCTTTTTCCTGAAAGGAGATGCAGGTTACTCCTGCTGCCTCTTCTGCTGCGCTTCCTGATACATAGTTTGGCCTAAACTGAGCCAATTCCTTATTTCTACCGCTACGTGAAGGAATTTCAATCGTATCTGGAGCTATTCTGAGGATATAATGGTATACCTTTTCCCATTCGTCTAGATTCACAGTCGGCTGGGGAGGATACACATTGGCCTTTTTTATATGATAGTTTTCTTGATAGGAAAATTTATAAGGATTGTAGTCATCAATGCTAAAGCCTGTTCTGGCTGCCATTTCCGGCAAGACTGACTGTCTCCAAACAGATTTCGATAAGCTTTTTGGGTCAGGTAGTAGGTGGCAGCTTTGGCATTGACGTTGGAAAGCCTCTATGTTAGCTTGTTCACTGGAAGAAATTGGGAGCCTTCCCGTGATACCCAGTCCCAGAAGAACCAGGAAGCCCAACATTCCAAAAATGAGTAGAGGGGTGCGTAAAGACTTCATAGTTCAGGCTTAGCATATAGATAAATTCCAGCTTCTATGGCTGTTTTACGAATAGATAACCTCATGATGGCCGTTTGGTTACGAATTCACCTTTTGGGCTTCTCCTTCTGATTGAGCTTTAATGGTGGGTAGGTTTCTTGTATAAATCATCTCAGGTATAATGGGCAAAATCTTATGGAAGAATTTTAGGGCCTTTCCCATTAAACTTAAGGTAACAGTCTTTTTTCTCCTGTGGATGAGTCTTTCGATGATGGCAGCTACTTCTTCAGGCGTCTGTTTTTTGATTCCTCGACGATTTTTGAGGTAAATGCGTTCTCCATTTGCATCTAGGATGATTTTTTGAGGATCATTTTCAGTGAAGCCCACATAAGCCAATCCGACATGAACGCCTGCCTCCTTGGTTTCTATTCGGAGAGATTCTGAAAAGGCTGTTAATGCTTTTTTAGAACTGCTGTAGATAGAATTATAAGGTAAACCATGGAGCGAGGCTATACTGGAGATGAATACAATACTCCCTTTGGTTTGTTTGATGGCAGCAAGGGAGGCCTTGGCAGGGTAAATGGATCCAAGTACATTGACACGCAATACCTTATCAAATACCTCTGCAGCCATACCTTCTACGGAGCCTCTCGTGGCAATCCCGGCGTTATTGATCAGGATATCTAGTCTGCCGAATTTGTCTAGGGTGGCTTGAACCATAGCTTGCACTTCTTCCCAATTGCTAACGTCCGCGGCATAGGAAAGAACACTGATTCCGCTCTCAAGCAATTCTTTTTCGGTACTTTCAAGCTTGGATTGCGTTCTGGCATTGATGACAACATCTGCCCCTTCTCGTCCAAAATGGTAGGCCATTGCCTTTCCAATTCCCATACTTGAACCCGTGATGAGAACGACTTTCCCTTCGTACTTCTTCATGTTACTTCAGATATCCGTTATCATCAAACCATTGAAATGCTTCTTTGATCCCTACCTCGATAGGAGTTTGAGGCAAATCCAACTCTTTTTTGGCTTTTTCAGGCGAGAAATAATGGCCATCGCAGGAAATCCAAGCCATTTCGTAGGAGAGGGTAGGAGTAGTTTTGGTAATGTTTCCAATGAGTGAACCCATTCTCCCTACCAATTTAATCAAGCCTCCAGGAGCTGCAAATGAAGGCATGGGCTTACCTACTATTCTTGATATAATTTCGAAAGCCTCTTTGAAGCTAAGGTTCTCATGTCCTAGGATATATGATTCTCCTATCTTACCCATGGTCAAAGCGTTGGCTATTCCTATGGCAACATCTTTTACATATACCCAGTTTTTTCCACCTGGGCTGAATCCGGGTGTTTTGCCTTCATATACACCTAGAATGATTTGACCCGCGTTTGGCTTGGTGTCGTAAGGGCCGATCATAAAGGTCGGGTTAACAATAACAGCTTGTAGGCCTTTTTCCTTGACCGCTTCCTCTACCCGAATTTGACCCTCCCTTTTTGTATCGATATAATCTAGGCCGTATTTGGCGGATTTGTATGGGGTGCCTTCATCGCCAGGTTGGCTTTTCTCCCCGAACCCGAAGGAGCTGGCACTGCCTACATGAACCAATCGCTTGACTTGATGCTTAAGGCAAAGCTCAATGATGTTTTCAGTTCCTTCTACATTGATTTTATGAAAAATTGGATCTTGAGATGGCCAAACATTGGTAATGGCGGCTACGTGGATTACGTATTCACAACCCTCCATGGCCTTATCCATACTTTCCTTGTCTAGTAGATCCCCTTCAAATTGTTCTATATCAAGTCCTTCTAGGGTGGGGCTTTGTCTTCCCTTTTGAATCAAAGCTCTGATTTCATAATTCCTAGAAAGGAGCTCTCTTACCAAATTTGAGCCCAGCATTCCGTCTGCGCCAGTAACAAATATTTTCGCCATGTGAAGCTATCAGATTTAGGGCTACAATTTTACAAAAATAAACTCCCCCTTGAAAACCCTTCACCACCTAAGCGTTATCTATCATCAATGGGAGGCCCATGATAATTGTCATTATGTAGTTATAGAACTTTCAGAAAATAATGAACGTTTAGGTATGTAAAATCAATCATATAAGCTTTTGTCCTATGAAATCATTTGCTAGAACCCTTTACGTTATGTTGGGCATTGTAACTCCAATTCTAATTGGCAGCCTACACTTATACAGCCATTATATCGATTTAGTCATTCCTGAAGTCCAAGAAGGAATAACGATGGAAGTTCAAGTATTAGGACATCCTTCCCCTTCTTTTGCCATTTGGGGGTTGATGAGCTTCGTAATGGGTTTATTGATCATATTATTGGGACTCAATAATTATATTCAGTTCAGCTCTCTTTCCAAAGAAGAAATGCCTAAAACATTCATGTTTGTCATCATGATTATTTTTCTATTGGGGGTGGTGTATGCGGGATGGGAGTTTCAATCTATGCCTCACTTTTATGCAGGTTTGGTAGGCACAATTGGAATGTTTATAGGATTGGGGATTAGGTTAGGAGGATAGTTGGCTAGTTTTCTGAAATCAAGGAAGTTTTGATGGCATATAGAATGACCTCGGTAGCTCGGGTAACGCCTAGCTTCTTCATGATGTTTTTACGATGGGTGTAGATGGTATGTACACTCAGGGAAAGCTCATCTGCCATTTCTTGCGTCCCCCTTCCCTCGGCCATTAACCTAACTACCTCAATTTCTCTTTCGGTTAGGTTAGTAGGTTCGCAGGTAGGGCTCTGGTTTCTATCTAGTATGATATCTAGGACCTTTCCACAAAAGAATTTTTCCTTTCTGGTAGATGCATTAATGGCAGAAATGATTTCAGACTTATCACATTCTTTTAGAAGAAAGCCTGTTACACCCATTTCCAATACCGTCAAAACCTCATCTTTCTTGATATCTGAGCTTATGACAAGGAATTTTGTGTTAGGATGATTTTTGGAAACGAAGGCGATATCCTCTACGGTAAAATTACCTGGGGCGTTATAGTCTATGACTAGCAGGTCGGGCTTATGAACTTTAATTTTGGCTCGCATCTCTTCCGATCTCCCCGCCTCGCCAACAAGCTTCATATTAGGATACGCCTCAATGACAGACTTTATTCCCTCCCGTACGAGGAAGGCAGCATCTGCTACAAATATGTTTACTGGCACCATCCTTTAGAATTGATATACGATTTATTCAATTTTATAAGTTATTTAGATTTATTCCAAATAAAATGTAGCCTAAAATCAACTCTTGTCATGGAAGTTATCCTTAAGCTAATTCTTGTCATAAATTAAGCAATATCAATCTGCTCAATTTTCCTGCCATAAGCTTTGAGGAAGCAAATGAAAGAGCGCTTACCAAAAGGCGAAATGGTATCAGCTAGGTAAGTGATTTATGTAATTTCATTTTTTGAAAAGTACGCAAGTTTGTACCTTGTGGAGGTAAAATTACAACTATGTTGACACGTCAGTTTTTTATCCTCTGTCTTGGGGTATTTTTATGCATGCAGTTTGCCTTTGGCCAAGGTCCTCTTACGATCTCTGTCATTGATGAAGTTGACGCAAGCTGTACAGGCCTAGCTGATGGTTTTGCGAGGGTTCAAGGAATGGGAGGAACCCCTCCTTATGCGATTGACCTCAACTTCTCGGGTCAATTTACCCAAAACAATTCTTTCTCCGATCTTCCAGCAGGTACACACACCATTAGAATGATTGACAACGGAGGGAATTCCACAACGACAACAGTGAATATTGGAGAGCCACTTCCTCTTGAAGTCCAGTTGCTTGTTACAGATGCGACTTGCAGTGGAGGAAGTGATGGTGCCATTACCATGCCCACTACAGGAGGCAATGGCAACTTTTCCTATTATATGAATGGAAGCCCTATTGCTGAGGATTCCATTTTCGAAAATTTATCCGCGGGTTTTTACGAGTTTGTCATTGAGGATATCCTTGGATGTCAGCTTGATACCTCACTCTTTGTTAATGCTAGGGCACCTATTGACGGATTTTTTGAACAAGTCAGAGATGTCGATTGTCAAGGGAATCAGAATGGTAGTTTTAGAGTGAATGTGAATGGAGGATGGGGAGATTATCGTTATTCAGTTAATGGGCAGGCATTTCAGGCTTCTCCTGTTTTTCAGAGTCTCAATGGAGGAAATTATCAAGTAGCTATTGTGGATAGTAATGGTTGTACGCATCAAATGTCCATAGAGATTGAGGAACCTGATCAGTTGGTTCTCCAAACAGATGTTGTGAATGTAGATTGTTATGAAGGAAGTACAGGTTCGCTAAGTTTTACGGGTAAAGGAGGGGTACTACCTTACGCATATGCAGTAAATGGGGGAAATTTTAGTTTTGAGAGTCTACGAGATCGCCTGAGTGCTGGTTTGTACAAGGTACAGGCCAAAGACGGAAATGGCTGTTTAACTGCTGTGGAAACATACGAGATTGATCAAGGGGAGGAGTTCCTAATTGGTATTCAGACTATAGATGTAGTTTGTAAAGAAGCTGAGACTGGGGAAGCCCAACTTAGCATAACGGGTGGACTTGCTCCTTATCAAATAAGTTGGAATGGAGAAGCCCCCAATAATGATTTATCAAGGACAAATTTACCTGCGGGACTACATTTTGTGTCCGTAACTGATCAATTTGGATGTGAGCAAATTGAGTTTTTTACCATAGATGAACCTGCAGATGGAATGGAGATAATGCTAGCAGAGGCTCAAGCATCTACATGTGGCCAGGACAATGGGATATTAGAAATTAGTACCAATCCGGCTGTGGGTCCCTATACCTATACGTGGACGGGCTTGCCACAAGAAACGGGACCAAGGATTGTAAATGTTGCTGGAGGGCTTTACGAAGTATCGGTAGAGAACGCAGCTGGATGTTTGAGTACTTTCTCGTATGAGTTAGAAGAAAATAAATCTGTAGAAGCGAGAATCGGTGCCAATCCACAGATTAAATCATTTATGGTTTTGCCTGATGGAAATCTCACTCTCACCAATCAATCAGTAGGCGCCACATCGTTTTCATGGGACTTTGGTGATGGCTCTGCCGTATCAAACGAGGAAAATCCTGTACACACCTATGATGAAGAAGGTACATTTACTCTTACATTCATCGCCAGTGATGCTACTGGTACATGTTCAGATACACTTCAAAGAACCTTTAGCGTTATACCTGTAGAAAAACTGGAGGTGGCAGATTCATTTACACCAAATGGCGATGGGATAAATGATATTTTCAAGTTAGGCAACCCTAACTTTCAGCAAGTTGATATGGTCATTGTGGATAGGTGGGGGAGACCTATCAGAAGAATTCTTCCTTCTCAAAGAGGGTGGGATGGAAAGGATAACAAAGGAATTGGTGTCGCAGCAGGGACCTATGCCTACACTGCTCAAGTTCGCTTTTCGAGTGGAGGATCCACTACCATCAGTGGAACAATTCTACTGCTCAGGTAAATGGAGAAGTGAGAAAGCACGAGTTGAGAAATTTTATGTAATTTGGCAGCTCGCTGATTTCGAAATAATTGTGGAAGAAAATAACAAGGATTTTTTTGAATCTGATCGGCAGTTTGTCCTTACATTATCTACTTATTTACTAGTAGGTGGACTGATTGTACTTCTAGTCTCTCTTATAGGAAGATTTCTATTACCAGCAGTGTTTGATGGGAACTTTCTCCCTGTGTTTGGTGGCTTTCAGGTTTTTAGAAAGGAACTTACCATGTTCAATCTGCCTATGGCCATGATGATACTGGGAATAGGGTTGAGGCTGTTTACCTTTTTCGGCTGGCTTACCTGCGTGGTCATATCTACCATTTTATCCATTGGTTTTGGATACTTGGCCTTTCTTCTTTACACCAGCTTGGAAACTTTAATTGGTCGTGCCAACCAAAGCTCCTTTTCTTTTGAAGAGTATCCTGTTATCGAGGCAATATCCATTGATGTAATGTTGGCATTAATTTTTGCAGTATTTCTCTTATATATGATATTGCCTTCCACAAGAAAATTGTACTTCCAACCGCTAAATTGAATAATTCTACATGACTGATTTGTTGGTGGCCCCTTCCATTTTGGCTTCTGATTTTGGAAAGCTGGATAAGGAAATCCAAATGCTAAATGAATCCGAAGCTGATTGGGTGCATTGTGATATCATGGATGGACGATTTGTACCTAATATCTCCTTTGGAATTCCTGTTTTGAAGGCTGTAAAAAAAGTGAGTAAAAAACCGCTCGATGTACATCTTATGATTGTAGAGCCTGAGAAGTATATCACTGCTTTTCGCGATGCCGGAGCCGATATCCTTACCGTACATGTAGAGGCAGTCAGCCACCTTGATAGAACGGTTCATGCTATCAAAGAGGCAGGCATGAAGGTAGGATTAGCCCTGAATCCAGCTACCTCTGTTCACAGTATTCAGTATGTCCTTTCCGAGATTGATTTGGTTCTATTAATGACGGTTAATCCGGGATTTGGGGGACAATCCTTTATTCCCTATGTAAACAATAAAATCAAGATGGTTAGAGAATGGGCGGACAGATATAATCCTGCTCTTCGAATTGAAGTTGATGGAGGAATTAACAAGGAAACTTCTGTGGAGGTTGTGAAGGCTGGTGCGGATACTTTAGTGGCAGGTAGCTATGTTTTCAAGGCTGACAATCCATTTGAGCCTATTTCCTATCTAAAAGGCCTGTCTCGTTTGGTGTAAAGTACATACAACTTTGGCCTTTTTTCTCTCAGAAAAGAAGGTAATTTTTATTTCAGGCAGCTTTAGCAACAAAAGCTTCGTTTATAAGTTCAACTATATGACTAGATCGCTGTTGTTCAGCTTGATAGTTAGATTTAGTGGGACGAGACCTGATTTATGAAATTACTTTTACTCGTTACATGCACTGTTCTACTCATCCAACAAGGATTTTTCCTTTTTGGAGTATTCACCGTTAAGAAATTGTGGACGGGCGCTAATATTTCTCAAGGTCTCATCATCCTTTCCCTTATCATCCTTGCGATGATCTACCAATCTTGGATCCTTGTCCTATCTGCTTTCATCTTAGAGAGAGCCTGGATCATCATTGAGCTTAGTATTTTGGCTTTCTTGAGCAAAAGAAACCTAAACTTCTTCTATATCCTCCAGTACATCGGTTTGGGGATCAGCATTGCAGTTCTTGTAAGTGGACTGAATTGGATCTTTCCATGCTTCTATATTGGCTTCTGGTTACTGTCTTTGATACAAGGCAAAAAGGAGGTAAAAGGAATTTCTTCCTAGGCTGATTTTTTTTCTGATTTACTTGCAAAAGTTAAAATATTCCCATTCTTTTGTGTCCCAATCGCGAGAGTAGCTCAGTTGGTAGAGCACAACCTTGCCAAGGTTGGGGTCGCGGGTTCGAATCCCGTCTCTCGCTCCAAACAAAAAAAGCCCTGTAATTTGCAGGGCTTTTTTCATGGATTTAGTTTTTCTATTTGATCTCAAGGCTGAATGGCATCAGCATGTAAGTACCAGACTCGGGAATAATCTTCTTCATTTCCTCAAGCTGCTTCAATTCCTTCGCCAAAGGATTTCCTTCCATCATTTTGTCGGTATATGACTGCGATAGATCATCAAGCATTTGCTCGAATGGAGACTTCGCTTTAGGGTATCTTACGACTCTGTAATCGTCCGTAATCCCAACTTGCTCACTCACATAGCTAATAGCATCGTATAAGTCGCCAAATTCATCCACTAGATTGATGCCTTTGGCATCTTGTCCAGACCAGACTCTTCCTTGGGCAATAGCATCTACGGAGGTGGAGTCGGCAAACTTTCTTCCTTCTTTTACAATATTGATAAATGTTCCGTAACCCTTTTCGGTTCTTTGCTGCATAAATGCTGCTTCGATATTGTCCAAGGGAAAGGTAGGATTACCCAGGTTGGAATGATCGTGTGTTTCAACCTCATCAAAGGTAAGCCCAAGATTGTCTTTAAGTGCCTGATCGAATTCCCATAGGATGCTAAAGATCCCGATTGAACCTGTAATGGTATTGGGTCTTGCAAAGATTTTATCACAGGGTGCTGCAATGTAATATCCTCCAGAAGCTGCGACATTACCCATAGAGGCGACGATCGGCTTTGCCTCACTAACGAGCTTGATCTCTTCTGCCATCATATCAGAAGCGAGTGCTGATCCTCCTGGGCTATTGATACGCAGAACAACTGCTTTTACATTTTCGTCTTTTCTAGCTTTTCTGAGGGCTTTTACGACAGAGGACGAACCTACTGTACCACTTGAGCTTTTGCCAGAATTGATGGTACCATCTGCAAATATGACTGCCACCTTATTAGAAGAAATTCTGCTTCCTTTTTTAGGGGTTTTCATGTATTTGCTTAAGCTAACCAAGTTGAGTTTCTCTTGTGATTCTAATCCAGCTGCAGCTTTTACGCGATCCAGCATTTCAGAATCGTAAGCGGTTTGATCCACTAAACCAGCTTTGACAGCTGCTTTCCCACTTCCAAACATAAACGAGTCAGCAATATCATTCAGTTGACTAACAGGTATGTTTCTGGAAGCTGATACATCGGTTACAAACACATCCCAGATAGCACCTAGGTACTTTTCAGTCTGAAGGCGAGAAGGCTCGCTCATGTCTTTTCTGATGTAAGGCTCAACAGCTGATTTGAAGGTTCCGACTTTGAAAATCTTGGGTTTCACATCAAGTTTTTCAAACATGCCCGCATAGAACATAGGATTTGCAGCTAGGCCGTTGAATTCAATTAAGCCTTCAGGAGCTACAAAAATAGAGTCAGCCACAGAGGCTAAATAATAGGAGTCCTCCGTCATCAATTCAGCATAGGCATAAATAAACTTGCCAGTATCTTTAAACCTGATCAAGGCATCTCTTAAGGTAGACAGATTAGCCCATCCCGTTTGAATACCTAATCCTGGGGTAAGGTAAATACCCTTGATATTGTTGTCAGCTGCTGCTTTATCAATGTTATCTATGATCTGATAAAGTCCCATGTTGGAGGTTCCAGAGCCAAAAACATCAAGTTCTCCGAAGTCAAAATCAAAAGGAGATGACTCAACATTTTCAACTATCGGATTATTAAGTTTTATTTGTAGTACGGATGCAGGTGCAACGGTAACTTCTTTCGGTTGACCAACACTAGCCACAATTCCACCAAGTACGATGAAAATCAGGGGGATGGCTACCAAAAATCCAACGATTACTGCTAATAGACTCGCCAGAAAGGATTTTAGAAAATTCATGTAAGCGTTAATTTGTTATGATCCAAGGTTCAATGACCGTAGTTAAATCAATTTAATCTACGAATTTGATTCTCTAGGTTTCTGACAGATAGATAAAAGAAGGTTTATTATCGATGATTTTTATTGGATTAGGGTCAAACTTGGGGAATAGAACCCAAAACATTACTGATTCTCTTGTCATGCTTCAAAACCGTGGCGTAGGGATAATCAGAACTTCTTCCTTGTATGAAAGCAAAGCTTGGGGGGAAACAGATCAAGGAGATTTCCTAAATGCAGTGGCCGAGCTGTCGTTTGAAGGAAACTCAAAGGAATTGCTGTATATCCTTCAGGGCATCGAGGAAGATATGGGTCGGGTACGGACCAAAAAATGGGGACCTAGGATTATTGATTTGGATATCCTTGAGTTCAAACGTGAAACTATGCAGACAAAAGTACTCATGCTTCCTCACCCTCTCTATACCCACCGAGGCTTTGTGTTGTATCCCTTCATGGAACTGGAACCAAATTGGATTCCTACCTCTAGTGATAAACCACTTCCTTATTTTGCTGAGTCTTTGAAAGAAGATCCACCCGTGAAAGTAAATTCCCTTCAAATTTCAGGATGATTGATTAGCTTTCATCATGAAATGTTTGTTGCAGATCGTCAGTTTGCTGAGTTTAGATGTGGTGTTGGGGTCCTTGGCATCAGGCATGATGATTCTGTATTGGAAGGAGCTTAATATGCCGCTCATATGGTGGTGTATCCTTCCCTTAGCTGTCTGGGTGGTATACACAGCAGATCACCTTCTCGATGCTTATAGGCTAAAAGACCAGGCACATACTGACCGCCATCTATTCCACCACCTTTATTTTCGACCGCTAGCCGTTGTTTGGGGAATGGCTTTACTTCTCGCTGCTGCTGTTCTTCCATTTTTTCTGACGAAGGAACTTATTCTCTTTGGTTTTGGGATGGGAGGCTTGGTACTCATTCATCTTTTTTTGGTCTGGATTGTAGGCAATAATGTTTCAACCTTTCTTCAAAAAGAACTTGGAGTAGGCTTGATTTATGCATTGGGGATATGGGGTGGACCTTTTGCCTACCACAAAATATGGCCTGAGATACCGGATATTCTGATTTTTTTACAATTCTTTATTCTGGCCATGATGAATTTGTTGACGTTTTCTATGTATGATGAAAAGTCAGATTCTAAGGATGGCCAAACCTCTTTTGTCAGGGCCATTGGAATAAAAAAAGCTAGACAACTTGTTCGGATTATTGGAATCTTAGTGCTGTTGATAGGACTTTTCTTAGGGTCAATATTAGATCAAGAAAGGCTAATAGTTATTCAAGGATTAATAGCCCTTATGGGACTTACTCTATTGATTATCAGTGAAATACCCGCTTTCTTCTCTATCAATAAGCGATATAGATTCTTGGGAGATGGAATATTTTTACTTCCTTTGGTGCTCTTTCCATTTCTATGACAGCCGATAAGCTTACAGGTAATTTTAACAGTATTGCACCCTACTACGATGCGCTGGCCCATTTAGTCTTCGGGCAGACCCTTGAATGGGCACAAGCTTCTCTACTCAATAAACTCCAGGGTTCGAATACAATATTGATTTTGGGAGGTGGGAGTGGATGGATATTGGAGGAAATATTCAGACAAGAAATCAAGGCAGAGAAAATCATCTACATTGATTCCTCCAAACAGATGATTTCCTTATCAAAGGATAGATTAGATGGCTTACCTAATAGTTTTCAAACATCTGTCAACCTGATACATGGAAGCCACCTAGATATCCCCGAACAATCTTTCGATGCCATCATCACTTTTTTCTTTTTAGATCTCTTTCAGGAAGATAGGCTTGGTAAACTGCTCGCAGACCTGAAAACCAAGCTACATAAAGGAGGTATATGGTTGGTGTGCGATTTCTTCAATGAAAACAGAAGTTGGTGGAAGGGATTGCTCATATCCACTATGTATACCTTCTTTGGCTTAATGTCTGGATTAGGGAATCGCAAATTACCGCCCATCAAGGTAAAGATGGAGGAAAACGAATTGACTCTTATAGAAGAAAAAAAGTGGAAAAAGGGCCTTGTGAAGGCCCTGGCCTATAAAAAATCAGGAATTTAGTTCATCCTTGATATCACAAATCAAATCCAATCCCTTTTGATACCATTTCATATCCTCTTCTTTTAAGATCAAATGGGGCCTAACAATGGCAAGTTCCTCGCCATCTATGTATAACAAGCCGCCTTCAATTGGGTTAAATACCTCAAAGAGGCTGATCTTTAGGTCATCTGACAGCAAGATACTGCCAAACATGAGGTCATTGGTGGTAATGGAAAGCCATTCTCCCAAATCATGGGCCATGTTCACCGGACGATCAAGGTAGGCAAGAGAAGTCAATTGAGGATAGGATGGATTGTCTTTTGCGATGCGAAGGATTTTGAGTTGTGGGTTGATCATGGGAATGTTCCACTTCAAGGCTGGAATTCCGTCTTGGTTGTCTCTCGTTCTTATTTCGATTGTTTCTAGCCTCACTTTATAATCTTTGTACGTACCAAAAATCAAGAAATCTTCTTCACTTTGGTATGACAAGGAGAGGCCTAAGCGGACCGCCAGATTTTTGTGCAGCTTTTCTTTTCGGTCAAAATTTCGATTCCGTATAAAGCCAATGAGAAATGCACCACCAATAAAAATAATTGCAAAAGGAATAAAATAGATGGGTTCCATGTCGTCAAAATTAACAGAAAGCCGCAACAATTCCATCACCTTTCCCGAGGATATGAAGCTATTTGCTATTCCAGGCTTAGGGGTCGATGGAAGGGTATTTCAAAAGCTCCAACACTATATTCCACAAATTGAAGTGATAGAATGGTTAGAACCCCAAAAAAATGAAAGCCTTCAAGCTTATGCCAAACGCATGGCTGAGCCCATGCTTGATTTTCAAGGGCCTAAACTCATGATCGGGATTTCCTTTGGTGGAGTAGTGGCACAAGAGATTTCCACTTTCCTCCCTCTTGACGGGCTTATTTTGTTGTCAACCTTCAAAAAAGGGGATGAGCGACCTTGGTTCTTTTCGATTGGAGAGAAAATACCTGTTTATAGTTTGCTAAGAGGGAAACTTAGATATCATTTCTTGCCCATGATGGGACCGTTTATCGGTATCCCAGATAAGGAAGATCAATTGTTGCTGCAGGATATGTTTATGAGCGCCAGCATTTCACATAGAATTTGGGGAGCTAGCCAAATTGTAAAGTGGAGAGGAGTTGACCTGAATATGCCTTGGCTGCATGTTCACGGACTGGAAGACAGGGTATTTCCCGCAAGTAACATTTCCTACGCCAGCATGATCAAGGGAACTGGGCATTTCATGGTTTCTCAAGAGGCAGAACAAGTAGCCAATCTAATGTTGACTTGGGCAGCTAAGCATGGTTTTGCAAACTCTTCCTCCTGAGGGCAGATTCATGGATGATCGCTTTGGTGGCGAGGTGAGATTCGTAGATCAAAAAGAAAGAGGCTACTGTAATGAATAGGATGCCCACACAAAGTAAAACCACCATGATGACCTGATTGAGATCCATTTCATTGATAGTTAGCCCTCCCAGAAAGCTTGAAAGTGAGAAAAAGGCCACCGCTAAATAGAGGAGTGTGAGGATTCTGTGGATGATAATGAGTCGTTTCTCCTGTAGAAGGATTAATTCTTCTGGCGGCATTTGACGATGGGAATAGTTGGAAATGGCATCGTAGATATTGCTTCTCTTGTTGATGGTGGATACGATAAGAATGGCAATTCCAGGGATAAAAGAAACGGGAATAATAAAGGCAAATGGGAGCATTTCCAGGTCCATGAGACTGATTTTTTACTAAACTAGGCTAGAAAATTTACAAAAAAATGTATGCTGGTAGCTATTACTAGGATTCTCCTGCAGTGTTCTCCTGATTATTTTCCTTCTTCTTTTTTTTCTTCTGAAGGTCAGCGGGCTTAGGTACATCCTTGTTATAGGTTTCCTGATAGAGAATGTCTAGAAATTCTGTTAGACCGCGTCCTGGATCATCTGGTTGTGAGATAATTGTTACAATTCCCCTTTTCTCTAGGACCATTTCCTGGACAGGATTGGGACTCATTAGCAGAATAAAAGACTTAGGCTTGGCTTCATTGTTTTTGGCATTTTGCCACATCTTATTCAGCTTATACAACAGGAATCGGATGTTGATGTCAGTCAAGGAATAACCAATAAATAGAATAGACCTTCCTAATACATCTCCTCGTAGTTTGATGTCAAGGGGAGTTTCAAAATCCAATCTATCGAAGTAGGAGCTTTCAGTTAGAACGATGGAATTGTCATTGTCAAAATCTCCATGAAATTTTACGATCTGGGTAACTCCTTCTCTCGTCCTTTTGATGTCAGATACATCGGCGACCTTGACATAGGGCTTGTTGTAGGCGTCAAAGGCAAACTCAATCCAGCGGTCATAGTTGGTGGTGTAAATCATGGGGAAGTCCAACTCAACTATCAATTGGTGGATACGCGATTGTCGGATGTCAACCTTATCTGTATTGTGCCATTTCCTATCCATCCACGAACGAAGAGGTCCGATTCCCTTGTTCATTTTGTAGTATTCAGCTAGGAGGAGATGGTCTCCATATGAACGAAAAACATCTTTGTCGAAGCCTAAATCTTTGGCAAGACGATCGATCAGTCGATCCCATGAAGGCAATCCTAAGTTCATAGACACCCCCCCGCCAACAAACAGAATGACATTGCGCTTCCGAATGGCTTCTATCAGCTCCTGTAAATTGTGGGTACTATAAAGCATAGGATGTAGTGATGTTTGATGCGTTCAAACACAAATTAGCCAATTCCCATAAAAATACGGTGAATGGAATGTTAATGATCTGACGAAAATGCAGATTAGGACATGACCATCTTGTAGGCCTCCTTGAGTAAGGCTTCTTTTTGGTTTAAATCAAGCGGAAGAGGTAACTGTGCTAGCCCAATTAATCTTCTCATGATCTCAATACCAGCGAGTTTGTAAACTACCCCTTGAGAAAAATCCTCCGGAGCCTCATAATCTTTCAAAACCTGTTCCTGAATACTGGATGACTGTTCGGCCATGAGCATATGTGCCAGGGTAACCGAAACATCAAACTCAGCCTGTCCATAAAAGCAGAATTCGGGATCAATGATTCTAACTCCCTCAAGGGTTTTGAGCCAGCTTCCTGGATAATAGTCGCCATGCAAGAGCGTTTTTCCATCCTCGGTGTAGTAGGAGCTTAAATCCTGAACAACGCTTTTGAAAGTTTGGTCTGTTTTGTACGTCAGAGCAATATCCTGCAGACCAGGTGTAACATCATTGAGGTCGAAGCCATTTTCTTCCATAAAAGGATAATTGAAAATGTGTTCGGCATTTAATTCCCTCATGGCTCGGTTGGGGACGGGTGAGGGACCCTCTTCATTTCTAAAATTTTGATGAAGAATGGAGGCAAAATTCATGATTCCTTTTAAGTCCTCACTTGATATCTCCTTCCCCTTTTCATAAATGAAGGTATAATCATTTGATTCCCCTAAATCCTCAAGAACGATGATGCTATTGACTTCATCCATGGCTGTGATTTCAGGCGTAAAAGCCTTTAGAGTGGCGTTCTCCTGAATCAGTTCATAAAATTTCCCTTCAATGATGGCCCTTTCTCTGGGAGCAGAGATCTGCGGATATTTCTCCACGTAATCTCTGGATTGCTTGATGATGAAATTCCTGAAGTTCGTTCTGATTCTAAGGGTATAGTTCATATTTCCCTCCCCTGGCTTACTAGCCGAGTTCAAACTTTCATCGGGGGCAATCCATTTTTTCTCTTTCAGGTAGTTTTCTAGTGCTTCGAGTTCTTCAGCTTTGAGGATAAATTGCATGACAGTATGTGTGATTTGTTAATTGGGGTTGGTTTTGAGCATTTCGAGAAGCCATTCTTTGAATCCATCCTTGGTAGAATGACAATATCTTATTTTTCGTCCTCCCGGGTTGTTTTCATGAAGGATGAAATAGGGTTTGAAAACGGCTGGATTTCCTTGTGTATCGTCAGGAGCAAACACAAGTTGAGCTGGAAGTTCATCCCATTCAAACCAAGATTCATCAACCAAATAAGCTGAAGCAAGCACATCAAAAGGATTAAATGCCTCTACATCAAATGGTTTCCACTGATTTAGCCAAGGAACGGAATGTTTGGCTAGAAACTGTGCAGCCTTACATCCTGTAGCTAAATCATCCAAGTCTGATTGATCTATCCAAATTTTATGGGAAATCTCAAATGGGTGTAAGACAATATTGACTCCTGATTGAAGCAATATCCGAAAGGCGTTAGGATCTAAATCAAAATTTAAGTCATGGAAGGGAAATTCCTGCTTAGGTCCTACTTGGAAATGTTGATCTAAGCTTCTTCTGCCGGCAACAAGAACTACTTCCTCAATTTGTGAAGCCAAATGAGGCTCTAACAACAATAGAATACCAATATTGGTAGCAGGTCCGATCGCCAGAATATGTAGTTTTTCCCTTTCCAAAGTTTGTTTTAACGCTAGCGAGGCATTGTTATGCTCAATGGCGTTCAATTCCATGGCTTCCTTTGCTCCCATATACACTTGAACCGAGGGAGTAGGTCCAAAATTGGCGACCATATTAGCAGCGATAGGAGTGGAGTTTTCAATGAAAGTATTCCCGAATACGGTGCTAATTCCCCGCAACATGATATTGGGTGCATGAAACAATTGGACCATTGCATAAGCATCATCCACATCAGCCACTCCACCTCTGGCATCGGGCGCGGTAATGGCTACATCGGTATCAATCCAGACTTTTTTCATGAGAAAGTAAATCTACGGCCAGTAAATTAGGTTTTTTTGTCGCAGATATACCAAAATGGGGAAAAAATGGGAAGCCAATCTAGGAGCTTAATAATCTCTGGTCTCCCTTTTCATGTCCTTTTCTTTGAGACTATGGCGCTTGTCATGGATTTTTTTACCCTTGCCTAAGGCAAGTTCCAATTTGACAAGATTGCGCTCATTAAAAAATAGTTTAACGGGAACGATAGTCGCTCCTTCTTGATCAAGCCCTTTTTGAAGCTTATTGATCTCTCTTTTTTTAAGCAAGAGTTTTCTTTCTCTAACGGGTTCGTGGTTATTATAGCTTCCTTGAGCGTACTCCGCTATGTTCATTCCCTTTATAAATGCTTCTCCTTTATGGACATAACAATATGCCTCCTGTAGGTTAGCTTTTCCGTCCCGCAGCGATTTGACTTCCGTTCCCGTCAGTGAAATACCAGCGGTAAAGGTTTCAATAAATTGATATTCATGTCTGGCCTTGCGATTTAATATGGTCGGAGGCGCTTTTTTATTATTCTTCATGTTTAATGGCCTTCAAATTTGAGGCAATATCTAAAACGAAAACCCAATACATAAGTTGCAATTTAGAGGATTAGATCACTGGAAAACAATTTTTTATGTGACGAGTGGGAAATATCTACCTCAATACATTAATAGGTTAAGGAAAATACCTTTTCCTTTATGCAATTTTTTATATTCTATCGTTTACATGAGGTAGAAATTTAGACCCTGGTAGAATCGACCTAAAACCTATGAAAAAACATGTACTTTTCCTCCTGATCAGCATGTGTATGCTTCCTTTTCTTTGGAGTTGCTACCAGCAGGTGGAAGGTAAAGATGCTGATGCTGTGAAGTTGTTTGAGCCGGGCTTGTCTTCAAGCAGTCTTAGGTTTATTGAGAACAATGGGCAATGGGACCCACGAATACTATACAAGGCCAAGCTAAATGGAGGCGAGATTTTATTTGAAAAGGATAAAATTACATGGCATTTCTATACCTATTCGACCCATGAAGATCATCATGACGATCCAGATCACCACCATCCTTCAGATTCTCTATTTGGCCATGTAGTAAAGACCGTTTTCAAGGGAAGTTCGGCAGATGTACAGATTTCCGCCCAATCTCCAGACCAAGCCTATCACAATTATTTTATTGGGAAGGACCCAAGCAAATGGGCTTCAAGAGTGGGGCTATTCGCTGCCATTTACTATGAAGACTTGTATCCTGGAATTGACTTGAGGATATATGGAAAGGGTGATGAACTAAAATATGATTTGATTGTAGAACCAGGTGCTAATCCGAGTAAGGTAAAAATGGATTACCTAGGTATAGATAAAATAGAGTTGATAAAAGGAGGCTTAGCATGGGAAACCTCCATCAGAGATATTTATGAAGCAGCCCCAGTATCCTATGAAATGGATGGAAACGGAAAGCTACTGGAAATCGAGAGCCAATATAAATTAAAAGGAAATAGACTTTCTTTTGGCTTCCCCAACGGATATGACAAGAAAAATACTCTCGTAATTGATCCAAATTTGGTGTTTTCTACCTATTCGGGTTCTACAGCAGATAACTGGGGATATACTGCAACTTATGATGCGGATGGGAATGCATATGCAGGTGGAGTTGAATTGGCCCTGCCTGATTCCCCCACGAATGGTTATCCAACTACAGTAGGTGCCTACCAAAGAACTACGAATGGAGGCCAAATGGAGGTTTCGATCTCAAAATTTAACCCCTCTGGAACTAACCTGATATACGCAACCTATCTTGGAGGCTCTGAAGACGATCAGCCACATAGCTTGATTGTTAACGGCAGAAACGATTTGATCATTTTTGGCCGAACGAACTCAAATAATTTTCCTACAGCCAATGCGGTTAGCCCCACTTTGGCAGGTGGTTTCGATATGTTTGTGGCGAAACTCTCCGAAGATGGCTCAAGCTTAATGGCTTCCACCTATTTAGGTGGATCAGATGATGATGGGGTTAATGGAGCTATTGGGAATGACTATTCCTCTCCAACAAAATACAATTATGGAGATGACTCTCGTGGAGAAGTAATCCTTGATCCTGCTGGAAATATCATTGTAGCTGGTCCTACTCAATCAGAAAATTTTCCTTTTACCTCAGGTTCGTTTACCTCTTTTCTTCAAGGCTCACAATGCGGAATAATAGCTAAGTATGATCCAAGCTTGACAAGTTTAACCTGGGCCACTGCTTTTGGGGGAAATGGTGTAGATGCCATACATACGATAAAGACGGATCCAGACGGGAACGTTATTCTTGCTGGAGGAACATCCAGCACGAATATAACAGCTACTGGTGGACAGCTTTACAGTGCGGGTGGAACAGATGGCTTTGTAGCCAAAATCACTGCCGCAGGGAATAGCTTGATTGCTTGTACCCACCTTGGTACATCCTCTTATGATCAGGTCTATGTCATGGACATAGATGATGAGGGAAATATTTATGTGGCAGGACAATCTGAAGGTACCATCCCCGTAGTCAATCCCCCTTCAGGGGTTGTTTATGAAAATTTTGGCGCCCATCAATTTGTGCGAAAGTTTTCTTCTGATCTAAATCAGGTTATCTATTCTACAAACATAGGTTCTACAGGAGCCAGCTCACCAAATATCTCACCTACAGCTATGCTGGTAGACATTTGTCAAAATGTGTATGTATCAGGATGGGGAGGGGCTACGAATCAACAAGGGAATACCAATGGGATGCCAACTACCCCTGATGCCATTCAGGCTAGCACGGATGGGAGTGACATATACCTATTTGTCTTGGATCGAGATGCTCAACAACTGAAATACGGAACCTATTTGGGAGGGAATGGAGAAGGAGGCCCTTTTTTCTTGACAGGAGAGCATGTAGATGGAGGGACCAGTCGATTTGATAAAAACGGGGTGATTTATCATGCCGTTTGTGCCCAATGTGGAAACTCAGCGAATTTTCCCACCACGGCAGGTGTGTATGCCCCTGACAACGGATATCCTAATAATTGTAACTTGGCCCTCTTTAAAATGGCTTTTGATTTGGAGGGAATTCGAGCAGAATTCAGCTTAGAAAATGCAGGAGATACCTTATTTGGTTGTGCGCCTTTTCAGGCTGTATTTGAGAATTCCAGCTTTGCAGGTACTTCACCGGGTCCTAATGTGATCTACGATTGGGATTTTGATATTAGTGGAGGGACATCTAATGCTTTTGAACCCGTATTCGAATATTTGGTTCCTGGCACCTATAACGTTAGGTTAATCATCATTGACTCTACGAGTTGTAATATCGCAGATACGGCTTTTCGAACCTTAACAATTTTACCTAATCCAACAGCTGACGCAGGAGAAGATGTGCTGGAATGTGAAGGAGTAGAAATAGCCTTAAACGGAAGTGGAGGGGATGTTTATCAATGGAGTCCTGCTGCAGGTTTGAGCGATCCTACTCTCCCTAATCCTTCTTTGATTGTATCAGGTAATCAGACATTTACCCTGACCGTAACGGATGTAAATGGATGTTCTGATACAGATGAAGTGCAAATAAATTCCTTACCAGCACCAGAAGTTGGGGTACTTGGAAATCAAACTACCTGTGGAGGGGATTCTGTTCAATTGCAAGCATTCTCTCCTAATGCTGATATCATTTCATATGCTTGGAGCCCATCAACAGCTCTTTCCGATCCCAATATTGCGAACCCAACTGCAGCACCAACTGTAACGACGACTTATGTAGTAACGGCTACGGATATTAATGGATGCGAAGTAAGAGACAGCGTGAGGGTAGATATTCTTACTCAACCCCAAACAATGATAACAGGGATAAACCGAGGCTGCACAGGGGGAAATATTGAATTAATTGCTTCTGGAGGAGATAGATATGAATGGAGCACGGGTGAAACCGCTCCAAATATTGAGGTTCCTATCCCTAGTTCTCCTACCCAATATATAGCTGTAGCCTTTATTGGTTCTTGCCGTGGTATTCCGGATACAGTAATTGTGGATGACCAATTTGCCTTACCGGAAGCTAGTTTTAGTTTAACTCCTTCGAGTGGTTTTGCACCACTTGATATTAGTTTTACCAATAATAGCACCGATGCTACAAATTATCTGTGGGACTTTGGCTTTGGTAATGCTCAGAGTAGAGAGGAGAACCCTGTGTTTACCTATCCTGAAGCAGGTGAGTATACCATTCGATTGATAGTTGACTCTGGTTTTGGGTGTACTGATACGGCTTTTGCTACCCTTATCCTTGATCAAATTGTTTTAAATGTTCCAAATGCATTTACTCCAAATGGAGATGGAACCAATGAAACCTTTAAAGTCGTTTCTCAAGGCTTACGTAATCTTAACTTGAAAGTATTTAACCAATGGGGAAGAAAAGTCTACGAGACATCTGATCCTGCTTTTGAATGGGATGGTACCTTTATGGGAAAAGTGGTACAAGAAGGAGTCTACGTATGGACCATTGAAGGAGTAGGAGAAAACGGAAGAAAATATCCCCGTTCGGGAACCGTCTCTATCTTAAAATAGCTTTTATTGAAAAAAAGGTGATTTCCCTTAGCTAAGCCTATTTGATCGCTGAGAGGAAAATCGTTTATTTTGTTCTTCACAAGAAATTGAAGGCTTTGGCGCATGAGTACGTTTGAGAATTTAACATCCAACATAGAATCCGCATTCCGTAAACTTAAAGGGCAAGGGAAGATCACCGAGATCAATGTGGCGGAAACCCTGAAGGAAATTAGAAGGGCCCTGATTGATGCGGACGTTAACTATAAAGTAGCGAAGGAATTTACCAAGAAGGTAAAAGATGAGGCTCTTGGAAGGGAAATCTTAATTTCTGTTACGCCTGGTCAGTTGATGACCAAGATTGTCCATGAGGAGCTTACCAAGCTCATGGGGGGGAGTAACGAAGGGATCAATGTAGCCAAAAATCCGCCTACCGTCATTCTCATCGCAGGTCTTCAGGGATCTGGTAAAACCACTTTTACGGGTAAGCTAGCCAAGCATTTTAAAGGGAAGGGAAAGAATCCGCTTCTTGTTGCCTGTGACGTCTATCGTCCTGCAGCGATTGATCAGCTAGGTGTGTTGGGGGATCAAATTGAGGTGGATGTTTACAAGGAAGTTGAAAACAAGAATCCCATTGAAATTGCCCAAAACGGCATCAAACACGCCAAATCAAGCGGCAAGGATCTTGTGATTGTGGATACCGCGGGTCGTTTGGCTGTCGATGAGGAGATGATGGTGGAGATCAAAGCCATTAAGGACAAGATCAAGCCTTCTGAAATTCTGTTTGTCGTGGACTCGATGACTGGACAGGATGCTGTCAATACTGCCAAGGCCTTCAACGATCGCCTAAACTTCGACGGTGTTGTTCTTACCAAGTTAGATGGTGATACTAGAGGTGGAGCAGCCATTTCTATTCGTTCGGTAGTTGAAAAGCCTATCAAGTTTGTTTCTGCTGGTGAGAAGATGGAAGACCTAGAACTCTTCTATCCAGACCGTATGGCCTCCAGGATTCTTGGAATGGGGGATGTTCTGACACTGGTAGAGCGTGCGCAACAAAACTTTGACGAAAAGGAAGCAGAAAAACTCCAGAAGAAAATTCGTAAGAATAAGCTGGATTTCAATGACTTCCTTTCTCAGATACAGACCATTAAGAAAATGGGTAACCTAAAGGATCTGATTTCTATGATCCCTGGTATGGGTAAGATGGTAAAAGGAGTAGACATTGAGGATGACGCCTTTAAGCATATCGAAGCCATTATTTACTCAATGACAAATGAGGAAAGAGCCAAGCCCAATATCATTGATGGTTCTAGAAGAAAAAGAATTGCAAGAGGGAGTGGTAGAACCGTACGTGAGGTAAATGAGTTGTTGAAGCAATTCTCCGAAATGAAAAAGGTTATGTCCAAGATGAGTGCTGGAGGTGGAAAAAGAGGAAGATTGCCTAGAGGAATGGCAGCTCGAAGAGGAGCAAGAAGATAAAAGGATTTAATTTTAATAGACGAAACAAGGCTGGTTTATTACCAGCCTTGTTTTTTTGATGCTTAAGGGAAATAATAATATGCCGGAAATTGGATATATTGTTAAATCCTATTGGGCATTGTTAGCCTCTTATCATAAACACATGAAGGTTTTTTCTTCCATGATTGGCAGGTTAGGATTTATCTTATCCTTAACTATTATCCCATTTGCTTCTAACGCTCAGTTCAAGGTTTCGACCTGGGAGGAAAAGCGGGATAGTGTATTGGCCTTACTTGACCAACAACAGGATACTTCACTTGTCCTTAGCTATATCCATTTAGGAGGGAATTTATCTGTACCCTTACCGGAAGCTGACAGCTTTGCAGGCTTAGCAATAGCAATTGCTCAAAAGGAAGATTATTCTTATGGAAATATAAAGGCTAACAGATTACTTGGGCATATAAAATTTGCCAAACAGGAATATCAAGAGGCCATATTCTATTACAAACAAGCTTTAACATATGCACTGGATTGGGGATGGAGTAGGCAAATTAGTTTGTGCTACGAAGCACTTCCTAACACCTATTTTAATTTACTTCAGGCTGATAGTGCGCTTTTCTACAATGGCTTGTTTAAAGAGTTTCTTATTCGAACGGGCGATTCTATGTCCCTTGGCTTCGCCTATACAAATGATGGAAGGTATCATCACCAACTCTTTCAGGAAAATGCTTCAGTCAAGGCCTTCTTTAAGTCAGTAGAGGTATACGAAAACATTGGAGAGCTAACCTATTTATCCGATTCCTATGGATATCTGGCAGATGCTTTGAAACGAAATGGGGACTTGGAGGAAAGCAAGCGATATTTTCAAAAGTCATTTACACTCAATGAGGAGATTGATTATCCTAGTGGAAAGATTACCGCTCTAATCAATTATGCCCTTCTTCTAAAGGAAAATCAGAAATTGAAGAATGGCTTAGATACCCTCCAATTGGCTATTCAAACCCTAAATGAGAACTTGGAATCTGGGAAAATGAGGACGCTCAGGCAGCATTATTATGAGGTTCCTACCAAACTCAACATGGGCTCACTTTTGATAGAAATGGGTCGTTTACAGGAGGCAGAAGATACCCTACAGTCTCTTCAAATAAATTGGCGAGAGCAATTGCTTGACGCTCAACTAGCTGAGATTAATTTCCAGCGAGCCAAAATCAGGTCTAAGCAAGGTCTAATCAAGGAGGCCATAGACTATGCTAACAAGGCTTCAATTGCCTTTATACAAGCAGGGAATACGGAAAATAGGATGTCAGTAACAGAACTCTTAGCCGAATTAAATGAGAGGGAAGGCGATCTAACTAGGGCTTTGAGGCTTCGCAAGGGGCTTCAGTCTCTTAGGGATTCCATCAATGATGTAAAGGTCAAGGGAATTAATAAAGGGCTGCTGCTGGAATATGAAACTGAAGAAAGAAAAAGGAAAATTGCAGAACTAGAGCAAAAAAGCCTTGAAGAAAGCAACCAAAGAAATATTTTTTTAGCAGGCTTGATCATCGTTTCCCTTCTCGCCATGGGTATTTGGGGCTTTTTTAGGATAAGAGCACAACGTGATAAACAGCTTTTGCAAAAAGAGAGAGAACTCGATAAGGTAAAAAGCCGATTCTTTACCCAGCTTTCTCATGAGCTCCGAACACCTATTACCCTGATATTGGGGCCTTTAGAGCAAGTGATCTCAAGTGAAAAGGAGCCTGAGAAAAAGAATAAGCTCAACCTCATGAAACGTAATGGTCAACGCTTATTGCAGTTGGTCAATCAAGTCATGGATTTGTCGAAGTTGCAGGCAGGGAAGCTCGATTTTATGGTCAGTTTGATCGAACTCAATCCCTTGGTTCGGTATATATTCTATAGCTTTCAATCTCGTGCAGAAAGTAAGCGCATAGATTACCAACTGTTTTTACCTGAAACCAATCCGTCGATCTATTTAGACGAAGAAAAGTTTAGACAAATTCTAGATAATCTCCTCTCCAATGGCTGTAAATTTGTACCTGAAGGGGGCAAGCTTTGGGTAAAGGTGGAGGAACAAGAAAGGGAAGTTATTATTAAGGTGGAGGATACGGGACCTGGCTTGACCGATTTTGAAGCAGAACATGTGTTTGATCCGTACTACCAAACACCAGGCTCTCAGCTTCCCGATGAAGCAGGAACTGGAATAGGGTTAGCTTTGAGCAAGGAATTGGCCGAACTTCATCAGGGCTCACTTACAGTTACCTCTCAAAAAGGAGTTGGCTCAACATTCCTTTTGGCCTTGCCAAAGGGGAAGGAACACCTATCGGATGAACAACTTCGCATGGTAGCGGGCTCTAAAATCATCCAACAGAGTCAATTTCAAGTCGAACCTATTACATCCGATAGGCCAGCAATTGACCCAGTTCAGTCATCGAGTGATTTACCCTTGGTTTTGGTCGCAGAAGATGTTCCAGATATGCAGCTATATCTCCGTTCTGTTTTGCAGGGTGAGTATGAACTCATGATAGCCTCTGATGGAGTGGAAGCCTTAGAAATGGCCAAAGCTAAAACGCCCGATATCGTTATTGCCGATATCATGATGCCTAGAATGGACGGGATGGAGTTTGTAGAAAACCTGAAATCAAGTCATCAGACAGATCATATCCCCGTCATATTCCTTTCCGCCAAATCCACGAAAGAAGATCGCCTTGAAGGGTGGAAACGGGAGACCTTTGCTTTTTTAGAAAAACCCTTCAATCCGCAGGAATTATTGTTAGTGGTACAATCTGCCTTAAAAATGCAAAGAAATATGCAGGTGAGATTCCAGGGAGAAAGTATCTTGAAACCAACAGCAGTAGCAGTAAATTCAAGAGAGTCTCAATTTTTAGAAAAGCTCACTAATTTTCTTGAAAATCAATTAGATAAGCCTGACTTATCCATCGAAATCTTAGCAGATGAAATGTCTTTGAGTCGCTCCCAACTGAGTAGGAAGCTTAAAGCACTTACAGGGACTACCCCAACTATGTTTGTCCGGAATTTTCGAATGCAGCGTGCTAAACAACTATTAGAGAATGATTTTGGGAATGTCTCTGAAGTGGCAGATGCAGTAGGAATATCTTCACCAGCCTATTTTTCAAGGGTGTTTACGGAGACATTTGGAAAACCACCTTCAGATTATTTGAAAAATAAATAGCTCAATAGCAACAATATGTTAGGCAGCTTATAGTAATTTCCTTATTTTTAGGTCGTTACCATTTCCCACCCCTGACAACAGACCCTAACCCCTAAGCGTCTTATGGGACACTTGTGTAATAAAACTAATCCGCTCTGGCTCTTCATCTTTATTCTTTTTTGTACACTTCCTGCTTGGTCTCAGAATACCAATCAGGATAACGCTCTAATCAGGGAAAGAGATAGCCTAATGGAGCTTGTAAACAACCTATCTGGTGAGGAATTGGTAGAGGCCTACCATCAGCTTGCCTCCAATTATGCAGTTCCTTTAGCCGATGCGGACAGTTTTTGCCTTCTAGGAATTGAACTTGCTGACCAACTCAACTATTCCACTGGGCAAATGAAGTGCTACTACCTCTCTGGTCATTTGGCCTTTGAGGGAGCCAATTATGAAGCAGCTATTCCTCGCTATGTTAGAGGCCAAGAAATTGCTAAAAAGGTTTCAGATTTTAAGAACGTCAAGAAGGGATATGAGTTCCTTTCCAATAATTATTATTTCCTCCAATGGTATGATAGTGCCTTATCTGTCGCCAAAGAAGGGCGCTCTTGGTGCATAAGCCAACCGAAAATTGACTCCACATTTTTGGCACTTATGTATTCTAGTGAAGGTCTCTATTACATGATAAAAAGCAATACCAGATCTGCCGTGAAGGCTTACCTAAATGCCATCGAAATATTAGAGCTTCTAGGGGATAAGGATAATCTGGCTAGAAAATATGCAGATTTAGCGGTAGCCGTGGAGAGGAATGGAAACCTCGAAGATGCTTCGAAATATTTCAAGCTTTCTGTAAAGACATTTGAGGAAATTGATCAACCAGTCCAATATGAGATTGCCCTGACCAACTATTCCATCATGTATAAAAATGCGGGTAAAGTTGATTCCGCTTTGTGGTTGCTGGATAAAGGCTTAGAACAATTGGATTATGCCATAGAGACAGGAAAGTTGGCGGCCAATAGACGGCATGAATATTTATTTCCCTTGTTGATGAATCAGCTTGAAAATAATTTCCTGAAGGGAAATGACGTAAAAGCAGAGGAAATTCTCTCTCAAATACAAGCACTTTCCCGTTCCAAATTAACAGAATATGAAACGGCTAACCTCCTCCATATGGAGGCTATTTATTTCCAAAGGAAAGGCAATTATGAAGAAGCTAGAAGGAAATCTGACTCTGCCATTGTCATGATGAAAAAATTGGACATCAAGGATGATTTGAAAGATATCCTGACGGATAGAGTAAAGCTCGAAAGGGAAATAGGAGCTTTTCAACAAGCTGTTGAATTTCAAGCAGAAGTCCTGGCCTTGTCTGATACTTTGAATGAATTGATGCTAAGCTCCTTGAATAAGGAACTCCTCCTCGAATTCGAAACGGAGAAAAAACAGGAATTGATTAATAATTTGAAGGAGGAAAATCTCAAGGCGACAAATAGAAGAAACATCCTTACAGCAGGTATGATCATTTTCCTGATTCTAGGGATTGCAGGAACAATCATTTTTCGTCAGCGGATCCAAAAAGAACAAGAATTACTCGCTCAGGAAAGGGAATTGGACCAAATCAAAGGAAGATTTTTTACCCAATTATCGCACGAACTTAGAACACCTTTAACGCTCATTCTGGGTCCGCTGAAACAGCTCCTTGCTCGGAAGGAAAAACATCCTGATGAGAAGGAATTGAAAATGATGGAGAGAAATGCCAACCGTTTGCTTCACCTCGTCAATCAAGTCATGGACCTGTCCAAATTACAATCAGGTAAACTGGAATTGAAGGCAAGTCCTCAGGAACTGAAACCATTGATGGGCTATATTTATTCCTCCTTTGAATCCAGGACAGCTTCAAAAAATATAGATTATAGCCTCGAATTTGAAGCCGAATCCATTCAACTGTTTTTGGATGAAGATAAGTTTCAAACCATCATGGATAATCTACTTTCCAATGGTTGCAAATTTGTCCCACAGAATGGCGAATTGACAATCAAGGTAACTGATCATCATAACAAGGTTCAGATTGATGTAATGGATAATGGTCCTGGTCTGTCTCCCCTTGAAATGGAATATATCTTTGATCCTTACTATCAGGTAGAGGATCATCAGCAAACGGATCAGGCAGGATCTGGAATTGGCTTGGCCTTGGCCAAAGAACTAACAGAACTTCATGGTGGAATGATCAAAGTATTCAGTGTAAAAGGGGAGGGGAGTACCTTTCAACTAACCTTCTTGAAAGGGAAAGAACACCTGAAGCCCGCTCAGATTTTTATGGGGATCAAAAGTAGGAAGGAACAAAATTCCTTGAAGGATCTGAAAGAGGCAGAAGAAGAACTGACTGTGGACCATGAGGAATCGAAGGAAAATCTACCTTTAGTTCTTATTGCTGAAGATGTAAAGGACATGCAATCCTACATTTACAGTGTACTGGAAGGAAAGTATAGGATTAAGATTGCGGATGATGGTGCAGATGCTTTCGAATGGGCTAAAAAGCTAATTCCTGATGTCGTCATCGCTGATGTTATGATGCCACGTATGGATGGAATGCAGTTTGCTGAGAAACTGAAAGCCCATCCTCAGACGGATCATATCCCACTGATATTCCTTTCTGCAAAATCATCACAGGAAGACAGAAATGAAGGCTGGAAAAATGAAGCATTTTCTTTTCTTAGCAAGCCTTTTAATCCTCAAGAATTGATCCTTGTCATTGAAAGTGCCTTGAAACTCCAGCAGAAAATGCAGGCGAGATTCCAAGGTAAGCTTATCCTTTCTCCAGAAGAAGTGGCAGTTAATTCACAAGAATCGACCTTTCTCAATAAGTTAAAAGCGTATTTAGAAGATCAAATTGATAATTCTGAGCTGAATGTAGAAGATTTAGCTTCTGAAATGGCCATGAGCAAAACTCAGTTAAATAGAAAACTCAAGGCGATTAGTGGGAAGAGTCCAGCTCAGTTTATTCGAGCATTTAGACTAGAGAGAGCAAGACAACTTCTCAAAGATGGCTACGGTAATGTATCCGAAGTTTCAGATGCGGTTGGCTTTTCTTCCGTTGCCTATTTTTCAAGGATCTTTTCAGAGGAGTTCAATATGTCTCCTTCTTCTTGGCTTAAGACTTTGAGTTAAGCCCTCGTTCGTCAAATTGGTTCAAATCGTCAAAAATCAGCCCCAAAATTGTAAACAAGCAATGTTGGGGCTGGCTTTTGACCATAATTTGGTTCAATAATCCAAGGATTTGGTTCAAAATCAAAAGTGAAAGTGCCAGAAAATGTGGAGTATTGAAGTGTTGATCGAAACTAGATCAGTATACATTAACCAGCACCTAATTTTCGTCCATATCATCACTTGTCATGCGGATTGTTTCTGCTAGCCAGGAACTCTCCCAGACAAGGAATATGAACGACATGAAACCAAGAAACAAATTTGTTCCAATACGCTCTTTTACTCTTTAGCTTCTCATCCTAGTTTGTACCTGTAACATGGGAAGCATATAAAGAGTCGGGGATTCAGTCTGAATTCGAAACCTGGATCGATCTGATTTTCCCCGAAACTTATGCCTGAAAAGGCCCTAAAGCTTACCGTATTTCTTCAGGGGGTAACAGTCGAAAGACTGGGAATATGGTACTAAGGCTATCCACTTGTTTGGGAAACGCCTATTTGATTTTCCTGCGCCGAGAGGCGCAGGATTTTTTTTGTTATTCGTTATCTTTACCAACCTCCAGAAGCTCCACCACCACCAAAGTCTCCTCCTCCAAAGCCTCCAAAGCTTCCTCCATCAAAACCACCACCGGAGAATCCTCCTCCGCTTGATCCGCCACCATAACCACCACCCCAGTAGGTAGGGCCCCAGTACCAGCCTCCGCCGCCATAACCACCTCCTCTGCCACGACCACCATTGCCTCGGTTGATGAGGGTAATGAAGATGATCATGATGATGACCGGTAGGATAAAGGTGAAGAAACTATCCTCTGAACTTGTTGAGCGTCTGTTTTGATAATAACGCCTTTGCATGGCTTCGTCTATCTCTCCTTTAGCAGCCTTTGTTAAAACACTGACTCCTCGAGAGATTCCCACATAATAATTCCCTTCTCTAAATGAAGGGCGAATGTCTTTGTCAATAACATTGTACGCCACAATATCTGGTATGGCTCCTTCAAGTCCGTATCCTACTTCTATGACCATTCTACGGGCATTCATGTAGATGGCCAAGACTACTCCATTGTCTTGCCCTTTTTGTCCGACACCCCATTCTCTGGCCAAGTCTCCGGTAAAGGTTCTTTCTTCAGCACCGTCTGGAAGATCCATGGTGACTACCACGATTTCATTGCTAGTTGCCTCCGCAAATTGGGTGAGGTATTGTTCTAGTCTGCTCTCTTCCTGTAGAGTAAGGATATCAGAATAGTCATTCACAAAGCCCTTAAACGCCGGAATGTTTGATTGTCCCACAAGTCCAAGGGACATGAAGAGCCCCACAAGAAGAAGCCCTGTTTTAGCCAAAAGATATTTCATCCGGTAATTCATTTTCATCGTCCTCCTCATATGGAAAATATTCCCTCAATTTATCTCCGATCAAGCCAACTGCTGTGATCAGCCCTGCAACGTGTTGTTTACTTTTAAACGCTGATGATAAGGCACTAGCCATCTCATCCCAGAAGTCATCTGGTACTGCCTTGTTGATTCCTTCATCGGCCACGATAGAAAACTTACGATCTCTAATGGCTAGATAAATCAACACGCCATTTCTTTGCTCAGTTTGGAACATGTCTAGTTCCTCAAAAACTTCCCAGGCTCGCTTTTCAGTTTCCTTTTTAGCCCTTGATTCTAGATGAATGCGAATCTCTCCGGAAGTTTTCCTTTCCGCTTCCTTAATGGCCATCACGATGTCATGGTCTTCTTCCTCGGTGAAGAATGAATCCGAAAGGGGTTGTAGGAATTTAAATGTCATAATTGGGGAGATGGGCCCAACCATTCAGGTTGGGCTATGTATTAATTGTTAAAATTCACTTGGGGAGCATTTTCTGTCCCAGGCTGAGACTCGAAATAGGCCTTCTCCTCAAAGCCACCAAAGCCAGCCCATATGCTATTAGGTAACTTCTTGATATAGCCATTATAAAGTTTGGCCTTTTCATTGAACTTTCTTCTTTCCGTATTGATGCGGTTTTCGGTTCCCTCCAATTGGATGGCTAGTTGTTCAAAGTTTTTGTTCGATTTAAGATCAGGATATCTTTCCTGTATTGCGATTAGCCTTGAAAGAGCGCCAGATAGTTCACCCTGAAGCTCAGAAAACTTCTGTAAGGCAGCAGGATCGTTCAAGACACTTTTGTCAATGGTAAAATTAGCTACGTTGGAACGAGCAGCTGCAATCTGGGTAAAGATGTCTTTTTCTGTAGCTGCAGCAGCCTTGGCGGTCTCCACTAAATTTGGAATGAGATCAGCTCTACGTTGATAAGAGGTTTGTACGTTACCCCATTGGGCTTCAACCTCTTCGTTTAAGTTGACCATTTCATTGTAGCTGCCCAAGTAAGAGCAACCGCCCATGATGGCTGCCAAAAGTAGAATGATAACGAGAATTCTTCCCATGATAAATTGTTGATTCGAGTTGTAAATGTTTTTTCGGATGTAGGAGGAAATTTCCTGATCCAGCTTTGTCATGGAATATACTTTTTTTTGAACTAGTCTTAAAAGTATATATCCTGTGCCAACCTGAAGGTATTACAATGTGCTTCGATGATATCTCTTAATTGGTGAGAGTACCCACCTCCGAGAGAAATCGCCACTGGAATGTCATTTTTTTTACAGCTTTCCAGCACAAATCGATCGCGCTCTTTACATCCTTGCCTGCTTACTCCTAATCTTCCGAGTTTGTCTGTTTCCAGAATATCCACACCGGACAAGTAAAAGATGAAGTCAGGTTCTACTTGGTCGATCAATTGGGGTAAAATATTGTACAACTTCGCAAGATAGACCTCATCTGTACATCCCACCTCAAGCCCAATATCGAGGTCCGATTGCTCTTTCTGAAGAGGATAATTCGCCTCACAATGCATGCTGAAGGTAAACACACGAGGATCGTTTCTGAATATCTCTGCTGTACCATTCCCTTGGTGGACATCAAGATCAACCACCAGAACTTTGTTGATTTCTCCTTTCAGAAGTAAGTAATTGGCAGCAATCGCGATATCATTCAGTAAACAAAATCCTTCCCCACGATCGGTAAAGGCGTGGTGGGTTCCGCCTGCCCCATTGATGGCCACTCCATATTGCTGGGCAAAGCGTACATTTTGGATGGTACCATCTGGGATGGTTCTGCCTCTTAAGACCAACTGTTGTGAAAAAGGGAAGCCCGTTTTTCTAATTTCCCTTGCTGTGAGCAAACCAGATTTTAACTTTTCCCAATAATCCTCTTTATGGGTAAGCAATATGGTGGACTCTTCGATCGTCTGTGGAGTATACAAGTTGTCTTCTGTGATAGTCCCTTCGTAGATCAATTGTTCTGGAATCAAATCATATTTCTCCATAGGGAACCTATGATTTTCAGGAAGAGGGTGTTTATACAAGGGAGACCAACTTATTTTTAGCAATCGTTAAAGGATTAGTCGTGGTGTAAGAAATTTATTCTTCTTGAATAGGGGAAAATGAAGAATTTTAACCTCGATTTCCAACAAACTGTTTTTAATGTTATCTTTTAACAGTCAGTTTGTTAAAATCTGAAAACCCATTTTTTGATCCCATATAAAACCAAAGATGAGAAAATTCTTCCGTATCCTATTTTATGTAGCCCTTGTGGGGGGTGCCTTTGTGTTCTTCACCAACCGATTTGAGCAGAAGAATGCAGTACCTGGGGAAGACGAAAGAAGTATGGCCGACTTCCATGGCATTGATGTACATGGAGCCTTCGATATTTCGTTCACACCAGGCAAAAAATACAATCTCCATATCACTTCTAGTAACATAGAAGCGATCGAGGATATCAAGTCAGAAGTAAAGAATGGAATCCTTCATCTTTCGCAGGAGGGAAAAATCTTTGGATTTCGTCATGCAAAAATAAATGTAGAAGTATCCGGACCTACCCTTGATTGGCTTAACATGAGTGGTGCATCGAACTTTACTACCCTTAGCCCTATAGAAACGGAGAAGTTATTGTTAAACCTCAGCGGAGCTGGGAATGTACATATTGAAGGAGATATTGATGTGTTGACAGGAAGAGTCAGTGGAGCAGGAAACATCGCCTTCAAGGGAGAAGGAGAAACAGCATTTTTTGATCTGTCTGGTATCGGGAACATAGATGCAGCTCATTTTGAAGCTGATCAGGTAAGAGTTAGTGTGAGTGGTGCAGGGAATGCAAGTGTGAAAGTAAATGAAAAATTGGATGCCTCAGTGAGTGGTGCAGGGAATGTATATTATACAGGAAATGTTCCTGATAGAAATGTGAGCAAAAGTGCCTCAGGAATGGGTTCGGTAAGAAGAAAATAAAGCTAAGATATACGCTATCAAAAGTAGATCCCACCTTCTGGTGGGATCTACTTTTTTGTCTTACAAGAGCAGTCAATTTAATTTGCCCTTTTGATGTATTTCTGATTTTTGCTTCCAACAGAGTAGCCAAGTTAGCTTAGCCTGATGCTAAATTATGTAGCTGAGCATTTTCCCGCTTGGTGGATCCATTGCAGATCAACCCTTCAGGCCATGAGGATTCTACAGCAAATTCACTGATCAACTTTGATTAAATCCGCCCTTTACCCAAAAAATAAAGTGGACTAAACCATAAGGAATAGCCCACTTTCTATTTGATCTATGTTGTTATCCTTGTTTCTCGAAAATAAGGGAGAATCCAGCTACAAAGACAGCTGCGAAAGCCAACCAAAAGCCTATAGAAGCTACTTCAAAAAAGCTAACATCAATGCTTGTGTTCAGTGCATTTTTGACGAAAGCTGCTTTGTCTGTGACTACCTTGCTAGCCCACCAAAAGGCTCCCCATCCTGCTCCAAGGAAAATTAGGTTGAACCAAATGCCCCTTTTATACGATTTTCCTCTGAAAGCTCTAACGATATATCCCAAGCCTAACAGTAGGTAGAAAAGCGGGCCAAGTAAGACAAAAACGATTCCTGCAATAGCCGAATAGTCCTGCCAAGTATTGGCTTCTTCCACCAACTCAGTGATCATATTGCTGGTTAATTTGGTATCCTCATATTCCAGAATTTCAGCTTCATCAAGCAAAGTTCTGGTCATCGCATATCCGCTGTATTGTGTTTCGCCAACCTTCATTCCCATCAATTTGGGCTCCCAATTAAGGAAGGTAAGAAAGAAACAGGCGACTAAAACCAGTCCTGCCAGAAGTAATAAAATTTGTTCAAGTCTCATGGTATCAATTAAGAGGTTGTAATAGGTTCAATGATTTTGATCCTGCAGCAAACTAAAAGTCTCGCTTTATTATATGTCAATAATAGTCATGTGGTTTCATAATTGGAAATCTTAGCAAGCTTAGGCACAAATGTATTTTGATCATGACCCATGAAAAGAAGTCAGGAAATAGCCGTGTTTTTTTCAGAAAATGATAGATTAGCATCGAAAAGAAAAGTAGATGATTGACTTAAGAAGCGATACTGTTACACTTCCTACAAAAGCTATGTTAGAAGCCATGTCATTGGCAGAGGTAGGAGATGATGTTTATGGGGAAGATCCCAGCATCAACCACCTTCAAGAGAAACTAGCAGATATTTTTGGCATGGAAGCTGCACTTTTTTGCCCTTCAGGAACCATGTGTAACCAGATTGCTGTGCGGGTACATACCCAGCCGCAAGATGAGGTGATTTGCGATAAAATGGCACATGTCTACTTATATGAAGGGGGAGGTTTGATGGCAAATTCCCTTGTTTCGGTAAGATTGGTTGAAGGAGATAGAGGCCGCCTCAAAGCAGAACAGATCGAGGAAGCAATCAATCCAGATAATCCACATTTTCCTAGAACCAAACTGGTCTGCCTAGAGAATACTTCCAACAAAGGCGGAGGAAGTGTTTATGATTTGACCGAAATTCAAAATATAAAGAAGCTTTGTGATGAGAAGGACTTAAAGCTCCATTTGGATGGTGCAAAAGTCTTTAATGCCATTGTTGCATCGGATTATAACCCCAAGGATTTAGGAAAAGAATTTGACACCATTTCCGTTTGTCTATCCAAGGGGTTAGGCGCTCCCGTTGGTTCTGTATTATTAGGGAGCAAAGAGGAGATCTACCAAGCTATTCGGGTTAGAAAAATGATGGGTGGAGGGATGAGACAAGCTGGATATCTTGCTGCTGCAGCCTTATATGCCTTGGAACATCACATTGAGAGGCTAGCAGAAGATCACCATAGAGCCACCAGGCTTTCTTATGGCTTGACCAGCCTTGACTGGGTGGAAGAAATGATGCCAGTAGAGACCAATATTGTAGTCTTTAAGCCCCAACAAAACCTGATCACCTCAGATAAATTATATGAAACCCTTTCAGAAAAGGGAATAGGTGTATCTACCTTTGGGAAGGGATATATTAGATTGGTTACGCACCTCGACATCAAAGACGAGCAAATTGATGAAGTCCTAAAGGTTTTTCAGGAGATCTAGTAAAGAACTATTCCCCTGGATATGTAAGCCCCCATTGATCCCTAATGTGATCCATCGTTTCATGGACTTGCAAACTTATATTATGCGGCATAATAGGGCTTTCCAACTTACCTTGGCTTAGGTAATTCATCATATGAATTGCTTGATATTGAAGCCCGCTGCTTTCGAATGGAATATGATGTTCCTCCCTATGAGGAGGATCTGGGTAATCAAAAATGGCCTTTTGTCCTCTCCAGAAAAGCGGAATTCTAATTTGACCCTTTGTTCCAACTAAAATCGCTTCACTTAAGCCCGAACATTCAAAACTACCACTTAGATTGGCTATGGCCCCATCCTCGTATTTGAATAGATAGGATGCTTGATAGTCTACCCCAGTTACTGCCTTGTTGACGACTGTTTGTACCTCCACCGGTGGCGCTCCAAAAACCATAAAGGCTAATGAAATCGGATAAATCCCAATATCTAAAAGAGTTCCACCAGCTAAGGATGGGTTGAACAATCTCCCTTTTAAATCAATATGTGGAGGATGAAAGTGAAAACCAGCAGTAAGCATACGGATATCGCCAATTTTCCCTTCCTTCAGCCATTGACGCAGTTGAACCATAGTAGGCAAAAATCTCATCCACAAAGCTTCCATGAGAAATAGTTTTTTCTCCCTGGCCAACACAATCATTTCTTTGGCTTGCTTGGCATTTACTGCTAAGGGCTTCTCACATAATACATGTTTACCAGCCTTCAAAGCCATGATGGCATTCTCATAATGGGAGGTATGGGGGGTGCCTATGTAAACAATGTCAATTTCGGGATCCTTACAAATTTCCTCATAGGAGCCATAAGCTGTTGGAATGTTAAACTCCTTTGCAAAGGATTCAGCCTTCTCTACGGACCTTGAGGCTACGGCATTTAAGTATGAATGACCCGTGCTGTTCATCCCTTCGGCAAACTTAGCCGCGATCTTTCCAGTGGCAATTATGCCCCATTTATAAGGAAATGATTTATTCATGTGTATATTATCTAACGGTGTTATGAGGGTGTTTAGTCGATAATTTCCTGTAGGAGGACATCCACACGTATGTTTTCATTTTCTCCTACATCTCCATTTCCCCCTCTTCCATAAGCTTCTTGAGAGGGTACTAGAATGATTGCTCTACCGTTTTTAGCGATCATCCTGACCCCTTCAACCATTCCATCCATCAAGTCATTGACAGTAGGGTAGGTGGTATCATTGACCATGAATATTTCTCCATTCGTGCTAGCAATCAATTGATCAGAAAGATTGAACATATCAAAGGAGAGAAAAACAGTATCTGATGTGGCAGGAAAGTTTCTTACCAATGAGGAGTCTGGAACTTTGACCTCCACCAATTGTGTATCAACCAGAATGGTATCTATTCTGGTGATGCTGTCTACGATGGTGGTATCGAGGTAAAAGGTATCGACAAAAACGGAGTCTAATTGAAGTAAGGTATCTATCTGTAATTCAAACTCTCCCGTATCAAGAATCGCTACAAAAACTCCATTTGAAGTATAATCTCCTTGCAGTCCATTGGCCGCGACATACGCCTCTATTTCATCCTGATTTAGTGCTTCTAGCTCAGTATCTGTTAATGTGCTATCACAGCCCATTAGGATAGAAATTAAGATAAGCCCGATGCAAGTAATTCTACTCATGTCGTGATGGGTTATTTCTGTTGACATCTCCGGTATAAACAATAGATAGACAACGTTCAAATTTAAATATTGAGTGGATTGAAAGCTACGATTTCCTTTTAGAAATACTCACCATAAGGTATGCTAAGTTAGGAAATACTTGAATGGGCATCTATGCCTTGGGTTTTCTTGCTATTCGTATATCCTGGCTTAAAGAGCTACCATCTAGGAGTGCGTAGTGTAGCTAAAAAGGCTAACTTACTTCAATTACTATATGCCTAAAGCTACACGTATGAAAATGATCTTGCCTTTCGGCTCCCTTCTTACTTGGGGGATGCTAGGACTTTTCCTATCTATGTTTCAGATGACCTTTTCTCAAGGTTTTGAAGGATATTATCGACATCCTGATATTTACGAAAACACCATTGTTTTTGTCGCAGAAGGAGACCTCTGGACAGTATCTACTGATGGAGGAATAGCTGCTAGATTAACTAGCCATCCAGAACAAGAGCTCTTCCCACACTTTTCACCTGATGGAAAGACTATTGGCTTTTCAGCTTCATATGAGGGACCACAAGAAGCTTATTCCATTCCAGTTCAAGGAGGATTACCGATAAGATGGACGTATGAAGGGCCAACTACCACAGTAAATGGATGGACGCCCGATGGAAAGTTACTTTATGATACCTATGCATATTCTACCCTTCCTGACCGTCAGTTGGTAACGGTTGATATAACTTCCAAGAAAAAGGAAAGGATACCACTTCATCAGGCCAGTGAAGGAAGTTATACAAGCAATGGAAAAACGGTATTCTTCGTGAGGCCTTCAGATCATAGAAATGTTACCAAGCGATATAAAGGGGGAACGGCCAGACAAATTTGGTCCTACAAAAAAGGAGCTAAAGAGGCTGTCAAATTAACCAAGGATTATACGGGTGAAAGCCATCATCCCATGGCCTACCAGGGAAGGGTTTATTTCATTTCTGATCGGGATGGGGTAATGAATATCTGGTCAATGGATGAAAGCGGCGAAGATGTAAAGCAACATACCCAACATAAGCGTTTTGATGTTCGATATGCCAATCTCCAAGGGGGTAAAGTTGTTTATCAATCAGGTGCAGATATTTGGCTATTAAATATTGCTTCTGGCGCTTACACAAAAGTACCAATTCGCATTTCGAGTGACCTGGATCAACTGCGAGAAAAATGGGTAAACGATCCCATGCCCTATGTAAGTTCTGGTTACACAGACCATGATGGGCAAAGAGTAGTCATGACCGTAAGGGGCAAAATCTTTGTTCTTCCCCTAAAAAATGGAAGGATGGTTTCCTTTGCTGAAAAGTCTAATGTGAGATATAGGGAGGCAAGATTTACTCCTGATGGAAAATCTATTTTGGCCCTGTCTGATGAGAGTGGAGAGTTTGAATGGGTTAAACTACCAGCCAATGGAATAGGGGAGGAAACAGCCTTGACTTCCGATGGAAAGGTATTGAGGACATATGGAATCCCCTCACCTGATGGTAATAGAATCGCTTATGAAGATGTAGACAATCACCTTTGGATATTAACCATAGAAAGCGGCAAGAGTGAATTAATCTCTACCAATGAAGAGGGAATTCGTTCTTATGCCTGGTCGCCAGATAGCAAATGGCTAGCATTTGTGCAAAATGCCGAAAATACCATGGCTCAGATTCACATCCACGATGCTGAGACAAATACGAGTTTTCCCCTTACTACAGATCGTGCAAACTCTACTTTTCCTACTTGGTCTCCAGATGGCAAGTTTATCTATTTTCTTTCTGATAGAAACTTTAATACGTTGGTAGGTAGCCCCTGGGGAACAAGGCAGCCAGAGCCCTATTTTGATGCGAGTGAAAAACTATATCATGTTCCCCTTCAAGCTGGAAGCAGGTCCCCCTTTCGCCCAATAGATGAACTTTTCTCGGAGCCAAAAGAGGAAAAAAAGGAGAAGGCCGAGCTGAAAGTATCAATTGACAAAGAGGCCATTCAAAGGAGAATTGCTGAAGTTCCGATCAAGCCAGGAAATTACAGCCAGTTGAGCATGAATGGCAAAGCCTTGTATATGATCAGTGCTGAAACTGGGGTAGGAGCTAAGAGAAACCTAGCTGCTGTCAAAATATCCTCCGAAAAACCTAAAGCAGAAATAATTGTACCTGATGTAAACGGTTACTCACTGAGTGGAGATGGGAAACAAATGCTGGTTCGAAAAGGAAAGGGAGTGTTTGTCATCCCTGCTGCAACCTCAAAAGCGGGGAACCTATCCAAAGGGAGAGTGAACATGAGTAATTTGAAATTCTCCATTGATCCCAGGGAAGATTGGAAACAATTATTTATAGATGCATGGCGAATGGAAAGGGATTATTTCTATGATCCAAATATGCATGGGGTAGACTGGGATGCCATGAGAGCAGATTATGAACCGCTTGTAGCTAGAGTAACTACCAGAGAGGAATTGTCAGATTTAATCGGTCGTTTTGTTGGGGAATTATCTGCTTTGCATACGAGTGTTCGTGGAGGAGATCGCAGAAGTGATAAGCAAAACGTTGGTGTTGCCTCCTTAGGAGCACGTTTGATGAGAGATGATAAAAAAGGAGGATTTGTCATTGAGCATATATACATGGCCGATCCAGACTACCCAGACGAAAGATCTCCATTAGATGATCCTTACCAAGATATCCAAGAAGGAGACGTCATTACCCATGTTAATGGAACTCCCACTTTGCAAGCGACAGAAGTAGGTGAATTGATTCGTGGGCTAGCAGGTCAGCAAGTACTAATTACCGTAAAGCATGATAAGCAGGCCAAGGATTACATTGTTCAACCTATCGGAAATGATTATGCCCTTCGTTATCGTGATTGGGAATATTCAAGAAGGCTTGAAGTGGAGGAGAAGTCTGCTTCTACAATCGGCTATGTTCACCTACAAGCGATGGGGAGCAGAGACCTGAACCAATGGTACCGTGAATTCTATCCCATTTTCAATCGCCAAGGATTGATCATCGATGTTCGCCATAACCGCGGTGGAAACATTGAAAGCTTTATACTTGAAAAACTCCTGAGAAAAGATTGGATGTACTGGAAATCTCGTACAGGTAATCCAAGCGTCAATATGCAATACGCCTTTAGAGGCCATATCGTGATTCTGGTAGATGAAAATACAGCCTCGGACGGAGAGGCCTTCGCAGATGGCTTCAAGCGACTGAAGCTTGGGACAGCTATAGGAAAACGTACTTGGGGAGGAGAGATTTGGTTGAGTAGTGTGAATCGCCTTTCTGATGGAGGGTTAGCTCGTGCACCCATGTTTGGGGTGTATGGACCTGAAGGAGAATGGCTGATCGAAGGACATGGTTTTGAGCCAGATATCGAAGTTGACAATCTTCCCCATGAAACTTTCAATGGCAAAGACGCTCAATTAGAAGCTGCCATCGATTTGTTGGAAAAACTCATCAAAGAAGAGCCTCGACCTTTGCCCCTAGCACCTGATTATCCTGATAAATCATTTGATTACAAGGACTAAGCGAATGTAAATATGAAAAATCTCCTGCCATGGCGTCATCTTGGCAGGAGTTTTTGTATGTCATGTTGATGGATTCTATTCGGCTTCGTCTTATGAGCACGTAACAAAAGATAAATCCTATGAATCCGCTAAACATGAATGTAAACATCCTGAAAAATTGGATTAAGCTTGAAAAAATACTTCACTTTGTCTTATTTTTTAGCAAATCAAATCAAAACACAAAAATGAAAACAAAACTTCTCCCCTTAATTGCCGCCCTATTCTTTGTTTTTTCTGGCTTGTATGCGCAAGAATTCGATTCCGTCCAGGATGCTCCTTTTGAGGATGAATTTGGAGACGGTTCCTCAGCGGAGGTCATAAGCAAGCCCAAGAATAATGGGAATTATAACAAAACTGTAATCACTGGTGATTACTTCTGGTTCACCAAAAAGTACGCAGGTTATAACAAAGGCTATGGGATCATGAAAGGCGACGAGATCATTATCCCCAACATTTTCAAAAGGAATACTTACCAAAGTACCATGTACAAAAAGGCCTTGAGTCTGGGGTCCTTTTATGGTCTATTCAACCTGCAAAGTAGAAGCTGGGATATTCCTATGATCTATAGAACCTTAGAACACTTTGGAAATTCAGTCTACAAAGTAAAGAAAGGTCAATACGCCGGTTTGGTTGATGGGAATAACAATGTTCTGGTGGATTTCCAATGGAAGTCAATTACCAAGATCAATGGATTGGACAATTATGTATTCGTAAGCAACAATTCCAATTTATATGGAATCTACAATTTGATTAGCAAAAAGGTTGTGGTAGAGCCTCAGTACCGTTCCATTTCAAAATTGAAGGATGACAGTGCGTTTAAGGTGGAAAATACCTCCAATCACTTTAATATCATTGATATCAATGATAAGCCACGTTTTAAGAAGTGGTACAAAGTCGTTTACCCTACCAGAAGAGGTAGAAGGTATTTTATCGTGAAATCTGAAGGAAAAATGGGAATCATCGATGAAAATGAGTCTATCGTGGTGCCCTTAACTTACCAGAAGATAGAAACAGCATCCTTTAATGATGGCTCTCACTTGGCCATCAACAAAGACGGGAAATATGGGTGTTTGTCAATCGATGGGAATATTACCCTTCCTTTTGTTTACGACAAATTTCTACGAAAGGGATATGGAAACATGGCCATTTCTACAAAAAATCAGAAGTGTGGTATTGTTCAAATCAACAACGGTCTTCCCTTCGAAATTGCAACTTGCGACTATGATGAAATTACACAGTCTAATGATGTGTTTATTGTAGAGCAGGGCAAGAAGTTTGGTCTAATGGACTTTTATGGCCAAATGAAAACGGACCTCAAGTATGACTCCATTAAATCTGTTGCTAATGGGCTTCTGTTAGGAAAGGAGGATAAGGATTGGGTTCTTATCAATAAAAATGGAACCCAACTATCTGATAGTAAGTTTGAAGAAATTAGTATCCTTTCTCAGCCTTTGAAAACCAGTTATTATAACAGCAATCCTAAGTTTAGCTACTTGGTTGTTAGACAGAATGGAAAATATGGAATCATTGACAAGGTGGGGAATGAGGTCTTAAAAGCAGAGTATGAAGGAATTGTGAATGAAAACGACAACATGATTATCTTTAAGAAAGGGGGTAAATATGGGATCAAGAACCTGCTTTCGGGGGAGAATATTGCCAATGCTGATTATGGCCAAATCATCATGACTGCCCAAGGATGTTACTGCCAAAAGGACAAAGGATGGTATTTAATAAAGCTTGATGGCTCAAACAAAATTGAACGACTTTAGGTATTATCCTATATGGTTTAATGGCCATTCAGATTAGAAATGGGGAGCATGATTGAAAATGCTCCCCATTTTGTATTTTACCTTGAATTATAACGCCTAACACAATGAAGCTGACTAATATTTTTCTTGTTTCCTTATTGCTATTGGGGACTTTATGCGCTCAGGATCGAATCTCGGGCATGAATCATGCTACCAGATCTGAGGTCATCGCCCAAAATGGAATGGCTGCTACCTCCCAACCTCTTGCCACACAGGTAGCCTTGGATATTCTTAAAAAAGGTGGAACTGCTATAGATGCCGCTATTGCTGCCAACGCGACGCTGGGCTTAATGGAGCCTACAGGCTGTGGCATTGGAGGAGATATCTTTGCCATTGTTTGGGATGCTGAGAATAAGGAATTGGTTGGACTCAATGGTAGTGGACGATCTCCAAAGTCCTTAACAAGAGAATATTTCATTGAGAATGGATATAAAAAAATACCCGCTTATGGACCCTTACCCGTAAGTGTTCCTGGAGCTGTGGATGGATGGTTCACACTGCATGAGAAATACGGAAAATTACCCATGGAAGTGATTCTCGCACCTGCGATCAACTATGCACGTGATGGTTTTCCCGTTTCTGAACTTATATCCTATTACATTCAACGAACTGCTAGAGGCTTTAAGAACAGGAAGTATTTTGCCTCCACTTATATGCCTACGGGTGAGGCCCCTAAAAAGGGAGAGGTATTTAAGAATCCCAAACTAGCTTACACCTACGAACTACTAGCCAAGAAAGGAAGAAAAGCCTTTTACAAGGGTGAAATCGCACAGAAGATTGATGCTCATATGAAGGAGATTGGTGGGTTTTTATCCATCGAGGACCTAAAGGCGCATCAGTCAGAATGGGTAAAGCCCGTTTCTACCAACTACCGTGGGTATGACGTGTGGGAACTTCCACCAAACGGACAGGGGATTGCAGCGCTTCAGATGTTAAATATTCTGGAAGATTATGACTTGAAGTCAATGGGGTTTGGAAGTACTGATTATATCCATGTCTTTACCGAGGCGAAGAAACTGGCCTTTGAGGATAGAGCTAAATACTACGCAGACCCAGCTTTTAATGATATTCCAGTTGATTGGCTGATTTCTAAGGAATATGCCAAGGAAAGAAGAGAATTAATCAACATGGAAAGAGCTGGAAGGGATTATCCTGCTGGAAAATTAGAAACCGGTGAAACAATCTACATGACTGTCGCCGATAAGGAGGGAAATATGATTTCCTTGATTCAGTCAAATTACAGAGGAATGGGCTCAGGGGTCATTCCTGGAGACCTGGGTTTCATGCTACAGGATAGGGGAGAATTATTTACCCTAGAAGAGGGACACTACAATTCCTATGAGCCAGGCAAACGTCCATTTCATACCATCATTCCTGCTTTTGTTACCAAGGATGGGGAACCCTTTATGAGTTTTGGGGTAATGGGCGGAGCTATGCAGCCCCAAGGACATGCTCAAATCGTGATCAATATGATCGATTTTGGGATGAATCTGCAAGAGGCTGGCGATGCCCCAAGGATTCGCCACACTGGTTCCTCTCAACCTACAGGAGAAGATATGACGAATGGAGGTGTCCTCAACCTCGAATCCGGCATTGATAGGGATGTCATCAGAGAACTGATGATTCGCGGCCATAAAATGGGAATTTCAAATGGAGGATATGGAGGGTATCAAGCTATCATGTGGGACCCCATTCAAAAAGTGTTTTATGGGGCTTCTGAATCAAGAAAAGATGGGCAGGCAGCAGGATATTAAGAAGAAATATTTTAAGTAGGATAAATTCTAACGGTGTTATGGGGGCTTCTCCGAGCTTTTGGGAGCAAGAAAGTTGGTTGAATGGAATTGACATAGCCATTATAGGAGGTGGAATTGTAGGACTCAGTTCCGCCATCCATGCGAGGGAACGTTTTCCGACTGCCCGGATAGTGATTCTTGAAAGAGCGCCCTTTCCTGATGGAGCTAGCAACCGCAACGCTGGGTTCGCTTGTATAGGTTCTATAAGTGAATTGTTAGATGACCTCTCTACCCAACCAATGCACAAGGTCATGGATACCTTGACCATGCGCTGGGAAGGCCTGTTAAGGCTAAGGGAACTGATTGGCGATCAAAGTCTATCTTATGAAGCCTATGGGGGCTTTGAGGTATTCCTCCCAGAAGACAAAGAGCGTTATGGGAAGTGCCAAGAGGCGCTTCCTACCTTTAATCATGAAATAGAAAAAAGACTAGGGGAGCCTGAGGTATTTCAACTTCAGGATTCAGCTGGTTCATCTAAGGACTTTGCAAGGGTCTCTAAGATGATCTATAACAGATTGGAAGGTCAGATTCATACTGGGAAGATGATGCGGGCCTATTGGGCCAAGGCTATTGAAATGGGAATAGAATTTTGGGGTGGGGTAGAAGTGGAGGAAATTGTTCAGTTAGCAGAAGGAGTTCAGATCAACAGTAAGTATGGGGAATGGAAAGTTTCAAAACTCATACTGGCTACCAATGGATTCTCTCAGCAGTTCTTGAAACATATTGATCTTCAACCAGCAAGAAATCAGGTCTTGATCACCAAACCCATTCCTAGCCTCAAATGGAAGGGCACTTTTCATTACAATAAGGGATACGGATATTTCCGAAATGTAGGAAATAGGGTATTGATTGGTGGGTTTAGACATTTATACAAGGAAGAAGAAAGTACGGCAGAGTATGCGCTACACGATCATTTACAAGACCATCTTCAAAGTTGGCTCAAAAAAAATATTCTGGGTCAAACGACTTTTGAAGTTGAATCTAGGTGGTCGGGTATCCTTGGGGTAGGGAAGGGGAAGAATCCCATTCTCGAAAAAAAGTCAGATGATCTAGTCCTTGCCCTTAGATTAGGAGGAATGGGAGTCGCCATAGGAACAGCTGTAGGTAAACAAGCCGCAGCCTTAATTTGAAAGATATTAAATTGGGCACGTATCAAATATAAATAGCAAATCCTTGATCCAGCAGATTACCTTAGAAGAAATCAATGTGTTCAGATCCGAAACGCCAGGAACTGACAATTGCATACACTTTAACAATGCAGGAGCCTCCTTGATCCCTCTTCCGGTATACAAGGGCATGGAATCTTATTTGAAGGATGAGTTATTACTAGGCGGCTACGAAACACAGGTAAAATGGCAAGAGGCTCTGAATCATGTGTACACTCAAATCTCCAACTTGATTCATGCTGAACCTTCGGAAATCGCTTTGGTTGAAAGTGCTACCATTGCTTGGTATAAGGCCTTCCACTCCCTAAAGCTCAAAGCCGGTGATGTAGTGCTTACTTGTGAATCTGAGTATGGAAGTAACTTTATAGGCTTTCTACAAGCCTCAGAAGAACTTGGGGTAGACATACGAGTCATTCCATCAGATGAAACGGGAACACTTTCATTGCCCGACTTGGAAGCTATGATTGATCAAAGGGTCAAGCTTATTGCCATTACCCATATGCCTACAAACGGAGGATTGGTTAATCCAGCTGAAGAAGTAGGAGAAATAGCCTACAAGCACAGCATTCCATACCTCCTTGATGCTTGCCAATCAGTAGGGCAATACCCCATTAATGTCAACAAAATTAAGTGCACCTTTTTATCTGCCACAGGCCGTAAATACATGCGTGCACCAAGAGGAACAGGTTTTTTGTACGTCAACAAAGATTGGATCACTAGGTTGGGTATGGTCTTTCCCGATCTGACCAGTGCTGAATGGGTAGAAGCAGGGAAGTACATTCCAAGGGGAAGTGCTCGTCGCTTTGAAAATTTTGAAAGCAATAGAGGAGGATTAATTGGGCTGGGAATGGCAGCAGAATATATTCAGCGTATCGGGATCGAAAGGATTTGGTTGAGAAATGTACTATTAGCAGCAGAACTTAGAACCAGGCTCTCCCTTGTCCCAGGTGTAAGGGTTACAGATCAAGGTAAAATAAAATCTGCCATAGTTACCTTCTCAGTAGACTATATCCCTTCCATCGAGATCAAGGAATATCTGATCAGCAGGAGAGTTCATGTATCTGTCTCTCAAGCAGGATCTACTCGAATTGATATGGATAAGAGAGGTTTGAACAGTTTGGTTCGTGCTTCAGTTCATTACTACAATACGGCCGAGGAGCTTACCTATTTGATTGAAGCTTTGCAAGCATGTATATCATATCATAGAAAGGGAAAAAATCATTAAGCCAAAATAGAGATTTGTTGTAATTTTGGTCCTTACATCACGCCTATGCATGAGATGACTCGGATTTATCTAGGTTCTCTCCTCGTAGAAGAACCTGTTACTGGCTTTACAGATCTGATCGCGGGAGGAACGGGATTGGTATGCTTTACCATATTAATCCAAATGAAAGCCTTGAAAGAAGACCAAAGATGGTTGAGAAGGTATTTTCTGTTCTTGGGGATAGGGCTATGCTTGGCTGGCCTATTAGGACATGCCTTTTTCTATGCCACTGGCTATAATTGGAATTATAAAACCATTGGTTGGACTGGTTCTGCCTTAGCAGTTTTCTGCCTAGAGAGAGGGACCATTCTTGGGTTTAGAAACAAATTGTCAAATTCCTGGATTCAGGTTTTGCTTATTGGGCAAGTTATCAAGCTGCTAATTTTCTTCTACTTGATTTCTTATCCTAATCCAGGATCATTTGAGTTTGTGAAAGCCAATACAGCCATTGGAATTGGTGGAATTGTATTGATTGGGCAGGGGATTTTGTATCGAATGGACAAGATTGAAGGAAGGCTTTTCATCGTTGGGGGAGTACTTTTTGGCGTTTTGACGGCCCTGGTATACAACAATCAAATTACCCTAAATAAGTGGTTTAATTACCATGACATAAGCCACCTCATGACAGCAATTTCCATCTTTATCATGTTCACAGGAGTTAGGAAGATTCTTCAAGACTCTTTAGGACAAGAAGGAGATAGAGTTCTGAAATTTCAATAATTACGAAAACAAATAGGATTTTTTCGATTCATATTCTTTCTTTGCATCTACATACAAGCCATACAACCTAAATAACTTAAACTAAAGACCGACTATGGGAGGATTGCAATATGCAGCGTTTATTATTCCGGTACTGCTGCTGCTTGTATTTTTGGAGTATATGATCTCCAAGCGTAAGGGTGTTGATACCTACAGCCTTGCAGATTCATTGGTAAACATTTGTTGTGGAATTTTAGAAAGACTCTTTGACTTTTTCTGGGTCATTATGATGTATTTCATATTCCATTGGCTGTATGAAAATGCTAGCCTTTGGCATGTTCCTGTACATCCAGCCACCTGGGTGGTAGGACTGTTTATTGGAGACTTTCTGGCCTATTGGCACCACAGACTAAGCCATGAAATCAATTTCATGTGGGCTGCTCATATTGTTCATCACCAATCAGAGGAGCTCAACTTAACGACTGTTTTCAGGGTGTCTGCTTTTGCTGTAATCAACAGATCATTTTTCTGGATTTGGATGCCAATTATCGGATTTGATCCAGCTACCACTACATCTGTTATCGTATTTATCGGACTATTCCAGTTTGTCACACATACAAGATTGGTTGGCAAACTAGGGTGGTATGAAGCATTTTTCGTTACCCCTTCTCACCATCGAGTCCACCACGCCAGAAATGAAAAATACATCGATACAAACTATGGCCATGTATTTATCATCTGGGATAAATTATTTGGAACTTATAGAGTGGAGGAAGAAGAACCAGACTATGGTATTACCACAGGTTTCGAAAGTTCAAATGCACTAAATGCTTATTTGTTCTATTGGAAAGACTTATTTAGAAGAGCGGGAGAAGCAAGATCCTTCAAAGACAAAGTATTGGTCTTCTTGATGCCCCCAGCTTGGAATCCAGAAGGAGTAAGCGACTCCAAAATCGAATACAAGTTAGATCAAGATGGAAACCGGAAGAAGTACCGCCAATTCATTCCCAATGAATTAAAGGTATATGTTCTGGTAAACATCGCCTTGACACTTGGTGCGTTCGTGTCTCTTTTGTTGATTAAGAAAGGAATGGGGGAACCCTCATTTATACAGGTCCTTTCTGATCCATCCGTGCTACCTTTGGTCATCATTGTGGCCTTCAGCACATGGTCTTTGGGACTTACGATGGACCTGAGGGCAACCGCCTTTAGAAATGAACTTATTCGCTACGCCATTCTTGCTGTGGCAGGGAGTTTCATCCTTCTGTCTCTTCCGAATCCTTTCCTTACCATTCCAATTTTCTTGATTGTGATTGTAGGAATGGGATTGTGGCTACTAAGAATGAGAAAATTCTTTGATGGAGGGCATGAAAATAAGCTAACAGCTGGGTAAAGCTAAGAATATAATATACTCAATCCCGTGGCTGTAATCGGCCATGGGATTTTTTTTATGGATACTTTAATGACTATTTTGTAGCATCTTGATCAAATCTAATTTGGAAAAAATGGCACTGAACGGAAGCGGAGTGGACTGTAAAAAGATATATGTAGCAGCTACTAGCCAGCATGTAGGTAAAACTACATCTACCCTTGGACTCATCCATGCTCTGAAAAATCTTGGCGTTAATGTTGGCTATTCAAAGCCAGTGGGCCAACAGTTTATAGAGGTAGGCCCTAGCAGAGCGGATAAAGATGCTATGCTTTTCGCCTCTTCCATGAAATTTGATTTGGTCCCTGAACTTCATTCTCCAGTCATTCTAGGACCTGGCGCGACAACAGCCTTCTTAGATAATCCTTCTCAATTTAATTTTGGCAATAAAATCCTGAAGTCCTCCAAAATCCTGGAGCAAAAACATGAAGTGGTCGTCTATGAAGGAACCGGCCATCCAGGTGTAGGTTCGGTTGTGAACCTCTCAAATGCTAGGGTGGCTCAAATGCTGAATGCTGGTTTAATCATGGTGGTGGAAGCAGGGGTCGGAAACTGCATTGATAGACTTGATTTGTGTCTGTCTGTATTTGACCAAAAGTCCATCCCAATTGTAGGAGTCATCGTTAACAAATGCCTTCCTAATAAAATTGAGAAGATCAGAAAGTATGTTGGGGGAGTTTTAAAAGACAGAGGGATCAATCTTCTGGGCATCCTGCCTTATGAGGAAGAGCTAGGACTCCCGGTTATGCATACAGTCGTAAAAGCTGTCAAGGCCCAAGTGGAGTTCAATGAGGATATGCTTGACAACAAGGTAAAAGGGATCATTGCTGGTTCATTGATAGACCTGAAGGAGGTCAAAGAAGATTTTAATAACCAGCTCCTTGTAGTATCTATTAATAGGTTAGGGGAGGCCATGAAGAAGCTTGGGAAGCTAGCCAAAATCATGGATAGTGATACATCTCCACTGTCTGGGGTAATGTACACTGGTTCTGGCGAATTACCTCCTGAGACCATTGAATATTTTATGAAACACAGAATTCCAGTCTTGCGATCGAAAATTGACACCTATGAATCAGTCATTAAAATCTCTCAGATTGAGGTGAAGATCAATACACGCACACCTTGGAAAGTTAAAAAGGCCATTGAATTATTCGAAAATCATGTTGACATGAACTATGTGATGGACTTTCTGTGCTTACCTAAAAAATAAAAACGCAGACCTTGTTGGGGCCTGCGTTGGTAAATCCTAAACAACTTACAACTATTCTATTTTTATCTTTTTAGTTTTGATCCCATCTGGAGTGGTAATGCGGTAGATGTAAAAACCAGGTGTTAATCCTTTGGTATCAACATCCAATTCGTATTCTCCCACTTCCTTTTGCGCATTTCCAAGACTTCTGACTACGGTGCCATTTGCATCCATGAGTTCAATAATAACCTCTCCTGCTGTTTTTACTTTGTAGCTTACTGTTTGCTTGTCTTTGGCAGGATTTGGGAAGGCAGAAAACCCTCCTTGGCCACCAGTTGAAGCAATATCAGCTTCTCCATCCCAGAGAAGGAATGCAACAGGACTAGTTAACAGTCTTTGTAGAGGTTGTCCTCCTCCTCTTGGGCCCATTCCCGCTCTTCCACCTTGACGTCCTTTCTGGCCTTTGCCTTGTCTTCCTTCGGCACCTTCGGGACGCTGCCTTGTGGGACGCTCGCCATTTTCTGCTCCTTCAGGCTTATATTTCTCGATGATGGCTTTGATATCTTTGTTCCAGCCTTCTGATTGCGGCTTGAGCCCATCAAGAATTTCGTAGATTTCAATTTCGTATTCATCTGCAATGGCCCAGGCGTCATTCATGAGTAGTCTTTGCTGTTTACCCAGGGCTCTCATTTGATTAATTTGTTCTTCAGAAGGCATTTCTCCACTTCTTCTGGCTTCCATCATCGTCTTGCGGAAAGATCCGAACTGCTCCCTGATGGATTTCATATCCTTTCTGATATTGGTCAATTTGTCCTGCTCAGCAGCAGTCAGGTAGGAATCTAGCTTGTTTCGTTCTGGCATGACTACGGGCAGAACTTCCTTGTCCATGTAGGACTTGATTTCTTTTTTTGCTTCGGGATTCATTTTTGCTCCCCTTCTTCCCATTCCTCCTGGCTGAGCGATCAGCAATGACCCAAGTGCAAAAAGCACAATGGAAATGGTTGTTAATTTGACATTCATTTTTCTATGTAATTAAAAGTAGAATTCATATTGTATTCGTTCTTTAGACAGCCGTATTTCCCAAAATATTCCTTTTGGACAAAAAAAATCCCCTTCATCGAAATGAAGAGGACCTTATTTTATTCTGTATCAGTGTCTTAGTCTTCCCAAGATGTGGAGAGCGTTTCCCCAACTTCTACCTCAACTTCGACAGAGGTATCTGCGAGGGGCTTTCTTTCACCGATAGACTGGTCATCATAGTCGGACATGTACTCACCATCAAAATCTTCCTGCTGGCGGTCAAACTCATCGTAGTCATAGTCAGGCATGAGTTCAGTCTTGACATGATCTACAGTTTTGTTTAAGGAAAGGAGGAACTTGTTGAAATCTTCTTTGTAAAGGAAAATTTTGTGTTTGTCGTACCCTTTGCCGTTAAAACGGCGCTTACTTTCCGTAATGGTAATGTAATAATCGTTAGAACGTGTGGATCTCACATCAAAGAAGTACGTGCGCTTTCCTGCTCTGATCTTCTCCGAGTACACTTCATCTCTCCCTTGCATAACTTCAAAATTTATTCGTGAGTTATAACTTATATATGCTAAAGGTAAAGATTTTGCTAAAACCTAACAATAGGTCGGCCATAATAATATATCTAAATTTCATATTATCAGGTTCTACCTCAGCTTTTCTCGAACTCGATTCCGGCTTCTTTTAGTCGTTTTTTCTCTCTTTCCTGTATATCATTCTGTCTTTTTACAATAATCTTTTCCTTTCGTTTAAGGTACTTTATGGCATATTTATCCATATTCTTACGAGCCTCTATTTCTTCGATTTCCCTTACCATTTCGTCATTGTCAATGGATTTGGCAATCGTTTTGAGTTGAGCCAACCTAGCTCGTACAATTTTTTCCTGGTTGGCCGCATATAACTCTTTGTCTCTGGTTGACAAGACACTAAGTACCTCCACATTTTTCTTCCAATCATAGACGCCATAGTTTAATACAAGGGCATCATATGAACCGTCAGGCCCCATATCATAAATGTCTTTTAGCTCTTTTTGTTGAATCTTTGGTGTCCCCATGTGATCGTACACAATGGCTAGTTTCTTACCAAAGTTCAAAAACCCTTTACTCTTGATGTAACTATAGTTTAAAGTAAAAGGAGAATACTCAGAGTACTTGAATAAGGCTCTGAACTTGGGAACCAATCTGTCGAAGTAAAATACATTGGCTCCAAAAATTACCTTGTGAGGATCATTTGGGTCAAATGACATCACATCGATGAACTTGATATTAGAAGTATGGTCCATCCCATTCCATCCCATAAGGACGTAGTATTCTTGCTTCCTCTTTTTTACCTTTTGACCTGCCTTTAAGCCTTTTGGATCAAAATACTTCAAGGTTTGTTTTTGAATACCTTTCCCATATTTAGGGGGATAATATAGACCTCCAAGCCAGCTGTTATTATCTAGTACTATATTCTCGACCCCTCTGGGGATTTCCTGCATTTCGATCAGAGGGATAACAATCATTTCAGTTTGATTGTCTGCATGGGTATACTTTCGCTGCACCAGCCCAAAATAATAGTGTCTTGTTTCTCCATAATAGGAGTTGGGATCCTTCCTGTTTTCTATTTGCCAGGTAAAAATTCTAAAAGTCTTATCCTCAGCTTCGAGTATGGATATGGTTTTAAGGGAATCAAACTTGTATCTGTAGCTGTCTTCACGCTGCAGTGCTTCGAGTAAAACTTTGGTAAACCTCTTATTCTGAGTCTTTTTGTGATTTAGGTCCTTATGGTTGAGTATTTCATTTGCGAGTTCGTATAATTCTAGCTCTACTTCTGCCATGGGTTTTTGTGCCCAAAGGCAAGTGGAAGAGATACTCATTACCAAAAGGACGAAAAATAGTCTTCTCATAAGTGGATTCTTTATCATAAATTTCCCAACTGGCTGATATACCTAAAAATACGGAAGAAAAATAAGGACAGTCATGAGAAAAAGTGACTTTTTAAGTATTTGATCGATATGTCTCGTTTGATTTTGAGCAGGAAAGGCTTCGATAGCAGTTCTGGAGGTTGTGCTTCTCCCCTGATTGGGGATGAATTGTTGTCTTTGCCCATTCCACAAGCAAAAACTGGAATTTCCTATTCAAATTTGATGTGGAAAGGAAAAAGCTATTCCAAATGGATGAAGGGACTAACGTCTAAAGAATTGGGAGACTGTCATCTTGATCCCGATTTGATGAATGAGCAAATACCTGCTAGAGACAACTGGAAAGCAGCTTTTGGCCAGCATGGATCTTCTTTGACTCATCTTCAATCAGAAGGGGTTGGAGTAGGGGACATCTTCCTTTTTTTTGGTTGGTTCAAGGAAGCAAGGCTTGAGAATGACCAATGGGTATTTGTCAAAGGTGCCCCCAACCTTCATATTATTTTTGGATACCTAGAGATAGGTGAAATCATTGACCTGAGTGTACAGGCAGCTCCAACATTTTTATCTCATCATCCTCATGTAAAAGCAAAGGATTCATTCAAAAGGGGAGGGAACCAAATATTTGTAGCAGCTGATCGCCTGAGCATCAACAAGGAACTTCCTGCTTGGGGGACTTTTACATTCAAAGAAACACTATGCCTGACGGGAATTGAGGGAAAAAGGAGCAAATGGATTCTACCCGCCTGTTTTTTTGATAAAAGAGGAAATTGTAAGCTTAGTTATCATCGAAAATTTAAGGGAGAAAAACTTGTGGGAAGGGATCAATATCTCCTTCAATCTGTCCCTCGAGGACAGGAATTTGTAACCGAAGTTGATGAGGAGATGGAAACATGGCTGAGATCTATATTCTAAATTTTGCGATTATTTATTAATAAGATAAAAACTAACGGTGTTAGTTGATCGGCAAATCAAATTTTTTGAAGTACAATGCTTCACTTGCAAAGCGATGTTAATCAGGCTAAGTTTGCAGAATCATAAATTGAAGAGTTAGAATTATGGGCTTTAAGTGTGGCATTGTTGGCCTTCCGAATGTTGGGAAATCCACCTTGTTTAATTCGCTATCCAATGCAAAGGCAGAGTCTGCCAATTATCCTTTCTGTACCATCGATCCGAATACCGCTATGGTTTCCGTTCCTGATCCCAGGATGGATAAGATTACAGAATTGATCAACCCAAAATCTATTGTTCCTGCGGTTGTTCAGATCGTTGACATTGCAGGCTTAGTGAAGGGAGCAAGCAAAGGAGAGGGGCTTGGAAATAAATTCCTAGGGAATATCAGAGAGTGTGAAGCCATCCTACATGTATTAAGATGCTTTGATAATGACAATATCATTCACGTTGAAAACAGCGTGGATCCTCTAAGAGATAAGGACATTATCGATACAGAACTTCAGTTGAAGGACCTTGAAACGCTAGAGAAAAAACTGGATCGCTCCAAGAAGATGACCAAGGGCGGAAACAAGGAGGCGATGAAAGAGGTAGCGATTGTAGAAAAATACATTGCTCACGTAGAGGAGGGAAAAAATCTTAGGACACTCGAACTTCCCATGGAGGAAAAGGAGGTCATGAGGGAACTTGGGCTATTGACGGAGAAAAAAGTGATGTACGTCTGCAATATCGATGAGGATAGTCTTCCTGATGGAGCAGATAATCCTTACGTACAAAAGGTTCGTGAAGCCGTCAAGGATGAAGATGCTGGGGTCATTGTTATTTCAGCTGCTTTTGAGGAGCAATTGAATGAATTTGAAGAAATAGAAGAGAAGCAGGAATTTCTCGACTCAGTGGGCTTGGAAGAGCCGGGTTTGAATCTCTTGATCAGATCTGCCTATAACCTATTGGGGTTACAAACTTACTTTACCGCAGGAGAAAAGGAGGTACGTGCGTGGACCATCCATGAAGGAACCAAAGCACCTCAGGCAGCTGGCGTCATTCACACCGATTTTGAAAGAGGATTTATTCGTGCAGAGGTTATGAAATATGATGACCTGATGGAATTGAAATCGGAGAATGCTGTAAAAGATGCAGGAAAACTCAGCGTAGAAGGTAAAGAATATGTGGTGCAAGATGGAGATATCATGCACTTCCGTTTCAATGTATAAGAAACATCTGCATGGTAGTTCACGAAGCGCAGTTGCGTGTCAGATATGGAGAAACAGACCAAATGGGCTATGCCTATTATGGCAAATACGCTGAGTTTTTTGAAGTGGGTCGAGTTGAGTTGGTCCGTAAACTTGGTATTCCCTACAAGGAAGTAGAAGCCAGGGGCATCATGATGCCAGTATCTGAGCTACAGGTAAACTACAAACGCCCGGCTCTGTATGATGACTTGCTGACGATAAGGACCATGGTAAAGGAAAGGCCCCGTAGTTATTTTCTTTTTGAATATGAGGTATTCAACGAAAAGAGGGAACTTCTGGCTACCGGTTTGGTAAAGTTGGCCTTCGTTGATATGGAAAGAATGCGACCCGTGAGGGCGCCACAATTTGTGCTGGAAGCCTTTGACCAGTATCTTTCGAAAGGAGATACGTATGAAAAACTATTTTAAGGTCATTTTACCCGAGAAGTTCAATCGTTTTCTACAACGGTTGTTTGTCTATCTGCGAAAGATTCAACTTCCGGGATTTGAAGGGATGGGTCTATATGATGTCCTTAAGTTTTTCGTGGTTGGGCTATTGGACAGCAAATTTACGCTGATAGCCTCGGCCATGTCCTATCAGTTTTTTTTCAGCCTTTTTCCTACTCTCTTGCTTGTCTTTTTAATTCTTCCCCATATTCCAATAGAGGGAATTGAAGAAACCACCCTAGACTTTATCATGCAGTTTTTGCCGGGATCAGGGGATTCTGGTTTGGGGCAGGATGAGTTGACCGAAATGGTAGAAGACATCGTAAGCCATTACTTTGAGGGTAGGGGATCATTTACTTTGATCATTGTGAGTATTTTCCTTGCTCTTTGGGGAGCGACAAGGGGGATTATTGCCATGATGAAGGCATTTACCAAGAATGAGGAAGTCTTCAAAAAGAGAAATATCTTTCAGTTGTATGGTATGGCATTTTTCATCTTCCTTGTTTTGGGGATGTTGGGCTTGTTAGCAGTGGTAGGCATTTGGTTAGGCACCCACGGCCTTGGTTATTTGATGGCAGAGGGTGTCATGAGCCCATTTTGGTACGATATCTTAAGCCAAGTTATCAGTTTCATCTTTTTGGGGGCTACGATATTCTTCGGAATTTCAACTCTATACTACTTGGCACCTGCAACGCACGAAAGATGGAAGTTCTTCTCGCCAGGTTCTATTGGAGCAGGAGCTCTCATGATGGTCGCTATTATTGGTCTGAGGTACTTCTTTGCCAACTTCGCCAACTTTGATCGCCTTTATGGTTCACTTGGTGCTATCATATTATTGATGGTTTGGTTTTATTACATTTCAATCATGCTTTTGATTGGGTTTGAATTAAATGCAGCCATTGACATAGCAGCTTATCATGGTGAGAAGAGTGAGGAGGATGAAGCATTCCCGATAACTTGAATCCATTCCTAAAAAAGAACAAATAAAAAAAATACCGCTCTACGAAATGTAAAGCGGTATTTTTTATGCGTTTTTAGGGATAATGTGTAATCCACATTCAGTCTTTTGTTTTCCTGCCCATCTGCCAGATCGACCTAATCCTTTAGCCGTACAATGCGTACAGCCCACAGAACCATAACCCTTGCTTTCAAGGGGATGCTGCGGAAGTTCATAGATGATCTGATGAGCCTGAGCTTCTTCAGCACTCATATCAATAAGTGGATAGAAGCGTAACATGTCTCTATCTTGCTTAAACAAAGGGGCATTTGTTCTGAAGGAATTGGAATTACCCAACATGCCTGAAATCCAGACATCGAAATCCTTCTTTAACTCACCCATTGGTTCGACTTTGTTGAAATGACAACAAAGATCCGGATGATGCGCCCATGTATAGTCAAGCTTGGTAAAAATATGTTCGTTTTGTTTTGGCTTCACTTCAATAATATTGAGGTTCAGCCTTCTTCTCAAGGTCTCTTTGTAGGCAAGGGTTTCCTTGAACAGGTAGCCCGTATCAATCATATAGATTGGATGCCCTGGTTTGACCTTTTGAAGGAGGTGTAATAAGATGGCTGACGTCGTCCCGAACGAAGACGTTATCAGCACCCTGTCGAATTCACGGAAGATAGCCTCCAATCTCTGTACGTGATCATATGGTGAGTATGCCTCACACAGGGTTTTGATGTTTTTTGACATAAAAATTGACGTTTCAAAGGCACAGGTAATCAAATTGAGTAAACTCAACCTGTATGACGTCAAAGAGCGATACTGAGTGATCAGTAGGTTGGAAGGCTCGGGTCTATCTCCTCAATGTAGGCTAGTATCCCACCTTTCAGGTTGTAAAGGTTGGTAAAACCATACTTAATTTCAAGTTTTTGAATTACCTTCCTACTTCTGCTGCCACTCTTACAATGCACAATTACGGCTTTATCTCTAGAAATGTTTTTCACAAGGCTATCAATTTTGGAATCTTCCATCCATTCTCCCTCTATATTCACCATCTCATATTCTCCCTTTTTCCTGACATCAATTAGCTGAAAATCAACCGATTCTTCCTTCCATTTCATCATGTCTTTGACCTCAATTTCCTTGACCTCTGTTTTTTTGCTGCTTGTTGGTTGAGGGCCTGCGCAAAACTGAACATAATCAATCAATTTTTTTTGGGTTGGCTGTTTTCCGCTGATGGGATTGTTGGCCAATGGGCTAAATGAAATTTTTCGAGATATCATTTGAAGTCCATCCCAAATCAACACTTTGCCTACAAGTGGTTGTCCCATCCCTGTTATGACTTTGAGGACTTCTAAAGCCTGAAGTGATCCCATAACTCCTGCAACTACCCCCAACACACCCCCTTCAGCACAGGAGGGAACCAGCTCTGGAGGGGGAGGGCTCGGGTAGAGGTCTCTATAATTTGGACTTCTTTCGCCATTTGAGAGCGGAAGATTGAATACTGAAACCTGCCCTTCAAAGCGGTAAATAGAAGCGTAAACCAAGGGCTTGTCTAAAAAGTAACAGGCGTCATTGGATAGGTATCTGGTTGGGAAATTATCAGCTCCATCAGCTACTAAGTCGTACTCTTTGATAATGTCCAGTGCATTTTCACTATTGATTCTCTCCTGATGAAGAATAACCTTGACGTGTGGATTTAGAGAAGCAACTCGTTTTTCCGCCTGTTCTGCCTTTGATTGTCCAATGAGCTCTTCTCCATAAAGCACCTGTCGTTGTAGGTTTGAACGATCAACCACATCATCATCTACAATTCCGATGGTTCCTACCCCTGCTGCTGCTAGGTACATGATCAAGGGTGAACCAAGACCTCCTGCTCCAATGACCAAGACTTTCGCCTGTTTCAGCTTCTCTTGGCCTTCTAAACCCAGCTCTGGTAGGATGATTTGTCTACTATATCTTTCCTTCTCTTCTTTGGTTAATTCCTCCATGTGTAACTGCTGGTTCATTCCGTATAAATTCGTGCTCACACTTGTTTACGAGACTTCACTCTATTTTAAGGGTGAATTGGGACCCTCAGGGACATAATTTAGTATAGATATTAGAGGGAAGCCCGAAAAGTTCTGACAAATAGCCTTCTTCCAATACAGAAAAAAGACCTATCTGTTACTTTGCCTGGCCTTTCCTTCTAAATTTAACACAACATCAATTCTATACTATGAGACTCTCCATTTGTATTCTCTTTTCTTTTTTGGTTTTATCCTTTGTGTCCACGAGTCCCGTGAATGCAGCTGCACGAAATCCTTCAAAAGAGGAAATTAAAGAAGAACAATCAGCAGCTCCTCAAAGCGAGGCTAATTTTGGTAAAAAAAGACATTTCAAAAAGTTTTTGGTCTATGGAGGGGTAGGGGTTGGCGTTATGCTCCTTGGTAGTCTTTTACTCTCTACCGGTGCAGTAGGAGTTATTATCTTGGTAGGCGGAACATTGATGTTCTTCTATGGCATTTGGCATCTTACGCGTTGGATTATGAAGGGAGGACTAGACAAAAAGAAGAAAAAGAAGAAGAAAAAAGGAAATGGACCCAAGCTAAATTGGCCACCTAAGATGCCTCAGAAAACGAGATAAAAGAAATCAGATAAAAAAAGCCAGTTGAGTGAATCAACTGGCTTTTTCTATTTTTTTGAAGAAAATTAGTTTCTGTTCTCCTCTTCCAAGCGGATTTTCTCCATCATTTCCGCATCATCTCCTCTGAACATATTCTTTTGAATCTCCGAACTAGGCTTCATTTTTAGGTCAACTCTTCTGTTTTTGGCACGCTCGTCTGCTGTTTGATTCGAGTTAGAACCTGAAGAAGCATAACCATCAGAGGTGATTCTAGACATACTAATACCTCTCTGATTTACCAGGTAATATTTGACGCGATAGGCACGCATAACGGAAAGAATGATGTTGTTTTGTGCATTGCCTCTGTTGTCAGTATGGCCCATCACTTCTAGGCTGTAGGCAGGATACTTATCCATGATGTTGCCTACTTTGTCGAGGATAGGATAGGATTCTGACTTGATTTTATCACTACCTGACTCAAAGAATATTTGACTCATGGCATAGCTTAGAAACTCCTTATCACGCTCTGAAATGGGTCTTGGTGGAGCTTTTGATTTTGGTGGATTATTGGGGCGATCATTGATAATGATGTCATTATTGTTTGAAGGCCTAGAGGTATAATCATTATTCTCCTCAACATCCTCAATTACTGCAATCCCCTCGTCTTCTTCTTCCTCACCAGGCTTAGGTGTGCCTTCTGGACAGCCTAGGTACATAATCTTTCCTTTGACATCAGGACATAGATCATCAATATCTGGGACGCCATCTTGATCACGGTCATTTGCATTGGCCACAGGAGGTCTGTCGTCAATGATGGGATCATCATCTTCAATAGGCTTCTTAGGAGCCTTCTTCGACATAGCAAATACAAAACCTGCAGTGTAGGCCATGTGCTGGGCTTGTTGTTGGGATAGCCTTTGCTTATAGGTTGCAGCAAAGTGAACGCTGAAGTTTTGGCTCACTTGGAGTTTCATACCCAATGTAGCAGGAATGTACATTCTGACATTATTGCTTGCACTGTTTACACCGAAGCCTGTCCCAAGGTAGGGTGCAACTAAGGCATCTTCTTCGAAGAGTGTTCCATTAGTTTTGAACTGAAGCATGGCACCTACATCAAATAGAGAAGTTGCTCTATACTGACCTTCATCGGTAACCCAATCCACTTCTGGTACGAAGGTAGTTGCAATCGAAAGATTGAGCGCTCTGTTTAGGTATCTATGCCCGGCCATGGTAATGCCCGGATCAAACATTTTATACTGGAATATATTTTCCCCTTGCAAGGCTCTATAGTCCATAAAGGTTACGGACAATTCAGCCATGTTTGGACTTTGAGAACTTTGAGCATGGGTGTTTACCCATCCTGTCATTCCTAATGAAATCAGGATCAGATAGGTAAAAACGGTTAGTTTGAGTTTCTTTATCAATCGAGTCATTCTTTCCAGAGTTGAGGTTCTATCTAACTCTACTAATCTTTAAACAAAGATTTAGCCAATTTTAGTATGTCAGAGGCGAAATTGTTTTTAAGATGACTCTGATAATGAGTGTTTTAGTATCCTAAAAAGGCCTTTGTCCTAGACAATTACGTACTGATGAGGGAATTTAAAGAACTTCGCAGATTGTAAAATATTTCCGAATAATTCGATTTCTTGAATACACAGCTGTCTAGATAATCATACAAGGAGGATTACACCCTGATTAAAAAAGCCAGCTTAATAGATAAATTGAAAATCGACTCTTCGGTTCTTTTGGCGGCCAGTAGAAGTGCCATTCTCTGCTAGTGGATTGCTTTCGCCCATTCCACTTGATGTAATTCGGTTCTGGCTGATATTGTGCTGATTAACCAGGTAATATTTTACGTTAAAGGCGCGCATAACAGAAAGAACCATGTTGTCTTTCTCATTGCCTTTATCATCTGTATGTCCTGAAAGGACGAGTTTACTATTGTCGCATTTTTTGAGATAGTCCGCTATTTCATCTAATCTGGCATATGCGTCTCTATCGAGTTCATCACTCCCAATAGGGAATTTCACTGGGGCTAGATCTTTCCTATCAGCTAGGGTTCCGCAATTGACTTCTTCATTGATAGCCTCCTGCTTGTTTACATCAATTAGGATTTCATCCTTTACCTCATTGTTGTAAGAAGGCTGAGGGACTGTCTTTAGCAAAGTCTCTTCCAGGTTGTCCTCCTGAGGAGGAACCTCAGAAAAGGCGATCTCAGCGCCTGCTGAATTCTTATTCATAATCGCGGCTTCGTCAGCTGGGACAGAAGGAGTTACTTTCTGCTCATCAATCACCTCTATTTCCGCGTTGCTATAAGTTTCAGATTGAGTTTCTAGGACAATGTCTTGGCTTGGATTAGCTTCATCTACTACTTCCACCAATGGATCAGGGGAGGTAAAATCCTCTGTAGGACAACCATTTGCTCCTATAGTACCCGCCACCTCTGGACAATCGTCTTGCGAATCAATTAATCCATCTTTATCTGTATCCTGAGGCAACAGGGCTGCTACTTGTTGGAGGTCCTCGATCTCCTTAGGATCAAGGTTAATGTCCTCTCCAGAGGTATTCATGTTGTAAATAAAGGCGATTGCATGGCTTAAGTGCTGAACGTCTTTGTTGAGGGAAATCTTCCGAGTCGTTTCTAGGTTAATAGACATCCTTGGATTGAGACGAAATTTTACTCCACCTCCCAAAGGAATGTAGGCATCGGGATGCCCTGTAGTATAGCTTCCGCCAATACCAAAAGCCAAATAAGGTCCAATCAGGCCACTTTCCCTTAACAAAATCCCGTTGTTGAATTTAAAGGCCATTTGATAATTCATATCAAATAGTGGAGAAACAGTTCTGGTGATGATTCCCTCAGGAAAACGGACACTAGGTGCAAACAACAGATTCGACCTGAACTCGAATGCGCTGTTCAAGTACTTGTGGACACCTATTTGAATGCCATAGTCAAATAAATTTTCATGTAACTCCGGATTGCCTGGATGTGGAGCATAGTTTATGACTGAACCTCCGGCGCTTATAGACCAGGGATATTCAGCATTCTGACCCTTGACCAAAAACGGAATCAGAATAAATGCCATCAAACCAAAACATGTGGGAAGTCGGTGCATATCTGGATAATTGGCTTATTTTTTTCATTTATGACCAAATCTTATTCCATTTCCAGAAAAAATCCTAGGCGAGAGGAACAAATCGTCAATAAACCTTACTAGGCGAGATGTATCTCCGCTTAAATGGAACGTGGGTCTTTACAATTCGTGAGACAAAAATTTTGTTTATCACGTAGTAATTTACCAATGGCGAATCATATCAATGCATTGGTTTTGGGGAAGGTTTGTTTTGTGTAGCTTAAAAATACTGATTTTGCAGCTGATTACATATTAAAAGCCTGTCAGCTTAGGATGTAGGGTAGGATTTAAGACGAAAGATAAGCTCTTTAATTGTAAATATTTCGATAATCGAATAAATAGGATGTTTTTTCTTTCATGAAATTTGGAGGGAAAATAGAAGGGCAAAAACGGTAAGAAAGCCCAATAGGCATAAAGGACAGCACTACATCCTTCATAAAGCAAAAAAATCTTACAAGATCCCTTCAAAGTTGATCTCATAAGATTTTTTCGTTTGAATGGGAATTGACCTGGATTAGTCCACTTTGGTCAATTCATAATCCACTTCGTTATCTCCAGCATCAATGGTGAAGATCATTTTTTTGTCATTCAACTCCTTGATCCTTGCACTTTTACCCGGAAAGAAGGGGGTGTAAATGACATTCTTTTCATACGTGAAAATAAAAGTCTCAGCTGGTATATCTTCTTCTTCCACAATTCGCCATAACATCCTTGAATCTTCTTGGAAGGTAAAGTATTGGTTATTTTCCTGGTCAAGGGGGGTACCACCAATGGACATCTTACTAACCTTCCACTCTCCGATTAGTTCTGGAACAATAGGAGGTGGGGTTTTAAATAGAGTATCCTCCCCAACTTGTTCCAAAACTTGGGTCACCATACTATCTACAAGTTGTTCCTCTTTTTCCGCCTGATTGTCCTCTGTACATGCGCTTAAGCAAAGGATGAGTCCCAAACTTAGGATTAAGGGAACAGATACATATTTCATAGGTTTGAACATTCTTTAGTTGATGAACATAATTGATTTTTCCCAATTATCATAAAGTCTCGCCTGCTAGGAAGGAACGTACCTTAGAAATGAATTCTTGAGGAACCTCAGCGTGTAACCAATGACCTGCCTCTTCGATCTTGTAAAACACAGCTTCAGGGAAGTATTCCTGAATTGCTGGAAATAAATCTTTGGCTACATAATCGCTTTTTCCACCATAGATGAAAAGTGAATCCCCATCGAATGTCCCTTCCATATCAAGGGCTGCCAGTATATTTTCGTATTTTTCGGAAATGAGTTTCAGATTAAATTTCCAGCTGAAATTTTTGTTTTCATCTCTTCCCAATCCCTTAAGCAAAAACTGTCTGATTCCAATCTCTTTAATCCTTCCCTCGAGGATCGCTTCTGCTTCCTTTCTCCCAGCGATTTGTTGAAGAGGAACAGCATTCATTGCCTCTAAAATATGGTGATGTCTGGCTGAGTTTTCAAAAGGGGCCATATCCGCTACGATGAGTTTACCGACTCGCTCAGGATACGCGGTTGCAAACTGCATAACTGTCTTTCCTCCCATAGAATGGCCAAGGATATGCGCCTGATAAATACCTTGTTGATCAAGAAATTCCTCTAAATCGTCAGCCATGGTTGGATAATCCCATTCAGATGCATGTGGGGATTTTCCATGATTCCTTTGGTCAATGATATAAACACTGAACTCATCAGATAAAGCCCTTGCATGCGTGATCCAGTTATCAAGGGAACCAAACAATCCATGAAGGATAATTAAAGCTGGACCGTTTCCAAAAGTTTTAAAATTCAGGTTCATAATATTTTTTTCGACGAAAAGGCTAATGAGATAAGAGTTGAAAATCTCGGGATATTTTGTTAAATTTTATGTCAATAATCACAAACAGGATTTATCTCCTGACGGCCTTTGAAGGAAAACTCAAACAATCATTACAAGTAGTTTTATGTGTGTTTTTTTCACTGGTAAAGGGTAGCAACAATCTTTCTACTTCCCCCAGCGTTACGAAACTCACATAGGTATACTCCTTGCCATGTACCCAGATTCAATCTTCCCCTGCTAATTGGAATGCTGACATGGTGCCCAGTCAAAGAACTTTTGACATGCGCGGGCATATCGTCAGAGCCTTCCATGGTATGGAGGTAGTATGCTTGGTTTTCCGGAACCAGTCTATTGAAAATCTGTTCAAAATCCATTCTCACAGTAGGATCAGCATTTTCGTTGATGCTCAATCCAGCAGATGTATGCTGAATGAATAGGTGGAGAATTCCAGTTTCTGGCAATACAGGCAATTTTGAGAGTATCTCATTTGTAACCAAATGAAAGCCTCTACTTTTAGCAGCCAGCCTGAATTCATATTGCTTAATCATTCACCTAAAAGTAAGTTGGTTATGAGTACGCCATCGCAAGTTAATAATTTATCTCAGGCAAGCTTATCTAAAGAATCCCTGACTCAACAGCAGAAAAATCTAGCAGATAATTTCGAAGAAACCCTTCGTGGAATCATTGCTCAGATTCTCCCTGGTCAACAAATCCCCATTCATTCAGACTCAAAGCTAAAGGAAGACCTTGGCTTAGATTCCCTCGATATGGTCGAATTGATCATGATCTGTGAAAAAGATTTCTTTGTTACCCTTCCTGATGAAAAATGGAATCAGATAGAAACAGTAGCAGAATTAGAAAAAGTCGTTAAAGAAGAAGTTTTAGGAAATTAAATTCCCTCCGAAATCTTCCTCTTCCACTTATGTGGAACTAAAAACATCCTATCTACCAAACCACCCCTCTCTCCAAACCTAACCACCTGGAGAGGCTTTTGAAGACCATCTTGCATTCGCAAAAGGTCATAATCATCCCCTATACTAGCCACATTTCCTATCCAAGATAGCCTTGGAAGGATATACCATGTATTCTCTCGTTCCACACTTGAGACATCTTTCCACGGCCTTTGTAAATGGTCTGTGGATATAAATTTTGGCTGGCTTGAACCTGATTCGTATGCTTCCTCAGGGTAATAAAGGCAGCCCTTCAATAGGATGTGAGACTCAGGTTGGTTGAAACCCAAGTCAGACCAAAGCGAAATCAGGGAAGGATGTTGGGACATTAAAGATTGTTTGTTGAGTAGTTTATCCATCTTAAGGTCCAATCGATCAATTGGATTCGGACCATACCAGTTTGACCATTGTTCAAGTTCTCCATGGCCTAGATAGAATTTGACGGCGATCTCAAGGTGAACTAGTCGATTTTCTGGAAGATACTTGTAAACGAGGTCTAACTCACCTATCGTTCGTTTAGGCTCCTGTACCTTATGGTTTTGGAGAACCAGTTCAAAATCTGGATGAAAATGGACGAAGCAGGCTATCAGTCGCTCGAAGTAAATGCCTAACCTTTTGATTCCCTGACCTATAAATTCATGTAATTCGGATGGGTCTTGATCCCATTTAGATAAGGTAGACTTATATACTTGGGGATCTTCTCCTAATATCCCCTGCTGGACTAAATATGTGTGAGGGTAGGAGGGAAGCTCATAAAAAAGTGATGGGCTCTTTAAAGCCCACCACATATCTTGTATTACTTTATGTTTGAATTCCATTAATAATTCAACCAATAGTAAACTAGTTTGACATATTCGTTATTGACGAAGATGAGTCCTTGCTCAGCTAGCCACCATTTTTCGATTTCATAGCCAGAAGGTTCTGCTCCTCGTATGACCACCTCAATTCCCGCCTCTTTAAATTTCTTTTTAAATACCCCTCTAATCCTTCTCGTGTGAAATTTACTAGAGATGACCATAATTTTTTTGAGGTCATGGGAACGAGAATACGCTAGAATAGCCTCGGATTCCTCATAGGTGGAAGTCCCTTGATTAAGAATTACTACTTGGCTGGAATCTACACCATTTTCGTAGAGAACCTTAGATGCCACCTCTGCATCTGTAAAGGAATAATTGAGAATCTCAAGATCTGGATCGATGAGTTCTCCTACTGCTACTAACAATGGAGTCTTTTCTTCCTTATAATACTGAAGCGCCAAAGGAATCCTTTCGGTAGGCAAGCCCGCTAAGATAAAAGCAGCATCTACTTCCTCTACCTCATCTTCATAAACAAGGTAATTGCCAAGGCCAGTGAGAATCTGTGTTTTGAATACAATACCTAGTAGCATGACTACTGCGAATACTGCCAACAGAATCAGGAAGCCTCTTATGAATTTCAAAAATCCCATCTAATCAAGAATTTTGAAGCTTGGCAAAATGCTTGTGAAAATGAGGAATGGTTTCGATACCCTTGAGGTAATTGAAAATACCATAATGCTCATTGGGACTGTGAATAGCATCAGAATCAAGCCCGAATCCCATTAAGACTGTTTCTAGCCCTAGTTCTTTTTGGAAAAGAGCTACGATAGGGATGGAACCTCCTTCTCGGGTTGGAATGGGTTCTTTTCCAAAGGTATCGGTCATCGCTAATGAGGCAGCTTTGTAGCCATTGGATTCTGTAGAAACCACTGCAGCCTCCCCACCATGGTGTGGCATCACCTTAACTTTTACAGACTTTGGAGCTAATTTTTCAAAATGATCTTGAAAAAGCTGGGTTATCTCGCTAGATACCTGATTAGGAACCAGTCTCATCGATATTTTGGCGTGAGCCTTGGAAGGAAGGACTGTTTTTGCCCCTTCTCCTATATAACCTCCCCAAATACCATTTACATCCAATGTCGGACGGATTGAAGCCCTCTCTGTGGTTGTATATCCTCTTTCCCCGTTGACGGCACCAATTTCTAGGTCAGCCATGTAGGCTTCCTTATCAAAAGGACGTCTTCCAAGTGCTTCTCTTTCTTCGTTGGTGAGTTCGACTACCTTGTCATAAAAACCTGGAATGGTAATTTTTCCCTCTTCGTCCTTGAGGGAGGCAATCATTTCACAAAGAACATTCACGGGGTTCTCAACGGCTCCTCCATAAACGCCCGAATGAAGATCTCTATTGGGACCAGTCAGTTCAACTTCCAAGTAAGACATCCCACGAAGACCTACAGTTATGGAAGGAACATCATTGGCAATCATAGAGGTGTCAGAAACCAAGATGATATCAGCCTTCAGTAAGTCTCTATGCTCTTGCACAAAGTGCTCAAGGTTATCACTGCCTATTTCCTCTTCACCTTCAATCAGATACTTGACGTTACAGGGCAATTCTCCTTGAGATTTAAGGATTTCAAGGGCTTTTAGGTGCATATACATTTGACCCTTGTCGTCACATGCTCCACGGGCATATATTTTTCCGTCCTTCAAAACAGGCTCGAATGGAGGACTGTTCCAAAGTTCCATCGGATCGGGTGGTTGAACATCGTAATGTCCGTAAGTAAGGATAGTTGGGAGTGAAGGATCAACTATAATTTCAGCGTAAACTATAGGATGCCCACTTGTAGGAAATTTCTCAATTTTTCCCATTCCCAGGCTGGAAAATTTATTAATCAACCAATCTGCAGCTTTTTCTACATCCCCCTTATAGGCCGAATCAGCGCTTATACTAGGAATTTTTAGAAAATCCGTCAATTCATCAAGAAATCGATCTTTGTGTTGATCGACATAGGCACGAGTTAGGTCCATATAGTTTTTTTACTATTTATTTGAATCTAAATTAGGAATTTACCGTCAAACAATAAGAAAGAACTTATTCATTCCTTCTGATTTTTTGCGTTGGCCCAAAATTTGTTTGAATATATATGCTTCTTTTTATGTGTTTTTTACGTTAATTAAGCATACACTACCAATCCGGTAAATTTTATAGTCTCTTTTTAGTCTTAGCATTATGATAAATGTGTTGTCCCACTTGTCGACTTCATTGCTCGCCATCTCATTGCAACATTTGGAGTACATATATTTTGGGATTTTCGTCCTTTGTGCCTCTTCGGTCTACTATGTTCTCGTACAAAGAGTAGGGGAGGAAATGCCGCGTAATACGGTAGATAAGATATTTTTCCTTATGCTAGGCGTAGCAAGCCTTATTTGGTTCCTTTCCAAATTTGCAGCCCCAATAGCTTAATTCGCTGATTTTGTGCTTTTGTTTAATCTTTTGATACAAAGATTAAACATAATATGTCAAAATGCTGCAAAACAGTGATACTTAGGCTGCTACCCTCCCAAGCGAATAACTTTCTCAAATTCTCCAAATTCACGGTGCATATTTGAGGCAAGGATGAATATTCTATTATCCGCAAATCTATTGATCATTTCAAGGATCATCGCTGCATTGTCCTCGTCCATAAAACTTGTCGGTTCATCCAACAAGAGAATAGGTGTGTCTGAAAGTAAGGTCATACCTACCATAGCCCGCTGTAACATACCTGAGGAGAAATATCTCAACCTTTTATCTTTATGAGGCCTCAAATTGAGATGATCAATGACTTCATCTATACTAGGTAGAAGGCAATTTTTCCAAGAAAAATGTAGATCCAATTGTTCAGCAAGGCTTAAATCCAGATAAGTTTCTATGTACGGTCCATTCCAACTGATGTAATTGTACATCTCATTTGCTAGAACTTTTTTACCATTAACCTCAAGAATAAGTTTCCCTTCACTAGGAGACATTTGCCCAGCAATGATTCTCATAAGGGTGGATTTTCCCGAGCCATTAGATCCCACCAAGGCTAGTTTTCCTTGTTTTTGAAAGGAGGATGAAATGCTTCTAAATAACCATCTTTGGTAAAATTTTTTCCCTATACCCTCTAATGTGAGATTAACTTCCTGCATGGGATAAAGGTAATTTCCCACTTGATTGAAAGCAATGAGAAATTCCTACAAAAAAAGGGTAGAAGCAATTCATCGTGCTTCTACCCTTTTTCATTTGATGTCAAGTCGTTCAGGTGTTAGGCATGCCCCTTGATAATGCCTCTTGTTGCTTTTCGAATGAAGGTGAGAATTTCATCCCTTTCTTCACTGGAAAGCATCTGAGTTTCTACGTAATCAAGTGCTTGGCCTGTATTCATACCGGATACGAAAATCTTTCTGTAAATCTCCTGAATATAGTTGATGGTTTCATTGGAGAAGCCTCTTCTTCTGAGTCCAATGGAATTGACACCTACATACTGAAGAGGAGAACGACCTGCTTTCACAAAAGTGGGAACATCTTTGGTAACCACAGAATGTCCTGCAATCATCGCATGCTTCCCAATTTTAACGAATTGGTGAATTCCAGTCATACCCCCAATGATGGCCCAGTCGCCTATTTCCACATGGCCAGCCATGTTTACAGCATTCACCACTATGACGTGATCTCCGATGATGCAGTCATGTGCAATATGTGCATATGCCATGATGAGGACATGCTTGCCAATTTCTGTCTTCCCATGAAATTCAGTTCCTCTGTTAAGGGTGGCACATTCTCTAATGGTGGAATAATCACCAATCTCCAATGTGGTCTTTTCTCCTTTGAATTTGAGGTCCTGTGGAATAGCTGAGATGACTGCACCTGAAAATATTTTGACATGCTTACCAATTCTAGCACCATCATGGATGATAGAGGAAGATCCCAACCAGCAGTGATCGCCTATAACAACCCCACCGTGAATATTAACACCGGGTTGCATGTGAACGTGATCTCCAATCTGGACTCTAGCTATTTGTGGCTCTCTGTTTTCTCTCCAGTACTCAATTTTTGAAGCGTCAGCGGATATGACTGTATTCGGCATGATTTTACAATTCTTACCGATGCTGACACCATCATAAATTACTACGTGCGAATCGATTTCACATCCTTCGCCAATTTCTACGTCAGCACTGATACTACAAAAGGGACCGATTTTAACGGACTCATGTATCCTTGCATCAGGATGAATAAAAGACTGAGGGTAATTGTGATTCGCGGGTGAGGAAAAGGTCATAATTTGTCTTTTGGAACTACAGAGGCTACAAGATCAGCTGAACAAACCAATTGGCCGTCAACGGTTATTTTACCCTTCATTTTGCAAATGTTTCGCTTAAGGGCGGTCATTTCCAGTTCAAGAATGAGGGTGTCACCTGGAATAACAGGCTTTTTAAATCTGGCGTTGTCTATGGCTAGGAAATATACCCAGATTGACTTGGGATTTTCTATAGTGTTCAACAACAAAATCCCACCTACCTGTGCCATGGCTTCTAATTGAAGTACTCCTGGCATAATAGGGTTTCCTGGGAAGTGCCCTTGGAAAAAGGGCTCATTTATTGTGACATTTTTTAGTCCTGTGATGGTCCTTTCTGTAAATTCAAGTACCCGATCCACTAGGACAAAGGGATATCTATGTGGCAGGATTTCATGTATGGCGTTGATGTCAAAAACAAGTCCTTTTGCCTTGTTCTTTTGGAATCTACGGGCAATTTTATCCTGCTTGATTTTATTTTTGATTTGCTTGGCAAGGGCGACATTGGCTTTATGCCCTGGACGGGAAGCCATGATTTTACCCTTAATGGGCATGCCGACAAGTGCCAAATCTCCTATCAAATCAAGTAATTTATGCCTGGCGGGCTCATTTTCATGTCTAAGTCCACCTTCTGCATTTAAGTATCCTTCTTTAATCTCAAGATCAGGGGCTTTATAAATCTCCTTTAATTTTGAGATGGTGGAATCATCTATCTCCCTGTCCATGACTACCACAGCACTTTCAAGACTTGCTCCCTGAATAAGTCCTGCTTGGTGCAAGGCCTCGACTTCATGAAGAAAACAGAAGGTTCTCGAATCAGCTATATGACGAGCAAACTCATCGATATGCTGCATTTTGGCTTGTTGAGCGGGTAGAAAGTCTGACCCAAAATCAATCATCACATTTGCCTGGAAGCTTTTGGAAGGGAATGCTGCTAGATCAACTTCCTTTTCCTCATCCTGATAATGGATGGCATCTTCTATGACAAAATATTCTCTAACAGCCTCTTGTTCCTCAAGGCCAGCTTCAAGAAGTACCTCAATGAAAGATTTAGAACTACCATCCATGGCGGGTGGCTCAGGTCCGTCTAATTGAATGAGGACATTGTCAAGTTGAAGGCCTGCTAAAGAAGCAAGAACATGCTCAACCGTATGAACCTTAGTGTCTTTGTTCAATCCTATAGTCGTGCCTCGAGATGTATCAACGACCAGGTCTACATCTGCAGGAATCAAGGGCTGGTCTTCCAAATCAGTACGTTGGAAAACAAAACCGTGATTCTCAGGAGCTGGACCAAAAGTCATGGTCACAGGCTTACCTGTATGTAATCCTACGCCTGAAACCGAGACATGGGACTTGAGGGTGTGTTGCTTTTCATTCATGAATCCAAAACTTCACTAATCCTTATTATTATGCAATTGCTCCAGTTGTGCGATTCTTTTATTCAATTCCTCCAACTTTCGAAAGAGAACTTCAGATTTTAATTGTTGCCTAAATGGTTGAATCGGAGAACCCCTGAACGCCTGCCCTTGCTTTTTGATGGAACGATTTACGCCAGATTGAGCATCAATTTTGGTTTGGTCTGCAATATTCAGATGTCCAACAATACCCACTTGGCCACCGATCATAACATATTTTCCCAATTTAGTGCTTCCAGCTATTCCAGCTTGGGCCGCAATAACGGTATTTTCTCCTATTTCCACATTATGCGCGAGCTGAACAAGGTTATCTATTTTTGCGCCTTTTTTGACAAGGGTAGAGCCCAATGTAGCTCTGTCTAAGGTCGCATTAGCACCTACCTCGACTTCATCTTCCAAAACTACATTTCCCAGTTGAGGAATTTTTTGGAAGGTACCATCTTCTTTAGGGGCGAATCCGAAGCCATCACTTCCGATTACAGCACCAGCGTGGATGATACAATCGTTGCCTACTATACATTCGTGATAAATGCTTACTTGAGGATGAATAACTGAATTCTTGCCCACTTGGACTTTTTCTCCTATGTAAACAAAGGGAAAAATTTTTGCCCCCTTTTCTACTACTGCTTCGGCTCCAATGTAGGCGAAAGGTCCTACGAATACATCCTCTCCAACCTTAGCCGAAGGATGTACGAAAGCTTGAGCATCAATGCCTGATTTGGTATTGTTTTGATTCTGAAGTTGGCTTACCGCTTGCATCAACATTGTAAAGGCTGCGTAAGGGTCATCTACGCGAAGAAGAGTGGCCGAAATGTGATGCTTAGGCACAAAATCGTTTGAAACGATGACGGCGCTAGCTGCTGTCTGGTAAATGAAGGACTCATATTTCATGTTTGCCAAAAAGGAGAGACTTCCTTCATGCCCTTCTTCTATTTTGGAAATAGTATGAAGTTCGAGGGTTTCATCTCCCTCTATGTTAGCATTGATTAACTCAGCAACTTGCCTAATGGGCCACTTCATTCGAAAAATTGAATTAATTGGAGGTAAAAGTAGGTCATATGTGAAGCTTTGTCAATTTAATTTCGGCTAAGCCATTGACCATTGACAAAGATACCTTCGATTTTCCCCTTGAGCGTCTGTCCCAATAGGGGTGAATTTTTAGCCCTGGAAGGGATATCTCCTGAATTAAATATCCATTCTTTATCAGGATCAAACATAGTCAATTCAGCTACCGAACCTATATTAATGTGTGGGATATCCAATTGAAGGATTTTCCTGGGGTTAATGGCGATTTTTTCAATAATCTCCGACCAGGATAATATGCTTTTACCTATCAGACTTGTATTCAAGGTATGCAAGAAGGTTTGTAATCCTAGCATCCCTGCTTCTGCCAAGGGAAATTCGAGTTGCTTTTCCTCTATGCCTTGTGCCCTATGACCCGTCGTTAGGACATCGACAGTTCCTTGCTTGGTATGGTTCAGTAATTCTTGAATCTGCTTTTTACTTCTCAAAGGCGGAATTACCTTCAGATTTGTATCAAAACTAACCAATTCCTCTTCAGAGAAATGAAGGTAGTAGGCTGGCATACCAACGCTAAGTGATAATTCCTCTTTCTTGCGGGCCAATTCATCTAATACTTTAGGAGAAGATACCGGCTGAACATGCATTTTGCCTTCTTCGTAGGCAAGGATTTCTAGGTCTCTAAGAAGTGAGGAAGTCTCTGCGACTTCTGGTATGGGGACCATTCCTAACTGAAGGGACATGATCCCTTCATTGATTTGCCCGTCATGCATCAGGTTAGCAGACATCGTATGGTGGATCATCAAGCCATCAAAGGATCGCATGTATCTCAGTGCTCTCCCTAATAACTCTTCCCGCTGAATGGGATGTATACCATCTGTAAATGCCAGTGCTCCATGAGTATGCATTTCATACAATTCGGCTAGTTCTTTGCCCTTGTTGTGCTCGCTGACACAACCCGTGAAGTGTATATTCAGGGGTAGGTGCTGACTCTGCTGCTTTAGACTTTGTAATGGAATAGCTTTATCAATGACAGGATCAGTATTAGGATAACAAAGAATGCTGGTGAATCCTCCCTTGAAAGCTGCTTCAGCTAATTCATTCAAGTTTTCCTTGAATTCAAATCCTGGTGTATTCAAATGGACCTCCATATCCATCCAGCCAGGAGAAACCATGGTATGTTTTCCTTCAAAAGATTTTAGTGGCAAATGTTCAGCAGGATGCTCGGATTGAATATCACTGATTACACCTGATTCATTTATGTGAATGAAAACAGTTTGAAGATGAAAGGGACTATTAGGATCAATGACCTTAAGCGGTCCATACCAGCTAGCTTCTGTAGGTTTACCCATGAAGGTGTCAGTTTAAGCGCAATTTGATCACAAGGATTTCCAGGATCAAAAACAAAATTGCCCCTAAAATAAAATATTTCCAAAGCGGAATGCCTTCTTGTTCTTCTTGTATCCTACGACTAATCTGCTCAGCCTTGGGTTCCAAAATGCTTACTCCCTCAAGACCAGTAGCATTGATGAGGTTTTTGAGGTCTTTTTGACTGTTGTAAGCTAATTGGCTCTCCTGATCGGATATGTTGAAAGATATTTTTTTCAGCAGTTGCCCTTCCTGTTCAATGGTGTAATTCCCTTGCTGTAGTTCGATTCGCGAAAAATTCAATGTAGTGGCACCCCCTTGCACATATTGTTCGGGCGTGAAGCTATTTCCATTGGGATCTTTCATAATGATGAGATCCTGTGTATTTGAAGTTCTTATTCGCTCTGGTTGGTAACTGCCAATCGTTTGCCCAGTTTCATTGTTACCTGTCTGGCTCATGATTTGGGTCATGCGAAACATAAGCGGAAGGAAAATAGATTTGACATGTAAGTCTGTCCAATTGTCCCCAGGGAAAATAGTAAAAGTATACATGATCCCAGGTTCTAAGTCTGATTCGACCAAAATGGGCTTCAAGTTTTCAAGGCGAATGATTTGAGTCTGAACCCTTGAATTATTTGTCTTGAAGGGATAGTATTTGTAGATATTAGGAGCATCAAATTCTTGATTGTTTTGTGGATCTGTAAAGATACCTTCAAAAATAGGATGGTCCAGTTCAGCTTGATTCGCTTTTTGACCGCTTTTTATACTAACTGCCTCAGCAAAGGTCCCAATTTTCAGCGAACTCATAAAACTGTTTACAGATTCCAGTTTCATATCATCTCCTGGTATGAAAAGGACACTTCCTCCGTCGGTTAAAAAGTTTCTGATCTTTTCCTGCAATCCACTTGTGAGGTCTTTGATGCCTACCAAGACAATTGATTTGTAATCTGAAAGGGTAACTGTAGAAGCATTTCGAATGGGAAAAATATCGCTATCGAAGGTTTGGAAAAGATTTTTGTAAAGTAGGTTGACATTATAGGATACCTGGTCTTCCAGTACCAATACCTTTTCAGACGCTGGGACATACAGGCTAAAGTATCTGTTGTTGTCAAAGTCAATGGGATTGTCATCAATTTGTATTTCTCCACTAAGCCATCCTGATTCAGTAGGAGTGAAGGTGAGGGACAATTCCTTTTCGGATTGTTTGTCGACATCTGTATTGTTGATGGCGACGACCTTTCCAGCCAATACAACCCTTACATTGACATCTTTGATGTTTTCCTCACTGTCATTGGTCAAGCTTAGGCTCATGCTAACTGGCTTCCCTTTCTCCAGAATTTTGGATTCAATTTGATGCCCTTTGATATAGACGTTCTTTTGCTCTCTACTTGCCAAGGGAACCAAGCGTACTTGAATACTTGAATCTTGCTTAATCCCTTCCAATTGATCGGCAATGATGGTAGATTCTTGAAAATCACTCATGACAATCATTTCCATATCTGAGAAACTTGCCTTGGAGAAGATATCCTTTTGTAATTCAAGAATCTCACGAAGGGACCGGTCATTCTGCTCGATGGTTAATTCTCCTAAAGCCTCCATCGCCTCTTCCTGTTTCCCATAGGCATAGTTCAGCCTTAGGTTGCTAGAAGGCATAATCAAGATTTCTGCTTTTTTATTATAGGCCTTGATGATGGTTCTGGCTAGGGAAATAGCTTGTTGGAAATAGTTTCCTTTTTCATTCCCTGCCTTCATGCTGTAAGAGTTGTCAATAACGATGGCAATGGACCTACCTGAGTCATTGATCTGTTTATTTTCTTTTAGAATGACGGGTCTAGCAAATGCGCATACAAGGAGGGCGATGGCGAGTAAGCGAAGAAGAAGTAAAAGCCACTGTTTGAATTTCACCCTTCTTACAACAGTCTTTTTGACTTCCTTAACGAAGGCTACGTTACTAAATAAAATTTCCTTCGGGCGCTGAAGATTGAAGAAGTGTACGATAATAGGAACTGAGAGTGCTAACAATCCCCACAGAAGGCCCGGACTAAGAAATGTCATGAAATTTTATTAAAAGATGTAACTGTTATAAGAATCTGTACGTCCCTAACGTACAACATTAATCCAAATTAATAAAAATCTGTCTTTGTGGGCATTTGGCAAGACTTGCAAAATCATGAATAAGGCCGCGAAACCATAGATTTTGAGCTTGTTAAAATTGCAAAAACCTGCATTGACATTGGATTATTTTCTTATATATTAGCGGCGTTTAAATTTAACGGTGTAAACTATGTACTGGACTTTGGAGTTGGCGACTTATTTGGAAGATGCACCCTGGCCGGCAACGAGAGACGAATTGATTGACTTTGCCCTTAGGTCTGGTGCCCCTATGGAGGTAGTTGAAAATCTGCGTGAACTTCCCGATGAAGATTCTCCCTATGAGAATATCGAGGAGATTTGGCCTGATTACCCTTCCAAGGAGGACTTCCTTTTCAACGAGGACGAGTATTAATGAATTCGGCAGGAGAGCATGACAATATGTTCTACCACCTTCAGGAAGTATCTGTAAAGCGGGATAAACGCCTTGTTCTGGATTGTATATCGCTCCGGATGGGTTCCCCCTCAACTATTATTATTGGGGCGAATGGAGGCGGAAAAACTACCCTGCTCATGACATTGGCAGGCTTGTTACCTTATGCGGGAAAAATCTCTCTGGGTACAAATGAAATATCTTCTTTCCCCCGAAAAAGAATGGCACAAATGGTTTCATTTGTGCCTCAGCTTTTTACCCCCTACTTGTCAATTTCCGTTCGAGATTTTATCCTATTAGGTAAATTTCCCAATCTCAATTGGATGGGACAATTTGACCAAAAGGACAAAGAAGATGTTGACAGGATTCTACAAAGGCTGGAGATAGACCATTTAGCCGCTCAATCCATAGGGAAAACATCTGGCGGCGAGCTTCGCAAAATTTTACTTGCAAGAGCTATCGCTCAAAACACCCCTTATATACTTATGGATGAGCCCACACAGGGTCTTGATCCCTTGCAGCAACAAAAATTCTACGGATTGGTTCCCCTCTTATTGGAAGAAAATAAGAAGGTCATCATGGTCGGGCATGATACGTCAGCCGTTCGTTCTGGCCAGTTTGATGTGGTGGCTATCAGAGGAGGACAGATTTGGTTTGAAGGAAAACCAGATAAACTCCCTACAAACTGGATTGAAGATCTATATAAGCCTTCATGAGTTCCTCCATGTTTCTATCAAGCTCCGGGCTGCCTGAATAGGGGAAATTTGGCTTGTGTTGATCTGCTCGTAAATTTCCTCCAATTTACCTTCAGCCTGAACCTCCTTATAAAATATATCTAGAAGTGATTGTTTGATGCTATCCTCAAACCAGGTCCTCATTTGGAATCTTCTTTGGGCTTCCCAATAGCCATTTTTTTCTAGTTTTTCACGATAAGAAGTAAGCATAGACCAAATTTCATCCATGCCTTTTCCTTCTAGGGCGGAAGAAAGAAGTACTTTGGGAGTCCATTCACTTTCTTTCCTAGCAAATAATCTTAGTGCTTGGGCATAAGTGGCTTTGGCTTCTCTTGCCTTAGGTAAAAAATTCCCATCACTTTTATTAATGGCGATGCTATCAGCCATTTCCATAATTCCCTTTTTGATGCCTTGTAATTCATCTCCGGCATTGGGAAGCATCAACAAAAGGAAAAAATCAACCATGTCTCTCACCGCGGTTTCTGATTGTCCTACGCCCACAGTTTCTACTATGATCACATCAAAGCCAGCGGCTTCACACAGCAACAAGCTTTCTCTTGTCTTGGAAGCTACCCCGCCAAGCGTACCTGAGGTAGGAGAGGGGCGGATAAAGGCTAAGGGGTGGTGAGAAAGTCTGTTCATCCTTGTTTTGTCTCCTAGGATGCTTCCCTTGCTTTGCTGACTGGAGGGATCGATAGCCAAGACTGCTACTCTTATTCCTCTTTCTACTAGTAGAGACCCAAAGCTGTCAATAAAAGTGCTTTTGCCTACCCCAGGTACACCGCTTATCCCTAGTCTAAAGCTCTTACCCGTAAAAGGCATACATGCTTGAATCAAGTCATCCGCAATCGCTCTGTCTGAGGGGAGGGTGCTTTCAATGAGCGTAATGGCTCTACCAAGTACAGCCCGGTCTTGCTTGACAATTCCATCTTTGTAGGCTTCCGGTGAGAGGCGCTTTCTTCTCATGTCTATTATTGAGTCAAGGGAACTTTGATATAGACCTTTTTCACCATACCATGTCTCCCTCGTGCACCTATGATAAGGGTGTCTTGGGTCGTTTTAATTAATTGGTATTGCTGATTCCAATACACTTTTTGTGGGGAATTTTCTTCCGGACGATCCTTGAAGTTTTTTCTTTGGTATAAAAAGGAAATGAGGTCTTTTTCAGAGGATACATTCCACTTGCCTTCATAGAAGTTATATCTGTCAAACTCGACAAACTCCCCATTGTTAAAAAAGAAGAGACCTGGATTGAAAGTGGTATCTGCATGGATATAGGTTCCTCCATTGTAAGGATCCAGCATGTAGCATAACTCGTACTTGGCTGCACTAGAGGGCTTATCGATCAATAAATTGGCCGATTGCTTCTTCCCAAGAAGGCCTTTAGCCTTGGGAGTACAGGCAGTTAAGCCTAAAAAAATAAGTAAAAGCCCTGATAACCAGTATGGTTTATGCATCTCCTCTTAATTTTTGACAAAATAATACTGTTTTTGCTTATTTCAAGCATGCTAAAGGTACTTTACATTCATGGCTTAGATAGCTCGCCTAATTCGGAGAGAATGAATTTTCTTCAAGAACTTGGCCATACAGTCTTTGCCCTTCATATAGACTATAGAAACGAACCCAAGACACTTGAGTTACTTTCTGCTGAAATAGAAGAAAATGGAATCAACTATATAGTAGGCAGTTCTTTAGGAGGATATCTGGGGTTTTGGTTATCCGAAAAGTATGATCTCCCAGCCTTATTGTTCAATCCAGCCATGGAAAAAGGGGAAGCTGAAGTGAAACTCGGAAGCAAGACTACTCGTACCTATTCTCCCAAGTGGATTGTTATTGGAGACCTGGATGATACAGTTGAGCCAGATACTAGCTGGAAGATGCTTTCTTCAATGTCCAACTCTGACACATGGCTAAGAATGATTCGATGCCAATGGCTTGGGCACCAAATTGACATTCAGACCTACAGGGATAGTTGTTTTTTTGCTGGATTGCATCTCAATTCCACTCATGATAGCCAAGGTAAAGTGTAACCTTGTTACGCTGCTTCATTTTTATTCTATACCTTCGGCAGAAATCTTGAATGAATAGCACATGGATACAATAACTTTGATTGGGGAAATACTCAAGTACGTTCTACCTGCAGCTTTGGTCCTGGTAGGAATTAGGATGGTACAAATGAATCAGGAGAAAAAGGTAGAAGCTGAGCATAAGCTCAAACTCAGAACTGATGTGATGCGAGACCATTTGCCCTTGAAGCTGGCCGCTTACGAACGAGCTGTTTTGTTTCTGGAAAGAATTTCTCCTGAGCATTTACTCATGCGTGAGACGGGGGTAGGCATGAACACTGCCCAATACAGATCTTCGTTGATCAAGGATATTAGACAAGAATTTGAGCATAACTTGGCGCAGCAAATCTATATTCACCCACAGGCTTGGGATGGATTGATTGAGGCTAAGAATTATGCAATTCAAAGCATACTCGAAGAATCTGAGCAGTTATCTCCAGAATCTAAAGGCCAAGAACTGGCCTCCCGGCTTCTCAATAGGTATTCTAAATTGGAAAATAGTCCTATTAGAAATGCCATTCTGATGTTAAAAAGTGATATTGGGCAATACTTTTTGGTTTAGGAGAAATACGATTTGCTAATTTTTTTTGCAACCCTCTCTTTTTTTTATCGTAGAAATATAACATGCGGTAGTATAGTCGCATATCACCTGATTTTGGAAAGTCATGAGCGACCGACCAGTTTCAGGTAATCAATACCAATAATTGAATTAAAATTTTTGTATTTGAATTTTAATTTAATGTTATGAGGTCAATGTGCTTGTTTTCAGTGCTTTATCTGGATATTATTAGGGCGTTCTGATATTTCATAACATTTACTTAAAGGCAAATTACCTGTTTTTGAAGCAGTTATGGTAAGTATTTGGTAAACAGCCGCCTAGTGTGGTTTTGAGGATTCTGTAAAAAAAATATGTTACACAACTTTTTTTTTCAATAATAAATTGAGACTTTTATCCTTACGCCAAAGGGAAAAAGGCAATATTATTCTGTTTTTTTAGTTTTTTATACAAACACTTTTAGCCAAGGTGAAATAATGACAGCGTCTCACGTTGACACATGGAATCGGTGTCTCCAAATGATCCAAAAGGAGCTTGCTCCACAGAGCTATGATACGTGGTTTCGACCCATCAAGCCTGTAAAGCTAGACCGCAAGGTACTTACCCTGGAAGTTCCCAGCCAATTTTTCTATGAATGGTTAGAAGATCACTATGTGAACCTTCTTAAAAAAGCCATTCATCAACAACTTGGCCCGGACGGACGTTTGGAATACGCCATCGTAATTGACACTGGACAACCTAATGGCAATGGCACAACCGTAAAGGTTCCTACTTCTCCCCAATCTGTAAAGACCTCTGCAAAAGCCCTCCAACATCAACTTGAAGTTCAAAGGCCCGTTCCCAATCCTTTTGTGATTCCTGGAATACGCAAACTTGAAGTTGAATCAAATTTAAACCCGGCTTTTAGCTTTGAATCCTATGTAGAAGGAGACTGTAACAGACTCGCCAGAGCTGCGAGTTATGCCGTTGCCAACAAACCCGGTGTAACAGCCTACAACCCCTTATTTATATATGGTGGGGTAGGACTGGGGAAAAGCCACCTCCTTCAAGCCATAGGAAACAAAATTAAAGAAATGCACCCCAAGCGTGCTGTCTTATATGTTTCCTCTGAACGCTTCATCAACCAGTTTGTAGAAGCCGTTCGTAAAGGCACAGTAAATGATTTCATGAATTTCTATCAGTTAATAGATGTATTATTGGTAGATGATATTCAGTTCCTATCTGGAAAGGAAAAGACACAGGAAAACTTCTTCCACGTCTTTAACCACTTACGCCAGTCGGGAAAGCAAATCGTTTTAGCCTCTGATCGTTCCCCCAATGATATGGAAGGAATGGAAGAGCGTCTGTTGTCTAGGTTTAAATGGGGGTTAAGTGCCAGCTTACAGGTACCTGATTTCGAAACACGAAAGCAGATCCTGAAGAGCAAGATGTACCAAAATGGAATCGAACTTCCGGAAGAGGTTGTAGAGTTTATCGCTCATAACATTACTTCTAATATCCGCGAGCTTGAAGGTGCCTTGATCAGTTTGCTAGCTCAATCAAGTCTTAATGGACAAGATGTTGACCTACAACTGGCCAAATCTATGCTTCAAAACTTTGTCGATTCGGTAAGCAGAGAAATCACCATAGAATCTATCCAGAAAATAGTAGGTGAACACTTTTCTGTTGAAGTAGAATTGATGAAAGCCAAAACACGTAAGCGCCAAATCGTTCAGGCAAGACAAATTGCAATGTTCTTTGCCAAAGAATTGACCAGGCACTCACTGAAATCGATCGGTTTACATTTTGGCGGTAGAGATCACTCCACCGTTATCCATGCTTTGCAAACGGTAAATGACCTCATCGCTACCGATAAGTATTTCAAGCAAAGTGTTACGGAAATTCGTAAGCGAATTACCCTTGAGCTTGGATAAACATCCGTCAAAATATATTAAAACAGCTTTGTTGTCCGTTTTCAACAAAGCTGTTTTCTTTTTTAAGGTAGATGGAAACTATCTACATTTGATTAGTGAAGAAGTTTTATTCTCCCTACTTTTAAACAAAGGCAATCGATATGAAGAAATCTTTTATTCTCCTCCTAATCGTTGTATTCGTTGGCGGTATTTTCCTCTCCTCATGCCGTATGCTCAAAGGGGATCCTAGGAAAAACTGTAATCATCCTAAGCATGGTCAGTACATGCGCGAGGTTCAGATGAAGCGTATGAAAGGATAGGCAGTTAAGGCTTATCTACTTTTACCTTCAAATGGTCAGTTTGATAAGAGGATTGGAGAGCAATCAGGTAATCCCCCTGTTGTGGGACCTTGATAATGGCTACCCCTTCAGGATTTCTCACTACTCTGATCAAAATTCCACGCTGATTATAGACGCTTATCTTTTTCACCAATTGTAAGGCGTGAACATTTTGGATACTAACATTCAAGCCCCTTACATTAACAACAGGTTGTTTCTCCTGTTTCTTCCTCTCAAGCATCTTATTCTCCTTCCAAACAAATTCTGGCTTGTTACAGGAGGCATTGAATAGCCACTGGAAAGCTTGTGTCAAATACTCATTTCTGTAAGGGAAAGTAAATGAATGCCCTGTATGAGGAATGATTACGGACTGGACGCATGCTCCAGATTGATTGAGAATTTTTTGTAGCGGATAGAATTTGTAAGGCAGTTGATCTCTTTGCCCCTGAATAAGGTAACAAGGGAGGTTGAAGCATTTTCCAAAGTCTTTCCTTGACAAAGGAAGATTGTGATAGTTTACCCCCATTAAGATCAAACCATTGATAAAGTTTCTGTGCCTGACAGCCATTTTCAAGGCCGAACGACTCCCCCAACTAAAACCCAAAGCATATATACAATTGGGCTGTATGCCGTACTTTACGAGCATCTCACGGGTCAATTTTTTGGCAAAATCCAGCTCAGCTTCACTATCGGTTTTTCCATCCGTCCCTCCATTTGGGCAGATTAGAATTACTTGATTGGCTTCTGCAAAATTTTCGAGGGAATCTCTCCAGCTATCTGCATTCCACTTAAGGGAGTTGAGAGGATGAAATGCGATGACTACTGACATGGTTTTCCCTTTTTCATATGAAGAAGGGAAATAAAGCGCGTAACGTTTCTGGACAACGCCTTGTTGGCGAAACAAACCATACTTTTTAGTTTGGCCAGAAACCTGGATGCAGAACAAGGTAAGTACAAAAAGTCCTATAAACTTATTCAGCATAGAAAAGGAACTTGAGGGTTTCAGGGGCTGCTGCCTCCAGGTACCCAAAAGTAGTCATGATACAGTGCGAAAATTATCCGTGAGTCGAAATAAACTTACAAAGGCAAATTATAGGGGAATTATGTTTCTACAACTAAGCCTGAATAAAGAATCGTTCTTGAGTAGAAAATCTTAACCTGTTGTAGAAAAGGAAATCACGGTAAGGATGCATCTGGAAATCATTGATTCCTCTTCTCAATTGACTTTTTTGAACAGTAATTTAGGTTATTTTTATTCTGGTTAAGTGGAATATAGTTGCTGTATATGAAAGATATATATGATAGTAAATTAATGTAAGGTTGAATTATTAATTTTAATTCAACCTTACAATTCTTCAAATGAAGGAGAGAAACTTACGTGATCAGTTGGTTTATCTAGGGCCTGAATATTTTGGCATTTCGCTTATTTTTCCCAGAACCTGCTTGAAGCAAATACACTCCTCTATTCAGCTTTTCAAAAGGAATATTGAGGCGCTGACCTCTCATCATCGTACTGTATATAAGTCTTCCTTGTAAATCGAACACTTGGACTGGAGTAGGCAGAATCTGATAAGCAGGACGGCTTAGGGCCCATTCTTCTTCAAGTGTTGCTACTGACCAATCTTCTTCCAACTCAATTTCAGGTATGCTGGTGATCACATTTATGAAGTTTGCAACTGGTCTTACAGGAACGAGTTGGCCTTGTCTATCAATCACCACAACATCTTCTAGCTTGAAGTTCATGGTTTCAATTCCTGCTTTTTTAGCGATGATCTCGTCAATCACTACAATGATCTCAGCTAATTTTCCGAAACCGCTTATGCCAATGCTGTCAAATCTGGTGATCCCTATATCAACGATCTGCTTATCGTAAAAGGCCTTGTCAACGGTAAGAATCTCAGGCTGCTGTCCTAATACAGATTGGTTGTAGTTTACTTGAACCGATCCAGAATCAATAGCTACTCCTTCAAGGGTCAAGCTAAAAGCAATTCCGTGTAGATCAACAAATTGGTTTACGACCGTTCCGAAGAGGACGGTTGCAACGACGGTATCTCCTGGCTGAGCGTTGGCTCCATTAAACTGAACATACAAAGGAGAACCATTAGGAGAGGTGGGCTGTCCTGACGTGCTAGGTGTGAGGTAATTCTTCTCAATGGGAAGAATATCGTTTGTATCAATAAGGCCGTTGCCGTCCCCATCGACATGTGCGAAATCTATTCCAGCGTGATGAATGGCCCAAGAATGAGCGGGTTGACCTATCCAGTTTGTATGCGCATTTGGCCTTACATAGCCAGTATGACCATAGGCAAGACCAAGATTTAGGATATCCTGATTGTTAGCTGCGCCATCACCATTTGCATCACCAGGCCAAACACATTCATCAAGTGCATGTATAAAAACAGTAGCTGAGTCTACTTCTCCTGTGCCGTCTGTTACTATTACTTGATATTCATACAAAGTCTGGGTAGGGAGAATGGTCAGAACAGAATCTTGAGTTCCGTCGGACCAGTCATAGGTATAAGGAGCCTGTCCGCCTGTGACTGAAGGTCCAATTTCGAACCCTTCATTGATACAGGCATGGATTGTATCCGCAGGAAATTCAACAGATAAAGATTGCCCGTGAAGGGTCGTAATTCCGGCGACTATGTAGCAAAGGATGAGGTATAGCAGTCTTTGCATAGCAAAATGGGTGAGGTTATTTGGTCTTTGATGTATTTACACCTTAATAAATAGACATTTGGGGGATTTTGTTTATTGTCATATGATACGAATTAGACGATTTCTGAGAATAAAATATCATAGGCGATAAACAAATAGACTGATAATCAGTTTTTAAAACCATAAGTCCCATTATACTTCTGGACAGTATGAAAATATTATGATAGGAAACGCAAGATTGATAAAACTCCTAAAAGCGTTGAGTAATTCCGAAATCAAAAGATTCGTTTCCTTTGTTTCGTCAGACTTTGTTACCCAAAACAATAAACTAGCGATTCTCGCAAAGTATCTTTTTAAGATTCACCCTACATTCAAATCTAAAGATCTTACGAAGGAGCATCTATTCTCGCTATTATTTCCTAAAGAACCTTATTCGGAGCAAAAGGTTCATGACCAAATGTCAGCCCTATTAAGGCTGCTTGAAGATTTCTTAGCCTATCTGGAACTGGAATCAGATGAACTTCGAAAATCACTCTTTCTACTTGATTCTCTTCATAATCGCGGAAAGGACGAGCATTTTTACAGGCATTACCAAAAATCATGGAAAAGCCTGACCAAAAGCCAATATCGAAACTCAGATTATTACTATCACCAATACAAACTGTCGCATACTGCTGATCCGGTTCTTTCTAAGTTGTATCCAAGAGAAGTCGCTGATAACCTTGATCAAATATCTTATAACTTAGAAACATTCTACTTGGCTGAGAAATTTAGGATCAGTTGTGAGATGTTGAATCGGCAGCGGATTCTGAATATGAAGGCAGATACAAGCCGCGCCAATGATCTGGTTGAGCACCTTAAGGGCTCAGGCAGTGAATACCTCCAAGAGCCTATTGTTGCTATTTATTATCAAATATATCTTACGCTAACGGATGCAGATGAGGAACAACATTATCACAAATTGGTGGAATTGTTGAATGTCTACTCAGATCAATTCCATAGTTGGCAGGCTTATTCGATGTATGTATATGCCTTAAACTATTGCGTGAGAAACATCAACTTTGGAAAGGCTAGCTTTCGCGAGGAAATGTTTAGGCTGTTTGAGACCTTATTGGAAAAAAGACTCCTTCTTGATCAGGGCGTACTTTCTCATTCCCACTATAAGAATATCACCAACGTAGGATTGAGTCTTAAAAAGTATGATTGGGTTAAGAACTTCCTTGAGTCATATAAAAACAAACTCGCTCCTGAGGTGAGGGAAAATGCCTATAAGCTGAATCTTTCGGTCTTATATTTCCAGCAAAAGGAATACAAGCCTGCTATGGTCTTGCTTCAGCAGATAGAATTTACAGATGTATTTTATCACCTCAGTGCGAAGTCTCTTTTGATGAAAATATACTATGAATTAAATGACGATGACGGGATTAAATACCTTGTCCATGCCTTTCAAGCCTTCATCAAACGAAATCAAAAAATCCCCAAATACCAGATTCAGGCACACCAGAATTTTATCCGTCATCTAAAAAAATTGGTCAATTTGCGTGCACGTAGGCCCTTCCTGGAGGAAGATGTCTTCGAAGAAAGATGGGAAGCCATATCAAAAAGCGCGCAAGAGACATCTCCAATGACTCATGCGCGCTGGTTGCGGACTCAGTTACAAGAACTTCAACCCTTAGGTGTTAGCCAAGGAGCTAATTAAGGACCTGGCTTCTTCTACGGATTGTACCTTGAACTTAGCACTGGTTTTATGTAGGCCAACTTTTACTGTATAGGCATGGGGGGGCATAGCCAAGAATGTATCCTCATCTGTATGATCATCTCCAATGGCCATGATAAAGTCCCAATTCTGTCTATTAAGCCAAATACCAGCAGCCTTTCCCTTGTTTACTCCGGCATTTCTGATTTCGACTACCTTGTTGCCTTCTAGGACCTGAAGGTTATGGTTGGCGGTCAGGTAGATCAACTCATCACGAATTTCTCTCACGCGATTGACTCCAAGGTCGTTATCGATTTTGCGATAATGCCAAGCCAGGGTATAGTCCTTTTCTTCAATAAATGATCCAGGTGTCCTTTCAACAAGGTCTTCGAGGAAGGGCATGACAGTTGGTTTCCAGCTATCGATGACACTTTCATTTCTATTCCACTTCTCACCATCCCACATCCAAACACCATGCTCAGAGACAATCTCAATCCCAGTATGGCCAAACCATTCACCTAGTGTATATCTGTCTCTTCCACTGATGATGACGATAGTAGTTTTCTCGAGATTGTGAATTTTGGTTAATTCATCGATTAGATTTTGATCAGGGAAGGCATCCTCGGGCTTTGACTTAAATCCAACCAGCGTGCCATCATAATCCAGCAGTAAAAGTCTCGAATCGGCTTTCTGGTAATCTGATACGAGGGCAGCTTTGTTTTCTTGTGAAAGAAGTTTTGTTTTCCTGTCCTGATTGAATTTTTTCACTTCCATTTGTTGTTTGATGAATGTATTGGCCCAGTGTTTAACACTATAGCGCTTAAGGCGCTTTTGCATTTCTTCCAGGGCTTTTCTTTGGTTTGCATGGGGCATTTCCATTGCCTTCAATAAGGCATCGGCAATGTCGTTTTGGTCATTGGGATTGATAATGATAGCCTCGCTCAATTCGTTTGCCGCACCAGCCATTTCACTTAGGATCAAGACTCCGGCCTTGTCATCTTGCTTACTGGCTACAAACTCTTTAGCTACTAAGTTCATCCCATCTCTTAGGGGAGTGATAAGGGCAATATGTGCGGCTTGATACATGGCAATCAAGCTTTCGAATGAAAAAGATCTATAGTAATATCGAATGGGAATCCAATTGAAGGTTCCAAAACGACCGTTGATTCTACCTACCAACTCATCAATTTCAACCTTCAGACTTTTGTATTGGTCCACATTAGCACGACTAGGAACTACTACAAGCATTAAGGTAACGACACCATTGTATTGGGGATTCCTTTCTAGGAAGAGCTCGTATGCACGTATCCGTTCAGGAATTCCCTTAGAGTAGTCAAGGCGATCTATGGAGATGATCAACTTGCGCTTTTCTCCATAGTTTTTGATGAAGAGAACCTCCTCCGATTCAGAATTAGCTTCTTCTGGGAAGGCGTATTTTTCATAATCAATTCCCATGGGGAATACATCCACTTTTATTGATCTGCCATCAATCAGAAGGTTTCCAAATGAATGCTCAATACCTGAAATACGATAGGTGGCGCTCAAAAAGTGGCGCATATATCCAAAGGTATGAAATCCAATTTGGTCAGCTCCCAACAAGCCATTCAGAAGCTCTTTGCGCCAGGGGAGGGTTCTGAAAATCTCATAAGAGGGGAAGGGAATATGTAGAAAGAATCCAATGGAGAGATCAGGAAAGTGATTCCTAAGAATTCCAGGAACCAACATCAATTGATAATCATGAACCCATACCATGTCATCTGGCCAAATCTGACTAGCTACAACCCTTGCAAATTTTTCATTCACGGATTTGTATGTCGCCCAATATTCATCATCATAGGAGGTATATTGGGTGAAATAATGAAAATGAGGCCAGATGGTTTTGTTGCTGAAACCTTCGTAAAACAGGCTTATTTCTTTTTCAGAAAGAAAGACGGGGTACATTCCGTCCTTTTTGAACTGTTTGGTGATTTCTTCTTGCTCCCTGGTATCTTCAACTACCTTTCCGGGCCATCCAATCCAAACTTTTTCAATACTGGAATCCAGCGACCTTAAACCGGTTGCGAGTCCCCCTGCACTAGGATGATAAATGAGCTCACCTTGTTTGCGACCAATAGTTATTGGAAGGCGATTTGAAACAATTACTATGCGACCCATGAACGGAAATTATTATTGGTAGAATTCATTAGGATATGCGAGACAAAGTAAAGATTTGTGATTAACACACTATTAAAGAATTCAGTCAGGAGGGTAAAAGGTATAAATATTCTCAAGAAATTGACATTTTTATTCTAATCATTGCTTATTCGTCCCTACATTTAAGCCTCACGATTATCTCTCTGCCATCTAGCTTTAGAGCTCGTTTGTGTAGAGAGCAAGAAAGACCAAATTGACTCAGATAGATGAAGGTACATTTTATAGCCATGGGAGGTAGTATCATGCATAGCCTTGCCATAGCTCTCAAGAAAAATGGACATGAAGTAAGTGGTTCTGATGACCAAATTTTTGATCCTGCCCGTACGAGGTTAATGGAAGAGGGCCTTTTGCCCGAAGAAGGATGGCATATTGACAGGATACATCAAGGGCTAGATGCTATCATTTTAGGAATGCATGCATTCGAAGACAACCCCGAACTAAAAAGGGCACTAGAGTTGAATATCCCTATTTATTCATTCCCTGAATTTGTCGCCAAGGAATCCGCTGGAAAGCAAAGAATTGTCATCACAGGAAGTGCAGGTAAGACTACTATTACTTCCATGATTATGCACGTGCTGAAAAAAATGGGGAAGAATTTTGATTACATGGTTGGCGCGCAGGTAGCTGGCTTTGAAAACCCCGTTAGGATCAGTCAAGATGCCCCCGTTATCATTATTGAGGGAGACGAATACCTATCATCTCGAATTGACAAAAAGCCTAAATTCCTTCATTATCATCCGCATACCTTGGTAGTTAGTAACATCTCATGGGATCATATCAATGTATTCCCCAGTGAGCAGATTTATGTCGAGCAATTTGAAAAGCTGGTTAATGGCCTAGAAAAAGCCTCATCTGTGGTATACTTTGAGGAAGATCCTAAAGTCAAGGATGTTGTTGAGGCGCAAACCGATACAGAAATCCATTATTTGATTCCTTATTCCATACCTGAGTATGACGTCAAGGAAGACGGATTTTATCTTTCTTTAGGAAATGAGAAAGGCCTTATGTCGGTAATTGGTGCCCATAATATGGCCAATATACATGCTGCTTGGAAAGTCTGTGAGTTGCTAAGTGTGGAAGCCAAAGACTTCATTATCCATATTTCAACCTTCATTGGTGCTGGAATTCGCTTAGAAACAATCAAGGAAGAGCAAGGTAAAATTGTGATTCGAGATTATGCTCATGCTCCTTCAAAGGTAATGGCAAGTGTCGATGCCGTAAAAAGCCGATATCCATCCAAAAATGTCATTGCCTGCCTTGAACTTCATACCTTTTCAAGCCTGAACAAAGAGTTTATTCCTCATTATCATGAGAGTCTAAAGCCTGCTGACAAAAAGTTGGTATTTGTGGATCCCAAGGCCATACAAAAGAAAAGAATGGAGCCATTGAAGGAGGATTTTATCAAAAGTTCCTTTGGAGAAGAACACCTAAATTTTGTGGAATCGAAAGATGAAATTGAGGCCTTTCTCGCAGACAATGCCTCTGGTAATGATGTTTTTCTGATGATGTCCTCTGGTAATTTTTCGGGCCTAGACCTCCACAATTTATAAGAAGTTATTTGATCGAAATAGAAAGGGCTTGTTTCCGTGAAAACAAGCCCTTTTTTTACTGGAATGAGAAGTTAAAACCCTCCTCCATAGGAACCTTGAATATAGGCCTCTAATTCCTGAATTTTTCCATGCTGATCTGAAATGATCTCTCTGACCACATCTCGGATCGTTATCATACCGACCAATTTACCTTCATCCTGTACAGGTAAATGTCGTATGTGTTTATTTGTCATAATCCTCATACAATTGCTCAGGCTATCTTCCAGGGAAACCGTAATCACGTTTTCTGTCATGACTTCGGTGATATTGGTTTGAGAAGCAACTCTTCCTTTTAGAATTCCTTTTCTTGCATAATCCCTTTCTGAAAATATGCCCTTTAACTCTCCATTGGGAGAAAGAATAAGGACAGCGCCAATATTATGAATTTCCATGGTTTCAAGGGCCTGCCATACACTTGATTCTGTAGAGACCGACCACAAGGCATTTCCTTTGCGCTGTATGAGCTTTTTGACTGTCATAATACGTGTAGTTTTGTAGTAGTTATATATAAGTGGTTTATATAAACTACTAAAAAACACCCACTTAGTCAATCATTTTGCGAAAATTCGCTAGAGTGGGGAAGCGCGTATTTTTGCTGAATACTGCCGAAATATTCATTATGAGAAGCAAAATGAAGTATTCTAGCAGCTTCATAATAATGTAGTATGAGTAAACTAAATTTACTTTAAGTTGACTTTTGGTTTACATTAAATTAACTTAGAGAGGTAGTCAGAAAAAAGAAAATTAGTTCTGGATACAAAGAATGTCGCTGTATAGAGGGAAACAGCGTGTTTAGAAAAATTTAGTGATTATTCGTGAGTGATTGTCTATCCTGGTCCAATTTGGGCTGGGATAGAATCTTTAAGAAAGCAGTTTCCTTTCCTTCAACCAATTGAAAATGATTTTATCAACTGCCGCCACACGATCAATATCTTCGTACGATAGCCAAGTAAAATGATCAATTTCAGAATTGGCTTGTAGGTCTCCCTTATATTCGGCCTTGTAGCATATCATCTTTACTATTACCCCTTTGGCTTTTCCATCAGCCTGAGCTTCAAAAGTCTCCATGTATTCCATCGAAGAAGGAATAATGGATACACTTAGCTCTTCTTCGATCTCCCTCAGAAGAGCTTCTTGATCATTTTCTCCTTTTTCCCTTTTCCCACCTGGGATATAGTAGACAGACTTACCCTTACTTAGTGTACTCAGAATTTTTCCATTCTGAAGTTCTATCCATGCTAATTTTTCAATGATCATTCTTTGATGGTAAAGGTGTATTTGCCTCTGTTTAATGCGATGTAAACGCCATCTTTGTTGATGTCTACAAACTTGCTTCCTTCTGGAGTAGGTCTTGGTACGCCATTGCCCCAAATGACTTGCTCATTTGCGGTAATTTCAACTCTTAGGGGATCGATGACAGGAAGTACAAGTTTACATGCCTTGGGAACTCGAATTTGGATAACATCTTCTTCACCGTGCTCTAATCTTACTCCAATAGCGCCATGAATGGTCATATAGGACCCCTCCATGAAGGAAATACCATCTATGAACCTTGGGCGTACCAAAGGATCTGCAAACCCAGGCGCATTCAAAGAGGGAGAAATACCGATTAAATGGGCTGCAACAAAGCGAGCAGCTCGGCTTTTTCCAATGTCTGAAAGCATCCTAGAAGCCATAAAGGGTTGTTGGAACTTATCGAATACGGATAGCAAATAATCCTTTGCAACTGGATGATAATTAAAATAGCCTTCTGCACTGGTTAATACATCAGACATAATTCCCTGAAAAGTTGCTTCCTGAAACTCATCAGGCACGATATCAAGTACTAGGGCCATCACATCTACATCTCGGCCCTGATCATAGGATCTAGTTTCTTCATTAAAGGAAACTGGAAGTGAATCCGTTACGAATTGGGTAAAATCATTGATCAACCTAATGGCCAGGCTATCTTGACCGGCTTGGTAGGCTAAATAGGAAAGGTGTTGTAAGTCTATTAGAAAAGCGAATTGCTCTTTCACATCCTTTTCTTCGGGAAAAACGCGATATACCTCCTCCATTTGTTCCCAATCTATTTTAGAAGAAAGTGTAGCCTTGTCTGCTGTTTGAATAAAGTAGGACCACCAATAGGTTACGCTTGCTGATGTAGCAGGCTCTGGCATGTGATCACGAACTGGGCGGAAATAGGGCAAGGCAAGAGTCCATGAAGATTTCCCTTCCTTTTCAAAACCTTCAAAGTCTTCTGCTGCCTCCTTCATCAATTGATTCAAGAGAGAGTCTGAGGAATCAAAAGAGAATAGGGTTCCTTTTAAAGATGAATGTTCAGTGGGTGTTTCTCCATCTTGCCCGCAGGCACTTAGCATGAAAATGACAATGGGAATAGAGAGGAGATAGGATCGGTAATTCATATCAGTGATTTGATGGGCGGAAGTTCAACAATTGAATTGAGATTGTAAAATGAAGTTTCGGAGGAATTATCTTTAGAAAGTAGCTTGTAATACTAATTTGGTTGGTAATATTCGCTTTTCTACTGGTTTTCTGCAGGCCCCTACTGGATAAAAACAAAAATAAATTGCATCCAGCTGCAGAATGTTTTCGTAATTGTAAATGTCATCAGAAAGAAAACATTTAACCTGTATAAACAATCCTTCGCTCCTAAACCTGGCCCAAGCTCTTATACAGGTTATTCAAAAATTGATTGAATCGGTATCGACTAGATGCCTTTATCATAAGAGTATCGTATTAGTATCTTTTAGACCTACGTTCTTTAACCTCATAGGCTAGTTAGGGCTTGGTTCCACGAAAAGGAGTCAAGCCTTTTTTTATTTTTGTGGGGAATGATTCGATATAACAGTTTCAATGCAGATCATACTAGTCAAATCAAGCGCCCACATAGATAGTCTTAGAGAACTTCTGTGGACATATATGGAAGCAAGAGGTTTTGATGAGGCCTTGGGAAATTATAAAGAAGAGCTGAGTAAACCCCATCAAAAATATGATTGTATTCTTATGATGTTGAAGGAGGATAAGGCCATTGGATGTATAGCCTATCAGGAGCTGGGAGATAAAATTGTGGAAATGAAAAGAATGTATGTCTTGCCCAAGGAAAGAAACAAGGGGGTAGGGAAAAAACTCGCCCTTTCGCTTATTAATATTGCTAGAAAAAGGGGATTTGCTTACATGCGACTCGATACTCATCCTCATATGAATGAGGCACAATCTCTGTATAAAAAATTGGGTTTCTACTCTATCCCTAGGTACAATAACAATCCAACCCAAGGCATTCGTTTCTATGAATTGGACCTAAAAAAACCGGGGACTTACTAGATCCCCGGCCTATGAACCAAACTACTACTTACATATGAAGTAGAAAACTAACTATGAAAAGAATTCTTGATCTTCATCATATGGACGTTTGTTGTGCATTGATTTACATAAACAAATCCATTTTTTGACTTTCTTAAATATAGCAAAGAATAATTGTACAAAAGGTTTAAATTTTAACTTTATCTAACAATTATTTCGAACTACCCTTTGGTTCCTTCTTGCCTTCCATTCGTAACCTATACCGAATCCTACCTTCCTTACTGTCCTGCTTAATCAGGATGGGACCAAATCCGATTAAACAATGATCAAGTCGATTTAATTCCTCCAAATATCTTGCCTTGAATAGAGATTTTGGGTCATTCTGGGTCATGGAAATCGGCAAGGGAGTATCTAGGTCAATAATTAATTGTTGATCCTCCTTCCTTTCTTTTACACCAATGGAGCCTTGTGGAATGACAAGTTGAGGATATAATGGGACGAGGAAAGGAAATTGTTGTTTGTCTAGGGGAAAGGGGTCTTTTGGTGATTCCCCTTCTTTCTCTTGAACAACTCCTTCTTGAATATTCCAAGGGATAAGATGCTCAATGGTAAGCATAGGATCTTTCACATCTTTATCTTGGAATTCAAAATCAGTTTCTAATTCGCCATTTGAATGAACCGTATAAGTCATGGAAAAAGGAAGTCTTCCGTATTCCTTCAAGGACAACTGGCCTTGATAAATGATCTGGTAGGCTGAACGATGGAGGTATCCACCCTCTATACTATAAAATTGGATTTCTGGAATCATCATGCTTGAAGCGATCCGATTCCGAGATTGCATCCTTTTGAGTTTGAGATTGGGATCAATCAATTTGCCGATTCTAAAACGAGCTGGATTCTTGAGGTAATCCTTGCCATTGAAGGCAATATGGTCCAACATATTGATTCCCTTATCAAAGTGATAATGAAACCCAGCTGTCCGTATTTGAAATCCAATGAGCGATTCTTCTACCTTAAGAAATCGGCTGGATTTGTTTTTTTCTTTGTACCCAAAAGGCACCTTTCCATCATGAGCAGTCAGGCTACCTAGTTCACCTAGGCTTGGAGAGCTAACAGCAAGGCGAACTGCATAGTTTTCCGGTAGATCAAACGGATAGGGGATTCCTGACCATAAGTTTTCAGGAATATGATCCATCTTCCTTTTACCCAAGTAGGTTGAATCCACAGTTTGAAGTTCCCATTCCAAATACAATGGAAAGTCAATTTCGTTTGGAAATGGGTGCTTAATCAAGATGTTCTTGGGTTTTAGGGCCAACTTAACTGGCTCATAAGCTTTTTTTAGGAAAGAGGCTTCTGGTTGTGGGGTTCTATCTGCTTCCACGATGCCGTTCAGAGACTCAAGCTGAGATATATGTTGCCCATTTACCTTAGCGTCATAGGCCATTTTGAATTGCCCGTTAGCAAGAGGAACTAACAAAGCTTGGTCAGAAAAAGCTCCCACAATAGAGATAGGCTGAATCTTACCATTCAAGCCTTTAAAATCCTCCCTAGCATCTCCAAAACTGAAAGTTGGCTTCTTATAGGTTCCAATCTTTTCCAATTCAGCATAGGTTAAATGCGGGATTTCTTTTGGAAAGGCTTGTGCTTGGGTGGGTGGGGAGAGATAAAAGGCCAAGTTTGGATAAAGAGTTTCCAGCAGTATTCTTTTTTTATCTGATTCTCTACGAAGGTCCGGTGCTTTGTTCCATTTTGAAACGAGCATAAACCCCTCCTGCATACAGACTTGGTAAAAGGTTGGATCAAAAGCACGATCAATCAATAGGGTATTGATATGGAGACTCTTCAACAACTGTAAGTCTTTTTTGAGGGTTGTTTTGGGTAGGCAATGTCCTTTTCCAGGAAGGTAGTGTCGATACTGAGTTCCTCTGATGGGGATATATTGGTCATTGATCCAACATTTCCCATTATTTATTTTCCTCCTTGAAAAACCTATTTCCTTCTGGTAATGAGTTCCGCGATCATTTTTACTTGTCCTGAGCCAAAACTTGAGTAGGTAGGTTTGTTTGGTGTAAGGAGACCAGGAGGTGATATCTTTTAACGGAATGGAGAAGAAGACAGGGGTGGCTTTCTTTGATACCTTATATTTTTTATCCAATTCGTAAATGACTCCTTTTTTCTGATCAACTAGCTGGACCTCAAGGAACTGTGTTTTTCCAAATTCTTCTTTTAGCTGTTGAATAAATCCCTGGATGGCCAAACTATTAGGATTCTCTTGTTTGACACCAAGTAATTTAAGACGAGCATCCTTTTCTCTAAGCAAACGTACGCTAGTCAATCCTGAAGCAAGCCAGCTATCTTCAGGAGCATCTGTCCTAGAGGGTAAATGATGTACTTGAATGGTAAATTGATTCTTTCCGGGTTGTAGATAGGGGCTGACCTCAAATTCTACAGCAGAGTTATCAGGAAAAAACGACCTAACTTCATTTCCATTGATGGAAAGACTTATTTGGTAACCCTTGCCTTCGAGACGAACGAAAATAGGATGATTTTCCCATTCTAGGGGTAGGTTAAATTGCTTTCGGTATAAGCCAATGACACTTTTTGAAGAAAGAGATACATTACCAAATTGAGGCAAATCGTAGGTCATCTGCCACTGCCATTCCTCTGGAAGACTGCTTTGTCTCCATGTTAGGGTTTTTCTTTGGATAGTGGAAGTTGAGAGTGGAAAATTATTCGTAAACGGGATGAATGCAAAATTCCACAAGTCGCTGATATCTAGAACTCTACCTGGATCAAAATCCAAGTCATCCACCCTATTAGAAAATGAATGAGGAGGCATCCAATGGATTTGATCAAAACTTGCCGGAACGGTTAAAATTTGTCCATGACAGTGCCCTATGCCAAAAGAAATGAGGCATAAGAGAGATAGTCCTCTTAAGTTGAATCGTAGATTATGGTCAGTCATACTTTCTTCACCCCAATGAAGAAATTAAAGGTATGTAACGACTCCACAGAAACCGTGCCTTCATGTCCGTATCTTAGAAAGAAAAAGGATTTATTTTTTGTCCATAGATTCCGAGACTCTTTTCATGTCCCACTCTGTAAACCTTAATAATTCCCCTTCTTCATTGTAGAAGCGGGCTGTTTCCTTGAAAAGATTGGGGGATTGGAATAGAAAAATATGTTCTCCAGTAGGTCCTTCCACACCAGCTAAAAATTCGGTCAGTTTTAGGCTGCCGTCATTTAAGAAGACTCCTTTTCCAACCGTAACAAAGGATTTGTTGAAACTTGGGTTAAGGGAAAAGTTTTTGATTCCTCCTAACTTATAAACTACTGCTTGATTGGGTTCAAAGACCAATAGCTCTTGACCAGCAGAAGGAATTGTATCCTTTCCAAAATTTTTACTCCCGTTGTATGAACAATGAAGGGAAAGACTATCCTCTCCAATTTTGCATATCATATGGAGAATCAAAGCTGAGGTATCTAGGAGGGGAGGAGATGGTTCCATTTGTACACTTGCTTGAACAAGCTCCCATTTACCTTCTAGTTCAAGAAAGAACTGAGTAGCCTCTTGGGGAGTATTTTGTGCACTTGCTATTCTTAGCCAAAAAAGGAGTAAGAAAATGGGAGAGTATGTTTTCATTGCGCTAAAAAAAGGAATTAAAACTCTCCTTTCAAGGATTAAATTCGTCCTAACTTCCTTTTATATTTTCTTGTCCACATAGTACCCAATGCAGCTCCAATAACAGAAGGGAGTAGCCAACCCAGAACCATAGGCATAAAACTGTTGTTGTTGACTAGAAAGGCCGTAAAGGCTGTAATCAGGCCTCCATTCATTTTATTTAAGTGATCGAACATCCACCAAAGTCGATCCTCTGGCATTTTGGTAAACCTTTGGTAATCTCCCTTTGCCAACGAAAGGCAGAAATAGCCGAAAAGGAACAATACCAAGGCAAACATGTGGCTTTTGGTTACCAGGTATACCCCATATCCAATCATCACCAGCCCGAATAAGCCAACTCCAAGCATCAAAGCCCAATCATACCATTTGGCATGGTCTCCTCTTCCCAACTTCTTGAGTTTAATGCTCCTCCATCCTGAGACAACCAGATAAAACCCAAATATTCCTATGGTAAATAAAATAGGGTTGTAGTGACCGGGGATGCAGGTTACAATCAATGCCAGGATAGTGGTCACAATCATGGAGATAGCAAAGACTCGGCCTGAAATGCTATGTAGTTTCCCCCCTTTTCGAGCAATAGCAGCAGTGGGTCCTGATATCAAACATGACAATCCAAGAATTACGTGTACGGGGAGAAGTGCTTGAACAAATGCTTCCATCGATCTTTATTTTTGCTTCAATTAAGGCCTACAAGAGCATTTTTATGATGTCATTCTGATGAAACCGCCATTTTAGGCGACAAAGTGACCATCTGTTTTCTTAATATTTGGGTGAAAAAACAAAAGTGGGTATTTTCGGTATTGTGTATATGAATTTCTGAATATGATTCAGGTTATGAAGAAACTACTACTCGCCCTATTTATAAACCTTCCCATTCTGTTATGTGCCCAGGCCACTTTTGTTGATCGTGCAGATGCTTATGGAATGGGTGAACTCGGTCCTAACTATGGAGTATCTGTTGTAGACTATAACAATGATGGTTGGGAAGATGTGTACATAACCCGTAGACCCGGACCTAATAGGCTATACAAAAACATAAACGGTCAGTTTGTCGAAGTAGCCGCATCTGCTGGCTTGAATGTAGGCATTGATACCAAGGTAGGAATTTGGGGGGACTTCGATAATGATGGATGGGTTGATATTTTTCTCGGAAATAGAAGAGGGGAAGATGATATGCTCTTCAAAAACAATGGGGATGGAACCTTCACAGATATTTCTATCTCTGCTGGTATTCAACACAAGGGAAATGTATTTGCGGTTGTAACTGGAGATGTCAACAATGATGGCTACCTAGATATATATGTAGCAGATTTTGATGGCCCGAATGTTCTTTGGCGGAACAATGGAAACATGACCTTTACCGACATTACGGTTGAGGCAGGGGTAACCGATAATCTCCTTGCTATGGGGGCGAGTTTTCTTGATTTTGACAATGATGGAGACCTTGATCTGTACTTAACCCATGATGGATATGGCCCAAATATCATGTTTTCAAACGATGGAACTGGGCATTTTACGGATGTAGCACCGGGTATTTCTGCAGATGTGTCAGCCTTTGGAATGGGAGTAGATGTAGGTGATATCAACAATGATGGTTGGACAGATATCTATATCACCAATCTTTATCCTAACAATCTCTTGTTGAATGATGGAGATGGGAGCTATACAGATATCACTCAAAAGGCTGGAGTAGGCGACCCTGGTATGGGATGGGGTACTGTATTTTTTGATGCGGATAACGATGGGTATCAAGACATATACATGGGAAATACACCCGCTTATCCCAATCAATTATACATCAACAATCAAGACAATACTTTTACAGCTGTAGCCCAGCCTGGAGATTTATCAAGCCCTAGAGGAGCTGGTTATGGATTAGCCACATTAGACTATGACAAAGATGGTCGTATGGATATGATCTTGGCTAATTCTAATGACACTACTGGTGTACAGGTATTCCATAACGAGACCATCAACGCAAATAATTGGTTTGCCGTGAAGGTCTTGTCAAATTTAGGGAATAAAACCTGTATTGGAGGAACAGTAGAGATCTACTCTGGAACCCACTATGCCAAAGATATGATTTCTGGTGGCTCAAGCTGGGTAGCTCAGTCTAGCCCAATTATGCATTTTGGTATGGGCAATAGAGCAGTCATTGATAGCATGAGAGTTACATGGACTTCAGGCCTCACAAAAAGCTATTTCAATCTCCCTGTCAATCAAATATACAGCGCAGTTGACCAGCCCAGTATCACCTCTCTTGACGAATTAGAAAGAAAGGGCATCAAGGTAGCCTATCGAGCAAATGATTGGTATGTCAGCCTTCCCCCTTCTTCTAAAGGATATGAGGTCAATTTCCTAGATATGTGGGGAAGGAAAGTGAAGGATAGCCAGAAGATTAACTCATCTTCTAAGATAGAAGAAGTATCCATCCTTCATGAAGGGCTAGCAAGGGGAATTTATTTGCTATCGATTAAAACCGGTGAGCAAATTATTAGCCAAAAACTAGTTCTTCCCTAGGCTGTTTTTTGTGATACCGCCTCGCCTTCGCCGAGGGCGAGTGTAACTTCACGAAGATGATCTAGTAGGGCTTGACGGTTCTTAATATGAGCCATTTCTTCGAAAGGAATGGGATCTCCAATGGTAATTTTCAGGGTTTTCCCAATTTTATTTTTTACCTCATTCAGGAACATGGCGAGTCTTAGGTTCATGTGAATAGAGGAGGCCAATTGAAACCATCGGCTATTTTGTCCATGAAAATAAATGGGAACAACAGTCGCTTTGAGTTGTTGGATTATTTTACCTACGAATCTTTTCCATTCTAGGTCTTCAGCCTTTGAGAAGGCAGGGATGGCAGTTGCTACCCCACCAGCTGGGAAAACGCCCATGATCTCACCTTTGGAAATCCGTTCCATAGTATCTTTGCGCGTCTGAATATTGGTCATCATCGCCTCTTTTGTCTCTGCAAAGTCGATTGGAAGGGTGTATGGCTGCAGGGCTTCCTCTTGTGTAAGAACGCTGTTAACCAGGATGAAAAATTCACTTTTAACTTGAGAAATGAGGTAGCCCAGAATGACACCATCTACCACACCGAATGGATGGTTGGCAATGAAAATTACAGGAACATCTGTGGAAACCTTTTTTAATTGATTAAGATCTACATCAAGATCTAATTCCAATTTTTCCTTCATAATTCCCCAAACCTTTCCTTCAGAGAGATCAAGTTGCTTCGTCTCATCCAGTAGGTTTTCAATTTTTTTCCTCCCAAAAGCAAATTCAATTGCCTCAATGAGAAGGCGCTTAAAAAATGGGTCATCAAATGAAGCATAGGAAATCCGAGACTTTTCCCCATTTTCATACTTCTTTCGGTTGATCCCTAGAAGTCTCTTTTTTGGCTTATCCTTTAGCTTTCCCTTTCCCATATATTCCTGATCATTGGTTGCCTGCAAAATATACCTTTTATTTTCATTCATTTACCTCCTCAACCATATGAAGGAGATCACATATTATTCGTTGAATAAGGAACATTAAATATAAGTTTTCTCGTCCCTTTTCTTCAATTATACTTAAAAATATTTTCTTGAATTACAAAAGCCCACCCTTACTAAAGGATGGGCTTAGAAATCTTACACATTCTTTATTCAAGAATGACAATAAATCCCCCTGTGGGCTTCATATCGATTGTCATTTTTACCCCGCGTCTTATAGACCTTTTCTCAATCTGAATATCTTCTAAGTTCTCTCCGTCTTTGTAAATAGTAGCATTGTAGGAACTGCTTCCAGGGATCTTGGTAATGTCAAGCTCAAATGTTTTCGCTTGATTGGCTGTAAGCCCGGCGATATACCATTTACGACCCTTTCTTCGGGCCATGACTGCAAATTCTCCAACTTCTCCTGCCAAGCAAATAGATTCATCCCAGGTAGTAGGCACTTCAGATAAATACTCCAATGCCTCCTGTGGATAATAAGGGGGGGCATCAGAGATCATTTGTAAGGGGCCATAATAAACCACATACATGGCCAATTGAGCCACACGGGTACTCATGGCAGAAGGGTTTTTCCAGTTTTTGCGAAATTTTTGTGGATTTACATGGCGCATCGCTCCAGGCGTATAATCCATTGGGCCTAATACGTTTCTGATAAAAGGTAGCGTTAGGTTGTGTTCAGGAGTACATCTTGCAGAGAATTTATTGTTTTCCAATCCTACTAACCCTTCACGATTGATGATGTTGGGATAAGCCATTGCCAATCCGGTTGGTTTGTAGGCTCCGTGGTAATTGATCAATATCTTTCTTTTTGCAGCTTCTTTGGCGAGCTTTTCCATGAAATCGACTACCCTTTGGTCGTCTCTATCCATAAAGTCTACCTTGATCCCCGCAATTCCCCACTTTTGAAATTGATCCAGGTATTTTTCCATTTCCTGATCTAGTACCCACCAAATCATCCAGATGAATACGCCTACATTTTTTTGCTTTCCATAGTCCACAATGTTCTCTATGTCTATATCCTTATTGACCTCAAGTAGTTTCTTATTGTGTGTCCACCCTTCGTCAAGGTTGATATATTGGAAGTTGTTTCTGGCAGCAAAGTCGATATAATATTTATACGTCTCTGTGTTGATTCCTGGCTTAAAGTCTGTGTCAGGGATTTTCCAAGCGTGATACCAATCCCAAGCTACTTTTCCTGGCTTTATCCAATTGGTACGCTTTACCTCCAGCTTTGGGGAAAGGGCATAAATGAGGTTGTTGTTAGCCATGCCAGCAGCATCATCAGCTACCATAACGACTCTCCATGGAAACTCTCTATCCGTATGTGTATCTGCTAAGAATTTATCTCTTCTTCTTACCTGCATACCACTCACTACTGCCATTTTCATACCTAGACTTCCTAGAAATTCTTGAGACTCCTTTTTTACATGCTTTGGAAAAGCAGCTGTCAGGCCTGTCGAGGTAGGCTTCAAAAACATACCAGGATAAGACCTTAGGTTGGCCTCAGAGATGAGAAGATAAGGGCCAGATTCAGATTTTATCAAAGCTGGTGTCAGGGCTAGTGATTTTGGGGGAATCGCTGAGCGCTTGAGGGGGAGATAGTTTTCCTCGAAAGAATTCTGGAATTTTTTGGTTTGAGGATAATAGATCAAAGGATCTCCCGGAAAGTTAAAGGTGGAGACTTCCCCGATTACTTTTAGGGGTTTCTCCTCTTCCCTTTTGTTCAAACGAGAAACAAATTTATAAGCCACTCCCTGATTGTAGATTCTGAAATACAGATCGTAGGGTTCTTCAAAAATTAGATGAACTTCATTATAAGCGTAGGAAAACTTTTCACTCGGGCCGTAAATGGCTTTTACACTTCCCTTTTTATCTCCTCTTTTTACCTTCTTTATGGTGAGCTGTTCCTTGTTCATGATTAATCCATTGTCCCATTGAACAGCAATTTTAGAGTGGTCAAGGACCACTTTGTTGTGCCGTTGCAATTCGTAGGTTAATTCAGAACCTACCTTGATGGTCAATCTATTTTTGCCATCTGGGCTTTTTAGGACAAATGTTTCTGCAAACGAATGGGTAAGAAATAGGAATGCGATAATTGAAACGAGCGTACGATGCATAGGTAAGAATTTTTAGCGGAGAGTAAGCTAAATAATTCTTTTGAAAAGCTGAAATATTAGATAAGCCATAAGAAAAGGAGAGTGCAAATTCACTCTCCTTTCTCTTTGAATGGCTAAGCATTAATTTTGTCTACATAGGCATCTGGAAAGAGCCTTTTCATTCTCTTATCAATATCAGACACTGTTACGACACCATCCTTGTTTTCGTCTAAGCCTGAATTTTGTTTATAGGCTTTGGAAGGTTTGGCGTACAAGGTATAGCAGGGATCTTGGTTCCTTGCCTTGGGATACAGTACTGCCAGATAAAAATCTGCCAAATCTTTGTAGGCACCATATCTGCTTTGAACTTGAAGAAAGTATTTTTCTACATAAAACATCTGCTCTGATGCAGGCATTTTGCTCAATTCCCAACTAGAAATACCCAGATCTCTTGCAGTGGAAGGCATAAATTGGATAAGCCCAACAGCACCACTACCTCTGTGATTATACACATTTGCGTCAAATCGAGATTCTGAGTACATAACTGCCATTAACCAGGAAGGTGGAACATTAAGAGTATGAGCAACTTGCCTTACCTTGGCTGCGAAGTTGTTTGGAGCCATCACAAAGGCACTCGCTTGATCAAGCAAGTATAAGTCATCCATCTTCTGATGAACCTGCACCGCATGATAAGGGCTTGCCGGAGGTATTTCTGGCTGTTTTATGCTCCATCTTGTCAGTAGATGAGTCAAAATAACACATAGGCCCAAAACGATGAGGAAGCCGGGCCCAGGCTTCCGAGTCCTTGGGGTCCACTTAATAATGGTGCCCGAAGGATAGGATACAGGTTTCACTTTCATGAGCAACTTCCTTTAGGTTAATTCAACAAAATCTTCCCCCTAGCAAACCAGAGTTTGCGGGTATTATGAAAGAAAAATAGGGTTCAGAAATAGCTTCTTTCTACTTAAGCTACGGAGTGTTTTCGTAAAAAGTTGGCACTTGCTGTTAATTTTTCTTAGATCGATTGAGTTTCAATATGTTGCGATATCTACATTTTTCTCCACCTTAAAGTGGAAAATATGTCGAGAAGTTTATTTTTCGTCTCTAACAGACTGGAAAACTACACCTTAGGGTCTTAACATTAATTTAAAGGAACTGTATATGTTTTCTGAGAGGATAGCCTTATCTTGTAAGTGTATTTATGTTCCAGATGATCATATATTTCATTTTTGGTTAAAAAATATTATCAATTGGATAATTGATCATTTGGGAAAAAATTATTCCAGTCATTGGTGTTTTCGAATTAATTAACTATTGTTGCTACCCTCTAAGCTTCTCCCGAGATATGTCATAAGGTTTTTGATTTATCCCTATGAAACAGCTAATGCTTTTCCCACTCCTTATTACTCTGGCATTTAACTCATTGCTTTTTGGGCAAATTCAGGAAGATTCACTTTTTCGAGGGCAAGACTCGATTGATCTACCCCTTCTCCCTGAAAATGTAAAATTATACCAAGTAGAAAATCAAGAAATCAAGAGAATAGCACTGGTATGTCCAGGTAATCTTGATATTTCTATGATGGAGTCTGAAATGATTTCCAGGATGGTAGCCAAAGGTACCCAAGTATATCTCCTCCAATCCGGGGATAGGGTAGTGGCAGACCAAAATAATTCCTCTAGAGTCAGGTTTGCTGTAGAGGCTGAGACGATTAGTTCTGTCCTCGAAGTAGTAAGAATGGAGTATAAAATCCAGCCAATTAGCATCATAGGATTTTACCAAGATGTATCATCAGTATTTGATGTGTTGGTGCAATCTGAAGAAATCCAGCAAGCCATTGTGGTTGAAGGCTTTCCACAAATTAAGCCTGCATTTTTGGCTAGAATTCAGTGTGATGTGTACGGTTATTATTCTGGGCAAAATAAGAATGTCATGCAGCGATTGTCTTACCTAAAACGCTACATGCAAGCAAATAGAAAGACATTCAAGACCTACATTTTTGAGGAGGCTGATTTTGGATTTATGAATCAAGGCAGTCCCTTAGATACAAACTTTCCAGAGGACTCTCCAAGAAGAGAACTCATCGATCTCTTGGTAGGACATCTATCTGATTTTTAGGAACTTAAACTTTCCAACTTCAAAGCAAACTCTCGAATGATTTTGAGAGTGGTTTGATCTGTATCATAAACCGAATACCATCCTTGGTATTCATGCGGGGGATCTCCAATAAAGGGATCTCCTGCCTTCCAAATAGCCTTGGGGCTAATCGGTCTGCCTTGTCCTCCCCAAGCCCAAAAATTAATGCCACTTAGCATTCCCTTTTTTGCCCATTTTAAGCATTCTTCGAATACAAATTTATAATAGGAATCCCTGATGGTAGTTGAGGACTGAGGATCATGGTTATCCTTGTCTCTACTGATCCCAAATTCCTCAAGGACAAGGGGTTTGTTCAATCCTCCTATCCGTTGAGTATGCCTATTGATATAGCGAGAAACTTTTAAGCAAGTACGATTATAAGTCTTTTCTGCTTTATGAGGCTGAAACCATCCCCAGTTCTGAGCCCAAATATGAAAAGTCCCATAATCGACACCGTCTAAGGCCTGATCTTTGATCGTGCGTTTTTCTTGTAAAGGGTAGGCAATGCTTCCTTCTGTTCCTAGACTTATCAGGTGGTTTGGGTCTAGGGTTCGGATCAATTTGACACTAGATTCAATCCAATTTTGATAGCCCTTATACCTTCCAAGTCCCCTTGGTTCATTTGCCAATTGCCAAGCCATAATGGTAGGATCATCTTTATAAGCTAAGCCACTGATACTATTTTTTCGACTTACGATGTTCTGAACATGCTGGGCATAACATTCCAGGGCCTTGGGATGAACGAAAAATTGACTCGCATATCTTTGAAACCTAAGCCAATTTCCTCCTTTGGCTGGCGGAGGATAAGGAATCTTTCCTGGCTCAAACCATTGGATATATTGGGCCATGCCTCCAGACCATGGCCAGAAATTACCTAGACATATCACCGCCTTCATGTCTCTTTTGCCCATTTCGGAAAGAAGGTAATCCAATCCTTCCCATAGGTCTTCATTATATGTTCCGGGAGAAGGTTGTAGGCTAGGGACCATTCGCCAAGGGGCTGAATCAGGCCCTTCGCTTGCACCCATGATTCTTAGATTTTTGATGTGATGGTGGGCAAGTAAATCAAGTTCTGAGGTAAGCCTGGCTCTGTCGCCCCCTTTACCTTTAGATCCAAGGTTCATTCCATACCAAAGATTGGTTCCTAGGAAATAATATGACTTATCTCCAATCATGAATTTGGTCCCTTCAGTACGGATAAATGGAGTCTTGCCAATGTCCATCATTATTTTTGGTGGAATTTTTGTATGATAGTAAGATAGAGACTAATTGACTACTGCTCAAATGTTTGACAAGGTATTGTTACAAACGGATCGAATTAGATTAAGGAACTTTAAGAAGGGAGACCTACCTTTTTTGCACGGCCTTAATATTGATGAGGATGTAATGAGGCACATTCGGACGGTTAACTATGATATCAACCAAAGTAAAAGGGATTTAGCGTATATGATGGCTTATCAACATCCATCAGGCCATTTGGGCTATTGGCTAGCCGAGGATATTCATTCTTCTGAAAAGCTGGGTACGGTTACCCTGAGAACCCTTGAGGGTTCAACTGAAATAGAATTGGGTTACAGATGGAAGAAAAGTTCTTGGGGAAGAGGATATGCAACTGAGACGTGTAAATCGTTAATAAACTACGCCTTCTTTCAAGCCGGATTTAGGAGAGTCGTAGCTGTTATTGATCCAGATAATCAGTCCTCTGAACGAGTATTGATAAAGTGTGGCTTTCAGTTTGAACGTATGGCCTATCACTACAAAAAGCGAGTCAAACTATTTAGTACATTTCAATCCCCTTAAGCATCTTCCCTTTGTTCCTCAGGTTTTCTAGCAATCAACCTGATTACTTTTGCCGTTCCTTGATGATAAGGCCCTTCTTCGAGTTCGACCTCAACCTTTTCAAGGGAGATGATCTCCATGCCTTCAAAATCGTTGGCCATTTCCTCTTCGCTGAACAACATCGGTAAATTTTTAGGCCCACCTGAGGTATTGCCTAATTGATCCTTGTGAAATGCTTCTAACAATAGAATTCCACCTGGTTTCAGGGCTTGTACAATTCCTTGATGAAGTTTTGATCTAAGTTCTACAGGAGGGTGGGCGTAGATGAGGGCAGCCATGTCATAGCGGTCTGGTGTCAAAGAGAGATGCTCAAAGGCCATAACATCATAGATGATGGAAACGCTTTCTTCTTCCGCTAACTTCAATGCCTTTTCTCTTCCTACTTCGCTATGGTCAAAAGCGTAAACTTCCCAGCCCAATTTAGATGCATAGACGGCATTGCGACCTTGTCCTTCAGCTGGAAGCAATATTTTTCCTTTAGGGAAATTTTCGAGTTGTTCGGCGAAGAAGGCATTTGGCGCTACACCGTAGGCATATGTTTCTTCACTATATCTATTATTCCATAATTGGCTAGAATCCATATCAATTTCGCTTAATCAAAGCAAAAAGTTAGGGAATAATTTCATTTCTGAGAAATTAATGACGCTAATCTTTAGAAGGCTTGGGGGCTTGAGTAGGTAGGATTTGAAGGATAGCAAGTCGGATGAGTAAAACATAGGGAAAGCCATGGAGCAGGAGATCAAAATAATCCTGAAGTCGCATTCCATGCGCGCCCCCAGCAATCCACTTTATTTTGCCCCACAAATGTGGTTCTGGAAAAAAGGGTGCTAATCCCAAGGTCAGGCAAAGGATAATGACTATCCACCAATCGTTTATAATCTTCATCATCAAAAAAGGGTGGACCTGAAATCCACCCTATATGTATTTTTTTAAGCGTACTGATCAATGACATTTACCAAGGCAGACTTGGGCAGCATTCCAGATTGTCTCCATTGCATTTTTCCATCTTTGAAGATCATAAAAGTAGGCACTCCCATGATCCCAAAATTTTCCGCGGCTGCCCTATTTTTGTCAATATCTACCTTGATGATGTGAGCTTTCTCGCCAACTTCCTCAGTAAGTTCTTTCAAAACTGGGCCCATAGCTTTACAGGGGCCACACCACGTAGCATAAAAATCAACTAGGACTGGTTTGTCTCCATTGATTAATTCTTTAAAGCTCGCCTTCTTTTCCATATGTACAAATTCGTTTAACATTTACGGTTTTTGCTTTTGTATGTACGATGTTCCATCATCAGAAGATCGCAAGGTAGCAGACAATTGGCCATTTTACTTCTCCACCATCATTCCCTGACTTTTCCAGGCAGTAATACCTCCTCTTAGGTCATATACTTGGAGAAATCCCATGCTTTGAAGTTTGGAGGCAGCATAGGCTGACCTTCCTCCAGAATGGCAATAAACAAAGACCGGCAGGTTGATATCTAATTGAGCTACCTCTTGGTTGAAGCTTCGGTTTCTAACATTGATGTTTTTGGCGCCTTGGATTTTTCCACTGGCATACTCTTCAGGTGTTCTTACATCCAGCAGAATATACTGTCCAGAGTTTTGCATAGCAGTCTGAAATTCCTTTGGTGGAAGAACCTTTGATGACTGTGCAGAACAGGCAATCGCCATAACAGACAATATCAGAAAGAAGAGTAGAGATTTAAAAGCCTTCATGATCATTATATTTGTTTGCATAGATACAATTTATTGGAGTACCTAAAGTAACAAGAGTTACACTTCAACTCAAGGGATCATAGTTTTCCTACAGGGGTGGTAGGGTGACATATCCATTTCTATCGCATCTAATACCCAAGCTGATTATATTAATTAATCAGGACATTCGTACTTATTAAAGTAAATCCTTAGTTTTATATCTGTGATATTCAGGCAACAAAGCTAAGCTCCATAATCAATCGATTCTACCACCATGAAGTTTTTGATGTTCCAGGATGGCCCTTCAGGCGCATTCTCTTTCCAGCTAGTGGACGACAGCAATAATCCTTTGCTCAATAGTCCAAATTATCCAGACAGGGATGCTTGTACGTCAGCTATTAGAGCTAGCATTGAGGCGATTAGAGAAGAAGGGCAGATCACTACAACATCTAATGGAGATGATTCATTTATCGTCCTAAATGATGAGGGCGGGAATGAATTGATGAGAAGTTACTCCTTTGACGAGAGGGAGCAGGCTGAAAGCTCCATTGAGAAGATGATCCAGGATGCTAATGCTGTATCGGACTTTGAGGTAAGCTTTTCCCAAACTGCTCCTTTGGTGAGCCTTCGGGCAATTGGAGATGTGGACTATGCTAAGTTTTACGATTTTACCATGGGATCACATTCAGGCGAGCCTGGTTTTGATTCTTATCAAAGTGAAAAAGACGAGCAATTTTACTTCCTATTTAATGACAGCCAAGGACAGCCCATCCTGTTTAGCCGCTCTTTCCCCACGATGGGTAAAAGAGATGGCCGCATCCGGATGATCATTAAAAATGCTCCTCATGCAAAGAGATATGGAAGGATGGAAAGTGATGGTAAGCCATTCTTCATCATAAAGGCAACAAATGGCACTGAAATAGGCAGATCAAAAACATTTGGAAGTGAGAAGGAAATGGATGAAGCTATTGCCTATTTGATGGCTGAAGCTCCAACCTTTGCTGCCAAATATCCTGCACCCGAAAAAAGAAAAAGAACCGTCAATGAATACGATCTGAGCCAACCTTCAACTTCAGGAGAGAAAGGCTTCGATGCTTTCAGGAGCGAAAAAAATAAACTCTACTATTTTCATTTTAACAATGATCAAGGTGAGCCCCTTCTATTTTCGGAAAGCTATTCATCTAGTAGATCCAGAAATAATGGAATAGCTACCGTAATTAGAAATTCGGTCATTCGTGAGAGATTTGAGGTGAAGGATGACGGAGACCAAAAATATGTAAGCTTGAAAGCTGGAAATAGACAGGAAATATCCAGGTCTAAAAATCTAGCTACCCAAACTGAAGCCGAAGAGTTAATCGAGTACTTCTTCCAAAATATTCCTTCCTATGCAGAGGAATTCAATGTGAGTCTGCCACAGACTGAAACCTTCAATATTAACATCGGCTCTAATAATAGAGCGATGATGGGAGGAGTTACCAATGCTGGGGGGGAAGAGGATTATGATCTCACCCAAGCTTCACCAGATGGAAAGCCTGGTTTTGAGGCTTTTTTCAGCGATAAGCACAATCAGAACTATTTCCACTTTAATGGAGCTGATGGTACTCCTTTATTCTTCTCTGAAGGCTATCAGGTTGATAAATCCAGGGACAATGGAATCAAATCTGTGATCAAGAACTCAGTCGTTGAAGATCACTTTGCCATAAAAGAGGATTCCAATGGGAAATATTTCACGCTCAGGGCTGGAAATTATCAGGAAATTGGCCGATCACGCTATTTTGAAACAGATGAAGAGCTACAAGAAGCTCTTGCTTATTTCCAAAGGAATGCACATAAATCTGCTGATGAATATGGTGTTGAAGTAGATGTGCCAGATCACCTGCGCGATAAGGCTATGGCAAGATCTCTTTCTGCAAGCGATGATAATGACTACGATCTGACCCAGCCTTCTACCTCTGGTAAAGGAGGATTTGAAGCCTTCAAGAGCGATAAACATAATGCCTACTATTTCCATTTCAACGATGAAAATGGTGATCCATATTTCTATTCAGAAGGATATAAGGTTGATAAATCGAGAGACAACGGAATAAAGTCCGTGATTAAAAATTCCCTAGTAGATGATCATTTTGCCGTTAAACAAGACGACCAAGGTTGGTATTACACCTTGAGAGCTGGGAATTACCAAGAGATTGGTCGCTCGAAGTATTTCACCAGTGAGGAGGAGGCAAAAGAATCGCTAGGACAACTCCAAAAATCAGCTCATCAATCAGCTGCTGAATTTGGGGTGGAAGTAGAGGTGCCCGCCCATTTGCAAGCAAGGTCCTTTGCTGGAGGAGTGTCCTCTGGGCATGGTAAAGATGAATACGACTTAACTCAAGCTTCTACAACAGGGAAAGCGGGATTTGATCCCTTCTTTAGTGATAAGCATGATGCCCATTTCTTCCACTTTAATGAAAAAGATGGAGAACCCATGTTTTTCTCGGAAGGATACACGAACGACAAAGGACGAGACAATGGGATTGCTTCTGTCATCAAAAACTCTGTCATGGAGGAGCGATTTGAGCGAAGAGAAGAAAATGGTCAACATCACTTTAGGTTAAAAGCAGGAAATCATCAGGAAATAGGACGTTCCAAAGATTATGATTCTGCTGAGGAGATGGAAAATAGCTTGGCATGGTTTAAAGCCACAGCTGCTCAATATGCGAAGGAATACAATGTCGATTTGGCTGCAGCTGCTCCTTTTTGGGGATATGCCTCTACTGCGGGACTTGGATCCTTATATGGGAAAAATGGAGAGAAGGAATCATTCGATACCTATTACGATCCAGCTACTGGGAAATATTACTGGGTTTATCTTGACAATGAAGGAAAACCTTTATTTGTAAGCCCAGGCTACTCTTCTGCGGGAGAAAGGGATGCTGCTGTAAAAGGGGCCATTGACAACATTGGTAACAAAGATCAATACGAATTGGTCGAAGGGCCTGATGGCTGGCATTATGTATTAAGAGATGAGAATGGTGAAATCATTGCCAAATCTTCCGCTTTTGATGGCAAATCTGAGGCAGAAGGTAAAATGGACTGGTTGTTGAGTACAGCTCCAGCTCTTGCATTTGGCGGATATTCCTATGATTGGGCTACAGGAACCAGCAGTGAGCCTTTGTCTTCTGGTGGTGATGAGACTACTTTGGATGAGGATATTGCTTTAGGTGCACCTAATACCTATGAAGGATATCTTGACTTAGATTCATACAATGCACAAAGGGATAAATCAGCACGTGGATTTGATAGCTGGCAAGATCCCAAAACAGGTAAGTTTTATTGGGCGTATTTGGACGGTGATGGAAATCCCTTCCTTGTAAGCCAAGGGTTCGACACAGCAGAAGCTAGAGATGCAGATGCCAGAGGCATCATGGATTATGTCTCAGAAGACGGTAACTACAAGCTGTTCAAGGCTCCAGATGGGACATTCTATTACGGTCTTTATGATGGAGATGGAAAGCTATTGGCTAAATCAGCTCCTTTCGAATCTAGCGAAAAAGCCAAGGCTAAGCTTAGCTGGCTCATGGCAGCCAGGCCAGCATTTGAATGGGGTGAATATGCACTAGATTGGGACAGCGGGCAAGCTGAATCTACTTCACCTATCTTGGAAAAACCTACTGAAATCCCTACAGATACGGCTTCTCCTGTTGATGAGGAAGAGGAAAGAGGCCGTCCCTGGTGGTTGTGGTTACTGCTGGCTCTTCTCTTGTTATTGCTCCTGTTCTTCCTTCTACGTGGTTGTGAAGGCTCACCATTATATGTTGGAGGAGCAAAGAATAAGAAAAATATTGCGAAGGCTGAAAACATCCCACTAGGCGCAATGGGCACCCTTAACGATGCCTTGGAAGGTGGATTTATCAGCGAGGCGACTTGGGATTCCATCGTAAGAGGCAAATTGAAAAGACCTATTTCAGGATGGGAAGACAAGGTAGACTTTGACGCCTTGGTAAGTGCTGGTTTGATTACTGGTTCACAAGCAGATTCTGTGAAGAGGGGCTTATTAGATTGGAACTGGATGCAAATGAAACCAGAGAATTCAATTCTCGGTGGATTAGGAGGCTTGATTGCTGCTTACAATAATGGATACATTAGCCATGAGACTTTTCAGGGATTAAGAGATGGAACGCTTGATATAGATGATCTTGATCTAAAGGAGGTTCTTGATCTCGATAAACTCGTAGCAGGAGGTATCATTACGGCTGATGAAGCTGAGAAAATCAGAAATGGAAGCATGAGCTGGGATGATATCAAGGGGAAAATTATGTATGGTACACCCATTATTCAATTGGGTGGACTAGGAGACCTTGAGAAAGCCTTCCAAGACGGCATCATAGACTCTTTGACCTATGAAGGAATTAAAAATGGTACGATAAGCCTTGATAATTTCGACTGGGCCAATAAGATCAACATGGATGCTGTGGTGAAAGCAGGCTACTTATCTCCTCTAAGAGCAAGAGAAATTGACAGCGGCCTATATGCTATCAATTGGGAAGATTTGTCAGTTACAAGGGTCCAAAGCGATTCTCCCACTGAAGGTGCAATTGCCGAGGACACTACAGTAGCCAATGTCATTAATACTGCACTACCGACCTTCGGGCCCTATGAGTTCCAATACAAAAGCTCCGTGATTGCCAAAAAAGATGATGACAATCTTAACAAGCTCGCTGAGTTTCTTAAAAGGAATTCAAAAATCAAGCTCAATATTACAGGTCATACAGATGGGGTAGGAGGTGATGCTTATAATTTGAAGCTAGGGCAAGACCGTGCAAATGCGATTGTATCAAGGTTAACTAGTCTTGGCGTAAGCCCATCACAGTTGAGTGCTAAATCACTCGGCAAATCTGACCCAAGGGAAAGTAATACTACCGAATTTGGCCAAGCCAGAAACCGAAGAGCAGAAACAGTTCTTATGAGGGACAAATAGACAAGGAATCGAATAAGTAAAACCCTGATCATATATCACATATGATCAGGGTTTTATGATGTATGAAGTTTCTTAGAATCCTATTACCTCAGGCAAAAGACCTGCTGTCCAAAGGGTTTTCAATTGAGTTACGTGAAATTTACGCTGCAAAACTATCAGTTTTTGTTGAGCGGAAATAAGCTTTTGCTCGCGGCTGTTAATGACAAATAAATCACTTTCACCTACCGAAAGCCGAGCTTCCTCAATTCTAAGTAGCCTCTCTAAGTTTTGGGTTAATTCCTCTTGTAATTCTAACTGGCCTTCAAGAGCTGCTAGCACCTGGATCTGGGCCTTGAGCTTATTGGTCAGATCAATTTCCTTTTGCTTCAGATTCAATTGCTCTGTTTCTAACTTAATATTGGCAATATCTACTTTCCCTCTAGCTTTTCTCATAAAAATAGGAAAGCTAGCTTCTAGACCCCATTTGTAGTTTTGATTCAGGTTAAGGTCCAAAATCTCCTGCATCTCAGCAGATTGACCCTGAGCTGGAAAGGCATCCTTACCTGTCAACATATTATAGTTGAGGTTTAGGGTCGGTTTTAATTGTTCTCTAGCTAATTTTCGATCCACATCAAGCTGGTTGATCTTGGTGTTAGACAAGCGAAGGGCTGGATGGTCTTGAATAGCTAACAATCGCTGGTTGGTCGCACTGTAAAACACATCCCCAAAGCGTGAAAAGGAATCTAGATCCTCACTCAGCGAATCATTTTCTACATTTCTACCTTGTTCATTCCAGGTAAAGGCATTTAACAAAAGGCTTTGCTCCTGTCTTTCACCAATGGCCTGAAGGTTTTGTATAGAAAATTGCTTCCATTGGTTGTAGGCATCTAAGGTATCCGCAACAGCATAAGCGCCCTGCAAGTATCCCTCTCGAATGGCCTGAAACCTTACCAATGCTCTTCCCTCTGCTTCTGCAAGCCTCTTTTGAAGGGAAACTGTAGACTGAACATCCCAATAGGCCATGCCAGCCTGCCATAGCAAGTCATTTAGAAGGAGAATCTGCTTGATATCTCCCATTTCGATTCCGATTTGTGCTTGCCTAAGCTCCGCACGTTTAGGGTCAATCAGCAATCCATTCCCTAGCGGAACACTTACTCCTAAAACTCCCTGGCCTTGAGCAGGTATAGTCTCTCTATTATCCAGAAAAGAACCTTGATTCCACGTGTAGGCGCTTTTGACTTTGATACCTGTTCGAGTGGGGAGTTCGATTCCTATCTCACCTACGTCCCAGTAATTACTTCCTTCGTATTCCTTGTCATCGTAATCTCCATACAGGTTGGGATCAAAACTACCTCTTGCCTTCCTCAATTTGGCTTCAGCCATGTCAAGCTCTAAATCTGCTTGTCGGGAAAAAGGGTGAAAGGAAACTACCCCACGCATGTACTGAATGAAGTTCCCGTCCGGAAGATTCGACTCTGTCTGTGCAAAAAGGGGAGTTCCTGATAGGGCAAAAAGGAACAGAAATAAATAAGGATGAACTTTTTTCATCATTTTTGTTGTAATCCAGTATCTTTTGTTTTTCCCTTAAAGGTGGAAGTCCTTCCTTCAGACGGCGGTCCATCATAGAAATTGGGTGGGAAGCCGTTTAACTGTCGCCAGATTTCAAACCATACCGGCACGTTGTTGAGGAGTACGAAAGCATTGACACCAGAACCAACAAGAAGCTCCTCTGGCCATTTGTCCTCTGGATCTTCAGAAATGAGGACTCTATATAGCCCATTGCTACTAATCTGGTTTTGAATAGCATATATTTTTCCGCCAAAGGTTCCGAAGTGCTCGCTTGGCCATCCTCCTCCAAAGGTTACGGCAGGCCAACCATCAAACTGAATTCGAACATTGCCCTCCTTTTTTATCAGAGGAATATCTACAGGTCTGATATATACTTCTACAGCAAGCTCTGGCTTGATGGTACCAATCGTGACTACTGCTTCACCTTCTTTTACCGTTTCACCAATACCTGGTTTAATCGCTTTGTTGATAAGTCCTTTTTGAGGTGCGACAATGTAGAGGAAGTCACGCCTCCTTTCCAGGTTTACTTCCTTATTTTTCATCTTGGTGATTTCAGTCTCTGTGTCGAATTTCGTCGATAGAACCGACTGCTTATCTGACTCATTTTTGGCCAGTTTCTCACTGTATTCATTACGAATTGAAATGATTTTCAAACGAGCGTTGGTGATTTGGATACGAGACTGTGCTACCTTATTTTTCTGTGAAATTAGCTTGGCACGTGCATCTTGTCGCTCTTTTTGCTTCTTTTCCAAATCTGTTCTTGAAGCTGCCCCAATAGTATCCACGAGTTGTCTCCAGCGAACCAATTGTACCTCTGCTACAGAATCAGATACTTGGGCAGCTACATAATCAAGGCTATCGGCTTGTAACTTAAGGTAGGCCTGTTCTAGCTTGTTTTCTGCTTCACTGAGCTTGGCATCTCTAGATTCTATCAAAGCTTTTCTACCCATATCAAGCGCTCTTACCTTGTCTCCATATGCCTGAACAGCTCCACCTTTCAGGTCAATCTGCTGCTGAAGATTGCGAATTACGTTGGGGTCGAAGTAATCATCCTTAATTTCCGAAAGGCGAAGGATGGTATCTCCCTTAGCTACGGTATCTCCTTCTGTTACAAACCACTTTTCAATTCGTCCAGCAACGGTTGAATGAATCTCTTGAGGTCTTTCGTCTGCCTGAAGAGTGGTTAGGTATCCGTTGGCATTGATATTTTGAGTCCATGGAAGGAACATAATGACCACACTTGCCAAGAATAAGCCTACTAGCCAACTTCGAAGTAGAAAGGCAAGATTAGGTGTAAGTGTATTTTGGAAGGATTCGTATTGAGTTTGGTCTACCTTCCCCACTACCGAGTTATGTGAAATATTTAACATGGATTAGTGGAATAATTTGTTGTACGATGGATATTGTAAAATTTCTTCTGGCTTGCCTACTGCTTCTACCTTTCCGCCGCGCATCATGATAATCTTATCACAAACGTTGGCAAAAGATCTTTCAGAGGAAACCGCAACAACAGTCTCTAGCTCCTTAGATGTCAGGAAGCGACAAATTCTTCCTCGTTCACCGGGATTCCATATGGTCAGGAAGTCATCCATAAGCAATAAACCTGGTCTTTTGACGATGCATCGAGCCAGAATCATTTTCTTTTTGATGCTAAAGGGGATTAATGGACTTTCTGGGGTTATATTGGAATTCAATCCGTCGGGAAGTGAATTGACAAATTCTAGCAAGCCCACAGATTCAATTGCCCATTCTATATCTTTAAAAGGAATTTCCTCATTCCCCATGGTAATGTTTTCCATAATGGTTCCCTTGAAGAGATTTTTCTGGGACAAACAGTCTCCGATATTGGCTCTTAGGTCCTGTATGCCAAGGTTTTTCAAGTGAATACCATTGTAGCTCAGTGTGCCTGTATAATTGGTATAAAGACCTGATATCAAATTGAGCATCATAGTCTTGCCCGAGCCATTTTCCCCGTTTATACAGACCTTTTCGTGCGGCAGAATATGGAGGTCAACATTTTGTAAGGAAGGTGTGGTGTTTCCAGGGAAAGTAAAACTAACATCTCTGAACCCTACTGACATGGCTCTGTCCATCTCAAGATTCTTGAAACCAGCTCCCTCTCCATTTTCTAATGGGATATCGGTAACCTTACCTAGTTTCTCTACTGCTGTCAAGACATCGTAGATGGTTTCCATATTAAGGACCACTTTCTCCACCGAGCCTATGATCTGAATAATGATGATCTCTGAGGCTACAAACTGCCCTACATTCAGTTGTTGATCAATCAGTAGCAAACTACCTAGGATAAGAAGACCTGCGGTTACAACGGTCTTAAAGAGAATGATCCAGCCAAACTGAAATACCAACACTCGGAAGTGCTGCTTTCTAGCTTGTAAATATTTTTTTACGAAAGAGTCGGTCTTCTTCATGGCAAGAGTGGACTTTCCTGCCATTTTGAATGACCCAAGGGTTCGAGCTACCTCTTCCAACCAGTATACCACCTTGTACTTGAAATCCGATTCCTTTAGACTTGTTTCAAGCCCTCTTGGTCCTGATAATCTGAAAATCAAAAACAGAATCAGGATAATGATAGATCCAAAAATGATGAATAGGGGATGATAGAACGAAAGGACTAGGAGACCGAATAAAATTTGTAAGGAGGCGGTCGACAGGTCAATGAGAATTTTGGGAAGCCCCTTTTGCAATGTTAGGGTATCAAAAAACCTATTAACGAGTTCTGGTGGATATTTCCCAATCAACGCGTCCATTCTTAGCTTAGGCAAACGGAAGGCAAATTCCATAGAAGAACGGACAAATATTTTTTGCTGAATAGACTCCGTAAGTGATATCTGCATAAGCTGCAAAACTCCCAATAGCAATGTGCCGAGCGTTACAACTGCGGTTAGGATTAGCCAAGATGACGAAATCTGATTGGCTAATGCCAAAGAAATTACGGCTTGTATCCCAAGCGGTAATGAAAGATAGATGATCCCGCCAAAAATGGCATAAAGATAAATGTGTGAGATTTCCTTTTTATCAACCGCCAACAGTCTGAGAAACCTTGCCAGCGGCCTCCCTTTCAAGTCAGTTTGAAGAATAGAATCCATTTCGTAAGTTTTATAACAACTTTTGTAAATAATAGTATTACTATTATACCCGTGTATAATACTATTAAGAGCCAATTTGGTTTCAGAAATATGAACCTAAGAATTGAAATCAGTCAGAAACTTTTCCAAAAAGATCCCAATAGTTCAGATTTGGGTAAAAAAATTGTGAGTACAGCAATTTGCCTGATCGACTCTATGGGGCTAGAATCCTTCACATTCAAGAAGTTAGCAAATGAAATCTCTTCTACGGAGGCTTCTATCTACAGATATTTCGAGAATAAGCATAAGTTGCTGATTTATATCATTTCATGGTATTGGAACTGGCTTTCGTATCGATTAAGGATTGAAACCCATAGAATTACCTCACCGGTTGAAAAGCTAGATATAGCCATAGAGATATTTTGTCATAAACTTGACCCAATTGATATTCCTGATTCACTTGATCTCAAC
>JBCBVV010000014.1:0-153427 GCA_039817415.1 Bacteroidota bacterium
TCAAAATCGTCTTCATCATCCTTTAGTCGGATCCCTATTAGCTTACGGTGTTTTTTTGATTGACTTAATATCTTTTCAAAAGGTTTCATGCTTGTATTTTTGGTAGGTAAGGGTTTGCTGTGCGCCCTAGATCTGCTTTCACATGCCTGATCTTGCCGTCTAGCTCTCGATAAGTGAAAATAATGTTTTCCGCTGACCTGTTCACTCCAAACCTTCCTTTTTTCTTTATTTCACATTTTTCTGGACTATTACGACTTCTCTTAACGGTCTCGTGTATGAGGCGAGACTAGCTTTTTGAGCATGACAGTCATATATTTTGTGAGTGACAGTTTTTATTTTTTCATTAATAGCAATCTGCTGATATTTTCACGTTATCAAAGTTCTTTCTTTTTAAATCTTCTTCGTGAATGAAAAAGTAGATTCTTCCCCAATCTCCCCAACTTATTTCGAGATTATGATCAGAGTCAAATTGAAATAATAATCTCCATTTCAATGCTTCATCTATTTCAGAAAGTTTCATTTTCTCAAAGTCGCCAATTTCAAAGTCAATAAAATTCAATTCGTGGTATTCATTCTGTATTCCTTTGTAATTCCCAAGCAAGTGATGGTTTGAAGTCGTTTCTGTTTCGCCTTCTTCATAACCATCTTCAAAAACTCCTTCTTCAAAAGCATTTATTGATTTAATATCTGTTTTCGTAATTTTTTGAATTCTTTCTAATCGAAGCGAATCCCATGATGGAATATTGTATTCCCTATAAATTTCAACTTCGCTTTCTTTCAAAATTCTTTTCCTTGATTTCCCTGTGAGCAATCTTTGAAAAAATGATTTCTTCTGTTCTTTAAATTCTTCGGGAGGAACAGCTTTTTCTAATCCCGAATCGTCTTCTGTAAAAACCACTTTTCCGTCGTCCCCTGAATCTAAATTAAAGAAAAAGTAAAGCATTCCTTTTTTTGGTAGTAATTCTTGTTCATCGAAACTTTGAACTTCTTTGAGATTGATTTGCCCTAAAAATGAAAGATTGCTCTTGTCATATTTGCTCGTTGCCCAACTTATCTTTTTTGTCAAATCTGGACAACCTCCTAATTTCGTTTTACCAATTTCATTGCAAGATTTACCAGTTGTTTTCAATCGAATTGAAGATTTAATTTCATTCAACATTGATTTTTTGTATGGCTCAACGGCATACTTTTCAATTACTTCGATTAGTTTTTTCTGGTCTTTCATTTGATTCTAATTGGCACTAACGTTTGTGTAAAATGCGTTTCAATGCATTTTTACACATTGTTGTGTTTAGTTTTTATTTTACAAGAGCTAAATGAGCACACCTTAAAATTTTTAATTTTTTCTCATTTAATTCTTCTTTCAAATGTCTTATTTCAGTCCTTTTTACCTCAGAAGAATGACATTTCTCCAACCACGTATTTGATGGATTAAATTTAAATTTTTCAAAGCACTTGATTGTTCGCTGTATTAATTCTGATTTCAAAATTTCCTTTCCAAGGAATCTGTGATCTAAGAATTGAACATTGTTTATTTCGCAAGAATCAAGATGACTTTGTATGGACGGAATTTGACTAATCTCAATTGCCAAATCAGGACATTTGGAGAAAAAATCCAAATGAATTCTCTGGATAGAATCTAAGTTAAAATCTTTCTCGGCTTGACTGAGAACTAACTTTAATTCCTCAATTTGTTTGATGAATGAAAGTGAATCAGATAGGTTGAAATTAATCCTTACTTGTCCTTTGTGAGCAGAAACTCTAATTGAAAAATCAGAACTATCGGCAGCAGAATATAATTTTGACCCATCAGTTATGAAATTCACTTCAGTAATTTCTTGCTTTAATTGTTCTTGTTTAGTAATAGAAGTAGATTCTTCATGATTATTTTGGCATGCCCCAAGCATTAAAACCAAAAGTGATATTTGTAAGATTCTATTCATATCAATTAAACACAACGTTTGGGCTATGTGCTGTGCAAGGAGCTTCAGCGACGCCGCATAGCTCATAGACCATGTTACGCGCATTATATCTTTATTTTATAATATTCAAATCGATTCCAATAAATCATTTCGTCTTCTATTGGATTCGCTTTTATAAGCAGTTCCCCTTCTGCAGTCCAATTTAATTCCTTAATTCTCCAATCTGCTTGGAATATACGATTGAATGATAATTCCCCATCAATTATCTCGAATATCTTAAATCCGCCAATTACCTGATCTTTCGACATTTGATTAGAATTGATTAACAGCTTGAGATTGGGAGAAAAGAATAAATCATTCTGTAAAGTATCTATTTTCCCTGTGCTGAGGTCGATTAATAAGCTCGTACTACTTCGAAATTGTTGTTCCTCGATTATTAGCTTAGAAATCGAAGGTAATTCCCCTACCACTTCATATAACTTCACACATGCTTGACAATTCGCTTCAAGATGATCCGCAAGAACTATTTTTGTATTCTTAGTCTCAATTATTATGACGCCCTCTTTTTTAACTATTGAGCTAATTCCCAAGGTCTTTTTCTCAGATGATGCTAACGATGTTTCGTATTCTTGACCAGTGAGTTTGATTATCTCATCAGGTAATCCCACCTTTTGATTAAGTATTAAACAATTCCCTGATAGAGAGCAAATAATTGAGAAAAGCAGTAGGATTACTTTCATAGGATTGCTTATTTTTTGACTTTGCGCGTAACGGCTCGTATAGGCGTCCGTGGCGGGCGTCTGCCCGGCATGGCCGATTATACTTTGTTACAGCCAGCCTTCTTTTTTACTTAAATTTCTCAATCAATTTCTCTTTATCTAAGATTTTATCATACCATTCTTTACGAATTTCTCGGCTCTTCAAATCGTTATTTATTCTCTTTAAAAATGCCGTAAAATCTTTATTCATTGTCAATTTATTTATCGTCTCCCAATCGAGATTTTCACTTGTCCTTGATGGAAAAAGTATTTCGCTGTTGTCAGGGTCTTCAACATCTAATTTGATTACTCCTATTCCAAATGATGTCGAAAGCCTTTTCAGTTCGTTATTCAACTCATCATCTACCGCTAATTCTCCCGTAACCAAATAACTTTCATTTGCCCAAGTTGAATTTGATACTGTTTGGAAAAACACTTCTCTCAAATTCGCAAATGTTATTTTCCTTTTCAGCTCAAATGAATATATTTTGATTGCAGGACTTCCAACTGTATTACTCAATTCATTTACCTCTCTTGACCAATCTTCAATCGGAAAATAACATCCAACCATATCAGGATGCACCCATTCCCCGAATTCTTTCTTATTCGATTTTGAGTGGTTAATTGTCTTTGTATAGCACCTCAAATAGTAGTAAGCGAAATATGCCAAAACAGAATGTAATTCCTTCTCTAAATAACTTTTCTTCTTTAATTCTTTTTCTTCTGTCGCTACTTTTTTAATTTCTTCTTCTTCCGCTTGTTCTATTAATTCATCAATGTTCTTAAACGACTTTAAATAGAATTTCTTCGGGCGACTTCCTGTTGCTCCAAATAGACTTTTCGGATTATCTCGAACGTTAACATAAATCAGTGCCGCTAAGGTTGACCAAGGTGTTTTTCCTGAACTGTTAACTTCTTTGTCATATCCTTTTTTAACTCCATACGCCCAGATTTCTCCCGTTTTCATCGGGATTTGATTTTCTGTTAATACTTTTTCTGCTAATTCGAGAAATGTCATTTATTGATGTTTTTTCTTTTTTCTGGTTGGCTGTAACGGCACGGCTACACGCTGTACCGCAGTGGAGCAAGGTATAGCGACGTGTAGCCGATGTTATATGCAAAATTATATGGAGTTAAATTTTATTTTGGAAGACTTATTTTAAATCTACCAATTTGATTCTTTCTTACTTTCAGCGACTTTGCCATAACGGTTGCCTGAGAATTGGATCTAATTGATTTAAGAATTCCCAGTTTACGCAATTCAGATACTTCTTGTTGGTATATATAACTATCCTTAGTATTCATTGCAGCATAAATATCATCAGGACATATCTCTTCTTCTTTCATACCTAGAATTACAATCTTTTTTTGATTTGCAGAAAGTTTACTGTGCTCAAATAACTGTAAAAATGCAATTTCTTTATCTGAATATACAGAAGCCTTTTTAAATATAATTGTAAATGAATTTTTTCTTTGTTCAAAAACTGGAGGCTCTAATTCATTTTTTTCAAGAACTGAAAATATTCGCCTCATACCTTCGCCCAATTCTCTTACTATCTTATGTTCTCGTAGTGTATTTGCAATATTTGTATTTCTCGACTCATGAAGACCTTCTTGATTTCTTATAGACTCTAAAGTTATTGTTGATAACAATCTACCTGGGCTAACAAGTTCTAACCTATCACTATAAATGTAGAATTCAATACCATTGCTTAACGAATAGTCCCTATGCGTAATCGCATTTACTAATGCTTCACGAATTGCCTCTTCTGGATAAGAAAACTTCTGCTCAAATGTTGCATTCTTTCCAAATTCTGTTCTTGATGCCAAATATGGTTTTAACCGATTCCACCCATTTGTTAAAAGCTCGAAGATATTGCCACTGATAGTTTCATCATTTATTACATTATATTCTTTGCCACTTTTTAATTCTGTCCCATCTACTTGTAATACCCTTATTTGAGATCTAGGATGCCATTTTGAAATATTATCAGCAAATAAAAGCAATGCAGCTCTTTTCAGTTTCAATTCTATTACTTCAAATTCTGCAAGACCTATTTGTTGTAAATAATATTCAACTGATAGCCCAGGTAAATAATCTCTAGATATTGATTTAATTAAATTTAAATCTAAATCATCAGCTGTTGCACCATCTATAAAAGTTCTATCATATTCACGTGATACAACTTCTTGCCTCTCAAAAGAAATCACATCAAAAGAAATAGGTACTGATTTCATATCTTTTCTGATGACACATCTTCCATCTGAAAGTTGAAATATTTTATTTGTTGCTTTATTAACATGAAAATATAAAATGGATTTTCCTGTATTTAGAATTAATCGAGAATTAATTTCCACTGGCAATTCATTGGAGTCTATGATGTGATCACGGAATTGAGTACCTATTGTTTCATATTTCATTGTAGGCTCTGGAATACCTGTTATAGTTCCATCATCCTCCACTCCAATTAATATTGAACCACCATCTGCATTCGCAAAAGCCACAAGTGCCTCTGCGACATATTTTGTTAGTTCTTTAACAGAACCAGCTGTTTTATTAAATGTTGGTCCTTGATAAGCACTTTTAAATTCTCGAAAATGTGATTCTCCTAATGCTATAATATTTACAACTCTTTTTTGTATAGTTAATAAATCCATGATTTATGTTTCTTTTATTGAATATACCGTTTTTCTATTGATTACCTACTTGCATATAACGGTTCGGGTATGCGACGTGCCGTCCCGCAGGGCGGCATGTGCGCATACCCATTGTTAGCGGAAGTTTTTATTTATTTAATTTTAAATGGAGGTATACAATGTATAGATAAATCATCTTCAGTTAAGATTGATACTAATCTCTGATAGTTTCTTGAGTTCGGGTAGGTCTTTATCTGAAGACTTTCTCCTTTGTATAAATCGAATACTTTATGATCTTTTATACATGTCACTGAATCAAAAAACTCAACTATAGTTCCTTGCGCTACAACGTGAGATGAAAGTGGAAACCCTTGACTTTTTACGTCTAATTTTTCTTTAAAATAAAATGGTTTCCCCGTATATTCTCTATCCTTTAACGACAGTGAAGACATTTTTCCGTCGTCATATATTGAAAATAAATTCCTTAAAGAATTAAAAGAATATATTACATTATCAAAATTTACATTAGTATTTACACTATCATCAAAATGTATGCTCTCTTCTGCCATTTTCTCTACCCTTAAAGCTTGATATTCGCCATCTTCTTCCTTAAAGTTTACTAATCCCCTCTGTTCATTACTAATCTTTTTTACTTTATTATGAAGAATATCAAAACTTGTATCGTCTGTATAGTTTAGGATATCATTATTAAGCCAACTAGATTTTAAAGATTTTTCTACTATCGGTTTTTCATAAACTTTGATTGAATGGTTTTGTTTCTGCCAAAAACTCCCCCGAAATAGCCCATCACTATTAGTATTTACAAGTATCTCTCCTAGTCGAGGAGTCATTCTGATTGTTTTTGAATCAAAAATTTTACTTGTTTTTCTATTACTTAGAGTCGAACCAAAGCCAAATAAGGAAATACCAAAATTAACATCGATTTCAAAAACTCCTTCTCTACAACCAAAAAGAGCTTTTTTACCATACATAATAAAGTCTAAAATTGTCAACTCTCCTAAGTCAACAACAAGTGATAAATCATTTTCACTAATAGATATATCAAAAGGCTTTTCACAATACTCATCCCAAACACTAAGTAATTGGTATTCGCTAATATTTCGAATATTTTTATTGTCAACAAATAATGAATAAAGTACAGTATCTATGTGCTCTTCTCCAGTCGAAATATATTTTTTAAAAAGAGTCTCAAGATTTATATATTTTAGCTCGTTATTTCTAGTAATCAAAAATAGACGTTCCATATAATGAAAGCAATCTAAAAACGATTGGTTTATACGTATTTGTAAGGAATTCATAATCGCTTAGTTTCAATTCTTTTTTTAGTAGTCTCTGTAATAACATCTTCCTTTTTCCAAACATCTAGTAGTTTTTCACTAGGGAGATTTTGAGACTCCTTGCCTTTTACAGGATAGCCATGCCAATTATCATTTGTATTTATCGGTTCAGGAAATTTTGCCAACCTTTCACTTCCTTTACCTAAAATAGTTTTTCCATTATCATGAATTGAAAACAAGCATTTATTTTTTTCGCAATACCATCTAGAGTTAGGTATTTCAGTATTAGACTCTTCCGCGATTTTAAATATATGAAACTCTTGGCCTTCTTTAATTTCCCATCTTGTTTTCTCTTTTTTCTTTTTTGCCGTATTTCTATGATCTGGTTTTGAAAAGTAATAAGACTCTTTCGAAGTTTCAGAGTTTTCATTTACTTCGGTTGGCCCATATAATTGATCTTCATTTCTGGAATAACTTGGTATCATACATTGCATTTTCGAGTTAACACCTAAATATAGTTAAAATCATTTAGATTATTATTTGCGTTATCTTTCACTTTCTTTGAAGTTTGTATTTCCGCTAACATTAGTATATAAGCCATATGGCGTATAGCGGCCATATCCACACCAATATACGAAATCCATCCCTTACCATCCTCCTCCTCAAGTAGAACCCAACAAACCTATTCTCCATCCATAATAATCGCTGGGATTTCCAATGATTTGAAAAGCTCGTTGTAGGCCTTCATCTCTGTATGGATGATGGCGTCTCTTTCATCTTGGTATACGTTCCAGTCACGCAGCAAGTCGCTTAATCGATCCTTGGCCCCTTGGGTTACGCTTGGATCGGGCTGGTCTATATAGTTGGAGAGCTGTATGAGTTGAGCATTGAGTTTGTTGTTAAAATTGATCACATCTTGGAAGGTCTTTTGCTTGGCTTGAATCAAATTCCCTTCCCAATGATTGATGCGCTTGAGGAGTTCTTCTCCTTTGTCCCTCAATGGCTCGGCCTTGTCATTCCCCGCCAAGAGTTCTGCATATCTTCTTAACTGAGCCTTCGCAGAACGCATCTGAATCACCGATTCATGCATATCGACTAGGGTGCTTTCTATTTGGAGCAGAAGTTTTTGTTGGGCGGCAAAGGCTTCGGGTGTTGATGAGATCGCCGGATTAGGAAGGATCGTCACCTTTGTCATGACGGTATCCTCCTCCAAGGACAAACGCAAGGTATAGGTGCCTGGGGCTACACTAGAACCGGATAATCCTCCAAATACAAATACCTTATCAATGGCAGGAATGGCTTCTCGATTGAAATCCCATGTAAACCTATGATAGCCTCTTTTAGAAGGCAATACGTTGGGTCTGGCAGGTCCCCCCGGCCACGAACGAAAGCCCTTCGGCTTGTGATTGGTGAAAGACCTGATTAGGCTTGTTCCTTGCAGGATATCCAGCCTCACATCCAAGGTATCTACATCTGTGTCTAGATAATAATCGAAGGTAACACCTCTCGGCGGATTCTGGCCTTGCCCAACTGCTCTTGATACCCCTCCAAATATCCGATAGGTATCTTTGGGTGGAAACAACACCACCGGCTTTTCTTCCTTCGCCACATGCTGCAGAACACCCAAGTCATCTAAAATCCAAAATCCACGGCCTGAAGTCGCTGCGACCAAATCGTTATCTTGAATAATTAAATCATTGATGGCGACCACGGGGAGATTGAGCTCCAGACGCTGCCAGAACGCCCCATCATCAAGGGAAACATACAGACCCGTCTCCGTTCCTGCGTATAGCAAGCCCTTCCTTTTCTTATCGCCACGAACTACCCGAGCGAATCCGTTGGGATCATCCAAGCCCTTGACAATCTTAGTCCACGTTTTTCCATAATTCTGTGTTTTGAAGACATGAGAATTAAGATCCATCGATTTGTATCGCATCACCACCACATAAGCCACCGCTGGATCATGCTCGGAAATGTCTATGCTATTGATGATGCCATCTTCAATTCCTTTAGGGGTAACATTTTCCCAGGTCTCACCTCCATTTTTGGTCATGTGTAACAAACCATCATCTGTACCTGCATACAAAACTCCCTCTTCATGCTGAGATTCCACCAAAGCAGTGATGGTATTGTAATTTTCTCCTCCTGCGGCTTCATTGGTGTAAGGCGCACCACCTGGTCCATGTTTGTCTGTTTCGTTTTTAGTGAGGTCAGGACTGACTGTTGCCCAATTCATTCCCCCATCAGTTGTTTTGAAGACCACATTTCCTGCATGATATATCGTTTGTCTGTCATGAGGGGAGGAGATGATAGGGGCATTCCAATTGTAGCGATATTTGGCATCCTTGGGCGCAATGCTTAGGCCTAGCTCAGGATATTCCTTGATCGATTTTTGGGTACGAGAGGATTTCGTCCACTTGCTGATGTTGCCCTGATAGGTTCCTCCATAAACGGTTTCTGGATCGTCTGGGTCAAAGGCGATAAACGCACTTTCTCCACCAGCAACAGAATACCAATCTTTCCAATCAATGCCTCCATCATTCGTACGACTTGCTATCGCAATGGCTGAATTGTCTTGCTGGCCGCCGTAGACATGATAAGGAACCTGGTTGTCAGTAATCACGCGGTAAAACTGAGCAGTTGCCTGATTTTTTTGCGTGCTCCAACTCTTTCCCCCATTGAAGGAAATATTAGCCCCCCCATCGTTAGAGTTGATGAGGTTGCTGTTGTCATGTGGGTTGATCCACAAATGATGATTGTCTCCATGCGGAACGGGGATATTAGAAAAGCTTCTCCCTCCGTCAATGGATTTCATCACAGGGGCATTTAATACATAGACCACATTCTCATTCTGTGGGTCTGCAAAAATCTCCATATAGTACCAAGAGCGTGCAATGTTGACTCGATTGCTATTGACTTGGTTCCAAGTTTTACCTGCATTGTCCGAACGATACACCCCACCTTTTTTCCCTTCTGCTTCAATGACGGCAAAAACACGTTCGGGATTGGCCCTGGAAACAGAAATTCCTGATTTCCCAAAGGCGTTTGGCAGCCCCGCTTCCATCTTGGTCCAGCTTTCACCTCCATCTGTGGATTTGTACAAAGCCGAATGTTCGCCACCCGACTCAATCAGCCAGGGAAAACGACGATGCTGCCACATAGAAGAATACAAAATACGAGGATTGGTCATGTCCATCGACAAGGAAGAGGCTCCTGTAGTCGAATTCACAAATAAGACTTGCTGCCAGCTTTTGCCACCATCCTGGGTTCTATAAACCCCTCTTTCCTCCGAAGGCCCATATTGAGCACCTTGAACAGCCACATATATGATGTCAGGATTGGTAGGATGAATGATCACATCGGAGATATGACGACTCTCCTCCAGCCCCATATGGGTCCATGTTTTTCCAGCATCTGTAGACTTGTACACCCCATCTCCCATAGAAGTCATCACCCCACGAGCGGCATGTTCCCCCATACCTACCAGCACGATATTAGGATCGCTTTCCGCTACGGCAATGGCCCCTACCGTTCCTGTTTTGAAGAATCCATCTGAAATATTTTTCCAAGTAATGCCCGCATCAGTGGTTTTGAAAACCCCTCCTCCCGTAGAACCCATATAATAGGTATGAGGATGACCGATCACGCCTGTGGAAGCTACACTTCTCCCCCCTCGAAATGGGCCAATGTTTCGCCATTTCAAGCCATGAAAGAGAGAATCATAGATCATGATGCCAGCTTCTTCGGTTTTCTTTTTGCCTTTCTGCGCATAACTGGCCAAAGGAAGTACCATCAAGCAAATGAGTAGGAGTCTTAGGGATTTCATGTAGTCAGTTTTAGTTCAGGATATCCATCAAAGGTATAACAAGATAACATTTAGTTTTGGGATGGATTCTTTTTAGCTAAAATAGAAAGACAGTATAGAGAAGCTCAAGGGAAAACTTCTGTATACTGCCTGTATCAAGTCTAGTAGAATCGCTCGTGAAAGCCTTGTAGAATGCTTGGAGATAGGATGCTACCCTACTTCTCCATCCCAACCATCACCTTCACATGTTGCCAAGGATAATCGCGCAATTTAATTTGCAGCATATAAATGCCTCTCGGCAACTCTGGCAGAGAGACCTTTCCTTCAAGGCTAGCGCTTTGCGCAACTTTATGTCCCAAGAGATCGCGGACAATCACCTGCTCGATCTCAACATCTGTATCGATGTAAATCACATCCTTTGCAGGATTCGGATATACTTGTAGGGAAGGCCTATGCCCATTTAGCTCATTTGTGGAAGTAAGGGTATTTTCCTTCAGCGAGTAATCCACCACAACGGGAAGATGATCCGCTATCACCCTGGTATCGTTCTGCTGAAGATTATTGGCAAGCAGCATGGCCGCATCCATCCTTTCTGTATCTAGGATAAAGGCATGTTCCTTCGCCAATACTGCATCAGAGAAAAACTGAAAATCGAGCCTACCAGGAGGGAAGCCATCCCCTTGCAAATCCCGCCAAGTGTAGACAAAATTAGAATCGACATGCAAAGGACGGGCATCTGTTAAATCTGTATTATCCCAGTCCAACAAGCCCCTATTCCCATATAAAGCAGTGTTTTGGATATCACCTGTGAGGATAGTTCTGTATTGTTGGCTAAAGCCTACCAAGTTCATATCACCCACAAAAACAATAGGGGTGGAATCCTGTACACTTACCGTCCCTCCTGGGCGCTTGGCATCTAAAATAAAGGAAGCAAATTCATCTGCCTGATCCTGACGACCCGCATTGTTTGTACAACAAGACAAATGCCCATTAACAAGAAGCATATCGCGCCTCGAGATAGAATCTGGAACATCAATGCTATGAGCTGTTTTTCTGTTCAAATCCCAATCCTCCGTAATCGGCCAACGGGAAACCGTCACTCGCCCTGATCCTTTGCCTACATCCCAACTCTTTCCATTAGGCAAGGGCAACCAGCTGTTGAACAAACGCCTCACATTTGCTGTGTCCTCGCTACATTCCTGAAAACAATAGATATCACCCTCTAGGGCCAACACAACTCGTTGCATCGCATCAATGGCTGAAGGCGAAAAGCCATTGTTGAATAGAATATTATAAGAGACTACGCGAATATCCGCTGGAGATGTTTTTTCTATGCTAATGGGGGATGCGCTCGTTGTAGTAGTAGGCTGAAAAGCATAGGAAAATACAATTCCATTGTTGGGCATTCGGTCATTGTCCTTGTCATCATTAAAGGCTATGCTGATAGTATCCCCCAGAAACAACTCGTTGATTCCATCAGGCTTTACTTCTCTTGGAAGGGCGATTTCAAAGATAGATGAGGTGAAGGTCGGGGCCACTTGAAACTCAATGTCCCCTAAGGTCACCCTTGCATTCGGATCGGGGGTATTGAACCATGCATAATGTCCATTGATATTGATGGCGATCTCCGTTCCGTATCCATCTTGTTCGGGGAAACCCGTTGAAGGATCATGGTCTGTGTCAATATGCAGCCAGATCTCATGGTCCACTAAGTCATTGCCGAGGCAAAGCTCCCTATCCAAGGTCAATTTGATATACAAATAACGATCATCATGGCTTACCTGCATATCAATCAAATCTATGCCATTCTGATTGTCCCTGCCATCCGTATAGCTTGCCATATTGAGGCTCCAATCATTAAACAATTCATCGACGATGATAGAGGAGTTTTGGCCATGCCCTAGCCTTCCTGATAAGGTCAGGATAAGCAGGATGGCATACAGCTTCAATGGGTTCTTATGCATCCCTCAAATTAATTCGTTTGCCTCAATTCCTCCTAACTTAATGGCAAAACCTTTTGTCCCAATCATGAAGTACGATGATCTCTTCAACAAAAAGGCAGTACCAGCGAAAGGCATCTTTTTTACTGCCCAGTCAGGAGCTTATCAATGTAATAGTAACCCGACAACATAGACCCTGGAGCTCCCATTTGCCTGTAAGGGTCCAAAATGGCTCCAGCAAAATAGACGCGCTTATCTAAGGGCTCAGCAATCGTCTTCAAATGTGAGGACTTTTCAAACGGGACAACCACCCAAGTACCCTGCGTATGTTCATGTTGGCCCCAATTTTCTAGGTGATATTCTCCTGTATAGGATTTTGATGCCTTTCCCTCAAACATTTGATCCAATTCATGAATAAGTGTCTCGATTACCTTTTCTTCAGACCCAAGCTTCTCATATTTCTTCGCTTCTTTTCCTGCGCACAAAAATCCTAAAAGATGGTTCTCAGTATTCTTTCCAAAGGCCATGTCATAGTATGTTTTTTCCCCTCCTTTGAGTCCATAATTCGTTTTACATTGAATGACATCTGGGTAAAATTTCTCGGAGAATTTCATCGCTACCTTGAAGCCTTCGAGGAAGTTGATCGACTCGATTGCCTTCTGTTTAGCCGAACTTAAGGGAGGCGAAAATGTGATCTTGTTGGATTTTAGGACGCCAATGGGAACCGTAACAAGAACCTTGTCTGCCTCATAGCTTGTCCCATTTTCAGTTTGAATGATGACTTTTTCTTGGGTATAGTCAATAGCGCTTACAGCTGAATTATACACGATTTTATGTTTTACTTCCTTGGCTATATTCTCATTCAGGAAGTCATACCAAGTCGAGTTTTTAAATTTGGACTCAGGCATAAAGTGATAAAAGTGCTTCAAATAAAAGTCTGCTGATGTCAGTTTCTCTCCATCCCAATTAAGGCCAGAATTCAGCTTGTAGGGAATGACCTCTTCCTCAATTTCCTCTCCTTTTTTCCCTTTGATTACATTTAAGACTTTAGGGTGGCTATGAATCCATTCCGCTCCTACATCAATGGGGAAATCAGCCAAAGTAGCCTGCTTCTTTAATCGCCCTCCGTAGCGGTTCGTAGCTTCAAGCAGGAGATAATCGATCTTGTTTCGCTCTAGTATTTTGGCAGCAGCAAGACCTGCTCCACCTGTGCCCACGATAATAACTTTCCCTTTATAGGTATAACTTTTGTCTAAGGCTGTCTGCTTGGGAAGTTTATCTGCAGCACGGGCAGCCCATTTGAAAAAGCCCAAAGAATAGATGCTCTTTAGCACCTGATCAAATACTGTCAATTCTCCATTACGTTTCATAGACATATAGATATTTCGGTTGTTTCATCGAAAGTATCGGATGTCTCTATGAAAGCATTTGACAAATGTCACAAAGTTATTTCATGGCTCTAATTCTACTCAAGGTTTCTCTACTCACCCCCAGATAAGAGGCAATGTCAGTCAAGGAAACCCTTTGCAAAAGGTCCGGTGCTTTTTCTAACAGGGATGTGTATCGTTCTCTTGCCGACATGAATTGCAATTGACGAAGCTTTTCCTCGATAAAGCTGGTGTACTCCAACAGGAGGTCATTGAGTAATTGGCTGGTGGATAAATCCCGTTGTGCAAGTTCTTTCAGCTCCATCATCTGAATTTGAATCACATCGGAATCTTCTAAAAACTCGACTGTTTCTTGTGAAGGTAAACCTTGAAAATTTGCCATAGAGCCTATGACTTCATTCTCGAAGGCAAACCACGTACAAATTTCCTTTCCATCCTTTAAGTAATACGATTTGACTCCACCTTGTAAAATGGCGTAAGAGAAATAATGACGCTTACCTTCAGAAATGATTTTGGTCTGTTTGCTCACCTTCATGTACACAGAATGACGAGCCAAGGCATTCAGAGACTCCTCGCCCAGGATAGGAAAAAGTATATGTAAGGTGCGTTTCAGTTCGGCATACTCCATATCAAGGTGATTATGTTGGCCTATCAAGCAAGATGAGGGTGAAAGTTAAGCGATAAACAATGGTAGGAAATTTCCTTGAAAAAACTCGGGTACTATAGGATCTAGCATGGCCAATACACTGTCCGGACTTTTGCTGGCTGCCACATCATCAAAGTCAACAAAAAGCACCCTTACATGTAGGTTTCCAAGTGAAGGGGCCAATCCCGGTACTTTGGAAAATCCAAGGGCACTAGGTCCCTCAACCATCCTAGGTAGTTTACAAGGCTGCAAGGCTATTTGAGGTTGTTCGTTTGTTACAGCTGACGACTGTTGGGAAGTTTTACAGCTTACCAAGCAGATTGTCAATAGGAAAAAATACACCCTGGTTTTGTGCATATTTACTGTTTATCTGCGAAAGTGCTTCTCATTTTTTGGGAATGAAGAGTTGGCTTTTCATTCACTCGACCTGCACCATCAAAATACGATACCTAGCACAGTTGGAGAAGATGTTACTAATCATCACTGCAAAGTTTCCAAGAAATATTTTCTCCCCCTTCCCAAGCCTAAAAGCTCTTCCCTTGTAATAGCCCAAGGATATTTTCCCAGATTTCCTGATTCACTTGCATCCCATTTTTTAAGTTGTGGTTTCTGGCTGCTAAGGATCGTTCCCCAGGATAATATGTTCTTTGCCCCTTTTCTAATGGCGTTGTGTCATGCGTATAATCAACTATTTCATTGATGAGCGAACCCTGGAGCTCTTTGTCGGGAAAAACCTCGGGATCAATGCAAAGATACACTTGTGAGATAGCCGTTTCGTAGGTCTTCAGACCAATCCTGTAGGTGGAGTTTCCAGCTGAAAGCAAGGTCGCTAGCATATCCAGTACAATAGAAAGTGCTGAACCCTTCCAGTAACCAATCGGAAGTCCACGTTCTTTCTTCAAAATCTTTTCAGGATCACGAGAGAGCTGATTGTCCTCATCCCAACCTCCAGGATAGGGAAGTTGGTCTCCCTTCAATCTGTATTCGTTTATTTTACCAAAGGAGAATTGTGAAAGGGCCATATCCAATACAATATGTCCTTCCTTTCTTGGAATAGATACAACAAAAGGGTTGTTCCCCATTCGGCTTTCCTGTCCGCCCCAGGCAGGCATATTGGGTTGTGTATTGGTAAACAGGATAGCAATACAGTTTTCATTGGCAGCTTGCCACCCATAATATCCCCCCCTCATCCAATGATTGGTATTTCGAAGGGCGACCAATCCCATTCCATTTTCCTTGGCCAGTTCGATGGCTCGATCTGTACACCTTAACGCATTCAGAATTCCAGCCCCTTGATTCCCATCCCACCTTTCTATGTTTCCAAAGCTTTCCACTCTCTCAGCTTCTGTTTCAACTTTTACGAGCCCCTTTTTTACATAGTCCAAGAATCGTGGCACACGGTTGATGCCATGTGAATTGATCCCAAACAAGGTATTTTGAGTGTGTACCTCCGCGAGCAAACGGGCCTTAGGTTCGGTAAAATCATATTTCGTAAAAAGAGAAAAAAGGACCTCCTCCATCTCTTTTGCAGTAAGGTTCAACATGATCAGTTTGTGTTAAGTAAATGGCTTATGGGTGTGTTGAGAGACAATCAGTTTGATCTTTAGGCCAGATGAATCGATTATGACTAAGAGACTGTTTAAGATTTAGCTTTTTTTCACTTGTGGATCCAAATGATTCACTCAGCGAAAGAGCTAGCGGAACAATTGCAATTGCTCCCATTGAAACGGATGAGAGAAGAGGCTAGGTCAGGGTGATAGGCTTTTCATCATCCAACCTCTTTTCCAATACAATCATATGCTTGCACTGTATGCCATGTTCAAAAATAGGTTCTCTATAATTTCTAAGGAAGAAGTTCTTATCAATTCTTGCTATCTCAAACCCCATTTTTTGGTAAAGGGCAAGTTGTCCGATACTAGAATTTCCTGTTCCTATTGTCATCGTCTTATATCCCAATTCTAGGCTGATGATTTGCGCATGTCTTAACAATGCTTTTCCAAGTCCTTTCCCTTGCTCGGATTCTCTGACAGCTATGTTTTTTACTTCAATGTTGGTAGAAGAAATTTCATGGAGAACGAAAACACCTTTGATCTTGGCATTCACTTTTCCAATGTAACATTTACCCGTTTTTACGTATTTGTTTATTTGCGGCCTTGATGGGTCTGCTAATTCAAGCAAATCAAAGGGTATGTCCTTGGTTTCCTTTATCTCTTCAATATATAGTTTCGAATCATCCATTGTTATAAAAGTCTTTTGTCATGGAGCAAGTACCTGAGACAACATCATTTTGCTTGCTGATTGGACCCCATTTATTTTTGCTCGTAGGTGTATGTTTTCATTCGCTTACAGGATAGCTGGCTGAGGGAATGATTCCTTCTAGTTCTTGGAAGGATTCAATGGCATAGGTATGAAATTAAGTTATAGTCGCCAATATGAGCTTTAATTTCCATTCTTACTCCCAATCAGAAATCCATGCTAATCGCAGGACCTTTCAATTTTCTTATTACTTCTTAAAAGCAGTCCTTTTTCCTTCTTTCCTCCCTAATTGATAAAAGACTTAGGATAAACTCAATATAGGGAAGGTACATTCTGGCTTCAAATACATAGATAACAAAGAACCAAATGATGTTCAAAGCGGATAGGTAGTGTGGTTCTTCTAGCCCTGTCCCCCTGTCAGTCATGCAAAGCATAGATTCAGGAAGTTCCCAATGCTATCATCATCATTCCGCCACATGCCTTGCTCGAGAAAGAGCAAGAGATTTCCAGCAGACCCAATCTCTTTGACTATGTCGTTTTGCGCAAACTCGAATCGCTGAGCCATCTTCATGAAGATATTCTGTGTTTCAGCAAAGTCCCTGTCGATTGGTATCGTGGAGGAAGGTCTGCTTTGGATAATGAGGAGACAGCATGCTATAAGCCTAGGCAGGATCTCATACATTTATCGCATGTTCGCCCAATATTTTTATTCTTTGGTATATTCAATAGCTTGAAAATAAACTACACTTTTCTTCTGTTTGCTTAACTTAGGCGTATAACTTAGTCGAATGATCGAATATTCTAACCTATCAGCTTTTACGATGAAAAACAGTCTTCCTATCATCTGCCTTTTCTTATTTTCTTTTGTGGCGGGAACTCTTCAAACCCATGCTCAACAAGGCTATTGGCAACAAGAGGTCGAATACACCATGGATATTGATTTTGATACGGACAAACATCAATTCAAGGGAGAGCAAGAAATCATCTACACCAATCATTCGGCAGATACCTTGAGGAGGGTCTTTTACCATTTATACTACAACGCCTTTCAGCCAGGAAGTATGATGGACATTCGATCTCGAACCATCGATGATCCAGATAGGCGAGTGGGCGATCGTATCGTTCATTTAAAAGAGAATGAAATTGGCTACCATAAGATTAAGGAGTTGAAGCAAGATGGGCAAGATCTTACCTACGAGATAGCGGGTACGGTCCTAGAAGTGGAACTGGCGAAGCCTATCCTCCCTGGAAAAAAGACCAAGCTGAGTATGACATTCGATTCTCAGGTGCCGATTCAAATTCGCAGGACTGGAAGAGACAACAAAGAAGGCATATCATATTCTATGACCCAGTGGTATCCCAAACTGGCAGAATACGACAAACATGGTTGGCATGCCGATCCATATGTAGGAAGAGAGTTTCACGGAGTATGGGGGAGCTTTGATGTGACCATTCACCTAGATTCTGCCTACATGATTGGGGGGACTGGATACCTTCAAAATCCCCAGGAAATCGGACATGGATATGAGAACAAGGAAAAGCCTGTAAAAAGGAAAAAAGGAGACAAATTGAATTGGCATTTCAAGGTAAAAAATGTGCACGATTTTGCGTGGGCAGCTGATCCGGATTATGTCCATGACATTGTAAAGGTGGAAGGCCTTCCTAATCTTCACTTCATCTACCAAAGAAATCCCATGATAGCTGCGAATTGGGATAGCCTAAAGAATTATGCCGTACAAACCTTCCAAATCATGAATGAGAAATATGGTACATATCCATATGGGGACTATACGATCATTCAAGGAGGAGATGGAGGCATGGAATATCCAATGGCGACCTTAATCACAAGTGGACGCAACTTTAGATCGCTGGTGAGTGTAACTGTGCACGAGGCGATTCACTCATGGTATCAAGGGGTTTTGGCGTTTAACGAATCAAAATACCCTTGGATGGATGAAGGCTTTACGACTTATTGTCAGTATATGATCATGGATTCTTTGTTCCATGACAACCAATTAAATCCCCTATCCAGGGCCTACGCCGCATATCGCATGTTAGTAGAGTCAGGTCTGCAGGAGCCGATGACAACGCATGGAGATCATTACGATAGAAATCGAACCTACAGTACTTCTACCTATCTGAGAGGGGCCATTTACCTACATCAATTGAGCTACATCATTGGACAAAAAAACTTTGATCAAGGGATGATGGATTTGTGGAATCAATGGGCGTTCAAACACCCCGATCCAACGGACTTCAAACGCGTGATGGAAAAACGCGCTGGACTAGAATTAGACTGGTACAACGAGCAATGGATCGGTACCCTTAACACCATTGACTATGCCATCAAATCTGTGGAGGTAAGTTCTGATGAGTCTATCATTACGATTGAGAAAATTGGCTTACATCCGATGCCGTTGGATGTGGTCGTGACCTTCGAAGGGGGAGAACAAAAACTCTTCTACATTCCCCTGGAGATCATGCGTGGACATAAGCCCGAAGAAGCAGACATGCCCAAACGCGAGCTGATGGAAGACTGGCCTTGGCCTTATCCCTATTACGAATTGAAAGTAGCAGGAAAAGTCAAATCTGTAAGCATTGATCCCTCTCTTAGAATGGCCGATGTAGATCGTTCTAACAATACCTTCCCCTTTCCTGCTAGGCATAAGTTTTTTGGAAAGAAGGGTAGTGGGCGAAAGTAAATAGGAATAGAGGACTTTCTTAACACCTACTTGAGGTCCAGGTTTTTCGCCAATAAAACCTGGACTAACTCATTCAATATTTTTCCAATTCCTCCCCTTTTAAGTAGGGGGAACATCCTTTGTCTGTGTCATATTTTGGATAAGTTATGCTGGATGCTAAAGGCAACAACAGCTACGACATCGGGCTGAACCTTTTTCCCATTTTTCTTACCCGATACAATCAAAGGAGACTTCCTAACCATTAGCCAGTTTTTTTACCCATGCCTAATGGCTAACAATATCTAGTCGCTCAGCGATTCCCCCTACATTTAGACCTTAGTATGGACCTTTTTCATTGTTGTAAGAGGCCTTTTTCATGGCGCCAGGTATTTCCTCTCTATCAATATCTAAAAAATGGCGATCCTTATATTCCTCTATGGTTTGACCTGTCCAAAAATCATAGCGATCAGGTGTAAGGGAAACAGGCTGGGTATCCCCTGTTTGAACTTGCCATTCGCGAAGGACATTTCGAAGGAATGTTAAAGGATCTTTCTTTTCCTCCGATGAAGCCAGGTTATGGATGTTTTGAGGATCTGGGACATTGGCATAAAATTCTTCAACAGGTCTAGGGGATATAAAATTATCCTCTTGGAGGCTAGAAATTGTCCCTTTCTCAAGCGCATCAACGAGGGCATTAAAGGCAGGCTTTCCATGGTTGTCTGCAGAGGTAGACATAGGTAGCCAACTGCGCATATTCTTGATATAAGTATAGTCCTTGGTGGCCACCATCCGCTCGTAGGCTTCGTAGTCATGCCAGTTGTGTTCGGCAAATACATATTTCCTAACCTCCTTTTGAGGATTGTTGATGAGGATTTCTTCCATACTGACCCCTTGATAACTTGGCAATGGCTCTTGATGGATCAATTGTGAAATAGTAGGCGCAATATCTATCACAGAAACCAAGGATTCACTTACCTGATGGGGCTTGATGCGATTCTTCCAATAACATATAAAGGGTGTCTTAATCCCTTCTGCATAAAGCCTTGTCTTATTTCTCGGAAAGGGCCTTCCGTTGTCAGCCATGATAATTACCAACGTATTATCCATTAAATTCCTTCTCTCTAACTCCTCAATAGATGACCCAATGAAGGCGTCAAACCTGACAATTTCGTCATGATAGTTGGCTAGGTCCTGTCTCGTCAAAGCGTCATCCACCATATATTCCGGAACACTTAGTTTGCTGCTTTCGGTTGTTCCATTGTATTTGTTATCTCCCCAATCTCTATGGGCATCTATGGAAGCCAACCATAAAAAGAATGGCTTTCCCTTGGGAATCTGTTGAATACATTCCTTCCATCGATCCTCTCCTCCCAAACCGAAATCTCGATCCATCACTACATCAAAATCTTTCTTGGCCGTATCCCCTAGGTGCCATTTACCCGAAGCTGCCACAAAATAGTCAGATCCTTTCAGTTGAGTCGCGATCGTTGGGATATGTTTTGGAAGGGGCATATGCAATTCTGGAGCTCCTGTATTATGTGGGTATCTTCCCGACAGGATACTGATCCTACTAGGAGAACAAGAAGAAGCTGTCAGATAAGCATGGGTAAACCTGATTCCCTCTTCTGCTAAGGCATCAATATGAGGGGTGTGGGCTGCTTCATTCCCATAACATCCGAAATCATTGTAACTGACATCATCTGCGATGAATATGACAATATTGGGATTTGAGGTTTGGGCAAGAAGGGTATGCCCCCATACAAGGAGGCATATTAGTAAAGAGGATATTCTATAGTGGATCATCTCGTCTAAGCTAGGTTGATCGTGATAACAGGCTATCTAGGAATAAAAGATATTCACCCTAGACAAATTCTTCAAGGATTATCCCATAAAAAGATGAGTATCATTTTGAAGAGCTTAAGGCCATTGATATGAAATTACTTTTTTTTGCTATATAATGAAGGTAGGGGGTTTTATGTTTTTGGGTGATGTAACGCGCGCCTTTACAGGAGCACGGATATATATTCATTGTGCTCTGCTGACTTTAGTTTTATATTCACAGGAATTCTCATAAAGCCCCAATTTGTACAAACAATCCATATTTATCCAAAAGTGTCCTATTCATTTTTATCCTATCACCCTTAAAGTAAATTTGAGAGCATCCTGAAATTTCGAGTAGTTTATGATTTGGTAAATAGTCAAGTAGTTTACCTTTCATCGTTCCAACTAATTGCCATGTTACAACTACCATAGTGTCACTTTCGGCGATTCCAGTTATGTGCATTTTTGCATCTGGAATGATTTCTAACCACCATCTAATGTGATGAATCATACTTTCTGCCCCTTTCCCGTGCATATCAATCCAGTTACTGTTTTCAAAGGACATTGACTCAGTATAGAAATCGTCTGTAAAAATTTCATGAGCAATATCAAATTCATGTTCATTCCACAAAGACTGGAAAAATTTTTGCCTTACTATTTCCATTTTATCCATAACTAATTCTTTATCCTTTTTCCTTTCTTGTGGCTGACATGCTAATGCTATCAAGATTGTGATTCCTGTAATGATGCAGTATTGTAGTCGAAGCATATGACAAAGTTGTTTGAAGAAGGGCAAAAATAATATTTAACGGTATGGCTATGCGCAGTAGCCGCGTATAGCAGTGATTGCCGTTTTAGCCATTGTTAGCAACAGTCACTTAAATTCTAGCACTCCGCCATTTACTAAAATTTTGTGTTCTATTATACTTTCCATCTTTCTTTTATTCATTAGTACGGTTGGATTTTTCGATTTTAAGTAGTTTGAATTTTTTATCTTCAGTGTCTTTCCGCCTTTGAGATTTATTATAGCACGATTTACCTGTGGGACTCCTATTGTATATTCGCCACTTGCGGGATTGACAGGATAAAACCCTAAGGTTGTAAAAATATACCAAGCACTCATTTGTCCGCAATCATCGTTGCCAGTAATGCCTTTTGGTGTATTATCATAAAACCTATTATAAATTTCTGTTATTAACTGATTACCTTTTTCCTTGTTATCAGAGAAAGCGTATAGATACGCTATATGATGACTGGGTTCATTCCCATGAGCATATTGTCCAATTAACCCTTCTTGACCTAAGTGTTTATTATCTCCTATGGCTGTGATGCTAAAAAAAGTATCCAACTGGCTTGTAAATGCTGTTCTTCCACCGAGCAATTTGATATAATTTTCAACATCATAATGACATGGTGTCCAAGTATATTGCCAAGCATTAGCCTCAGTATAATCCCCTGGATTATTCATAGGTGAGGTAGCTTCAAGCGGTTTGAATGGGTTTCTAAACTCACCTTGTCGATTCTTTCCTCGCATGAGACCTGTTTCAGGGTCAAACAAATTTTCGTAATATCTTGCTCTTGAGTTATAGATTATGGAGATACTGTCCAATTCCATTTTATCTGCCATCAGTGCAATACTATAATCATCAAATCCGCTTTCTAAGGTTCGTGATACTGACTCGTTATCTAAATAATCATAAGGGTAATATCCATATTGGTTATAAACATCCCAATCAGAATTCAGGTGGTTCTCGGTAGTTGTTATAATCATCGCATTCATTGCTTCCTCATAATCAAACCCCGTAAAACCTTTATGATAAGCATCAACAATGACTGGGATTGAGTGATTACCAATCATACAGTGATTTTCTTGCCCCCATGCAGTCCAGATTGGTAAATACCCTTGTGCTTTATGATGAGCCAAAAAAGTATTAATGAATCCCTCTACACGTTCAGGGACGAGTAGTGTATACAAAGGGTGAGCAGCTCTGTAAGTATCCCAAAGTGAGAGTGTTGAATAATATTCTCCGTTCTTTGCATTTGCAATTTTATCATCTGCTCCTCTGTACCTTCCATCTACATCTGCGATATTTGAAGGCTGCAAAAACAGGTGATACATCGCTGTATAAAAAATAGTCTTTTGTCTATCATCAGCTTCAATAGCTATTTTACTTAGGTAATTATTCCATGTATTACCTGCGTTATTCCGCACTTTTTCAAATTCCCAATGAGGCAGTTCAGTTCTAAGATTGTTCTTTGCTCCTTCGACACTGACTGTGGACAAGGCTACTTTGCACAGCAGTTTACTTTCATCTAAGCCGAAAGAAAGTACATATTTAGGTGCATTCTCCTTTGGTAGTGCTTCTAACTGTTCTAATGTATCGTATTCTTTATTGAACGTGAGCGTGAAGAAGTATTTACGTTCTACCCAGTTTTTAGTGTGACAATAACCCGAAATAGTTCGTCTATCGTTTTCTATTTTTATCTTACTATCTACTACCAAGCTATCCGTTAGGAATCGTAACCCGTGCTGTAAATTGATAAGCACATTTCCTTTCTTTTCTGGAAAAGTATAACGGTGCATCGCAACTCTCTCAGTTGATGTAAGTTCAACCTTTACATCATTGGATAATTCCACCGAGTAATAACCCACTTTTGCGACTTCTTTTCCTTTTATGGCTGAAAATTTATCTGTGTTATCTACAAAGGGAAATAGTAAAACATCTCCGAACTCACTTATGCCCGTTCCACTTGCTCTTGTATTAGAGAAACCTATGATAGTTGAGTCTTTTAGTTGATAGCCACTTGTGTAATCCCAGCCTTGGTCTGTATTATCTGGTCCTGGCTGTACCATTCCAAATGGCATACTCGGTCCTGGAAATGTGTGCCCAGTACCATCTGTGCCAATGTAAGGATTAACAAATTTGGTAACATCTAAATCACTGATTTGGGTGCCAGTTCCATCATTATCAGAACACCCTACAATAGGAATTAGTAATAGTGCGAATAAATAGATTCTCATGATTTTTATTAACTGTTGCCAACGGTCTTGCTATGAAGCGTTGTCGTCCCGAAGGGCGGCAATGATTTCATATACAGTGTTATATACCGTTATTTCCGTTTTCATATCGAATTCGCCTTTTTCAAGTATGCTCTAAATGGTTCTGTGAGAACATAAGATTTTTCTATAATGTCTAAAAAGTCGTCACCTGTAATTTCCTTTTGTGTCAAATCTCTTGCAACCACAAACGATTTAAATCTCAAATATTCCACATAGGGGTGGTCTTTCGCATATCCTCTCGGGCTTGTCTTTAATGGCTTAATAAAACTGTTTAAACCACCAAAAAAAGATTTGAACTCTTTATTTTCTACAATATCTTTAAATGATTTCCCATCATAATCTATTGCTTCTCTAATGTTCTTCAATGTTTTCTTGTCAGGGTTGTGGTAACCACAACCCACGAAAGAGCTTTCTATTCCGACCGAAATATGAAGAGGCGAAAAATTATCTGACTTGTCCATAACTGAAAAAGTAAAGTAGGTTTTGTAGGTTGGCAAATCAGGATTAAACATTCTATTATTGGTAATGCGCGAAATGCACTTTTTAGGTTCAAATTGACTAAAATAATCATTATCGTATTTGCACAACATGGTCAATATTTTTTGTACTTCCTTTAGCCAAATTTCCTTTGCATCTATATACTTATCTCGGTTTATGTCCATCCATTCTTTACTGTTGTTTTTGCTTAAGTCTAGTAAAAAATTTAAGACCTTTTTATTGTTATTCATATTTCTTATTTATGAGAATTAAATAAGACCATGTTTGGAAGGTCTTTTTTAGTTTTTTGAAAAAATGTGAATCGATCAGCTAACTTGATGTTTACCAAGACCTCAAGTTAAATACAAACGAAGTTTACCGAACTGACCGACCCACAGTGGAAAGTTATTGAAAAAATGCTAGACGGCCATCAGCCTCGCAAACATGATCTTCGGGTTATTTTCAATGCTGTTTTATGGATCACCCGAACCGGCACCCAATGGCGTAATCTGCCGTTCGATATCACTGGGGAGGTTTTTCTGATGCTTGCCTACGATTTTAGGATCAAAACTACTGGCTCTATCACGTGGAGTCTCAAGCTCAAACTCACCCTGACTAGAGCGAAGTTTCTTGCGAGTCTTACCATTTCTACGATTTGATTGGTCTTCGTCTGAAAGATGATCCTCTAATTCTCCTTTCAGCGCCTCTTCCAAAAACGCTTTGAGAAAAGGGGTAAAGGCACCATCCTTACCAGATATTCCTTTACCAGCTTTCAACTTCGCTAACGCATCTTGTTTAAATCTTTCGAAATCAAAATTTTCCATCTTATTGTCAAATTAATAAACTTTAATCAGTTCACTTATTTGACACTCTTTTTGCAACGGTCTCCAATGATTTCATAGCTCTTGTTGGCGGTAGTTTTTCTATTTTTTAATTCCAATTTTAAATAGTTCTGTTTGGGCTTCCTTTGAATCCAAATTTTTCAATCCATGAATTGCCCAATTCCTTAGTGATTCACTGTCATTGGATAGATTTTCCTTCAATATCTCAAAGGATTCGAGGGACTTGGATTCACAAATTAATTCCAGTAACCAGCATTTAAGTCCGTGATCCTTTTCTTCTTTAAATTCTCGAATCAGTTCATTTAAATAATCACTCGCATATGGAAGTAAGAAGTGAAATCCGTCTTCCTGAAGTTGAGAATCTGTTTTCCTCATCAACTCCATGCATTTCTCGAATCCCAGAAACTTTTCTTTTTTCATATTCAATCCTGACTAACGTTAAGTAAACTCCTGATTGTCAGTATTCTTTTTTGTTCGTTTTTGATAGGCTTCTTGATATCGTGTTCTTGTAAATATACCCAATTCATTGGGATCGATTCCATAGGATTCAATTCTTTTTCTGATGAGGGCGATCTGCCTTCTTTTTTGGTCAAGGAATAGATATTCATTTTGGGGCTGGTAGGGTTGTTTTTTGGTAACCATATTCCAAATGATGACGGCTATTTTTCTGGCCGTGGCGGTAATGGCTGCCTGGCGACCTTTTCGAAAGGCGATCTTTTTGAAGAATTTTCCTAAGTCTGAATCTTTGAGGTTGCCTACGGCATTGGCGGCGTTGCGAAGGGCGATTTTGAGTCTATGGCTTCCTTTGGGTATTTTGTGGGAAAGAACTCTGCCTCCGCTTACCCGATTGTTGGGAGCCAGCCTAAGCCATGAACAGAAGTGCTTGGCTGTGGGAAATTTATCAAAGCCCTCTTTTCCTATTTCGCTCATGACCGACAGGACAGTGGAGAAACTGACTCCAGGTATTGTAAGCAGGTCAACCCCTCCAAAAAATTGATAGGCTACCACATTGAGGTCTATGCCTTGAATGGAGTTTTTGTTGTGTCGCTTGTATGTTTTTTTCTTGGGTAGTTCATCTACAGGTTCTTGTTGTTCCTTGATGATTTGGTCAAGTACTTCTTTGATTTTTGCATCACATGCAGCGATTTTGGATTGATAGAATAGGTGCCTTTCGTATTCCTGTTCCAAACCGAATAGGTAGTCCTGCCTTTGATTGGAGACCAAGGCTTTCGCAATCTCTTCTTCACTTTTTCTGCAGTTGTAATGTCTATGTTTTGCCAATGATTTGGGATCAAGATTACCCGCACATATATCTGCGATGATTTTCATCCCTGTAAGTCCAGTAATGTCCCTGACCACTACATCAAGTCTAAAGTTGAGTAGCTTGAGGTACTTCTGCATTTTATGAGAAGTGTCTGCTTTTTGAGCGATCATGTTGGAACGATGCCGACACAGGGTACGGAGTTTTTCTGTTTGTTCATCTGGCAAAAAACAGGAGGGAAGCAAACCCAGAGAGTGAAGCTTTTGAATCCACTGGCAATCGAGCACATCGGTCTTCTTGCGAGAGACATGTTTGGTGAATCGCCCATTGCAGAGTGTTACATCCAGGCCTGCCTTGATGAGTTCTGAGAAGAGGTTTTGCCAATAGGCACCTGTACTTTCCATGGCCACTGTGGTGATGCCATGACTGATTAGGTATTGAGCCAGGTTGGTAAGATCTTGGGCATAGACCCCAAAACTTTTTACCTGATCCAGGCCCTGGCCGATGGCTACGTAGTGTTCTTTGCTCCCCACATCTATCCCCGCAGCATGGGGGTTGACTAGGGGCATAGACAGACTTTTCGATTCCATTTTTTTTTGAATAGGTATAAAAAATGGCCCTAGGAAAATGTATCTTTGCTATTGAAAATTATCCTGATCGGGGTTCCCGATACATCGGGACCTCCATTGTAATTTATCAACTGTCCTGATGTCCAGATCAGGACTTTTTACATTTTAACCAGAATTACGCAGGGACTTGACCACCAAAGGAGGACAGAGATACCACTTTAAAAATCGGTCTTACCATAGAGCCAATAGCAAAATAGGTATTCCTCGTTAGCTTGGGTAATCAATAGGCAGGAGAAATTCTCTATTTTTTTGAAGGGAATTTTTGGTTGCCCTATCTGGGGAATAGCACACAACGGTTAGTATATGAAGCGTAGCATCCCACAGGGTGCTATGATTTCATATACAGTGTTATGCTCTTTTATTTTCTTTTTACTTTAATAGTTTTATACGCCTCAATCGCTTTTTTCTGATTATCGAGGCTCAAGTTTTTACCGACTAAATTGAAATTAAAATTGGAGTTCAAATCTTGGAAATAAACTCCTGTCATTCCTTCAAAACCATTTTTAGGATAAATTATTTTTCTGTAATACTCCCCAATTGTGTCGATTTCAAAGTTATATTTTACAATCTTATCAGGTATTTCGATATTCACTTCTTGAATAGTGTCTTTATAAGTTAAAATGGCTTTATAGCTCCCCTCTTCTAACAAAATTTCCTTCTTTGGTATCTGAATTTTCTCAACTATAACCATTGATGTATCTGTAATTCCTTTCTCTTTCAAGATTCTATTTCTTTCCCCAATAACATCCCCACTTGTGTATGTTATTCCTTGTTTCATGTATGGAGGTATTATCATCCATTCCCATTTTCCACTTTCTACATATTCTTCGATTGTTGGTGCCAAGTGATTTGCGTAACCCATTTCGCTCCAGTCAAAGTGTAATTCAACATCTTCACTTTCAATTTTTCCGACAAAACTATCTATACCCTTTGACTTTTTATATTTCCAATGTGCAGGAACTTCAATTTCAAATCCACCTGTATTAATTGCCTTCTTTCCATTACCATTAGGCTCTTTACAGCCCGTAAAGAAAATTAGTATCGCCATTATAAGGTTGAATTTCATTTGATCTTATTGAGCATAACGGTTAGTATATGAAGCGTAGCGACCGAATGGGAGCTATGATTTCATATACCTTGTTAGCAGCTTTTACTCTGTCAATTTTGTAATTCTATTATACTCCTTCCATTTTGGGTCGTGATTAAATCCGCAACCAAACTCTACTAATTTTTTGTCACTTTCGCTAAGTTCTGCTAATGTTGTTTGAGCAAATTCTGGATTGTCAATATAGAGGTCCATTATCATTCCAAAATCAGTGGCGACTCGTGCAACTGGATGAACTACGCATTGCTTTTTGAGGATTTCAGAAAAGTAATCTTCAATTGTACCCATATCAAGATCTTCAGGAGTTGAATCGTCAATCCAGATATTGAACTGCAAATTGAAAGGGCAATATTTTTTGTATTCATATTCTTTATAACCTAAGTCCACCCATCCTGTTGCTGGTTTACCACTTTCAGATTGAGTCATAACAATGGAAATTGAATTCGCAGGATAAACTTCTTTAGTTAATCGAAGTTCGTCCCAGTTGATGTTGCCTTTATTACCTTTTAGAAAGTCAAATATTCCCATTTTTTATTTTTTTATCCTGACTAACGTTAAGTAAACTCCTGATTACCAATACGCATTTTTTTAATCATCGTTAGCTTGGGTAATCAATAGGCAGGAGAAATTCACTATCTTTTTTTGAAGGGAATCTTTGGTTGTCCTATCTGGGGAATTGCTGCTAACGTCCCGGCTAAACGGCCTAGCCAGCTTTTGCTGGCTATGAACGTTTTAGCCATTGTTAGCGGTTCGGCTTCTTTTTTTATTTCATTATTTCATTCTTCGTTATCCAAAGTTCGTTTCCAATTGTATCGCTTCGACTTCGGTATCTGAATAACGCTTTTTCGTCTCTATATTTCGAGTTTTTGAGTATTCCAAATACGTAATATTCTTCATCTCCTCTTGGAACACTCACATCTGAAAAGAATATTGTGTCGTTTTTGATTTCGTAATTACCTCTTGCTTCACTTACTCCAAAACATACACTTCTTTCTTTAAATTTATTATTTGGCTTCAATTTGAAAGTTGTCATGCAATTTGCCGCTCCTTCTCTTTGGGCTATGAATAAATCTTCACCTTCTAATTTGTCAAAATTCATTATTCCGCTTGGCTTCAAAAAAATCAATCCCAAACTAACCGCCATTATTCCGATTGTCCAATTACGGTTTCGATTTGAAAATTTTTCTTTAAACCCTTTACCAATTTGAATTAGACACATTATCGCTAAGAATAAAAATGCAATTGCCAAAAAAATGAAAATTGGGAAAGCCAAAATCCCCATTTTCCCTTCCCAAAAGTGATTTAAATTTACAAGTAGGAAAAAGACAATTGTTGTTATTATCAGTTCTTTATTCTTCAATGGTTTTATTTTTTTCTTGCTAACCGCTAACGGTCTGGCTAAACGCAGTAGCCCCGTATAGGGGCTATTGCCGTTTTAGCCTTTGTTGTGGTTAGTTTTTTACTTATGATAAGTAATCGTTCTTATTTGCTTTTGACTCAAAGTATCATTTTTAAACATTTTCCTTTCGGTCCAATTTCCTTGGGAATCAGATTTAACGTATTCATAAGTTTTGATACTGTATCGTTTCCCTTTTGAGTTTTCATAAAACCCTTTTGTCACTCGATTTTGATTATCAAAAAATAAACTATCTAAACCACGATATTCACCTTTCCCGTTTTCATAAGTTTTCAATACAGGATTACCATTTTCGTCTGTAGTTTCAGTAAATTTCCAAGAAATTTGATTTTCTGAGTTTAGTGAAGCTTCAACTTTTAATCCATTTGAATTTACATAAACGGTGTCTCTACTCGGTTCTGTCTCACCCTGTTCGTAATATTCAGCACCAATAAGCTTCATTTGATTGTCGTACTTACGATAGAATCTTAAAATTGTATCCTTTTCTTGCCCAATCCAATAAATATCAATCGAATTCCCGTTTTTGTCAAAATTCTCTATTGTCGCTGAATTAAAGATTATAGAGTCATTACGCAGGTCAAAATTCTCCTCTTTGATTTTAGCTATTTCAAGCTGATTTATTGACTTGTCGTCAACTTCTTTTTTGTTACCTCTTTCATCATTGCAAGAAGTTAATGCAATCAAAACAATAGCTATAAAAGATATTTTTTTCATATTTAGTTAATTTTAGTTTTTAACTCCACGATAACCAGAATATGGTTTTCTGATATCAAGACCTTGGCGATAAACATTGAATCTATCTGCAATTCGTGCGTGATTTTCGTGGAAAGCCCAGCAACCGCCTCTGTAACCATACACTAAATCTGACTCGTTTGAATAATACCAATCTCTATTATCCGATTTTCCTTCACTTGTGATTGTACCATCACCACAACTTCCAGCATAATTTCTACTTTCTATACTTCCAATTGGTATTACAGGCTCTCTTAAATTCCCACTCAAATCAAGAGTGCCAAAATAACCACTTCCAGTAGTTACTCTATTCAGCGATTTTTTTCCTTTAGAATGTATGCCAGTTTCTAATGGACCTCGATATTTAATATCTTGAGATAAAGTTCTACACCCTATGTAGGATTTGTCACTTCCATTTTTAGTACAAACATCATTAAAATTGCTGAATCCCAAATAATTAACGTGAATATTACCATCGACGCAATAATTGTTCTCATCGCATTTATAAAGTGTTTTGTCTAAAAAGTATTGTTTAGTAATTTCACTACCACCCCAAGAAAATTCTCTAAATTTTGGTTTGTCAAATCCTCTCGCAGACTTTTCAAATTCCAATTCCGTCATTACTCTAATTCCTGCCCAATCTGAATACGCTAAACAATCATTCCAAGACAAAAAGCTACAAGGTTGATTAGGTTTCGTTGTTACAAATTCTACATTATTGTATTCTATAAAATTACCATAGTCTGCTCTTGTAATACCTTGAAAAGTTGCGTCTAAGTTAATGCGTTCTTTTGCTTGTTCAGGACTTAATGAGTTTAAGAAATCACAGAATTGTTGCTCTGTAAGTTCATATCGCATTTGATAAAAGCTTTCAAAACCTTTAGGAAATGTTTTAGGCAAAACTCCTTTTTTATTTCCTGAAAATGTATTTACACCAGTAATTTCGGCATCCAAAACATTAAGACATCCTTCACAATCACCAAGTTTTATTTCATTTTCTGAATTTATTTGATAAGCTCCTTTAAACTGACCTTTTGTACCTGATTTAAAAAAAGCATTTAGTGGTGCACCCAATGAACCTCTACTCGTACTTTTTGTATTTCTATAATCAAAGGGCTTAATGCTTCCTAAGGTAAATTCACCTTTTGGGATATATACCATTTCAAGACAATGTGGCTTTACATTTAGGTCGTTTTCTTTAAATATTATTTTTAAGTCAACGCTGTTTTTAGAATCATTACTTTTTGCAGGAATTAAGTAAAATCCCTTGGAATCAGTGGTTTTTTTTATTTCAAAAAACTCGGTAGTTAGTTCTATTGATTCTATATCATGACTTTGATTTTTGCCTTTGAAAAATAAGTATAAAGCACTGTGATTTACATCATCATTCCAAAAGTCAAAGTAATTGACCCTGACGTTTAAAGACTTATTTGTGGTTGATATGATTTCTGTATATGCCCTCTTGGTACTCTTATATCTCGAATTTGCGATAGATTGCAGAGAGGTACTTAAAAAGATTAAGAGAAGTAAATATTTCATGATTTTTATTTTTTTAATTAACCACAACATTAGTATATACGCCATATGGCGTATAGCTCCTTATTGGAGATCTAGGTCCATCTCATCCAAGGGACTTTTCAATTTACTTACTGCTTGTTGAGTAATGTGCATGTATATTTCTGTTGTCTTTATGGATGAATGACCAAGTATGTGTTGAATATAACGAAGGTCTGTTCCTCTTTCAAGTAAATGAGTAGCAAAAGAATGACGAAGGGTATGTATAGTCGCATAAGGATTAATACCGGATTTACGAACCCCTGCTCTCATGATGTTTTGTATGGAGCGACTACTATATTGACCACCAGTTTGCCCTTCGAATAACCAATACTGAGGCTGATATTCTTTCCGATAGGTTTGAATCAGGCCTGCAATCTTCTCGGAAAGGAGAACAAATCGATCTTTTTTCCCTTTTCCTCCCTTGATAAAAATCTGTCTGCGATCCCACATAATATCGTCAATTCGGATTCTAGTGGTTTCGCCCAATCTTAATCCAGTCGAATAGATCAAGGAGATTATACATCTATGTTTTAGGTTCGATATAGATCTTATAAGTCGCTTGATTTCATCCTCACTTAAGACCTGTGGGAGCTTTTCAGGCTTCTTGGGACGGAGATCATAAAATTGTCTTTCCTGGCCAAGCACTTGTTCGTAGTAGAATTTTATAGCATTTACTGCTTGGTTTTGGGTGGATTCTGACCAGTTTTTCTCTTTGATTTTTAACATCAAATATGCTTTGATGGCCGATTTCGGCAAGGCATCAATTTGTTGTTTAGAAAAGTAGCTGAGAAATTCTCTAAACTGTGATTTGTATACTTTGAGCGTCCGATAACTGTATCTTTTAAGTATAATTTGTTGGCTTAACTGTAGGAGGGCCGTTTCATGTGATTCTGGGAGAGAAGGCGAGCTTGGGAGTAGTTCGGTGGGAGTTAAGGACGATGGGTTCGTTTTCGGCAGGACAATTTGGTTCCTTCCGAAAAGGTGGACCAGTTTTGCATATGATGATTTTGAATAGGGAAGGATCCACCCTTTCTGGGGACGAAAAAAGGCTCCCGCTATGCTTTTCATTTTCTCGGGGAGCATAGGATCGTATCCTTTGGTAGTTACGAGAATACGGATTTGGTTTTTCCACTCAATCTTTTGGATGAAGATTTTCATTTGCTTGTGCATTAAAAAATGTAGCAGATGTGTGGTGGATAGGTCAATATGGGAAAAGAGGTGGAAAGAATGATGGAAAAAAATTTGTGAGGGTAAATGATGGTTTGATCTTACTTGGCTATACGTCAATAGGAACATTCGTATATCCAACTTAAAAACAGCCATTGAAATCGTCAAAAGGGCCTTTTTGCGGCTATACGTCAACTCGCTATTGACGTAAAGCAAACATTCCTCCAGTTAAAGCCCTAATTATCAGCCAATTCACATATTCAATTTTCAGCTATACGTAATGCCTCAATTGACGTATAGCAGCAGGATCCCCCCTCTTCACCCCCAATATGTCACATCCCCAACCTTTTCCCCTATCAATTCCTCCTAAATTGTGTGATATTTCCGTGATACTTTTCCCATACCTTTACACAAATTCTATCCATGAAGAAAGTCCTGGTAGTAGAAGACGATCAACATCTTGCTCAATTGCTCGAACTCCACCTGAAAGACCTTCAGTGCGAAGTCGACTGGGCAGCTGATGGCATCGAGGGCTACAAACAGTCCTCCGAAGGCAATTATGACCTGATCATCCTCGATCTGATGCTTCCCGGCATGGACGGACTGGAAATCTGCAAAGGCATCCGAGCTCAGGACAACCACACCCCCATCCTCATGCTCACCGCCAAATCTGAAGAAATCGATAAGATCCTCGGTTTGGAATGTGGCGCAGATGATTACATGACCAAGCCTTTTAGCGTGCGAGAACTGATCGCCCGTGTCAAGGCCATTTTCCGCCGAACCAAAATGAACAAGGAAAGCCTTTCTAGCAAAAGTGTGGAAGAAAAGGTCTTGAGTTTTGGAGAACTGGAGGTTGATCTGACCAAAAGAAAGGTCAGCATGCATGGCAAACGGATAGAATTAACCCCAAAGGAGTTTGATTTACTCGCTTTGATGGCCTCCCATCCGGGAAGAAGCTATAATAGAGAACAGCTACTCAATATCATTTGGGGCTACGAGTTCACAGGTTATGAGCATACAGTAAATGCCCATATCAACCGACTGAGAGGAAAAATCGAAAAGGGTTTGAGCAAACCTACGTATATTTTAACGACCTGGGGCGTAGGATACAGGTTTAATGACGATTTGTAAGAAGTGATGAAATCTTTTTTCCAACAATTCACCAAAAGCCTTTTCTGGCGCATCTCCCTGGTATTTTTATTACTCATGGGACTGATCGGGCTGACCTACGTTTTCGTAACGGCCTACACCGCCCAAAAATACTATGCGGAAACGACTCAGCGTCTTAACAAAGATGTGGCAAGTCATATGCTGCATGAAGTAAAACCCTTCGAAAATGGGGAAGTCAACGAAAAGGCCCTGCATACCATCATGCACTCTATGATGGCCGTTAACCCCTCCCTTGAAGTATACCTACTCGACAACGAAGGGGAGATCCTTTCCTTTGTGGTCCTGGACAAAAAGGTCAAACTCAAATCCGTTGACCTCGAACCCGTCAAGGAATTTCTTCATACTGATGGAGGGCAATTGGTGTTGGGAGATGATCCAAGAAATCCCAAGAAAAGTACGGTTTTCTCCGCTACACCCGTTGAGGAAGAAGGGGAGCAATTAGGCTATGTGTACATGGTACTCGCCTCCGAACAATATGAAAACATCTCCGAAACCGTCTTCAACAGCTACCTGCTGACACTAGGCACAAGATTCTTTACCTTGAGTTTGATTGCGGCCTTTATATTGGGTCTGTTGATGATCTGGTTGTTGACCAGAAACTTGAGGAAGGTGATTGACACAGTTAAAGAGTTCGAAGGGGGAAACCTGGAAGCCAGAATAGAAGTCAATTCTACAGGAGAATTGGCGAATCTATCCCATACCTTCAACCACATGGCCGAAACCATTCTCCAAAACATCCAAGAACTCAAAAAGGTGGATGAATTGAGAAGGGAATTGATCGCCAATATTTCCCACGACCTACGTACCCCCCTTTCGGTTATCCATGGTTATGTGGAAACCCTGACCATGAAGCAGGGACAGTTGACGCAGGAAGAGGAAAGAAAATACCTAGACATTATCTTGAATAGTTCGGAGCACCTCCGCCGTTTGGTGGCTGATCTCTTCGAATTGTCCAAACTAGAAGCCCGCCAAATCAAGCTCGACAAACAACCATTTGTCTTATCAGAACTGCTGCAGGACGTTTCTGCCAAGTACGCCATACTCGCCAAGGAGAAGTCCATTAGCATAAAAAGCAACATCATGGCCAGAGAAACGGCTGTGAATGCCGACCTCCGCATGATTGAGCGCGTGCTGCAAAATCTGATTGACAATGCAATCAAGCATTCGCCAGAGAATAGTCAGATCGTTCTGAACCTCAGCGAAGTCAATGACAAGGTAGAAGTTAGCATCAAGAATACGGGTGTGGGCATACCTGAAGAAGATCTTCCTAACATCTTTGATCGCTACTACAAAATCGAAAAGTACTACGGCGACAAGAAGGGTACTGGTTTGGGTTTGGCCATTGTGAAGAATATCCTGGAAATGCACCAGAGTTTGATCCGTGTCAACAGCAAACTGAACGAATACACGACCTTCTATTTCCAGTTGCCTGTGTATCAATGATGCCAAAAGGGGATGTATTGCACCGCATTCCCAAATTCATGATATTTAGCTGTACCAAATACAGCCCCACATGCCTGATCATTCCTATCGAGCCCTTGAGTTCGGAGAGAAGAAAGACCCTGCTCATAAACGAAGAAAGAACCACCTGTTAGTCGTTGGTATTGATCAATACCAGCATACCCATAAGCTTAACAATGCCCGAAGAGATGCAGAGACCTTTCGGGACTTGTTGCTGACGAAGTTCAATTTTGAGGAGAATGGAATCCACCAACTGTACGATGAGGATGCCACCCGTCCCAATATTCTCAACGCCTTCGATAATCTCTCCAATATTCTCACTGAGGAGGATAACCTGATCATTTACTACTCTGGACATGGGATTTTGTACAAGGGATTGGGCTATTGGATTCCTGTTGAGTGTAAAAAAGCCCATTTGGAAGGCATTCCCAATGACCGCATCAACAACTTCCTTCAGCATACCAAAGCGCACCATATTTACCTGATCATTGACGCCTGTTTTTCAGGCTCCTTTATTACCAGAAATTTTGACCAGACACTTACCCTCATGGAGGCCTATCCTTCAAGGAGAGTATTAACCTCTGGAAGAAATGAGGTGGTTTCAGATGGACCAAATGGAACCCATTCCCCCTTTTTCTCCTCTGTCAAAACATTCATGGAATACCACCATGGTCCCGTCAATGCCATTGAATTGGAAAGCCATGTGATCCAAAATACCCCTCGATCTGCCAAACAGCTTCCACTCGCTTCCTTTATCCAAGGAACAGGAGACCAGTCTGGCCAACTTGTCCTTTATCCGAAAAATACAGAAGAGCAAGATTGGAATGCGGCTGTTAAAAAGGGGAGTATCGACGCTTTCCAACTGTTTTTCTCCAAGTATCCCAAGAGCAAACTAGGAGAAGAGACTCTCTGGGGGAAGGCCATTGATTTGAATACCATCAAGGCATATCGCCTCTATCTCAATGCCTTTCCAAATGGCAAATATGTAGAAGAAGCGCTTGGTAAAATAAGTCAAGACAAGGAAAAACAGGAATTTGAACAGGCGATAAACGATGGGGAAATTACCTTGAGGAGGTACATTCAAAAATATGGTCCGGATGGTGTATACATAGAGGAAGCGTGGGAAAGGGTGAAAGAATATTCTAAGGCCGAGGAGAAGGAAGCCCCTGTTGATACCCCAGATACTACCACCCCCGTAAGCCCTGAACCAGACAGGGAGGGAATCAAGGAAAAACCCAAGAAAAGAAGTTGGACTGAGAACAACATCGCCAACTATATCGCAACGGCCGTATTCACTGGAACCATCATCTTTGGCATTTACAGGGGCATTCAAGAATACCAGAAACAACGCCCGCTTGATCCCAAGGAGCAAATTGATGAAGAGGTGGCTTCTTGGAAACCCCAAATGGTATTTGTTCCTAGTGGAACCTTCTATAAGGAAACGACAGGAAATGCCATCTATGATCAGCTATCCTTGAGAGACTCCATTCAAGCCACCCTGGGATTTCCTATAACTGTGAATTCCTTCTACATGGGGGAATCCGAGATAACCTTCACACAGTATGATTATTTCTGTGAACAAACAGGACGCATCAAACCCTCTGATAACAACTGGGGAAGAGACAATAGACCTGTGTTCAATGTAAGTTGGCAGGATGCGCAGGACTATTGTAGGTGGTTAAGCCAAAAGACGGGGGAAAAGTATAGGCTTCCGACTGAAGCTGAATGGGAATACGCAGCAGGAGGAGGAGAAACGGGAAGGACTACCTATTCAGGAGTCGAGCTTAGATTAGAGCTAGATAAATTCGCCAATTTTTGCGATTCCAATTGCCCCATTTTAGGTGTTGACATAAGCTTCAACGATGGCTTTAGGGTCACAGCTCCAACTAAATCTTACAAGGGAAACAAGCTCAACTTATACGATCTCACGGGCAATGTCTCAGAGTGGTGTCAGGATTTTTATGATGAGATTTATCCTAAACAAAAAGACAATCCAACGGGCCCAAAAACCGGTAAATTTCGTGTAACCAGAGGAGGAAGTTGGGCCAGCCTCATAAAGGACTGTAAGGTAAAAACCAGAAGTTTTACCCTACCCAACTCCAAAGAATCCAGCTTGGGATTCAGAGTTGTGAAGGAAGTTAGGTAGCCTACTCCACCACCAATACCCTCGTAGTAGGAAAGTGCAAATTAAAGAAGCCAAATCCCCCTTCAATATTGGAAGGGTAACTCACGGGTTCTCCCAATAAATTGGCAAAGAAACTGCTACCTGAACGTTCTCTGGCTAATAGGAATTCGTAGTAAGATTTGCTCACATGCGCCAAGGTAACTGCCAGGGTATCGCCTTGCCTCACATTTCTATAGGTCAAGGTATCGTAAAAGGTTGGGCCATTCAACAAGGCATCGGTGTAAGTAAAGGTGGGAAGCCCTTCCTGTAGGGAAAGGGGATTGGTGGAAGGCTGCCCTTCGCCCTGACTGAGGTTATATAGGTTGACCATATAGTAATTCTCTCCTACCAAGTCATCAAATTGCAACTGAAGCTTGAAAGTACTGTCCAAAAAGAAGGTATCAGCCAGTTCGAATCGCTCCGTTTCAAAGGCATATCCCACCTCCGTAAATTCCGTTGGGGGCAAAACGGTCGCTTGCGAAAAGACTTGTTTGCCAGAAACAGAATCAAAAATCGAAAGATTGTATGATTCGTTTAGCGTTAAGGCCTCTCCGACCCTCAAATAAAAGCCACGATCTAACTTAAATAAGGTATCTGGCCCATTCGGCCCTGTCATGATCACCCTCGCACTGTCCAACAACAAGGCATCCAAAAAGTCCTCATCTAAGCTGTCTCCATCAGTCGGAGTTTCTGTCAAAGCATTAAAACTTCGACTTAACTGAATCAAAACCGCTTGATCCAGCAACATCTGCGAAGCCACCACAATCTTGGACTCCGCCTGTGGTACATCAATCTCCACTGGATCGGGGATGCAGGATGTCAGGAGAATAAGGGGAAGACATATGTAAAGGAATAACTTGCTCATAAACAGATTAAAATTCAAAATTCCACGCAACTGATGGCATCCTTCCCAGAAAAGAAGGCTGTGTATAAAAATATCCTCGACTTGGATCAAAATTAATATTCACCCGAAAAGGAGTAGGCGCATTGAATAAGTTGTAACAGCTTAGATGCCATTCCTGCTTGATCCTCTTCGAAGGCTTACTGGCAATGATCAAATTGATATCTACCCTGTTGGCCGGGGTCAATCGAAGAGAATTCCTGCTCGCATAAATAGGAATGGTTTCAATAGCAGTCAAACTGGGATTAGGCGTCAAATACTGCCCCACCTGAGGCGTAAACCTAGAGCCTGAGAGATAAGAAAAGACCGAAGAAAAGGAAACCCTATCCGTCAGCTTCAAAATGGCCACTACCGACAGATCATGCCTCCTGTCAAACTTCGCCCAAAAAGGTTGTCCTCCATTCAATTCCTCAAAGTATCGTTTGGAAAAGGCTAAGGTATAACCAATCCATCCGCTCAGCCTGCCCTCATCTCGCTTCACTAGAATCTCAGCCCCATAAGCTTCCCCGTCTCCTTGTAGCAATTCATCTTCAAAATTGTTGTTCAAGATCAAATTGGCCCCTTCTCTGTATTCCGTCAGATTAGACATCCGCTTGTAATAGGATTCAATGGTCAGCAAGGAATTGATCCGTTCGAAATGGTGGGTATAGGAAGCTGCCACCTGATGAGAGCTTTGCGGTTTGATGTCCGCTGTAACAGGATACCAAAGGTCGGTGGGCAAAGCGACTGTTGAGGAGGAAACCAAATGCAAATATTGGCGCATCAAGGCATAACCGAATTTGAAGGAATTCTTGTCGTTCAGGGTGTAGACCGTTGAAAACCTGGGCTCAGGCGATATATAGACCTTCTCAGGAACAAGGGCCGCACTCACCCGCATACCTCCTGCCAATTTGAGATTTTTAGAAACCTGCCAATCGTATTGGGCGTAAAGGGCCAGCTCATTGGCGATGATCAGATTGGGATCAGAATCTTGAACCAATTGTGAAATATCTCCCTGCGCCGAAATCACATTGGGATTGAAGCGGTGATGGATAAACTGGCCTCCAAATTTTAGGGTCTTCTCAGGATTGATGTAGTAGCCAAAATCACTCTTGAGCCCTATGTCCTGTACCTCCGAACCGATAAAAATGGAGTTGTTCAGCACATTGCCATTGATATCGTATTTGAAGCGATTGTAAATCAAAGAAGTATTGGAAAAAAGGCGATCACTAAACAAGTGATTCCACCTCAAAGTAGAGGTTATGTTCCCCAGCCGAAAGCCAAAACCTATGTCATCTCCCCCAATCACAACGGAATCATTTTCAGTTGAATCAGCTTCGAAATCAGGCGCATACAAGACATCATCCCCCAAATAAGCAGAGAGAAACAAACGATCCCTTTCCCCCAAACGGACATTGGCCTTGGCATTCAGGTCATAGAAATAATAGGGTACAGGAATTCCCACCAAGCCCAATACCTGATCGATATAGGTCCTTCTTCCCGATATGCTAAAGGACGCTTTATCCTTTACAATTGGCCCTTCGACAGTCAACCTAGAAGAAAGCAAACCAATCCCGCCTCGGGCATGAAACTTCTTTAGGTTCCCCTCATTCATATTAATGTCTAGTACGGAAGATAGGCGACCGCCATACTGGGCAGGAAAGCCCCCCTTGATGATGGTCAAATCTTTTAATGCATCCGGATTGAAGACCGAGAAGAAACCAAATAAATGGCTCACATTGTAAACCACGGCTTCGTCAAGTAGGATTAAATTCTGGTCTGGATCCCCTCCTCGAACCAAAATAGAGGTGGAGCCTTCCCCTCCTTTGGTAACCCCTGGCAACAATTGTATGACTTTCATTACATCCGCCTCCCCTCCTAATGTAGGGACCAACTTTAGATTTTTCATCTGAAGATTGATGGCACTCATCTCAGGAGATTTGACCTCATTTGCATAGGCCTGTTTGGAAGCAGAAATTACCACCTCTTCTACTTTGGTCCCTGTAGGTTCGAGCATGAGATCAAGACGAATACTCCGATTCAATACCACTCGCTGAGAATCACTTCCATAGCCAATAAAGTTGGTCAAGAGTTCGTAATTCCCCTTAGGCAAAGTCAAAGAAAAGAAGCCATAGTTGTTGGTGTAAACGCCCTTTCTATCAGGCTGTACCATAACCCCAGCCCCCAAAAGTGCCTCCCCCGATTGGGCATCCTTGACATAACCACTTATCGTATAGGATTGACCATACAAATGAGGGGACATAAGAAACAACAAGAGGGTAAAAAGGAGAAATCTACATTTTCTCATCAAACACGAACTTTTGCCATAGGTATCACGACCAAACTAAGAATTAATCCGTTCATATTAGATGGTAAAATGAGGGTGGGGTTTAACCTTACACAAGGATTAGTCAGCTAGGCCAAAACGCTACTTTTTCTTACGAAAACTTATTTCACACTTACAATTATTCAGAATAAGCTGTAATTTAATTGTTGGAACACGCTAGATACCTTTGAAAAAAGTAATCATCATAGAAGACCACCCTCTTATTGCAGAGGGTTTGGAGGAAATTGTCAATAACATTCCTGAGCTAGTGCTCGTTGGAACTGCCAGCGACGGCAAAGACGGCCTGGAAATGATTCGTTCTCAGTCTCCTGCCATTGTATTGACAGATCTGAATATTCCTGAACTAAATGGATTAGAACTGCTCGACATCATCAAACATGAGCAGCCAGATTTACAGGTTTTGATTCTCACGATGTACAACAATCCTTCTTTGGTACAAAAAGCTATTGATTTAGGTGCAAGCGGTTTTTTAGTCAAGGAAGATGGGAAAGAGATCATCCAAACAGCACTCGAGGCGATCATGAGAGGGGGAACCTTCTTCAGCACCAAGATCAAGGCTAGAAAAAAAGCGGAAGTCCCTGTTTTTCAAGATAATTTCATTCGCCAATTCAGCCTGAGTGGAAGAGAGATTGAAATTTTGGGACTGGTAAGCCAGTCCTTGACCAACAAGGAAATTGCTGCACAATTGTATATCAGCGAAACCACAGTACAAACGCATCGGAGGAACCTCAAAAGAAAACTTGGTGCTAAACATACAGCAGATCTCGTTAGATTTGCCCTTGAAAACAAAGCATAACACACAAAGACATTAACCATGCCTAAGCTATTCCTAAAACAAATTCCTTCCCTTATCCTTGTGCTCTGCATGGTACAAACCACCCTCTTTGCCCAACAAACACGCCCAAGGCCTCCGAGATTAAATGCAGAAGAAGTTCAGCAGCAAGTAGCAGCTTTTAAGGATTCTGTCGCCAAGGCTCCTACCCAGGCAGAAAAGGCAAAATGGCTTAGCAGATTGGCCTCCATGGAAACTTCCTATAAGCTTCCCGAAAGATTTGAGCACCACGAGGAAGCCATCAAACTGGCAACCGAATCAGGAGATACACCAACCATTCTAGATAGCTACATCAAGGCAAGTATGTCCTACAGACGTGAAGGAGACCAAGACAAAACATTCAGCCTTCTCAAAGAGGGACTTTCTATAGCCGAAAAAGCCAAACCCTCCCAACAAAAAGGAGTTTACATGAGCGTGCTAGCCTCCCAATACAGGGACCAAGGCATGTTCGACAAGGCCCTTACCTATTACCAAAAAGCCTTGTCTGTACAAGAGGTTCTGCCTGAAAATGAGTTGAAGGCAGGAATGGCCAATTATGACATCGGCAACCTCTACATGCGTATGCAAGACCCATCTTCGGCACTCGATTACTTCATGGATGCTTTAGGCGAATGGGAAATTGCCAAGGAAGATCAATGGATAGCTAGAGCATGGCGTTCTATTGGAGCCGCCTATAGGAGAATGGGCATGCCCGAAGAAGCCGAAGCGGCAAATAAAAAATTCGAAGCCCTTCAAAAAAAAAATCCCTCCAACCCAGTTCGGAGGAACTAAGATCCGTACTTCTTCAAAGTATGGAGCGATCCATAAGCCCTTACCGAGTGGTCAGTCAACTGGCAAGCCTCGGTAGCATCTTATGCAGAGAGGGTAAATTGCGTCAAGGCCTTGATACCCTTCACCTTGCCCTTAGCATGGCGGAGGAGCAAGATTTTCTACCCATCACCACCAATATTTATGCTGCCCTTCAAGCTGCTTACCAGGATCAAAACGACTATGCCAATGCCTTGCTGTATCAAGAGCGCCTACAATTGGCCCAGTCCTACCTGCTGAATAAGGAAAAAATCAATCGAATCTCTGAGCTAGAAGTAAAGTTTGAAACGGCGCAAAAAGAAAAAGCCCTTATCGAACAAGAAAGGGAAAACCTCAAAAAGTCCCGCCAATTGGCACAAAACCAAAGGACCATCACCTTTCTCCTATCAGGTCTGATCTTATTTGGATTGCTAGGCATTTTATGGGTTCAAAGGCAACAGAACCTACGATTGGAAGCCGACAGAGAAATGGAAAAGCTCCAGCAAGAGAAGGAATGGGAACAATTGAGATCGTTTTTCCGCGGCCAAGAAGAAGAAAGAAAGCGCATAGCCAATGACCTGCACGACAGCCTTGGAGGGATGCTGTATGCCCTACGCCTCAAACTCCCAACGGAAGCACCAGGTACCTCCCTTGTCCAACAAGCCATTGAAGAAAACAGAAGAATCATTCACGATTTGCTTCCCCCTTCCCTCACCCATGCCGGCCTTATCGAGGCCTTGGATGAATGGTGCGGCACCTTCGAAGCCAACTGGAACATTCCCATTTATTTTGATGAGGAGATCTCTTCTGATCATCATAGCCTGACACTAGAACTCGCTGCCTACAGGATTGCGCAGGAACTTACCCATAACGCTGCCAAACACGCAGAGCCTACAGAAATCAGGTTGTCCCTATTCGAACATGAATCTGAACTCATTCTGAAGGTCACAGACAATGGAAAAGGATTCGACATGTCAGAAGTGAAAATAGATGCTTTCAAAACATTGAATTCTAGGACCCATTTGGTGAATGGGCGATATGTGATTCAATCAGAACCAACAAAAGGAACCAGCGTGGAGGTATTCCTACCAAAGGACCGTCAACATACCACTCCCGCCAAGGCATAAGAGATGGCTCTATTCCCGTTTCAAACTGGCTTTCATCAAACTGGTAACCGCATAGCTGTTAATGGACAAGATGGTATCCTGCTCTATGACTGTGCCTCCACTTTGGCGCACCTCCTTCGTAGGACCATAAGAAATTTCATATTCCATGTGATCTCCATGCATACATACACGGGTTTGCAGATCGGTCTGCATGCCTGAAAAATGGGTAAATAGGCAGTTCCCTATCAGATAGGAATCTAGGACAATGCTATTGTGTTCATCTATTCCATAATGCCCAATGGTATCATTGATGCTGATCAGGGAGTAAGTCCGAACATCAGGTGTATCAGAATCGGCCTTGTAGGTAATGATATAATTCCAGGAACTATCTGTAGGGGAGATTTCCAGCTTCATCGCGAATTCCGTTACCACCTGGTTCATCTGCCAAATCTGCATTTGCCCAGTCCAGACACCTGCCCAATCTTGTGGGAAGTTTTGAGCAGCCATTTGCCCCACGGAAAGAAAAATAAAGATGTATGCGAGTATGTGTTTCATCTGTTTGTATTAGTCGCCCATCATGTAGAGGGAAGGAATCAAGCCACCAAAGTAATCTTCCTGCCCGATCTTTATCCATCCCACCAAGCCAAATTTTGTCTTGACCAGGTATTGGTCTTTGGGCATATACTCTTCTCCTTCAAATTCTGCCATGACAATCTCAATGTCATAACCTTTGGGCAAGGTCGCTACCACATTTTTCATCGCCTTGGTCTCATAGAGCTTGATGGCCCTTTTCAACTTGCCCTTTTTCCCAACATAGTAATAGGGTTGTGGGACTTCCTTGTAGGTTCCATCCTTGTAAACAAACTTCCTCCGCTGGTCAAACATGTGGTTACTGCTCCCTGAAACATAGAGGATACGCCCTTTAAAATGAAAGCCTTCGCCGCCTACACTGAATATTCTTTTCCCATTCTGATCGAACATGAACAGCTCTGGATCGTCACTGGCTCCTGTAGTAAAGTATAGGGTAAGGGTCGTACTGGAAGAGGCTTGGTAGCTACCAAGTTTGGTTACCTCTCCATCTGGGATGGGGCTATCTAATCCCAACTTTTTATACTCAAGGTTGAAATTGGAGGGCATATACCCAAAGGTATAAGAGGGATATCCTAAATTTTTGTAGGTCAAATCGGGAAAGGTAGGCTTCATCTGAGACAGAGCAGTCGAACTTACAATCAACCCGATCAAAATGAGAGGAAATAGTCGTTTCATAGAAAGATGCTGTTCTTCTTCCTACAATATAGAAACTTGAACAGCATTTTTTGTATTCCTCATCATAAGCTCGTTGGCTTATTGGCTCAAGCTTGAATCAATTGAGCCGTTTCCTTTGCTAAACCAATTCTAACAATACTCCCACTGTTGAATTGCAAAAAATCCTTCTCAATCCCGTCGCTGAAAATAACCCCACGATTGGGCATATAGGACTCCAGGATCAATTCCTGACGAGCATCAATGAAGCCCATCGAAATATCCGTCTGAGTTCTCACACTTTTGAATGGCTCTCGTACAGCAAAGATCAATTGATCCGACCGAAGACGAGGATGGCTTCTTGCCACGCTTTTGTCAAACAGGCTCGTGATCCCGTAAGCCATGTTGAACACCGAGCTTAACCAACCTGTAGAACCTGCTTGTGTAGACACAATGATTCCACTAGAGGAATGGTTCTCTTTTTTTCCATCAAAGGCTATGTTGTAGCGCGCTGAAATATGTGTTTCCGCTCCAATAAATAAGTCGTTAAATGCCAATAAGCGCTGACCGTCGTTCAATCGAGCTTCGGCAAAATTGACCTGTTTGGAAGAAGCTACTCCCTCTACCACCTGATCGATAGCCGTGATGGCACTCTCTGGACGAAAGGGCAACAGCACCCCGTCATAGCTGTTGGGATCCGGATTCACAGCTACGATGGGAACTCCATTGGCATACTTCGCGGTATTGGCTACCAATCCATCCTGCCCGATAACAATGATGATATTATTGGGAGAGAAGATATAATTGGGCAGGTGGCTACGATACAGAATCTTATTTTTTAAGACCCTGGATAGCGCCGTTTGTAGTTTTTCCAAAGAGCGATAAAAAGTATCGTGCTCCTGCTGATATTCCTCAAATCTACCTCCTGAGCGTTCGATGTAGAACTTCGCCTGGGCCTTTGTATTGAATCGCTCAATCAGAGATTCCAGACGAGTTTTTGAGCGGACGATGATGCCATAATCTATGCTCATCTTACTTTTTGGTTTTCATGATGGAATCCAGCAGTTCAGGTGTGATGTTGAGGTTTCCAATCTTATCCGCATTTTCAGCCAGTTGACGGAAAGCCAGGGCAATGTTAAAGCCTGCATCTTGTTTGCCGGAAAGAGCGGTCAAAATACGCCAGTCCATTTCCTGATACGGCTTAAGGGTCGTTTCTAGCACATAGCCCTTGGTTTCAGCTTCCTTGCGGTCATTTGTAGTGCGTTGTTCAATGAGCTCTGTACGCTGATTCTCGATAGAAATATCTGCATCCAGCTTCATTTCACGCAACTTTCTGCGATTCTCTGCTTGCTGGACTTCGGATTCCATCTTCTTTTCAGATATCTGCTTTTTCTTCTCCTCTACGGCAATCTCGGTATTCAGCTCTGACTCTCGAATCTTCCTTTCTTGTTCTACAGCAAAGTTTCTGCGTTCATAAATCGCCTGATCCGCTTCCTGCTGCAATTTCTCCCTTGTTTCTGTTTCAAGGGCGCGTGCCATTTCTGGAGAAGCAGATACGGATAATACATTGACCCCAAGGATATCTATGCCTAACAAGCCTACCGTTGTGGAGGCTTGAAGACCTTCATTGATCTTTTCCTCCACCACTTTTCCTGATCGTATAGCCTCTTTCAATGTAATGGAGTGCATATAGGTAGAAGTGGTCGTCTGTGCCTCGTTGATGATGCGTTGGTTGAGCTTCTCAATGTCATTTTTCTTGGATTGCCCAGAGCTGTCGACCGTGAAGTCTAGGATATCTGCCAAGGCTTTAGGATCACGAATTCTGTAGGAAATCAATCCCTGAATAGATACATACTGATAATCCTGTGTGTTCTCGTCAAAAATAAAAGGAAGGTCATTGCTCCCCATTGGAATGGCAACGATGGAACTGTTGGGTTCAAAATAGAAGAAGGAAAGTCCACGCCCCTCCTTTTTGACCTGCCCATTCTTGTAGTGAAGGGCGTAAGTCATGGAGTCGAATTTGATGTGCTTGATTCCAAACATGTGTGATGTGTTTTGTTGGTTAATGGGATGAAATAGCTGTGTCGATGAGACGGGATCGTATGTATTGAATCAACATGGAAACAAAACATGGGCATTTGTGTTAATTTTACACAAATGCCCATCTAAAAGTTTCAGCTTACCTCTACTTTTTTGAATACCCAGGAATAATCCATTCGTAAATGGCTACTATTCAAAGGTTTTCAATACCTTTTCTTTTCTATCTTTGGGAGCCTTTTCTGCGATATAGTTGACCAATTGCTTGATCTTGTTCAGTTCTTTTTCGTCCCCTTCCTCGCGATAGTATTCGAATAGCTTCTTCAGGAAGGTGAGGTAGTTCATGTTCATAACATCCACTCTCCCTTGCATAGGCGAAGGCTTGAATACATAAGCGAGGTGATCTAGGTGCAGGATGTCCTGGTACAAGGCGATATTGTTGTCCAAAAACTCACCCTCAGCTCTGATCCAGCTCAATCCATGTACCTTCAAGCTATCCTCCCACCCTTCGTATCGTTGAGGTTCTACCGTAAATGCCAGTTGAAAGGGCCTTTCCCCCTGATAGGTTTTCAGGAGGTAGCGAACTACGTTTTTCCAATTGGTCTCATATTCATTGATGTCGGGCTCTTGAATAACGAAGGGAGGTATGTCCAACTTTTTGTATTCCTTTTCGGCAAATTCATCAAACAGCAGAAAATCAATATTTAGCACATGAACATCCCTTCGAATCCCTAGCGCATCCTGTAACATCCAAAGTGGATAGGTATCATTATCCCCTTGTGTTAGCAGAATGGCATCTCTTTTACAGGATTGAAGGACGTTGTAGGAATAGTTCATCAATCCCTCGGGAAAACTATTCTTGGTAAACCACTTCTGATTTACCTCCTTTCGCAGTTTGTCATCGTGGGTACTCACTGCCAGTGTAATGACATTCGGAAGAAGAGGAACAAAGTCCTGTCGCATTTCATAAGCTTTTCGAAGGTCGGCCTGCGCTTCAGTTGATACGCCACTGATCGAGCCTTTGACAAAATGGTAAACAAAGGTCCCATCAATATGCTCCTTCATCAGATCCACAATATCTTCTCCCAATCTCAAGGCAGGCGATTCCTTTACAAAGTCTGATTTCCAATTGGCGGTACCGCGAGCGGATCGGCAAGCTCGATAATAATTGTACCAAGCATCTTCGTTTTTCATATCCTTTTGTAGGACCTCCCACCACAACTCAGCTTGCTTGACATAGTAAGTATGTGGGTAGGATTGTTTGACAAAGGAAATCTGAGGCTCTGGTTTTACCATAGATTGGGCAAGTAGCCAAAAGGGGACCACAGCCAACAGGATAAAAAGGGTGTATGTCTTCTTCATATCGAGTCAAAATTAGGGAGTATGCCTGTCAGTATTGAACATGAATAAACCTTAATAGGCAGGGGGTTCAATTCTCACAGAAATCCTTTTCCTCATAATGAAAAAATATAAAGCATAACTCCTGTATATCCATGGGCAGATTCCTCCCTTATTTAGGGAATCTTTTCTTAGTTTAGGTCAGATTGATAGGAGAATAATCGAATTCGACTTCAGTTTCCATTGCTCGACTACTCTTCCATAGTTGCAAAGACTATGGGGACCATTACACAACAACTATTTTACTCGCTATGCAGAAGAACTGGTGGAAAGAAACCTTCGTGTACCAGATTTATCCTCGCTCCTTTAGGGATTCCAATGGTGATGGAATTGGAGATATCCCCGGCATTACCCAAAGCCTTGACTACCTCAAAACACTTGGTGTTGAGACCATTTGGTTGAGTCCAATCTATAAATCCCCCAATGATGACAATGGCTACGATGTTGCGGACTACTGCGATATCATGGATGATTTTGGGACCATGGATGACTTCGATGAGATGTTAGCTGAAATGAAAAAGCGTGATATACGCCTGATCATGGACCTCGTCGTCAACCACTCCTCTGATGAACACAGATGGTTTGAATCTGCCAAAAAATCCAAGCTCAGCCCATACAGAGATTACTATATCTGGCGAGAAGGGAAGCCTGACGGTTCTCCACCCAATAATTGGACGTCTATCTTTGGAGGTTCAGCTTGGGAATACAATGAAGCTACCAACGATTACTACCTTCATTTATTTACCAAAAAACAACCAGATCTGAACTGGGAAAATCCATTTCTCAGGCAGGAAGTCTACAAATTGATGCGATTTTGGTTGGATAAAGGCATTGATGGATACCGAATGGATGTCATTCCCTTTATCTCCAAAAGAAGAGGATTACCCGATATTCCTTTTCATGAAGATGTACCAGAGGACCTAACACAAGTCAACTGGTATGCGAATGGTCCAAGGCTTCATGAATTCCTCCATGAGATGCACGAAAATGTCATGAAACACTATGACTGCATGACTGTGGGTGAGGGAATTGGGGTCCTTCCCCATCAGGCAAACTTATACGTTGAACCCGCACGTAGGGAGTTGGACATGATCTATCATTTTGACCACATGTTTGCGGATCGGAACTTCGAAACGGGAGGTCTGATTCCTACCCCTTGGCCCAAAATCAAAAAAATCATCGATGACTGGGACAAAGCCCTTCCAGAAGAGAAGGGATGGAATACATTTTACCTAACCAATCACGACCAGCCTAGACCCATTTCACGATACGGAAATGCACATTCGTACCGACACAAAACCGCTACCATGTTGGCTACCCTACTCTTTACCCAAAGAGCTACGCCCTATATGTACCAAGGCGAGGAAATCGGCATGAGCAACTTCCCCTTCACCTCAGTAGATCAATTCAATGACGTCTGGATGATCAATCAATACAATGAACGCTCCCCTCAAGGTGTAGCTGATGAGGTATTTGTGAAGCAGGCGAATGAATGGAGCCGCGACCATGCCAGAACTCCTTTTCAATGGAACGACCAGGACCAAGCCGGCTTTACAGAGGGTGAGCCTTGGATGGTAGTCAACCCCAATTACAAGGAAGTAAACGCAGAAAAGGCCGTTTCACAAGCAGGATCAATCTTCCACTTCTATCGAACTATGATTGCCCTACGCAAGATGCATAAAGGCTTGATCTATGGGGATTTTCATGACTTGACTCCAAATCATGAGAAGGTCTACGCCTATACTCGAAAAAGCGAGCAGGGGAATTATCTTGTTATGTTGAATGTAACAGAGCGTGTCCAAATCTTTGAATGGCCAGTAGAGAATAGCCCTAAGAGATTGCTACAAGGCAACTATGATGGTAGAAACTATGAAGGAATATTACGGCCTTTTGAAGCCTTGATATACGAGATGTAATATATTTTCACGATATTCTATTAGGGTTGAGGAGCAGGAAACACTTCTTAACCCTTTTTTTATTCACTAAAACAGCCCTACATATGAATCGATTGCTAACGACATCTGTTATCCTATTGATGTCATTTTCCTTGACCGCCCAATCTATGGCAGACCTAGCTAGTCCTTCCCTTAAGAAAAAGCCCAAACATGACCCCTATGCCATTGATTTCAACAAAGGGGATATACTCGGTGGATTTGGGACTTCCATAAGATTTGATAGGAATAGTACAGAATCAGGCCCATCTGAATTTGCTAACACCAGCGTTGGACTCGGATTGGCCTTTGAAGGGGAATACTTTGTAGCCGACAATTTTTCCATAAGCGGCTTAGTTGGTGCCAGCAGAAATTCAAGTAGCAACTCTTCCTCAGATACTCGCTTTGTAAACAACAGAACCAACCTGACAGTTGGTGCTACTTATTATTCTCCTAAGTGCCTGTGTGGCGATGAAGGCAACCTTTCATTGGCCCCCTTTGCTTCTGTTGGCTTAGATGCATCCTTCGGGACTTCTGGTTCAGTAGGAGACAACTTTGACAGTTTTGATAACTTTCGCGGTAGTGGCTTCCATGCAAATGCTGGCGTTATTACCCGACTAAAAGACAACTTATTCCTGAGCATGGAAACGACCATCTTTGGGGTAAACAGAGGCCAGTTTAGGGACCAAGACTCTGGTACAGTTCAATCTACCTCAACCAATATTCGAGGGGCGGTCAACAGCGGGAGCTATATCATTTCCATGAAAAGGACCTTTTAAGAGAATAAGCTAAACAGAAAAAGCCCCAATATGAGGGCTTTTTCTGTATCTCTGCCATGTTTCTCCTACAAACTCCACCTCGCCCCTACGTACAACACTCTTCCTGCTAATGGCGAATAGGCATAAGCCGTATCAAAAAAATCGCTAAAGCCAGCAGGAGAATTGGGATCATTAAAGCCTACCAATGGAGAAAGAGGTTGACGATAATTAAGCAGGTTTTGCCCTCCGGCATAGACTTGCACGTTTGCATTGGGGAAACTCTTGGTCAACTGGAAGTTGTGAATGGCAAAGGCTTCTGAGCGTGTGGGCCTTGGCGATTCTAATGGTACTCCGTTTTCATCCAGATCAAATACCTCTGGAAGGGCCATAGATCCAGTCAGGTTAAGGGTGTAGGAGGCCACAAGATTGGCTTTCTCCCAAGTATGGGTAAGATTAAACAAACCACTCCAAGAGGGCGCAAATTCAATGTCTCTTCGCTCTTCCTCCTCTACCTCAAATACTTCTTGTACATTCCCTGCTAACTGGACTTTCCACTTAGAGCCAATCTGATGCTGAATACTAAGGTTAATTCCCCTTGTTACGGCATGTCCCTCCGTATTGGCATAGATGATCTGACCTGGCGTATCATAATCTGGGATAATCTTGTTGGTAAAGTAAGTATAGTACACATCTGCATCTATCATCCCTTGCCCTTCTCCCCATAAATAAAGATGGTTCCCATTTATGGATAAGTTATAGGAACGCTCTGGTTGTAGTTGTTCTTCAATAACCACCTCCCGTTGACCGGAAACAAAGGCATGGTCTTCTGTAAATAGATTTACCGTTTTAAAACCCGTTCCTCCATTGAGTCTAAAGGTGGTGAAATCTCCAGGCTTAACTTTGAGGGCTAACCTGGGTGAGGGAATCAATCCATGATCAGGTTGATGGTCGAGTCTTATTCCTGCGAGGAGGGTAAAGCCTTCTTGGAGACGCCATTCGTCTTGTGCGAAGAGTCCTGGAATGAAGTTGCTTTGGGGGTTATTGACCCCTTCTTCGATCTGCGTGGCAATCGTATTATCATCGTAAAAATCATAGCGTGTTGTTAATCCAAACAATAAACTGTGATCTTCTACCTGCTTGTCCCATATAAAATTGGCAAAGGCAATATGCTGACTGGCTTCGTAGAAATCACTACCGTAATAGCTATTCTGGTAATGGGTACTAAAAGAATAATCTATCCTAAGGTCCTCCGAACTGGCAAATTCGTAGGTACCAAATAGTTCTCCTCTTCTGGTAAAAATACTTTCACCATATATGCTGTCATTTCCCCTGAGATCTCGGTACGCACGGTTTTGTAGGTATTCTTCAACCCCATTTCTCCTGTCTTCATAATAAAACTTACCAGCTATGCTGAATCGTTTCTTGCTAGCCCGCTTGAAGTCCCATTTGGTAAAAAGGGAAAGTCGATCTAGGTTGATGATGTCTCCAAAGCCATCTGCTATTTCGTCCTGAAAGAAATCGGTATGGGCATAGTTGACTCCAATAAGTCCATTGGCAGCCTTTCCTTTTACAGCCAATGAGGCATTAGCTACATACTCACGATCATCTGAGGCACGAAGATCTAGGTTAAGCAGCGGTTGTTCCTCTGGGTCCTTGGTAATAATATTCAATACACCTGCTACAGCCTCTGAGCCATACAAAGTCGAATTGGGTCCTTTGACTACCTCGATCCGATCAATGATAGCGGCTGGAATTCCATTAAGTCCATAAGTAGCAGCGAGGTTACCATAAATGGGACTTCCATCCATTAATACAGCGGTATACTGTCCGGGGAGGCCATTGACACTGATACTATTGGTGAAACAAACCCCACAAGCAACCACTTCCTGTACTCCATTGATCATTTTCAACCCATCGACCAGGTTGGTTGGAGCTATGGCTTCGAATAAATCCTCAGATTGGATTACACTTATTTTTACAGGGGATTGAGCCACAGAACTCTCTTTCATGGTCCCAGTTATGACCACTTCTGTAAGTCCGAGGATATCTTCCTTCAGATCAAAGGCAGGGATGGTGAGTTTTTCTCCTTTTTCTAGGCTAAAGGGGTGTTTTAGAGGCAAATAGCCGAGAGGCTTAGCCATAAGAATGTAATCCCCTTCCTGCTTCAGTTTAATAGAAAAATGACCTTGGCTATCACTGATATCACCTAGGGTAGTTCCCTGCACCCAAATTTGAATGCCGCTCAATGGCATTCCCATGTGAGTAAGTCTTCCCGTTACGGTAGGTGATTGAGCGTATCCCATTCCCATCAACGCGAAGATTAGCAACAAAAAGTATAGTATTCTCATGTTCTTTAAGAATTTTATCGCACACAATTATATCTAAATTTTAATACTTATTCAAATATTTTTTTAGACAAGTCTAATTTTATTTTTCCCATTCCCAAAAACATTATCCAAAGCTATTCTAGGGCTCTTTTTTAGATCAATCCCATCCTCAGAAAAAAAATCAAAAAAATATAATCTCTCCCCCAACCTTTTTCAAATGACACGCCGTCATGAGAGTGAATCCAGAAGCTGCAGCCTGGAGAAAATCTTTCAACGAACAATCTTTTTTAAACTATGAGATACTTATTGACTTGGATGCTGGGTCTATTGCTCCTATCAGGAGGATGGGTAATGGGCCAGAATTCCGTTTATGTGGCGGGAAATGTGGTAGATACTACTGGTACACCCGTTCCTAACTTCCAATTGGTAGTCATCCCAGATGGTTCCAGTTCTCCTTCAGGTGTTATCTACACAGGACTTACTGATGTAAATGGACACTATTTGATAGACGTTCAATTGAGTCCCGTTTCCAATCAAGTGGATTCTTTGATTATCCTATTCCAAAACTGTATTACTGGCAGTGTTGATCAGGTTGTAACGCCTGGAGCATTTGTAGGCGATACGATCATTTATGACATTATTACTGCTTGTGATACCAATAGCATTGTGAATCCAGGAACATGTACAGCTTCCTTTTCTCATATCAATTATGATGATACGGTACAGTTTTCATCCCTATCACAGGGAGCTGGGTTGTCTTACTTCTGGGATTTTGGGGATAGCACAAGTAGCACCCTTCAAGACCCTCTTCATGTCTACAGTTCTCCAGGTGTTTACTATGCCTGTTTGACCATTACAGACTCTTCTAACAACTGTACGGATACATATTGTGATAATATCTTTATTAGCAACAATCAGGGTACTTGTACCGCCTCCTTTACCACAACAGTAAATCAGGCTACTGCCCAGTTTGTTAATACTTCTGTGGGTTCAGGCTTCTTTCTAAACAGCGAGTGGCTATTCGGAGATGGAAACACCTCCACTTCAAATAATCCGGTTTACACCTACAGCCAGGCTGGTACATATAACGTTAGCCTCATTGTATTGGATCCATTTACAGGATGCACAGATACAACTACACAAGCGGTTACCGTAGGAAATCCTCCTCCATGTCAGGCAGCCTTCATTTCCTTTGTATCCATAGACTCTGCCATATTTATCTCTCAGTCAATCGGATCGAGCAATATCATCCATAATTGGGATTTTGGAGACGGAACTACAGGTATAGGCCAAGTTGCTGCACACTTCTACACCCAACCCGATACCTATAGAGTATGCCTCACCATTACAGATAGCATCAGCGGATGTACAGATGATACCTGTGAGTGGGTAGTTGTAGTAGGTAACCAGCCTACTTGCGATCCGAACTTCACCTATGCTGACCTTGGAGGAAACAACATTCAGTTTTTTGACTTGGGAAGGAATAGTGGCTCCACTTACTTCTGGGATTTTGGCGACGGAAATACATCTACGCTTAACGAGCCTATCCATACATATGCCCAGCCAGGTGTATATAACGTATGTAGAACAGTTAGCGACCCTGCGACAGGTTGTACCAATACACAGTGTAATACTGTAATTGTTATTCCTCCAACTTGTGATGCAGACTTCTCTGTATACTACGATTCGGTACCAAACTCCATGTACTTTGATGCGATCTACCAGCAGGCTGGATATACTTATACTTGGGACTTTGGAGACGGGACAACGGCAACTGGTGTTAGTGCATACCACACTTACGCCTCGGCAGGATCCTACAATGTATGCCTAACCGTCACAGACGGAAGCCCTTCTGCAAGCTGTGCTGACACAGTATGTAAGGTACTCCCAACCGCTGCTCCACCTTCAATCTTTGGTGTATTAGGTCTTGTAAATCTACCTAACGGCCTACCTGCAGATGACTTTACCGCCTATCTGATTGTATTGGATACGGTAGCAGGAACCTTAACTGCCGTGGATACCTTTGTATCTGATGCCAACCTAGGACCCTTCTTCTTCTTTGGTGCACCTGCTGGAGATTACCGCGTAAAGGTTGCTTTGAATCCCACCTCTGCTTTCTATGCCAATCACTTGCCTACTTACTATGGAGATGATCCATTCTGGTTCAATGCAACCGTAGTCAATCAGAATACCTTCCCATTGCTTGACATCATGATGGTAGCGGGAACAAACCCTGGTGGGCCTGGATTTGTAGGTGGATTGATTTCTCAAGGGGCTAACCGCACATCTACCAACATGGTAGAAGGCATTGCAGTCGTCCTTACAGACTTGAACAACAAGCCTATTGAAAGTGCGATGACCAATGCTTCAGGTGAGTATCAATTTGGCTCAGTAGCTGAAGGGAACTACAGAATCCATGTTGACATGTGGGGCAAATCAAGCGAATACTATGAGATTTCCATTGCTCAAGGTCAAATCAACTACACAGGATTAGACTTCGAATTCAATGATTCCGAAATCTGGAAAACAGGAGTAGCAACAGGAGTAGACCCTGAGTTGGAGCAAGCTATAAAAGTATTCCCCAACCCAGCACGCGATCTTGTGAGAATTGAACTTGGAATTGATGAAGTCTCTAATGGACGCATCGAACTGATCAATAGCCTAGGCCAGCGAATGGAAGCCATCAACGGTCTTTTAGGAGGTAGCAACAGAGAAATTAAGATGGATGTAAGCCAGCTACCAGCAGGTCTATATCATATCAACATCTCTGCAGATGACAAACTATTGGTCTCCAAGCGTCTTATTGTAGAAAAATAAGATACTGACGTGGTTATCAGGGATGAAGGGCCAAAGTCCAACGCTAATTTTGACTGAAAACCTTCTATCAGGACTTCTCCTTCATTCCCTGTTTCACTCAATAAATAATTAGGCTCTTTTACAACATTCAGGTGGAGGCTAGCAAGGAAGATATAAGATAGGGAAAGACATATTGTCTTGGTTACTAATTCCACACCCCCTATATACCTTCCCTAATGGACTCCACAACAGAAAGGGAAACAGTATCCTTTGATGCTGTTTCCTCTTCTCACCAACAAGGCTAATGACTCAGGTAACCCTCAAATTACTCAGGGCCTGTCGAAAAAAAGACAGGCGCGCGCAAAGCATGCTCTACGAGCATTGCTTTGGGTTCCTGATGCCTGTTGCCATGCGTTATGCCAATTGTGAAGACGATGCTCGTGCTTATCTAAACATGGGCTTCTACAAAATCTTGAAAAAACTGGACCAGCTCAAGGATATCAATGCTTTTCAAGGCTGGGCCAAACGCGTTCTAATCACCACAATCCTGGACCAATTGAGAAAGGAAAAACGGTATACTGACAAGGTTCTTCATACCGAAGACAGTCAGGGTGAAGAAATACCAGATGCGTGGTTGAATGAATCAGATATCGATGCAGAGGAAATTTATGCAGCCATTAGATCGTTGCCTCCTATGACTGCGTCTGTCTTTAACATGTACGCCATTGATGGCTACAAACAAAAAGAAATTGCTGAGCTGCTAAAGATTCAGCTCGGAACTGTCAAGTGGCACTATGCTGAGGCCAGAAAAAGGCTCAAAGCAAGACTAAGCCACATGCAAGAACGAATTACAACTGTCAAGAGCCTGAAAGGCCAGACTTATGAAGAAGGAAGAAGACATATTGGTTGACCTGATCCGTAACAAGCTCGACGGAACCGCCCCAGTATATCAGGATGGATACTGGGAGGAGGCCCTTGGCCAGATCGAGATGTGGGAGAAAGAAGATAAACAAAGACCCAGACTTCTTTTCTGGTTCTGGTTCATCGGAATGGCCATGCTAAGCGCAGTTGCCTTTGGGGCTTACGCTTGGTACACGCCCTCTCCTTCCTATACACGCACAGGCCCTCCCAACTCAGCTATCTCCATCCTGGCTGAAGGTGAATCTGACCGTGATGTATCTCGTCAAGCTATACCGCTTACAAGTACGAATGCTGCTCGAACGCAGGCTCAACTTCCCTCTTCATCCAACAATGACAAAAAGAAGAAGACACCTTTTGCTTCTCCGTCTTCTCCAACCTATACACAACTCGTGAAAGCTGAGGAGATTATTGCCTCAGTCCCAACAGAAAGAGTGCCGGCTTATGCTGCTCTGGTTATTCCCATTAGGGATAGCCTAGAGCGCATAAGTGATATTTTCCATGACATAGCCTTTAGCTTGTCTAAGGGGCCGATAAACCCTATTTACAATCAACCTACCTACAGAAAGAAGCCAGGCATCTTCATTTCCAGCGATGTGGATGCCTCAGGCTTGCTTTCTAACTCCGAAGGGGGAAATTCAAGAGAAATCTTCTTTAGAATGGGAACAGAAGTAGAACTTCCCCTGAATTCACAATGGTATATCAGACCCGGCTTACACTATGTCCAACAGCCAATTAGTGGCTTGTCAACCGAAGCCAATGGAAGAAGCTTTAGTTTCTCCTTCCGCGATGAAATCGTTCGCTGGACACCCAATCAAGCTTCTTTTGTTCAGTTACCCCTTAAAGTGGGAAGGTACTTAGGAGCTAGACATAAGGTAGAAGCAGGCCTAGCCGCCCAATACTTGCTTGGAACAAAAGGCCAATTGACAAGGGAGATAACAGATGGATTCGGAAATACAAGCCGAAGCACAGAGGAACTCAACCAAATCGGATATGGAAGCAGAAACTGGATGCTCAATGCCCAGTTTGCCTACCGTATTCAATTGCTAAGAAAACTCGAAGGACATATCCTCTATCAATTGGACTTCAACCAACTGCCAACTGAGGGTTCCTTCCAGACTAATCAATTAGGAACCTACAGAGGAATACGATTCGGACTTAACTATTTGATCAGATAGAGCATGAGGGGAGTTTTATATAGCATCTGTATCATCATACTAAGCCTTCTTTCTTCCTGCAAGGAGGATTTGCCTTTGCCACAGGAAAATGAAGTCGTTTTTTCTGCTTCCATGAGCCTGGATGGACAGCTAAAAAGCTGGGAGGCGGGAAAAGAAGAGGTCAATATGATTCCTACTCTTTCTTTGGAGGCCGATGATTTCAGAGCCTACACAGGAAGATTTGAGGGCTCGAGTAGCAAGGGGCAATTGTCCTTTAGCATATATGATGTGGAAGCGAGTCCATTAGAAGAAAATGCCAAACTAGATCAGATATTCCCACTAGAAAGAATATTATATCTCAACCAAAACGATCCAGCCTTAGATAAGACTTGGTTCAAGTTTAGAGGGTTGAGTGCAGGAAAGGCCCCTCGAAAGTTTTTCTGGGATTTTGGGGATGGTACAGAATCCACGGAAAGCGAGCCTCTACACCAATATCAGCAAAGCGGAACTTATACCGTTGAACTGGGTGTAGAGGATGGGACGGGCTGTTGGGACTTCTCCCGACAAGAGGTTAAGGTAGGATCAGAAGCAACCGATTGTAGAGTCGCCATTCGCTACACCTACAATGCAGATGGCTCCATCCAATTTGAAGCGGATTACGATAGTCCGAATGGACAGCAGCCCGCGCTTATCTGGTCCATGGGAGATGGAAACTCCATCGAAAACCAAACCTCATTCTCCTACAATTACGACCACCAGACTATCTCAGAAGTAAGTTTGATCGCTGAAATTGGGGATGACATCTGCTCGGATATCAAGAGAATTTATACCCGAAAGGGAGCCAGTTGTGTATCCTTCATCGAGTATAGGGCATCTAGACCTAATCCCTTAGCAGGACGTGTGCAGATTGCATACACAGCTCCCGATGGGACCTATTACTCTACCAATAAGTTTATCGGGCAGCCTGCAGCTTCTACCTTCCGAATTCTGGAAGCTGAACCTTACGAGGAAGCCTTTGATGGCAGATCTACCTACAGAATCAAAGCTGAATTTGATGGAATTCTCTACAATCCAGTGGATGAAAACCAAAAAATAGTGATTGAAAACGGACAAGCTACCTTTGCTGTTTCTCTCCCAAGAGGTATTCAATAGTTTCCTATCCCTTATATGTAGCAAATGAAGTGAGATTCATCTTGCCTGTCATTGCTTTTCCCCTTCAATTCTCTGATCTTTGTCTCCTTGATAGAGAAACATTTAACTCCTACCTCTCAGGATAAATAGACTATGACAGACAGCATTTTGACATCTGATACGCTTGCCTTTGACATCATTGCCAAAGAGGAAAAAAGACAGCGTGAAGGAATTGAATTGATCGCATCGGAGAACTTCGTAAGCGATGAAGTGATGAGGGCAACAGGTTCTGTGTTGACCAATAAATATGCAGAAGGCCTACCTGGCAAAAGATATTACGGCGGATGTCAGCATGTGGATGAAATAGAAGAACTCGCAAGAGAAAGAGCCAAGCAGCTTTTTGGAGCAGAGTGGGTGAATGTCCAGCCACACGCAGGTGCACAGGCCAATTCCGCTGTTATGCTCGCGCTCTTAAATGCAGGGGATAAAATCATGGGCTTCGACCTGTCCCATGGAGGTCACCTGACTCATGGTTCGCCCGTAAACTATTCCGGAAAACTATATAACCCAGTATTCTACGGTGTACAGGAAGATACAGGTTTGATCGACATGAATGTGGTTCGTGAAACGGCCCTTCGTGAGCGACCCAAACTGATTATCACAGGTGCTTCTGCTTATTCCAGAGATTGGGATTATGCCACTTTCCGCGAGATTGCAGATGAAATCGGTGCCATGCTCATGGCCGATATTTCTCACCCATCAGGATTAATCGCCAAAGGATTCCTCAACAATCCATTGCCTCACTGCCACTTGGTTACAACCACTACACACAAAACACTACGTGCTGCTCGTGGAGGAATGATCATGGTAGGGAAAAACGAAGACAATCCCCTTGGAATCACCACTCGAAAAGGAAAAATCAGGTCAATCGGATCTATTTTAGATAGCTCTGTTTTCCCAGGGACACAGGGAGGACCTTTGATGCACTCTATTGCGGGGAAGGCAGTTGGATTTGGCGAAGCCCTTCGCCCTGAGTTCCACCAATACATGGAACAAAGCTTGAAGAATGCACAGGTATTGGCACAAGCCATGGTAGATGCAGGATACAAAGTTATCTCCGGCGGAACGGATAACCACCTGATGTTGATCGACCTTAGGCCCAAAAGTGATGAGTTGACAGGTAAGGTTGCTGAAAATGCATTGGTCCGTGCCGACATCACCATCAATAAGAATATGGTTCCTTTTGATTCTCGTAGCCCTATGGTAACTTCAGGAATTAGATTAGGAACGCCAGCTTTGACAACCAGAGGACTCAAAGAAGACGACATGAAGGTAATCGCTTCCTTCATTGACAGAGTCCTGATGGACCCAGAAAACGAAAGCCTGATCAATCAGGTCCGAGGAGAAGTAAACGAGTTTATGGGTTCACGCCCTATGTTTACCTGGGAATAATTGAGAAAAACTGAGGGTTAGAGCAATCTTTCCGCTTGTTAAACCGTCAAAGTATCTACAGAAAGGCTGGAAAAGGGCTTGATATCTTGTGAAAGAGTGGGAATCAGGCATAGAATTAGCCGGATGTAAGGGAATTAAAAACGAACTACTGTGGCACTGATTGATACCATCAAAAAGTTTAGGAGCAAGTCGAAGAAGCCTGTAGCAGATGGAGAAGGTGGAGAAATGTCTTTCCTCGACCATCTTGAAGAGCTTCGTTGGCATCTCCTGCGTTCGGGGACAGCCATTGTCGTGCTGGCCATTGTCATCTTCATCTACAGAAAATTCGTATTCGATGAGGTCATCTTCAAGGTGATCAGCAACGAGTTCCCGCTCAATAAATGGATTTGCTCTTTCTGGAACAATGGAGATGGAACTTGCTTAGAAGGAATTTCCTCCAAAATGCAAAACCTCTCTCCACAAGCAGGCTTTCTGAAAAGTATTCAAGTAGGCTTCATCGGAGGAATCATCGTTGCCTTTCCTTATATCATCTGGGAGATTTGGGCCTTTATCAAGCCAGGACTCCACAAGCATGAAAGAAGAGCGATCAGAGGATCTATTTTTGTGATCAGCTTGTTGTTTTTCTCTGGGATTGCATTTGGCTACTATATCATTTCTCCCTTCTCGCTGAAATTCTTCCACGACTTTCCCTTCTCGGAAAACGTAGAAAACCAATGGAATTTCTCCGTGGTGGTTGACCTGGTTACTCAGATTACCTTCTTTACAGGAATCATCTTCCAACTCCCAGTTGTCATGTTCTACTTGGCGAAAATGGGCTTGGTTACGCCGGCCTTCCTTCAAAGGTATCGCAGGCACGCAGTCGCTATTCTCCTCTTGGCCGCGGCCATCATTACCCCTCCAGACATGATCTCGCAGGTGATGATTTTCATTCCGCTCTATGGCTTATATGAGGTTTCCATCGTGGTAACCGGAAGAGTAGTCAAACGAAGAGAAAAAGAACTGGCCAAGGAAATGGCTGAAAGACAAAAAGAACAGCAAGAGGAGAAAACCTCCGCTTAACCTCTCAAAGAATGACATGATAAAAGCCGATGAGGGAGACTTCATCGGCTTTTTTATTTGAAGTTGAATAATTTTTAGTTAAAATTGACTAACTATTTATCAATTCTGATCCAGGCTTAGTCTTGACTACTAAAGAAAAAATCATTCAACAGGCTACCGCTTACTTCAACAGAGAAGGATATGGGTCTACCAATTTGTATGAATTGGCCAATGAGATCGGTATGAGCAGAGGTAATCTTGCCTACCACTTCAAGGAAAAAGACCTTCTGCTAGAAGCAATTGCCCAAGAGTTGCGGCTTAAGATGGATTCGGAACGAAACAAGTCCAGACAATTTCCCTCCTTCGAAAACCTTCACAACGAAGTTCAGCTCTATTATCGCTTCCAACAGGAATACTCCTTCCTCTTTATGGACCAAGAGGCTTTTCGTCATCCTTTTGTCCAGAAGCAATTCAGAGAAATGAGCAAACAAACCGTAGAAGACAACAAAGCTGCTATTGCCTTTTCTATCAAAATGGGCAACCTAAAGGAGGAACCCTTTCCCGGCCTTTACAACAACATCGCCTTTATAACCTGGATGTTGGCCTTCTATTGGTTAGCTCAACAAATCATCAGAGGGAAGAAAGCCAAACAGGACGGAGAAAAACTGATCTGGTCCATCTTAGTTCCTCACTTTACCGAGAGAGGCAAGGCCTCCTTCATCAAGTTTTTTGGGGAAGAATACTATCAGCAACTAGGCGAACCTTTTGAATATGACATTGAACAATTGATTTCCTTCTAAACATGCGCGTGTTACAATCAAATCTCAATCCCAATAGCGACTCATTTAAGAAAAACCAGGAGGATATGAGGGAACTCCTTCAGAAGCTAGAAAAGCATCTGGAAGAAAGCCGCTTTCAAGGGAAGGAAAAGCACATAGAAAAGGCTAGAAAAAGAGAAAAACTCCTTGCCAGAGAACGTTTGGAATATGTACTAGACCAAGACAGTCCCTTTTTGGAACTCCTTCCCTTGTCAGGAATGTTGAAGAAAGGCGGATTTGGAACAGGCGGGACCAATGTATCTGGTATTGGACTAGTTCAAGGGAAACTCTGTATGATCAATGCCAATGTGGGAAGCCGCAAGGGAGGATCTGTAGATGAGGCCACGGTTTTCAAGGGCCTTCGAGTGGGCGAAATCACAGAAGAGAATCTCCTACCTACGATCAATTTGGTAGAAAGTGGAGGCGCCAACCTTACCGATCAGGCGAGTATCTTCAACTACGGGGGAGCTTCATTCCGACAGATCATTCAACGCTCCAAGAAAGGCATTCCTACCATATCTGTTGTCTTTGGGAATGCAACGGCTGGGGGGGCTTACGTTCCTGGCATGTCTGAATACGCCATTTTCCAGAAAAAAGCAGCCAAAGTATTTTTGGCGGGCCCTCCCTTGGTCAAAATGGCCACCAATGAAGTCTCCACAGATGAGGAATTAGGAGGAGCAGAGATGCACAGCCGCGTAAGCGGGGTTTCGGACTATCTGGTAGACTCAGAACTAGAAGGAATCCGACAGGCAAGAGAAATCATGCAATGGGTAAATGTAGCCGATCCGCATCTTGTCCCTCAAGCCCCAATAGAGGAACCCCTACACGATCCAGAAGAAATATTAGGTATTTTATCACCCGATCTCAAAAAACCCTTTGATGTAAGGGAATTGATCCTGCGCATAACAGATGGTTCGAAATTCTCTGAATTCAAGCCTGAATATGGTTCTACCTTGATTTGTGGCTGGGCCAATATCCATGGTTATCCCGTAGGGATTTTAGGCAACAATGGGGTGATTTTCTCAGAATCCGCCAACAAAGCTACACACTTCATTCAGTTGGCCAACCAGAACAATACTCCTCTCCTTTTCCTACAAAATACGACCGGCTATATGGTTGGAAAGAAGTATGAGGAAGGCGGGATCATTAAAAATGGAGCCAAACTTATCAATGCCGTCTCCAATAGTGAAGTTCCTCATATCACACTGATGATCGGCTCTTCTTATGGGGCAGGAAACTATGGGATGAATGGCCGTTCTTATAAACCACGTTTCCTTTTCTCTTATCCTAACTCAAAAATTGGTGTCATGGGACCCGAACAAATGGCAGGGGTTATGGAGATCGTTAGAAGAGCCTCCGCTGCCAATCAAGGTGTTCCTTATGACGAACAGCAAGGGGAAATGCTCAAGCAAATGCTGATTCAGGAAGCTGAAAAGAAGTCCAATGCCTGGTTTGCCACCTCAGAATTATGGGATGATGGCATCATCGACCCCCGTCAAACCAGAAATTACCTAGCCATCTCTTTAGCGACAGTCTACAATCAGCCGATTAAAGGAACTGAAGGATATGGCGTATTCAGAATGTAATCACAACAATGGAAACAAATAAACCTGTATATACCCGCATATCAACTATCCTCATCGCCAACCGAGGGGAAATCGCCTCAAGGATTATCAGAACCTGCAAAAAGATGGGGATCAGAACGGTAGTCTTGTACACACCGGCGGATAAGGACCTTCCCTACGTACGAGAAGGAGATATGGCCATCAACCTAGGCCAGAACGAGCCAGCCGCTTCTTATCTTGATCAGGAGAAAATCTTTGAAGCCGCTCAAAAAACGGGAGCGGATGCCATCCATCCTGCTTATGGTTTCTTGTCAGAGAACGCTGATTTTGCGAATCGATGTAAAGAGGAAGGCCTCATTTTCATTGGACCTAGCCCAGAGGCCATCCATGCCATGGGCTCCAAATCAGAAGCCAAATCTCTCATGAGGCTTCATAATGTCCCTGTGGTTCCTGGTTTTCAAGGATCAGATCAACGGGTAGAAACCCTAATCGAAGAAGCCCAAAAGATTGGTTTCCCAGTCTTGCTAAAGGCAGCGGCAGGAGGAGGTGGAAAGGGAATGCGAAGAGTTGATCAAGTTGAAGATTTGCCTTCAGCTATTCAGGCAGCAAAGGGGGAAGCGGCAAGGTCCTTTGGGCATGACGAATTGATCCTTGAAAAATATGTTGCTTCAGGCCGACATATCGAAATACAAATTTTTGGTGACAAACATGGAAATGCCATTCACCTCTTTGAAAGAGAATGCAGCATCCAACGACGCTTTCAAAAAGTAGTTGAAGAAAGTCCCTCCCCCATTATGAGCCCAGAGCTAAGGGACAAGATGGGAGAAGCCGCGGTCAAAGCCGCCAAGGCCCTCAAGTATGAAAATGCCGGAACCGTAGAGTTCATTTACGATGAGCAGTCTGGCGAATTTTACTTCCTAGAAGTCAACACACGTTTACAGGTTGAGCACCCTGTAACCGAGGAAGTAACAGGTCTCGACCTGGTCAAAATGCAAATTGAAGTAGCAGAAGGAAAGCCCATCATGGAACAGCCTTCGCAAGACCTCTTGAGGGGGTATGCCATCGAATGTCGATTATACGCCGAGAATCCCAAAGAGGACTTTCTCCCTGTGACGGGTAAGATTCACAGATTTGAATGGCCCGAAATGGAGGGCTTACGTATGGAATCTGCGGTCAAATCTGGCTCAGAAGTTTCCATTTTCTATGATCCCATGATCGCCAAGCTCATTATCTGGGCAGAAGACCGCTCCACTGCTCATAGGAAGATGCGTTACCTCTTACAACACATGCGTTGCCTGGGTATGCAAACCAATCAGGATTTTCTACTTTGGTTACTATCTCACCCAGATGTCAATCAAGGGAAATACGATACGCATTTTATCCAAAAGGAATACACCCCCGGTTCAGAGACGGGCGCAAAAGACATCAGACTTTATGTAGCGGCAGCCTCCCTTCACGGATGGAGCAAGAGAAACAGCAGCCGCAAACTCCTTCCTTCCCTTCAAACAGGTTGGAGAAACAATTGGTATCAGGATCAAATGGAATCCTTCGAGTTTGAAGGAGAAAAAATAGCCCTTGGTTATACCGATAAGGGAGATTCATTTCAATTCCTTTTCGAAGGAGCGTATCAGGAATTACATCTATTAGAAAGTGGGGAGGATGAGATTCGCTTCGAATGGGATGACACACAATACCGTTTTCAATTGGCACAGGAAGGAGATCGATACTTCTTGCACAATGAAAATATGGGATCTGTCGAGCTAAGAAAACTCCCTAGGTTCCCAGACAGTAGCAGCGAAGCCGTAGCAGGAGAATATACTTCCCCCATGCCTTCTCAGATTATCAGAATCTGTGTTGAAGCAGGGCAAACCGTGCAGAAAGGAGATGCCCTCATTATCCTCTCAAGTATGAAGATGGAAAATACACTTGCGGCCCAAGAAGCCGGAACGGTAGAAGAAATTTATGTACAGGAGGGCCAGAACATTGAATCGGATGTACGCTTGATCAAGATCAATCCAGAAGCATAAAGGAAATGGAATATTATTCACAAGAATTAATTGAGGCCTTTGACCAGCAGAACTTCGCCTTCATTGAAGTAGAGGTAAAGGAACATGTATGCTACATCACACTGGATAGGGAGGAGAAGAAGAATGCCATTCATCCTCAAATGGTATTTGAACTCGCCTATGTCTTCCAATATGTGATGGCACAGTCTTCCATCTGGATATGCGTTATGCAGGCAAAGGGCAATGTTTTTTGTGCAGGAGCGGATCTCAAGGCCTTCATGGGAGGAGGAGCCCCGCATGATTCCAGCATTCCCAAACCAGAACAAGAAGTCTTGATCGGACCGATGTTTCATTCTCTCCATAAACCTATGATTGCAAGGGTAAATGGGGATGTATACGCGGGTGGCTTTTTCTTTTTGACAGGGAGCCATATTGTACTGGCTTCAGATCATATAAAATTAGGCTTACCCGAAGTCAAAAGAGGCTTATATCCCTTTCAGGTTATGGCTGAATTACAGCGTGTTATGCCTACCCGAAAGGTTCTGGACTGGTGTATCCGTGGATATACCTTACCAGTTACAGCTGCCGCTCAATACGGCCTTCTAACCAAGGTGGTGTCTGTTGATCAATTAGACCAGGAAGTAGAAGCCGTGATTGCTGAATTGAAAGGAAATAGCCCTATGGCTATGCGTTTAGGATTGGAAGCCTTCCAACATACCAACTCCTCCGAATCAGACCACGCTTACCTCTCTGCCATGCTCGGAAAAGCCGTTGGCTCCAAGGACGGGCAGGAAGGACTCAGAGCCTTTAGAGAGAAAAGAAAACCAAACTGGACGGGACAATAGCGCCTTTCCTATACAATCAAACATTCGTATCTTAATATAAGACAGGACTTTACTCATGAATATCGCAAGAGACATAAGCAAAAGAGGCGGAAGTTTTCTGCTGCATACTCCTTCTCCACAGGACATCTTCACCCCCGAAGACTACAATGAGGAGATCCTGATGCTGAGGCAAGCCATGCGCGATTTTCTGGATACCGAATTGGAACCTATCAAAGAAAAATTCGATACCAAGGAAGGTACGACCCTTGCCCCCTCTCTGCTGGAGAAAATGGGAGAAATGGGCTTTTTGGGAATAGGAGTACCTGAGCACATCGGAGGCGCAGGAGCTGATTTCAGAACGGAACTGGCCCTTGGTGAAATCGCTTCTGATAGCTTTTCTTTTAGCCAAAGCATAGGCGTACAAGATGGCTTGGGTGTATATCCCGTCTTGCTGTATGGAACTGAAGAACAAAAGCAAAAATACCTTAGCCGTATCATCAAAGCTGAGTATAAATGTTCCTACTGCCTCACCGAACCCGGTGCGGGCTCAGATGCGAATTCTGGTAAGACGCAGGCCATTTACTCGGAAGATGGGGCCCACTTTCTACTGACAGGCCAGAAAATGTGGATTACCAACTCTGGCTTTGCCGATATCTTTTTTGTCTTCTGCAAGATTGAAGACGATAAGAATCTATCCTGTTTGATTGTAGAAAAAGAATGGGGTGTCAGCCTAGGTGAAGAAGAAAACAAACTCGGCATTCATGGTTCTTCCACCCGACAGGTCTTCTTCGACAAGGTAAAAGTTCCCGTTGAAAACCTTCTAGGAGAGCGAAACAATGGCTTCAAAATAGCCTTAAACGCCCTCAATGCAGGGAGAATCAAGATCGCCGTAGCGGGAGGCGCCATTTCCAAAAGAGCCTTGGGACTTGGGATAAACTACGCCAAACAAAGGATACAATTTGGGAAGCCTATTGCCAGCTTTGGAGCCATCAAAACCAAAATAGCCAAGAGTGCTGCCAGAATTTATGGACTCGAGAGCTCTTGGAACCGAGCAGCCGACAATGTAGATGAGGCTTATGCCAGCATGGTTGAAGAAGGGATTGACCCACTAAAGGCCAAAATCCAATCTGTTGCAGAATTCTCAATGGAATGTGCCTTGACCAAGGTCTATGGTTCTGAGGCTGAAACCTATGTGGTGGATGAGGCTCTTCAAATCCATGGTGGAATGGGCTTTTCCGCCGATAGTGAAATCGAAACCCACTACCGCAACATCAGAGGCAACAGAATTTATGAGGGCACCAATGAAATCAACAGAATGCTCACCTCGACCATGCTTTTGCGAAAAGGCCTAAAGGGTGAATTACCCTTGATGGATGAAACGATGAAGGTATTTGGCGAACTTCAAGCAGGTCAGCTAAAGCCAGTGGATAATCAAGAAGATGAACTGGCCCTTGGTTTAGCCTACCTATATAACCTCAAAAAGGCGACCCTTTTGGTAGCAGGACAGGCAGCACAAACCTTCCAGAAAGAAATTGCTGAAGAACAAGAGGTCTTAATGAGCTTGGCGGACATGCTTACTCAGATTTACATCTTCGAATCAGCTCTCCTGAGAGCCCTAAAACACAGAGAAAAGGATACCGAAAATATACGTCAGCATATGACAACCCTATTGATGTATGAAACGGCCGACATTTGTAGCCAGAGTGCCCGAGAGGTCATTTTTGCTGCAGCCGGTAAGCAGGCTATGGCCAGTTTCAAAGGCATCAACCGTCTGTTCAACCTTCCTGCTAGGAACCTGAAGGAAATCAGGCGGACTGTCGCTGACTATTTTATAAACAAGGATGGCTATGTAATCAACTAAGAAGCCTCGCGTGCTTCTGTCAACTCGTTTTGGCCGGTCCTTGTATGTTCCACTTCAGGCGTTGTTTTGCAACGTTCTACTATTCAACTACTTGCAATGAAGGACATCAGAGAAAACCTAAGAAGTCAGTTAGACTTTTTCTATCAGTGGGAAAAAGAACGCCCAGAAAAAGTCTTTCTCCGCCAGCCCTTTGGGGATGAGTGGAAAACGATGACGTACCGAGAGGCAGGCCAACAGGCTCGAAAGATAGCAACTGCCCTACAGGAACTTGGACTGAAAAAGGGAGATCATATCGGCATTTTCTCCAAGAACTGTTACCATTGGGTATTGGCTGACCTTGCCATCATGATGGGAGGCTTTGTCTCTACCCCCTTCTATCCCAATTTATCAACTGAGCAAACCAAAGTCGTTTTGGAAAAGAGCGATGCCAAACTGGTGTTTGCCGGTAAGTTAGATCAATGGGATAATATCAACGCAGCCATTCCAGCTGATATGCCCATCATCAAATTTCCACATTACCAGGGCAATGCCAAGGTAGATCGTGGGCATGAGTGGGCTGATTTGATTGCCCAACATGAGCTGATGCTAGGGAATCCTTTGCCAAATATCACAGATACATGGACCATTCTCTTTACTTCAGGTACTACGGGGACGCCTAAGGGTGTGGTACACACATACGAAAATGCAGCGCTCATTATAAATGCTGAATTGATTAAGGACAACCTCAAAGTTGGACAAGTAGAGGAAAACGTTTTCTTCTCCTTCCTGCCATTGAATCATATTGCAGAGCGTACAGCCGTAGAAATTGGTGCCTTCATGTCAGGCGGAAGCATTTCCTTTGCAGAATCCTTAGATACCTTCGCCAAAAACCTACAGGAAACCCAGCCTACCCTGTTTTTTGCCGTTCCGAGAATTTGGACGAAGTTCTATATGGCCGTTATCGCCAAGTTGCCGCAAAAAAGACTGGATACGCTCCTCAAAATTCCCATTGTCTCAGGCCTTATCAAGAAAAGAATCAAAACTTCTCTCGGGCTCAGCAATGCCAACATGATCATGACAGGTGCATCCATTACCCCAGAACCCTTAAAGCAGTGGTACAGAAGCTTGGATATCAACCTAAGGGAAGTATATGGAATGACAGAAAACTTTGGTGGATTCTCCCTGATGCCAGAGCACGATCATAAAGCCCATACTGTGGGAAGGCCTCTTCCTTTCTGCGAAGGAAAAACAGATCCAGACACAGGAGAAATCCTAATGAATGTTCCATGGGTCATGAAGGGATATTACAAAGACCCAGAACTCACGGCCGCAGTCATCAAAGACGGCTGGCTACATACGGGGGATAGAGGGGAATTTGACAAGGATGGCTACCTAAAAATCATAGGTAGAGTGAAGGACGCCTTCAAAACGACCAAGGGGAAGTTTGTGGTTCCAACCTTGATAGAGGGGAGATTTGCAGAAAGCGAGATGATCGAACAAATCTGCGTGGCAGGATTGGGGATTCCTCAACCTATTGCCCTTGTCAACCTTTCTGAAGCCGCAGCTTCCTTGCCAGAACAAGAAGTTCGAGCAGTTCTTAGCCAACAACTACAACACGTCAACCAACAGTCATCCAAGCACGAATTGGTATCCACTGTTGTTGTTACCAAGGATGCATGGAGCCCTGACAACCAGTTGTTGACCCCAACTCTGAAAATTAGAAGAGCCTCCATTGACGATCAGTACATGGAGCAATACAAAAATTGGCATGAATCGGATATGAAGATTATCTGGGAAGCCTGATATAAAGACAGAGAAGCAAGATAAATCGGATGAAGACAGCACTCATTACTGGAGGATCAAGTGGATTAGGATATGCCCTTTCGGAGAAATTCGCGGAGGAAGGATACCGCATTCTTTGGGTATCAAAACCTCAAGACGAACTGGAAAGAGGAAGAAATTACCTGACGACCAGTTTCCCGAAGGTGGAGTTACATATGCTCAGCCTTGATTTGGTTCCGGACGATGCTCCTGCCCAATTGATGAAGTGGGTAGAAGAAAATGGCTGGGAAGTAGATGTGTTGGTCAACAATGCCGGTTTTGGAAGCTATGGATTTCTATTGGATACCGTACATCAAGTGGAAGTGGCCATGATGAAGCTTCACATGATAAGCCTTTACTCTTTGACAAGACTGTTTTTGGATAAGATGGAGAAAAGAGGACATGGATTGATCATCAACATCAGTTCCAATTCCTCTTTTCAACCTGTCCCCAAATTCGCCACCTATGCTTCTTCTAAGGCCTTTGTGCTGCGATTTGGGAGGGCTATTTCTGAAGAACTGCGCATGAAAAAATCTAAGGTCAGGCTCCTAACGGTTTGCCCTGCAGCTTTGAATGATACGGCTTTTCAGAAACGTGCCGACATGGAAAAAGTAAAGACCTTTCAAGGACTTGCCACCACCTCTAAATATGAAGTTGTCAAGGATGTTTGGAAGGCCATCGAGCGAAACAAGTCCTTCGTAATCAGTGGCTGGAAAATGCGCTTTTTGAATCGTTTGAGCTGGATTTTACCTTATGGAGTTCAAATGGCCCTTGTTAGACGAGAAGTAGAAGAAATGCCTTGATACAGTCAGAACCACCATTCACCCAAACCACCAACCCAAAAGAAACAGAACAAATTACGACATATGAAATCATTGTATTTGACAGAGGAACACGAATTGTTCCGCCAGAGTTTGAGAAGCTTTTTGGATAAGGAAGCCATGCCCTACATTGATCAATGGGAAGAAGAGCGAAAAATTCCCAGAGAGATTTGGAAGAAAATGGGCGATATGGGCTTTCTGGGCTTGGGGTATCCCACAGAGTACGGAGGATCAGAATTGGACTTCTTCTACGACATGGTATTCACAGAGGAGATCACCAAATGCTTCTCCGGTGGCTTCGCTGTGGTACAGTTGGTGGTACAGTACATGTCAGCTCCCTACATTCTGAAGTACGGATCAGAAAAATTGAAGCAAAAATATCTTCCAGGTATCATCTCAGGAGACAAGATTTCCAGTATTGGTATCACAGAACCAAGTGCTGGTTCCGATGTAGCCAATATCAAAACGACCGCTCGCAGGGAAGGAGATTACTATATCGTGAATGGCTCCAAGACCTTTATCACCAATGCGGTCTATGGAGATTTCATTGTAACAGTAGTCAAGACCGATCCTTCCGCAGGACCGGCAGGGGTGAGTTTACTGGTGATTGATCGCGATGCAGAAGGGGTTTCCGCGACCAAGCTCAAGAAACTTGGATGGCATGCCTCCGATACAGCCGAACTGGGTTTTGACAATGTAAAAGTTCCTGCAGAGAACTTGATTGGAGAAGAGGGAAGTGGTTTTTATTACCTCATGGGCGGACTACAACTGGAGCGTCTGATTGCTGGGGTTGGTGGATATGCAGGTTGTGAGCACGCTGTCCAGCATGCCTTGAAATACATGAAGGATCGTGAAGCCTTTGGACGTCCATTGACCAAATTCCAAGTACTCCGCCACAGAATTGCCCAATTGGCCTCAGAGATCGAATCGGTGAAGCAATTCGTTCAAAACTGCGCCTACATGCATGAGAAGGGTGAGTACGTGGTGAAGGAGTGTTCAATGGCCAAACTATTGGCAACTGAACTTTCGGACAAAACCATGACCCAGTGTTTGCAATTCTTTGGAGGATATGGATATATCGAAGAATACAAGATCGCCCGTCTTTTCAGAGATAGCCGAATCGGTACAATCGGAGGGGGAAGTTCGGAGATCATGCGTGAGATCATTTCCAAAATGGTGATAGACGATATTACCTATGAAGCAGCCTCCATTCCTTCAGATAGCATGATGGTCAATGGAAATGGTGATCTACAAGCAAATAAGGGCGTTTCCTCCATTCTGGAAGGGATTCAAGCATCCGCCTCTAAAGCTTCTCCCTTAGGCTCTAAGCTGAAATTTGATTTCGGCCAAGAACAATTAATGATTGACGGAACGGGAGCAAGCAATCAGGTAAGCACCAGCAATGAGGAAGCCAACTGTACGGTTCAGGTTTCCTTGGATGACTTCAAATCCCTGGTTAAAGGACAGCTAAACCCCATGTCAGCGGTTATGTCTGGTAAAATCAAAATCAATGGAGACATGGGCGTAGCCATGAAGCTGCAATCGTTGTTTTCCTAACTTCTACCTAATAGAAAAAAAGCTGGTAGACTTTCATAGCCTACCAGCTTTTCATATATCACCTAGCATGAGCCTTATACACTCACACCAAAGTCTCTCAAGGCGTCGTTCAAAGACACCTTCTTGTCTGTAGATTCTTTTCTTTTACCAATGATAAGCGCACAGCTCACCCCGTACTCCCCTGCAGGGAATTTCTTCATATAAGTCCCAGGAATCACTACTGAGCGCTCAGGAACATATCCTTTGTACTCCACCGGTTCATCACCAGACACATCAATGATCTTACTAGAAGCAGTCAAAACCACATTGGCCCCCAACACAGCCTCTTTGCCTACTCTTACCCCTTCTACCACAATAGAACGGCTTCCAATGAAGGCATTATCTTCAATGATTACAGGTGCTGCCTGAACGGGCTCCAGCACACCGCCAATTCCTACCCCACCACTCAGGTGAACGTTTTTCCCGATTTGCGCACAAGAACCTACGGTCGCCCACGTATCTACCATAGTTCCACTGTCTACATAAGAACCGATATTGACGTAGGAAGGCATCATGACAACGCCAGGTGCGATATAAGCCCCATAGCGAGCGGTAGCAGGAGGAACTACTCTTACCCCCTGAGCCTTGTAATCCGTCTTCAAAGGCATTTTGTCGTGGTATTCGAAAGGAGCATTGTGAATGGTCTCCATGCTTTGAATGGGGAAGTTTAAAATGACAGCCTTTTTCACCCAGTCATTGACCTGCCACCCATCTTCGGTAGGCTCCGCACAGCGTAGTTTTCCTTTGTCTAGCTGTTCCATGACCTCAGCAATGGCTTCACGGGTTTGGGCCTGCTGTAGGAGCTCTCGGTTCTCCCAGGCCGCAGTTATGATAGATTGAATCTCTTGCATGCTTCTAATTGGAAATTTTGCACGCAAATATAGGAAAAGAGGGCTAATTACAGTATGTGGACTCTTGTATATGATAGAAGCAGGATTTGACAGCCAAAAAGAGTCCCTTGTCCTTCGTTTCGCTTATCACGAATAAAATCAGCATATTAGAATGTTATAAATCAACCCTATTTCATGCGCCTTCCTATATACCAGGTGGATGCCTTCACCGATAGAATTTTTGGAGGAAATCCAGCAGCGATTTGTCCCCTTGAGACTTGGCTTCCCACAGCCACCATGCAAGCTATCGCTGCAGAAAACAACCTAGCAGAAACTGCCTTCTTTGTGAAACAAGAAGACCATTACGAACTGCGCTGGTTTACACCCGTTCTTGAAATAGACTTGTGCGGACATGCGACCTTGGCTTCGGCTCAGGTGATGTATGAATTCCTCAACTATCAGGACAACCAAATTCACTTCAAAACACGATCAGGTTCACTAAGGGTTACCCAAGAGGGGAACAAACTATCCATGGACTTCCCATCCAGACCTCCTAAACCAATGGAAGCTTCTGACCTCCTTTTGGAAGCCTTGGGCGTGGAACCAGTATTTGTAGGCAAATCAAGAGATATACTCGTACAAGTAGAAAAGGAAGAGTATGTGAAGAAAATAGAGCCGGAAATGGACTTGGTTGCCCAACTTGACTGTATTGGGGTTATTGTTACAGCCGCTGGGGAAAAGGAGGATGTTGATTTTGTATCGAGATTCTTTGCCCCACAAGCAGGTGTACCCGAGGATCCCGTTACAGGTTCCGCCCATTGTACATTGATTCCTTTTTGGGGAGAGAAATTGGGAAAAACCGATATGTACGCCAGACAAATCTCCCCGAGAGGAGGAGGTTTATGGACCAAGTGGAAAGGAGATAGAGTAGAAATGGCTGGAACAGCCGTTACCTATCTGAAGGGGGAAATTACCATTGACTTATGAAAAGACCTTGTAGTTTTCTGATTGCCATATTCGTTTTGGTTGGAGGTCTCTTTGCCCAACCAGCACATCCAGATAGCAGCCGTGCCTTTCTTACGTGGCTGCGAACAGAACAATCCAAGCTAGATCAGATACGTATTCCTAAGAAGGAGGACCTCGCCAACGCTCAAAAATTGGGGCGTTGGGATCTTTCAGAAAGATGGCTCAACAACCCTGGATTGAGCTTGATGAATGCAGATGAGTATGCTCTCCAACAGGCCTACACTTTCCATCGCTATGATCAGCTACGGAATATCCTCAACGGAATCCTCATCCAAGGCATTCAAATCGATACTGATCTGACCGACCGATGGCAAGCTCAACTCAGCCTTATCAGCTGGGAATTACAAGATGCCCGAATGACCTATTTGAGCATGATGAAGGATAGCCATACCAAGGCGGAAGCCCTCTTGGGTCTGGGAAAGATCGAAATCTATCAAAAAAACTACCTCAAGGCGGAAGCACTGGGGGAAGAGTTGAGCCAAATAACCTCGCACAAAGGAAAAGGCTTTCTCCTCATGGCCGAAGCTAATTTCTGGCTTCGACGCCAAGAAAAAGCCGAGACTTACCTTATCGAATCTCTCAAGGCAGACCCCTTTAATGCAGATGCTCGTTTTGCCTATGGATATGCCATTTGGAGAAGAAGAGATGCCACCCAATTACAAGCCATGGCCGACCAATGGGAAATAGCCCTGACTTTGAACCCGCTGCACTATCAAACACATTGGCACTGGGGGAATGGCCATACCCATCTTACCTTTGCTGATTATGCCGACCCTGAAGAACAAATCATACGACCTATATTGAATCAGGCCATGGATTCAATTGTCCAAGGACAAGTTACCAAGGGACTGGAGGCATTAAGAGCCACCAGAACTCAATATCCCACCTCAGTTATCCCAGATTTATACAGGGCGTCCATTTTCTACCAACTTCCTGAAAAAGATTTCCCCGCTCATTTAGATTCTTCTCAGGCCATTTTTCTCCAAATGCTAGCCAAAAAACCACACTTTGGTCCTGCCCACAATGGACTAGCAGCAGTTATCAAAAAGCGCCAAATGCAAGCCTTGGCAGAATATCCTGAACTGGAAAAGAACATTGAAGCGGTTAGGATTCCTCAGAAAGAATTGTTGTACAAGGTATTCCCTGATCTCGGACATTATCCAGGAGACAGAGTGGCCAAGATGGTTTGGTCTCAATTGGGGCCAACGACTGCTTACTTGCCTATGCTGGCCCGACTAGGCAGAACCTTTGCCCTTCCTCCCCTTCATGTGGATTTGGCCATTGCGATGAAAAACTCCTTTTTCCGAGGCGGAACAACTTTCGACAACAGGCAATGGATGGACATTAGAGGTGTTGGTTCTGGCGCTACGGGAATCGAATATATCGAAAGAGGATCACACTTGGAACGAAACGTTACCCAACACGAATACGTTCATCTTTTCCATGGAAGACTCTTCACCGATCAGGAAATGCGCGATGTCCGCAACCTCTATTACCAAGCCATGAAAGACAGTGCTGTGCTAGACTACTATGCCGCCAACAACGAATTTGAATACTTAGCACAAGCCATTCCTGCCTACTATTCTGAGAAAAAAGTTCATCCCCTCAACCACAAATCCGCCAATACGAGGACTGACTTAAAGGAAAAGGATCCTGCTATGTACAAATGGATCGAACAGCTTGAAGCCAAACAAAAAGCATACATCAAAGGTGATAGTACCGCTTTAAAAGGAAACTGGGCAGAAGCTTATTTACAGTTGGCTAGACAAATTCGACCTAAGAGACTTGACTCCATCGGTCTGTCTTATATTGATTCGGCCCTTTACTTTGTAGGGGATTACATTCCTGCCTGGGTCGAAAAAATTGAATTTTACCAAAGGAAAAATGAACTCAAAACGGCTCGAAAGCTACTCAGTCAGGCAAGGCAGTTGGCCCCTGGCCATCCCTATCTCTATGTGAAAGAAGGAGAAATCTGGGAGGAACAATTTCTAAACAATGACCTTTCAAGGGACAAAGCCATCAGACGAATTGCCAAAGCATACGAATCTGCTTACGAGCTGGAACAAGATTTTATGCTAAGGGCGAATCAAAACACTAAGCTCCTGAATTTCTATGAGTCCTTTTCTCTTTGGGATGAAGGTGTACAACTAGCCGAGGACTATGTGCTTGATGGTCCAGAAATATCCACTTACTTGCAAGATGAGAAAGAGCGAAACCAACTCTTCCTTGCCAAGATTCAGGGAAAAATGGGGAATCTGGTTGCATCAAAAAGGATATTTGATGCCCTTATCACAGCCAATCCACAAAACTATGCCTATAGACGTGCCTATGCAGAAGTCCTCTACCAAATTGGAAGCCATGAGGAACTCAAAAATCTAATTGAACCCAGTTATGAACTCTTGAAGGCTGCTGGCAGTCCGCAAAAATGGATGCTCCAGTATCTGTTGATAGCCGCCCTAGCAGAAGGAGATAGTGTACAAGCCATATCCTACCAACAAATCATGAACAATACCCGCATGCGAGGTGGCACCAATCCTATGATAGAAGTAGATATCATCAGTCGGCAATATGGAGCTGATTCTGCGCGGGTCAAGTTAAGCACCATCCCTAAGCCCAATTTACCCATGAACATGGGGACATACTTGTATTGGCAGGGTAAGCTACTTACGATGTCTGAAGAATGGAATGAAGCACAGAGCGTATTGGAGAAAGCCTTAGAAGCACATCCTTATCATCTCCCTGCTAGAATATTGCTCATGAAGGTTCACCTCAACCTGAATGATGCCAAGGCTTCTGCCACAGTAGGCCGGGAGGGAAGCTATCTACCCTTGCCACCAGGACCGTTCTATTCCAGACAAATGGAAAAAATGCTGGAAGAATGAAGGCAAAACTCGATTTTGAAGGCAAATTGAGCCTAGATGAAATATATGCGCAGCATCACAATGGCCAGTTAGAAGGGGCACCTGAGAATATCTTAGACAAGGGCCGAGCCTACTTTATGGGGGACAACCTACCCATTCTCCTACATCTTTTGCCTCAGCTAAAAGGCAAAATTGACCTCATCTATATTGACCCTCCCTTTGGCACCGGCCAACCTTTCGTAGATATTCATCAGGAACAAGCTTATTCTGATCAATTAGAGGGAGATGCCTTTTTAGCCTTTTTATGGAAAAGACTCATTGTTTTGAGGGAATTCCTTTCAGAACAAGGCTCAATCTATGTTCATATCGACAAGAAAGTTGGGCATTACGTGAGAGTCATGCTGGATGAAATATTTGGGCCCACTAACCACATCAACGACCTGACTCGCATCAAATGCAATCCCAAGAATTTTTCGAGAAAGGCATACGGAAACTTTTCCGACATGATTTTATTCTACGCCAAAAACAGGGATCAACATATTTGGAACGACCTGACAGAACCTCTAAGAGAAGAGGAAGTACAGCAGCTATTCCCCAGAATTCATCCTACACATGGTCCTTACACCACCCACCCTCTTCATGCGCCCGGAGAAACAAGGAGTGGAGATACGGGGCAGGAATGGAAAGGCCTCATGCCTCCTCCCGGAAGACATTGGAGATTCAGCAGGGAGGAGTTGGACCGCCTTGAAGCAGCAGGTAGAATCGAATGGTCATCCACGGGTAACCCCAGAAAAATTGTATTTGCGAAGGACCATAAGGGGAAAAAGATTCAGGATGTCTGGACATTTAAGGACAAAGGACTTTCCTATGTAGACTATCCTACCCAGAAAAATCACGACCTCCTTCAACGAATTATTCTCAATTCCTCACATGAAAATAGTTGGATTATGGACGCCTTTGCTGGGAGTGGGGGTACATTATGGGTAGCAGAATCGTTGAAGAGGAAATGGATTGGTATGGATCAATCTCCCATGGCAATTAACCTGGCCAATAAGCAAATCGAAAAACTTCAGCTTGAGGTCGAGTCAAGGACATGGAATCCAAGCTAATGTTGATAAATTATCCGACATAATAGTTTGAGGACAACCATTTTAAACAATAAGGACTAAGCAAGCCTTAACCCTTCATTATTCTTTACAAACATTAACCTTGGGGAATTCCCTTTTTACACCTAAAACAATGAGCCGAAGGAAAAGCTTGATCGTGTGCCTCATGGCTTACACGATATTGTTTTCAGTTGCATTTGGACAAAGTCATTCTCACCATCATGCAGGTCATCATCACAAAGACCATTTTGAAATTGATTGGGAGATGGAACAATGCTACATCATCGAAGCCGAGCAAAGAAGGCATGAAGGGATCAGAGCTGCCGCCCAACTTTCCAGCGATTCCACACGCAATTACGACTTAACATATCACCGTCTCGAATGGACGGTCAATCCAAACGTTCGATCCATCCTGGGCAAAGTTACTTCCCACTTTATAGCCATGGAGTCCAACTTTCAAAGCGTCTATTTCGACTTAGCCAAAGAACTTCGAGTTGACTCCGTTAAGCAAGGGAACTTAGCACTCCCCTTTTCTCGTTCAGGAAATGACCTGATTAGGATTGAGCTCCCCAATTCTCTGGATGTTGGAGACATGGACTCGACTACGATTTTCTATCACGGAATTCCCCCAAACTCCGGTTTTGGATCTTTTGAGATTGATGTTTTGGGAAATGGTTCTCCGGTCTTATGGACGCTTTCAGAACCCTATGGTTCTCGAGACTGGTGGCCTTGTAAACAAGATCTTTCAGATAAAATTGATTCCGTAGACATCATCGTAACGACCTTGGATTCCTTCAGAGTCGCTTCCAATGGATTGCTGATCTCGGAAAAACAAACGGGGGGATTGTCCAAGACCTACCACTGGAAGCATAAATATCCTATTCCAGCCTACTTGATCGCCATTGGAGTAGCGCATTATAACGTCTATTCCGATTGGGTGGTTTTGGGAGGAGATTCTCTTGAAATCCTAAACTACGTTTATGATCGTTCGCTTACAGAGGCCATGGAAGAAACACCCAGAACCATCGGAATCATGGAGCTTTTCTATGACCTGTTCGGAGAATATCCCTACATGGATGAGAAATACGGCCATGCAGAATTCAACTGGGGAGGAGGAATGGAACACGCGACGATGAGTTTCATGCGCGTCTATTATCACGGTTTGATTGCCCATGAGGTAGCTCACCAATGGTTTGGCAACAAGGTTACCTGCGGCAGTTGGAAAGACATTTGGCTCAACGAAGGCTTTGCTACCTACCTAACTGCCATCACCTACCAGTATTTATTTGATGAAGCCACTTGGTTAAGTTGGAGAACTGGGGCCATCGGCATTGCTACCCGTTCAGATTCAGGTTCTGTTTATGTAGATGATACCACCAGCGTTTCCCGTATTTTCAGCGGAGAACTATCCTACTTCAAAGGTGCGCTCGTTCTTCATATGCTACGATGGGAGCTGGGAGATTCAACTTTCTTTTCTGGCTTAAGAAGCTACCTGAATGCACCTGAACTCGCCTTTGGCTATGCACAAACGGCAGACCTCCAGCGCATTTTGGAGGCAGAAAGCGGGAGAAACCTCCAAGAGTTTTTTGACGACTGGGTATATGGTCAAGGCTTTCCTTCCTACCAGATCAATTGGTGGCAACAAAGAGATACCCTGATGATGTTTGCCAATCAGGACGTGTCTCATCCTTCTGTAGACTTTTATGAAATGACCTTACCCATCAAAGTATTTGCCGCCGATGGGACTGATACCTTGTTCAGGAGAGCACATACCAGGGATGGCCAAGTCATTAAAATCCCCTTCTCTAAAAAAATAGACAGTCTTCAACTAGATCCTGATTATTGGATTCTTACACAAGAGCGTGAAGTCAACGCCCTTCCTACCGTAAACCTTTTACCCAACGACGAATCCATCACGAGTATCTACCCTGTACCATTTGGAAATCGTCTGAATATTTTCGCTTCAGCGCCATTCGAAGATGTAAAACTATATGATTTACAAGGGAGGGAAGTGTACGCATCCAATCAACTACACAGTCAAGGTGAGCTTAGGATTAATACCACTGACTTGCCCAGAGGATTATACATGGTAAAATACCGTATGGGAGACAACATTTTCTTCAAAAAAGTACTCAAGTCTCTTTAGTACGAACGGTTGAAATACTTCAATATTAAGTTATTGTTAAGGCCCCTCCTTTGATGTAAAGGAGGGGCCTCTTTTTTGTCAAAAATTCAAGGCAAAAGCGCTATTCATCAATTTTTTACAAAAAATATTTACGAAAAGCGCAAATATTTACCATTTATTCATTTTCTGCCATGTAAGGAAATATCGAAAACTTGGCCCTTTTTTTGCGGGTGAATGGTAAAATAGCGCGGATAATGAAACTTCATCTTGCTGAACCCATTCTAGACCAACTGGCTGCCATCATGGGCGTCTTCATGGTGATGGTTGTAGCATATATCTTTATACGCATCATCCTCCAGAAGAAAGCCGAAATTAAATTGCATCAGTCCACTGATGGAGATTGGGTTTCTCCCAAAACCAGTCAAAAGCCTGTTCTTGCCAAAAAGAGCAAAGCCCAGCTAGCCATGGTGGGTGCGCAGGAAGTTTCATTTGGCTTCTCTACCGCTCCCATGGAAAGCCATGAAGTAGTTTCAAAGCCTCCACGCCCCAAAGAAGAGGAGATTAAAACACCCCCGAGATTAGGATTTGCGAAGGTCGTGAAAGCAGGAAATAACCTGATCCGCCTCAACTTGGTCAATATCGGCTCAACCATGAAGTTTGAGCGCGTTGTGCCAGATAAGTTTAATGAAGTAGAAGTGAAGCTTCAAAGCAGGAGCGGAGGGCGCGGTTTTATCTCACCTAAGTCTAATGTTTCTTTTGTCTTGACCGGAACCAACCTGGACTACCAGACCTATCACTTCAAGGTGTATTTTAAGGATGGCAAAGGGAGAAGCTATGTACAAGAGGTAGCCGGACTAGGAAATGAGAAACCTATCATTGAATTACCAGAATCCCGTTAGGCAGGTAGCTTATTTTTACTCAGCCACCTCGCCAAAGCTTTATCTATCGGAAAGGTAAAATCGTCCTCACTTAATTCACTCAGGTTAATCCAGCGAAAACTCTGCCCCTCCTCCTGAGGTGGGAAATCAAATTTCGCCTCACTTATTTTGAGACTGTGGTCGCCTCTAGGCTTTACGAGAAAATACATGGAGACCATGTCGTGCTGATCGTTGAAAGCAGACAATTGATGAAAAGGGTTGACGTAGACGACATTTCCAACCGTCATGTCCATCCCAGCTTCTTCCATCCATTCTCTTTTCAGTCCCTCTGCTGGTCCTTCTCCAAACTCTAAGCCTCCTCCAGGCAGTTTGGTCATGAATATTCCGAAGCGGTATTCATCACTAACCAGCAACCTTCCCTGTTCAATCCATAAACCATACACCCTGACATTAAATTTTCTCATAAGCTTCTCTCTAGGAAATTAACCAGGCAATGGCCTCCTCTTCGGTATCAAAGTAGGCATAGGTAAAGCCATCCATAGCCACTTCTTTCTTTTCTATCCGCGCAAGAGTAGCAGTCGAAGTCAGGTAAGCCATTTTTTTACACCCTGCCTTCATGTAGCGGCTCACAATGTGCGTATCACGCCATGCATTGAGTTGTTCACTAAGGAGGTATCGGAAATCCCGGACATCCAGCAGCAATCCTGGAGCTCCACATTCGAAGGCATAGCCAGCGAAATTGCTGAGTGCATCCATAAATTCCTGATCTGTCATGGTAGCCGTCTTGGTCTCCCAGTCAAGTTTCAGGACATTTTCTGCTTGCAGATGTTGAAATTCGTAAAGGGGATGAGTGTAAAGTGTTTCCATTCTAAATGGCTGTGTTAGAGACTTTCTATGACGAAATTGTGGTTGGTATAAATACAAATATCAGCAGCGATGGTGAGGGCTTCCTTCACAATTTCTTCTGCAGAAAGGTGGGGAGCATGTTTTTTGAGCGCTAGTGCAGCCGAACGTGCATATTCTCCTCCAGAGCCAATGGCCATTACGTCCTGCTCAGGGGAAAGGACATTTCCATCTCCACTAATCACTAAACCGGTCTCCTTGTCCATCACAATGAGGAGAGCTTCCATCTTTCTGAGGTATTGATCGGTTCGCCAATCTTTGGCCATCTCTACAGCAGCTCGTGTAAGATTTGTGCGGAAAGCGTTCAATTTTTCCTCGAATTTCTCCACGAGTGTAAAGGCATCAGAAGTCGAGCCAGCAAAACCTGCCAGAATACTCCCATCCCCAATTCTGCGAACTTTTTTTACATTTCCCTTGGCTACGGTATTTCCTAAAGTGGCTTGCCCATCAGCTCCAAGCGCCATCTGTCCATTGTGAAATACCCCTAATACAGTGGTTGCATGTATGTTATTGTGAAAATAGGGGCTTGTTTCCCTTCCATTCATAATCAATCTTTTTCTATCTATTCGTTTAAGGAACCTCAATATTGTAAAAAGGCTTCCGATATAGGGTAGAAATTATGAAATAATAGGATTTTAGCCGAATACCTCTTTCATAGCTAAAGGATATTTGATACTGAAATGCGCTTGGGCATAGTTATTGTGCCATGTAAGAAATACCCCCTAAGGCTAAGAAATTCGCCAAATGAAGAAATACCTACTCCAACTTCTCCCCATTACCTTGCTCTTCCTATTAGCATGTGAAATGGAACCCATAGAGCCAGAAAATCCTAATGGAAATGAAATCTCTTCGCCTTTTGTAGGAAATTGGCAAATCCAAAGATTCGCCATCGTCATTCAGGGTGGTGCCATCATGGCCGAAGATGCAGGCTTTTTTAACCTACAAGCTGACGGAAAGGGCCAAGCAAAAGTGGAATATATTGGGAGCGAATATCCTGATACGCACGACATAAAGTGGTCCTACAATGAGGAAAGGGAGGAAATAACTATTGACCACCTCGATAATAACAAAGAAGTATTCGAAGTAAAAGATCGCACGGATCAAAGCCAAAAGTGGCAAAGGCTGGAGTACGACAACAACGGAAACCTAGAAAAACAAACAGAAATTATCCTAGAAAAATAAGGTAAACTCTCCCCATACATTCAGGCCTCACAAAGGATTTTTTGTTCCGTATTGAGTTTCATAGGTGCTTTGCAGAATGGGCAAGGTCTAAGCGTCCCATCATAATCCAGTAGTAAGTAAGAAATCCCACCCCCACATCTCAAATGCTTCCTTGAAATGGCAGGATAGAGAAAGATGGGCTTTTCTTCCCAGCCTTCTTCGAAATTATATTGATAGAACAATTCTTCTAGGTAATTCTTTTCATGCAGCCTAAGTTCTACATCCATGTTGGCGAAGTGTCCAACAGCCCTAGGCTCCAGCACATTGACCATGGGAACTTGCCATTCTTCCATCAGCTCCACAAAATTCGGCATGGCTCCTTCAGCCAAGTATTCCCTGGTAGGACAGACATTCACACTGACGAGCAAACCTTGCTCATGACAATGCAATACTGCTTTTTTAACCCAATCAAATGATTTATTGCTTCCCCGAAAGGCATTATGTGCATCTGGATCATGGTGATCTAGGCTAATTGCAATCCCCTCACAACCCGCTTCTTTTAACCTTTTTGCCTTTTCAACTGTCAGGCCATAACCAGATGTATAGACCCAATTGGAGGAGTCCCGAAATTGGTCAATCAACCACACTAGGTCATCAAACCTGTTGAGGGGTTCGCCCCCAGAGTACACGATTTGACTTACCCCATAATCTACCATAGCCTGGATTTTCTCTCGAAGCTCTTCACGACTGAGTACATCTTTCTGATTCAGGGTATCCCATTCGCTGCAATGCGCACATTGTAGGGGGCATTTTTTGGTAATGGCGACCAATAACCTACGAAGGACGCCTTGGTTTTGTCCTGAAGGCATGACCTCCTCCATATGATGGTAGAAAAATTTGTCAAAAGCTGGGCTAGGCCAAAGGGGATGAAACATATCCCATCCATACTTTTTCTCATGCCGAAAAGCTTTGGATAAGCTTCTTCCTAGCAATACCTTATCTCCGTGAGTCCTGAGCTCTTTGAGTCCTTTAAGCGCTTTCAAAGGGCTCTTATACAATCTCACGCCCACCCACCAAATGTTGAGGAACATCAATAGTTGAACCAGACGAAACTCCAGACCGGTAACTTTTCTTGTTTTCATCTGCCTATTTTTGTTGAGCGAGGGATGCCTTCATTTCTCGCCATTCCATGGACATCTCATGTGTTACAATATCCCCTCTTCTTTTCATTCTGGCCAAGGTTTTCCATTCAGCCTTGTGATCATAATCTCTTACGTGGTGATAATAACCCGTAGCGGTCAATGCATATAAGTATCCCTTCTCAATAGGAGTATCAAAACTCAATTGGAGGGCATCGCTCTTGTGGGGCTGTTCTGCATAGGATTTATCTTGTTTAGCAATCAAGTCCATGACATTTTCCCCTTTGGAATTGGTGGCTTCAAGCATGGGAACCTCCTCCCAAGCATCAATGGCTTCCCAAGAAGTAGTCATTCCTACCTGATCTATTTCCCAAAAGCCAAAGGCAGATTCAAGTTTGATGACCACATCATTTGAAGGAATTTGAGACAAGTCAAGGTCTATGCCCAAGAACTGAGAACTGATTACACCTGCATCGTGAAAAGCCCCTACAGGCTGCCATTTCCCATCTATTTGGACTGAGGCTTTTAGAGATATACCACGCTTGGCTGTGTTTTCTGCATAGGTAGCAGGATCTACCTTGTCCATTTTCTTGTTCCAGGCATCAAACTTCTTCCCCAAGTGCATGAAGAATACTTCTGCGACTTCTTCAAGCCATTCAGTCTGTCTGCCATAGATAATGAGCTTGGCTTCATCTTTATCAAATTCTTCCTTGTTGAACTTGAGGGTAATGGAATTCAAGCGCTCTCCGTCATTTTTCTCTTCGAACCTGTGTACTTGCTCATCCACATCATGAAGGGCTGCCTTCACATCTTTTCCAAAAGTTTGGATGGCTGCCTCAGGTCTTTTCAACTCCTTGTAAGCAAAGAGCGGGCCATGTGACATCTTGGCGATTTGCATTCCTGTAGGATAAGAGGCCTTTTGTAAACTGAATGAGTTCAGATATTGGTCCTCGGGAAGTTCATTTGCAATTGAAATGCTAAGGGGAGCTTCTTGTGGGGTTAAACCTGTCAAAGGCAGGACATCCTCTCTTTCTAGGGATTTTGAAATCGCTCCTGACAGCATCGATCCCTGAAAAATTGGTGTTTCGTTTTGATTGACATATACTCTAGGGCAGTTACAAGCAATGGCCAGAAAGCCTACAAATAAGGCGAAGGACTCTACTAAACCTAGTAATATGGTAGGTCCCGGCTGGTCTTTGATGATGTAATAATCTGTAATTTGCCCAAATTCCAAGGCTATCTCTCCCGGCTCTATCATGTCCTTTACTTCCAGGTAAAGCACATCTTTGTATGTACCCTCTTTACGCAATTGAGGGTTCAAGGCTCCTCTTCTTCCTAATTTTGGTTCCGGATAAAGTAACTCACTTACTGGAGATAAATACCCCATGATCTTTCCTGTACTCAAATCTGCATCGTCAAGTCTAAATACACTTCCTCCCTTGACAATGTAAATTTCATTGCGGTCAATGGCTTTAGAATTGATAATACTCTGAATTTGTGCTGAGCTGAGATTCTCTTTTTCAAGGGAAACCTTTTGGGTTTTGACAAAAAAGATGCAGCTGCTTAGGGCACTCAGGAAAATAAATGAGCCGACAGTAAGGCTCAACTGGCGGAGGTTAATACGTTTCATGGAGATGTAGGTTAAATCCAGTCTAGCTCTCCATCAAAATAGCAGGAAGAAATGAAACATGAAACATATAAGAGACTGTTTAAGATTTTAGTGTCCGGATTTCCTCAGCCATCTCAGTTGTCTTTCAATAACCTGCTTGTAAACTAAACATGATACATCTAAACAGTCTCTGGGATTTCCTATTTTTCCCTATTTCCAGGAGATGATATGGATTTTGTACCCTTTGAAACTAGCGGCAGTTTTTTCTGACATTTGGTACGTTCCTCCGAAAACCAGCTTCATACCAGGCTTGAAAAAGGGGTAAGAGCCCGAAACGATATAGGTTTCGGATTCATCTGAGTCGTCCTCCCCTTGCCATTCTAACAAGACTTTGACTGACTCATAAGTAGCAGAACCCGTGTTTTCTACCTCTACACCTAGCCGAGCATACTTTTGCTTCACAAAAGTATTGCTTTTGTCGAGGTTGAAGGTCCTCTCCCTGAACAGGAGTTCATGCCCTTTGGGCTTACCTTCATCCCACTGAATGTTTGAAATTAACTTTGTAGGTGGGTAGGTATCAAATTCGTTTGTTGCTTCGGCAGATTTTATTTCAACCTGCACCAGAGCTACCTCCTTGGGCAGCTCCTTTTTCTCAAACATCAAAAGATCCCAAGTGGTTTTGTCTCCTCCTCGGGTGGCAGGTTTGTAGCCAGCCTTTAATTCTTTGATTTTCTCTGCCATGACATAACCCTCTTCATCTAGCAAGGAAAATTTTGCCTCAATCTTTTTAACCGAGACTCCTTTGAAATTCAGGTAACCTGCCGCTTTGTAGGAAAAAGATGGGGTACTAGAATTGCTATAAATACTCATGGCAGAATGTATCGGCTCTAGCTCTATCCCCCTGGATTGGGCGTTTCTTCGAAACCGAATGGGAATATTCAGAAAGCTCTCTTGCCCAAAGAGCACATCTCCCTCTGCCTGCTCCAATTGCTGGTTTACTTCTTCTTTGCTAGCAGGAACCTGTCTTTTATTTTCAGTTGTTGAGGATTGAGGAGCGGGAACAACATCTGTTTTCTGGCTTTCATTTTTTTCGGGCATCATCTTATTTTGAGCGTTCCACCATATGATGGAGGTAGAGAATATGACTGCTCCCACCAACATACTGGTCAGATAAATTACCGAGTTTTTTCTTTTCTGTTGAATAGGAGAACTAAATGTACGGCCTACTGGCTTTTTAGCTTCTGAGATTAATCGAAGTGAGGGTTCGTGTGACGGATCATGATCCAACAAACGACGGGCAAAAGTAACCGCCTTTTCCTTCTCGCTTTCTTTACCAGAGGATTTAAAGGAAGCATAATAGGCTTGGGAAATCTCCTCTAGACATTGTGGATCCGTTGGATTCAACATAAGTGCTTGCTGGAACTCTGCAATAGCATCTTCCCAGTTGCTGAATTTCTTAAAGCCAAGCCCTCTTTCTACATGTCGCTGAAACTCGAGCTGTATGGTTTGCCAATCTTCTTCATCCAGACCTAAGTCCATGGCTACAGCTTTCAGGTCCTCCTGACTTAGGGTATGTTTGCTGTCCTCCTGATCCTGGAGGTGTAGTACACGATTGATAAAACTCTTAAGCAGCTCTTCCTGGTTCATATTCCTTGGTTCCTTACTGTCCTTCTTCTGTAACGGTTACAGGTACTTCAATAGGCTTAATCCCCAATACATCTTCGATAAACTTTTCACTCTCTTCTTGTACATGTTGATACTCCTTTGAAGTTAGGGAGGAAAGAATCACGTGCTCACCTGCCTCGGCAAAAGCCTCAAGCTCCTTCTGGCCTTCAGGTGTATGCGTCATTTGATCAAACTCAAGAATAGCATCTACATCGATGGTATTGTCTTTTTCTTCTTCATTTTTGTAGTAATAGCCTATGTAGTAAGGCTGGTCAATCTTGGAGAATGTTTCCTCTGTCATGGTCTGATCTAGTAAGGCCTGCAAAGCAATGACACCTTCTATCCGGTATTTGTAGGTCCAATATTTGGTCCACTCTGCACCTTCTTCATACCCATCCATTTCTCTATAATCTGATCCAACTGCTGAACGAAGAATATCCTTCCCCCAATGTCCTGTGGCTAGCGGCATGAATGGATTCGCCAGACGAAAATTAGGTGCGTACATCATGAGTGCATGAACCATTTCAGGATGCTCTGCAGCCAAATAAGTCGCTAATGTTCCTCCCGTTGATGTCCCCATTAGGATTACAGTATCTCCTAGAGCCAGACCAGTAGCCAGCGCTTTTTTGGCGGAGTTCATATAATTTACTGGGGTAAGTTCTAGAAAGGAATCATCATCTTCCAATCCATGTCCCTGTAATCGAGGCAGATACAGGTTCATTCCATATTTTTTTGCCAAGTTTCTATGCACTGGATCTCCTTCCATGGGGCTGGCAGAAAAACCATGAAGATAAACGAGGACGTAAGGGGTTTTTCTAACAGAATCTGCCCACACGATTTGGGCCTCGTTATGTTCTTTGATGTTGGGAATTTTGGCCTCCTCTTTGGCAATAGCTTCTTCTATTTCAGCCAAAGGGGTCGTAACGGTAGGCATAAAGGCATTTACCTTTTCAAATTTAGGCGTTGGGCCTGCCATAAACCCGACCACTACCACCACAATCAGTAGCAGCAATAGCACTCCAACAACTCGTAATACTTTTTTCATGAAATGACTTAAAGGCGTTAAGGGATTAGGCAAAATATACTACTTTTTGGGAAAGCAGGGAAGTAGGAGCTAAGCAAAAATGGCAGATGGATTTCGGATAAACACAGCTTTGCCTTTTGGACAGGAGCAGGCTTTTTGTTTTTTTAGGGAAAGTCATTCAAGAGTGCCTGCTCTTTTTACAAAACATCCTTTTCACATGAGATTCCTGCTGATTATTCCAGTTATTCTTTTTTTAGGCCTTTCCTGCAAAACCGGAGAGACCTCAGGCACAAAAGCCGCTGCCGACAACAATTCCTCGGCTGACATGAAAGGCCCTAGAGTTGCCATTGAGTGTAACTTATATGATTATGACTACAAGTCCGCGGGACCGGCCTATCCTGATATGTTTCCTTACGTTTATCAGGGCGCAGGAAGAAGCCGAATTTTCGAAGCTTATACAGTAAGATTTCAATTGACCCATCAGCCTCCTTTGGTTCCTATGACCAACTATGAAATTCCATGGATCAAGCCAGACAACTACAATGATCAAAATGGAAACTTCATCACTTATATCCGAAATGGCTATGAGAAAAGCTTAGCAAATCCATACATATCAGTCCAATACATCAGAAAAGATGTCCCACATGCTTCTAGTATTGATTCTCTTCTCCATTGGGTGAATGGAATTGTGATGGATTTAGATGGAGCCAAAGTGCTAACGGCCGAATATAAGATTGAAACAGTATCTGGAAAAACCGCCAGGTGCCAAGAGTTCAAATACCCCGACCAAGGCCCACGAGCAGGGAAAACGCTAGCCTACGCCTACATCGATTTCAATGACGAATACATTGTCGGGCTAGTTTTGACTACAGTAAATGATACCGATTATCCTCTCAACAAGCCCTTATTCGAAGAATTGATTCGCAGTTTCTGCACCTGATTAAACTCTTCAAAAAAAATGCTGTAACCTTTTTGCCCCTTTGTATTATAGGGTTGAATCTTTCATAGCACGTAGCGCGACTTTGTCAAAAGCAAATTATACACGTACGAAGGCTGAAATTCTCGAAGAGAATCAGTTGGTCCAGGCTGCCAAAAAGCAGCCCAGGAAATTTGCGGCTCTATACACCAGGTATTATGAGACGATTTTTCGTTTTGTCTTCAAGCGTGTATCCGACAATGACCTAAGTGCGGACATTACCCAACAGGTTTTCATGAAAGCCATGGAAAACCTAAAGCGATATGAATTCAGGGGACTTCCTTTCTCTGCTTGGTTGTATCAGATTGCGAGAAATGAGGTTGCCCAGTTCTTCCGTCAAAACAAGCATCAGCGAAGTATCAGCATGGAAAGTGGGCAGATCGCATACCTGATGGAAGAAATGGAGGAAACGAACTCAGATGCAGATGTTCAAAGAATGGTAAAGGCTATTCAATTGCTCAGACAAGAAGAGATCGAGTTTATTGAGATGAAATACTTTGAGCGACTTCCCTATCGGGAAATTGCGGCCATTTACCAGATTCAGGAAAACAATGCCAAGGTCAAAATGCATCGTTTGCTAAAGAAATTGAAAAAACTCATGGCTCAGCCAGAGTTTCAAGAAAAGAATATTTAACTCATTGGATTTCAGGAAGCTGATTTCCTAATGCTTATGTCTAAATACAAGATACATATCGATAAACCTTTACCCGATAAGCAAACCATTCAGGCTTATCAGGACTTCGATGCCCTATACGATTATTATAAGGTCAATACCAAATATGAGTTTTGGAAAAACCTTTATCGAAATCCGCTGAATTTTGCCGTCCTGGTATTGGTCGTAGCTGTGGGTGCACTGATCTTCGATTCAGTTGCCGAAGAATCCTATCGCTCTCTCTTCCTCAAAGCACCTTCCAAAGGTTTGCTTCCCCCCTCAGAATCTACTAAGCTCTCCACAAATGAAGCCCAAGAACTCCAAATCGCAGAGAATATCAAGGTACACTTGCCACAGGAGGCTTTTGAAAACCAACATGGAGAAGCAGTAAGGGGTACTATTTCCTTCTACTACAGATGGCTACCCAAAGCCATGAATTGGCTCAAGCGTGGACTCCCAATGGAAAACAATGAGCAAGCCCTAGCATCAAAAGGAATTCTGGAACTCTTCGCTATGCAGGGGGATCAAGTTTTACATCTCAGAAAGGGGAAGAATATTCAAGTAATTTTCACCCTTGCAGATAGTCTTATTTCATATCATCCTCGTCAACTCGATACCCTTAAAAGAGATTGGATCAACCTGACTGATACAAGCTGGAATACCATATGGGATAGTTCCGCACTAGCCCAACTGGAAAAACCTGTTTACCTGGCACCGGATGCCGACATTAACGAACTCGTTGCCAAAGGAAGTGCTAACCCTAAGCTCCAAAAGCCCAATCAGCCCTTTGGTGTCAAGGTATCAAACGCTGCAGACTATCCTCATTTTAGCCCATATGACAAAGTATATTGGGAATATCAGGATGTCCCTGGCTCCACCAATCCTTGGGAAGAACAATTACTAGGCCCAGAAAATGGCTGGAACGATGTACGCGTCAGAAGAATAGGCCAGAACCAATACCAGCTTACCTTCACCAAGATCAGCTCGCAGAATCAGATGATCCGCAAAAAAGTGATTGCGGTACCGCTATTCGAAGCAAAATCTAAGGCAGAGGCCCAACGGATTTATCAAGCCAAACTGGCGGCTTATGAGCGAGCCATTCAAGAACTTGAGGCTCAAAAGCAACAGGTTATCACCCAAGCCCAATCTGCCTACAAGGACAGCCTTGAGGTCTACCAACAGGCCTTTCAAAACAGCTTGAAGTTTACCCATCATGAATGTACGGTAGCCTTAACTGAACTAGGGTTTGTAGGCTTGATGAAGCCGCTGAAGTTGGAGGCAGAGTCTCCTCAAAAAGATCCTAAAGCTAGCAGGCAGTGGTGGATGGGAACAGATCAAGAAACCTTGCTAGAGATGAGTAAACCCGGATTTTCAGGCAAAATCCCTGCCGACTTACATGGTGATGTAGTGAGCTTGATAGAAGGTGAACTTCAGATCAACTAAGAGACTGTTTAAGAATTCCCTTTTCAAAAAAAAGAAAACCCCGGACGGTTTAGAGATCCGGGGTTAAGGCTTACATGGCTAAAAAAAGGGTCAAAAAAAGGTAGGTAAAAGGGTGTTTTTTTGGTTGTGGAAAAGAACGAGGTTGAATTGGGTTGTTTGTGTTTGTTTGTTATGGTTAATGTTACGGTAGGTCACAGGGGGTGTTATACTGCAATGTATAAGTGTGTCGATGGGCAGGATAAGTGCGCATAGACATTGATCAATTGAGTGACGTTTTCTTTTCTGGGGTTTACATATTTTCCCTTGTAATTTTCTCAATTGCCTACAGATGATCTTGTTGGATAACCATTTTCCAAGATTTCCCCTTAACTTCCTCCCCTGAGAAAAACATATTGCATGCAGGAAGCACTTACGAATTCATCAAAATTTAAGCTCTGGAAGCGGAACCTTGAGAAAAATGGCCTGGACATCCATGGCATGGAGGAAAAGTACTCTCGTATTTGGCGGAATGGAGAAGTCCTCTTCTCCCTCGTTTTACTAGACGCCTCTCCTCCAGAAGGGAAAAAGATACCTCCCGTTTGTTTTCTCAAAGGAGAAGTATGCTGTATCATGGTCATTTTGATTGACGAAGCTACGGGAGAGAAATTCAATCTGCTGGTTAAGCAGCGCAGAATTTGCCATGGCGGCTTTGTTTATGAGCAAGTAGCAGGCTTGGTAGATGAAGGCGAACAACCATTAGAAGTGGCTGTTAGAGAAGTTGAGGAAGAAACTGGCTTAAAGGTCAAGCCCGAACAAGTCATCCAGTTGAATGAGGAGCCCTACTACCCTTCTACCGGTACCTCCGACGAGGCTATGTATTATTTCTATTGTGAATTGACCATGCCAAAGGATCAGATTATTGCACTGGGTGGACAAGAGACAGGGCTTGCTTCTGAACATGAGCAAATCTTCACCCACTTAGCCACTATTCCAGAAGCCTTTGACCTGATCAAGAATCCAAATGGTGTCTTGAACATCGTCCTGTACCAAAAGCATATCGGAAAGTACGTTGTCTAAGATGACTCCATTAGTATTCATCTATAAAAAGAGCCATTCCAACTTGGAATGGCTCTTTTCATTGAGATAAAAGTCTTACTTGCTTATTGCTTATCGTTTATTGCCTATACCAGTACTGTGTACGTCCTGCAATGGAGAAACCAATGTATCCTCTTACCTTCAATTTTCCAGGTTCAACCAGTTCTACATAACAATCATATTCTTTTCCATTTTCTGGATCGAGAATTCTTCCACTTCCATATTTGGTATCCGATTCTTTCTTAAGTTCTCTCAATACCATCATTCCCACCACCTTCTTTTTATAACGAGAATCACTTGAGGAGCAATTATCGCATACTGGATCTGGATCCTCACCTGGTTGGGGAAATATCTTCAAGACTTTTCCATAAAGTTTGCCATCAGCTGACTCCGAGATTTCCAATAAAGACTTTACTGTCTTTCCATCATCATCAATCGTCTTCCAAGTCCCTACAACCTTATTCTGAGCTGAAAGGGTATTCATAATCGCTACCAACATAATAGTGGCAAGCCAGGCGAAACCGATTTTTACATGCTTGTTGATCATCTTTTGCGTTTTTGAAGTTAATGTAGCGTAGTAGCCTACAAGTAGGTTTATGTTTTAAAAAATACTCGTTTCGAGAATCTACGAAAAATAATATGCATGCATACTATTTTTTAGATCGGGTTTTCTATAAATGACACATCATCTATCCATTAGGGAAGCTATTTTTCAAACAATCGTTGCATACGAGTCCTCCAAAAACAAAAAAAGAGGATTCTCCCAACGGAAAATCCCCTTTTCAACAAAAATTATGTTGGACTTATTCTTTCTCTTTGACTAGTTGACCACTTAGTTGCATCAGTTGTACCTCAGAAGTCTTTACCGTGTACAACAAATCTCTAAGCTGGTACTTCACTCTCACCAAGTTGACTTGCGCGTCTCGGAACAACACACTGCTTGCCTGTCCTAATTCGAATAGTTCCTTGGTCCTATCAAAATTCGCTTGGGCGGCCTCAAGACTCTTTTGACTTAGGTCCAATACTTCAATTGAATTCAGGTAAGTAGCATAGGCCTTATTCAAGTCTCGAATCACCTGCTGCTCAGCCTGCTTAAATGAGCTTTGGCTGCTGGCAATTCCGATCTCTGCATTTTGAATGTTTCGGCGAATTTGATTCCCATTAAAAATCGGGAAAGAAATGGTTCCGCTAACACTTAACCCATCGCTGGACTGCTGAGTCAAAACACTTACAGGTCCATTATCAGCAAACTGGTAGGCATAAGAGCCATTTACACTCAGGGTAGGATAGGCAGATTGACGAGAGGCCTTAAGGTTAAGTTCGGCCAACTTCCTTCCATAATCTGCAATACGAAGGGAAGAGTTGTAGGCTCTTGCTTCCTGCTCTAGCTGCGTCAAACTAAAAGTTTGTAAGGGACTGACATCCGTATTTACAGCAAAGTCAGTTTCAACATCTCTACCCATCAGGTAGTTCAAATCGCGCTTGGCATTTGAAAGGTTAGCCTCGGATTGAACTAGGCTGATGGAATCAGTATTAACGGAAACTTGCGCATTGAGGATGGCGACTCTGTTGGCCTGACCAAAATCAGACTGATTTTGTACGTAGGCCAATCTTTCCCTGGACTGAGCCAGTGCTTCTTCCTGTAAGGTATAAGCATCTGCCAACCTACCTAAATTGTAGTAGGCAGAACTGATTTGAGAAGCTGTTTGCTCGATTGTCAAAAAGAGAGACTCTTTACTTTGCGCGGCATTGGTTTTCAACACATCAAAATTCGTGTAGGAAGCCAGCGATAAGGTATAGCCGATTCCTAGAGAAGCATTGAAGCCATAGGTTCCAATGTCTCCACCTGTAATTTCTGTTGTTGGTGTACCTGCCTGTTGATCTGGCTGATTGAGGGTAATGGAGGTATTTCTGGTAAATCCACCATTAGATCCTCCGCTTAGGTTGACGGAAGGAAGTCCTCCAGCCGCCCCCAAATGCGCCTGATTTTCGGCTTGCTGCACATTATAGCGTGCAATGGAAATGCCGTAGTTGTTTTGTAAAGCCTCGCGAATGGCGTCATCCAGCGAAAGCTGATCCTGCCCCTGGAGAGGGAGCGCAAGGCCCATCGCTCCAAGGATCAAGCTGATATATATATGATATTTCATTGGTTTCATTTCGATCAAATCTATTTATAGGACCATTAGGGCAATCAGGAAGAGGAATAATCCTACAGACAAGCCTCTCACAAGGTTCAAGACTGCGTAAGAATGCTCACCCTCATAAGCAGGTTCTACTGTAGTTCTGTTGATGTCTTCACCCGTGTAGAGCTTGACAAGCCCTGTTTTGATAGCATTTGAGATCAGTAACAGAGCAGGTAACATAACCAAGATCAAAAGGGTAGCTACAGCCAGCCCAAAGGCAACGGTAATCGCCATCGGAATCAGGAACTGAGCTTGCAAACTTTTCTCTAGGATCAAGGGACCAAGACCAGCAATGGTCGTTACGGAGGTCAGGAAGATGGGACGGAAGCGGGACAAAGAGGCCTGATAGAGAGCTTCTTTCATGTCCATGCCATTCTTGATCAACAAATTGTATTGGCTAATCAATACCAGACCATCATTCACCAGGATACCAATCAAGGCCAATACCCCCAAGCCTGACAGAATGATACTGAAGGCAAATCCCAATAAGGTATGCCCTATAAATACCCCAATCAGAGAGAAAGGTATGATCGCTAAGAGGGCAACGGTCTGAGAAACAGAACGGAAGGTTAGGATAATCATCAACATCATCAGGAATAGAATCACGGGTCCTACCACTACAAGTGATCCAAAAAACTTGGAATTCTCACGAGCTTGCCCTTCAAATGACACATCTACCTCCTCATAGTTTTCGAGAATATTAGGGATAATGGAATTCTGAATCCTTGTCAATACATCCTGAGTGGATACCTTGGCATTGGCTGCATCAGCCTGAACGCGAATTTCTCTTTTCCCATCAAGGTGGTTGATACTAATTAACCCACGTGTTGGTTCTAAGGTCGCAATTTCCTTCAATGGATACTGCTGACCATTCCCTGTGCGGATATACATGTTTTCAAGCTGCCCTTGAGACTTTCTGTCTTCTTCTTTGTAGCGAACCCACACTTTGACTTCGTCCTCTCCGCGCTGAAGGCGCTGAATCTCGGATCCAAAGAATCCTTGTCTCACTTGGCTCACCACCGTATTCAAGCTTAGGCCAAGAAGTTTCGCCTTTTCTTTTAGCTGAACATTGATCTCACGCAATCCCTCTGCATCAGAGCTTTCGACATTGATCAATTCTGGTAATTCAGCTAGGCTATCCTTGAGGACACTTACCACTTCACCCAATTGATCCAGGTTGTCAGAGTATAGGGCCACGTTCACGGGCTTCCCGAATGGGCTACCCAGCTGATACGTCAGCAACTCAGCTTCGTTCATCGGCCCGACCTTCTTTTCGATTCTGTTTAGAAGTCCCAAAGAAGAGGCATGATCAGGATATTCCTGTCTTTGCTCTGAATCCAGCATACGGATTAAAATGTCTCCTGTATAGGAGTTAGGACGCTGATTCTGGTTGATAATGAGGATGACATCTTCACCATCAGGTCGCTCAGCCTTCAACTCTTCATTGAGTTCCCAGGCAGCATTTTCGATTTGGTCCATGTACACCTTGGTAATGTTTTCTGGTGTACCTGCAGGCATTCTTAGGTTGACCGTAGCAAAGTCCCCTTCAATTACGGGGAAAAAGGTAATACTCATCAAACCACTGGCAGGTAAGCCAAAGCTGATCATCAGAAAAGCAAATGGAATGACTACCCCTAAAATGGGATTCTTCATGGTTCCTCTTAGAAGGGGGGCATACAGCTTCTCCTTCATGAAATCCATCAAGCGGTTAAAGGTATTCTGAATGCCTTCGAAGAATTTCGCTGGGCCACTCGTTTCAGGCTCTCTGTTTCTCAGAGCTGCCGAGTGCGAAATGTGTCCTGGTAGGATAAAGGCACCTTCAACCAATGAAAAAGTCAATGACAAGGCAATGACCACCGCAATATCTGCAAAGAAGTCTCCTGTAATTCCATCTAAGAAGAAGAAAGTAGAGAACGCAATCACCGTTGTCATGATCGCTCCAAATACGGCTGGTAGGACTTCCATCGTACCATCTACTGCTGCTTGGAAAGGCGTTTTTCCTCTTTCCCAATGAGAATAAATGTTTTCCGATATTACTACCCCGTCATCTACCAGGATACCCAATACCAGGATCAAGCCAAAGAGGGAGATTACGTTGATTTGTAGGCCAATCATGGAACCAATCAGGAATACACCTGCAAAGGAAACCGGAATAGCTACTGCCACCCAGAAGGCCAAAGATGGACGCAAGAAAAGGGCCAATAAGACTGCTACCAGGGTAAATCCAATCACACCGTTCTTGGTCAACAGGCCAATACGCTGATTCAACAGAATGGAACCATCCTGGATCACCGTGGCTTCCATGGCTTCGTTCTCAGCATTGAAGTCCTCTACATACTTATTGGTTTTGGCTGCAATATCAATCAAACTCTCCTTGTTTGTATTGGAGACATTGATTCGTACAGCTGGTTTTCCATTTACATAGGCACGGTTGGGATTATCGGCCCATTTGTCTGTAATGGTAGCCACCTCAACTAGGGTAATTTTCCTTCCATCTGGGCTTTGCGCAACGGGAATATCTTGTAGCCCTTGAGCAGAATATTCTTTGTTACGAGTACGAATGAGGGTTTCTCCTTCATCCCCCTTGATGGTCCCGCCAGTCAAGTCTATGTTTTGTGAAGCAACTGCCAGTCTTACCTGCTCAAAGGTGAGGTTCATGGCTCTTAGCTTGTTCTCTGAAACAGCAATTTCGATTTCCTCATCTGGGAAACCAGAGAGCTCTACCTTAGAAATGCCGTCCATTGCCAAGAGATCACTTTCGATTTCACGAGCCGTTTCTTTCAGCTTTTTCAGAGGCACTTTCCCACTTACCGTAAACTGGAAAGCTACGTTTAATGCCTCCTGCTTATAGATAATGGGTGATTCTATCCCTACAGGAAAGGCACTAATTCCATCAACATTGTTTTTGACATCCCTCAGGACTTCATCAATGTTATAGGCACTGTTTACTTCTACGGTAACTCTTCCAGTATTCTCAGAAGAAACGGAGGTTACACGGTCTATCCCAGTTGTCCCTTTTAGGACATCCTCTATCTTGTTTACAACCCCTTCTTCCACCTCTTCGGGTGAGGCACCAGGATATACTACTTGAATGGAGATAAAGGTCGCATCATTCTCAGGGAAGAAAGTGGATGTCATAGAGGACAAACCCAGCACCCCTAGGATCAAAATCGCCACCATCAGCACATTTCCCGTGATGGGGTATTTGATAAAATATGCTATTAAATTTTTCATGTTTTGATTTTCTGTTAACAAGGCTTCATATAGAAGGGAAGCCTGCCTTCATCACGTTTCAATTAATAGCTAGCTACCTTCATTCCTTCATAGGCACCTACAATAGCTTCGTCAACGATCACGGTTCCGTTTGGAATTCCTTTCACCAAAACCACATCCGTTGAGTACTTAATGGGTTCGATGGTGTGAAGGGCTAGAGTAGAATCATTTTTGATCCAAATTTGGTTGTCTCCGATCACATATGACCTTGGGATTTCTGCCACATCTTTGATAGAAGCGCCAGATACCTGACCTTCTAGGTACATTCCCTCTTTCAGGCCTTTTCCTCTTACATTCACAAATATTTTTACGGTTTGAGTGGCAGGGTCAATGACGTCACTAATCCTTGCTACAGTACCGGTCCATGATCCTTCGATATCATTGGACTTCATGACTACCTTACTACCAGGCTTCACAAATTCTAAATCCTTCAAGCTTACCGCAGCTTCCAGTTCATAGAAATACGGATTGTAGAACTCACCCAATAACTGTCCAGCACGTACCAACGTCCCTTCGGTGATCGACGTTTGGGAAACTTTTCCGCTGAATGGAGCCTTGATGGTGTATTTATCCCTCCTAACTTCCTGGGATTGAATCGAGTAGAATAGGTTGTAGATGTTTCTAGATGAAAGGTAATAACGCTCTTTATCTGAGGCAGGCTCCGGTAAAGGCTTTAAGCTCTTGTTCACATCCATCTCCTTCATGTAAGCTTCCCATTTTGGAAAACTAGTAGGATAGTCAGTTTTCATATCTGGGAGCATCAGGGTAATCTGGTTCATCAGAGAGCTTTTTTGAGCGAGAAGATTCAAATCAAACTCGTCGTGCTCAATCAGGATCATGTCCTCATCCTTTTTGAAATAATTTCCTTCTCTGAAGGAGCGTGCTCCCCTGATGTAAGTACCTCCTACCTCAGAAAATACCTGAATCTCCTGTTTGGCGTCCAATCGTCCTGTAATGGAGATTTTAGCCTCTGAGGAGGCATTGTTGACCGTTCTGGTCTTGATCTTCTTGACTTGCTCTACCTTCTCAAGTTTTTCCGGTGCAGGTTTAGAGTTTTTTAGTGCATTAAAGCCCCCAAAACCAAGTGCCAGAAACAGAATCGCAATGACCGATGTCACGATTATTTGTCTCATTGGTGATATTTGTTTTAAATCAGTTAATGCTAAAGTTACATCTGAAACAGTTACTTTTGTAACTGCATATTCAAAAAATTATATATAAGATTTCAAATTAGAGAACATATGGCGGAGGACGTTTTTGCAAGCCTCCACTTCTTCAGGAGGTATTCCTGCAGTTGCTTCTGCTATCACTTCCTTCACTTCTGGAGCCAACAGCTCCTGCATATTTTTTCCGCTATTGGTCAAATAAATGCGCTTGTGCCTTCTGTCCTCTCTATCCGCCACACGAACCACGTAGTTGTTTTTTTCCAGCCAATCAATGGCTCTGGTAACACTGGTCTTGTTTTTTCCGGCGGTTTCTCCAAGGTTTTGTTGGGTCTGTCCATCCTCTTTCCATAGATGTACTAATACAATCCAATGGTCCATTCCAAATTCATAACCTTTCCTGTTAAACTTGTCCATCAGGGCGCGGGCCATCGCCCTACCGGCCTGACCTATTAATGCCCCTAAACTTGTTTCAAGATGATTTTTCAAAACGTTCAAAATAGTTACAATTGCAACTAACGACATTCAACCGAAAGTGTTCGGCATTTCATCTACTTTTTTGAACGGTTGGTGGATTTAGACAAGAATTGCATAGAAAGGGAGGCTACGCCTACCCAATATATGGGCGAACGCAGTCAGTATAGGAAGAAACCTTCCTTGGGGATATCCGGGAAAGAAGGGGAAGTGATTTTTATCAACCTAACGATTGTCCTTGCTCAAATAGCGTGTATTTACGCGTAGGGCTGCGAGTTTCTTGCTCATCAATTCAGCCTTACCAGGATTGTCAAGTCTTCTGTACAGGGTAACCAAATTTTGTACGACATCGGCATTCCGGCTGTCGATGGCGTAGGCGGCCTCAAAGGAGTTTCGTGCATGGGTCAAATATTCGTTTCCTTTGTTCATTTCTCCCCTGCGAAAGGCATCTGCAGACAAATCGTATTGAAGACCTCCAAGGTTATACCAGGCTTCAAAGTTCTTCTCTGGGCTCTCTAATACACGCTGATAATGTTGGATGGCTTCCTCATGTCGACCTGTTTTATGCAGCACAACAGCCATCAAATAGATATTTTCTGGTTCGTCTCCATAGTTTTTCATCAGCCATTTGGCATGACTGCTGGCCATGCTGTAGTCGTTTAAATCTACCAACATTTGGGTGATCCCCTTTCGCAGGAAAACTTCATCGGGAAAATAGATCAGCCCATCAGCTGCAAAGAGGACTGCTTTCCGGGTATCATTCTCTACAAAACGGGAAATGTGGATCAAACTTCTATACACCTCTTCATTTCGATACCCTGAATCCAGAAGATCATTCATCAGTACCTTGGTTCGGTCCCAGTCTTCTAATTCGTAAGTACACAAGGCCTCCATAAAAAACCCATCATTTTCTCCCGGCTTAGCCAGTTGGAATTTCTGGAACCATTCAATGGCCTTTCTATAATCACCCTGGCCGTAGGCTTCCTTCCCTTTGTCCATGAGGAGTTGATCCCATTTGTTTAGCCTTAAACGAGATTTGTAGGAGACAGAGTCCGTCATAGACAAACTAATGGCCTTTTTGTAGCAATGTCTAAGCTCCTCATAAAGTGAATCACTAGGTGCCTTTTCGTAGAAATACTCCAATACAACTCCCTTCTCATACCATACATTCCCCAACTTAGCCTTCGGAACAGTTAACTGCGCCTGATTAAGGTATCTTAAGGCTAAGGGGTAGTTGTTTCGTAACATGGCGCTTCTATACCTTCCCATAGGCGTCAATTGCGCCAAAACAAGAATTGGAAGCAACAAAAAAAAGGTAATTGCGGTAGTTTTGGGTATGGCCATAATCGTTATACAGATGTATCCACTATCGTAAAAATACAAGATTTCCTTGGGGATTCGTCATAAATCTGCCTGAACGGTTCAGAAAGATAATTGGTTGACAGACTTATGGTTAATCCTCCCCTATCTATGGTTATCTTCCAGTATGATCAATATATCTACTATTGGGTAAGTGAACAAATTATTCGACTTTCAAAATATTTACTATAGGCGAAGGGCTTATTGCCGTATTCTCCTAATCTCCTCATTGTTATAAACTTCACCTGACCACAAAGGATAAATGAAGCGTTTACGAACCAAATTTTGTGTTGGTTGGGAGAAGGTAGGAATGACAACCACTTTCCCTAAGCCCCGATATGTTTCAGAAACTTCTAATCTGGCTCCGCGATATAAGACCTCCATACGAAAATCCTGCATGGGCAATTGGAAGGTGGTATCAATAACTGCCTTGAATTTTCCTCTTGGATCGGTCTTGATTTCATAGATGATTGAGTCCTTATTCAAGAAGAATAGTGTAGACTTTTTTAGGGGGAATAGCTTCCCCGTTTTAGAAGATTCCACCATTACCTGCCCTTCAAAAGTAAGCAGCTCAGACTTAAATGGAATCTGTGCCAAGAGTTGAACTGTCCCTATCAGGCAAGCCCATACCAATAGAAATTTCTTCATGTATGAATAACATAATAAGAGGAAGCCTTATTAAGATAAAAAATAAATCCCGCAATCTTAGTCCCAAATTGAGGGAATAGATAGCGGGATATTTTATGTGTTAACCTTTCCTTATCCAGGAATGAGGTCTCTGTCTAATTGGATATTGATCTCTTCCCCTTCTGACTTGGCGATGATAGCGGAAAGTGTCAAGTCACCGATAACATTGATGGTGGTTCGGCACATATCCAGGATTCTATCCAACCCAAATATCAAGGCAATTCCCGACTCAGGCACGCCTATGGTAGCCAGTACAAGTGCGAGTGTAATCATACCAGCTCCGGGTACCCCAGCCGCTCCTACCGATGCAAGGGTTGCAGTTAGGATAATGGTCATTTGCTGAGAGAAATCCAGTGGAATCTCAAATACCTGAGCAATAAAGAGGGCTGCCACCGCCTGGTATAGGGCTGTTCCGTCCATGTTGATGGTAGCACCAAGAGGTAAAATAAAGGTAGATACTTGACGTGAAACTCCTAGGTTGGTCTGTGCGACATTCAAGCTGATGGGCAGGGCTGCACTACTAGACGAAGTAGAGAAAGCCATGACAATGGATTCCTTGATGGCCTGAATGAAAAGGATTGGATTCTTTCTCAAGTAAAATACAATGAATCCCCCATGCGTAACCAGCACATGAACCAATAAGCCTAGCAAAACAGCTCCTGCGTAGGCAAAAAGCAGCCACAACACATCTAAACCAAGGGTTGCGACTACATTGACCATGAGGGCAAACACTCCGTAAGGAGCCGTTTCCATCGCCAGAATCACCATTTTGATGACCGCATCATTGAGGCCATCGAAGGCCTTTATGAGGGGGGCCGACTTATCTGGCGATATCATGGTAATGGTAATACCGAGGAAGAGCGAGAAGAATATAACCCCCAGCATATCTCCATTGGCCAAGGACTTGAATGGATTGGTAGGAACCAGGCTAATGACCAAGTTGATGATCTTATCGAAGCTGTCCTCCTCTTTCATACGGGCAGCATCCTTCGTATCCGTTTTGGACTTAGCAGAAGCGCCGTATTGGGCCATGAGTTCCTCCGTCTTTTCCTTCGGAAGCCCTTCTCCAGGCTTGACTAAGTTTGCCGCACCAATACCAATCAAAGAGGCAACAGCTGTGGTAAACATGAAGAAACCAAATGCCTTGAGGCCTATCTTCCCCACCTTCCGAATATCCCCTAAGCTCGCGGCTCCCAAAATAAGAGAAACAAGAACCAGCGGCACAACGAGCATTTTTACCAGACGAATGAAAATGGTTCCAATCCAGTCTGTATAACGGGCAAAACCAGCGAGGCCATGGGTCATTTTATATTCGGCTAGAGAAAGGGTACCATCCCCGTTTTTGTCCATGCTAGCAAATTCTGCTTTGTGGGATTCATCACCAGCATATCCATTGGCTTGGAGCCATTCCTCCATTTGGACCTTACTTTTTCCATTGGCCCAACCCTCCCACTGGTCTTTATCATACACCAGATTATAGACAGTACCAACAATAATCCCCAATAGCATTCCTATCAGGATCTTAGTATATAGTTTCATAGCGCGTATTAGTTTTTGGCTTATATGTAGATAGCAAAATATAAAAAAAATGGCAGCCCGTAAGCTGCCATTACAATATGAACCAAACTACTAACTAATATCTTGAGCGCAGCCTATGAAATCAGGTCATTTGCCGCTAATAGGAATTAATGCAAATTTATTTTTTTACCGGGTGTCAAAATTTCCACATTTTATCACTCTACATGTGATATAAGCAAATATACAACCAAAATAGACGCTACCTCCCCACTTTTGTTGATGGGCTTATGTGGAATTTTTCCATTAAAAAAGAGAGAATCCTCAGATTTGAGGGTTAAGGTCTTCTCAGCCAGAATATAATCCACTTCCCCCTTTAGCATATACAAATAGGTGTATCCATCTGTGGTGACAAGCTCACGTGTATTCTCAGGCATGAGGTCCAGTATGTTAATCTCAATGCTCAGGTTCGTAAAACTCTGTTCCAAGACTGTACGGTAAACAAACCCCTTTGCATTTTCCTTTTCGAAGGTACCGTAGTCATCCTTAGATTTGTGGACATAGCCATCATATTTGATATATTCTATACCTTCAAAAAAGGTCGGAATCTCAGACCCTAAAGCCTGAATGATTCCAAGTAAGACAGGAAGGGAAGGAACTGTTCTCCCATTCTCAATTTTAGAGATCAAGCCTTTGGATACGCCTGCCTTATCAGCGATCTCTTGGATCGTACTTCCCGATCCTCTTCGAATCGATTTAATCTTTTTTCCTATTTGAAGCAGGACATGATCATTCATGCTGTTGAATTTACCACACTGTCCCAAACAAGATAATGAAAATGGAATAGAAGGCCATTTCTTTGATAGGGCAGAAACAGGAATTACGAGTCTTGTAGGATGATTTTACATCCAGGCAGCATTTTCTGAATGGTATCAAGCCCACCTTCTCCTATTTGATCTTTGCTCAGGGTTAACTTCTTCAGCTTTTTGAGGTCCTTCAGCACTTTGAAATTACCGATAGGATTGTGGGCGACATGCAATTCTTTCAAGCCTTGCATGTTTTTCAGTGGATTAAGGTTTTTGACCTTACAATGTAGAATCGACAGTTTGGTAAGACCATGAAGTTCTCTGATAGGATTCAAGGAAGATATCTGGCAGCCGTCCATCGACAAAACTTCCAATTCCTTCAACTTCTTGAGCGGCTCCAAATCCTTGATCTTGGTGTGGTTGATATGAAGTTGACTCAAGTAAATCAGCGCACCCAATTGGGACAAAGATTCAACCAAGGAATGGGAAAGGGATAGTCTTCTCAGTCGGTCAAGATGACGAAGAGGTTGGAGGTTCCTAACCAGGCAATGATCTAGGTTGAGATCTTCCAGCATATGCATGGCTTGTAGCACACTTAGGTCTTGTATCCCAGTTTGGGTCAATACCAGTCGTCTGAGTTCATCCAATCCGATAAGAGACTTGAAGTCTTTTACCTTGGTATGGCTCACATCCAACTCACGCAAAGAGGTCAATGGGCTGATTACATTGAGCTCGTCTAGTTCATGGAATTCAAGGCTTCTGATGCTGGCAATATCCGCAGAATCCATTTGCGCAAAGGATTTGGCCTCTCCATTGTCCAACTTAGCCTTGGCCCTTCCATCTAGCCCTTGAATAAAAGGAATGGTGTTTTTTAGGAAAATTAACTCATTGTAGAATGCCCTAGCTTGTCCCAAGCCTTCAAAGTCCATTCTTTCAAAAAACTTCGAATTGTCTCTACACTCAACAGCCAGGAAATATTCTAAGATGGACTTATGGGCAAATTTATACTGCCCAGTCATATTGCGATTCAGCAAAGACCGACTTTTGATTTCGATTTCCTCTAGCTTGATTTCATGGTTCTCGGCAAAGGTCCTGATTTCCCTTTCTGTCATGAAGAGTCCGTTCCTATTGCGTCTATTGGAATAGATATTAAGGGCAACCTCTTGAGAAAATCGATACAACTCATCCTTAAAAGATTCTCTTCTATCTGGCCCTACTCGGTCTGCTTCCCGCTGAATCCACTTTTTAATCACCATTCGATAAAGATTGGTGACGTATTCGTACACGACATCCTCCTCCAATAAATCCTCGATATAACTCAAAATCATCGGCCTCACCATCAGAGAGGGAGACTTAGAGACGATCTGGGTGGCTCGCTCTTTTTTCTTTTTGCTAAAGGGCCCGAAACGTTTACTCAGATAAATAGAAATGTCCTTTTCATCGAAAGGAGCTAGGTACATCTTGAAAAAGGTAATGAACCCTTGCCTTCCTCCATACCATTTGATGGTGGTTTCTCTTGGTTCTGCATCCTCTGAAGGGAAAAACTGAGTTCGGCAGGTAAAGACGACAACCCTAAACTCCTGCACCTTATTGATGATGCGGTTTAGGCGTTTTTTGTAGGTTCTGACTGCCTGATTGTCTTCATCCAAACCATCCAGTAAGAGTATAGTATTTCTTGGATCTTCTATTTCATCTATATGTTGAAGGAGTTTGGGAGCTCCAAGCGGAAGGAGTTTGATGTTGTATTTGGCTCTACCCAACTGCTTTTGCCGCAGGTAACTCAGGTAGAGATTTAACATAAAGGTGGTCTTTCCCATACCTGAACCTGCGAGGATCATATAGAATCGCTGCGCATCATTCTTTTCGGGCTTAAAGCCTTTGTTAATGAAGAAAGGGATTAGCTTTTCACGGGCGATAACCCGATTGCTCTCTTGTAGTTCGTGGTAATTGGAAGGCGGATTTGACTGAAACTTAGTCGGAACATAGTATTCTGTTGCCTTGCTGATATCCTGAGGGGAAAAGAATGGATGCAGGTCTTTTTCAGCCGCATTGGCCCTTCTTCTTTTGTATATCCATATACCTAAACGCCACAATCCTCCCAATACACTTAACCCAATCACCAGGAAGACGGAGTACATCTCCCACGTTCTTTCAGTGGTGTTGGAAAAGTCGAACCAGGATTGGAGGATAAATTGGGTCATGGATGCGAAGGCAAAAATATTGAAGTTTGGTCGTAGTCGTCTCTTGGCAGGGGAAATCAGCCTTCAAATGTCTTTCCAGTCAAATTCCCCCAATTCACCAGAAATACGAATCTACGACAATGAGAAACAATTCCCAAGGTGGAAAAGGACCCTTTCAACCTTAACATAAATGAGAATCTTAGCATATGTAAGACTTCACAATCTTCAAAGTTTGTTCAAATGCGACCAATTCATCATTTTTTTCATATACAACCATCCAAAGCGGAATTTTTACCGTTGTATGGTTAACTTCTAAAGCAAACACTTCAGCATAAAAATGAGACCATATCTTTTTCCTGTTCTCTTTTCCATCCTCCTATATCTTTCAGGATGTAGTGATGTTGCACCTCCTAAAATTGGGTTTGACACCACCAATATCCCTTTAGCACCAGTCTACACAGACATCAGCAACTGGGCAGCCCATCCTGAAAAAGTAGAATATTCAGATACGATTCCTTCGAAAGAGGTAGATCTTCAAGGTGCCCTGCCTACTGAGCATGCCAAAGCAGATGTATTCTTTATTCACCCCACAACTTTGATGGGTGGGAAAACTTGGAATGCTTCTGTCGAGGATGAAGACCTGAACAAAAAGACTGAATCCTTTGCCATTAAGCATCAGGCTTCCATTTTCAATCGTTCGGGTAGGATTTATTCACCCAGATATCGTCAGATGGCTTTGGGAGGATTTTACACTGAGGATAAAAGGTCTATGGCCCAGGCACTTGAAGTTGCCTATGGAGACGTAAAAAGAGCCTTTGAACATTATCTAGCCCACGAAAACCAAGGACGCCCTATTATCATAGCTTCTCATAGCCAAGGAACGGTTCATGGCATTCGCCTAGTCAAGGAGTTTTTTGACGGCAAGGAATTACAGGATAAGCTGGTTTGTGGGTACCTGATAGGATGGCCTTTTCCACAAGATACATTCAAGAGTATTCCTGTATGTAACGAACCCTCCTCCATTGGATGTGTTGTAGGATGGTGTAGTTGGCAGAAAGGAAAGGAGCCAAACAAAAAATATGATGGCTTCTATGACAATGCCGTTGTGGTGAATCCCATTAACTGGAAAGCAGATGGAAGCTATGCCCCTTCTTCTCAACACAAAGGTTTTGTAGGACCTTCTTACAAGAAGATTGAGGAACAAAAAGTAGATGCTCAAGCACATAATGGCATCCTTTGGGTGAGCAAACCATCCGCCCTGATCACGACCTCCAACTATCATATTGGTGATTTGAACCTCTTCTGGCTGGATGTCAGGAAGAATGCACAGGAAAGAGTCAACGCCTTTCTCGATAAGTTCAAACTCTCAGAAGAGGAATCCATCAAGAAATAATGTGGTATTAATGTAACTCTCTCATATAAAAGGGCTTCCCACTGGGAAGCCCGATTCGTATTGCATAAAGATTATTCCGTGCTACCTATGAGTACTTCATCCGAAGGAGAAGCAGAGCGCTTCATCAAAACCCCAAGCATGACCATAAAGGGCACAAACAGCAGGGCTGGAAAGAAGTAGTAAAGAATGAGTCCGAATGAGCAAGGTAGCAATAGAACGCGGATGAGTTTTAAATCGAATTTCTCCATTTCAACAGGTTTTAAACAAATATACACTGAATGGATAATCCCTCGACATCAATTTATCGAAGGCGAAAAAACTTTAGAGATATTGTAAAATGGGATAAGTAAGAAATTGGGCTTTGCTGTCGAAAATGGAGAAATAGAAATGTATTTTCAGGAGAAAATATTGCCAAAAGACGAAAATTCTCAAAAATTACTAGATCAATTTTGTCAAAAGGGCCCTTTGTATCAATGGCGCAGGGATGTAGTTTTTGATAGGATTTTTTTATCGTGATTTTTGACCGATTCTACCAAAACCAGCCTCTTTGCTTTTTTTTGAAGCCAATTTGGATCACTCCGTCCTTCTCTCTCACAGGATAGACCTCAATATAATAGCCTCCACGTTCGGCTTGTCCTGTCTTCAGATCGAAGGCATATCTATGCCATGGACAGATCACACAGTCGTTCTCATCGATCCATCCATCTCCTAAAGGACCATTTGCGTGCGGGCATTTGGCATCAAAAGCGTACCACTTTTCTTTGTGATAGCTAAGGCAATACCCCTTTTTCCCGATCTTGAATTCCGCGATTTTACCCTCCTTCGCTTGCTGGGTATATTTTTGTTCGAGGGGAAACCATTCATAAGCCATGCCCCAAAATAAGGAAAGGGCGCTTCACGAAGAAGCGCCCCGGTTGAAGTCTGGCAAAAAAGGCTAAAGTTGTGTATTTCTAGGGTATCCAAAATGGACTGGCCATTCTGATACAGTTACTATGTTCACTTACCAGCGATTCTGGCGATCGTTTTTCTGGATATAAATATTCTTGTTGGCGCGCTTTTGCTTACGGCGGATCGTGGCTCTTTCGGCAGGAGTTACGACCCCATCTGCTTTCGCTCTTCTTTTGGTAGCGTGAATACGCGCTTGCTGAGCCGAAAGTCGAACCGTCTCCTTCTTGGTTAGTTCGCCTGATCTGACTCCTTGCTTGATTCTTTTGGTCTGATGGATTTGACGTCCAGTTACTTTAGGTGTGGCAGTCTGAGCAAAGGCAGACATTCCAAATCCGAAAAATGCTAGGGCTACAATCAAAAATTTTACTTTCATCGTTATTGTCTTTTTCTGTTTTGTATGTCTTTTGGACGGGGATTAATCGCCTTCGTTTAATCATAGAAGGGTAAGAATGAGCAAACGTGTCATTTTTTGGATAAAGTATGCTGGATGACATTGCATCTGCGCTGAATACGGATAACTTCACACCATCAACCGTAAACCGCTAGTATCATACATGGCAGAAAGAAGAAAATTCGGGTTCGAAACCCGTATGCTGCATGCAGGACATATTCCAGATGCAGTAACTGGAGCAAGGGCTGTTCCGATATACCAAACCACCTCCTACGTCTTTGACAGCACCGATTATGCCGCTCAATTGTTTGAGCTGAAGCAATACGGCAACATATACTCCCGTATCAACAATCCAACTACAGCGGTATTTGAAGAAAGGATTGCTTCCCTAGAAAATGCTACCGGTGCCGTGGCGACTGCCAGTGGAATGGCTGCCCAGTTTATCACCTTCATGACGCTTTTCCAGCCAGGTGATGAGATAGTTGCTTCCTCCCATCTCTATGGAGGTACACATACTCAACTGGAGCATACCATGAGAAAAATGGGCGTAAAGGCTCACTTTGTAGATCCTGATGATATCGATGCATGGAAGGAAGCTATCAACGAAAAAACGAGAGCCTTATATGGGGAAACCATTGGCAATCCCAAAGGAAGCATACTCGACATCAAGACCCTAGCTGACCTTGCCCACGAGAATCGCATTCCCCTTATTGTGGACAATACCATGGCCTCCCCTTATTTATGCCAACCCATTGCACATGGAGCTGATATTGTGCTGCACTCTGCGACAAAATTCATAGGAGGACATGGAAATAGTATAGGAGGAGTGATCACAGAATCTGGTGAATTTGATTATAGCCATTTCTCAACCATCGCTGATCCTTCACCAGCCTATCACAACCTAAAGTTTTACGAGACCTTTGGGCATTATGCTTTTTTGATGAAGGCTAGAGTAGAAACCATGCGGGATACAGGCGGATGTCTTTCTCCTTTTAATGCCTTTCAATTGATTCAGGGCTTAGAGACACTTTCTATCAGAATGGATCGACACCTGGCCAATGCAAAGGCTATTTCCTCCTTCTTAAAGGATCATCCTAAGGTAGCTTGGGTACATTATGCTGGTCTGGAAGATAGTCCATGGCATGAACGCGCCAAGGTGTATACCCCCAAAGGTCCAGGTGCTGTCTTTTCCTTTGGTCTCCAAACAAATGGTGATGCCAGACAGGCTGGAAAAGATTTCATTGAACAACTAGAACTCTTCTCCCACCTAGCCAACATAGGAGATGCAAGGAGCTTGGTCATTCACCCAGCCTCCACGACGCACAGCCAAATGTCAGAAGAAGAACTTCTCCATGGAGGAGTCGCACCAGAAATGATACGTTTGTCAGTAGGAATGGAAACAACAGAAGATTTATTATGGGATCTGGACCGAGCATTAGTAGCGATATAAGTTTGAATACCGAACTCAACGCAGAGGAAAGAGCGCACTATCAAAATCCAAAAGCTATCAGAAACCTTCTTCTAAACAGCAAGGTCATTGCCATGGTAGGTCTTTCTGATAAACCTCATCGACCTAGCCATTTTGTAGCCTCTTATTTAAAATCAGAAGGATACAGAGTCATTCCGGTGAACCCAAGGGCCACAGAAATACTAGGAGAAAAGGCTTATCCTGATTTGAAAAGCATCTCTTTCCCCGTAGATATAGTAGACATATTTCGTAAACCCGCAGAGGTACCTTCCATTGTGGAAGATGCCATCGCCATTGGGGCTAAGGCAGTTTGGCAGCAGTTGAAGATCATCAACCTCGAAGCGGCTCAGGCGGCAAGAGAACATGGGCTTGTCTCTATTGTTGATCGCTGTGTCAAAATGGAGCATGGCAGATATAGCGGGAACCTCCACTGGGTGGGCATGAACACAGAAATCATCTCTGCCAGAAAGGCAAAGTTTATTTAGAGACTGTTTAGGTGTATCATGTTTAGTTTACAAGCAGGTTCTTGAAAGGCAACCGTAAACAAGAAGTATAAATCTTGAACCGTCTCTTAATCCCTATCGACACTTATTCTGCTAACATCTGGCGAATGAGTTGCTCATTGGTATTAACGAACTCATCGTACAGTCTACCTGTAGCAGGGCCATTGAAACCAGTATGAATGGTTCTAATATTTCCACCCTTGTCAATAAAAATAGAAGTAGGATAGGAGATCACTCGACTTAACATAGGTAGCTTCTCAGAAGCTGTCTTTTTGTTGGTGGTATTAGAAGCCAAGACAATAGGGTAATCGACATCCAGAGATTTTTTCATTTTATCTATGGCAGCGAAAGCTCTTTCTGGAAGTTTTTGGCGCTCGAAGGCAAGTCCAATGATTTCTAAGCCTTCCCCATGATATTGCTTATACCAGCGGGCAAATAAGGAGGTCTCATCCATACAGTTTGGACACCATGAACCCAAGATTTGAATAATAACCGCCTTGCCTTGAAACATCGAGTCGGTAGGATAGGTAATCATTTTTCCATTCTTGTCGGGAAATGAAAACTCAATTCCTGTATAGCCTTCCTTGAGATAGGTCAATTGTTCGGGATCAGTTAATTTGACTTCAGTATTAGGTTTTCCGACCCAAGGCTCCTTCCAATGGTTACCAGAATAAAAGGTGCCTTCTAACGTACCATCTTTTTTCACTTCAGCATCAAACAAAAAGGCATGTGAGCCATCAAAAGCGGACAACTCCATTTTATTTCCGTTCAATCCACCTTCAAGAAACCTGTAATCACCTGTTTCCGTCCTGAATGTGCCTGAAACCTTCGCACCGTTTTGGTAGAAATACCCAATGGCTGGATACTCATCATTTGTACCCTGGCTAAAGGCAACTTCGTACATCGTATCCAATTTGATCTCCGAAGAGTACGTACCAAACCTTGCTCTTTTGCCCTGCACCGCTACAAAGGGAATGCTGTAGTCATCTCCTCTGGAAGGATCTCTCCACATCCCTTCCCATCTGGCTGAGTCAATCAGTTTGCCCTCAAATACAGATTCAAATACTGGCATACTCATTTGGAGAGCTTTCCCAGAATGATTGATGTCCTTAACGATGATGTTCTCATTCGCGTTATGGATCACGAAGTTGTATTTGCCATCGACCCTTTTCAGTTCGGCGGTAAAGGGTAAGGAAGGGCGATCCTCAGAATTGAGGCTGACATGCCACATTCCCAAGGCGGGTTCTATGCTAGTACTTTCCTTTTCAGGGATACAGGATACCCCCAAAAAAAGAATAGGTACTAGGATTAGGCTAATTTTGTTCATGCTTATTTTTGTTAGACAGCATTTACATCAGGTCTTGCCCAATGTCTGTCCGATAGTATTTTCCTTCGAATTCGATCTTACTGGCTTGTGAAAGAGAAGTTCTAACGGCTTCTTCAATAGACGAACCAAATGAGGAAACGGCAATCACACGTCCTCCATTGGTAACCACCTGTTCTCCATCCAACTTCGCCCCAGCGTAAAACAGGATGGATCCTTCAACCTGATCCATTCCCCTCATCAATTTCCCTTTCTCATAGGCTTGTGGATATCCTCCACTCACCATCATAACGGTTGTACAGAATTCCTCGTTGAAGCTTACTTGGTGTTCGCTCAATTTAGCATCTCTTGTAGCCAGCATCAATTCCATTAGGTCATTTTCTAGCCTTGGAATGACAACTTCTGTTTCAGGGTCTCCCATCCGCACATTGTATTCGAGCACACTGGCTTTTCCATCCATGACCATGAGCCCAATGAAGATAAAGCCTTTGTAATCGAGATTTTCCTGCTGTATGCCATGTAGGGTAGGCTTCACAATCATATCTTCTACTTCCTTCAAAAAGGCCTCATCGGCAAAGGGAACGGGTGAAACAGCTCCCATTCCTCCGGTATTCAGACCAGTATCTCCTTCGCCAATTCTTTTGTAATCCTTGGCAGAGGGCAAAAGCACATAGTCTTTCCCATCCGTCAAGACGAAGATGGAGATTTCTATTCCTTTCAAGAATTCCTCAATCACGACCTTTGATCCAGCATCACCAAAGGATTCTCCGCTTAGCATACCTTTCACCCCCTCTTTGGCCTCCTCATGGGTCTCGCAGATCAACACCCCTTTTCCTGCAGCTAAGCCACTCGCTTTTACGACTACTGGAAGCGCCTGCTGATCTATAAAGGCAAAGGCTTCCTCCTCCTGCCCTTTTTCAAAAGTTCCATAAGCAGCGGTGGGTATACCGTACTTCTGCATGAACTTCTTCGAATAGTCTTTGCTACCTTCCAGTTCTGCAGCAGCCTTAGAAGGCCCTATGACGGGGATTCCCTTTTCCTTGAAATAATCATATACTCCATCAACCAATGGCTGCTCAGGTCCAGCAATGACCAATTCTATTCCGTGGGTTTTGATGGCTTCTTCCTGTGCGGCAAAGTCAGAAACTCCGATGGGTAAATTGATTCCCACTTGAGCTGTTCCTGCATTTCCAGGTGCGATAAACAACTGGCTACACAGAGGAGATTGGGTAAGTTTCCAGGCAAGCGCGTGTTCTCGGCCGCCGCTTCCAAGTAAAAGCACATTCATTTTGGCAAAATACGAAAAGGTGGTTTTGGGATGCAAGATTTAGGGAAAGGATATTTCAGAGATATTGCCAATTCCATTTTGTGCAAATCTCCAGCCTGTATGATCTTTTACCTAGCAAAATGATAATTTTGGCTAAATTCCCCTTCTAGATCGATTTTAGCTGACTAAGACATGAAATACCTTCAGGCGAGGCTACGCACAAGTATTGTCAATCAAATCATCCTCACCCTTCTCCTAGGAGGCATCATAGGAGGTTTGTATACCGGACAAATTGGCCCCTGGGAAGAGTGGTATGCATGGCCCCTATTCCTGCTGTACTATACCCTGATTCAGCTCCCCTTTGAATTCATTGGGGGTTACAGAATTGCAGAACGCAATAGCCGTACCCTTGAAACTAGCATGAGCTGGATATGGAACTGGATCAGAGCAAATGTCATCATGATTCTTTTCATGAGCTTATTCGGCTATGGTCTACTATTCCTCGCCGCATGGAAAGGAATTCTCGCGGCCTTGGGAGGCATGATCATTTGGATGTTACTGCTGACAGGCTTTCGGCAATATCTAGCCAGACTTCTTTCTCCCTTTGAAGTCAGGCATGAATCTAATAGAGGAAGACTAACGCTTTACCTCAAAACGGATGACAAGGGATTTACGGGAGGGATTAGTGGTATTCCGGGGCAGGAAACCATCATCATGCCTGCTTTTTGGGACGACAAGTGGGAAAAACCCGTCTCAGATCTCCTCTTGGCGCGTCGTCATGGTGCCTTGAATACAGGCAGTCATGGATTGGGCTTATTTGTGAGTCTATTGTTTCAGATTGGCCTCTTTGCTGGAGCAGCCTTTCTCGCCCAGAATCCAGGAACAACCACTTGGTTAATAGAAACCATATGCTTCTACTCCCTCTTCAATCATCTCTTCATTGCCTTTGGCATTGCACCATTAAACAGAGCGGGCACTTTTCAAATGGATAGATGGGTGTATTTCAAAAAAGTAGATGGGGACATCATCCGAGAAGCCATGGAGAAAACCCGCAGGTTTCAAGATGATCCAGGCTATTCCCTTCCCTCCCTCTTGAAAGTCTCTTCCAGCCTAGCACAACGAAGAGAGAAGCTAAGTACAGGAAAAAATTTTAAGGGCGCTTGGCACATGGCTTCCGTCTGGAATTTCTTTAGCCTGATGACTGGCAGCCTTTTGGTTCGCTCATTGCCAGGAGTTATCGGTATGCCAGGGAGATGGGTATATAGCCCGGTAGAATAGTTATTCCTTTTTTTCTTCAGGTTCTACCAACACATAAATTCCTGTCTCATTTAGCTTAAAATAGCGTTCAGGTAGGTCTTTGTAGGCAAAGGTTTCCCACTTGGTAATGAATCGGTATTGATCTGTTCTCGCCCAAGCTTGCCCATCAGGATTGTCCTCCACCATAAGAGAGCGCGTTTCTCCTGTTTCTACAGTAGACAATAACCACATCTCAAATGAGGTCGCCCATGTCATGATCAATTGCTCCCTATGGTATTCTGTTTCTCTTAAAATGATTTTGGAAGGAACCTGGTTTGATGTGTCAGCCATAAATTTCCTTTCCCAGTTCAGCCTTTTTGTAAATTTCTGATGGCTCAGGGTAATGTGTCCACATTGAACGGCAAGCACCACCGCCAACGATATCATAGAAAAGCGCTGCTTTAACGTTGGAAGGACGTCTGTACACCAAGCCAACAACAAGAAGAAACTTACCGGCAAGGATTGGTTTTCCAAGTGAAACTGAAACTTGGTTTCCGCATAGGAAATATTGACCAACATCTGGTAACCCAATACCCCCACAACAAGCAGTGCTAACTTCAACCAACTCTTTTTCCTGATATAATGAACGACAACCCAAATCAGCAAAGGAACCAATAGATAGAAATCCTTGATCAGATAGGATAGGTATTCTTTATTGGAGGGAAGGGCGAGGTAGTTCGGCCAGTATTTTTGGAAGTTGCCCAGCATCTGCATGTTTTGGGCTTCATAGGGAGAGGTAAAAAATATACTTTTCATCAGGTAGAAAAGGGGGATTCCTATCATGGTCTCAATTAATACCCTTCGAATTTGCTTGTCCTCCCAATGATGAATCAGTAAAAAGGCTGCTCCAAATCCAATCACCAGTACCATGAGAGGGTGAAAGAATACCGAAGTCAATAGCATCGGAAACATCAGCATCCACACCCAACGTGGAACGGTTTCGCCATCAGGATAGCGCGTAATCATCGCAAAATACAGGATGGCAAAGGCTATTCCGGTTGGGAACTCCGATTGTATCCAATAGAAGGTGTCTGCCACCATGAGGACATTGAACAGAACCAGGATCAATGCCCATACAGGCTGCTTTAAACGAACCAAACAGAGGTAAAATATAAAGCCGAAGTAAGCGATGAACCCAAAGGAATAGCTTATCATGACTACATTCAGCGGTGCGTTCAGCTTCCTGGCAGCTAAGGGGAAAAGTTGGGTAAAGATCGTTGGCCAGCGATTGTGCTCTATGTTGAAGAAGCTATCTTTGATTAAATGAAAGAGATAGTAAGCAGCATCTAAAAAGATGATTCTCTCCTTATAGAAGACAATGGACAAGACCCCCAAAATGACGTAGGTGCCTATTCCGAGGTATCCAATCTGTCTGTTGCTGATCGAAGGCAGTTCTCGTTTCATACAGCTGGCAAGTTAGGGGAATAGTCGAGACCTAGCAAGACAGGCTCAAGATTGCTTGATCTATGAGTTTATCCACCTTATTTCCTACCTTTGCTCTTTATTCATATCCGATTGTCGCATGACTAAAATCCAAATTTTAAAGGATCAGTCCATCCAACAGCGTCTTCGCAGAATGGCTTTTGAAATATATGAGAGCCATTACCAGGAAGAAGAACTGTTGATTATGGGGATAGATGAGCGTGGGGGCGCCTTGTCTCAAAAGCTTTCCGAGCATTTGGCTCAGATCAGTCCTTTGAACCTAACCTTGGTTAATGCCCACCTTGACAGAGAAAGCGATCCCAATGGCATCGGCATTGAGGTACCCCTCGACCTAGAAGATCTTCGTAACAAACCTGTTTTGGTAGTGGATGATGTCCTATACACTGGGAATACCATGCTACATGTTGTTACGATCATCCTCCAAGCTGCGCCTTCCAGTATCAGAACGGCAGTCTTGGTAGATAGAGGGCATAGAATGGTACCGGTATCGGCTGACTTTACTGGCCTTGAATTGGCTACGACTTTTCACCAGCATGTAGAATTCAACGTGTCCGATGAAGGGATGGCAGCCTTCCTTCACTAGGGGCTAACGTTAGTTAGGACAAAAGAAAATACAGATTTCTTTCCAATTTTCCGATGATTAAGTCCAGCAGATTAAGTGAGGGAAGATCATGTCTAATTCATCTTTCCTTGCGAACTTAAGATGTAAGGCTACGATATAAGACTTCCCGAAAGGGAAGCAAAGAAGCCTTAGATTCAATCAAAATTGCAGATAGATATTCAAGTTGCCTATGCTGGTAAACATCTTTAAAAGCAAGCTCCATCGGGTAAAGGTTACCCAGGCAGAGCTCAATTACATGGGAAGCATCACCATAGACGAGACGCTCATGAAGGCTGCAGACCTATTGCCTGGAGAGCGCGTTCAAATCGTCAACATCAACAATGGCGAGCGTTTTGAGACCTACACCATTGTTGGAGAAAAGGACTCTGGGGTAATATGCCTCAATGGACCTGCGGCCAGAAAAGTAGCCGTTGGAGACCTCATCATTGTGATTAGCTACAGTTGGATGAGTGAGGAAGAAGCCTCCACCTACCAGCCGACCGTTGTTTTCCCCGATGAACATAATCGACTTCCACAATTGTAAGAGACAAAAAAGGCAGCTCGGCCTGACCGAACCACCCTCATGAGAACTGTGTGTTGGCTTAGGTCGATTTGCCTGACTTTAGCGAGCGGATCATATAAGTAACCCCACTTAACGCCCCTGCTAACAGGGCAAATACCAGACTTAACATCAAATATTTACCAATCGTCCATTCCAAGGCCACCTTGATCCGGTGCATGAGGCTCACCTCCGTTTTCTGATACTCCGCAAGGCTATACATGATGGTGCAAAATTCGTGTTCCGCATCAAAGTTCCCCAACTGCACCCCCAATTGTTGAAGCTGTTCTTCTACCTGAAGAATTTTATTTTCCAGTTGGATATACTCCTCAATATTCCCTCCTTTTGACTTTAATTCTTTCAAGGAAAGGAGATACTTCATCAAGGATGCCTTTTGACTCTGAAGCTGGCTGTACTCATTCGTCTTATCTTTTTTGGTGATGTCCTTTTGGGTTACCTTCCCAAATTGAGTGATCAACAATTGGTAGACTTGATCAAATTTGTCGGGGTGGACCCCCAAGGTAAGATTGAGCTGTTGATTCCCCGCATTCCCTCTTTTCTGCTCAAATTGAATAACCACCTCATGGCTTTCCAATACCTTACGTAAGTTCTGCTCGGTTTTGTCAAAAGTGGAGGAGCGCGCTCCCACATGAGCCACTTTCTCATACTTCTGACTCATTTCGGAGGGGATAGATTCTCCACTAAGGCTGGAGTTTACCTTGTAGCGTTTGGTCGCAAAGTTTCTGTTCTGAACGAGACTATTGAAGAAGTTCTGCGATTGAGGCGCAAAATTATCAGGAAGGGTGAGGGTAAAGCCATACCAAAGTCTGAATCCAAACATGAGAACAAATCCAGCAAGAAATATCCAGGCTGTTTTTCTAATTATGCTAATGGTCATGATTGTGAGTTAATGGGTTGGAAGGAAAGCTGGCTAAAAAAAATCAGGTCCTTCACTTTCTCCACTATCGCACCTTGTAAAATTGGAAAAATATATGTGAAGGACCCGAGGTATCATCAGGGAGTTCTTCTCCCAAAAGACCGCGTGAAGATCTTTTATTTCTTTTTGAAGGTCATGCCTTTTGCACTTCCTTGCTTGCGAATGGCATCCAACATGGCATCATCCAACTGAGCCTCTTTGTTGACTTTCTTACGCTCAGCCTCTACAAAAGCTTGACGTTTTTTGTACAGATCGTTGATTTCCTTTTTCAGCCTTTCGCGATCTTCAGCCTTTTCGTCCACAAATTCTTTAAACTCTTTCTCATTCAGTGCGCTTACAGAGTCTGGCAAGGTGGAACGGTCCAAATCCTCATAGGATATCGTCCCCGTACTAAATCCATCCAATAGGTCCCAAGACTCATTTGAATAAGAAGAAGAAGCCTTTGATTTGGCACGTTTTACAACATTGGCTGAACCAAAAGTACTGGCATTTGCATCTTGGGCCATCTGGCGTTCCTGCTTCAATTTTCCTTCCTCACCATAGCATACATAGGTGTGGTTCAGGCTTTGATTCAGGGTCTGAATTTGAAGGTCGTAAGGAGTAGAAATATGCGTAACCGCATCGTTGTGGTTGATATTCATGTATTCGCCTAATCCAATCTTGGCGCCATTCTCCCATCCAATTTGACGGCCTCTTACAATATCCCCACAGAAGATGGTATTCACGACGATGCCTTGTTCTACAGCTTGGCCTACACTAGCCACATAATTGACAGAACCTTGGGTGAACTCTTCATTACCTGCGATAAAGATCATCCTCAGGTCATTGGGTGCATTTGTCCAACGAAGCTGCTGAGTGGCCTCTTGGATCACATACCCACAAAACTCATCCCCTCCAGAAGTTCCAAGATTGAATAGTTCCTCCGAAATCAAGTCTAGGTCTGTTGTAAAGGGAGTTACCTGACGTGTATATCCTCTTTCTATTCCAAGAGTAGGAGATCCATAGATATAAAGGGCAATTTCTAGTTGAGTAGCTTTGTCATTGATTCTTGCACTAGACATCTCATTTACGATATCCCATAATCTTCCTTTGGCCTGGTCAATAAGGCCATTCATACTCCCACTGATATCGAGCAATAGAGCAATTTGAACAGTAGCTCCATACTCCGCTGTCATTTCCAATGGCTCAGGCTTGTCCATCCCAATGGTAAAAGAGGATGATAGTTCATCTTGATTACTGGCCATAACCTGGCCCCAGAACAATTTATTGATCAAGAATACCCCACAAGCAATGGGGATCAAAACGGCGATAAACGATAGGGTTTTTCTCATGATTTCTCTGTGAAATGGTTGATTGATTGAGAGGAAATTGGGAGGAAATTGGGAGGAAAAAAGTTTGATAAAAATGGCTACTCCGTGAATGCGTCATCTCACTTGATGAAAAAATCAACCGAATGGATGAACCCCTCTCTTTAGAGGGTGAAATAGACTGACAACTGGATGGGGCGTTTTACTTTTTTCGTTGGGATACGTATGTTATGATCGTGAAGAAGGCATTAACATATTGTTTGCTCCTATTTTTATCGCTTGGAAGCTTTGCTCAGTCGGCCAAGGTAAAGCCCAGTTCTGCCTCAAGTAAGCAGAAGAAGGCGGCGAAAACCGAAGCCATTGAATCAGAGGTTGAGGATGGATTGCTAGAGACGAAGAAGAGCAAGAACCGCTCAAAGTTCTCTCAACTATCTTCCAAAGAGCTCTTAAATGAAGCGGAGCGTAAGTCAAATGCGAGTCCAGAGGAAGCCATTGACTTGTTGGAGAGGTATTTTGGCATTTCACTATACGGCAATGCCAAAGACCCAGCAGAAGAACAGCAGGCATATTTTCTTCTTGGCCAGATTTACATGAAGCTTAAAAGATACCCCTCCGCAGTGGAAGCGTTCAAAAAGGCAGAGGCCCTCCGCCAAAGCAACACTGCTCAAACAAGAAAAAACAATTCCTATTTCTCAGGGAGTTCAAGCAGAAGACCAGCCAATTATGTAGATCCCTTGAATCTTTGGGAAAGTATGGGTCTAGCCTACCAACAAGTAGGGGATTCTATCCGGGCAGAAGAGTACCTGAGATATTACCTTCAAGGGAGTCGAGATCGTCAAGACGTAACAAGGCAAATCGAGGCTGAAAATCTTCTGGGCCAGTGCCTTTCTGCTCAAGGTAGAACAAATGAAGCAGATTCTCATTTCCAATCTGCCATTAACCTGACCCAAAAAACTAGCGACCAAAGAGGATATTACAATTCTCTGGAGAACCAAGCCAGAAACTATCAGGCACAAGATGATCCTATCCGAGCAAGACAAAGATTTGAAGAGGCCAATGAAGTAGCCAAAGAAATAGGAGATGATACCCTCGTAGCCAGAACCTATGAGCAAATTGCCACTACTTATGGATCTGACTCTGCTATTGATGACAACTTCCTGGATGAAGTGATTCAGTTAGAACAGAACTCCCTAGTGAATCGCCGAAATGCAAATGATGTCAAGGGAGAAATCAAGCAGATCAATAAAATTTCGAGCCTCTACCTCCAAAAAGATGATGTAGGCCAAGCCATTCGCAACCTTCAGGGAAGTTTAAACCTAGTTGAAAAATCAGGAGAATTGGATGCACAGGCCGAAGCACATGAATTGCTTGCCGCAAGCTACGAACGGGCAGGCCGCTACAAGGATGCCATTTTCCATCATAAAAAGGCTACCGGTATAAAGGATAGCTTACTTCTTACTACCCAGATCCAAACCAAAAAGGCCCTCCTGAAAGATGAGGTTCTGGATCAAAAGGACAGAAAAATAGCCGATCTTCAAAGGGAATCCGAACTTCGAGAAGCACAAAGTAAAGTACTCGAAGAAAGGGTTGGCTTCCAACAAAGAATTCTGTGGTTGTTGGCCGCAGTCTTATTGGTCGTTTCGGTATCAGCCTTTGCTGTTGTCAGGTCCAATCGAGCTAGAAGGCGATCCAATCAATTACTGGCTCTCAAGTCTCTGCGATCGCAGATGAATCCCCACTTTATTTTTAATTCCCTGAATTCGATCAATGGCTTCATCGCCAGACACGACGACCGAACCGCCAACAAATACCTATCCGACTTTTCACGCTTGATGCGTACAGTCTTGGACCATTCCCAGCAGGATTTCGTTGCCCTTTCCACAGAATTGGAGGTCTTAAAATTATATGTCAAGCTAGAACACTTCAGATTTGGAGATAAATTTGACTACGAACTCAACATCGACCCGGAGATCAAGCAAGAGGTAACCGAAATTCCCCCCATGCTGGTTCAGCCCTATATCGAAAATGCCATTTGGCACGGGCTGAGGTACAAACCGGAGAAAGGCTTTCTTCAAATCGACTTACTTCAGGAGGGGGATCGGTTGAAGGTTGTGGTGGAAGACAATGGAATTGGTAGGCAAAAGTCCTCAGAATTCAAGACAAGAAACCAGAAAACGCATAAATCCACCGGATTAAAAAATACGGCCCAACGAGTAGGCATCATCAACGAATTATACAAAGCTGAATTGAGTGTAGACATTGACGATGTATATCCAGAGGAAGAACATACCGGAACACGTGTGACCATTCTGATGCCCCTTAGAATTCGTGAGGAACAAGATTAATACACAAGCATGCAAGCACTTAAAGCCCTGATCATAGATGACGAAGCCATTAGCCGAGAAACCCTCAGAACGTATCTGGAGCGCTATTGCCCGCAGGTAAATGTATTGGGAGAAGCTGATGGGGTAAAAGCGGGCTTGGCAGCCATTTCGAAGCACAAGCCTGATTTGATCTTCCTTGATGTAGAAATGCCCTATGGCAATGCCTTTGACCTATTGGAACAAGTAGAGGACATCAGTTTTGAAACCATCTTTGTAACGGCCTATTCTCAATATGCACTAAAAGCCTTGAATCAATCTGCGGCTTATTACTTACTCAAACCGGTGGATGTAGATGAACTCATCGCTGCCATTGACAAGGTGGCTGATAACATCAAGAAGAACCAACAGGCCTTTCACACAAGAATATTGGTAGAAAATCTCCGAACCATGCAGCAACAATCCCGCAAAGTGGTGCTGCCTGTGATGGAAGGCTTTGAGGTGATCAAAATGAAGGAAATCATTCGCTGTCAAGCCAATGGGAACTTCACAGATATCTTCCTGAAAGAGGGTAAAAAGAAAATGATTTGTAGGCCCTTGAAGCACTTCGAGGAGATTTTAGGGGAGGCGGGCTTTATGCGTGTACACCGCGCTCATGTCATCAACCTGGAATATGTGATTGGCTACATTCGTGGAAAGGCAGGACAAGTCAGAATGGATGATGGTTCGGAGATTCAAGTCTCTACCAGCTACAAAAAGGAATTGATGGACCATTTCGCTCAATCGGGTAAATAGATACTTTCTTATCCCTTGTCTTCCTCATGTTCCTTCGCAGAACGAAAACCGATCAAATTCCCATCAGGATCACGGAATTTGGCGATGGTTCCCCAGTCATATTCTCCATAGGAATATGCAATCCCATGGGCATCCAATAATTCACAAGCTTGCTTGACATCCTGAACATTGAAACGAAGGCAAGTTCTATCCCTTTTCACAGGGGTAGGTATTTTTTCTTCCGTTTCATCATCTACCTCTACCATCAGATAGCTCCCTCCCATTTCAAAACAAGTGAGCATCTCCTTTCGATAGAGCACTGGAAGCCTAAGAACCTCTTCGTAGAAAAAGACACATTCTTTGTATCTGATGGTATAAAGAATAAACCCAGATTGTACAAGTTCCATGACTTTAATTTATAATAAAAACAGAAAGGAGGGAAGTTAGCCCACCCTCCTTTCTGTATAATGTCTTAGCCAATATCCTTGCATGTGCTACGCTAAGGAATTGGAAAATATGCTTATTGCTGAGTCTTGGCGTGGTCGGCCAAAAACTTCGCCAAACCGCTATCAGTCAATGGATGCTTCATCAGGCCATTGATGACCTTGAAAGGAACAGTTGCTACATCTGCACCCGCTAATGCTGCATTCAATACATGCTGATTGTGGCGAACAGAAGCTGCCAAAATCTCCGTTTCAAACATATAGTTATCAAAGATCAATCTGATCTGCTCGATCAATTCCATTCCTTCGTGTCCGATATCATCCAGACGTCCGATGAATGGGCTTACGTACTTGGCTCCAGCTTTGGCCGCAATCAGGGCTTGAATAGGCTGAAAAATCAAGGTGGTATTAATTTTGATGCCTTCAGATGAAAGGGTTTTCATCGCCTTCACACCTTCGGAGATCATAGGGATCTTCACAGTGATGTTTGGGTGAATCTTTACCAATTCACGCCCCTCAGCAACAATTCCTTCGTAATCCGTTGAGATCACCTCAGCGCTTACATCACCATCTACAATGTCGCATATGGCTTTGTAGTGTCCACGAACATCAGTGATGCCCTCTTTTGCCATCAAAGAAGGGTTGGTTGTTACACCATCCAGAATACCCATGGCATTGGCTTCACGGATTTCGTCAAGATTTGCAGTATCGATGAAGAATTTCATGTTTGAGGAATATTTGTAAAATATACAATAAATGTTGAAGTGCGAGAAAGCTAGACATTTTTCCTGAATTCTCGAATTCTTTTTTTGTCCGTCTTCCCAAATTTTTCAACAGTCTGATCAAAATTCTCTAAATTGGTAGTCCACTGATGTCGTATGGCTGACCCCGTATTTTTTTTAGCATATGCTAATGATCGCTCTGACCCTGATCGCTATCTCAGAAATCTCGTCAATGAGGTAAGAGCAATCCGAGCTGCCATGGAGGATAAAATCATTCCTCCTTACCGTATCGAACTGCGACCAAACGCTACGCTCAATGACATCATAGATGTCTTCGACCGCTATGGGAAGCAAGTACGCATGTTCCACTATGCCGGTCATGCTGATTCTCTACGACTCATGTTTGAGGAAGATAGCATGCACGAGTCAGGTTTTGCTTCTCTGGAAGGATTTACCCGTTTACTTGCTCAGCAAGAAGGCCTACGGCTAGTGTTTCTGAACGGATGTACCACCCAAGAACATGCAAAAAACATGCTTGATGCAGGTATTCCTGCCGTGGTCGCAACTTCTAATCTGATCAACGATGCCGCTGCTGTGATGTTTGCCGAACGCTTTTATCAGCAGATGTCCAACCAGCACAACATCCAAAAAGCCTTTACTGATGCAGAAATAAAAGTTCAAACTGCCCTGGCGGGAGAAGCTGGCGGAGGAACCAGAGCCCTTTATTGGGACCAAAGTGATGTGCCAGCCGATGATTTCCCTTGGAAAGTTTTTGGAACACCCTCGGATTTAGATTGGAGAATCACAGTCCGCAAAGGTTCATCCAATGGAAGCATCATACACCTGATGGTAGACCGAGATCGTCAAGCTGAGCCCTTTCAGGATAGTTGTGATCAAATCCTCGAAAACAATACCCACCCCCCGCAATTCTATGTCATTCACGGCAGCCGAACAGAAAGGCATAGGAGCTTGGTTACCCGCTTCCGCGAAGCCAATATCCGCTACAGTGCGGAAAGGATACTGGGTGAAGAAAGAGGAATTGTCCATTTCTATGATATCAAAGAATGGCCCTATACAGGAGAATTGGCCATGCGGCAAAGAAACCTCAAACGAGGCATTGCACGTGCGATTGAATTTGATGGACTAGCTGGGAGTAACTGGAATGGAAGAGACCTTATTGAACAACAAAAATCAAGAGGAGGTGTCATTGTATTTCAACATACCCTGACAGCTGAAAAGTGGGATACCCAGACGATCAAACTCATCAAGTGGTATATCAAAGATTTTTGGAATGTTGCCGATGAAGCCCTTCCACAATTCATCATCTTCCTCAATCTGATCTATCCCGAAGAAAGACAAAGCCGCCTATCCAAATTATTTGGTGGAGCCAATCGTCGCCAACGAATCCAAAAACAGCTCATGGAAATCATGAGCGAAACCCCCGATGTCTTTAAAATCCTACGAGAAATCAAACCCGTAGCCTATGAAGATGTCGTTAGTTGGGTGGATGAATATTTCGCAGACGAATTGAGCGGCCTAGCAGATATCATCTATTCCAACAAATCACAGAAAATGCTGCCCATGGAGGTAGTGGAATATAAACTGAAAAAGGAAGTTGATCGTATTAATCAAGAGAAAGCCCGGAAAGAACTTTTCGGTGAAATATGATCCTCCATACCCATTGTCATAAGCTCATCAAAACACCAATGAGATCAAATCGCTGGATGAAAGTCCTGCGAAAACAACACTAAGAACATGTCCCAGGGATCAACATCTAAGAGCAATGTGAACTTTTGGTTGAATATATTCTCCCAAAGACCCGTCTATATTATCTTCAGCGGGATCATTGTGATTTCCTTTGCGGTATTGGGGGTAGCCATGCTAAACTGCTGGACCAAAACCCATGATATCAATGAGATGCTCAACTGTATGACGGGCAGCCTTTACCATGATATCACAGAGGTTGTCATCGATCCTGCAGATAAACGTACGACCGACGAAGAGTGGAAACCTGTTATCAACCCTCGTTTTGAACTTCCTGAGGGCAAAATGATCGAAGAGGATATTTCTGACCTTCAGGCAAAATGGTACCAACGATACGGGGGCCTGATCAAACTGTTGATTGTCGTTTCTCTTCTTACTTTCCTTGTCCTATATGAAATCTACAAGCATTGGCGAAGACGGTTCTTCTATAAATTAGAGGATGAGGACAATGTCGGCTATCTCTGGTCCATCAAAGCCAAGGAGGAAGATGTTCAGCTTTATAGAACCCAAGAATTTGAGGAAGCCTCCAATCATCTGTTGGCAGAAAATACAGCTTCGAGTACCGAAGAAACGACCATGGTCCCGGCTAGGACCTTCAAGTATCTTGTCCTGATTGAAAAACTCGACAAGGAGGATCATCTGGCAATGCTATACGATCAGGTCATGATGGACCTGACCAAACAACGGGTAGAAATGGAGCGATTCTTCTACCAGGATGATCCTAGGCTCGTCTTCAAGGAAAAGTATAAAAAGGAATTCCACTTAGACCAACTGCAAGCAGAATATCCTGAGCATAAACTCATCATTTTGGGTCAGGCCGAATCCTTCTTCGACGCCTTGACAGATGGTTGGGATGCGTGGACTCGTATGTTGTCAAAGTGGAAAAGGGTCATCGTAATGACACCTAAGGTTCCGCTGGCATGGGGCCATAGAGAAGTGGTATTATCTAAAAAATACACCCTTCTACCCGCTACCTTGAAGGCCATTGGACTCTTACCGCAAATATTAGCAGAGGGTGATGTTCCCCCTTTGAAATACTGGATCAACGAAAATGAATATCCAGCTCCTCCTGATTTAGATAGCCCTGAATTGATCGAAGAACTCAAACTATATTTCGATACAACCTACGAAGGCTTGGAAGAGCATTATCATCAGGGAGCGGGAAAAGACATGTTTAAGTGGCTTTGTGCCACAGCCGTTTATGCCGAATTGTCTTGGGACCTAACGCTTGCCCTCGGCAATTCCCTCAACAAAATGGGAGAATCAGAGCTGGTAACCCCACCTCATCTGTATAGAATTGCTTCTTTGGATTGGTTTAGAGATGGGATCATACCAGAGGAGAAAAGGGCTCTTCTTCTCGCTCAGTTGGACGAAGAAAGCCTAACAATCACACGGGAAACCATCATTGAACTCCTTCACGAGAATACACCACCACCCCATACCTACGCTGCTGCCCTTCATCAACTTCAATTGGCCGTGCAAGAGGCTCAACTACACCCAAGCATTCAAAAACACCTTTCGGTTGTTCAGATGGTACAGGATTTTAGCCTGAACCACGAACTCACCGATCCAACTGTGCAGGCGTATCTAAGAGAGTACCCGAAAAACCTGCCCAATATTCCCATACCTGAAAATGTATCAGAATACATCTTCGAAAGTGGAGCACCAGCTCTGGGGATGCAATCATGGGTAAGAATTACCTTGGGAATCGCCTTTGTATTATTGATTCTCTTGACACTTGACCCTACGCGTTTGGATAAAGTTCAGTCCTTTAGAAACAGGGACTATTTCATCTCAAATGATGATGCGCGTATGCGCTTCCACGCCTTCAAAGGAAACACTTATTTGACAGAAGGAAATTTAGATGCCGCCGAGAGGGAGTACGAAGAATCACTTTTCTTTGGCAAAACCTCCTCAGGCAAAGAATATTTGATTGCCGAGTATAACCTCAACCTAGTAAAACTTAACCAAGGTAGGAGAGGAGAAGCGGAAGCTGGTTTTGATGAAGTCGCCAATAAAGTAGACCGCTTTCTGGCAGACAATGTCGATCCTAAAATGCCGCGGGAAAAGGCTGAAGAAGTAAAATCCAAAACAGGCTACATCCGAGGTCTGCTCGATTATGAAGCAGGGGACATAGTTGCTGCCAACGAACAATTCAGCAATATCCCTGTGCAGACGACTCGCTTCTCCATAGATGCGGTCTATGCAAAAGCTGTCCTTTCCCTAGAAAAAGGAATTTCTCAGCAAACAGAGGGCATCCAACAGGATAACAACATTCGATTGGCGCTGAATGGATTTGAGGAGATCGCCCAAAAAGAGCCTGGCTTTTTTGAGAAAAACGGAAAAGTTCTATCGGTTTTGGATTCCCTTCAAGCCAATACGCCTAATCAAGCCCTTAAACAACGTATCGGGGAATCCCTAGACATCATCCGAACAGGAAGAAAGAAGGATATTGAGACTCCAGAAAACGTTGATACAGCTGTTCAAACAGCTACCAAAAAGGAGAAGGTCATGCAATATGTGACTGACTTCAGGGAAGGAAAGGCGATCATTCTTGATGGAAAGAAGGTAGGCTTTGTTGATACCCTTGGGAGCATGGCTTCGGATCAGATGTATGATGATGCCAGAACCTTTCACGGAGGTTTAGCAGCTGTCAAACGAGAAGGCAAGTGGGGTTATATCAATACAAACTTCCACGCCGTAATTCCCTACCAGTTTGACAATGCAAGAGATTTTCAGGAAGGCTTTGCCTCAGTGAAGATAGATGGAAAATGGGGCTTGATTGATGAAAAAGGAGAATTAGCCCTTCCCTATACCTATCAATATCCCATTCTCTTTGATTACCCTGATTTGCGCCCAAAAGGAGCAGAAGCCATGGCTGTTATTCGCACCAAAAATGGCTACCAATACATCAATCGAAAAGGAGAAGTCTTGTTTGATGGAGCCAGGTTCCGCCATGCCCGTAATTTTATGGGAGACAAGGCCCTTGTCAAGCGTTGGAATAAGGTATTTGAAATTGGGAGGGATGGGCAATGCATTCCTTCCGAAAAGAAAGAATGTCCGCAAGAAAGATGGCGCCACTCTCGCCCAATCGCCATCAAGGGCCATGCAGGAGATGTATACGAAGGAATGTTCTCTCCGAATGGCAAATTTGTCGTTACCGCATCTGATGATAGTACCGTAAGGATTTCAGGGGCCAATGGACAACAACTTCAAGCTGTTTTACTCCACAAATCCAAGGTGAGATCACTAGAAGTTTCCCCCAATTCTCGAAGAATTGCCTCTGCTTCCCAGGGAGGAGAACTCAACATCTGGACCGCAGAAGGCGCCTTGGTCAAATCCTTCTTTGAGCCCAAACAAAACCTGATCAGCCTTTCCTGGTCCCCTAATGGAAAATGGCTCATTTGCGGCTCAGCCAATGGTAAAATCTATCTTTATAATATGGCCAAGCTGATTTTGGCCAATGTATTTGACACATCTTCGGATGGTGCAGGTGCACTTGACTTTGCACCTAATAGTAAAACATTTGCAGCAGGACTAGAATCTGGATTGCTTCAGATCTGGAACCTGCAAGGGGAAGTCATGAAGGAGATTGATGTAAGAAGTTCAATCGAATCTGTCGATTATTCACCTGATGGGAAGCAAATTGCAGTAGCTGCCAGGGTACCCTTTGCTTATGTGTACAATACTGAAGGCAAAAATCTGAAAATTCTGAGTGGGCATAAAGATTGGGTCAGTCAGATTCAATATTCTCCTGACGGGAATTACATCTTGACTGCTTCCTACGACCAGAGCCTCAGGGTTTGGAACAATGATGGAAAAGTCGTCATGCAAATTAGAAAACCTGGGGTTATTCGCTCTGCCTCTTTCTCTGCAGATGGAAAAGCAATCATCGTAAGCAGCAGAAATGCGAGAAAAGGAATAAGAGCTACCGTCTACGCTTTGGCTACATACTAAAAGCGAAAAAAATTCCAGCCATTGGATTGTGGAACTCTTTTTGTTCTTCTTTGGTCAAAACTAAGATCATGAAGGCCAACTACACATCAGAGACATCCACCCAAGGAAATGGATTCCGTTTTTGGACGGAGATGGGGCTATGTATCCTTGTAGCACTCATTGCCATGAATTTTACCCAGCGACCTCCTGATAAAGAGCCTGCTGAAGCCAATATGGTGGAAGTAGAAACCGCCCTCATCAAACTAGAGCACAATGTTCTTCACACCAAATACGATCCTCAGATTTATGCTGCAGTTGAGGACATCTTGGCATTTTATGAAATTTTACTCCTAGGATATCAGAAAAATGATCTGGCAGATCGAAATGAAATCAGACGACTTTTGGTACGTATTGAAATCATGAGATTCCAGTTTGATCATCATTTTTCTGAGCAATTGCATAGATAGATTCGCCTACATTCTCCTATGAAATGTCTTTATTGATCTTCCAATTTTTCGCTCCTTCCCTTTTCGTTTCATTCAGGATGTAGGAAAATTTAAAAAAGCTTACTTACTACATGCATATTTGGATGTATTTTTGCTTGTAAGAGATTGTCTTTCTGATGTTTTGGCCTAAATCCAAGAAAATGATGTAGGACAACGTTGGTATATTTATATTAGTTTTTTCCAATTTCTCACAAACGACTACAAAGGTGAATAGAAATTATATCATCGTCATTGCACTCGGCATCGCTACCCTGATTGCCTTTTTGCTGCTTAACTATTTCTCCAAACCCGCCATTCCTGAAAATTCAGTAGAAGAGGTTGAGGAATTGAAGAAAGAGCTGGCAGAGGTGGATCAGAATGTATTAGAACTTGAAATCATTTCCGAGACGCAAGGAACAGCTATCAATAGTCTTCAGGGTTTGCTGGATGAAAAATACACGCAGATCAAGAAATATGAAGAGCAGATCAATGAGATGCAAGACCGTGTAAATGAGATGGAAAAGCAGGGCTCCTTAGATCAAGAGACGATCGATGAATTGAAAGCCAAAATCGCTGAGTCGAGAACAAAGGTTGACAACACAAAAGGTGAACTGTTGGATGACTATCGCAAAGAAATGGACATCCTCGTGGTAGACATTGCCAGAGTTACCCGTGGCATGGACAGCATCGTCATCGAAAAAAATACAAGGGACTCTCTACTTGTAGCGAGAACCAACGAGATCGAAAGATACCAGAAGAAGATCCTAGACTGCGCAGATGCGAAGAACATCAATGAGGTGGAAATCCCTAAAATCCCTATCCTCAACGCTGTCAAATTCAAAGTAAGCAGCATTAAGAAAAACAGCCCAGAGCTGATTCAGGCTGAGTCTGTTAACAAAATACCAAGATTGGATCGAAATAGACTCGAAAGGCTAAACGTATGCTTTAATTTGGAAGGCAATGAGCTTGTATCATCCGGATCGAAAAAGCTATACATGTTCCTCAAAAACAAAAGGAATAGGTATTACACCTCTACAAGAGAAAGTGGAACAACCGTCAAGGAAGGTAAAAACATGACCTACACCAGATCATCTGAGGTTTCCTATAGAGCTACTTCTGGAAGTTATGAGGTATGCATGGACTTCATTCCGGATGATTCAGATAGGTTCTCCCTTGGAGTACATACAGTAGAAATCGTCCATGATGGAAAAATTATTGGAACGACTAGCTTCTGGTTGAAATAAAGAAACATGACGAACGACCCATATTCAGCCGTCCCTTTGAGGGGACGGCTTTTTTTAATCCCTATCGGGTAAGCAGACATGGCGCAACGACATAATGGCATATTCCCTCCTGCACTAAGCTGATCATTTTTTGTGGGCAGATCCAACCTATCAACAGCTTTCTAACTATCTCTTCCTCCTCAATAGGATATCAAGTAAGAATCATGGAATATTATTGACGAGCTTGTAGTCTAAGCTATGAACTCAATATTCATCTCCCCTTTTTTCCGCCAAAAAGGGTGATGGATGTACTGCTAAATATTGCCTTCTACCTTCCCCCTTCAGAAGGCCCCCAAAAATGGGGATATTATCATTTGACCATATAAGGCCTAAACCAATTCTGTAGATTGGGGTCAAATAACAGTAGAAAATTCATGCTGATTTGTACTTTCTTCCTTGGACAGCAGCTGTCGGCAAACTTAGGGTAAAGGAGGAAGTCAGGATTGTGTGAATGTTTATGACAACAACATTCCAACAAGAAATATCTATGTTCAAGAAAACGTTAATTCCCGCTTTGATGCTTCTGTTTGCCCTTCAGGGATGTTTCTATGACAACAAGGACGACCTGATGGAGGAGATGAATACAGAAAATAACAATGGCAATGGGAACAATAACCCTTCAGGCTGCGATACAGATAGCATTACCTATAGTGCCTTCGTACAGCCACTGATTTCTTCTACTTGTCAAGGCTGCCACAATCAAAACAATCGTTCTGGTGGTGTGAGGCTAGATGCCCATGTGTTTGTCCAGGCAGTTGCCAAATCCGGCCAACTTGCTGGCGTTCTTCAGGCAAACGGAGGATTTTCTCAGATGCCCCCTTCAAGAAAACTGGATGATTGTACCATCTCTCAGGTCATTTCTTGGATAGACGCAGGTGCAGAGGATAACTAAACGGTCTCTAAGAATAAGGGAAGACAGCTATAAAAGAGCTAATGGAACAAACCACCTACCCCCTTTTTGTTGTTTTACCTACAAGAACTACTTGACTTACATACATCAATAAACCACCCTCATGAAATTAAAGACAGCTATTCTGATGCTCCTTCTGATGGGGAGTCTTGTCTTCGCCCAAGAGAAAGAATTGGTCAATGGCATCTTCAGAGGCTCCAGAATCATCAACAGCCATTCATTAGAAACACAGCGTGCCGGCGAATTTGAGTTTATCCTTTCACATAGATTTGGCACCATCGAAAACGGGATCTCAGACCTATTTGGATTGGATGTTGCCCGGATGCGCATGGGTTTTGCCTATGGTGCCACCTCATGGTTGACACTAGGAGTAGGACGCTCAACCTTTGAAAAGACCTACGATGGCTATGTCAAGGCAAGAATTCTTCGTCAGAAAAAAGGAGGCTTACCCTTCTCTATGACTTACCTAGGCTCCACTGCTATCAGAACCCAAGCTTTCGGGCCACAGGATTCTATAGCCGCCTCCAAATTTACCAACAGACTTTTTTACACCCATCAAATCATGATTGGGAGTAAAATCAGCGATCGCTTGTCCATCCAGATTATGCCTACCCTGGTTCACCGTAATTTTATCGACAGCCGAGAGGAAGAAACCAATGATGTCTTTGCCATCGGAGGCGCGATGCGATTTAGGTTGACCAAAACATTGGCCCTCAGTGGAGAGTATTATTATGTCCTTCCGGGACAATTGAGAGATGGATTCGTCAACTCTGCTGCCATTGGAATTGAGATTAGTACAAATGGACACGATTTTCAGATTGAACTAACCAACTCACAAGGGATGCAGGAAAAAATCTTCATCACAGAAACGACCTCCAGATGGAGCGACATGGGCATTCGAATGGGATTCAATCTAAGTAGAAAATTCAAAGCGAGAGGAAAATGGTTTTAAGAAACAAATGGATTTGGAGTTTACTTACCATCATTTGCTGCATCGTTGTGATGGCCTTCAAACCGGTAAGCAAACTAAAAAAGTGGGATGCTGAAACTCCTATTCATGAGGTACTTTTTGCTTTGGGAGAAGAGAAACCCAAGCACTTCCTCAAAAAAATGACACCAGAAATGGTAGAACGAGGAAAAGAAATAATCCTGACAGGTCAAACCACCAGCCCTAAGGGAAAAAAATCCTCTAGAGTTTCCAAGTATTATCAGTGTACCACCTGCCACAATCTCGTTCAGGAGGACCCAGACTTAACCAAGAGAGACCCTGAACTCCGATTGGACTACGCCATCAAAAATAAGCTGCCTTTTTTGCAAGCGACTACCTTCCACGGGATTGTGAACCGAGAAAGCTGGTACAACGATGACTACGTCAAGAAATATGGAGACCTTGTTCGCAAAGCCAACCAAAGTCTGGAGGAATCCATTCAGTTGTGCGCCACAGAGTGTGCCCAAGGACGACTGCTCAAGGGCTGGGAACTAGAAGCTGTTACAGCCTACTTTTGGTCGCTTGGCTTCAAATTAGGAGAATTGGGGCTGACCGATCAGGAAATGGGTCAATTGGTTGAAGGAAATGAAGCAGCTGATCCAGAGGAGCTAAGAGCCATGCTCAAAAGCAAGTACATGCTCAAATCCCCTGCCCATTTTGGTGATGCGCCCCCAAATAAGGAGAAGGGCTATGAAGGATTAACCGGCAACCCAGAAAGGGGAAAGCATATCTACGAGTTGAGCTGCCAGTACTGCCACAAAGAGGGTGGTGTGTCATGGTATACCCTCGATGACAACAAGCTGACTTTTAAGGAGCTGTTAAGAAATATTCCCAAGGAGAAGCACTTTTCCCTTTACCAAATCATTCGATACGGGACTTACGCAGTCCCAGGGCACCGTCCTTACATGCCCCATTATCCAATAGAAAGAATGAGTAACCAGCAAGTTGAGGACCTAAGATCCTACATTGTGCAGGAAGCAAAATAAGCTTACCCATACGTTCATATATGAAAGGTTCCACCCTAAGGGAGGAGCCTCTTTTGCTATAAGGAGTTCAAAAAAAACCCTTCTGAATTAAACCTTTGCCCCTTTTCTCATCTAATCAACAGAGCCTAAAAAAATACCCCACTCGGCAGAGGGGGGCATCATTTCTTGTATCACACCACCAAAAAGCAGGCGGCAAAGGACTTTGCTGACCTGCTGTTTTGGCCTTCCTTCAAATCCTAAGAAATCAACCAAGCAATCAGGAGCATGAGCAAAGCAGTTCCCCCAATTGTCATGGCAATTCGCTGGAAGGAAAGGGGTTTGATCCCTGCTGTTTTTCCAGATTCCCCATTGACCAAAAACTGATATTTGTGCCCTCTATAGTAATAAGTCGCAATCCAAACCGGCACCAAAATATGTCTAAAGGCGATTAGGAACTTTTCAGATTTCATTTTTAAATCTTTCATGCCCTGTCCCCTTGACCTTCTTTTGGCTGTGCTTTCCAATCTTTTATTCAGGCGTTTGTCAATCTTCTTAAGAATATCCAATTCTTTGCTCTGGTACACCTCTACCGGCCAATCCTTCAAATGATCCGCGTTGAAATAGATCGTTTGTCTCAGGTTAAAGGGCTTGATGTCCATAAGGTGCTTTTCAATTCCTTTTGAATCAACCTGCTCCTGGGCATCCCAGAAATTTTCATAATAGCCCTTTACCTTCTCAAATACCCGCTTCTTGACGATCTTATCTTTGTCTTGCTTTACTGAGTCAAATCCCGCTTCTCCTACCCAGGTAGTTCTGGTCCAGATATCCGCATAAAACACGGGAACGTAGATTCCTTTGACATTTTCAGGCTTTAGGATGGACTGAATTCCACGCGGATACCACCATTTGATATTGATATAGGGAAAATAGGCTTTGGGGTTGATCCAGCGCTTGAGTTTCCCAATGGCGGAGGTTTTGGATACGAGAAAGGGAATCATCTGCATGGGTTCCATGACTTTTTCATGCCCCTTGGATTCCCCCCAATCACTACTATGACAGAATGGACACTCCTCTGGGGCTTCTTCATGATCATGAGCCACAACAGCCTTGCAACTTTTGCAGGCAAAGCTATATAGCGTCCTGCCCATTCCCCGCTCAAACTTCCTCCAATTGATACCAGCAGTCAGCGGATGGTTGTCCACCTGATCCGTATCCTTGCCTAACTCTCGTTTATACTGACACTTCCGGCACTTGAGTGCCTTCTTTCCCCCTTCATACACAAGGTCTCCCCCACATCTGGGGCAACTAGCATGTACATACTGCTTTTGAGCCATAGGTTAAATCTATGGGAATAAGTGGACTTCTGGAAGTAAAATCAATTGTGGAAAAGTGAGCAAGCTGGCTTATTGTTCCAGCTTTAAATCTCCATAATAGGCCGTATCAAGGTCTTTCCTGGCTTTGACAAAGTAGGTAATCTGCCCAGTATGATAAGAAAAATGCTCTACTACATGCGTCAAAATGGCAATCCCATTCTCTTCAAAAACCTGAACGGGCCATGTTTGCAGCAAATCTTCAGCCGTCAGCGCATCCAGCACCTCATTTAGATCTGTTTGAAGGCTATCCAGCAAGTGAATCAAGACGGCCGTAGGCAAAGGCCCCCTTTCTTCAAACTCACTCCCCCTTTCTCGCACATCAGGTGCTTTTCCAAACCCGGCTACTATCCACTGACGGGCGTTTCCACACAAGTGTAGAATAAGATTACCAACACTATTAGAGGACTCATTGGGACGAAACCAGATTTCCTCTTCTGTCAACAGGTCAAGGCATTTTTTACACCTTGGGATGGACTCTTCAAAGAGCCTCCTTTTTACTTCCTGAATAAAGAGAGAATGGAAAGTAGCCATAAGAATGAATCGATGACGTCTTAAGCTTTGATCCCATTAAGGATGTACTCCTCGAACTCGGCGGCTATTTCATCAAGGCTCATTTTACCCGTTGGCTTATACCAATTCTGAATCCAATTTATGCTGGAAAGCAGCGTAAAAGTCATGAAGCGAACGGGAACTTTTCTGAATATCCCCTGTTGAATACCTTCTTCTAAGATATCTATGTAGGCCTTTTCATAAATATCAATCAAGAGCTTGTATTGATACCTGCGCCCTTGTTGACCGTCTTTGTTTTCAAGATGTCTCCATTCTTTGAAGAAGATAGCAGAGGCATCAATGTTTTGGACAATGACTTGAGCATGGATACGAACCATCTTTCGGAGCCTCTCTTCCAAGCTTGTTTTCTCCTTGGAAATGGGAAGGATGTGGTTGTGAAATTCTCTGGCACAACGAACAGCTATTTCCCAAAGCATGTCCTCTTTGGAGTTATAGTGGCTATATAGGCTGGCTGTTTTGATTCCGAGTTCATCGGCAATTTGCCTCATGGAAGCGCCTTCATATCCTTCCTGGCTAAACAGTCGGGTGGCCACTTCGAGGATTTCCTTCTTACGTGGAGATAAACTACGGATGTTGTCCAGTACCATACTAACTAGTGTCAGTTAGTAAGGTATGAATCTTTTCCCTGTTTCTCAATCAAATGGAGTGTTGATAAACTGTTACAAGTTCTGGATATTCACCAATTCTAGGATTTCTCCTTCCTTGGGTTCTGGGCTTGCACAACTTCCTCCTTGAAGAACCATAGTCTTCTTTAGAGATATAATGACATGCTTGGGACCAAACTTGGCTCGATAAGAAACACCCTCTTCATTGTCTTGGATGATAGCGCCCATTTCGAAGTCTTCTTTACGCAGGGCTGGATGTTGCTTTCTCAAGTGATATTCTCCAACCTGCGCCATTTGGGGCAAGGAACTTCTTCCCCGCATTTTATCTACCCAAACGAGACCGGATGAGGTCATCTGGATTAAATTTGTGGTGTCTTCCAGTTCGACTTGACCATAATATACCCCATTGGGAAGGGTAACTACATTTGCGGCAAATCTATGTCCCCCTACGTGAGAGGATTGCCAAACGGCTTTTTCAGGCTCATCTACTTCAGAATACAGTTTTCTATAGAGTGGGAAGCCATATTTGGCACAGCATTTATCTTTTCGGCCATTGGTACAAACTAGGTACATGGGATAGTCGACCTTCTCTCCTCCATCTTCATCAATCAAATGCTCCATAGGAGATCTCAAAAGCTGTTTATAGCTTTCAATTGTATACCTCCTTACAAATGGCTTAGTAGGATGATTCCTCAAGACGAAAAGGCTTTTCTCCCCTTCTTCTGTGGTTTGTTGGTTTCGGATCAGCAACAGACGTGCTCGGCCTTTGGTTTGGGTAATGAGCCTGATCTGAAGTTGCAGATGTTCTTTTACCGCAATGGGCATATCCGCTTCTCCAATGGGATCTTCCCCAAAGGTATTGCCGTATTCGAGCATAAAGAGATACTCAAAGGGCTTAATTGATCCTGCCAAGGGAGTACCTAATTCCCGTGTATACTCCGAACAGAAGAAAGGTTTTTCCATACGAATAATCCTTAGTCGTCCTTTTTGGCATCCTTGTCGTATGCCTTGATAATATCCTTGACCAGTTTGTGGCGAATCACATCTGATGTACGCATTCTCACATACCCAATGCCGTCAATCTGCGGAAGAATTCTTATGGCCTGAATCAAACCAGACTTTACCTTTTTGGGCAAGTCAATTTGTGAGTCATCACCTGTAATGATCATTCTTGAATGCTCTCCCAAACGGGTAAGAAGCATTTTGAACTGCATTTCCGTAGCGTTTTGAGACTCATCCACAATGACAAAGGCATTGTTTAGGGTACGCCCTCTCATATAAGCCAAGGGAACAATTTCTATGGTATTGTTCTCTAAGTAGTATTTCAGTTTTTCAGAGTGTACCATGTCACCAAGGGCATCGTACAAAGGCCTTAGATAAGGATCTACCTTGTCCTTCATATCTCCGGGCAAAAAGCCAAGGCTTTCACCTGCATCAACAGCAGGTCGGCTCAACACGATGCGCTTTACTCGCTTTTCCTTCAGGGCCTTTACCGCTAGGGCAACGGCCATATAGGTTTTTCCTGTACCTGCAGGTCCAATGGCAAAGACCACATCATTCTTTGCAGCGGAGGCCACAATTTGCCTTTGTCCCTTGTTGCGCGGCTTGATGATCAGGCCTCCGCTTCCATGCAGAATGACTGTATCAGCGCTAACCGTATCCTCCCCTTCTTCCTTGGGGCGGTTGTCTGGCTGAAGAATTTCCAGAAATCTGTTTTCAGATAGGGGACCTCTATTTCTGACCTCTTCAATTAAAGCTCCTAAAACCAATTTTAGTTTGGCTACTTTGTCGTCTTCTCCCTGTACCCTCAACTCCTGACCACGAGCTACAAACTTCACTTCAGGAAAATCATTCTGAATCTGACGAAGACGATTATCATTTACGCCGTATACCTCTAGGGGGCTAATACCGGCTAATAGAAAGGTATGTTCTGTCAAATGCGTGTAGGTTGATTAGATGATTTGATAGCTAAAGGTAATCAATTTTGTCTGTGTAGAACAAGAGGGTGTGTATAGGTAAATGGAAATACGAATAAGAGCCCGAGAAGTTGGCATGATTCGCCTGATTTGGTCAAATCTTGTTGCCCCCTTGTAAATCCTCCCTTCATTTCCTATTCTTCCTAAAATATCCCCTTCATGAAAAACCTTACGCTCTACGCCCTCTTGAGTATCTTCATGATGCAAGCCTCCTTTGCACAGGAAGGCCTCAGCCTTATCTCGGAAAGGGACTTTAGCATAGGCAAAAGTTTAAAGCTACAATCTCAAATACTCGGAGAAGAGAGAACCCTAAATATCTATCTCCCATTGAGTTATCAAAGGGATAGCCTTAAGAAATACCCTGTCATCTACCTGCTAGATGGTTCTGAAGATGAAGACTTCATTCATATCGCTGGGCTGGTTCAGTTTGGCTCCTTTTCATGGATCAATATGCTCCCAGAAAGCATTGTTGTGGGAATCGCCAACGTAGATCGCAGACGAGATTTTACCCTCAAGCCTATGAATGAAGAGGATAAAAAGGATTTTCCGACGGCTGGAGGTGCCCCTGCCTTTATGGACTTTATTCGAAAGGAAGTTCAAGTCTTTGTCCGAGACCAGTTTAGAACAGATACCTTAGAAACCTTAATTGGGCAATCCTTAGGTGGATTTTTTGCTTCCTATACCCTTTTCACACAGCCCGACATGTTTGATAATTATGTCATCGTAAGCCCCAGTACATGGTGGGACAATGACTATATACTTCGTTCAACACCGACTGTGTTTCGAAAACCTGTCAAGGTCTACATCGCAGTTGGTAAGGAAGGCAAGATCATGGAAGAAGGAGCTAAGGCGTTGTATGAACTTGTAAAAGGATATGAAGGAGACAATCTCCAACCCTATTTCCAGTTTTTCCCTAATAAAGACCATGGAGATGCCTTGCATATGGCTGTTTATGATGCTTTTGAGAAGCTATTCATTCCTAGAAAATAAGGCTCATGGTCCATTTTCATAAAAATAAATATGGGAGAGAACTGCTGATCGATTGTGGGCGAATGGAGGATAAAAACTCCCAATTCATTATTAACCATAATCCTTTTGTCGTTGATTTCCATGAGATTTTCATGATTACCTCTGGGAAGGGTAGCTTCCGGCTAGACGAACAATCCGTTGAGTTTGGTCCAGGTACGGTTATGTTTATGCCACCGCGCAAAACCAGGCAGTGGACCCGACTAGAAGGGGATGTCAAAGGATATGTATTGATTTTTGAGGAGGAATTTATTGCCGATTACTTTCGAGATACCCTTTTCCTATATCGCTTCCATTTCTTTTATGACCTAAACAGCCCCTTTTTTCTTCATCTGGACAGGAAAGAAATGGCTGATATGGAACACAGCCTTTCTCAGATACAACTTGAATTAACTTCTCTTCAATCTGACAGCGATCATCTGCTAAGATCCATTCTGTATTTTGTTCTGATCAGATTCAACAGAATGTATCAGGAGCAATTTCAAGTAGCAGGGCAGTTTTTTGACAATACATTGGCGCTGCGGTTTAGAAAAATGTTAAGCAATAAGATAAAAACACATCAAAAAGTAGGCGAATATGCCGATCTCCTTCAGGTGAGTAAGTCTCATTTGAACAAAATCCTAAAAACCGCCATCGGTATGTCCACCTCAGAATTGATAAAAGAGAGGCTATTGTCCGAGGTAAAACGGGAACTGCTGTTTACTGACAAAACCATTTCTGAAATTGGATTTGACTTTCAATTCTCTGACCCTTCAAATTTTATTCGATTTTTCAGAGAATTGAGTAAGGAAACGCCTAGAGAATATCGATTGCGTCATCAAAAACCGTCAGGAGAATAATGTATTCTATTTCGCTATACACATAGGTGGGCTTACTTATCTGATTAAAAAATCATATTTTGCGATAATACGTAAACCAAGCCAACATACGTTTCATAAGGCAAGATGCCTATCATCACACTTACATCAGACCTCGGCGATACTAGCCATTACCCCGCCATTCTCAAGGGAATCATGCTCAGCATGTATCCCAAGGCACAAATCGTGGATATTACCCACAATATCCCAAGTTTTGATGTGATGCAGGCAGCTTATGTAGTCAAGAGCATTCTCTCTGCTTTTCCTAAGGGGAGTATCCACTTGATAGGCATAGATCCAGATCAAAGCCCATCTGTTGTTCTAGATTTTGATGGGCAGTATTTTGTTGGGCCTGATAATGGGGTATTGAGCCTGATCACCAAAGGACAGGCTAGAGAAGCACATTTGGTAGAGAATTCTGGCTTAATCCGAACAGATTATCCTGCTTCTTTTTCAGCAGCCAGGGTACTTGCTCCTACAGCTGCCTTCTTGGCCAGTGGTGGAACCCTTGATGAAGTAGGTCCCTTAAGCGATTTGAATGTTTTGCATTGGGGTGCTCCTTCCTATTCGCAAAACTGCCTTCGCGGCAAAATTATCCACATCGATAAATTTGGCAATGCGATCACCAACATTGATCGAGAGGATTTCATGAACATCAAAAATGAAAGGCGGTTTGAAATCTTCATCCGAAATGTTCGATTAAAACGAATTGTAAATACCTATTCGGACGTAGGTAAGGCAGATGCCTTGGCCATTTTTGGCGAGAGTAACCACCTTGAGATTGCCATGAGAGAAGCTTCTGCTGCAGATCTCCTTGGCCTAAAGGTTCATGACATGATCACCATTGAGTTTAATCAATAGCTTGGGTGAACAGCCTGCTTTTTTGTAGCTTGACATATACCCAAAGCTCTATTTATGCCAGAGATCGCCAGGCTATCCTTTCAAAAAGAATCAGACAGTTTTTTTCAAGAACTCCGTAAAGAGGTACATGTCTACCTGGAACAACAGCCAAATGGACGATATGCCAATCGAAAAGCTGTGATCAAGGCTATTGTCCTCTTTTCAGGCTTTTTAGCTTCCTATCTCACGATTCTAAGTGCGACTGCTAGTTGGCACCTACTATTGGGCTACTCCTGCCTTGGACCTATTGGAATTTTTCTGGTCCTCAATACAGGCCATGACGCCTCTCATTCCTCCTTTTCCACCCAGAAATGGGTCAACAAATTTCTGCTCCTAAGTTTCAATTTATTGGGTATAAGTGGATACATGTGGAGACTTCGACATGTCCATTCCCATCACATCATGCCCAATGTCCCAGACTGGGATGTAGATATATCACAATCCAAAATCGTTCGTCTCTCTCCCCGCACAGTCAAGTGGAAGATTCATGCTTATCAGCATATTTACATGCCCTTCCTCTATTTGCTCTACACCTTGAATATGTTCATTTTCAGAGACTTCAAGGACTTCACAGACAAACAAATCGGTCAATTAGAGGTAAAAGAACATCCTAGAAAAGAACTTATGATTCTGGTTTTGACCAAGGTATTCTTCTTTGGCTATCTTTTTTTAATTCCCTTGTGGGTTACGCCTTTTTCATGGCCTACTATTCTTGTTGGATTCCTTTTGGCAGAGGTCATGGCAAGCCTTTTCCTAACCTTTATCCTCGTCTCTGCTCACGTAGGTGAAGATTCAGTTTACCCTGAACCCAACGAACACAACCTGATAGAACATTCATGGGCAAGACATCAGGTCATGACCACGACGGACTTCTCTACGGCTAGTCCCTTGGTTACCCACTTATATGGGGCTTTTAATCATCATACCGTTCACCACCTGTTCCCTTATGTCTGCCATATCCATTATCCTGTTTTGACTCACATGATGGTCAGGAAGCTGGAGGAACATCAAATCCCCTACAATTTGAACCCCAAATTGACACAGGCCATTTGGTCCCACTACAAACTATTGATGAAGCATAGCAAGATTAAAGAGCCCATGGAGCGAATTGACTTGTAGAAGAAGAAGGTACTATGCCAGCTTATCACCTGATAGAAGTAAAGACTCGTCAACAAAAAAAGGCATTCTGGAGGCTTTCATCCTTAATCTACCAGCACGATCCCAATTGGATTCCCCACAGAAGGAAGGATGAAATAGCGGTTTTTGACCCTCAGAAAAATGAACATGCCAAAGAGGCCCAATATGTCCGCTTCCTCCTACATGATGGACAGAAATATGTTGGTAGAATCGCTGCCTTCATCTTAAGGGGAGATCAAGATAAATTAGGAAGAATAGGCTTTTTTGAGAGTATTCGGGAGCAAGAAGTAGCCTTCAAACTTTTTGCCGCAGCTGAACATTGGCTTCGACAAAAGGGCATCTCTTCGATTGAAGGTCCTGTCAACCTTGGGGAGAAGGAACGGTTTTGGGGGCTTATGGCGAGTAACTCCATTAGCAATCCCTATTTACACAACTATCATCCTGCCTATTACCAAGCCTTTTTTGAGGAATGGGGCTTCCAGACACATTATCAACAATTCTATTATGTATACCGCATAGAGGATGGTTTGCCCGCTGCTTACCAGAAGATGTACAGCCGTCTCATGGAACAGCAAAAATATTCCTTAAAAATGCTGGATATGCGCCTTCATGACCAATTCTTAAGGGATTTCGTACAGGTTTACAATGACGCCTGGACAAGCCATGATAGCTTTCAGCCCATCAGTTATGACAAAGCAGGTAAGATTTTTTCTCTCCTCAGGCCTATTATGGAGGAATCAGGAATGTGGTTTGCCTATGAGAAATCAGAAGTCATCGGAATCTTTTTTATGATTCCTGATATCAATCAATTGTGGCAAAAAATCCCTACCAAGCTTCCTACTTTGCTCAGGAACTTATGGTTTTACATCCTCCTGAGATTAAAAAAATGGAATCGACGACAGGTTTTTGGATTGGGTGTGAGGAGTGCTTGGCAACGTAAAGGAGTCGAAGCGCTGTTGCTTCAAGCTGCTCAGCTAGATGCAGAACAAGAGGGAAGGATCAAAGAGATACTGATTGCCTGGATAGGGGACTTTAATCCCAAGATGGTGAACCTAGCAGGGAAATTTTGCGGACCTCCAGTTAGGACTTCGATTACGTACCGAAAGGATATCTGATTCAGGCCATTATTTGAGGAGACCAATGTTGGTGGCCATTTCGATGACAGGGCTACGCAATACACCGAAAAGGATTGTCCAGACCACTATGCTTAGGACATTAAAAAAGATAATTCGCCTAGGATCTTCATTGAAGGAAACAGCTACCCCCACACATACCATCGGAGAGAGGAAAGGAGCGAGGAACGCTACACCTGGAAGGCCATACCTTCGCCAAATTTCCCGCACATGTTTGGATCCTTTGCCTTTGTCATCTTCCTCTGTCTCTTTGATTTCTTGGTTCTTTTCCCTTGAGGGGAAGAATGTTTTCATGGCCCATTTTCTCACAAATTCTCCGAAATAGGTATAGAATACAACAGATAGCATTGCCCCTCCACCTACTGATAGGAAGAATTCCCAGAAGGTAAGGCTAGGATCACCAAGGGCTGCAAGAGCAGCGAGCAAAAACTTCACAAAGGCAAGCAAAAAAAGACCTCCATACCAGGCCCATTTGGTATCAGGTTTCTCAAGGATATAAAATAGTGTGTCGAGATCAATTCCCGATAGGAGATCAGTCAATTGTGCGAACCATTAAAAAAGTGAAAATGATAGGCATGAGGTATTACACCTTATAAAAATACCTACTGAAAGGATTACGTCTTTCTCTACGAAAATAGTGTGTTGAAGTTAAGAGAAATAGGCAATGATCTGGATTTCTTTACAGACTTACTTTGGGCCAAAGGCCAGATCACCGGCATCCCCTAATCCAGGAACGATATAAGCTTTGGCTGTCAATTCATGATCAATAGCTGTAACGTAGATATCTGCCTTGGGAATATTCCTTCTGACGTGTTCCAAGCCCTCTTCTGAAGCGACAACGCCTGCAATAAACACTTGTTCTGGTTCTCCAAATTGCTCGACTATCTGGCGATAACTCAAGACGAGACTTCTTCCTGTGGCAATCATAGGATCAACCAGAATAAGGCTTTTATCTTCCAATTCTGGCATGGCGGCGTATTCTACCTTGATGATGAATTCATTGCCTTTGGTGGTACGACGAAAAGCACCAACAAATCCATTGTATGCCTTGTCAAAAAGCCGTAAAAACCCATTGTGAAGCGGTAGACCTGCTCGAAGAATCGATACAATTACAGGCTGATTGGCAATTAAGTTCATGTCTAGTTCACCAAGGGGAGTCTGAACACGCTCTGTTTTGTAGGTTAAGGCCTTGCTGATTTCATACCCAAGGATTTCACCAAGCTTTTCCAAGTTGGTGCGAAACCTCAATCTGTCTTGTTGTACCTGATGGTCTCGCAACTCATACATGATGTTGTTCAGGTAGGAGTTCCCGAGGCCTATGTTCTTAATTTTTGAATCCATTGGAGTATGATCGGTAATCGGTTACGCTTGATTTGTAGGTAAGGTATAGGTTTTGCGCCAAAGCCCTGGAAAAATTGAGCTACGCCGGGAATCATAGAGCCTTCAAAGTCAAAAACTTTTTTTCCCTTTGATTTGGCGTGGAGCAAACAATGCCACATCAAAAACGCCATGACCCCTTTTTTTCGTTCCTCTGGCAAACATATACCAGACAAAGAATACGATTTTTCCCCAAAGAGTCCTAGAAGATTTGCCCCTACTACCTGCCCATTTTTGTCAACTACCTCTACCAAGTCAGCAGTCTCATGTGCCAGGACATAATCGCATAAATCTTCAATCTTCCTCCAGGAAGCTTCGTGTCCTCCCATTAAATCTCTCCCCTGTTCCTTGTTCTCTTTCAGAATATGAAGGATGGCGTCCTTGTTTTCTCCAACACGAAAGCTCAAACCAGCCTGTTCGCCCTTTTTTAAGCTTCGGCTATTGTTCTTACCAAGTCCAGACCGAAGTTTGGCTTCCGCTTGGGTGAGGTCCAATTGGTAGGTATATCGATACACCAATTCAAAGTCTGCCCAATGGAAAGGCAATCCTGCATCAAAAGCAGGAGAAAAATTCTGCACGACCAAGTGAATATTCTCCCATGCCTCTGTCAATTGTCCCAGCCAGCGATGGCGTGAAGAGACATTCTTTTGGGTATCCCATTCTTCATGTGGCCTAAACATCACGCCCAGGTATTGTGTAAAGGGCAACTGTGGGAGTGAGAGATAACTAGCCCGTTTGTTGATGACAAAGGGCATGACAGCTTGCCATTCCCCCCCTTCTTCCACGATGTAAGCCTTCCAATCTTCCCTTAGCATCGTCAGATAAGCGTGTTGTGCATAGAAACCTCCTTCAGAGGAAGCCTTAACAAAGGCATCCCAAGCAGTAGGATCAATTTCCTGTTGTGTCAGTATATGCAATTCAGAACGCGCCAAAGACTGAGTGTTTTATTCTACCATCAAGACTTGCCAGGCTTTGTCTACTTCATTTTTATCCAGCAGTTCTTTTGCGTAGAGATGAAGTCGTTTTTCTCGGTCTTGTACATTTCCTGCTAAGGCATTCATCACTTCTGCATCCTGTTGGATAGCGCTATCGGGCTCCGGCATCAGATCACAGGCTGCCAATTGAGCCAGGTTGTTGGCCGTTAACACGGTAGAACTTTTGATAAAATCTGGCAAGCCGTCAAAGCCCATTCCCATGATATTTCTAGGCCTAAGCAGTGGAAAGACACTATCCCCATTTGAACGGGAGTAAAAGGCCCTTCCCAGTCTTCCCGTCAGATCAATTTTAGAGGGATCTATTTTACCTTCTGCGTCAAAGATATGTTCGGCCAAATGTATGCGTTCAATGTTACAGATAATCAACGATCCTGCCCCGCCATGATCTCCCAATGAATAGATATCTTTGACTTTGCATTCGAAGTGAACAGGAGATTCCTTCGCCCTAGGGGGCTTCACCACTTCGGATGGGATAGGCGTGAATCCCGCCTTGGCAAACTCGCTTACCTCAGCAGGGTAATTGACGCTCGCCAGCGCGGTCTGATAGACGATGTCATAGGAGACAACATGTATCACACATTCTCTATTTTCCTCAATATTGACCAAAGTATCCTTGGCTGTTCCCGACCTAAGATTCCTGACACTGGAAAAAACAGCCGTGGGGGGATTAGAACCAAAGACATTGAAGAAACTATAGGGAGCAATATTGGGAACTCCATCACTAGAAATCGTACTCACCAAGGCAATCGGGCGAGGAGCCACTGAACCCACCAATATTTGGTGTAGGTCCTTGATTTCCAATTCGGAGGGGATGACTGTTTTCATATTCACGATTAGAACCCGAATGTAGGCTTTTCATTTAGACTTTTCCAGCCACTTTTTATATCAGGTCCTCAAACAGCATCTTTTTTAAAGCGTTTTTGACTGGATCAGGATCATTCAATATCCATAAATAATTGGTATCTTATCTTTAGCTAAATAGATAACTACGATGAGGGCTACTGCACTGCTCCTTTTCTTATGTGGAGCAATCCTTACAAGTTTATCGCAATCCTTGGTGCTCACCAATGGAAAAAAAGAGAAAATCATCTCGCCTGGTACATTCTTAGAAATACGTTCTGCGAAATCCTTTGATCCCACCATACAAACTATGGGGACCCATCATTATATGGTCTATTATGGCATGCTGATTGGGAAAACGGAGGATTCAGTCAGCATGATGCTATACGAGCAGCACGAACAGTTGAAACGAGATGGGATCAGCATGGAACTTCGGCTGATCAAATATGAAGAGGGGAACCGAAGCCCTTTTGCCCTTTCCATTGAAGAAATGGACATGATCAAGATGCGGAAATCGCCTGATAGTCATTTAGCCACTCGTATCGTTATGATTGGAGGGGGCTTACTTTTTCTCTATGGCATTCACGGGTATTTATCTTCCCTTCTTGTAAGTCGAGATGGATTTGAAGAAACTTTACCTTCCGCCTACACAGGTAGCATCGTGTTAGGAGCTGCTGGTTTATCCCTAGCCCGAAAAAAAGAATTCAATTTAAGTCCTAGGTTAAAAGGAATTCGAACAAAGAAAATTTGGAATATAGAATGAAAGACTCTTGATGACCACCAATACATAATGCACTAATAGTCAACCCAATACCCTCTTCACATGCCAATTATTTTCTAACAAATCCATATTTTTGTTTAAGCCTTCTCCACTTCTTTCCTTATATTCGCAATCACTTCCCCCCATCGAAGTATATTACTTCGCAAATCATCATTTACATTTTTAGAATTGATTGATATTTTCTCTGCCGAGAGGTTGGAGCTTTGGCAACCCAAGATTTCCTCAACACCTATTAGATATGAAGCTCATATTACCACTCCTTGCTGCCCTGCTTTGTTGGACAACTGTCTATTCTCAAGATGCAGATGTCATTTCCGATAACCAGATTTACTCAGATGTGCTCCGTGAATTTATTCCTCAGGTTTCCCGAGGGAATAAGTATAGGAAGGTCATTTATCGTACGAAGCCCATCAAAAAGAACATCGATGTCAAACTCATGGAAGAAGCGATTGACAAGAAAGACATGAGTAAACTAGCCATGATCAGTACCAACTTGATCACCATGGCCAACAACAATATTTACATTGATACAGAATTGGTTAATCTGATCAGGCAGTTTGAAAAAGACACCCTTCCTGACCAGATCAATTACGATAAAATCAAAATCCCATTTAAGACCTTCACGTTTACTGAAGCTCAGATGCAGGATCTATTTTCAAGAGGGACTAAAGAAGGCTGGAACGACTTTTATGAGGAGTATCCTCGTGCCTTTGGCATTCTGGAAATGTCTGGAATCACTCGTTCTGCTGATGGAGAATCCTGTATGCTGTATGTAGGCTATCAACGTTATGGCCTGGAAGGAGCGGGTTATCTACTTTGGATAGATATGAGAGGCGAGATTTCAATCAAAGGGAAAATAAAACTTTGGGAGTCCTAGAATACTCCGGTTAAAAAGGTAAAGGGCGGCTGATAAAGCTGCCCTTTTTTGTTAATAGAATGAAAAGATAAGCTCTTTTTGGCTTCTTTTATCCTTTCCCTTCATTCTTGAGCCAAATGGGAACAGTACTCGATTGATGGTCCTTCCCTAATATGTCCCTGTACAAATCGGGCCTTCTGGCTTTGCGGTATCGATGGCCTCCCGCTTCTGTCAATTTATTTTTGGTGAGGGTGGCAACGGTTACCTCATCCTCAAAGGATTTGATCTCAGCTAATACCTCTCCATAAGGATCCAGAATCATCGAATTTCCATTTTTGAGTTGCTCACCATCATAGCCTATTGGATTAGAAAAAGCGTAATACACCGCATTATCGTAGGCACGCGCCGGCAACCAACGCATCAACCATCTCCTTCCTTTCGGGCCATCAAATTCAAGACGTAATGCCACAGGATCATCGTATCTGTTTTGCCAGTATATATCCTCTACGAACCCACGACCGGGCATTTTGGAGGGGGTACAACCTGTAACATGAGGAGCAAATATCAATTCTGCGCCAAGTAAGGAGGTTGCTCTTACATTCTCGATGACATTATTGTCATAGCAGATTAGAATTCCACATGTCCACCCCCTAAGTTCGAAGACTACATATTCTTCTCCTGGACTCATGAAGGGGCTAATGAAGGGATGAAGTTTTCTAAACTTGGCCACCATTTGGTCTCCATCTACGCAGATGTACGTATTGTATATCCGTCCTTCTTCTTTTTCTACCAAGCCGGCCAAAATGGGCACCCCATGTTTCTTAGAAAGCGCCTTGAGATGCTTTGTAGAAGGCCCATTAGGAACTTCTTCTGCCAACTCGGTGATAGCTTCTTTGCTGAGATGCTTGGTAAAAGTGTAGGCCGTGATACACATTTCGTGGAAGCTAACCACTTCGGCTCCTAGACTTACTGCTTTGGCGGTGAGGCGATCAACAACAGAGAGATTATAAGCTTTATCTCCATCTTTGGGCTGGAATTGGGCTACTGCTACTTTCATGCTTTAGATTTATGTGGGCAAATGGCCCTTTGCTACGTCAAAATAATGGTAACAACTGCCTGCAATCATATTTTTCTGAAAGTCTGTAATGGGCTTGATCTTTTTGGCTGGTACGCCTGCATACAAGAATCCACTTTCAAGTACTTTGCCTTCCGTAACCAAGGCGCCTGCCCCAATGATGGTGTGGGACGGAATCACAGCATCGTCCAAAATGATCGCTCCCATTCCAATTAGGACTTCATCTTCAACTCTACATCCATGCAGAATGGCCCTATGTCCTACAACCACCCTGTCGCCTACCACACAGACAGAGCGATTGGTCGTGGTATGTAACATGGCATGATCTTGTATGTTGGTGAGTTTGCCAATGGTAATCTTTCCTACATCCCCTCTCAGGACTGCTTGATACCAAATGGAGCTTTGCTCTCCAATCTCCACATCTCCGATGATGGTGGCATTTTCAGCCAGAAATACATCTTTCTCGATTTGGGGATGAAAGTCTTTGAATGATTTGATGAGTGCCATATGTAGTAGTAAAAAGGGAATGACCAAACTTGATCATCCCCTTCGGTTATTCTGTTATATATATCCGACTCTGCCTTGTCTTCCATCTTCTAGCAACTCATTGTTGCCCTGCTTAAATTCTGCGACATCCATCAGTTGTAGTTCGCCGAGCATATCTTCTGTCCGAAACTCTGGAGAGAGGTTGGCCAGTCTCAGGTGCTGATTTTTGATGGCTTTTTCGATTACCTTTCGAACAGCCCTCGCATTTCCAAAGGACTTATTTTTGTTTCTGTGAAGGTGCTTGAAGTATTCCCGCATGTGTGCTTCTGCCTCTGGCGTCATTTCGATTCCCTCGTCCCTCAACATCACTCTTGCGATTTCCAGCAATTCGTCAGAATTGTAGTCAGGAAAAAGGAACCTTCTGTCGAAACGCGATTTTAATCCTGGATTTGACTCCAGAAACCTTCTCATAGGCTCAGGATAACCCGCCACAATCACGACCAATTCCCCCCGCAGGTCTTCCATTCGCTTCAAGAGGGTATCTATGGCTTCTTGTCCAAAGTCATTCTGTGTCCCTTTTGCTAATGCATAGGCCTCATCTATGAAGAGTACCCCTCCACGACTTGAATCAATGATTTTGCTCGTTTTATCTGCTGTCTCTCCTACAAATTTCCCAACCAGCATGGAACGATCTGCCTCTGTTACATGCCCTCTTTCTAGAAGACCAAGGGCACGATAAATATTGCCTATGATTCGAGCGACTGTGGTTTTCCCTGTTCCAGGATTACCCGTAAATACAGAATGCAAAGAAAATCTATGTAAAACAGACTTATTCACCTCCTTGTAGAAGCGAACAAGTTTAATCATATCATTGACTTCCTGCTTCACCCCGTCCAGACCGATCAACTTATTGAGTTCTGCCAAGCCTTCAGCTAGCAATTCGTTGTCAACAGGAATTTCAGGACGCTTTCTGGCTTTGGGCTCAAAGATTTCTTCGAGGTCATTCAACCTAATCAATGAAAGTTCCTCCTCAGATAATTCTGCGGGGTTCTCTGCTCGCATAATGCGCAAACCCAGGTTCATTTTCGCCTCATTGATGAGAGATAGGGCATATCGAGCATTGCCGAAGGAGCGATCACGGTTTCTATAAGCTTCGGTCAGTTTCTTCAACATATAGACCTCAGACTCAAAGTCCAATTTAATCTGACTTTTCTCCGCTCCTCTTCGAGAAATTTCCATCAGCTCAGATGGGGTAAAGTCTTGGAAATGAAAGTATAGGTTGAGCCTAGACTTTAGACCAGGATTGGAGGTCAGGAAAACTTCCATTTCTTCCGGATAACCTGCCATTACTACGGCAAAGTCTACTTTTTTTCCAGTCAATTCCTTCACCAAGATTTCTATCGCTTCCCTTCCATAATCCTTTTTGTCTTCGTTCGAACGAATCAAAGAGTAGGCCTCATCTATAAAAAGGACGCCCCCACGAGCTTTCTCGACGGCAGCCCTCATTTTTGGTGCCGTCTGTCCGATATATTCTCCAATGATATCCGCTCGGTCTACTTCATGCACATGTCCTCTCTTCAGCAGGCCTAATTTGTGGTATATTTTACCCAGCATACGGGCTACCGTCGTTTTACCCGTTCCAGGATTACCCGTAAACACCACATGAAGGTTGGTTGGA
>JBCBVV010000015.1:0-135904 GCA_039817415.1 Bacteroidota bacterium
AACCACAAAGGAATTGAGCATAACCGTCTGGGCCATTCCTACTTTGAAACCAAAGAGGAACACACATGCATTACTTGTACTTCTTCCGTCTATAGTGCATATGTTCAAAATCCTACATATCGTTATTGCATGTGTGTTCCTCTTTGGTTTCAAAGTAGGAATGGCCCAGACGGTTATGCTCAATTCCTTTGTGGTTACTGCCGATGGAGCTGATATCATGGTTGCCTGGGATGTGCAAGATGAAGCGGGTGTAGCGGAGTACCGCATCTTCCGTAAGTTTGAGGATGAATCTACCCTTACGCATGTTTCGACTATCCCAAACAGTAGTCAGGGATACTACACATACCTAGACAGCGATATCTTCAAACAACAACCTCGTGTCCTTCATTACGAACTGCAGGTAGTTGTCAATGGGAAGATTCAAACTTTCAAAACCAGTTTGATTCACAATCCCACCTCCATCCAAAGAACTTGGGGAAGCATCAAATCCATGTTCAGAGACTAAGAAGCTTCCATTTCCTTCCTTTTTTAGCCATTATTCCCGATGTTCGTTTAACAAAGCGTGGAATGAGGAATGCACTGTTTGTCGTATTATTATTAGGTTGGCTGAATACAAGCGTATCCCAGTCGAGACCTGATCTCCTTCCTCAAAAGAATTGGCCCACTTCTGAAGTCCAATTCCGCTCTCTTTTCTCCAGTTTACATAACCTCAGTAGAAACGCTCCGAATCAAGCCCTTAACCTAGGACATGAGTTGATTGGTCTAGGGAAAGAAAAAGATTGGTTCTTGGGGGAAGCCTCCTATTTTCTGGGTTTGACTTGTTGGTATCAGGGTGCTTATAAATCTGCGCTAGGTTTCTTTAAGTCTGCTTTAGAGGATTTTGAAACGGAGAACAATCAATTGGGGATTGCCCAATCGTATCAAGGCCTTGGAATGGCCGAATGGAGGTTCGCCAATTTTCCCGGAGCGAATAAATACTTTATCAACTCTCTAAAAATTCGAGAAGCAGAGGATGATAGCCTTGGGCTCATGCACTCTTTTTACTGGCTAGGTATCATCAGAGCTGATTTGGAGCAGTTTGAAGAGTCTGCTGATTATTACCTTCGTTCCTTGACTTTTGCTCGATTGCTCCTTCAAAAACAGCACGAGGCAGATGTCTTAAATGTCATGGGGAGATCATGGCGTAAGCAGAAGGTGTATGACAAGGCCCTTTCTATGCATGTGGCCTCTTTTCACCTCTATCAGGAACTACAGGATTCGCTGGGAATGTCCGATTACTTCAACAATGTGGGAAGTATTTACCGGCGACAAGGAAAACTGGATCAGGCATTGACGCACTTTTTTCAAGCCCTCGCCATTCAATTAAAATTACAAGATAGGGAAGGGCTAGCCGATGGGTACAATGACATCGGAACTACCCTGATGCAAAAAGGTGCCTTCATGGAGTCAGTTGATTACCTGAACCGAGGCTTGGTAGCAGCCCGTGAAGCTGGTTTGCTAGATGATGTGAGGTACGCCTACAAAAGTCTATCTGCCGTACACGATTCCCTTAGAAATTATGACTTGGCATACGATTACTTCATCAAGTTTACCCAGGTGAAAGACTCTATCTATGACTTGGCCACTCAAAACCTGATAGGGCAGCAACTAGATGAATATGAACGTGAAAAGGTTCTTGCTGAAAATCAGGCAAGAAAGGAAGCAGGATCCCAAAGAGTAAGATTCTGGGTTACCTTATTCATCAGCTTATTGGCCTTGGCTGCCGCAGTTACGGTTTTCTTCTTCTGGCAAAACCGGATCAATGCCAGAAATGCAAGACAATTAGAAGCCAAAAATACCTTAATCAATATTCAAAAAGATAGGGCAGAGAAACTGCTTTTGAATATTCTCCCAGCCGAAATAGCGGACGAACTCAAACTAAGCCCAAGTGGTCAGGTAAAAACTCGCCATTATGACTCGGTTTCTGTGATGTTTCTGGATTTCAAGGATTTTACTAGAATTGCTGAGATTCTTTCTCCCGAAGATCTGGTCGCCGAACTCCACCATTGCTTTAAGGCCTTTGATCAAATTATAGAAGATCATGACATCGAAAAGATCAAAACCATCGGTGATGCCTATTTGTGCGCAGGTGGAATTCCAATTGAGGATCCTGCCCACGCAATTAACACGGTAAAGGCTGCTCTCGATATACAAGCCTACTTAAGCACGTATGGAGAGCAAAGAAAAAGAGAAAATCGACCCTTCTTTCAAGCGAGAGTTGGCGTTCATACCGGTCCTCTGATTGCAGGAGTGGTAGGAATCAAAAAGTTTGCCTATGATATTTGGGGGGATACTGTCAACACAGCTGCTCGTATTGAGGCCTCTGGGGAAGTCGGGAAAGTCAACATTTCTTCTTCCACCTATCAATTGATCAAGGATCTTAGTATTTGTACCTACAGAGGAAAAGTCCCAGTAAAAAATAAGGGAGAAGTTGACATGTTTTTTGTTGATTGGGTCATGTAGGTCTCCTTTTTTGCTTCTCCTATTTCTATACGTATTTTCGGTATATCATTACTATTCTACTATAACTACTATGATGAAACATATCTTTATGGCCTTAACGGCAATCCTACTAGGTGGATTCCTGTGGTCATGTCAACCGGTCAAAGAGGGCCCTATTGTCCTTACTTCTCCTGATCAATCCATTGGAGTAAATGTCTTTGTTAATTCGGTGGGTCGCCCTGGCTATACTGTTTCTTATCAAGGCAGGACTGTATTAGATACCTCCTATTTAGGAATGGAATTCAAAGAAGCTGAAGCATTTAAGGATGGCTTCATGATGGAGACGGTGGATATTCGCAAAATCAATGAGACTTGGGAAATGCAGTGGGGAGAACAACGGGAAGTGATCAATGATTTTCGTGAGGCGACCTTTAATCTGGTTGAAAAAGAGGGAAAGCAAAGAAAGTTAACTCTTGTCTTCAGAGCCTACAATGATGGTATAGGCTTCCGTTATGACATTCCTGCCATGGAAGGAGTTGATGAGTTGATCGTTACAGATGAACACACTGAATTTGCTTTGACTGGAGACCATGATGTGTGGTGGATACCCGGCGACTGGGACATTTATGAACACCTTTACAGCCATACCAAGGTAAGTGAGATTGATACGGTAGGGAAACTCAACCATCCTAATCTCATTGCCACGACCATTCCTGAAATCGCGGTAAATACCCCGGTAACCATGAAAACCAAGGATGGGATCTACCTGAGTTTTCATGAGGCTGCCTTGACCAACTATCCAGGCATAACCCTTAAGAAGAACGAAGGCTCTCTGACATTGACCTCCGAATTGGTCGGTTCCAAGCGTTTGGGGGCCAAGGCAAAGATTCCTGTTCCATTTAAGACGCCTTGGAGAACCATTCAAATCGCAGACAGAGCTGGGGATTTGATTGAGTCCAACTTGATTGTTAACCTGAATGAGCCCAACAAAATCGGCGATGTGACTTCCTATTTCAAGCCGATGAAATACATGGGAATCTGGTGGCACATGCACCTTTCCAAAAATGACTGGGAATTGGCAAGTGGTAAGCACGGAGCTACGACAGAAGAAGCCAAAAGAATGATGGATTTTGCTTCTCAACACAATATAGAAGGGCTCTTAGTGGAAGGCTGGAATACAGGATGGGAACATTGGATTGGATTTGATGATCGTGAGGGAGTGTTCGACTTTGTTACTCCTTACCCAGATTATGACATAGAAGAGGTCGTCCGGTATGGAAAAGAAAAAGGCGTACAGCTGATCATGCACCATGAGACATCTGCTGCTCCTCGTACCTATGAACAGCAATTGGATACAGCTTATAAACTAATGGAAAGACTAGGTATCCATTCTGTTAAGACAGGCTATGTAGGTCCCATTATTCCTGATGGAGAGTATCATCACGGTCAGTGGATGGTCAATCACTTTCGAAAAGTTCTTGAAACGGGAGCTAAGTACAAGGTCGCCATTAATGCACACGAACCCATCATGGCTACGGGTCTACGTCGTACCTATCCCAATGCCATTGCCCGTGAAGGTCTGCGAGGACAGGAATACAATACTTGGTCAATCGAAGGGGGAAACAGTACAGACCACTTGACTGTGGTTGCCTTTACCCGTATGCTGGCTGGACCTATTGACTACACCCCTGGGGTATTTAAGCGCGACCTAAGACCTTTTAGGGACAATGAGCTAAATACGACTATGGGACATGAAATCGCCCTCTATGTGGTGGTATATAGCCCTGTACAGATGTTGTGTGATCTCCCTGAGCATATTGGAGACCATCCTTTCCTTCCCTTCATTGAAGAGGTCGGGGTAGATTGGGAACAATCCAAAGTAATTGATGGAGAAATTGGTGAGCATGTTACCATTGCTAGGCAAGAAAAAGGGACAGACCGTTGGTTTGTTGGTTCTATTACGGATGAGAATGAGCGTACGGTAGAGTTTGAATTAGATTTCCTTCCAGAAGGCAAGACCTACAAGGCTACTTATTATCTAGATGGTCCTGATGCGCATTACAAGACCAATCTAACGGATGTTGAAGTGAAATCTGCTGAAGTGAAAAAAGGCGATAAGGTGTCCATGCGTTTGGCAGCCGGTGGGGGTGGTGCCATTAGCTTGATTCCGGTAGAATAGGTTTTCCTATTGAAAATATTACCTATATTTTTTTCGAAAAATGGGGAATTGGCCTTGGCTATTTCCCCATTTTCCTTTTCAAATGCTGTATTTCTTGTTAACACTTTCTTACCATTTACATATTTTCGTTCTTCGGTGTGTTTGGCTATCTTTACGCCCTTAAAATCCAGCTCAAATGGACATTTCTCTTGTCATTCCACTGTATAATGAAGATGAATCTCTGGATGTTCTGCTCAAGGACATCGACGAGGTCATGAAGGAGCTTCCTTACACCTATGAGGTGGTCATGATTGATGATGGAAGTCGGGATAATTCATGGGCAGTTGTACAGGACTTGTCTAAAAAGTATCCTGGTATCCACGGTATTCGCTTCCAGCGAAACTACGGAAAGGCTGCTGCGCTGCAGAAAGGTTTTGAAGCAGCTAAGGGGGAGGTGGTTATCACCATGGATGCAGACGGGCAGGATCGTCCTACTGAGATTCCAGAGCTATATAGGATGATCACAGAAGATGGGTTTGATTTGGTTTCTGGTTGGAAGAAGAAGCGTCATGACCCGCTTTCCAAAACCTTACCTTCGAAGTTGTTCAACTTCGTGGTCCGCCTTGTATCTGGAATTAAACTTCATGATTTCAACTGCGGATTGAAGGCCTATAAAAATCAGGTCGTTAAATCCGTGGAGGTTTATGGGTCGATGCATCGATATATTCCCTTATTGGCTAAGTGGGCAGGTTTTGATAACATAGGAGAAAAGGTTGTGGAGCACCGTGAACGTGAGTTTGGGGTATCCAAATTTGGAGGAAAACGCCTGATTACGGGAGGTTTAGATTTGTTATCCCTTTTGGTCGTTCAGCGCTACTTCAAGAAACCTATGCACTTTTTCGGTTCTTGGGGCCTTGTTTTTATGTTGATTGGAGCGGCCAGTTTGATTTATCTGATGAGCATCAAGATCATCGACGGAGAATTAGGGAATCGTTTGCCTTCTATTGCCTTCGGCTCGGTCATGTTCTTGTCTGGGGTTATGTTTTTCAGTACAGGGCTATTAGCAGAACTTATATCAAGGAATTCACCTTTTAAAAATACCTACAAGATTTCAGAACGAGTGATCAAGGGAGAGACTCTGAAAGAAGAGCTTTTCTAGTCTAGCACTCACTTCAACGTTTTAGCACATGAAATATCATCTCATTTCCGGAGGTTGCGGATTTGTCGGAAGAAACCTCGCCAAGCATCTGATTAGATCTACTCAGGATCGCGTGATTGTTGTTGACGATTGCTCTGTGGGTATGGAACCTGCCAAATGGCCTATGCCAGAAGGAGGTACCTTTTTAGGAGGAAGCCCTGTTCGTACGGAGGGGAATGCTGAATTCTGGGGAGAGAATGAGCGTTTCATGTTTTGGAATGGAGATTTTAGGCTCTTCCTACGTAACATGCTTGAGCAACCCAACTGGTTGAAAGAGGAGTATGGCTTCTATGACTTTGAGAAATTCGAGGATGTCTTTCACTTCGCGGCTATCGTAGGCGGACGTGCCAAAATCGATGGCGACCCGATGATGGTGGCCCTTGACCTATCTATCGATGCAGAGTTTTTCTACTGGGCATGTCGCCACAAGCCTGCGCGCGTCATGTTCCCTAGTTCCAGCGCTGCCTATCCTGTCAACCTACAAAAGGAAGGGGATTATGTAGCCTTGAAAGAGTCTGACATCGACTTTCAAACTGGGAACCTAGGCCAGCCGGATATGACCTATGGATGGTCTAAGTTAACTGGTGAATATTTGGCTCGTATTGCTGCTGAACATTATGACTTACATGTAGCTTGTGTACGTCCCTTCTCAGGTTATGGAGAAGATCAGGATTTGTCATATCCTATTCCTGCTATTGCGACTCGAGCTGCTGGAAAGGAAGACCCATTCGAAGTATGGGGTACAGGCAAACAAGGCCGTGACTTTGTACACATCGACGATTGTATCGATGCTATTATGTTTGCCTTAGACAACATCAAGGATGGCTCTGCCATGAACATTGGCTCTGGGAAGATCACTTCTTTTCTAGAGATCATTGAGGTCTTTACCAAATTTGCTGGCTACAATCCTCCTATTAAGCAGCTTCTTGACAAACCTGTAGGGGTACATGCCCGCCACGCCAATATGGACTTTGTATTTAATACCTTAGGCTGGAAACCAAAGATTTCTTTAGAAGAAGGAATGAAGAGGGTGTACAACGCTGCTGTGGAGCGTCTCAAAAATGCCTGATTGATATAACTAAATCTCTACATAAAGCTCATTATAATCTCTCTTGGTTATAATGAGCTTTATTCTTCAAATAGGTTATGTATGGATGTATAGCTGTTTGGGATTATGAATCGATATATAACCTCTTGCAGTTGTAAATGGGATCATGTTGAGAAATGGTTATGATTTGATTCATGACCGAAGGAGGTTATATTGGGAAATATAATTCTTAAAGGTTATATTTAGGCATGGCCATATATGCTGTCATGACAGGCGATATAGTAGATTCTTCCCTTTTGACCCATCAGGAAAGGGCCTCTTTGTTGCAATTACTAGATGTAGTCTTTGCAGAAATCAAGGAAGAGGAAAAAGCAGTAAAAAAATCTTTTGAAATATTCCGTGGGGACAGCTTTCAAGGCTTGTTGAATGATCCTGGACCGGCCCTTCGCCTCGCCTTAAAAATTCGATTAAAGCTTATCGCAGATAAAGAAAAGATGCATCCTAATGATTGGGATGCTAGAATAGCCATTGGGATAGGGGAGGTGTCTTATCAAGCCGAATATGTATCTACTTCAGACGGTCCTGCTTTTCGCTATTCAGGGCCTATTCTAGATGAGATGAAGCGAGAAGATAGGATTAAGATAACTTCCTTTGACGCAGAATTTAATGAGGAAATGAAAGTTTCCTGCTCTTTATTGGATGCCGTATCTAGTCGGTGGACCAGTAGGCAGGCAGCAGTGATGTTGGAGGCGATGAAGGGCCTCAAACAAGGCGAAATCGCAGCAAAATTAGGAATTTCGCAACCAGCCATTAGTAAAATGCTGACCATTTCACATTGGGACGCACTCGAGAGCATGATGAAACGTTATGAAACCCTGGTGAACAGATTTACCCTTTAGCATAAACACACAAACACCCTATGAACCAAAGCCTACTTGCTGAAACCTTTCTGTCAGAGTGGAGCGAACTAGCACGCCTAGTCCTCGCCTACATCCTGATTCGTTTTGTCTTTCGCTTCAGAATGTGGAGTGAAGGAGAAAAGCCTGCTGAACTCAAAGAGGTGGACGACCAGTTTAATCCAATAGATTTGGGACCGAGCGAAAAGCCAGAAAAGATATGGACTTCAATCTGGTTTTATGTAGAAGCCTTAGCGTTTGCGGGACTTGGATATCTCTTACTGGGGAGGTATGGTATGGATACCCTTTGGATTCTTCCAGTATTGTTATTGGGGCATTTGATCATCGATGGTCTTAGGTTGATGATGCAGGAGAGACTGGATGAAAAATACCATGTCTACGTATTTGTACCAGAGCTGATTTTGCACACCGTATTGCTCTTATGTGTTTGGGGAAGTGGGATGGAAAGAAGCCAGGAAATTATGGAAAGTGGCCTAGCCTTCGCTAGCAGACCGGAAGTATCTATGATTGCTTTAGGCTATTTTTTGGTATGGTTTCCCGCAGGCTATTTCATGCGATTGGTTACCATTCCATGGCAGAAACAACTGGGAAGTCCGAAGGGCTTGAGGAATGCAGGAAGATGGATTGGAATTCTTGAAAGGACGCTGGTAATTACTTTTATCCTCAACAATTCTGTATCCGCTATTGGTTTGTTGATTGCCGCGAAGTCAGTTTTGAGATTTGGGGAGATCAGGGACCATGAAAACCGTAAAGAAGCTGAATATATTCTGATCGGAACGTTATTGAGTTTCTCAATCGCCATTATCCTGGGCCTATGGATCAAGGCCGTCATTACAGGGGCTCACATTCCCATTGACGAAACGATAGGAGTGATGGAGAGTCCAACGATAGTAAAATAGAATACAGGAATCAAATCCTCCAACCATGAGCAGCATAAGAACAATTTCCCGTTAAACTTTCTCCTTCTTTTCCAGTGGCTTTCATCATAAGATTGGACCAATTAGAAGGATACTTGGCCTCCAAGGGAAAGAATCTTTAGGGACTACCGATACCAGATAGAAAGGTCTCGATCAAGATGTTGTTCTAGTTTCTGAATGTCTGACATATATTTGTTCAGCAGAGTTTTCCTTTTTGCTGGATCAAGTTTGGGAGGTTTATTTTTCTTATGTCCTAGATTGATCAGGGTATCTCTTTGCTCTTTAGATTTGATAAACCAACGGATAGGTCGCTTTTCGATGGTAGCGCGATTGACCCATCGTAGTCCGAATTGAAGCAAGGGAGAATACACCTCATACGAGGGGTTATACACCTTGATTTCAGGTAAAAAATCCTTTAGCTCTAGGCCAAGAAAGTCATAGATCTCCTTCAAATGAGTGGGTGCATCCTGGATAAATTCTTCAAAAATCAGAACATGAAGATTTTCCTTTCCAAATTTCTCCACATAATCTTGAATCTGATCAGCATATAGACCAGAGTGGAAATACATGTAATTGTATTTATATCCGCCTGTAAGCCATGGGTTGGGAAATTTAAGGCTTCGACGATTTTCTTCTAGGCTAATAGCTTTTTCAAAGGAACCAGCATATTCATAACCTTCTTGTACTTGCCAATTATAAAGGGAATATGCCCTGTCTGCAGGATTTCGGAGCATCACAACCAGTTTGGGGTCCTTAATCTGATTTTTTTGGCAAAAGGTCAAAATCTGCTCTGCAGTTCCAGGACAACTTAAATACATCGTTGAAGCCTCCCCAATTCTTTTGTGGGCAGATTGAGCATTCTGAAAAATTTTCAGGTAACGACCTTCTTCCTTAGGACCTGGCCACTCTGGTGCGAAATAACCTGGCTCCTTGGGAATAGACATGAAAATTTCTGGGTGCTCATTCAGATATCCCCAAAGTGAGGATGTACCTGATTTAGCGGCCCCAATTATGAAAAAGTTGGGCTTATATACTCGCTCAAGCGAAGAGTCAGGGTTATTTGAGTTTTTTGCAGAAGAAACTGGCATTCATTTTTGCTTTAGTTCCAGGGGGAGAACAATACAGGGGTTATTCATTCCAAATTCCCGTTGCCTTTCCGTTTATGACTTTGTAATACTGAATAGGTCTCAAAATGAGTGAAACAATAATACTGACTGAAGTAGCCATGATAACTCCTGTCAGGCCTAATCCCATTTTTACTCCAAAAAGGTATGAGAGTGGGATATTGGCAACGATGCTAAATATTGCCGTATAAATCTGAAGTTTTAGTTTTCCAGTTCCATTAATAAACATGACAAAAATGGAATTGAAAGAAAACATCAATACATAAACTGCCATAACAGATGAAAGTAAGAAAGGCACTTTCACCTCATCCGTTCTAAGCCATACCCCATAAAACCAGTCTGAGATCAATAGCATAAAGGCTACTACCCCTACTAATACTAACCAAAGTTTGATCGATTTATTGATTGTGCGCTTAATCCAGTCAAATTCTCCTTTGGTATAAGCCTCAGTAATGGCTGACCAAAGGGGGGTAACCACCATTCCAAACAAAATTGGAATCATATTGAAATACTTATGCGCAATATTGTAAGGGGTAACTTCCTCTGGCCCAAAAAACTGAGCAATGATCATACTGTCTGTTGCAAATAGGACAATTGCCGCCATTTGAATGATAAAAAACCTACTACCTAACCCTATAAGGTCAGGGAAATACTTCATATTCACATGGGATATACTAGGACGATAGGCTTTGTAGTCTTTGTTGAAAAAGTATAAACTGGCAACACTCAATACCACGATTGGAGAGAGACTAAAGACGAGACTGACCAGGAAAAGGGAACCGTCTGTGGTCCGTGTTAAGGTAAAAATCCCAGCCAAGGCAAGTGCATTACCCAGAAACTTAAAGACATTGTTGAAGGCTGGTCTTTGATCAGCCATCAGAATTTTTCCGAGTAACTGAAGGAAAAAACGAAGAAAGAATAGGAGAATGACAGCTAAGGTAACTTTTGATAGCTCAGCTGCTAAACTTGCAGGGGCATTGAAAACCTTATCCCAAGGAATAAATGAATGAACCAAAAGAAATATCACCGCTACCACAGACATGATGATACCCATAGAAGCATAAGTGGTGCTGACGTAAGTTTTTACAAGTTCGTGCTCTCCTTTGGCCTTTGATTGAGCAAATTTATTTCTCATTCCATTGCCTAATCCAATGTCGAAAAATTGGAAATACATCAAGATAGAAGTTACAGTTAGCCAAATGCCATACTGGACCTTATCCAAGTAATGTAGTGTAATAGGAACAATGACGAAGCCTATAAGGATGTTACCTCCCTTGAAAAAAAGGGCGGCTAGAATATTTTTCTTGGCCCTAACACTTCTTTCATGTCCGCTATTGAGTAGAGAAAGTAATTTGCTTTTTAAAGCGCCAAGCATGCACAGTAAAGATTAGGTGGATACAATAGTTGCCCGGTAATAATAGTTTTCCTTCGGGAATTAATCATGGAATGTTTGGCCATAATCAATCATGAACCAATTCAAAAGTAAGCTAAAACACCTCTTGTATAGATGAACGTTACTTCAATGGCTATTAATTATATATAAGCCGTAAAAAAAAATGACGGAACGGATGAACAAAAATGTATACTTATTTTAACGCCCTAATAATTAGGGAATTACATAAGGGAGGGGAAGTAAAATAAATTTTCTGCGAAAATAGATTAATTGAGTAGCAATAGGAAAATAACCATGGGTATGGCCCCCAATAGCCCAAATTAGGAATGTGTAATTAAACGGAAAGGTATACCGAAGGGCAAAAGCTTAGTCTTTTACAACATGAAGCTGAGAAACAGGAAGAAATTCGCCACTCATAGTCTGGAATCTTTCATCTACCTCCTCGTTATCTTCCTCTACTTGAGCCTGAGACATACTTGTGGCATACTTAGCCAAGCTTTTTAAGTCCTGCTCTTGCGTACCCTTAAGATTGGTCTCTGTAGAGGGAAAGTTGAAGATGGTAAATGCCATGATAAATACAAGCGCCAACAATTTCATATCTCCAGATTATAATTTGTAATAAAATACAAAAACCTTTTAAAAATGAAAAGTTCATTTTTATTGATTGTTTCTTTCCTGATCAGAAATTTACATATATGCCAATTTCTTACGATTGATTTCTTTTTGAATTGACTGAAAAATGTTAGATAGTTGAATTTTGTTCGGGAATGATCAAGAAAGGAAGCTGCCTTGAAAATGTATCATGGAATTTTCATAAGTCCGATTAATTGTAGTATTTTTCTATAAGAATAAAGAAGATATGACTACTACGAAAACGCTGATCATTGGAGCAGGTCCGGCTGGACTAGCGGTAGCTGGGAGATTGAGGAAGTTAGGAGAAGAATTTGAGGTAATAGAAGCTACTGATAAGATTGCTTACTCATGGCATAATCATTACCAACGCCTTTGTTTACATACGGTAAAGCAACTGTCTCATCTGCCGCATTTACCCTTTCCCGAAGATTATCCACTATACGTTCCTAGGGAAGACTTGGTCAGATATTATGAAAGCTACGCTGCTGAATTTGATATCAAGCCTCACTTTGAGGAAATGGTTGCTCAAGTGGACAAGACAGAAAATGGTTTCCATATAAAAACCAGCAAAGGGAATGAGTTCCAAGCACAGCATATCGTAGTAGCCTCTGGAGTAAACAGAGTACCCAATAGACCCTCATTTAAAGGCGAAGATGCTTTCAAAGGTGAGATGTCTCACAGCCGTTCGTATAAGAATACTGAACCTTTTGCAGGTAAAAAAGTCCTTGTTGTGGGAATGGGGAATACGGGAGCAGAAGTCGCCCTAGACTTAGCGGAGCATGACATAGAAGTATATCTTTCTATTCGCAGTCCGATAACGATCGTTCCAAGAGATGTCAATGGCCGACCCGTCCAAACAACGGCCAAGACACTGGCAAAGATCCCATTCGGAATAGGGGATTGGCTTGGGACCCAAATTCGAAAGCGAATCATTGGCGACTTAAGACCTTATGGTGTACCCCTATCTACCAAACATCCCGCTGTTCAATTACGAGAAACAGGAAAGACTCCAGTGATCGATCTTGGTACAGTTGACTACATCAAAAATGGTAAAATCAAAGTAGTGCCAGACTTAGAAACCTTCACTGAAACGGGAGCAACCTTTGTTGACGGACGAGACATTGAACTGGACAGCGTCATTCTGTGTACAGGGTATAGGGCCAAAATTCAGGATTTTATTCCTTGGATAGAGGGAAACTTGGATAAGTATGGTGTGCCAAAAGGACCTATTGGAGAAGGGGAATACAAAGGATTGTATTTCTGTGGCTTTGATAATTATAAGCTTGGAGGTATCCTAGGAACAATCTTTAACGATTCCGAGACGATTGCATCCTCCATTAACGCATAATGTTTAGCAGCATATAAAAAAAGGGCTATCACAAGATGGCCCTTTTTTTATGCTCGATTTCGATGCTCTGTCTTAGTTAAGTACCGGCATGATTCTGTAGATTGCACCTGGGTTTTCTACTCCCACGTACATGTAGCCATCTCTACCCATCACCACTGATCTAACGCGACCAATGTTCTTCAGGATGATTTCTTCTTTGACCACCTTGTTGTCCTTCACCACAGATCGACTCACATAATTGAACCTAAGCGAACCTGACATAAGATCGCCCTTCCAGCCGGGATATTTATCGCTGGTGATGACAGCCATTCCGCAAACCCCAATAGAGGGTGTCCAGTGAGATTCAGGCTGCTCCATTCCATCTTTTGCTGTAAGAGTGGTAAACGTAGTCCCATTGTAATTGATACCATAGGATATGATAGGCCAACCAAAATTCAACCCTGGACGAATCATATTGATTTCGTCTCCTCCTCTTGGGCCATGCTCATTTTCCCAAAGGGTATTGGTTTCGGGATTATAGGCAAGGCCTTGAGGGTTTCTGTGCCCATAAGACCAAATGGAAGGAACAACATTCTCCTGCCCTATAAATGGGTTATCTGACGGAATGCTACCATCATCATTCAATCTATGGATTTTACCTCCGTGTTTATCCAGACCTTGAGGGTTGATGTCTCTTTTACCACGGTCGCCCATAGAAATGTACATATAACCATCATTGTCAAAGACAATTCTAGAACCAAAGTGGTAGGTGGTACCCCAGTAAGGCTTACCTTCAAAAACTTCTTCCACATCCACAAGCGCATCGTTTTGGAGCTTAGCTCTGATAACGGCTGTGGTAGCTTTCGCTCCCTGCGGTTTGGAAAAGGAAAGGAATAACCATCCATTTTCTTCGTATTTAGGGTGAAGTTCAACGTCGAGTAATCCTCCTTGTCCTTGTGCTTTTACCTTAGGAGCATTGGCGATCTCGTGAAGCTTACCGCCTTTATCCATGCGAAAGAATTTTCCCCCCCGATCAGTAACTAACATATCACCTGAAGGCAGGAAGGCCATTCCCCATGGAATATCAAGACCCTCTTTGTCATATACAATCGTGTCTAGTTCGACAGTTAGATCTTCTAGTTTGAATGTGTCTGTCTTTACTTCTTCCTCCTGAAAGGCATACTGGCGCTGGTATTCAATTCCAGTTAGGATATAGTCAACCAGTTCCTTGATTTCTTTGTCGGTAAAAGTAGTATCAAAGGAAGGCATACCTCCGTTTGGATAACCTACTTTGATGCTCTTGAATAGATCCTCAGCCTCAGTTCCGTGCATCCACTTCCGGTCTACGAAAGCTTGCATTTCGCCCCCGTGACATCCCGAGCAATACTCCTTGTAATTCTTTCGAGCATCATCAAATTCTTGATTTTCCTCGAAATATGAAATAGGAGTTGTATCATCCTGCCATTTCTTACCATTGATCTGGGCACAAGCTAGAAACAAGAAAAGGGAAAGGATAGATAGGACTGGTAGTAAAAACCTGAATTTGTTCATGTGAGTAGGTGGTCAGTATTATGCTATGCATTTGCGCTTCAAATATACAAGGATTTGATAAAATGGAAGCGTGGGAAAAGATGCTATTCAATGAAAGTTGGCCCAGATGCAGGCTAGGGGAGAAGGAGTTTATGTGAAATAACTTGATCTCCTAGAATAATGAGAAGAAAGAATACCCCCTTCATTTCTTGTGGAATAAACATATCGAGCTGACCATGAGAAGGAGGTTGTGAACTAAGCATGAGGACTTGCCCCTTTAGGTTGAGAATTTCTACTTGCGTGGCCTCCGGAGGTAAGCCATCTAAATGGAGGTATTGGTCCAGAGGATCGTAGTGCCATCTTAATTTTGCTCGCTTCACACCTATGTCATTTCTAATCATAGTGGAGAATGAGCTATTCCCATCTTCTTGAACGATTCTCAACCTCAAGTAGGAGTGTGGTTCTAGTTGTTGAAGGCTGATGGTTTCATTCCATTGTAGTACTTGGGGATAAGCAATATGTATTCCTTGAGAAGAGACTTGTGTGAATAGCGTACCATCAGAACTGCCCTCCAAAATGAAAATGTAAGAAGAAGGATAAATGAATAAGGTGCTTGAAAAAATAGCATCATGTTGGTCCTGCCAAATATTTAGGGAGCCTATTTCGAGGTCTAAGGTCGAAATACAGGAACAATAGGTGATATTACTATCTAATGAACCGGGATGATTATCTACAAATGGTGAGGAGCCTGGAGGTGAACTGTCGCAAAAATCAACAGCACCAATTAAACTATCTGCATAATTTATGGTAGAAGTTCCCGTAATATTGAAAACGACACAGCCATCACCAGAATTAGGACCTTTTACGGTTGAGTTGATTGTAAGGTTAGAGGTGTATACCAACCCCACATTTTCTGTACAATAAGTTCCAGAATTTTGGGTAAAACTATTACCCACCGTCAAGGAACCTTCATTACGAATCTCTCCTTTAGCATTTAACGATTTACCTATGTTGATGGAATCTTGATTGCAAATGTCGACATCATCAGAGTTGATGTTTACATTATTCGTAACAGTGAGTAAGCCATAATTTGTAATGGAACCATTATCCATCACTAGATTTTTAAAATTGACAGTTCCATTGTTAATGAAAATGCCCTGCTTGAAATTTACTGGGTTAACATTAATAGTTCCATTGTTCACAATGGTCGCAGCAGGATCATTAACCGTTATTTTCCAGTTACCCGTTACAACTGCACCACTTTCAATACATAGCTTATCCGAACTAGAGTTCAGGGTGTAGGTTGGATTGTTGACTGCTCCGCTAATGGTGTAGGTACAACCTGATAGGCCATCATCCACATAGCAAGTGCTACATTGTCCCATACTTGGCGTAGAACAATGTAAAAGAACGAAGCCTAATAAAAGTACCTTCAGGAAATGCATGTAGCGATTTATGGCTATATAAATGTCACCAAAAAGGAAGGCAATTCCTTGACAAGTTGAGGGCTTGTATTACAATAGAAGAATTTTCCTAAAAAGTAAAATTTAGTGATTGGTCAAATAAAAAATGGCCGCGATTAGGCAGCCATTTTAATATCTTTTGAAGAGGAATTTACTTCCCAAACATGGTTTTGACTCGCTTCAAACCTGCCATAAGGCGATCTACTTCTTCCTCAGTATTGTAGAAAGCCAATGAGGCTCGGATGGTACCAGGTACCCCAAATCTCTTCATCAAAGGTTGGGTACAATGATGACCCGTTCGAACGGCAATCCCTAACTGATCAAGTATGGTACCTGCATCATAAGGATGTATATCTTCCATCACAAAGGATAGGACTGATGCTTTTTCCCGAGCAGTCCCAATGAGACGAATACCATCGATTTTTTGAATTTCTTCGGTGGCATATTCAAGCAAATGTCTTTCCCTGGAAGAGATAAAGTCATATCCAATCTTATTGATATAATCGACACCCGCTCCCAATCCAATGACACCCGCAATATTCGGGGTTCCTGCCTCAAATTTATGAGGAAGATCGTTGAAGGTTGTTTTCTCAAAAGAAACTGTATCAATCATATCTCCTCCACCCATATACGGAGGCATTTGATTCAACCATTCTTCTTTTCCGTAAAGGATGCCTACGCCTGTAGGTGCAAACATCTTGTGTCCAGAAAAGGCAAGAAAGTCAACATCTAAAGCCTGCACGTCAATACTTTGGTGAGGAACGACCTGCGCTCCATCCAAGAGAACTGCTGCGCCCTTTTCATGGGCCAATTCAATAATCTCTTCTACGGGATTAATCGTCCCCAGCGAATTAGATGTGTGGACAATGGCCACCATTTTCGTCTTGGAGGAAAGGAGCTTCTTGAACTCCTCCATCATTAATTCACCATGGTCATTGACTGGAACGACGTGAAGGATTGCTTTTTTCTTCTCAGCAAGCAATTGCCATGGAACAATATTAGAATGATGCTCCATGTAGGAAATGATGATTTCATCCCCTTCATGTATGAATTTGTCTCCAAATGAATGTGCCACAAGGTTAATTCCCTGAGTCGTACCTGTAGTATAAATGACTTCGTGCTCATGCTTAGCATTGATCATTCCTTGTATCAGGCGTCTACTCTGCTCATAAGCATTGGTAGCTGTTTGGGATAGAAAGTGAACACCCCTATGAACATTAGAATTTTCATGTTCATAATATTCAGAGATTCTATCAATAACGGATTGTGGCTTTTGGGAAGTAGCGGCATTGTCAAAATAGACAATATCCTTCCCGTGAACTTTTTCCCTTAGGGTAGGGAATTCAGCTCTGATCTGATCTATATCCAGTCTTGTTTTTTCCATGTATGGGGGAATTTCAGGGGCCTTTCACACAAAACCTCCTGTTCCTGAATGTCCTCCTAGTAGCGATTGGCTACCAGTCCTTCTACATACTCACTTACTGCTTCAATGGAGATGTTTTCGGTTACCTCTAAGGTAAATGCCTGAATCATCAACTTTTTAGCTTCAGTTTCATTAATCCCTCTTGCTCGAAGATAGAACATAGCATCCTCATCGATTCTTCCTGTTGTTGCACCATGGGAACACTTCACATCATCAGCATAGATTTCTAGCTGAGGTTTGGTGTAGATGTTGGCCGTTTCAGAAAGAATAATATTCCTATTTGACTGATAGGCATTGGTCTTTTGTGCATCCTCATAGACGTTGATACGCCCTGTAAAAGCTGCTGAAGACTTCTCATCCAAAATACCTTTGTAAAGCTCATTCGAATAACAATTCGGCATTTTGTGATGAACCTGAGTGAAATTGTCTACATGTTGCCTTCCTGATAGTAGATAGGTGCCCATCAGATGGCTTTCCGTATTCTCATCATTGAGCTTAAAGATGAGGTTGTTACGAATTAGATCTCCACTTAAGGTAATGGTAAATACAGATGCCTTGCTGTCTCTTCCTTGATGTACTTCCGTTGTATCAATTTGAGAAGCTGTTTCACTTTCGAGTTGTAACTTAATGTACTCGAGGTTTGCATTCTCAGCAACAGAGATTTCAGTTAAGTTGTTTCTTAAGGAATCTCCTTCTCCAGTAGAGAAAAAGGCCTCCACAATTTTAACTTGAGATGATGCTTCAGCTACAAATAGATTTCTGTGCTGAAGACCTACAGTATGACCCTCTCCCTGATTAATGTGTAGGAGCATTACTGGCTTAGGAGCAATGTTTCCTTTTCCTATGTGGATCATAACACCTTGATCTGCAAAGGCGGTATTCAAGGCGCTAAAAATATCCTTTTCACCATCCACGATTTGGCCGAAGTGCTGTTCGAAAACAGGCATATCTGCAGCTTCCAATTGGTGGAAGGGCACTATGCGAACGATACCTTGATTGTAGGTGATGGAAGAAAGGCTCTCTTGATACTGACCATTCACAAAAACGATCAAATCTGCCTCTAATCCTGGTATCAACCAAGGTTGAACGTCTGAAATATTTCCTTCAGAAGCTTGTTTAAAGGACTTCTGCTGAAGAGTTTTCAGATTGGTATATTTCCAGTCCTCCGTTCTTTTTGTTGGAAACTCAAGTCCTGCTAATGCTTCCTGTGCAGCTGTTCTAATGTGAGGAACAATTGCTTTGCCGTTCAAATGCTTTTGAAAGGGCGCTAGGAAAGCTTCTTTGGACTGATGGGTAGTCGTTTGAGACATATCTAAATCTCCTTGAATAAATTATGCTACTACTTCTTCCTTGATCCAGTCATATCCTTTCTCTTCTAGCTCAAGCGCTAGCTCTTTTCCTCCAGACTTGACGATTCTTCCTTTGTATAATACATGGACAAAGTCAGGTACAATGTAGTCCAGTAAACGCTGGTAGTGGGTAATCACTAGGAATGATCTTTCAGGTGAACGAAGTTTGTTCACAGCAGCTGACACAATTCTCAAAGCATCGATATCTAAGCCAGAATCGGTCTCGTCAAGAATAGCAAGCTTAGGCTCAAGCATCGCCATTTGAAAAATCTCATTGCGCTTTTTCTCTCCACCAGAGAAACCTTCGTTGACAGATCTCTTGGTCAAGGTTGTATCCAGTTCTACAATCTGCTGCTTTTCCTTCATAAGTTTTAGAAAAGCACCCGCAGAAAGGGCTTCCTCGCCACGGTATTCCCTTACAGAATTAACCGAAGTTCTTAGAAAGTTTGTCATAGATACCCCTGGAATCTCAACAGGATATTGGAAGGCTAGGAAAAGTCCTTCACCAGCTCTTTCATCTGGTTCAAGTTCCAAAAGATCATTTCCATCAAGGGTTACTTCCCCCTCTGTAACTTCATAATCCTCTTTCCCAGCAAGAACAGATGCTAGGGTAGATTTACCAGATCCGTTAGGACCCATGATAGCGTGTACTTCACCTGGATTGATCTGGAGGTTTAGACCTCTTAAGATTTCCTTGTCTTCAATTGAAGCGTGTAGATTTTTTATAGATAGCATAAGTTTTTTAAAACGTATGTCTTGTACAAAAGGTAAATGATATAGTGTATTTGTTATCCCACTGATCCTTCAAGGGAAATTGATAGCAGTTTTTGAGCCTCAACAGCAAATTCCATAGGAAGCTGATTCAATACTTCTCGGGCATATCCATTCACAATCATAGAGACAGCTTTTTCTTCGTCAAGCCCTCTCTGCAAACAGTAGAAAATTTGGTCTTCTCCAATCTTGGAGGTGGTAGCCTCGTGTTCTACCTTTCCTGTAGGATTGCCGACTTCTATGTAGGGGAATGTATGTGCACCACAGCGGTCTCCAATCAAGAGAGAATCACACTGGGAGAAGTTTCTTGCGTTTTTCGCTCCTTTCATGATTTTTACCAAACCACGATAGCTATTGTTGGACTTGCCAGCTGAGATACCTTTAGAGATAATCAGAGACTTGGTGTTTTTTCCCTGGTGAATCATCTTGGTACCCGTGTCAGCCTGCTGACGGCCGTTGGTTACAGCTACAGAGTAAAATTCTCCTTCAGAGTTGTCGCCTTTGAGAATAACTGAAGGATATTTCCAGGTAATAGCCGAGCCTGTTTCAACCTGTGTCCAGCTGATCTTGGAGTTGTCTCCTTTACAAATACCTCTTTTGGTTACAAAGTTGTAGATACCCCCTGCTCCAGTCTCTGGATCACCGGGGTACCAGTTTTGAACAGTAGAGTATTTGATCTCCGCATTTTCCATGGCAATCAATTCAACCACAGCAGCGTGCAGCTGATTTTCATCACGCATGGGAGCCGTACATCCTTCGAGGTAGCTTACATAAGAACCCTCTTCAGCGACAATCAAGGTTCTTTCGAACTGACCTGTATTTTGCTCGTTAATTCGAAAGTAAGTGGATAGCTCCATGGGGCATCTTACTCCTTTGGGGATATAGACAAATGAGCCGTCAGTGAATACAGCTGCATTCAAGGCGGCAAAGTAATTGTCTGTGCGTGGAACCACGCTACCCATGTATTTTTTAATGAGTTCTGGATGCTCTTGAATAGCCTCAGAAAAGGACATAAAAATGATTCCTTTCTCTGCCAGTTTCTCTTTGTAGGTAGTCTTTACAGAAACTGAGTCAATAACTGCATCTACTGCTACGCCTGCGAGCATCTTTTGCTCTTGAAGGGGAATACCAAGTTTCTCAAAGGTTTTAAGAAGCTCAGGATCTACTTCGTCAAGACTCTCATATTGAGGTTTTGTCTTGGGAGCAGCATAATAGTATACATCTTGGTAGTCGATGGGCGGATAATCTACATGAGCCCACTCTGGCTCTTCCATCTTTAGCCAGATTTCATATGCTTTTAGGCGATACTCCAGCATCCACTCTGGCTCATTTTTTTTGGCTGAAATCAAACGAATAATGTCTTCATTCAAGCCTTTAGGAGCCTTATCAGTCTCAATATCGGTTACCCAACCGTATTTGTATTTAGTATTTTCTGTAAACTCCTGAATAATCTGCTCATCAGGAGAAAGTTCTTCAACGGGTGCTATGTGTTCCTCGGCCATATTACCTCGTAATGTTTATTTAGACTTATTCTAAGTAAGGTGTTAAAAATATAGCGCAATCGCGAAGTTTAACGTCACATATGCGCCATAATAGCTCCTTATTTTTCAGGATAGGCAAATATAGTACAAATTATTTACCTACCTAAAATTAGGTAATTCATTAACAGTAGATAAGCATTAATGTTTTCAACATATACCTATAAAAATGGTGAACCACCCTGTCACAGGGTGGTTCACACGTCCTAAAGCTTTATTATGAAAAGAAATTTTTGTTTCGAACTCTTTACCAAGTATACTGAAAAACCCGCCCTCGGGTTAGCCTAAATCCCCATCCTTCGCTATAAGACCTTAGTTCCTCGACAAATAACACGTTCTTCTCTTTTTTTGAAGGCCTGAAATGCGTTGAATTCTATATATTGATGGTTCATAGCTGAGGCTTCTGCTTGAAAAACGAAGCTCCAATTCAGTTTGCGCGCAAGGAGGGAATTCCTTGTAACCTTACTATTATTGTGCTGATAAGTTTCCAGCTAAAAAGGCATCCAGCATTCCATCTTACTTAATACACCTAACAACCCTTACTCCTATGAATAGAATCAGTTTGTGGTTATTGGCCATGATCATTCTAGCCTTTCCTGCATTCGGCCAACGAAAAAAGAATGCAGACAAGAAGGAGGAAAAGACAGAAGAGAAGTCTAAGATTAACTCATCCGTTTTTTCTGCCTTTCCTTTAAGAGAAATTGGTCCAGCTTTGACTTCCGGTCGAGTGTCGGACATTGCCGTTAATCCCAACAATCACTCAGAGTATTATGTCGCTACAGCTTCGGGTGGTGTATGGAAAACAGTCAATCACGGTACGACTTTCCAGCCTATTTTTGATTCACAAGGATCATACTCCACTGCTTGCGTAACCATTGACCCCAATAATGATCAAGTGGTTTGGGTAGGTTCTGGAGAAAACAACGGACAACGCTCAATCGCTTATGGAGATGGTGTCTACAAATCCGTTGATGGAGGGAAATCCTGGAAAAATATGGGACTAAAGGAGTCTGAGCATATTGGGAACATCATTGTTGACCCAAGAAATTCAGATGTAGTCTTTGTTGCCGCTCACGGTCCTTTATGGAGTGAAGGAGGCCATAGAGGCTTATATAAAACCACAGACGGAGGGAAAAACTGGGAATGTATCCTTGAGATTTCTGATAAAACAGGTATCAATGAGGTTCATATGGATCCACGAAATCCAGATGTTTTATATGCCAGTGCATGGCAAAGAGCCAGAAGGGTGTGGACTTTCTTGGGCGGAGGCCCCGAATCAGCCATTTACAAGTCTACGGATGGAGGAAAAACTTGGAATAAATCACAAAAGGGGCTACCCGGAGGAGATTTAGGAAGAATCGGTATGGATATTTCTCCTGCCAATCCAGATGTGCTTTACGCGATTGTAGAAGCTACTGATGGCAAGGGAGGATTTTATAAAAGTACCAACCGAGGTGCTACCTGGTCTAAGACGAACAGCTACACGACTAGTGGCAATTACTATCAGGAAATCATTTGTGATCCTAAAGACGTGGATAAGGTATACATCATGAATACCTACGCCATGATCACAAGAGATGGGGGCAAGACAGTAAAGCGCCTTGGAGAAAGAAACAAACACGTAGATAATCACTGTGTTTGGATCAATCCCAATGACACGAGACATATGATCATGGGGTGTGATGGAGGATTGTACGAATCATGGGACGATGCCAAAACTTGGCAGTACAAGCCGAACTTACCGATCACACAGTTTTATAAGGTTACGGTAGATAATGCAGAGCCTTTCTACAATGTATATGGAGGTACCCAGGATAATTATTCGCTGGGTGGACCTTCTCAAACGACGGCTGCTTCTGGTATTGCCAATTACGATTGGTTTGTAACCAATGGCGGAGACGGATTTGAGTCGGCAGTTGATCCAGAAGATCCCAACATCGTTTATGCTCAGGCTCAGTACGGCTGGTTGGTTCGCTATGATAAGAAGAGTGGGGAAAGCATCAACATTCAGCCCATGGAAAGAAAAGGAGAAGCAGCATATCGCTTCAACTGGGATGCACCACTATTTGTCAGCCCTCATAACAATGAGAGAATTTACTTCGCAGCAAATAAGGTATTTCGCTCTGATGATAGAGGGAACACCTGGCAGGTAATCAGCGATGACCTAAGTCGTCAATTGGACCGAAATACACTTGAGGTACAAGGAAAAGTATGGAGTGTAGATGCTGTGGCTAAAAACCGCTCTACCTCTATCTATGGCAATATTGTAGCCCTGGACGAATCTCCAGTCAAAGAAGACTTGATTTACGCAGGTACGGACGATGGCCTTATCCATGTTACAGAGGATGCCGGTGAAAACTGGACTAAAATTGAGTCTGTAAATGGGGTACCTGATATGACCTACGTCAATATGTTATTGGCCTCTCAGCATGACGAGAATGTGGTCTACGCTGCCTTTAACAATCACAAGAAAGGGGACTTCCAGCCATATTTATATAAGTCAAGCGACAAGGGTAAAACATGGACTTCTATTGCTGCGAACCTACCTGAAAGAGGTTCTGTTTATGCTATTGCAGAGGATCATGTGAAGCCGGGACTACTATTTGTCGGAACGGAGTTCGGTCTGCATGTTTCCTTGAATGGAGGGGAGAAGTGGCACAAAATGTCAGCAGGCCTCCCTACAATTGCAGTAAGAGACCTTGCCATCCAAAAGAGGGAAAATGATCTTGTATTGGCTTCCTTCGGTCGTGGTTTCTATGTCCTTGACAATTACGCCCCATTGAGAGAAATTACAGAGGAATTCATGGAAAAAGAGGCTGCTATTCTTCCTATTGAAGATGCGCTCTTGTTTGTTCAATCTCGCCCATTAGGTGGAAATGGAAATGCTTTCCAAGGGGCTTCCCGTTACCATACTAAAAACCCTGAGGTTGGTGCCACCTTTACCTATTATCTAAAGGAGTCTATCATGACCTCCAAGCAGAAGAGACAAAAGAAGGAAAAAGAATTGGCTAAGAATGGTGATCCCATTTCTTATCCTTCCTTTGATGAGATGAGGATAGAAGATACAGAACTGAAGCCCTATCTCATATTCACCATTACCGACAAAAGAGGAAAGGTCATCAATAGATTGAAAGCTTCGGCTTCCAAAGGACTTAAGCGTAAGGTTTGGGACTTCTCATATCCTTCTGGCCAACCTCAATCAGGAAAAGGCGATTGGAAGGGCAATAGCTATGGGCACAGAGTTGCACCAGGAACTTATATGGTTTCTTTAGGCAAGGTCGTAGACGATGTGTACACGGAGTTAGTTCCCGCTGTAGAATTTGAGGTCAAGTCACTAGACAATACCTCCCTTCCTGCCAAGAACCAAGATGCTGTCGTTAAATTCCAAAGAAAGGTCGATGAGCTAGGACGTGCCGTCAGTGGTTCCATCAACATGAGTCGTGAAATGCGTACCAAAATTAAGGCCATGAAGTCAGCTGTGAAAGCTACAGCTTCCGCAGACTTATCTGTCATGAAGGAGCTAAGAGCTTTGGAAAAGCGTCTTGATGCAGTTGGAATTAAGCTACAAGGAGACAGAAGTTTAGCTAGCAGAAACTTCGAAACTCCACCTTCTATTTCTGACAGAATGGGAAGAATCGGTTATGGCCTATGGCGTTCTACTTCCGAACCTACACAGACCTTCAAGGATGCTTATGCAGTGGCCGCTGAAGAATTTGAGCCCGTCTACAAAGAAATTGAAAGCATCGCAAAAGCGATTGCTGATATGGAAGACAAGCTGGAAAAATGGGGAGCACCCTATACACCAGGACGTTTGCCAGGATGGGAAAAAGAGTAAGCGATAGCTACATCAACTGATTACACTCATTAATATAGGCAAGGATATCCTCCTTGCCTTTTTTCTTGGAGGAAGAAGTGTAAAACATGGGAGGCAATTCCTCCCAGCTTTTGAGCAATTCAGTTTTAAAAGCTTCTTGATTCTTCTCGAACTCTTTTGGACTGGGTTTATCAATCTTAGTAAAGACAATAGAGAATGGCAGCCCATTCTCACCGAGGTAATCGATAAAATTCAAGTCGATGGTTTGGGGAGGAATCTTAGCGTCGACCAGGACGAAAGTATTTAAGAGGTTTTTTCGGCTTAATAGGTAATCTTCTATCATACCAGCAAACTGGCTTTTGATCTTCTTAGAAATCTTGGCGTATCCATATCCTGGTAAATCCACCAGATACCATGATTGATTGATCAGAAAGTGATTGACCAATTGGGTTTTTCCCGGAGTAGAAGATGTCTTAGCGAGATTTTTGCGATTACAAAGGAAATTGATCAAGGAAGATTTTCCGACATTCGACCTACCTGTAAAGGCATACTCAGGCTTGTTAGGCTTGGGAAATTGCTCAACAGTCTGGCTACTCTTAATGAAGTCGGCTTGTTTGATGTCCATGATCTCTGCGATTTACTCTGATGCCTTATGACAAATGTTATTTCTGCGTGTGAATAGATAAGATATTTTGCATGTCTTATCTAACCTTTATTCCTGCAATCAGTTATTGGGGTTAGAAACAGGCAAATAGCCCATTTTTCAACAAAATAGAAAGCATTGGCAGAATCAGTAACTCCATACAAGCGGGAAAATTCTTCTAAAAAAGGAGAAATCAAGGAGATGTTTGACAACATCGCTCCCCAATATGATGTACTTAATCACTCCCTGACCTTTGGGATGGATATTTTATGGAGAAAAAGAGCCATAAATTTGCTCAAGCCTTATCAGCCCCAAATTGTGGTGGATATGGCAACCGGTACAGGCGATTTTGCGGTGGAAGCCAGAAAACTAAGTCCCCAAAAGATAATTGGGATTGATCTTTCTCCCAATATGTTGGAAATCGGAAGGAAAAAAATGAAAGACAAAGGCCTAGACCAGCTAATTGAAATGAGACTGGGAGATTCTGAGGCCATCCAGTTGGAGGATGAATCTGTTGATGCCATGACAGTGGGATTCGGGGTAAGGAATTTTGAAAACCTCAAAAAAGGGCTCTCTGAAATGAAAAGGGTCATGAAGACGGGCAAACCCATTGTCATCCTAGAACCTTCTTTCCCTACCAAATTTCCGCTAAAGCAGTTGTTTCAACTGTATTTTAAGGTTTTTACGCCCATTGTCGGTCGTTTGATATCAGGAGATCAGGCTGCGTATACCTACCTCCCAGAATCAGTAAAAGCCTTCCCAAATGGGGAAGAATTCCTTCAAATATGCAAGGAAGTAGGGTTTTCGACTACGAAGTATATTCCATTAACAGGAGGTATTTGTTCAATGTATCTCCTAGAAAAGTAGATAGTTGAAAAATTAGGCAACCTGTATCGCATTCTGGTAGTTTAATAGAATAGCGAGTAGCTTGGATTTGCTTCGAAATCCCTTTGTTTTCTACATCATTTCAAATTATAATAGCAGGAAGAATTATCGGAAAATTGTACTATTAACGAATTTGACATTTTAATTTTTCCAAATTCATGAAAAAGGCACTCGGCTTTTTCCTGCTATGCAGCTTGCTACCCCTTTCCATTTTTGCCCAAGGATATCTCAATAAGCACCCTTTTGATTTCAAAAGGTTCAACCTTGGTTTGCAGATTGGGCTTCAGTACAATTCCTTCAATTTAAGTGAACAGGTAAATGTAGCTGAAGGACTAGATACCCTTCAATTTATCCAATTAAGGCCTAAACCTGGGATTAATTTTGGGATGATCGCCAATTATAATGTTGCACCCTACCTGTCGATAAGGGCGGTCCCTTCAATTTCTTTAGAACAGCGAGACATAGTATACAACATCTCCGGCTTAGAAGGGCCTCGTAATCCTGTTAGAAAGGTCGATCCAACCTATTTTGACTTGCCAGTCATGCTACAATGGAAAACTTCTTATTGGAGAAGGTTAAGGTTTTATGTGCTGACAGGTGCGCAAGTGAGCATGAACTTGGTGCGCAATGAAAAAGTTGAGGACAATCCAGAGTTGATCAAATTGACCCGCTTTGATAATGCCTTGGTCTTTGGATTTGGGTTAAATATGTACGGAGACAAAGTGAAATTTTCTCCTGAAATTCGATACAAGTTGGGTATGCAGAATGTCTATGTTCCCGACAACACCAACTTTGCAAACGCCATTAGCCGGTTAAGTTCTCAGGTTATTTCCTTGAATTTTAACTTCGAATAAATAATTTTGAATGGATTATTTGGGGAATTGCGTTATCAATGTAGGGTTTCTGCTCATAAACTCGTTTAGTATGAGGTAGCCCCATAATTTGAACAGGAAGGAATGATGAAGCTTCAAAGCAAAATACTGATTACATGTTTTCTTATGCTGTCCCTGTTGGCGGCTTCTACACTACATGGACAGAATTACAGAAATGGGCATCCATTTGATTTCAAGCGATTTAACTTGGGCTTCTTGATGGGGTTTACCTACAACTCCTATAATTTGAAGGAACAGGTAAACATTGTAGAGAATGGGGTTACGCTAAATAGAATTGATATGGTACCACGTCCAGGTTTAAACCTGGGAATGATCTCCAATGTCAAGATCAACAATCAGTTGGCTTTTAGGTTTATTCCTCAGATTTCTATCGAACAAAGAGACTTCCTATACTATTTTGAGGATCAACCAGAACCTGAAACCCGAAAAATTGAGGCAGCTTACTTAGATATGCCTGCCATGCTTCAGATTAAGACCGCCTTTTTCAAGCGAACCAGAGTGTATGTATTGGCAGGCGCGAATATGGGAGTTAACCTTTCTGGAAACAAAAGGGTAGAAGACGATCCCACCTTGCTGAAAATCAACAACACCAACTATACACTGGCATTCGGCTTTGGGATAAACCTATATGGAGACCGAGTGAAGCTGTCTCCTGAGATCGTTTATAAACTTGGTTTGGGGGATATTTTTGTTCCTGAGTTCACGACACACGCCTTGGCCATATCAAGGTTGAGCTCTCAAGTGATCGCCATTAACTTTAACTTCGAATAAGATCTTGTAAGAGATTTTGCCTAATACCCGTCTTCGATGGGTTTGCAAACTGTTTCACAGTCTTGACAGTAGATCGCATCGGGCTGTTGGTCAGGAATCTTGTGGTAAATCTGCTCATAAGTCTCCATGGTATAGATCACATCTGTTAGCTGATTGGCTAATGGGATGGTCAAACTCGCTTGCAGCACAATGAGAAGTAGGGCTCGGCCAGCAAAGGAGCGAAGGCTATGTTGAGGCAGTTCTTCCATGAGCCTGTGAATACGAATAGACAATTTACTTCCCTTGAAACCATTGGTCAAAGGGAGCATTTGCCATGACTTTACCTTTAGGAGAAGCTTAGCATAAGCTGCGGAGGAGGACATGCTGCGACTTGCTTCTTCATCAGCAATGCACTCACTCAGTAAGTCTAATTCTCGGCGGATCAAATAGAAGATGGGATTGATCAGCCAGAAACATTGAACAATACGGATCAAGGCCTTCAGCCATGTATCTTTTTGTTTGAGATGAGACAACTCATGTCTTAGAATGGCTTCCTGTTCTTCCTGTTGGAGCTTATTGAGTTCTTGACTCCATATGACATAATTGCCCTTTAGCCAAAAGGCACCTACACCATGGGCCTTGCGAGGATATAGCAAGGAAACGATAGCTCCATCGAGGATGATGTTCTGTTTACGTGAGCGATTGACCAGCCTTTTTAGGTAAAGGAATTGAATGCAAAGAAGAAGAACAACCAGACCAACGGCAGAGAAAATCCCAGTACTGAGGTATTTTTTGTTGGCTAGAATCACATTTAACCAGGCATTTGCATGGTATTTTATCCTGTGGGTATGATCTGGCCTTTCACATTTGCAAAAGCTTTGTAGAGAATGCTGATCTATTCGTTGCCCAAAGCCAACTGGTTTGACTAGGGGATTAGGATTGAGTTTCGGGCCGTGGGAATTTTGAAGGAGAAGGGGAAATAGAAAGCTGAAGATCATCATACTTACCAGAAATCCCTTTTGCTGTTTCCAGCTGTATCGATTTCTGACAAGGACGGCATACAGGCCATATCCCAGAATGGAAAGCAGGATGGTAGTTAGTATATAAACAATCATTCTTGATCGTTCTTTTCAATAAAGTTCTTAAGCGCCTGGAGGTCCTTTTGCTGAAGCTGCTCGTTATCGAGTAAGCTAGAAATCATGCCATTTAGAGAGCCTGAAAATACATTTTCGAGCACATTGGTCATGAATTTCTTTTGATAGCTACCCTTTTTAATCAAAGGATAATATTCATGACTTCTACCGAAACTCTCATGTCCTACATAACCTTTCTCTTCTAGGATCCTCACTATAGTAGAAACTGTATTATACTTAGGAAGGTTATCCTGATCTGGCCATTTGGCAATAATATCCTTAACAAAGGCCTTTTTAAGGCTCCATAAGATATTCATTACTTTCAGCTCAAGGGGGGTGAGCAATTGCTTTTCCTTTTCCATGGTTCAGGATTTTCCTAAAACTAATCATTTAGTTTTAAAGGCGCAATAGGTAAAAGGGAGTAAACTAAGTTGGGAGGGAGATCATTCTTAGTCGAATAAGGAATAAAAAAAGGCCATCCCAGTAGAGATGGCCTTTGTTCTGTATCAAATCAGGATCAATTATCCTGCTTACTTGCTTGGTTTAGGGCGATAGTTGGACGCTCAACTGCTTCGGCAGAAGTATCATAATAGTTGATTACTTCTTTCTCCTCCAGGTTGATCATACCTAGTTCAGCCTTTTCCTCTTCCAATTGAATGATAACTGGTGTGGGTTCAGCCATGGCAGTAGAATCAGCTTCTAAGGCTGCAAGTGTAGGTGCAATAACCAAAGCTACAACCGACATCAACTTTAGAAGGATGTTTAGAGAAGGACCAGAAGTATCCTTGAAGGGGTCTCCAACTGTATCTCCTACTACGGCTGCCTTATGTGGTTCAGATCCTTTGTAGAAGATTTCTCCGTTGATGTCTACTCCTTCTTCGAACATTTTCTTTGCATTATCCCATGCACCACCTGCATTAGACTGGAAGATGGCCATCAATACACCAGCGGAGGTTACACCAGCTAGTAGACCACCCAGCATCTCGGCTCCACCAAAGAAACCAACCAATACAGGGGCAAGAATGGCCAAGATACCAGGAGCTACCATCTCTCGGATAGAAGCCTGCGTGGAAATCTCAACACACTTAGAATATTCAGCTTTGCCATCGGCAGCACGGAAAATAGCTATGTCTTCTGCAGTAGCATTTTCAAGATCAGAGTCATATTTTCTCATGATTCCAAGGGCAGCTTTCAGTTCGGGAATATCATTGAACTGGCGGCGAACTTCCTGGATCATAGCCATGGCCGCGCGGCCTACAGCTCCCATCGCCATAGCGGAGAATACAAATGGGAGCATGGCTCCTAAAAGCAGTCCACTCATTACGCGAGGCTGAGCAATATCAATGGTCGTAATACCAGCTTGCTGCATAAAGGCTGCAAATAACGCTAGCGCAGTCAAGGCTGCAGAAGCAATGGCAAATCCTTTTCCAATCGCAGCGGTAGTGTTACCAACTGCATCAAGTTTATCTGTACGCTTTCTAACCTCTTTTGGAAGCTCTGCCATCTCAGCAATACCACCTGCATTGTCAGAAATTGGACCGTAAGCATCTACTGCCAGCTGAATCCCTGTATTGGCAAGCATACCTACAGCAGCAATGGCGATACCGTATAGCCCAGCAAAGTAGTGAGAGATCATGATAGCAGCAGCAATCAGAATGATAGGAATTGCTGTGGACATCATCCCTACGCCTAGACCTGCAATGATGTTGGTTGCAGCACCTGTTTGAGACTGAGTAACAATTCCTTTAACTGGTTTGGTTCCTGTACCTGTGTAGTATTCAGTAACCTTACCAACTAGTAGGCCTGAAATCAGACCGGCGATTACTGCGTAGAACACTCCTAATGAAGTATACTCAGTAACTACGCCGTCAACGGTTACATTCCATGCGGTAGGAAGCATCCACTGGATAATGCCAAAGGCAGCAGCGATCATCAATCCACCAGAAAGAAGTTCACCCGTGTTCAGGGCTGTATGAGGATTACCACCCTCTTTTACACGTACAAAGAAAGTACCGATGATAGAGACAAGGATACCAGCAGCAGCTAGTGTCAATGGGAGTAGGATAGCACTCAAACCGCCAAAGGCATCGTTGAATCCGTCAACCCCATTCCCCATGAATGCAGCACCTAGTACCATGGTACCAATAATGGAACCTACATAGGACTCAAAAAGGTCCGCACCCATTCCGGCTACGTCTCCTACATTGTCTCCTACGTTGTCAGCGATAGTAGCAGGGTTTAGCGGGTGATCCTCAGGGATACCAGCTTCAACCTTTCCTACAAGGTCAGCTCCTACGTCAGCTGCTTTGGTGTAAATACCACCACCTACACGAGCGAAAAGAGCGATGGAAGAAGCACCCAAGGAGAATCCTGAAAGTACGTTCAATACCATTCTCATCTCACCACCATCTATTCCTGCACCGTTTCCAGCGAAGTCAAGTGTCATGTAAAGGATGAAAAGAAGGCCAAGACCCAAAACTCCCAGTCCAACTACACCCATTCCCATGACAGATCCACCTGCAAAGGCGACCTCAAGGGCTTTGGCCAAAGAGCTTTTGGCAGCTTGTGTAGTACGAACATTGGCTTTGGTAGCAACACGCATTCCGATGAATCCGGCTACTGCGGAAGAAATGGCACCAATTACGAATGAAACAGCAACCCAATAATTGGAATCTGCTTCGTACGTGCCTTTTACTCCTAAAAGAATAGCCACCGCTACAACAAAGATGGCTAATACACGGTACTCTGCCTTCAAAAAGGCCATGGCACCGTCTGCGATATTCTTGGCAATATCAGCAAGGCGTTCCTCTCCAACATCCTGTTTGGATACCCAATTGGAGCGAACGAATGTGTAGAGCAAACCAACGAGGCCTGCTACTGGAAGAATATAAACTAAGCTTTCCATTTAATTTGTAATGTTTTGTGTGTCACCTTTAGTCTAAGCTCAGAAAGCCGCAAAAATATGGAATCGGGGGCAATATGCAAACAAATCATTTCATTCTCAATCAACTAAAAAGGATATAGAGAGGATTATGCTTAGAATGTTGGGTTTTTTGTGTTGAGTTGTCAATTTTTTATGGTAAATCGTACATTTCAAATACATCAACAGAAAATCTTTAGTATTTAGTTTTTGATGTCATGAAGCTGAAAGATCCCTATACACTCCGTCAAATCGCCGATTTCCTTCAATCCAAGTTCGTGGGTGATGAATCTCATCTAGTTACAGGTATCAATGAAATTCACCGAGTAGCTGATGGAGACCTTACTTTTGTTGATGTTGAAAAATATTATCAAAAGGCACTAAATAGCGCTGCTACCACCATTATCATTAACCAATTGGTAGATCCACCAGCAGGAAAAGCCCTTCTAATCAGTGATGATCCCTTTAGAGACTACAATTTGCTCATGGAGCATCTTCAGCCCACCGCTTCCTTAATAGCCGAGGCCCAGCCAACAATAGGGAAGAATGTGGTGATCAGTCCTCATGCCGTGATAGGGGAGCGAGTAGAGCTAGGGGATGATGTAGAAATTGGGCATCATGTTGTCATTGGATCAGATGTGAAAATTGGGGCAGGCAGTCGAATCCATGCCAATGTGAGTATATATGACTTTACCGAAATAGGGGAGGGGGTAAGCATTAATGCTGGAAGTGTCATAGGTGGGGAAGCTTTTTACTTCAAAAGCAGGAAGAACAGAAAGGATAAAATGCTCTCTAAGGGCCGAGTGATTATAGGAGATTTCGTTGACATTGGCTCAAGCTGTACCATTGACCGTGGTGTCAGTGCTGATACTACCATTGGAGATTGGACCAAGATCGACAACCTTGTTCAAGTAGGTCACGATACCATCATCGGTAAAAGATGTGTCATTGCTGCACAGGTGGGAATAGCAGGTGTAGTCAATATTGAAGATGATGTAACGCTTTGGGGCCAAGTGGGGGTTGTGAAGGACTTAACAATCGGAAAAGGGGCACAGCTATTTGGAAAAACAGGAGTCATGTCTGATTTGGAAGGAGGAAAAACCTATTTGGGAATGATAGCGGACGAGGCTCGATCCAAACTAAGAGAAGTAGCTGCCATTAAGAAACTTCCCCAATTGCTTAGAGAATGGGAGAAGTTTAAAAAAGACAGAGGATTATAAATTGTCTTATTGAGTTTGGTGATTTTGATTGCATGCTTCGGGCTTAGTTTGTAATCTTACTTGAAGAGAAACCAACCTAAACACTATGATACTGGCCATTGATGTAGGCAACTCTGATATCGTCTGGGGAATATACCGAGCAGGTCATTGGCTTCCCGAATGGAGACATCCTTCTTCCGATTACCTGAATACGGAAAAGACCATCCGGAAAAAAATGGAGGAATCGGAAATCGACTTCTCAGAACTCCAACGGGTCGTCCTCAGTTCTGTCGTACCTGGAATCACGCCCTACATCATCGATTTGGTCAGGAGAATTACCCACAGAAATCCCTTGGTCATGGGCCCCGAACTCTATCAGCAAATTGGAATGGAGATAGATAATCCTTGGGAAATTGGTTCAGATCTGGTGGCCAATGCTATCTCCGGATTTGAAATTGCGCAGGATTATTGTGTCGTAGTTGACTTTGGAACTGCCCTAACCTTCACTTGTGTGTCTGACAATGGGCATATCATGGGGGTCTCTATTGCACCTGGCTTGAAGACAGCCATGAACTCCCTCTCCTTAAATACGGCCCAACTTCCCCAAGTTCCTCTAGAGATTCCTCCTAATGCTTTAGGAAAAAATACAGCTCATGCCTTGCAGGCAGGTATTATGCTTGGCTATGTAGGCTTGGTAAAGGAATTGTTGATGTTGATAGAAAGGGATATGGGACATCCAATCAAAGTACTGGCAACAGGCGGATTAGCCCGCTTCATGACACCGCTGCATGAACGATTTGACTTAATGGATCCTATGTTGACATTGGAAGGCCTACGTTTGGTTGCTGAGAGAACTGGTTCATGAATGACGCTATCTGTTAGAAGTTCATCATAAACTCATTTAAATTGACTTCCTTGTCCAATTCCATCTTTTTCCTCAACCTGTAACGGCTGATTTCTACTCCTCTCACCGAAATATTCATCAAAGGAGCTATTTCTTTGGTAGATAGGTTCATCCTAAGATATGCGCATAGCTTTTGATCCTTGGGAGTCAACTGGGGGAAGGCTGATTTGATCCTATTAAGAAAGTCCTGATGGACTTGATTGAAGGTTTGGGTGAATTGTTCCCACTCTTGGTCAAGGGTACTATCGTATTGAAGCAAGTGAATGATAGATCGAATGGACTTACGGGTATCTGAATCTGGTGAGTTTTTCTCTACCTTTTCGAGGTCTTTTCTAATTTTTTGAATAAGCTCACTTTTTTGTACCAAATGCATGGTTGTAGAGGCTAATTCCTGGTTTTTGTAGGCAATTTCAGATTCGAGTTTCTCATTTTTAAGTTTGATAATCTGCTGTTCAGAAGCGACAATTTCTCTGTCAAAGGCTTCCTTTTGCTGCACATTTTCGGATTCTAAGCGGGCTTTCTCCTTTTCAAAATTTCGATTAGACTGCCAGATAAAGAAATAAGTCCCAGCTACTACGATGAGCAAATAGGTAATGATGGCTAGGGTACTACCATACCAAGGAGGAGAAATGGTAAAGGGAAAGGAAATGACAGCACTCTCTTTGCCGGAAGCCCCAAATGCTTGAATTTCGAAGCGATAATTTCCACTGTTTAGGTTAGAATACTCCTTTTGCCTCAGGGGACCGGATTCTTCCCAGACTTCTGATAGGCCCATTAACCTGAAACGGAAGTTTACTGCCTCCTGTGAGGCGAAATAGGGAGAGCAAAACTGGAAGGCCAGGTTTTTTTCTTTGTAATGAAGAGAAAGAGGAGCTGATTCTTGAGAATTGTTTCCCGACCAACTACAATATAAAACTCTTGTGCTATCTCCTTTAACAGTGATATCTGAGAGGATAATGGGAAGTAGGGGGCGTTGTTGATCCGCCTTTTGATAGAGTGAAAAGCCTGTCTCAGTTCCAAAAAGGCATTCATGTCCATTGAGTGGATGAATCCATTCAAAGCCTCCCACTAAAAATCCTCGCTTGATGGGAATGATCTCTTTTTTCCAAGACTTTTCAATCCCTTTGGTTTGGTACCTGATAATGCCCGTTTCAGCACTGGTGGAATACCAAATGTTGCCCTCTTGGTCTTCCTTGAGTCTTTCAATGCTTACATCAGATCCTAGGATTTCGTTAAATGCCTCATAGGGAGTAACCATCGAACCATCCTGGTTAAGACGATAGACGCCTTTTTCTGTCCCAAATACGATTTCTCCATGAATTTGGAAGACATAATTTCTGAATGACGAAGGAAAGCCCTGTTCAGTCCCAACAATTTCATATGTCAGGCTCTTGAGGTCTTCTGAAAATTCAATCTTATACAAGCCTTGGTAGGGATGGGCCATCCAAATAGTCCCATTTTCATCCACCTCCACTATGCGACAAGAAATATTTAATCCTTCAATCCTGTGGGAAAAGGCCACATTCCCATTGTTTACCTCATGAACCTCAAATCCATTGTATGTACCAGAGAAAATTTTTCCAGGATGATGAGGAAGTTGGAAAAAGTTCCATGTTCCTGTTTTACTCTCCGACTTTTGTAAACCCTTATTGTCGAGGTAAAATGGTCCATCTTGGTGGCCAATGAAAAGCTTATCGTTAAGAGACTTAAGCCCCCATACCTGTCCCTGTGTCTTTTTAATAAGTTGATAGGGATTCTGTTCAGGATCAAGACCATCTCCTTCGAAAGGCACTTTAAACAAGCCATTTGTGGTTCCTAGGAACAATTGATTGTTGTGGAATTCGCTGGTATAGCCGCTGCTAATTAGTTCTACATCTGGGTTAAAATTGATAAAAGGTTCTCCGTAATTGATGAGGCTTATACCATAATTTAAACCTAGCCATACATTTCCATCGTGATCCTGGAATTGGGATATAATGTTATTGTCTCTTAGCCCATTCTTTCTGTTGATGACTCTTACTACCTTCCCATTTGCAGCACAAGTCAATAAGCCACCCAAGGTTGTTCCAAAGGAAAAGTTTCCCGCCTTGTCTTTAAGGACAGAGTAGCAAAGGTTTTTTTGGAGGTATTTTTGGACGCTAGTTTCACCAAATGGTTGCCATATACCATGATCTTGATAGAAAGCACCTGACCTGACGGTGGATATGAGTAAGTTGTGGTCATCAAATGGGCCAATTCCTCTGACTCTTTTACCGGCGAAGAAATCACCATAGGGAATAAGCACTAGCTTTCCTTGATCAAGGCGCAAAATTCCTTTGTCATAATCATGGACATAAATCTCTTCTTCCACTTTATCCAAAAAAACAATCGGTCTACCGGAAACAATTGTCTCGACTGTTTCTTCATCAGGGCTGATAAAAAATAGGCTGCTACTGGTTTGTAGGAGCAGTTTGTCTTGATAAGAGTGGATACCCCAAATATCTTCGAGAGGTTGCTGACCTTCTTTTGGAAGAAGATGATCCAAGGACACAAAGTCTCTACAACCTGACGGATCTATGTGAAAGTAGCCAAATTCGTTTTGCCCACCTAGGTATATTCGGCCAGCGGTTTCATCAAGCCACAATGATCTGACATTCGTTTGGTTGGGAAGGGTTTCTGTTTGCCATTTGTTGCCATCATATATGAGCAAACCTCCGTTATTGGCGAAGTACATTCTACCTTCTTGATCCTGTTGTATTTCCCAGGTTAAGGGCCCTCCACCATAATCCTCCTTTGAGAAAAATTCGATAAAGGGAATTCCCACGCTTTCAAACTGTGCATTTACATGAGAAAGCAAAGATGAAAGAATGATGTATATTATTGCTCTGTTAAGAATTTGTTTCATAAAGAATAATGGCCCTTATGACAATATATGGAGGTTTTTTACTTTCCCATATGTGAAAATACTATAATTTGATGTGTAATCATATTCGCTGTAGTATATGTTGAGTTTGGTAGATGAAAAAATGATGTATATGATTTCTTTAATGAATTGCCTAACTTAGACTATAGTTCTTTCCAAAACCTTTTTTCAAAGAATAATCAATATGATGAAAAGATTACTACTATTGACTGCTCTTGTAATCGGAGCACTAGTATGCGGTTTCGCTCAGGACATCGTTCTGAATTTTGATTCCGCTTCAAAATCAACACAATTCCAATTCTTTGGTGGAGCTCCTCTAGAAGGACAGCTTTCTCCTATCATTGAGAACCCAGATAAGTCTGGTGTGAACACATCTGATTCAGTATGTGTATTCTACGAAGCAGCAGGAATGCAGGCTTTCGCAGGTGGATTCTCTAATCCTGATCCTTCTACTCCGGTAGACGGTGTAAATTCTGACACTGTATTCATGGACGTATGGACGCAGGACGCTGACAGTGTAACATTGAAGTTTGAGCCAGCAGGTGGTGGAGCACCATCTTGGGAGCAAACACTTGCCATTCCTACTCAGGGTGCTTGGACTAGACTAGCCTTTGACCTGAAAAAAGCTGGTGAAGCTGCAGGACAGCCTGTAGGTACGGGTACTGTTTGGGGAAGAATCGTTATTTTCTTCGACCTTGACTTTACTGTTCCCGGTCCTGACTCTGCTGTACACTACGTGGACAACATTACCACGAATGGATCAGCTCCTACAAGTTCTGACGTTACCTTCATCGTTGACATGAACAGCTATGCTGGAAGCTTTACTCAGCCTTACGTAGCAGGTGCGTTCAACGGATGGAGTGCTGATGCTAACCCAATGTCTGATGCCAACATGGACGGAATCTGGGAAGCTACTATCAGCATGCCTGCTGGTGAGCAAGAATACAAATTCCAGCTTGACGGATGGGCTGATGACGACAAAATGTTGAAGACTGACGTTTGTGTGAAGGTTGATCCTTCTGGTCAGTTTGTAAACCGTGTGATCACTGTAAATGGTCCTGCTTCCCTAGATACAGTTTGCTTCAGCAGCTGCTATGCTTGTGGAAACCAAACTTACATTGACGTTGAGTTAGGATTTGATGCTTCATTCACTGACATCGATACAGCCAATGTACAGATTACGGGTGGAGGTAACTTCGGCGCACCTAGTACTGACAGCCCATTCATCCTTGGATACGATGCAATGACTGGAACCTGGAAAGGACAGATCAGAAGAGAGAAAGGATTTACGAGCTACTTTACTTTCGTAAGAGCTGCTTGTGGAGACTTCTCTTGTAAGGAGGACATTTCTGGACAGCCTTGTGCAGACCCAGGAAACTTCAACGACCGTCAGTGGGTAGACATCCAGGACGATACAGTAGCCTACAAAGCTTGCTTCGGAAACTGTGATGAGTCTACTTGTGGATTGGCCATCAACAACCAAGTCCCTGTAGAGAACAACCTATTTGGCATGACTTACGACTTGATCGGACAGGCTGCAGTTCTGACGTTCGAAGGATCAATTGCTACTGAGAAGCAGATCACTGTGATCGACCTTGCTGGACGTGTAGTATTCCAGACTACTGTACAGGTAGGAACAGATCAGCTGACTGTACCTATGAGTGCTATGGCTAACGGTGTATACGTTATCCAAGCCAATACTGCGACACAGCGTCAAACTCAAAAGTTCATGAAGTAATCTCTGATTATTTCAGGAATACATTTGAGAAGTATAAAGAAGTGGCCATTTCCTTTTGGGAATGGCCACTTTTCTGTTTGATGAAACGGGTGGTATTCTCCAGTCTACATATTTGTAGGTTGAATAAGGTCCCAAAGATTTCCATACAAATCTGCAAATACACATACCTTCCCATATTCTTCCACCTTTGGAGGGCGAATAATATCTACTCCTTGCTCGAGTAGATTCTGGTAATCTCTTTCAAAATCATCTGTATACATAAAGAGAAAGACGCGTCCACCTGTTTGATTGCCGATTCGGCTTGATTGCTCTTCATTTGCGGCTCTGGCTAGCAAAAGACGGGCCTTAGAACCTTGGGGTGCTACTACCACCCATCTTTTTGTTTCGCTTAGTTTGGTATCCTCAATAAGGTCAAACTTTAGTTTTTTGGTATACCATTCTATGGCTTCGTCGTATTCCCTGACGACCAAGGCTAGTTGAATAAGTTGTTGATTCATATTGTATGATGTGCAAGCTGTTCGAAATGTAAGTAAACCTAATAGGCTATGGCTTAAGGGTTATTTTTGCTTCTGTGGATTTCAAACCATCAGCTTTAAATGTGAGATTAATCGTCCCACTACCTCCTTCCTGAGCCCTTACAATCACCATAGCTTTTCCATAAAAAAGCTTCACCTTATCGGATTGGAAAGAAGCATAGGATCTTTGATCTCCATTTCCTACCCCCAATATTTCTCCTTGTCCAGATAAGGAAATGGTTAGCTCGTGATCAGCTAGGGGCATTAACCTGCCCTCTTTATCTATGGCCTCTAATAAGATATAGCTCAATTCTGCACCAGAACTAGAAATGACCTTCTTTTCTGGGCTAGCACGGAGTTGTTTAGCTTTGCCTGTGGTAGCTATTTCTTTTTCGGCTAACAGCTTTCCCTCTTTGTAAGCCACTACTTTAAGGGTTCCAGCTTCATAAATTACGTCTTTCCACATCAACCTAAAACGATCTACTGAATGCTGAGAAAGGGGATTTTTCGACCGTTTTCCTTGAGAAACTCCGTTTAGAAACAATTCTGCTTCATCTCCATTGGTGTACACAAATACTGGAATATTTTCTCCCTCTTTCCCAGGCCAATTCCAGTGAGGTAGAATATGAAGGGTGGTGTCTTGAGGTTTCCAATAGCTTTTATAGAGGTAATATCTATCCTTGGGGATGCCGACCAAGTCTACAATTCCAAAATAGGAAGACCTTGCGGTAGCTTCAGGGCCAAGTTTGTTTTCTTCTGCCCATGCATTAAAAAATGGAGTGGGTTCTCCTAAATAATCAAATCCTGTCCAGACAAACTCACCTGCAATGTAGGCTTCATCTTGCTGCCACATGAAATCATCATCACTTATCTCTGCCCAATAAGGAGCATTTAGGTCGTACGAGCTCACATAATCTTTACCTTGGATGGCTGTCTTCTCTTTGGGCAAAGGAAAATCATAATATCCTCTTGTACTTAGGGTAGATGCTGACTCACTAATGAGGACAGATTTATTAGGTTCTATTTGGCGGGCAAGCCTGTAGCGGCGATCATAATTCCAGGCATGAACGTCATAAAAGTCAAAATGCCTCAATTTGGCACTTTCCCAGCTGTCGCAAACCAAAGTAGTAGGTCGTGTGGGATCATGTCTCTCCACCTCGAATAGCATTTTTTTCAAGCGTGCGAAACCTCTATCAATATTCCATTGAACATCCGGGATTTCATTGCCTACACTCCACAGGATAATGGAGGGATGATTCCGATCTCTCTTGATAAAATTGGCGATGTTTCTCTCTGCGAAGGAATCAAAGTCAGTTGTATCTACGATATCAGCTTTGTCGTCATATTTATCAAAGACTTCGTTTACAACCAGCAAGCCCATCTCATCACAGAGTTGTAGAAGCTCAGGAGCTGCGGTGTTATGGCTGTTGCGGATAGCATTGACACCCATACTTTTCATGATCGTTAATTGGCGGCGTAGGGCATCCTCATAAAAGGCGGCTCCCAAAGGCCCAAAATCATGATGAAGGTTGACACCTTTTATTTGTAGCCTTCTGTCATTTAGCCAGAATCCATCATCTGGTGTGAAAATGGCCTTCCGGATTCCGAAAGATATTTCCTCCTCATAAGGCGCTGCTCCACCTGTTTCCATTCTCACTTTTAACTTATACAATTCTGGATGATGAATATCCCATTTTCTTGGATTGGGGATGACCATTCTTTCTTCGAAGGGGGTTTGTTGGGTGTTTTTTCTAAGAGAGAGCTTTTGCTTTTTGGTAAGGATCAATTCGCCTTTTGAATTATAAACCTCAAATTCGAGGTCAACCTCCCTATCCAAAGAAGGGGGATGGATGAGTTTACTTTCTAGGCTTATCTCTGCATAATGAGGCTTAAGGGTGGATGTATAGATGAAATGATTCCACAGACCGAAATTGAAGGCAGGAAGGGTCAAACAGCTTACTTTTCTATAAATTCCTGCACCAGGATACCATCGGCTACCATGAGGGCGGGTATCAGCCTGTACAACCAGAAGATTTTCCCCTTCTTTGACAAAAGAGCTCACATCTACATAAAATGAGTTGTAGCCATAATCCCATTTTCCTGCGAGCTTCCCATTGACATAGACTTTGGGAAAGGCCATGACCCCATCAAATAATAACAATACTTTTTGTTGGGTATAATGGTTGTTGACTGAAAAGGAGGTTCGGTACCATCCTTCTCCTTTCCATGGCAGTTTGCCTGTATTTCCATCACCTTTAGGATCAAAAGGACCTGCAATAGCCCAATCATGTGGAATACTCACTTCTTGCCAGCTTTGGTCATCAAAGTCCTTACGGATGGCGGTTGGGTGGGAGCCTTTTTGGAATTTCCATTTTCCACCTATCAACTCTTGATGTGGAAATTGGGCAAAGGAATGTTGGTATAGGAAGATCAAACTCAACAAGAAAGCTAGTTGAGCGAGCTTATGCGTAAGTAGGCCTTTCATAGGTAGTTGTAATTACTAACCTAATGTTAACCAAAAAGATGGGAGAGACCAATTGACTAGAAATTTCTACTTCATTTTATCTGTATCCCAAATCGCAGATATTAGAGCTTCAATGTCCATGGCAGTATTGAAGACATTGACGGACACCCTTAAAGCTGATCCCCTTACAGACACAGAAATATGTCTCTCCTTTAAGGTTCGTTTCAAGTTCTCTTGGGAAATATGGGAAGGCAGGCGGAGACCAAACAAATGAGGGGTAAAATAGGGATCTTCCTCACGCTCTATGCCCAAATAGGATAAATAGGCAAATAGAGGTTTGGTAAGGTGTAGGGCATATTCCTGAATCCTCTTAGGTTGCCACAGTTTAATTTGCTTCAAAGAGGCATGAAGCATCGACATATAAATGAAGTTGCTACTTTCTCCCATGTTGAAGCGAGCTGCCCCTTTCTGGTATTTAGGTTCGTATTCTGTAAGGCTGGTAAAATCTGAGGCATTTTTTCGATTCATCCATGATTCCTCTAGGGGAACTCCATGATGGAATTTTTTCGAGTAATAGGCTAACCCAATAGAATAGGGGCCCATCAGCCATTTGTAGGCAGCTACAATGAGAGCATCGATTTGACAGGATTGAACATCTATTGACAAGGCACCTACCGATTGAGTACCATCCACGATAAAGGTAGCGCCAACTGCCTTGCACTTTCTTCCGATAGCGACCAGATCAAATTTGATCCCATTCATCCAATGCACGGATGATATAGCGACTACAGCTGTTTGTTCATCAATGGCTTCTAGTAGGGCTTCGTTCAAGGCTCTTCCTGATACTTCAGGTGCAGGATCAACCACCACCATTTCAACTTGCTGTTCCTCACACCATCGCTCCATGGTTAGGTAAGCCGAGGGAAATTCCTCTGCCACTGTAACCGCTTTTTTGCCTGGAGATCCCTTTAGGTTATTGAAAACGGTGCTCATCCCGTAGGAAGTTGAAGGGATAATGGTCAAATCAGAATGATGACAATTGATCAGTTTGCCATAAATCTTTTTTACCTGTTTGACGGTCGTGAAAAACTCCTCCGACTGGATTTTTGCTGGATTTCTAGCTTTGATTAGGGCATGAACGGCAGCCTCTTCCGCTGATTTCAGGAGAGGGGCTTTGTAAGCATTATTGAGATAGTGCAGTCCTTCAGGAAGACTGAACAGATGTTTCTGAGAAGCGAGTAGCATATGGATGGAGGATGATTAAGGGTAGGGCATTATTCAATTCGAACTCCCTTGAATACTAGCTTTTTCCACTCAGGATGGCGCTTGATATAAGTCGCGACAAAAGGACAAAGCGGAACAAGCACAAACTGACGTTTTTCGACCTCTTCCAATACTGCTTTGATCAACTGGGACCCTAATCCCTGACCTTCAAAGCCTTGAGGAACTTCCGTATGGGTTAAAAAGATGCGCTCTTTAGAAATAATATATTCCAGAATAGCCTTTTTTCCACCTTCAAGGTGAAACTCAAATCTTTTTGCCTCTTTGTTATCAATCAGTTCGTAGCTCATAAACTTATTTCATCTTCTTTAGGTAGGCAAGTTAATCATCCTTGGCAAATATATTAGTCTACCTTCAACTTATACTTTTTTAGCAATCCTATTAAACCCTCCGCAGAGAATTGGGCACCCGTGATTTGATTTATCTCAGGATCAATTTCAAAGCCTGTTGACAATCGGAGATCAGCTTTTTTAAGGATGGTTCTTTCAAACTTAGCTTCCTTTAATTTACAAGCTTTCAGCCTAGCTTCAGTCAAATCCGCTTCCGTAAAATCGACCCCTTTCATAAGACAGGAGTTGAAGGTTGTCTTTTTCAAGGGAAGACCAAAAAAGGAGGAATGTTCGAGTTGGCAATTGGTAAAACTCATGTCTAGCCCAAACTTCTTGCAATCCTCAAAATGTAGGCCAATAAGCTTACAGTCTATGAATTCAACTTCTCTAAAGGCTGTTTCTAGCAGGGTAGCCAAACTCAAATCACAATCCTTGAAGGTGCATTCCACGAATGTGACGCCTTCCATATTTGCCTCTTTGTAATTTCCTCCTTTGAAGGTACAGTATTCATATTCACCTTCTGGGAAACGATCTCCTGACAAGTTTTGGTTCTCAAAGCTTTGGTCCTGAAAGTAGCTCATGACAAAAAAGTTTTCTTGATCCAAAATGGAAAAATATCCAGTAAACTCTTTGTGAAAAGGGTCAAAAAAAGAGCCTATCGTATGATAAGCTCTTTTTCATTTTATTTCTTCTTGGGCGACTTTTTGGTAGTACTCTTTGTTGCCTTCTTGGTGTCGTCTTTGGCCGCTTTAGACTTGGCTGATGACTTTCTTGTTCCTCGCTTAGGCTTATTCTTATTTTCTTCAAATAGCCTGTGCGCATCATCAATGGTAATCGTTTCCGGCTCGACATCCTTGGGAAGTTTTACGTTCGTTCCCTGGTATTTCAGATAGGGCCCCCAGCGACCACGAAGGATTTGAATGTCCTCCGTGAAGGATTTGATGATTTTATTTGCCTCTATTTCACGCTTCTTCTTAATCAGTACAATCGCTCGCTCCAATTCAATGGTGTATGGATCATCTCCATCTTCCAAAGAGGCAAAGAGTTTGCCCAGCTGAACATAAGGGCCGAATCGACCAATATTGGCTTTGACAGGCTGTTCCTCAAATTCACCCAAGACTCTTGGAAGTTTGAACAATTCCAAGGCTTCTTCTAGGGTAATTGTTTCCAATCGTTGGTTGGAACGGAGAGAGGCAAACTTTTTCTTTTCGTCTTCAGGATCACCGATCTGTACCATTGGACCGTATCTCCCCAGACGGGCGATTATTTGTTTTCCAGACTTTGGATCTTCCCCTAATACACGTTCGCCGCTAGCTCGTTCGGCAGTTTCTTGTATTTCTTTGATTAAAGGATCGAAGTCTTCATAGAACTCAGAAAGAAGGTCTTGCCATATTTCTTGCCCTTCTGCGATATGGTCAAATCTTCCTTCCATGTTAGCGGTGAAGCTATAATCCAAAATGGAGGGGAAAAACTTCACCAAGAAATCATTTACGACCATTCCTAGATCAGAAGGAAAGAGTTTAGATTTTTCGGCTCCGGTAATTTCTGTTTTGACACCTTCTGATACTTGATCGTCTCTCAGGGTGAGCAAACCAAGGTTTCTTGGATGGCCTTCCCTTGTCTCCTTGACAACGTAAGTACGTTTGATGATGGTAGAAATTGTAGGTGCATAAGTAGAAGGTCTACCAATTCCGAGCTCCTCCAGCTTTTTCACCAAGCTTGCTTCTGTATACCTTGGAGCAGCTCGAGAGAAGCGTTCAAGGGCTTGCATGTAGTCAAGCGTCAGTTTTTCTCCTACTACCATGGGGGGCAGTACGCCTTTTGCTTCTTCGTCCTCATTTTCCTCATCCTTGGATTCAAGGTAAACTTTGAGGAAGCCATCGAACTTCAATACCTCACCCTTGGCTTTGAAAATGGCTTTGTTGGTAGAAACTTCAATATCTACCGTGGTTTTCTCTAGCTGTGCATCTGACATCTGAGAAGCCAGGGTCCTTTTCCAAATCAATTCGTAGAGACGTAGTTCATTGCGTCCCATTTCTGCGTTATCCAGTTTGGTTCTGGATAGGTCAGTTGGACGAATGGCTTCGTGTGCCTCTTGGGCATTGGTTGTTTTGGACTTGTATGTTCTTTCCTTGTGGTAGTTGTCTCCATAAAGATTTCCAATGACATCTTTCGCCTGATCTTTGGCTTGCTGGGAAAGATTTACGCCATCGGTACGCATGTAGGTGATGTAACCTGCTTCATACAAGGTCTGCGCGACACGCATGGTTTGCTGTACAGAGAAGCTAAGCTTGCGGCTGGCTTCCTGTTGGAGGGTCGAAGTGGTAAATGGAGCCGCTGGACTTTTCTTGGCAGGCTTGGTTTCCAGATTGGTAATCTGATATTCCGCCCCAGCACAGGAGCTTAAGAAATCTTTGGCCGTAGCCAAGTCTGGAATTCTTTTGCCTAGTTCGGCTTTGATTTTGGCCCCTTTTTCAAGAATAAACTCAGCACTTACCTTATAAGTAGAGGTAGGGGTGAAATTGATGATTTCGCGCTCTCGCTCTACAATCAACCTAACAGCTACCGACTGTACACGGCCTGCTGATAATCCAGTTCTCACTTTTCTCCAAAGAATGGGAGAAAGTCGGAAACCTACAATCCTATCCAGAATCCTTCTTGCTTGTTGGGCGTTGACCAGGTTTTGATCAATGGTTCGAGGATTGGCGATGGCTTTGGTGATGGCAGTTTTCGTAATCTCATTGAAGACAATTCTTCTTGTGTTGATGAGATCAAGTCCTAAAACATGAGCAAGATGCCAAGAAATAGCTTCTCCCTCACGGTCTTCATCCGTAGCCAACCACACTTCATCGTGCTTGGAAATGAGCTCTTTCAGCTCCTTGATTACATTTTTCTTGTCTGAAAGAACCTCATATTTCGGCTTAAACCCATTGGAGATGTCAATGGCCTTGTCATCTTTGGGAAGGTCTCTCACATGCCCGTAACTCGCTTTCACTGTAAAGTCCTTCCCAAGGTACTTTTCAATCGTCTTGGCTTTGGCAGGGGACTCTACAATTAATAAATTCTTCGCCATAATGCTTTCAATGACCAGTTTATATTAATGCTGGCTAATTATTCAATAGTTTGAGGATCTACAAAACTAACTCCAAAAATGAAAAATCGGTTTTATTCTCTTAATCTGAACATGCTTTATTTGGCACGATATTAAACAAAACTCAATTTTCATATTGCTTCGTTGCTGCGAAAATAAAATAATCCTGTTAAATCAGAGAGTTTACTCTAGGAACTTTTCAAGATTCTTGATTGTTTGCAGCGCAATAATGTAAGATCCGGCCTAAATATGTCACAATACGGTTCAAATAATATTTCAGTTGAGCGAGTAGACTATGATGATGCTTTTAACCGAGTTTTTAGCATTCGGAAAGCTGTTTTTGTAGACGAACTGGAAGTGGATCACGAAGACGATTATGACGGATTCGATCACCTGGCCCATCATTATCTGGTCAGAATGGATGATCAGGCGGTAGCGACAGGCAGATGGAGAAGGACCCAAACAGGGGGAAGGTATAGAATCGAAAGGATTGCCGTCCTAAAAGATTATCGGAGAATGCATGTAGGAACTTTCCTGCTAAAGTCAATTCTACATGACATCCCTAAGGATAAAGAGATATTTGTTCATGTCCCGGTGAAGTTTGTCGCTTTTTTCAAATCCCTCGGATTCATTGAGACGGGATTCCTATTCGAAGAAGCTGGCCTCAACCATCAAAAGCTGATCTACAAAGAACAAGTTGAAGTGGGTGTTTCCTGATTTACCTATTGTTTGACCAATCATGCACACCTTAATATGAGAGCCTAAGTACTAACTTTCTCAGCCTAAAGGACGTATGTTTGTTTAGCGACTAGTCGATTTTGGGAAAGTATTTTCTCCATTTTACAAATTCCTAATTTTAGGTTAAACTTGTGATGGATAAATAAATTCCTGATATTTCAAATATCATATTATTATTCCCCTGCTCAATATCACAAACCTATGCAAACTGCTCAGTTAATTCAGCAATCAAAAGAATTGCGCAGCTTGATGATACAAGCTCAGGAAATTGCCGAAAAACTTCACGCTCAGCTTCCTGAATTCGATGAACCAGCCATGTTGGCACAATGTAGCGTGTTAAGAACCTTTCTCCTGCAAGCAGAAAGACAAGAAGAAGTCCTTTCCAGTATGCTTCAGGCCAAAGCAGAGAACTAGCTTTCCTAACATATTTTCCTAGCTGGTCATTTTTAAACCAGCTTCATGTCTTCATCTGAGATTAGATCGGATGAAGATTTTTTGTTTGCTTATATTCGGAATCAAAGTCCTTACACGCTGCCTATTATGAGTACTCAAGATCAGGGATTGGTCATATACAAATCATCAGCAGGTTCTGGAAAAACCTATACCCTGGTTTTGGAATACCTGAAAATTATCATCCTCGATCCGGGGAGTTACCGACATATATTGGCCGTTACCTTCACAAACAAGGCAACAGAGGAAATGAAGAACAGGATCATCTCCTCTCTCGGGACCCTTGCCACACGGGAACTCTCCTACCTCAAAAAGACACACTATTATCAGACTCTTGATGAACATCTCAAGAATCACATCAAGGAACCAAAATTTAGCGTTCAAAAGCAGGCAAGAACAGCGCTGAACTACATTCTGAATGATTATTCCAACTTTGCCGTAAGTACCATTGAGTCGTTCTTCCAGAGAATTGTGCGGGCCTTTGCTCGTGAATTGAACATTCCCCTGGGTTATGATGTGGAGATGCGGCAAGATGTGGTACTGGATCAAATTATTGCCCAAACCTTATTGGAAGTTGGGCAAAACAAAGAACTGACGAAGCTTTTTATCCAGTTTGTATCGAGAAATTTAAGTGACGAAAAGGGCTGGAATGTAGATAATGAGGTTAAACGAATCGGAGGAGAAATTTTTAAAGAAAATTTCCAAAACCTAGTGGTCAATGCCGGCGAAGAAAAACTTGAAATTCCAGTTGAGAGTTTAATCAAGATGGCTCGTGAGGTGAGATCTATCCGAGAGAAGTTTGAAAAATCCATGGCTCAAATGGCAGAAGATGCCCTGGATAGGATTGCTAAACAGGGGCTTATCCTAAAGGACTTTAAATATGGGGACAAAGGGGTACCTGGCTATTTCCTAAATATTCTAAGAAAGCAAGATTACATCCCCGGCAAAAGGGCTCGGGAAGCCTACGATAATCCAGAAAGTTGGGTGGCCAAAACAGGTCCCAAAAGAGAAATCGCCTTGTCTGCTGTGCAAGGAGGCCTTCAGGATTACCTCAACTCGGCCATTGATCTATATGATCAGGAATATTCGCTTTATAATACAGCCGTACAGATCTCGCGAACGATTTATTCATTTGGGGTCTTAAATAATCTGCGCGAGAAACTCAACGATTACAGAAGGGATCACACCCAACTGATTATTTCTGACACGAATTTCCTCCTCAAAGAAATCGTGCAACATCATTATGATCATGCTCCTTTTATCTATGAAAAGGTAGGCACACAATTTCTGTATTACCTCTTAGATGAGTTTCAGGATACCTCTGAAATGCAATGGAAGAATATTCTTCCCCTCTTGTTAGAGGCTTTGGCACAAGGAAAAAAGAGCTTGATTGTAGGGGATGTCAAACAGGCCATTTACCGATGGAGAAATGGGGATTGGAAATTGTTGTTGGAAGAAGTTGAAAAGGATATTGGCCAAAGTGGACAGGTTCCGGCTATTGAAAGCCTTCAGAACAATTGGAGGACTGCCAAGGAAATCGTCGACTTCAACAACTCCTTCTTTATAGCTGCAGCAAAGCTTCTAGGGGAGGAATTAGGCGGAGATGGGAAATATCAAAGAGCTTACCATGAAGTGGTTCAAACTGCTCGGAAAACAGCCTTGCCAGGCTTAGTGGATATTCGCTTTTTCGATAAGCCCAAAAGAGGAGAAGAAGAAGCCAAAAGCTGGAAGGAAAAAGCCATGCTTGACATGCTTGAGGAACTTCAACAAATCAAGGAAGATGGCTTCCAATTTAAGGATGTAACTATACTTGTAAGGAGAAATTTTGATGGAGTTCAGATTGCCGAATTCCTTCAAAAACATGAGATTCAGGTGGTTTCCGCAGAATCTTTGCTTTTGATTAGCGATCCAAAAGTCAGGTTGATTCAGGCCATGCTTCAGCATTTGAATCATGAGGAAGATGCCATTGCCAAAGCGAGTCTAGCCTACTCATTCCAGTTATTGCTGCGGGAAGAGGAGACGGATCATACTTGGTTTTCTGATATTGAGGAAAATCTTTCGCACATGCTATTGTCAGAAGAGAAAGACCGGCTTCGACAATTCCCAGTTTACGCCTGTGTCGAAGAGATTTTGAGCATTTTTCCTATTTTGAAATCCCCTGTAAATGCCTATGTCCAAGGATTTTTGGATGCTGTTCTGGAATATGCCTCCACGCAAGACTCAAGTATTTCTGGTTTTTTAGAATGGTGGGAACAAGAGCGGACAAAGCGTTCTATCTATGCAGCGCCCAACCCTGAAGCTGTGCAGATTATGACCATTCACAAGTCCAAGGGCTTGGAGTTTCCCATTGTCATGATGCCTTTTGCAGATTGGGATATTCTTCCAAAAGATTCGGGCGTTTTGTGGGTAAAACCAGAAGAAGGACCGTTGAAATCCTTTGATTTCTTCCCAATTCATCCAAATAAAAGGCTGATTTCTTCTGCTTTTTCTCAAGCCTATCAGCAGGAATTGACAGATTCAAAACTCGACAACCTCAATGTGCTCTATGTCGCATTTACAAGGGCTCAATATAGATTGTATGTTTTCTCTCAAAGTCCTTCCAAGAGCAAGAAGAATGACTTATTTGATGCTGGGATTGGCCATATCCATTCGCTATTGCATCATACTCTTCTTGCGATGTCTCCCGAATCCATGGATGACAATCAATTGCTTCTTGGACAAAAATTTCACGCTAGCAAGATCAAGGAAAAAGAAGACAAAGATGCTCCAGTAAGTACAGCCCTTGGAGTGGTTGAAAATTCGCTATCCAATTGGGGTGAAAATATCCGGGTGAAGTATCAGATCAACCCAGATGATCCTAGGCCACTTGACCAAGACCATGCCCAATTGAGAGAAGGTAACTTGCTACACGACGCCTTGGATTTTGTGATCGTGGAAGGTGATACAGAAATGGCTGCTCATAAAATGTACCTAAAAGGACTTGTTGATATAGAGGAGCGTAATCGTCTGAAAGCCAGATTGGAAGATGTGGTTAGCCACAAAGATGCTAAGGTATGGTTTGACGGGAGTTGGACAGTCAAAAATGAAGCAGATATTATCACAGGCGACGGAAAACTCTTGCGTCCAGATCGTGTCATGCTAAAGGGACAGGAAGTTGTGGTGGTAGATTACAAAACAGGTCTTCCCAGCGACTACCACCAAAGACAGCTTGCTCGCTATATCAAAGTTCTGAAAGACATGGGATATACCGATGTAAAGGGTTATCTGTATTACCTTTCCCTAAATAGCGTAGATGCGGTTGTCTAACTTCCTTGCATAAACAAATAGGCGATAAGCCCCGCTAATAGTAGACCAAAAAGGGAGGCTAAGGCGATTTTCCATGGCGATTTAGGCTTTCTGCCTGCAATCTCACCGGTTTGCCCATTAACCAAAAACTGAAAGGACTTATCCTTGTATTTGTAAGCAGCGACCCATACAGGATAGAGCATATGCTTGAAGGTTAAGCCTTCCTTGTGGGTATCAACACGCAAAAATCTATGGGTATCACCAGGCACATCGTTGGCACACATAGACTTAATCCTCGCATCCATGATTTGGTCTCCTCGACGAAAGCCATCCTTGACATCCTTCTGATACAATTCTGTTTCCCAGCCTAAGAGATATTGACTGTCAAAATTGGTAAGTTCTTCTGGATGAAAGGGGAGGATGATGTTCATCAGGTCTTCCGGAACACCATGCGATGCCAATACCGTTACATCATCAAAAAAATGGTCAAGTTTCCCGCTTGTATGGTACCAGCGTATTTTTCTGACACGTCTACTTTGGCGCTTCCCTTCGGCATCCGTGTAATATTGGGTTTCATAATAATAATCCCCCGACTGAGCCGTCCAACTTGAATAAGTAAAAGCATCAAACGTCCAAAAAGGAAGGTATACCCCATGCAAATTTTTGATTTTAGCATACTTGACTAGATTATTGGGTGTAAACCAACCTTTGGTCAAGAATCCTTTGTACTGTTTCAGGGCTTCTTCCTTTGTGATTTTAAAGGGAATGAGGCCCATAGGTTTGATGATTCGTGTTTCAGTGGCGGTTTCATTGACCTTCTCCGAACCACAAAAGGGGCAACTAATACGTACTTTGTCTTCAGGAAAAGATGTTTCTGAGCCACAATTATCACAATGGAAAACCTTTACTTCAATCTCAATGTCCTCCGATCTAGACATGAGCCGGCTGTCCAGGTGTAGAGGATGCTCTTCAATTTGATCCGTTTGGGGAACCAGAACCTTTGTATAATCACAATGCTGACAGTGTAAGCCTTGCTTCTTTATGTTGAAGACTACCTTAGGCGACCCGCAATTAGGGCATTGGACGCCTCTCAATGTTTTATTTTCCGGTATTTGACTCATGGATATTGAAGATGATCCTTTTGCTTAGGGTTAAGGGGGAGTTTTGTATTCAGTTTATGCTGAACATACATATTTCCATCAAAAAAAAGGGAAACAGACAAAGCTGCTTCCCTCATTATATCATTTATTCATTGAATTCAATTAGGAGGGCTTGAATTCTCCAGCTACAGGACGATATTCAAGTCCCATCTCTTTTTCAAGTGTATCCTCTACGAAAAGAGCATGGTCCATTTTGTTGAAACCAATATTCAGTTTAACGCCTTCTCCATCAGTCTTCAAAAGGTAAAGGTTGTACATGGATCCAGAACCTTCACCCATTTTATACTCCATGAGGTATAATTGATCAATCTCATTTAATGGGTATTCATGATTTTTTCCAAAGGGAAGTGGATCATGCGTAATGGAGAATTTTCCATTTCCTACAACGTAGTAAGTCTTGTTAAAGATTCCTCCAATAGCTAGGTACAACAAAAATAAAGCACCTAAGCCAATAATTGCTACAACAAACCATAGAAAGGGTTCTTCCTGCATTTGCGCAGCCTTTTTGACCACAATTGTATGGACAAGAAAGGCCATGAAAGCTACCATAGGAATGAGGATGTAATATCCTACATTGTGCCAACTTTGGCTAAGAATCAATCTCCCATTCTCCCTATTCACTTTGAATTTAGAGGGTCTTGGAACAACAGGATTTCTCATAATGTTAAGATTAAAGATTCAATATAAAGATGAGATTTCCGGCTAAGGGTTGGAAAGCTGCTGATTCTTGTACACTAATCACTTTTTTTTAGACAGTTTGTTCTTTTCAAAAAGATTCTGATATATTTGCGGCAGATGGATAAGATAGTATTACATATCTCGAACTATATCAGCCTACCCCAGGTTGACATCCATCATGTATCTCATCTCCATTCTCCCCTTTAGGGAGAAACAATATGACATATCATTTTTTGCAAATGATTGTTCTTACCCTTAAGAGCAACGTCTTTTTCATTTATTCAACACTCACTAATCATATATATTCTTGGAAACTATCATTCGTTTAGCCGTTCAAAAATCTGGTAGACTCAGCGAAAAAAGTCTAGCCGTGATTGAGGAATGTGGTATAAAATACAGCCGCAACAAGGTGAAACTGAAGGCACCTTCCTATAACTTCCCTATTGAAATCCTTTTTTTGAGGGATGATGATATCCCTAAGTATGTAGAAGCAGGGGTGGCAGATTTGGGAATCGTAGGTCAAAATGTCTTGGCTGAGGAGGCTGCCACGGTAAATACTCTCCACGAATTGGGCTTTTCAAAGTGCCGCTTGTCCCTAGGGGTACCTCAATCAGTAGCCTACACGGGAATTCAGTACTTCGAAGGGAAAAAAGTGGCCACTTCTTATCCAAATTTATTAGGTAAATACCTAGAGGATCAAGGGGTTACCGCAGAGATTCATGAAATCTCAGGCTCAGTAGAAATTGCACCAGGTATTGGGTTAGCAGATGGTGTTTGTGATATCGTTTCATCTGGTTCCACCCTATTGGCGAATGGCCTGAAGGAAGTAGAAACCATTTTCCGTTCTGAGGCAGTCTTGATTGGCTCACCTAGCACGACGCCTGAAAAACAGGAAATCATAGACAAATTGTTATTTCGGATCCAAGCCGTTCAAAGAGCAGAGTCATTCAAGTACGTATTGATGAACGCTCCAGACGATTCCATCCAAACGATTGTGAACCTAATGCCTGGTATGCGCAGTCCCACTGTAACCCCACTAGCAGAGAGTGGATGGAGTTCTATTCATTCAGTACTCAAAGAGGATGATTTCTGGGAGTCTATTGACAAGTTGAAGGCTGCAGGTGCAGAAGGAATTTTGGTGATCCCTATTGAAAAAATGATCCAGTAATGAAAGTAGTAAGGTATCCTCAACAAGAGGAAAAAGCTGATTTGCTCAGCAGGCCAGTGATGGAAGCAACCGATATCATGGATCGTGTGAAGCCCATCCTAGAGGCGGTAAAAGAAAAGGGTGATACAGCATTAAAAGAATTTACTGAGCGCTTTGATAGGGTTGAGCTGACCGACTTGGAAGTTAGCTATGAAGAGTTTGAGGAAGCTTATAGTCTTGTCGATCAAGAACTAAAAGAGGCCATCCAAGTAGCATACAACAATATCAAGCGTTTTCATGAGTCTCAAAAGGCTTCCACAGCCGTAGTTCATACGATGAATGGGGTTCAATGCTGGAGAAAATCATTACCTATTGAAAAGGTGGGATTGTATATCCCCGGTGGGACTGCCCCTTTGTTCTCCACCATTTTAATGTTGGGAATTCCTGCCAGTTTAGCTGGATGCAAAGAAAGGATTCTTTGCACCCCTCCAGGAACTGATGGGAAAATAAATTCCGCGATTTTATATACAGCCCAGTTGGTGGGGGTAGACAAGGTATTCAAAGTAGGGGGCGCTCAGGCAATAGCTGCGATGGCCTATGGGACAGAATCTATTCCACAGGTATACAAGATTTTTGGCCCAGGTAACCAATATGTAACAGCTGCCAAACAAGCGGTTTTTCAAGAGGGAACGGCCATTGATATGCCCGCAGGCCCCTCAGAAGTAATGGTTGTGGCAGACAAAACAGCTCCAGCTTCATTCATTGCAGCTGATTTGTTGGCGCAGGCAGAGCATGGGATTGATAGTCAGGTAGTCCTGCTGACCACCGAAGAATCTCTTCTTCCAAAAGTTGTGGCAGAAATCGAACAGCAATTGAAGAACTTGCCCAGGGCTGATTTTGCCAGACAGTCACTCGCAAATAGCAGGGCCATTCTTCTAAAAGATGATGAAACCATGGTAGAATGGATGAATGATTATGCTGCTGAACACTTGATTTTATCGGTAGAGAATGATGAAGAATGGGCTGAGAAGGTTGAAACTGCCGGTTCTGTTTTTCTGGGACACTATTCACCGGAGAGCATAGGTGATTATGCTTCGGGAACCAACCATACCCTGCCCACTAATGGATATGCTCGGGCTTACAGTGGCGTTTCGTTAGACTCCTTTGTCAAAAAAGTCACCTTCCAACGCTTGAGTAAAACGGGTATCCAAACATTGGGTCCTTATGTAGAGAAAATGGCCATCGCTGAAAATCTTCAGGCGCACAAAAATGCTGTAAGTGTACGACTAGAACAACTGGGAAAAGAAGGATGAAAAAGAAAATAAACCTGACAGAGCTTGTCAGAGAACATATCTTGAACCTAAAACCTTATTCCTCAGCAAGAGATGAGTACGAAGGGAAAGTAGGAATTTTCTTGGATGCTAATGAAAATCCTTTGGGTTCTGTGGGTGGAGGACACTTCAACCGCTATCCTGATCCACTTCAAAGAGAGGTAAAGGAAAAACTGGCAAGTATCAAAAAAGTAGACCCTGCCCAGATTTTCCTTGGAAACGGAAGTGATGAAGCCATTGACTTACTGTTTAGAATATTCTGTGAGCCTAGAAAGGATCATGTGATGTTATTGCCTCCTACATATGGTATGTACAAAGTTTCTGCCGATATCAACTTGGTTTCTACCGTTGAGATTCCATTAAGAGATGATTTTCAGTTAGATACAGAAGAGATTGTTAGCTCTATCATGCCGGGCACTAAAATAATCTTCATCTGTTCACCCAATAATCCTACTGGGAATTTGATGCGAAAGCAAAGCCTTGAATTGATCCTTCAGCAGGCTAGTGGATTGGTCGTGGTAGACGAAGCCTATATAGACTTTGCAGAAGGGGAAAGTGTCCTTCCTTTGCTAAAAGAATATGAAAATTTAGTCGTACTTCAGACCTTCTCTAAGGCTTGGGGCTTGGCCAATTTACGATTGGGTATGGCCTTTGCCCATCCTGATATCATCAAGCTTTTCAATAAGGTAAAACCTCCTTACAATGTGAATGGAAAGACACAGGAGTTGGCTTTAGGGGCCTTGGGAAAAGAAGATCAAAAGAAAGAAATGGTACAAACCATTTTGACCCAACGGGAGGTAATGGAAAAGGAGTTGTTAGAACTGCCTATGGTTGAGAAGACCTTTCCTACCCATGCTAACTTTATCCTGGTTAAGGTTGACAAACCCAACGAGCTGTACAACATTCTGATCGACCAACAAATCATTGTTCGGAACAGGTCTCGCGTCACCTTGTGTGAGGGATGTTTGCGTATTACTATTGGAACAGAAGAAGAAAACCAAAGCCTGATTAAGGCCCTAAAAGCCCTTCAAACTGCATGAAAAAGATCGTCATTTTACTCGACAGAGATGGAACGCTCATCAAAGAGCCACCAGTTGATTACCAGGTAGATAGCTACGAAAAGCTTGAGTTTTTACCGGGTGTAATCAGAAGCTTGTACATCCTTCAACAGGAATTGGATGTGGAATGGGCCATGATTACCAACCAGGACGGTTTGGGTACAGAAGGATTTCCCGAGGACAGTTTCTGGGGGCCTCATAACAAGATGATGAATATCCTCGAAAATGAAGGGATTACCTTTACCGAAGTGTTTATCGACAAAACCTATAAGCATGAGAACGCACCTACTCGTAAGCCAGGAACTGCTTTGTTGGGCAAGTATCTAAGTGGAGAATATGACCTTGAAAATTCTTGGGTGGTAGGGGATAGGCCTTCGGATATTCAATTGGCGAAGAACCTAGGAGGGAAAGGAATCCTGATAGGTAAATCTATAGATACACAGGACGATGATTATGACATAGCAGATTCCCTAGGGTTGAAGACCGATAATTGGGAGGAGATTACATCCTTTTTGCTTCAAAAATTTCAAGGGCGAAAATCTAAAATTAGCCGCTCTACCCAAGAAACTGAGATTGAAGTGAAGCTAGACCTTGATGGATCAGGAGAGATGGCTATCTCAACAGGGATTGGTTTTTACGACCATATGCTAGAACAAGTAGCTAAGCACGCTGGGATTGATCTTTCCATAAAGGTGAAAGGAGACCTCCACATTGATGAGCATCATACGATTGAAGATACAGCTTTGGCATTAGGAATGGCTTTTAAGGAGGCTTTGGGAGAGAAAAGAGGAATAGAGCGTTATGGCTTCTATAACCTCGTTATGGATGAATCTATTGCCCGAGTGGCGCTAGACTTTTCAGGAAGACCTTATTCCGTTTTTAAGGCAAGTTTCTCTAGGGAAAAGGTAGGTGGATTTCCAACAGAAATGCTGGAACACTTTTATAAGTCCTTTTCAGATAGCAGTGGGTGTACGCTAAGGGTGGAAATAGAAGGAGTCAATGCTCACCATATGATTGAGGCGAGTTTCAAGGCCTTTGCAAGAGCTATTAAAATGGCGATCCAGCAAATTCCAGGAAACAACGAGATTCCTAGTACCAAAGGGGTGTTGTAAAATGTATAAGGTAAGGACTACTTAAGCTGCGTAACGCGAGACAATCTCTTGGATTTCCATGAGATAGCGTTCTTTGTTTTTCCCTCGTCGCTCTTTGGCGGTTTTGGTGAAGAATTCATGTTTGGAGAGGAAGTTCAGCTGGATTTTGTTCCATCCTTCCTCATCACATACGATTCCTCTATCGCAAAACTCCTGAAAAAGGGTATGTCCTATGGGGTAGAATTCATCTCCTCCAAGATAATAGAGATCCGCATCACATAAGATTTGTGCCAAATGATCTTTGGGAGTTTGGGGAATTTTGGTAGCCATGATCATTTCGCAGATGCGTTCGATCTGCTCCGTTGAATACCCAAATTGAGGAAGAATTTCTCTCGCAATATCAGCGCTTGCGGCTTCATGCTCATTATAGGTCCGTGTAAAACCTGCATCATGGAGCAGGGCCGCAGTAAGCAGGAGTTGTAGCTCATGCTGTCCGATGCCCTCGGATAAAGCAATTTCATGTGCATCCAGGTACACACCAATTGTATGGTGCAAACCGTGATAACTGAGGTTGTTAGGAAGCGCCTTCTGAAGATAGGATATCACATATTCTTTCACCGCTGGGAAATTCATTTATGGCTACAATAACAGAGTGTAAAAAATTAGTTCAATAATCTAAGGTTTGGTGTATGGCAGAAGTAGCGATTGTAAAATACAACGCTGGTAATATTCAGTCAGTAATTTACGCATTAGAAAGACTTGATGTTCAACCTATTGTAACTGATGATCAAAAATGGTTAACATCTGCGCAAAAAGTGATATTCCCAGGGGTAGGAGAGGCCTCGACTGCCATGGAATACTTGCGTAAAAGGGGACTTGACAAGATTATCCCTCAACTCAAGCAACCCGTATTAGGAATTTGTTTGGGGCTACAGTTGATGTGCACCTACTCAGAGGAAAACGATACGGATATGCTGAATATTTTCCCTGCCCAAGTAAAAAGATTTCCTGATACGGTCGGAAAGGTCCCTCATATGGGCTGGAATCAAATGAAGGTTCAGGGACATCCCCTTTTTAAGGGGGTGAGCGAAGAGGACTCCTTTTACTTTGTCCATTCCTATTATGCCGAAAATACACCTTATACCATCGGAGAGGGCAATTATGGCAGATCTTTTAGCGCAGTGATGCAAAAAGATAATTTTTATGCGACCCAATTTCACCCTGAAAAAAGTGGGAAAGCTGGAGCTCGTATCCTTCAAAATTTCCTTAATATCGCGCCATGATCGAATTCAGAGTAATGCCAGCCATTGACCTGATAGGAGGGAAATGTGTGAGGTTAGAAAAAGGCGACTATAGTACGTCCAAAACCTATGAGCAAAATCCTGTGGATATGGCCAAGCGATTGGAAGATGCTGGACTCAGATATTTGCATATCGTTGATCTAGATGGTGCCAAATCTGGACAGATTGTCAATTTCCCCGTGTTAGAAGCGATCAAGAAATCGACCCATCTTGTCGTTGACTTTGGAGGAGGGTTAAAAAAAGCAGAGGATCTCAGAATTGCCTTTGACCATGGAGCCAACCAAGTTTCAGTGGGTTCTACTGCCGTTAAGCAGCCAGAAGTCTTTGTTTCATGGATTCAAGAATTTGGACCAGAGAAAATTATCCTCTCCGCAGATGCCAAGGAGGGAAAGGTGGCCATGCATGCTTGGCAGGATGTATCAGAATTTACCGTTTCTGATTTCATTACCTCCTACAAACAGTATGGGATCAAGGATGTCGTCTGTACAGATATCAGCAAGGACGGAATGTTGGTTGGGCCAGGCTTTGAATTATATGATGCCATTATGCAAGAGGTTTCTGATATCAACTTAATCGCAAGTGGAGGTATAAAAGACATGGATGATATCAGGGAGGTTAAAGAAAGAGGCATGGCAGGCGCCATCGTGGGCAAGGCTATGTATGAAGGCAGAATAAGTCTTAAACAATTAGCAGATTTTCAGGCTTTGGCCATTTAACAATCACTATGCTTACAAAAAGAATCATTCCCTGCTTGGATATCAAAGATGGCAGGACTGTAAAGGGGGTTAATTTTGTCGGATTGCGAGATGCCGGTGATCCAGTTGAACTGGCACGAAGATATGCAGAAGAGGGAGCCGATGAATTATGTTTTCTCGACATTACCGCAACAGTTGAAAACCGCGATACCTTGGCAGAATTGGTGAAAAATGTAGCCAAGGAAATCAATATCCCCTTTACAGTGGGAGGGGGTATACGTACCAAAGAGGACGTTTCCAGACTTCTAAAGGCAGGGGCAGATAAAATATCTGTTAACTCCGCAGCCGTAAAACGACCTGAATTGGTTCAGGAACTAGCTAGAGAGTTTGGGAGTCAATGTGTGGTGGTGGCCATTGATGTAAAAGAAGAAGATGGGGATTGGTATGTATTCGTCCATGGCGGGAGAACCAAAACAGAATGGAAGGCAATGGATTGGGCCCGAAAGGTCTATGAATTAGGGGCAGGCGAAATCCTACTTACCTCTATGAATAGTGATGGAACCCAAGAAGGCTTTTCCCTCGACATTACGAAACAAATTTCTGAGGGCTTACCCATACCTGTCATCGCTTCTGGTGGGGCGGGGAATATGGACCACTTTAAGGAAGTATTTGAGGGTGGAAAGGCGGATGCAGCTTTGGCAGCTTCGGTCTTTCACTTTGGCACGATCCCTATTCCTGATTTAAAGTCTTATCTCAAACAGCAAAATATTCCTATGAGAATGCCAGAGGCTTAAATACCTCTTCAAAAATAAAGCATATGAAACTCGATTTCGATAAACAAGGAGGCCTAATACCGGCCATTGTACAGGATGAGGACACCAACAAGGTGTTGATGCTAGGTTACATGAACCAAGAGGCAGTTGAAAAGACCCTTGAGATTCAAAAAGTAACCTTCTTTTCCCGATCCAAACAAAGGCTATGGACCAAGGGAGAAACTTCGGGCAACTTCCTGCATTTCGTAAGTATGAAAGAGGATTGTGATCGGGATGCCCTTTTGGTAAAGGCAAGGCCCGTAGGTCCAGTTTGCCACACGGGAGCGGATACCTGTTTCAAGGAAACTAATCCTAAAGGATCGATTGAATTCCTCCACCAATTGGGAGCGACCATCCACGATCGCCATGTCAATCCATCTGAAAAATCTTATACCTCCAAGTTATTTCAGCGTGGAATCAATAAGGTTGCCCAAAAAGTCGGAGAAGAGGCTGTGGAAGTCGTGATAGAAGCGAAGGACAATGACAAAGAGCTATTTTTGAATGAGTCTGCCGACCTGCTCTATCACTTGATGGTGCTTCTTGAGGCTAAGGAGAGCTCTTTATACGAAGTGGTGAAAGTTCTGGAAGAACGCCATAAATAGAAAAGGGTAAAAAGATTGCCATGCCCTTATTTCTCTCTGTGAGTAGATGATTCAGCTGATTAGTTTGAATAAAAAAATGGCACAATCTCTCAGAATTTCCTCCCTTATTCTGCTCTCTTTTATGTGGGCCAATGGGATAAAAGGACAAGAGCTCTCCAAGCGGGCGCTTAGAATAGGAGCTGTATATCAGCTTCACTCCACGCATATCGGGTATGATGGAATCTGGTCCTATCGGATTCCATCTATTTCTCTTCAGTACCAGGAGAAATTATCCAATGATAAAATCGTTCAGGCCCAGTATGTCTTTGTAGATAATTACTTTTCGCCTATAAATACAGATCAATTTGTGGGCTTTAGAAGGCTATATCATGAATGTCAGGTTAGTATTGGAAAAAGGAGGCAGCTATTCTCTTTTGAAAAGCATTTTGTGAGAATAACAGCAGGCTTATTTTTTAGGCTCGGAAGCGATCGTTTTTCAGAAAATGGAGTTTTGAACGCCAGTGCCCCTACAATAGATCAGTTTATTTTTGACGTAGGGCCTTTGGTATCCTTACATGAAGAATGGTTTATTCATCCCAATATTTCTTTGGGCTTCCAAGCCTCCTTTTTGTATAGCCTGATCACGCATGCCGATAATCCTCGTTTACCCATATACATTTCAAGTGATAATACGCAATTGGCCGTTTTTGTGGGGAGACATTTCTAAAGAAGGTCATTAAAAAAGACACGCAAGTCTATCATAATTAGGCTTGCGTGTCTTTTATTAATGGGACAATTACTTAAGAAGTTTTTTAGAAAATATTCTATCTGAAGTCTTGATGGAAAGGAGATAAATTCCTTTTTGTAATTCTCCTGTCGGAAGGCTTACTTCTCTCACTCCCGAATTAATGGAACGACTGAGCAGCAGCCTACCGCTCATGTCATACAATTCTAATTGGGCCTTTTCTCCTAAGTCCTCTACCAGACTTACCCTCAGGAAATCCTGAAAAGGATTAGGCATAACCTGAATGGATTCGGCCAAGTCATAATCAATGTTACTGGGAGAAAAACTGACTTGTTGGGTAAAGGAATCTCTTCCACAGCCATTTTCAGCAATGAGTGTAACATCATAGGTAGCTGACCCTCCAAAATCGTAGACAGGACTCCTTTCTATAAGGCGATCTCCCCCTTGAAAATCCCAAATATAGCGACTACCGTATTGGCTCTTATTGATCATCAGAGCTGCTGTTCCATTTGTATTGTACTCAAAGTTGGAGACAGGCATTGGACCATAGACATTGGATCCTGTGGAGCTTACTTTTACCCAGATTGTATCTAGGGCCCCTGCAATATTGGGGCAGTTGCTGGCATGTAAAGCTGAAATGACAAGGGGAATGAGCGTATCTCCAACAGGATAAGTAGCACAATTGGGCTTCCAACAGACCTGACCATTTACAGGATTAGCGCCAGACTGGGTGAATGAGGCTTGGTTTTGGAAGGCGTTTCCTAAGGCTTCGACAAAAATACTATCCTGTAAAGTGGGATGTGTAACGCTTACTGGATAGCAAAATGAATCTGCATCTGTAATGAAGATGGTATCTCCCACGTGATTGAGTGCAGATATATCTTGGACAATAGTGGGAAGGGTAGAGTCTGTTTTGCAGGTAATGACATGCATTTGAAAGTCAAATCGATACGTCCCTAATAAATTTCCATTTCTATATTCAGATGCCTGAATGGCATAGGCAAAAATACCAGCTTGGTTTGCATTGAAGTTAAGGTAACCTGTCTGAGGATCAAGAAAGTGAGTCGAATTTGTTCCAAAAGGTTCCTGGGCTGTAAAACCAGGATTGAAAGTTACATGTTGATAGGGAGGTCCTCCCATAGGATTTACAAAAGGATCTACCGTTGGGTCATTGCCTCCTTGCTGCGGATTGCCTGTTCCTAATCCTAGGAAATTGATGCCTGTGTAGGGCGCAACAAGTTCATATACAATGGAATCTCCATCTGCATCGTAAGCAGAATGGTCAAAATCAAAGGGCTGATTGGCACAAGCGAAGGTGAGCGGAAGGTTTTGAAACTCTGGAGAGTTATTGTAAGTAGCCAAGTTTGATCCAGGAAGGGAAGCAACCATGGTCATTCCAGCGCCTAAAGGATTTTGAAGGTTGTCAATGGCAAAGTTTCGGCAACACCTACTCCAGCCAAAGGCATAACCACTTGGACTTAGGGGTAAGGATACTGAGGTGGTGTAGGTCATGAACTCCACACAAATGTTAGGAGGTACATTGTTACACTGAGCAGCATACTGTAACTGAGGACTCTGTGCAGGGGCGGGGATACTGATCGTGCTGTAAACACCCCCATTCCCATCGAAAACAAACATGTTAATCAGTGCATCGAAAGGAGCTTGTCCATTTAGGCAATCTCTGTAGAGCGTGAGCTTTACTTCGTAGGTTTGTGTGAAAGGATCAGTACATGTGTAGGAAAGGCTGGACCCAATGATATGGGTGGCAAAGGTAGCATGCACGTACAATATTGCAGCCAAAAATAAAAGGAATTTTTTCATGGTCATTTTGGTAAGTTTGATTGTAATCTTACCAAAAAGTAGACACAAATTACTTGATTTAAAAGCAATTTTGACCATGAAAAGAGGCCTTGATTACACGTCTATGCAGGTTATGATACTTGTTAAAGTTTGCTAGCTGCCAATGCACCTCCTACGATTCCAGCTTGGTTTTGGAGCTCTGCTGGAACTACACGAGTAGGAACTTCCAAGTAATGTTGGAACTTCTCAAACTTCTTACTCACTCCCCCTCCCAAAATGATCATGTCAGGATAGAACAGTCTATAAACATGGTTCAAATATTCATTAAAGCGATAAGCCCATTCCTCCCAGGACAAGCCCTCAGCTTTTCGAATAGAGTCTGCTGCATATTTCTCTGCAATTCCCCCTTTGAACCGCAAATGTCCTAACTCTGTATTAGGTACGAGGTTGCCATTGTTGATGATAGCTGAGCCAATGCCCGTTCCAACTGTAATGACCATTAACAATCCTGAGCTCCCTTTTCCAACGCCATATTGAACTTCTGCGTATCCTGCTGCATCCGCATCGTTGACGACGATGAATTCATTGCCACAAGCTCTGCGAAAGCTTTCAGCGATATTGGCTCCAATCCAGGAATCATCGATATTAGAAGCAGTTTTTGCCACGCCGTTTTGTACCACAGCTGGAAAGCCTACGCCTATTTTACCGGTATAATTGAAGTGTTGGACAAGTTCTCTCACTGTCAGGCTGACAGCTTCTGGGGTGGCAGGTTTGGGGGTATCTATGCGATGACGCTCAGTTACCAATTCGCCAGTATTGATATCGACTAGGGCTCCTTTGATACCAGAACCTCCTATGTCAATTCCAAGAATATTCACGACAGTAGTTAGTTGATGAGTTGCCTTTGCTAAACTTGGCGCAACTTACACATAATGATCAGATAATACCATAATATTTTCCCGATTGGTCAAAGTATCACTTGTTCAGCTTAAAAAGCTGTCCTGAATGCCATTTTCTTTGCAAATATTCCTCAGGTAAAGGCGGAATTTAAAGGGGGTAAGATGTTGAAGGCGTTTTTCTTTTTGCTTGAGACAGCGCTGAATTAGGATTCTAACCTGTTCATCCGAACAAGCCTTAAGTTCTCTCTCTAGTTCGGGGATTCCCCTTAGAAGAGCATCAATTTCTAATATGTAACGGTCTTCGCTCACTCCTCTTAAAATACAACTTTTTATCTACTCTGCTTTATTTTTCCTTGAGGTACGAAAGAAGAAGCTCACTTTTTTGGCGAACAACAGCCTTTCCAATGGTAACTAAAAATTCCAATTCCCTGGCACTCATGGTATACTTCGTGGGAATTCCTTCTGCCAACTCATAAAGAATCTGTAGGTCCAGATCACTCAATTTTTCCTCATTTTTAATCATTTGAATGATCCTTTCTCGCTCTTTTTTGACGTAAATTCTAGCAGGGGGAGCTACTGTACTTCCCTCAATCAATGCCGTGAAATCTAGAAATATAGGGGTAATCCCAAATACTTTACATTTTTCTTGAATCTCCTTGTTGCGCATCATCCTCCTTGATACAAGACCACTTAGAGGAGTTTTCAGAACAGATGGAATGGAGAAGCTTCCATTAGGCGATTTACTGAAGGTATTGGGGTAAGCATTCATGTCGACGTCGATGACCAATAGAATTCTTGTGTCGGCTACTTTGTCTTCCTTTAGCATATCAATAGCAGCTCTAAATCCTACATTGTCGCATAAACCTCCGTCAAACAGATGTAAGTAGTTTTCTCCATTGTAAGTAGAGGGTAGGGTAGAGTTGCCCACAGCTCCCGGGAAGGTGCCACTTGCCTTGATCCCTACAGAAAGAGGGAGCTCATAGGGATTCATAGGGGCGGCATAATGGTAATTTTTCAACCTATGGGTATAACCAGCTACCTTATAATCAGCCAGGGTCTGGGGTGCAAAGGTAAAGAGTCGAATGTTGGATACCAGACTGGCATTTGATACGAATAAGGGAAAGAGGACTTTTTTTAGTTCATTTTCTTTGGGAATGAATATGTCTCCCAATCTGATAGGATCAAGGGGTAAGCCCATTCTTGCACGTAATTTCCTTCCGCAAATGAGGTTGTCAATTTTCCTTTCCAAATGATCTCCATTGTCTAGGTGATGGAAAAGGGTTCGAGGATTAAGTCTACCAAAAATGACAGGTAGGGCATAACTAGCTAATAGATTGGGTTTGATAAAATTGTCATAGTAGTTGCCCAATAAAAAAGCTTCCTGGCTATTACTTAACAAGTGAGCATGATATGCAGAAATAAAGGAACCAGCAGCGAAACCACCGCCTGAGGTAGCTGATATGTAATCAATTTCTGAAAGGAAATTCCCACCCAAGTCGTTTGTTACTTCTTCTAAGCCCAACAAAACCCCTGCTGCAAAACCATATGCCCTTGATCCTCCACCTGAAATAGAAACACCGACGGCTAACTTAGCATGTTGTCTACTCCTCAATTGTGGAGATTTGTAAGGACTGATATCTACATAATCTTTTTGGGTGGGATAGTATTTATCTCTTTTGGGACGTATCTGTTTTTGACAGGCAGAAAGGGAAAAAATAAGGCATAGCGCCAAGAAAATAGGGAAAACTCTATGCATAGTCCCGAAGAATTCATTCTGTGTAAAAAAATAATCGTGCTTATCCATAATTGATGTTGGCTAAAACAACCAAAACATTGAAATAATGATTGTCAGAAAGCCCGAATATTTGGTAAATTGTGGAAAACCCTTCAAAAGCACATTACAGTGAATCAGACATTACCTGAAATTCCCTCAAGCGAACACCCAACACAGCGTCTCAAACAACAAGCACTTTTGGTAGAAGTTGCTTGGGAAGTCGCCAACCAAGTGGGTGGTATTTACACAGTAATCCGTTCAAAGGTCCCTTCCATGTTGGAGAAATGGGGAGATAGGTATTGCCTCATCGGACCCTATGTTCACCGTAATGTGTCTGCTATTTTTGAGGAGATTGAAGCTCCCAATGATCCTTATGGACGTGCTGTCAGGAAGATGCGTGAAATGGGATTTGAGGTTCATTATGGAAGGTGGTTGACCGATGGAAGGCCAAGAACTATTCTTTTCAATCCAAGATCTGTTTTTGAAAGACTGGGAGAAATCAAGTACCTCTTGTGGGAGCACCACGGAATCAGCTTGCCAGCAGATGACGATCTGATCAATCAAGTGGTCGCTTTCGGTTGGTTGGTGAAGGTGTACTTGACAAGATTAACTGAGCCCGATGTCAATCAACAGCCCATCATCGCTCATGTTCATGAGTGGATGGCAGCTACTGCGATCCCAGAGATCAGAAGGGATAATCTACCAATTGCTACGGTTTTTACGACCCATGCTACCATGTTAGGTCGGTACCTTGCGATGAATGCCGACAATTTCTACGAACACCTTCCCTTTTTCGATTGGGAAAAAGAGGCGCACTATTTCAATATCGGTTCGAGAATTTACATAGAGAGAGCAGCTGCTCACGGATCTCATGTATTTACTACGGTAAGTGATGTTACGGCTCGTGAGTGTGTTCACCTTGTAGGTAGAAAACCAGAAGTGATTCTGCCTAATGGGATGAATATTGCACGCAGGTTGATTTCGCATGAGGTGCAAAATGAGCACCAACGTAGCAAAGAAGCCATTCACCAATTTGTGCAAGGGCATTTCTTCCATAGTTACAACTTCGACCTAGACAATACTCTCTACTTCTTCTCTTCGGGGAGGTATGAGTACAAAAACAAGGGATTTGATATCACCCTTGAGGCACTAGCCAGGTTGAATTGGCGAATGAAGCAAGCCAATATTGATAAGACCGTAGTGATGTTCTTTATCACCAAAAAGCCTTATCACAGCATCAATCCTTCGGTTCTGCAATCAAAAGCAACCCTGGATAAGCTTCATCAGACTACACAGGCCATTCACCAACAAATTGGTGAACGCCTTTTCAAGTGGGCGACCACCTCTCAGAATCAGTCCTTCCCTGACCTGAATAACTTTGTGGATGATTTCATGAAGATTAGGCTGAGAAGAAGTCTTCAAACCTGGCAGTCAGGCCATTTGCCTTCCATTGTTACCCATAACCTGGAGAAGGATTACAATGACGAAATGCTCAATTTCATGAGGACGGCCAACCTGCTGAACTATCGTGAAGACAAGGTGAAATTGGTCTATCATCCTGACTTTATCAATTCATCTAGTCCATTGTTTGGTATGGATTATCCTGATTTTGTTAAAGGATGCCATATGGGAGTTTTCCCATCTTACTATGAGCCCTGGGGATATACACCACTTGAATGTATGGTAAGTGGAGTACCAGCAATTACTTCTGATTTGGCGGGCTTTGGTAATTATATAGAAAAGGCTTTCCCAAATACTGAACAGCACGGTCTTTATGTGGTCAACAGAAAAAGCAGGTCCTATGATGATGCTGCTAACCAGCTAGCTGATGTCATGTTCTCTTTTGTTCAGTCCGAAAGGTCTGAGCGAATCGCCCAAAGATACAAGCTACAGGAAGCTGCCGAATTATTCGACTGGAAGCACCTGACGCGCCATTATGAGCGAGCCTACGATATAGTACTAGAGCGTTGCTTTAAGCTGAACGACTAACCTAAGAAGGAGAGTTCTCCTTTAGCATTCAAAATAGACCTTGCGACTGAAATAGGTATACTTTTTATACCGCCTCATTCGTAAGGTCTATGTAGTTATGGATGAATCAGTTCGAGAAGCTTATCATTTTCATCAAACGGATTCTTACAATATCCTGAATATTTTTTTGTATGTTGAGACCAAAGCAACTACTCGCATGAAGCCTAGAGTTTTGATGTTAGGTTGGGAACACCCTCCCTACTTTAATGGAGGACTGGGAGTCGCCAGCACCGCCCTTGCTGAATCTATAAAACCACATGTTGACCTGAGAATGGTCGTTCCTAAGTCAGGTATTACCGCCAAGGTTCCCGCTTATGAATTAATCGGTCTAAACGCTCTTCAACTTCCTCCCAGGAGGATCACAGTAAAGCGAGAAGTAAAAGAGCAATTGAAAAAAGTTAAACTTCACTATGTCGAAGTAGACTTACAGGGATATGAAAATGTCCCTCCACAGGTTCGACAGGTTCCTATGGGATCTGATTTTATCACCATCACCAAGGTAATTGAAGAAGACAAAGAAGTTGAAGGGCCCTTCTTGATAGACGAGCTGTATGGTCATGACCTATACGACAAAGTCATCGAATATACCGAGATTGTGGCTGAAATGGCCAAGGAATGGGAATTTGATATTATTCATTGCCATGACTGGATGACTTTTTTGGCTGGGCTTGAGTTAAAAGCAGCTACTGCTAAACCTCTTGTTCTCCATGTTCATTCCTTACAATATGACCGCGCTGGACCTGAGAGTAGGGACCTTATTTATCAAATAGAACGTCATGCGATGGGTCAGGCCGATGCCATCTTGCCCGTAAGCCATTATACATCCGATATTATTCAAACCTATTACGGGATCTCTCCTGAAAAGATCACACCCATCCACAATGGTTTGAACATGAAGGAACCTTATCGTTCTGAAAAACCCTTTCCTGAAAACTTGGTAGTTTTCCTCGGGAGAATAACTGGACAAAAAGGACCTGCCTATTTCTTTGAGGCTGCCAAAAAGATCTTGGAAGAGCGGAAAGATATGAGATTCATGTTGGCGGGTAAAGGAGAGTTGATTGATAAACTTATCCAACAAGCTGCTGAAGAGGGCTTGGGCGATAGAATTCATTTTACTGGATTTTTGGAACCAGATCGTGTACGCGAACTACTTGCCATGGCGGATGTGTATGTCATGCCATCTGTATCAGAACCTTTTGGTTTGTCGGCCTTAGAGGCTGCTCATATGGGAGTACCCGTTATACTCTCAGAGAATGCTGGGGTAAAGGAAGTCTTAAACCATGCCTTGGCCATTGAATATAAAGATACCGATCGATTGGCGAGAATGATTACCTCAGTAGTAGATGACCATCTATGGAAGCAGCGTATTGTTCAGGGACAAAAAGCCGACCTGAAATCTGTTGCCTGGTCCAATAGTGGTAAACAGGTGGTTGAGGTATATGAATCTCTCTTAAGCTAGTAAGAGGGAATGCCAGATATCTGTCTTTACTTTCAAGCTCATCAACCTCATCGACTTAGAAGAGTTTCCCCATTAGACATTGGAAGGGGACAAAAACCCTTTGATACCTATCTCAATTCACAAATACTTCATCGGGTAGCAGATCTTTGCTATCTCCCGATGAACACCTTGCTTAAAAAGCTGATTTTGGCCTACCCAAGTCAGTTCTCGGTTGCATTTTCCCTAAGCGGTTGTTTGTTGGATCAATTGGGAGATTGGAGGCCTGAGGTGATTGCTTCCTTCCAAGAACTCGCTGCCACAGGGAGAGTAGAATTCTTAGGGGAGACCTATGAGCACTCCTTGTCCTATGTATTTGACAGAGACGAATTTGACCGACAACTAAATGCCCATCGAGAAGTCATTCATAGACTCTTTGGTCAACAAACGAAGGTATTTCGCCATACTGAGTTGATCTATACCAATTCGCTAGCAGATCACATAGCCCAGAAAGGGTTTAGGGGCATTTTGACAGAAGGCGCCGATAGATTATTAGAGGAAAATAGCCCCAATAGACTGTATTCTTCAAAGGGGTTAAATCCGATTCCACTTATGTTGAGAGATTACCGGCGATCGGATGACATTGCTTTTAGGTACAATGATCCTGAATGGGAGTATTCTCCTCTTGATCCAAATGTTTTTCAAGGATGGATACATGAATCTGAAGGAGATTTAGTCAACATATTTATGGACTATGAGACCTTTGGAGAACATCAATCCGATCACTCAGACCTATTCACTTTTTTTAGCCAGTGGATTGAACAAGCTGTTGTTTCCAATCAGTTTTTACTTCCCTCAGAGGTCCTTGAAAAGCATATTCCTTCGGATAGCCTTGATGTTCCTGATTATGTTTCCTGGGCAGATACAAGCAGAAGTTTGCAGGCTTGGTTAGGAAATGAATTGCAACAGGATGCTCTTCGTAAGGTCATCTCTCTAAAGCAGAGTCTTTGTAGACAACATCCAGAGATATGGCGGCGCTTGCTTCAATCAGACCATTTTTACTATATGGCTACTGGGGAAGGCCCTGATGCAGAAGTTCACGAATACTTCTCTCCTTACAAATCCCCCTATGATGCGTATTTAGTGTACATGAACGTATTGTCCAACCTTGAGTCTTCCCTTTGATTTTACTCTATTTCAAACTGCATGATGACCCATTCTTCAGCTAGCTCTTGTTCTTCCCTTTTTTCCTGATCGAACAACCTGAATAGGTTATTTCCTGCCAAATCTTCTACTCCCTTCCAGAGGCGAAGCTCATACTTGCCCTTTGCCCAACTTTCATTGGGATAAATCTTCCATTCATCATATTGTTGATTAACAGTTAGGTTGAGTTTTGCCTTATTACCATCTTTCCACAGGTCAATTCTACCCGAAACCGTATTGGGGTCCATACTTTCAGAGAATTGAAGGATGGCTGGATCTTGGAATGATTTCGGAGGCGATACAGTCACTTCAGGTCGTTGCCTGTCGGCAGCAGCTGCTATAAATGTTTTGATATAAGCCTCTTGTAATTCTTTTCCCTGGGCAGAGCGTAACCCTTTTCCAATATGCACATGATAGCTTATACCTTCTTGCAAAGGATTTCCGAAGGCCTGATTTAGATTAAGTTCTCTTTTTATTCTTCCTGGGTCCAGCCAAATGGTGAGTTCATCATGAAGCCTATTCCAGAGGGGAGGATGCTGAATCAAGAAGGCTCTATTCAAACTATCACCCTCTTGATCCACCAAATGAATATGGGGATAGGGATCTTGCTCAGACATGGGTTGGTCAAAGATGATGTGAAATTTCAGGAGGTTAGCCGGAAGGGTATCCAAAGGAGGAGTGAAATGCTTAACCATGGGTTGAGGGCGATCCATATAAGGCAGCTTTAATGGAATGATCAAACTATCCTTGGTTCTCACCTCATAAGTATTGGTGTATTGAAAGGGAATGGCGGGGCGGAAGGACCATTCGTTATTCCTTTGGGAAATCCTACACAACAAAGCTTGATTCTGGTCTTTCAAGTAGAGTTGAGGTTGTTGGAGTTCATCTCCTGTAAGGATGAGTCTGATGATTTTTTCGTCTTCTATGACCCAATCAAGCTCGTGTTGAGCCCTTATTTGTTTGGGGCAAATAAGAAATATTGAGAGGAGTATAAATAAGATTTTATCCTTCATATTAATTCATCAGGAGAGAAAACCCATGTATGATCTTCTCAATTTGTATGCTTGCAACACCCCTTTAGGAGCTATTTGCCTCGTTTTTTAAGACAAGACACGAGATTGTTCTTCATCTTCATCCAACAGAGTGGGGCTTCCAAATGCTGAGGTATCTATTCCTTGTTTTTGTAGAAAAGCTACAGTTATATCCCATCCACTTTGAAGCAATTTATTTTTGGTAGCACGATCGATTTCAAAATCAGTAGCTCCCACACCCAAATGATCGATTGTAACAGTTCGGTTTGAGTCAGTTACACTTTTTTCAAGGGCTACTATTTGGGTGTACAACAAGGTATTCAACAAACTCTTGGTGTACTTACCGAAATCTCCATGTTCAAAGGGAGTAAATACTTCTTGACCACTGAGGTTCATCAAATTGAATCCTAGAGTCTCAGTATTGGGCTTTCCTTCTTCTGGCTTATCAAAGGCACCAATAGGGAAGTTGTACATCACACCCCCATCTACGTAAAAATGGTCATCTGGATTGTTATTGGAGAACTTCCAAGCATCAAAATACAAAGGAATGGACATGGAGGCGCGAACAGCTTCGGCTATCGGAACGCTAGGAGTAGTATGAACAGAAAACTCTTTCAATGATTGGGTGAACAGGTCTGTTGCATATACCTTTAGGTCCATTCCCTTTCTAGCGACAAGTTCCTCGAAGGTAAGGTCTGTCTTGCCTTGACCTATGGTAGAATTGGCTATTAATTCACCTATCCATGCTAAAAACACTTCTCCCTCATACAGCCCAAAATCTTTCATTCTTCTGAATTCACGGTCCTTGTCTTCGAAGGAAGCCAGGTCCATATGGGCTATAATGTTACTGATCTCAACGGCAGAGTATTTCAAGGCTACCGCACATGCTGTAATGGCCCCAGCTGAGGTGCCAGCTACTCCCTTAATGTGGCTTAGTAAATCTGCCTTGGCCCAAGCCTCAATTGCCCCTCCATAGGCAATTCCGCGTACACCACCTCCCTCAAAAACAAGGTTCGAAATAGAATGGATCATAGCATCAATAGGTTAATCAGGATGGAATAATGAAAAAGGCCCATTTATTCAGAAAAATGATTTCCTATTCATCTGAATAAAGGGGCTTGATTAACTTAAATATAGTGAGTCGGATAAAACTATTTCAAACAATTTGAAATGATCATAAATAAATAATTTACCCTTTTGGGAAGCACATGCTTGATGCTAGTGATGAATTCCTATAGCCATCTGCTTCCTTGAGTCACGAGGTTAAGGTCTCCATTGGCTTCTCTTTTCAGCATCACAAATCTATCTTGGTCCAACTTGTCAAGCTGAAGGACATTTACCCAAGGCAGGGCGATAAAATCAACTCCTTCCGTTCCTCCTCTTTCTTTGATTCTTTCCGTCAAATTCCCTTCGAATGACTCAATATCAGAGAATTTAATCTTCATTACTGCGCGATTGGTGTTGGCGATCAATAGGTATTTTTCATCCTCCTTCTCCATCACAATCATGTCTACCGGGGTATTCCAATTACCTAATTCTGCTACCGTCCTTCCTTTGAGGTGTTCTCCAGCTTTTAGATCCTCCATAGGGAAAAGGACAAGAGGCGTGCAAGTATAACCTGCAATCAATTGAGTTTGTCCATTTACCTCAGCAGCAGTAAAGGATTTAATAGGTGCATAGGTCTCATAGCGACCGTGGGCGGCGTGGAAAATTTCAAGGGAAGCATCGGTACTTCCATCTTGGAAGGGAAATTTCATGCTACGGAAGGTTGAGCTGAATTCTTTGTCAGATAAACCGCTTACCATGATCTGTCCCTCCATATAGTGGAGATCAGAAACCGTCCAAACGCGTAAATCTCTTCCTCTACGGTCTTTGGCATCAGGAGCCAGTACGGATTCTATCGCCTTTTTGCTGTAGGAAACATCATCTGTTGGAATCCATTCGAGTTCCTCTCCTGTTAACCTCATCAATACGGGAGTCCCATCTTCGCTATGAATAGCGAGGTATATCTTTTTAGAAACAGGGTTAACGGCCATGTCTTGTACAAATACTTTCTCTGCTTCAGTCCCTAGTTTTTCAGCAATCATTTTATCCAATTGCTTAACTGAGAGTTTGTCTGGTGCTTCTCCAGCCTCTGTGTCTTTGGTATCAATCGCATATACCATGGCATTCTTAGAATCTCCAACAAATAGGATTCCATCGGGGCCGAAGGTAATCGCGTTCATAGAGGCAATTTCAGGATTACCCTGAACGAAGTTCTTCTTGTAGTCATTTCCTGCTAGTAGAAAGGCAGGTAACAAGAGAATGGCGAAAACGAAAATTAGCTTACGCATAATAGTAGGTTTAGGTGTCAGTCAATAGTACTAGAACTGAAATAATACATTAATGTTGAAACAATAAAGTTCGCTGCTAATTTCACAAAGTCTGCATACTGAAGGAAGATATAGCAGTTGGTTGCACAAGGGGAAAATGGATGGCAAAGGGGGAATCTCTTATTAGGATTGAAAATGATCTTTTTTCTAAGAGGATAGTTAGAATAATGGTGGCAGGAGCACGAGACAGGATTGATTTTTGCCGTAAAAAGAGGGAGATACCTCTTCTTTAATTCCATACAATTTGTGTAAATTCAGTCTATGTTGATTGCTGAAAGTGGTGCGACCAAAACCGAATGGCGCTTGGTCAATGGACCTGATGATATCCTTGCTTTTAGAACTTCTGGCTTTAATCCCAACGTTATGTCTCCTGACGCGATCAAGAGAGACTTGGGGGAAATTGTCAGGAAGAACTTGAACGGTAAGCAAATTGATAAACTGTACTTCTACGGGGCGGGTCTTGGTGCGGCTTCTCTTAGAGATAGATTGGCAGAAATGTTAAAGATCTATTTTCCTTCTTCTACTATAGAGGTCAATCACGATCTCTTGGCAGCAGCAAGATCAACAGGCTTCTTTGAGGGGATCGTATGTATTCTAGGCACAGGGTCAAATTCCTGCCGCTATCGACATGGGGAAATCATTGATAGAAAGGGAGGGCATGGGTTCATCTTTGGAGATGAAGGCTCAGGAGCTGATTTGGGTAAACATCTGATTAAGGGACTGCTAGAAAACCGTTTTCCTGCCTCTATCAAAGACTTTATTGAGTCTCAAGAAGGGGAGGGGATAGATGAAATAAAATTTGCCATCTATCGCTCTGATAAGCCTAATGTGAGAATGGCCAGGCTTTCTAAATACTTGGATGAAATCCTCCATTACGATGAAATTCGGTCCATGATTTATAAGCGCTTCTTGGCCTTTCTTGATACAAGCGTGTTACTTTACGAGGGGGCAGAATTGATTCCTGTAAACTTTGTAGGGTCGATTTCATATTACTTCCGTGATATTTTGAGAGCAGCCTGCGAAGAAAGGGGAATCACAGATGTGCACATCCAGCATGATCCTATTGATCAACTGGTTGCCTTTCATCAAAATTACGCCTTGGGAAAGGTTTAGAACCCAGAGAAGCCCTCTTTAAGCTTTTCTGCATTCTCGGCTACACGAAGTGGCTCGATGACAGGGTCCATATCTCCTCCGATAATGGCATCAAGGTTATACAGGGTTAAGTTGATTCTGTGGTCTGTAACACGACTCTGAGGATAGTTGTAAGTACGGATTTTCTCTGATCTATCACCGCTTCCAACCATGGACCGTCTCAGTGTATCAGATTCCAGCTTACGTTTTTCCATTTCCAGCTTATAAATCCTTGAGCGAAGAATCTTCATGGCCTTCTCAAGGTTTTTATGCTGTGATTTTTCATCCTGCATGGACACTCTGATCCCAGTAGGTTTGTGTGTTAATTTGACGGCTGAATAGGTCGTATTTACTGACTGACCACCAGGACCAGAAGCATTGGTAATTTCCTTGATGATATCTTTGTCCTCTAATACGACATCGTATTCCTCCGCTTCTGGCATGATGGCTACCGTAGCAGCAGAAGTGTGAATTCTACCCTGAGACTCTGTTTTAGGTACACGCTGTACACGGTGTACACCCGCCTCATATTTCAATAAGCCATAGGCATCCTCCCCAGAAATGGTCGCAATGATCTCTTTATAGCCTCCCTGCGAACCCTCGCTCACTGAAGAAATCTCAAAGCGAAGTCTTTTTTTCTCACAATATCGCTGGTACATTTTGAAAAGGTCTCCTACAAATAAGGCTGCCTCATCACCCCCTGTTCCAGATGATATTTCTAGTACCACGTTTTTAGAATCATTGGGATCTTTTGGAATAAGGAGAATCTTTAATTCCTCTTCCATGGGAGAAACGAGAGGTTCAAGTTCTGATAGCTCCATTTTCGCCATCTCCTTCATTTCTGGATCATTTTCACCCAACATCTCCTTGGCATTGGCTATGTTTGAAAGAAGGTGTTTATACTCAGCGGTTTTTTTGACAATCTTATCTAGGTTTTTGTACTCTATGTTGAGTTCACGGTACCTCTTTTGATCCCTGATCACCTCTGGGTCAATAATTTTTTGACTCACCTCCTCAAAGCGGGCTTCTATTTGTGATAATTTGTCCAGTAACATAGAATACTAATTGAATGGGGTCTTTGAGAGGATGGCCCAGCAAAGACTTTATCGGAAGGTTAAAATTAACTACTTCTTTGGTATATGAAAATCCCTTTACGGGTTAAAAAGTAAAAATGTTCTCTGGTACTGGAAAAATCTAGTATTTCAGGCAGAGCATCCATGGGATATTGGTGAAAGCCACGGGTTGGAATATGGTAAAGGTTAAAGCTGCTTCCTTCTGCAGAGAGTATATAATTGTCCTGAACCTGAAATTTATCGCTAGTCCAGAAGGGGGGCAGATCAATAGCGTATTGATAAACTCCATAAAAGCTGTAAATCAAAATCTTCTGCAATTTTCTATCCAGCACATATATGTCCTGTCTTTCATCCATTTCTATAGCCTTGGGATCAAAGAGAGAACCTTGTCCAAAGTCCGTTCCTCCAAATTCACCATTGGGGTTCAATTGGTTGGAGAATCTGAGAATGGTATTCGTCCATTGATTGAGAACAAAGAGTTCGCCAGCTGGACTTAAGGTAAAAGCTATGGGAAAAACCTCCTCCTCTTCAATATCAACCTCTTCTGATACAAATTCGAAGCTTTGAAGAACTTTGAGGTTGATATTCAGGAGAATCAATCGTCGACTGACGTCATCAAGTACATAAACTCTCTGGCGATTCTGGCTTTGAATATCGATGGGATGGAGCAAACTCTCTTCTCTAGCACTGGCTCCCCCTATGCTTATGAGTGAATCATAATTGTACAGGGCCAGCATTTTATAGATTTGCCGTTCACCTGTGTTTAGAAGAAAAATATTCCCTTCTGCATCTACATGAATACGATCTGCCTCAAATGGAAGCTGTAGATGTTTTGATTCTTTGTTTACCAGGCTATCAGGAAGTTGTTGACCAAAGGCCTTGCCTCCTAAGAGTACCATCATTCCGCACAAACAGACAAACCATTTCATGATTCTTTCGCTTTTTCCTTCTCTTCTAATGGAAACTGTTTCAATTCTGGTCCATCTGGACTGATTTCTAGGTAGGAGAAGAACATAATCCAATCTCCCAACACAAAGGCCTCCGCTACATCTGTGACCTTTTTCCTTACGAGGGCATGCCTATGTCCAAAAATGAGATAATCAAATTCCTCTTCTTCTAGAACTTCCAGTACATGAGCTTCTGTAGCTGGGTGAAGTTGGTAGCGCCAGTCTCCATTGTCTTTATGTTCGTAGTCATGGTTACCCCCATGCTTTGATACCCCAAGAGCCAGGCCAATCCCAAAGTTAGGATGAAGGCGAGAAAACAGCCATTTCATGCTTGGATGAGTAACGACCTTTTTCATCAACTTGTATCCATGATCTCCAGGACCTAGGCCATCGCCATGAGCCATGTAGTACTTTTTTCCGAAAAAAGAAGCTCTATGCGGCTTGAAATGCAGGTTAGCCCCCACTTCTTTTTCTAAGTAATCCTTATACCAAAGATCATGATTACCTGAAAATATATGAATGTCGATGCCTTGATCTGCCATTGAGGCAAGTGTACCCAGTAAACGCACATACCCCTTGGGAACGGCATGTTTGTATTCAAACCAAAAATCGAATAGGTCTCCAAGGATATAAATAGCCGATGCTTTTTCCCTTATGCTTTCTAGCCATTTGACAAGGTGTTTTTCTCTTGTCAAACTTCGCTCAGGTGAGGGAGCACCAAGGTGTACATCAGAAACAAAATAGATATGCTTGGACACAGATTTCAGTTTGCTTGAAAAATACGTCCTTTTGAGAGAAAAGGAAAAACAAAAGGGCTGCCCCTTTGAGAGGGCAGCCCTTATTTATCTTATGACGGATTATTCATCCTTATTATCGTTATCGTCCTGAATCTCGATGGTGGTAGTTCCCGTGGCCGGATCCACTGTCAAAGATTCAATGGAAGGGGTTTCATCCTGCACCTCTTCGATGACCTCAGGCTTTTCTTCTTCCTCTTGGGTAAAGAATACGCTTTCTTCATCCTTGCCCCATGGACGCTTACCAATAAGCTTGGTCAGGTCTTCTTTGAAGAGAACTTCTTTCTCTAGTAGGGCTTGAGCGACAGCTTCCAATTCGTCTTTGTGCTCTTTTAGAAGCGCAAGGGTACGGTTGTAAGCGTTCTCGATGATGGATTTTACCTCTTCATCAATGATGCGAGCCATCTGGTCAGAATAAGGCTTGGTGAAGCTATATTCTCCATCTTCCCGGAAGGAAATCTGGCCTACACGCTTGTTCATCCCATAAACTGTAACCATGCTATATGCCATGGACGTAATTCTTTCCAAGTCATTTTGGGCACCAGTCGAAATCTCTCCAAAGATAATTTCTTCCGCTGCGCGACCTCCTAGTGTCATACACATAGAATCGGTCAATTGAGGCACAGTGTATAGGTATTGTTCCTTAGGTAGGTACTGCGCATATCCTAGTGCAGCTAATCCTCGAGGAACAATTGAAACTTTTACCAAAGGGTGAGCATGCTCCAGGAACCAACCTGTAACGGCATGTCCAGCCTCGTGATAAGCTACAATTTTCTTTTCTTCAGGAGAGATGATTTTGCTCTTCTTTTCCAGACCACCGATCACTCGGTCAATGGCATCCTGGAAGTCGCTCATATCAACCGCCTTTTTATTCTTACGCGCTGCAATCAAGGCAGCCTCGTTACATACGTTCATGATATCTGCTCCTACAAAGCCAGGCGTCTGTGCAGCCAATTTGGTCATGTCAACAGACTCGGAGAGGGCAAGCTTCTTCAAGTGTACCTCAAAGATGGCTTCACGGCCTTTGATATCAGGACGATCCACACCAATCTGACGGTCAAAACGGCCTGCTCTCATCAAGGCAGGGTCAAGCACATCAGGACGGTTGGTAGCGGCCATTATAATAACTCCTGTATCAGAGTTAAATCCATCCATCTCTACCAGCAGCTGATTCAAGGTATTTTCGCGCTCATCATTTCCACCTGTCATGTTCATACGACCACGGCTTCTTCCTACAGCGTCAATCTCATCAATGAATACAATACAAGGTGCTTTTTCCTTGGCTTGCTTAAACAAGTCTCTTACACGTGCTGCACCTACCCCAACAAACATCTCCACAAAGTCAGATCCACTCAAAGAGAAGAAGGGTACTTTTGCTTCCCCAGCAACTGCCTTTGCCAACAAGGTTTTACCTGTACCCGGAGGGCCTACAAGCAATACACCTTTAGGAATGTGTCCACCTAAGACGGTGAATTTCTGTGGGTTCTTGAGGAATTCTACTACTTCCTGAACCTCTTCTTTCGCCTCTTCTAGTCCGGCTACGTCATTGAAGGTAACGTTTACCTTATTTTCTTTGTCGTAGAGGTTCGCACGGCTCTTTCCAATGTTGAAAATCTGTCCTCCACCAGGTCCTGTTCCCATTCTTCTCATAAAGAAGAACCAAAGTAAAACAAGGATACCGATTGGGATCATAAACTGCAGAATGCTGTACCAGTCTGTTTCTTCAGACATGGTAGTAGGTATCTGCTGCTCTTTGGGTAGTTTGTAATTTTCAGTAAGGAAGTCAGTGATCTGTTCCTCTGAATAGGCCTCATAGATGTATTGAGGTCCTGTTTTGCTTATGCTCTTGTTGGTAACTGATTCCGAGTCCAGTCCTTCCTCATTAAGGAATACCAGGATTTTGGGTTTGTTACGAACCGTTTGGATTTTCTCAATGTAATTCTTCGCCTGAAGTTCTTGAAGTTTTCCGGCGTCGATATTCTTAGAATCTCCTCCCCTCTGGCCCATGATATAGGTAGCAAGCAAAAAGAAAGCAAAGACTACCAGATAGATCCAGTAAATGTTATTATTCGGTTTGGGCGCCTTCCGATCTTTATTATCAGCCATAAAATTCAGTTCTACAATTGTTCTCCTTCAAATTTCAGATCATCACAATATCTGAAAAAATCTAGGTAATTAAAGTTTTTTTACATTTTGGAATTCTAACAACAGAAATGCTCGTATAGTTTCTGAATTTGTCGGAATATGCTAAGGATCAATTTACAAGATATTTTGTTCTGATGACCCGATCACAAGGGAAATTTCAGCTTTTTCAATCATATGTCTCCCTGATGATCGATTCGTAGACGAATTACCTGTGTTATTATTTTCTTTTCCCTTAAATTCTGTAAGTAAACACTCAAAAATAAGTTCTGGTTCTCAAAAAATCAGCAATTCCCAAACAGAATTAGGAGGGCTTTTCGTCAAATCAGTAAAAAACCTAACATATATAAAAATAATTATGTGAAATTTTTTCATTGATGATCTGATGATGTAGGGATTTGTCCTGAAGTTCTACCCAAAAAATGGAAGAAATTTATGTGTGGCAGATACAGTTATACACAGCCTATGGACCCTGATCAGGTCGTCCTTCCTATTGAAACGGAAGGGATTATTCGACCTAGATATAACATTGCTCCTTCACAATGGGCTCCTATCATTCCGGATCATGATGCCGGACACATTCACTTTTATCGCTGGGGTTTAATCCCCCATTGGGCGAAGGACATGAAAATTGGCTATCGAATGATCAATGCACGCAGTGAGACTATTTTGGAGAAAAATTCCTTTAAAACGCCTATGCGAAAATATCGATGTCTGGTACCTGCAGATGGTTTTTATGAATGGAAAAAGGAAGGATCCTCTAAACAACCCTACCGTATCACCTTGGCAAGCAAAGAAGAATTCTACATGGCAGGTCTGTATAGCTTTTGGAATCATCCCGATGGAAGTCTTATTCCTTCATTCACAGTCATTACGACGGCTCCCAACGAATTGATGGCTCCTATTCATAATCGCATGCCTGTTATTTTTGATAAGGATGAAGCAGGAAGATGGCTCGATAGGGGAGAGCGACCAGAAAATTTACTCGACATGCTTGATCCCTATCCTGCAGAAGAAATGTATGCCTATCCAGTAAGTAAAGATGTTGGAAATGTCCGAAATGATCATGAAGGCCTCATCAAGGAAGTCGGAAAACAAGGTGGACTATTTGACTAGTCTCAAGCTTACAAATAGCCAAGCTCTAGTTTCGCCTCATCAGACATCATATCCATGTTCCATTCCGGCTCAAAGGTAATTTCAACTTCGACCTCTTTGACTCCTTCGACCTGACCCACCTTCTCTTTTACTTCTTCAGGTATGATTTCTGCCGCTGGGCAAGCAGGAGCGGTAAGTGTCATCAAGACATGTACATCATTACCTTCCTTTACCGTCACTTCATAAACCAGCCCTAACTCGAAAATATTAACTGGTATTTCAGGATCGTAAACGGTTTTGATTTGATCGACTGCCTGATGTTTTATCGTAAGTTGTTCCTTCGTCATGATGCAATTATGCTTTTTGTTGATTGTAGGCCAGCGCGAAATACTTCATTTTTTTGATCATCGCGCTCAGTCCATTGGAGCGATTAGGTGAAAGATGCTGGCGAATCCCCACTTTGTCAATAAATTCAAGATCAGCCTCCAGAATTTCTTGAGGGGTATGATCTGAAAGTACCTTGACCAGCATAGCGATCAAGCCTTTGGTAATGACAGCATCCGAATCTGCGCTGAATGTTAGAAGATCGTCTTCATAGTTGGCCTTTAACCATACTTGGGATACACAACCCTTTACAATGTTGTCTGGGTTTTTGTCCTCATCATTGAGGCCTGGAAGATTTTGTCCCATCTCAATGATATACTGGTATTTGTCCATCCAATCGTCGAACAGCTCAAATTCTTCAATAATTTCCTGTTCGATCACTCCTATTGCTTGACTCATATTCTCCTAACTGATTTCTTCGTACAAAGTTAGCAATCTTACGTTTTAAGGCATACTTGAGTTATGGACAAATTACTACTGAAAGGGGCATCGGTCAATAAACTGGGCTTAGGCACCTACCGTTTGCTTGGACAAGAAGGCAGATCAGTTATCCAGGAGGCTATTAAGCTAGGCTATACACATATAGATAGTGCCAAATTTTATGACAATGAAGAGGAAGTCGGCCTAGCAATGGCCCAAAGTGGAGCTGATAGAGAAAAATTGTGGCTTACGACCAAAATATGGTTTACAGACCTCTCAAAAGAAAAATTTCTTCCGGCAGTAGAAGATAGCCTAAGGAAGTTCAAAACTGACTATGTAGACCTGCTGTTGATTCATTGGCCGAATCCCGAAATTCCTTTGGGAGAGACGATTGACCAACTTCTTGAAGCTCAACATAAGCAATATGCTCGTTTTATTGGGGTGAGTAACTTCAATTCAAAACTGATTAAAGAAGCCACTAAGCTAGGCGCAGATATGCTCACCAATCAGGTAGAATATCATCCCTTCCTTTCTCAAAAAACACTCTTGGATACCCAAAGCGAGCTTAATATCAGCCTGACTGCCTACCGTCCTATCGCTAAAGGAACCGTTAATGACAATCCCGTCATTAAGGCTCTTGCTGAGAAGTATGGGAAGTCTGGCGTTCAAATCACCTTAAGATGGTTGGTGCAGCAACCCATGGTAATGGCTATTCCCATGACCAGTAAAGTACATCGTCTCAAGGAAAACGCTGATGTATTTGATTTCCAATTGACAGAGGAAGAAATGGCCGCTATTACAGAACTCACCCTACAAAACCAGCGATTTGTCATTCCAGACTGGCCGGTAGAATGGGACTAATTCCCTCCTCTAAAAGGAATAAGGACGGGTGGAAATATCTTAGATTTTGGCTTAGAAGGGCCAGCTGAATGATCCGAAGGAGCTTTATTTGTTTTGATCCAGATGTCTTTGAGTTGATCAAAGTAACGTTTGAAAAGAAACAAGTTGAGCTTCTTCCTATTTTTGGGCCTGATTAAGAGAAGGTCCATGTTTTCCCAATCATTTTCTGGACCCTTTACCTCTACATCAAGTTGAACCTTCGCTCCAAAGGTGGGAATGGAAGGAGGTTGCCAATCTCTTAGTTTGGCATAGGCATACAGTGCGGGTACATATGTGCTGTCATACAAGCCTTTGGCCTGTCCTACCAAGCCTAACTGTCCATCCATTCGTTCATCCTTCCCAAATACTTGCTTGTACAAATGAGGAAATCTATTTCTGAAGCCAGGAATGTCAACTTCATTTAGGGAATAATTTATATCCACCTCGTATAAGTCCTCCTCAAACCTGTACCCAATTAAGCCTGAAAGCCCATAGAACTTGGCATCAAAACGCAGGCTATCCGTTTGCATGAAGTAAACATCTGGGCTGGATTGGCCAGCATACATGGTGAGATCTCCCTCGACGGGCATGTGATTGATATAAATTTTATCGTCAATAGAGAGGAAAATATCCTTTGCTTGATTTTGAGTAGATAGCCTAAAAGAATCTTGAGACATAAAGGCCTGCCCTTGATGCGAGGGGATTTGAACACGCATAAACATATCCCATGTCTGATCTTCTATCCCGCAAGCGATGTTTTTGAATTCGTATTGAGCCACCTCAATGGAGAAAGGAGCAGGCGGGACACTATCCACCTGAGTGGAATCTACCCTGTTGGATGAATCTGATTCCTCCTTTTTGGCGATGTCGAAGTTTGCCTCTCCATATTTATCATAGACAAGTTGAATCAATCCATTTTCTATTTCAAGATTCTCAATTAAGGTTTGAGGCGCTTCTTTCCATGGATTCCAGGTCAATTCAATGGATTGGGCGGCAATAAGAGTATCTCCTGCAAAAGTGTGTTCACCCATGATGAGGAAATCCTGAAGGTGAACATGGATATTGGGAAATTTCTTGATGGTAGATACTTCTAAGGAGGAAAAATTAACAAAAGCATCTACTGCAGATTCCATTTCGCTGAGTGCTTTTTTCTGTATCCAGCCTTTAAAGACAGTAGGCCCAGCAAAATATAAAAAGGCGAAGAGGAAGGGAAGAGGCAGGAGGAAGCGTAGGACATATTTCATAGGAAGCTGTTGTGAATGTTTGTGTGTTTGTAGGATACATTTCGAATATACGAAGGAATTCAGAAGGGGGAAAAAGGGGGAAATTTCTCAATTCGAGAAGGCTTTTTTCAAATGTGGAAGAAAATCCATGCCTTTGAAATCCCTTCTCAATGGCGCTAAACACGGATTTTTGGAAAGACTGCACGGAAGATAAGCTATTGACTCAATCTGTGTCTAGGGAACAAAATCTGCATCAGAAAAGGCAAATGTCATCAAACAAAACATGATCTTATGAAACATGTCATTTCACTTGTAAGCCTTAGCCTCTTGCTCAGTTTTTCGATGCCTTTGTGTGCACAGGGGACTGGAGGAATTGTAGGAACCCCTATAAATGCATCGGATATGTTAGGAGGAGTCCAAGCCGAACTGTTTGGTTCTAAGGAAAAAAGAAGACTTAGAGATAACATTGCTCGTTTAGAGGAGCATAATCTTAGGTTAGACCGGCAGATTAGAGATTTGGAGAGAAGATTAGATGCCTGTGAAAGGGGAAGAAGTAACCGTTACACCAAAAAAAGACGAAGAAGAGCATACGATTATTCCTTGACAAATGATCTATTGGGACAAAGACGTCGATTAGAAAGAGAATATGAACAATTGAAGGATGAAAATGAATTCCTGAGAGACCACAGAGATTGGTTGAGAACAGAATTGGATGATTGTCAATACCGCAAAAGAAGACGAGACGATTACAGAAACCCAAGAGATCGAGACAGAGGACGTAGAAATGATGATTGCAATTGTCAATGCCCGCCTAGAAGATCTAAGGGGTCAAAAGGGAAAAAATACCGCGATTGGGATGATGACTAGGAAGAGGAAATAGGAAAAAGGGCCGATAAGGCCCTTTTTCTATGGACTGACTACTCGTACACTATCAACTGGCATCAGTTCTTTAAGCCAGTCAGCGATTTTTTGGTTTTCTTGTTTGATTTGACTGAGCCTCAATTTTTTATTCCATTCTGTAACAGCCATACAGATGGTATCAATCTCTTGGTTCATTTCAGAAACAAAGGCTTGATCTGCTAGGGTAAAGCTGGTGAGGTCTGGAAACAAGGCCTTAGCTCTCTTTTGCAATTGGGAAAATTCTGGTCCCTTTGTTTCATTTATTTTAAGGATTTCTTCCCTGACGGAATCAATCTCTTTTTCTAACTGAACAATTCTTGGGTCAATGGCCTTGATGGCATTTTGGGTACTTCTATCGGCGAGTTCTGCCTCGCTTAAAGAAACCTGTAGAAATTTTAAGTCTAGCTTTTCCAGCTTGTAATCATCTTTTTTCTGACTTAAATAAGCCATAGAATCCTTGGAAATAGGGGCGCCTGCTATATACAGTATGAGTTTTTGGACGCTGTCCTTTTGATCAATTTCACTGTTACTCACCTTGTGATTTTCGGTATTGACCTGTTCTTCAATGAAGTTGGTGATGTTATTCTCCATTTGCACCCTGTTGATGACGGTGTAGAAGAAATAAATCGAAGGTACAATCAGAAGGATGGCAAAGGTAATGATCCCGCCAAGGGCTTTTCTTCGTTCGGCAGCTTCGGGGTATTCGGTATAGGGAAATCGCAGATACCGTACGATGACATAAGTGGAGGCTGCGATAAAGACTGCATTGATGAAGAATAGGTAAAAAGCGCCTAGGAAAATGCCCCAGTTGGCTTTGGCCAAGCCATACCCTGCCACACAAATAGGTGGCATCAGCGCTGTCGCGATAGCTACACCTGGAATGGCATTGGTTTTATCTTTCCTAGAGACGGCTACGATACCTGCCGTACCTCCAAATAGCGCAATAAAGACATCTAGAAGCGTGGGCATGGTCCTGTTGACAATCTCAGGTCCTGGAGCTCCATTAAAGGGAGTCAGGCTAAAATAGAGATAACTTACCCCAAGGGAGGCAACAACGGCTACAGCGAAGTTTTCAAGTGCCAGGAACAAGTGCTTTCGATCATTGATCCCAAAAGCAAGGCCAATTCCTAAAATGGGTGACATCAAAGGTGATATTAACATCGCTCCGATAATCACGGCTACGGAATTCATATCCAGACCAATAGAGGCCAACATGGCCCCACAGGCAAGAATCCAAACATTATAACCCTTAATCGCGGTTGATTGACGGATGGAATCTATGGTTCCTTTTGTATCGGTGGTTTCGCGCAGATTGACTATGCTATGAAACAATTTTCTAAGTTCTGTCCACATAGTTTTATTGAAAAGATAGCTTGTGTGTGTGAGGGTTGACCAAAATTAATGGAAAAAGGAGCATGGTGAGGATCAATGGTTTTTCATGTCATATCTGAGGTAATCACCTGATGGTATCCATTCGAGCGGTTCCACATCTTGGTTATACAAATAAACCCAACAGGGAATGCTGGTTTCTATGTTTAAGACATTGACAATTTGCCTTTGATACAGGCTTTCTTCAGGCTTGGAAGGGATATACCCTTCGTACTCATCCAGTACTTTGAATATTTTTTGGGCCTCCTTCATGTGGTAAATATCCCCCTTTACCCAATGATTTCCCTCTTCCTCATAAATGGCCCCTGGATAAAAGTCTATCATAAAAAGCCTTCCTTTCATCATACCTTCCCCAATCAATGAGGATTTCAAGCTGAGATAGCTTGACATCATATTGTTGACTTGCTTAAGCAAGGAGCCATATACAAACAGGTATTCAGATTCCATGACATGTGACTTGTTCCGAAAGCCTGAACAATATATGTAATTATTTGTAGAGGTTAATCTCTTGATAAAAAAAGGAATCCGAAGGCTTGATACCTCCGGATTCCAAATATGATCAATAATTGTGTTCTATTCGATTCTTACCTTTCTGGTAATAGACTGGCCATCAAAACGTACTTTCAAGAAGTACATACCTGATCCGGAATTCTTCAATTCAATTGCTTGACGAATTGTTCCGATAGTTTGTCCATATGCTTGACGGTAAACCACCTTACCACGAATATCTGTGATTTCGATGTTCATGTCTTTCAATTGATCCAACTCAACATCAAGGAAGAAGCTTCCTTTGTTAGGGTTAGGATAAACCGAAACGCGGCTTACACCAAGAATATCTTCGATTCCAGTTCTTACCATGAATGGTGTCTCTACACAAGAAGTGTCATTTCCACAAGGACTGTAAACAGTTTGGCAAACTGTGTAAACACCACCTGTTTCGTAGAAATGGTTTGGAGAAGTACTAATAGTACCATCACCATAGTCGTATACGACAGAATCTATGTAGTTTCCGCCAACGGCAGGATTCATGGTAACGAAAGTAGAGGAGTCTACGGTGATACCAAATCCAGCAGTAGCAGCTGTACATGTAACGCTCAAAGTCTGACAGCTCGTGTCATTTCCACATTCTGCATAGGCAATCTGACATACTTCGTAGTCGCCAGGAGCAGCAAACTGGAATGCAGTATTGGAAGTAAGGTTACCATCACCGAAGTCATATAGCACAGAGTCAGCATCCAAAGAAGCGTCAGTCAACGTGACGTCAAGCTCTGTTACAGAGAAGGTGAAGGCTGAAGTAGCCTCCTGAGCTGAAGTAACAGGAACTGCCGTACGAGTTTCATTACAATTTACGGAAGAGTAGAAGAAGCTTAGGTTACCTACACGCGGGTTGTTTACACCAGAGAATGGGTTACATAGACCCACACCAGCAGATAGGGCTAGGTCGTCGTTCTCATAGAACTGGTTAGTACCATCACCGTTGGTATAGCGTGCGTTGTACTGAACGTATACAGCAAAGGTGGCTCCTTCAGGAATAAATAAGCTAGCACCTACAGATATATTAGAAGTAGGCCCGCCCGCGCTGGTATAAGTAGTTGATCCAAGTAATGTCCAAGCACTCTGATTAGACTCGTTACCCTGCCATGTTCCGTTAGGGATATACCATACGGTTAGGTCATCTGTTGAACCAGCACCTGTAGCCGAGTTAATAGAGAATCCCGTAATCAACAATGGCTTCTTTGCCGTTAAGTCTACCATGTTACCAGCACCACAACCATTGTTGTCTAAGAAGGTAGTATGGAGAGAGTCTGTTACTGGGTCAGCAAATCCTACGTAGTAAGTTACGTCACCGTTGATGATAGGTGTAGTGAAGGTATCTCCTTCAGCCAATACGTTACCACCAGTCAATGAGTCGTACCATACTACTGCTGAGAATGGGTTATCGCTCACAAGGGAAACGCTGTCTCCTTTACAAACGGTAGCACTATCTCCAGCTGGAGGAATAGATGGAATTGGGTTGATGAAGTTCCTAGCAGTATCATTTGCAGTAGCTTCGTCATCCTGAAGGTCTAGATATGCTGTAAGATCAGATCTTCCACCTTCAAAGGCATTGAATGTTCCGATCATCATTGTATCTGTACCTGTAAATCCAAGTGTATCAAGGTAAGTCGCAGTCAATAATGCGTTAGCTGCTCCAGATACCTCTACGGTGATATCTACCGAGTCAATATCTAGAATACCTTGGTTGAAGAATACAGCAAATACTGAAACCATAGAGTCTCCACAGATTTCAACGTCAGTGTATACCTCAAGCATTTTAGCATCATTGTTACGTGGCGCATATTCGTCTGCACCAATATCTACCGTGGTAGAAGGAGCAAGTGGACGAGTATCACCGTCAATATCTGTAGTGATACCAACTGTGTTGTCACCAACATCGTTTGCAGCAAGACCTAGAAGGTGTCCATCTGTAGCAGGATCAACAAAGATTGGATCTCCTTGAACCGAATTATTGTTAGCATTTGCATTCGCAGCAACCCAGCTAGCAACATCAGGATAGAAGTTTACCCCATCCTCGATCAAATCTGCAGTGGCAGAGAAATACAAATTGTAATCCCAAGTAATACTGTCTGTTCCTGAAAGGAGATCAGTCAGGTCGACAGCTACATCTGCAGTAGAATAGAAGATGTTGTTTCTCACATCGTTTCTTGGGTGGTCATTGATCAAGATCGCCAATGTTCCCGAGAAAGTATTGTGGAAAAGAGAAGCCTCCTCAAAGTCATCAAATCTAGCAGCTCTGTTAGAAGCGATGAACATGTTGTTGGAGATTTCAGAGAAGGCAGTAGCCTCTGTTGCATCATTGGTATCATCCATGTCAATACCAAAGTAGAATTGGGTAACATTGTTACCTGTTATGGTAACGTTCTGTGAATCAAAACAGTCAATACCATAGACAAATGTAGCTGAAGCTCTTGAAGTAATGGTATTGCCAGAAATCACCATCGAATCCTGCCAAGTCGTGTTGATACCATCAGCATCAACATTCACAATCGTATTGTTTGTAATAGTATTACCTACAGCAAAGTTTCCGAACTCACCTCTTAGATCGATACCAATATCACCACCAGAAATCAAACAGTTGTTTACTGTCAGGTAGTTGGCGTTGGCTCCATCACTTGTAAAGGAAGGCTCGTCAGAAAGGAAGATGGCAGTAACGTCAAAAATTCCTCCCTGGTCAATCATCTTGAAGTGAACACTTTCAAAGGTGTTGTGATCTGCATTATCTGTCAATCTAGCACCCCATGCATCCGTAGTTCCGTTGTTTTCGATGGTGATATTCTGGAAAGTAATCCAGTCAGCACCATTTAGGAATACTACAGCAGAGTCAGCTCCATTGGTGTAAGAAATTTTAGTTGTAGCAGAATCGACACCATCAAACGTAACGGTGTTCAAGGCACTTACGCCCTGAATTTCAGTCAACTCAATTCCTTCATTGTAGGTACCAGGCATAACAGTAAAGGTAACGGCACCATTTACACCACACTCATTCAAGTCTGCAGCTGCAGCCGTGAAAGAAGCGTAATCACCCATAGCTCCGATGGTATAGTTACCAATCAAGCCAGAACAAACACTCACTTCGAGGGTATCATTAGAAGTATCCTCGTCCATGACACCGTTTGGCATGGAAGTCCAGGCACGAATAGTTGAAGTACCAGCTGGGAAGTTGAACATACCTACAGATACGTTGGTGTTCACACCACCAGGTGTTACGGGCACTTTGTATTCAAATTGTGGCAATGGTGTACCATTTACAGAAACGTCAATCAAGACAGAGTCAAGTGTCAACAAACCAAAGTTTTCAATACTCAGCTCTACATTCTGCATACCTGGAGTCAATGGGGATACCGGAGCATCAACAGACCTAACAGATGCATCATTTTGCTGCAATTCGTACTCGTCAGCACCTACATCAACACCAGTAGATGGAGGAAGAGGTCTCACATCACCATCAATGTCTACCAATACGTCAACAGAAGGATCGCCCGCGTCAAATGCTAGGAATCCAACAACGTGTAGATCCGTGGCTGGGTCAACAAATCCAGGGTCTCCTTCCTGTGAGTTGTCATTGATCAATGGAGAAGCGAGTACCCAGCTAAGAAGGTCTGTGTAGGCAGTGGTACCTTCCTCTGCCAGGTTGGTTCCATCTGAGTTATAGATGTTAGAAGAAACAACAGCTCCTGTAGTTGTACTTACTGCGTCCGTAAAGTCAACCGCAAGTCCGGTGGGGCTGGTGAAAATGTTATTTCTAATATCACAGTTTGGATAATCATTAATGATCATACCAGGTGTTCCTACCACAGTGTTGTGGAAGATGTTCAATTCCTCTACATCGTCAAAGTCAAATGCGTCATCAACAGGAGCAATAACCATGTTGTTAATTAACTCAGACTGGATGGTAACAACAGTTGCATCATTAACATCATCCAGCTCAATACCACGGTCTGGAGAGATAATGAAGTTGCCGTTGATACGGATGTTCTGAACATCTGTTATATCCATACCATCGAAGAAGGTAGTAGCGCTGTTAGCTGTAATGGTATTTCCAGAAATCGTCATTGAGTCAGCGTACTGAGCCCAAATACCGTCTCCGTCTAAGCCACTGAAATTACAATTGGTAATGCTATATCCTACTCCAAAGTCAGTGAAGTCTCCATACAAGGTGACACCACGGTCTCCTCCTGTAAAATCACAATTGTTTACCGTAAGGTAATTGGCATTGAAACCAGCACTTCCAAAGCCTGGCTCGTCAGACAATTGAATACCTGTTACATCAAAGGTTCCCGTTTGCGGGTTCATTTGGAAGTGAACAGCTTCGAAGGTATTGTGGTCAGCGTCATCAGATAGGCGTGCACACCATGCATCTGTTGTACCATCATTTCTTAGGGTAATGTTTTGGAAGGTAATCCAATCAGCCCCATCTAGCCAAACAACAGCAGAGTCGTTTGCATTGGTGTAGGAGATGGTCGTAGTTGCAGAATCCAGTCCATCGAAGGTTACAGTATTGGTTGAACTAGATCCAGGGAAGGGGGAGATATAAATTCCCTCATTGTAGGTTCCGGCGGCAACTGTGAAGGTAACGGGACCATTCACACCACAATCAACCAAATCAGAAACAGCTGCACCGAAGTCAGCATAATCTGGAGTAGCACCTCCGATAGTGTAGGCTCCATTAAGTCCTGTACAAAGGCTAACTTCCAAGGTGTCATTCGTTGGATCTCCATCCGCTACACCATTTGGATTGCTGGTGTATACCTTGATTACTGTGGTACCAGCTGGAAAGTTTAGCATACCTAGGTTTACAGAGGCAGTAGCATTAGGGGCTAAAGGAGTTGCGTAAGGAATGGTTCCTTGAACTGTACCGTTAACTTCCCAAGTAATGTCTACAGATGCCAAGGTGTTCAAACCGAAGTTTTTCAGGGTCATGTCTACTGAATTCATCCCTGCAGTAACCGGATTGGTGGGATTATCAAGAGACTCAACACCTGCGTTGTCGTTTACTAGCAGTTCGGGAGTGAATGTCCAGTAATCGTTGTCAGGAATACCAGAGCCGTTTCCGCTTGGAGAAAGGTTGTTGGTACCGTCCTGTACAGAAGTTGTTCCATCAAGCTGAACACCAACTACACCCCCATAAGATGGGTTTGGCGTGTTGGAGTACATGTCAACAAGATAGATTTTGTTAGAGGTCTCTTCTAATACAACAGACTGATAGACGAAGCTGATCTGGTTGATTTCAAAAGAGTGCCATCTAACCCAAAATTGTCTGTTGGGAGCTGTACCAAATGTCTTCACATACACTTGGTCATTTGTACCAGTAGGTGGAGAGGCTGCAAATGAAGACCACAGCATACAAATGGTGCTGTCTGGCAACAATGCAGAGGGTAAGTTTTCACTTGTGTTAGGTAAGGTAGTGGTGGTCGTGCTAAAAGTAACAAGACCATTTGCACTGGCTTTCAGTGAGTCGACAGGATTTCCATAAAATTCAAATGGAAATGGAATCTCTACTGCTGAACCCCACTGGTTGGCAGCAAGGCTTGGTCCAAGAATGGAAGTCCAAGCTGTTGTGCTAAAATCGGAGTCTGTATTCAAAGCTCCAGGGTTTCCCCCTTCAGCTGTGAATGAAACGGAATACGTGAACTGAGCGTACGAGACACTCAGCATTAACATACCCGTAAGAAGGGTAATCAAATGCTTCATAGATCTACAATTATTGATGGTTACGTCCCCAAAAATTACTTTACGATCTATGAATTTCCAAAGAATTCGAGAATTATCTTGATTTCTTATTCCTCACCATTAGATTTCTGCAGGATTTGAAATAAGTAATATCCAAATCCAAAAAATCCCACCTCCAAATGAATATTGAAAGTGGGATTTTGATAAATCTTGGATTACAATTTATAAGACGAAAAACAGGGTGAGAGAAAAGCAAACTGCTACAATCATTTCTAACAATCCCGCTCCTATATTTTGATCTTCTGATATCTCTGTGGCCAGGTTGGAATTTCTCAATACCAATTTGTCAAATATGAATCTGACCACAACCAAATAAATAAAGATAATTAGGATATCCATCCCCAAGGCCGTCAAGTCTTCTATCCATCCCGTAAAATCACCAGAAACAGCTTTCATGATAATAATACCTATAGAAATCAGACCACCTGAAAAGCCTAGACCCGCAGCGATATTATCCTTTTCAATTTCAGCATGTACATCATAAGGGCTTGTCCTCACATAAAGGAGCCCAAATAAAACCAGACAAATCTGTCCAATTGCATAGAAGGCCAAAGCAGTCAAGGGGCCTCCTCCTTCTCCAGAAATAGAACCTCCAATCACCAAACCCGAAGCCAAGTACATCGCACCTTCTACAACCCCCGTTCCTGGATTTTGATCCTTGATGATTTCTTTATCGACAGAGAACTTGTAGAGAATGAGTTTGTCATTAATGATCTTAGAAAGGTTGAGCAAGAGAATACCTGCCAAGCTATACCCAACGACATTTAGGAAATCATTTAGCGGGTCAGAACCTGATCCACCGTTTGAGCCAATAAAGATGGCTGTAACGCCCATGAAGTAGCCAGCAACACTGACAGAAACAGCATTGTTGTCATACTCTGTGAGCTGCTCGTCTAATTTGTAGCTTGAGAATACGCTTTTCAGCCATTTGGCCACAAAAAAGATCAAAAGGTAAAGGACAAGCGCGCCTAAATCGTACAATAGGCCTTCGTATTGTGTGAGGAATTCCATTGGTTTTTATGCTTTTCAAATTGAATTAAGCATGATATTTCGGAAATAAAAAATAAGTATTATGCTTCATATGGATTATTTTGTCCTCTTTCATATAAATGATTCATGATTTCTCATATTTATCCAAAACTCTTAACTTCCATCCCTGATTTTCAACTATACCGGTTAGTGGATTGAATAACAAAAGGATTATATACTGGCTCCCTGTCATTGTCCTTTTCTTCCTTGTCTTTATTTATCAGATACAGGTAGAAAGATGGTATTTGGTTGATTCCTATGAATATATATATGGTGCACAATCTTTTACTGAGGATGGCAGTTGGTATAGCAAGGATAAAGCCGAAGCCTACGATCCTGCCCATCATACCCGCCGAACCCCACTATATCCTATTCTACTAGTGATGAGTAACTGGTTCACGGATGCTCCCTGGTTTGTTGCTTTGTGGCAAATAGGCTTGAGTTTGCTCAATATCTTCATACTAACCAAGATCTTGAATCTGCTTCGCTTGCCGAGAATAGTCAGGCCCATATTGATTCCATTTTTACTCTTAATGCCCGCCTTATATATATATGCAAATCTGGTCATGACAGAAGTTATATTCCAGACCCTGCTTATGGGCATGGTTTATTTTATGTTAATGGCCCTGAAATTTAAGGAACAGCAAGGTGTCATCTTGGTGATGGCCCTGTTGATATTATCCTTTCTGACCAAGCCGGTCATGTATCTATTTGTCCTTCCTTTTCTTCTTATCAGTACATTCTTAGCCTGGAAATGGAAAAGATGGTTATTGATTCTTATAGGAGTTGCTCCCTTGTTTGTCGTATCGGCCTATCAATTCCATAACCTTGAAAAGACAGGTTATTTTCACTTCTCTAGCGTCCAAAACCTCAATCTTTTACAACTCACTACCTATAACCTGTTGATCAATAGAGTAGGTGAGGAAGAAGCCATTAGCATTACAGATGACATTTATGAGAAGGCCAGAGCAAATGAGAGTTTTGCAGAGGGTTTCAAGTACATGCAATCTGCCTGCCTCTCCATTATGTGGGAACACAAATGGTATTATATAGGATATCATTTGAAGGGTATGGTGAATTTCTTCCTCGATCCTGGAAGATTTGATCTTTACCATTTGCTAGGTAAACAGACGGTAGGAGATAGTGCAGGACTTTCAAGGGCATTCGGAGAGGGAGGGTATGCAGGTTTATTCAGGTACCTGAGCCAACAACCCATCGGTCTGTTGCTGTTTTTGGGCCTCGTATTTTTGGCCAATGTGATCAAATTGGTTGGCTTTGTGGGATTCCTTCTTATGAAAAAGATTCCAATTGAAGTAAGGCTAACCTTTTTTACCTTAATCGGCTATCTAGCCTTTGTTACAGGACCCTATGGGGCATCTCGCTTTGCGATGCCTGTGAGTTTGTTGGTGCTTGGTGCAGCTGCGATTTTCTATGGTACCATTTGGTCAGAAAGAGCGCCTTCAAGACCCCTATTAGCCCCAAAGTAAATTCCAATAAAATGAAGGTTTAGCCAATTCTTTTCTAATGTCAAGGTCATCAAACATCATAGACATCATCGATTGTAAAGAAGGATTGGTGCTAGCTTTGCGAACAGCAAAATTCATCAAACGAGGATATCTAACCAGCTTTTGCATTTGGTAGCTGATCTGTAATTCCCTTCCAATTTTCTTCTTCATGTAAGTTTCATATCCTTTCAAACCTTCCATGCTAAGGTCTCCCGTTTGAAAAGATCTCATGGCTTGTTCTGCCGCTCCTTTTCCACTCAACATCGCATTTCCGATTCCTTCTCCTGAAAATGGATCAATGAAGCCTGCAGCGTCCCCAGTCAACATAAATCCATCTCCCCTTATTTGACGCCATGTAGAGCCTAAGGGCAATCCAAAACCTCTGATAGGTTCGACTGGTTCTGCCTCTTTAAATCTCTTTGCAATGGCAGGATGATGTTGGATTACCTCCTCGTACATCTTTTTGATATTGAGCCTTTTCTTGCTCACAATATCAGATCGGAGACCTAAACCTGTATTGGCAAGGCCACCGGGAAGCGGGAATAGCCAGAAATAACCGGGAAGCAAAGGGTCCAGAAAATGAAGTTCAACAAAGTTTTCCTCTGCAAAGCCTGTTACCCCTTTGTAATACCGACGGAGACCCGCGGCATGATACTTTTTGGGATGTTTTTGAGGGGTCAAATGCCGTTTGACGATGGAATGTGCCCCATCAGCTCCAATGAGCAACCGACTTTGAAAGCTTTGCTCCCCAGCTTCCAATACAAAGCCTTCTTTTGTGCGTTCGATCTTTTTGATTTCGCAGCCTTCAAAAATCTCTGTAGGTGTTTTTTGTTTCACCTGTTCCAGCAGAAAATGGTCGAATTCCTTTCGGGTTGCAATATAGCCTGGTGCCTTTCCATCTGGCAGGGAATTGAATTTTTTGAAAGGCACATCCAGCTTATCACCTTTTGGAGAATAAAAGCGAATGCCCCAGGAGGGATTTTTTTCTGGGAATTGGTGGAGGGCCTCCATGGCTTCCAGGTCAGTATATTTGAGGGCTGATACCACCTTGCCGCTTAAGGCATCCCCGCAGATTTTATCTCTGGGAAAAACTGCCTTATCAATTAAACCTACCTTGAGACCAGAGGTGCCAAGCTTGAGCGCAGCTGTGGTTCCCGCAGGGCCTGCACCGATTATGAGGATGTCGAATGGGTTCATCAGAAACGAAAATATACTTTTCTGAGAGAACCTAGCTAGGAAAAAGGAATTTTGTAGGCAGGAAGGCCAATTCGTTAAAGAAAAAAGGATCGAGGCTTATTCCTCGAAAATCCAAGCGTCTGTTTTGAAGCTTTGTTGGACAACCTCAAGGGCAGCCTCGGCTTCTTCCATGGAAGCATATCCTTTGTAACTCAATCGGTAGAAACCCGTTCCTGTAGGGATAATCTTAGCATAAATGGCTCCCTTTCTGCTAAATTCTTTTCGCTTTTGTTCTGCCGTTTCCATGGAGCGAAAACTGCCCACAATGACGTGGTAAATCGAATAATTCTGAGAAACTTCTTCTTCTACAGGTTCATCTGGAGTCCCTTCATATGAATATGTTTCTACTTGCTCTTCGATGAGGGGAATCGATTCTTCTGCAATTGCCATCTCCTCCTCATCTAATGTATATTCCTCTTCTTCCAGTGAATCTTCCCCATCCCTAGCAGAAGTAAAAGGATTATCAGAATATGTTTGCACAGGTGTGTCCTGATCATCTTGAAAGATTTTGATATCTCCCTCAAAGAAGCTTACCCAAATTTGTGAGGTTGTATGATCCAGGGCAATTCCTTCGGGCCTCCCATCTAGCGAAACACATTGTATAACAGATAATTCGTCCGTTCTGATTTTGCAAAGTGTCTGCCCCTTCCGATGAATAACATAAAGGAAATTTCCATCTTCACTCAATTGCATGGAATAAGGATCTCGACCCGTTTCAAGTTTATCAACCACCCTAAGGGTTTCCAGGTTGATCTTCCTGATGTTTCCTTCTTTGGGATAACAAGCGTACAAATATTTGTCAGATGGTCCTAACACAAGTTCTCTTGGAGTTCTCCCTGGAAAAATGAAAAACTTACTTTTTCCTCTGATTAGGTCAACTTCCATGATCCTATGATCCCCCATAAGAGAGACATATCCTTTCAGACCATTGCTATGAATAGCTAGACCTCTGGGAAATTTACCAAGGTTTAGCCTAAATTTTTCTTCTTCAATTTCCGTATCGATCACTGATACATCCTCACTACACCAGTTAGCCACCATGAGGTATTTACCGTCTTGGCTCAGACAGAGGTTAGTGGGATAACTACCCACCTCGATAGCGGACTCGATTAAGTAGGTTTTTGTAGAAATTTTGAAGACAAAGCCGGGATCATAGTTGCCTCCTGATACGCATCCAGGAGAACCAGGATTATGGAATCCATCTCCTGAAATAGCAGGGCTGCACACCCAAATGTAGTTTCCATCTGGTGTAATGGCTGTTTCTAACGGATTGCCTTGGTATTTTCCCTCGTATTCTGTGTAGTAAAAGTCAGATAAGTAAACCTCGGAATGTATGGAATGGCTCCAATCATAATTCCTATCATATACATCTATGGCCTTGTTGCTGATGCCATATTGAACGTAAAATTCTCCTGATTGTGAAGATTCAATAGAATAGATGGGCAAGGCTCCATTGATGGTATGTAGGACTCTTAGATCATTTCTTAGCACAATAAGAGAGCTATCCTGAGCTGGTAATATAGAGCTCAGGAAAATAAGTGTCCCTAATAAAAAGCAGACCCTCACATTCATTTGAATTAGGTGCGGTATTTTGATTCCAAATTATAAATTTTTTCCCAGTCAATAAACTTCCACGTGAAATATCAACCTAATGATGTATTAGGCATCATGGAGGCTGAAAATTGGGGGGGGATGTTTTGGCTGAGCGAAAAATTCTGATCCGTTAAATTTAATTAACGTATTTTTCAGTGAATCAATTGCTTCAAAGAGACAATTTTTGTTTCTGTTTGCTGAAACTCCTCTAATCCTTTAGAAATCGTTTGAGCTTGTTGAGGGGTTCCAAAGGGGGCGAGCAATAAATAATAGGAGGTTTGTTCTCCATTTTTCTCTGCAAAGGCATAAATATCCTTACGCCAGAATTTACTCAATTTTTTGTAGGACTTAATGAGCTTGGATTCCTTTTCTATGGCTGCCAAACGCAGTCCAAATTGATGGCTACTGTCGAGTTTAATGGCTTGTAATCCGGGAATACCTGTTTGGGGAAGACTTAGGATAAGGTCAGATGAATGGGATGGCAGACTCCCCCCTCTTGTCATACCAAAATACCGGGATGAAAGAGCGTGGGGGGAATCTGGTACAGGAGCAAGGGCAAGGGTTAAAGGTTTTTCGAGCGGTTGAATTCCCATTCTTTGGAGATGTCTGAAGAGAATTTTCTTCAAGGTCTCCATTTGTACAAATCCATCTACTCTACCGATCATATGTCCATCAGCATGAAAAATGATGAGAACTGGCTGATCAGAGGCCGGAAATTTATTGAGTATATCTTTTTCGTCTTTTTTGGCGTGGGCGCAATCAATCAGCGCCATCAAGAATTTACCCTCCATCCATTCCTTCAATTCGGGAGAATCCCATGTCTTCTGCTTAAGCTTTTTTGACATGCTGGATTGTTCCTGATGTAATAGGAGAAGGACGGGCTTATTGTCCTCTCTCGCCTTTTCTTTCAGTTGTTCCCAGCTCAGTGGGAAATCTGATAAGCAATCAGCTTGAACAGTTGAAAAGAACGGAGTCAGACAAAGTAAAGCAAGAGCGATGATCCTGGATTGCATGAGTCAAGAGCTGCTAGGGTGTTGATAATTGTATATAGTAGTGTACAATTTTCAGGATAAATATACATGAAAGTTTTGGAGGAATGGAAGTTTTTTTTGACCAAAATAAGACAAATAGTACCTGAATCTAACTAGATAATTTGCGCGAAAGAATATTTATTAAGTGGGTAATTTGTGGTATGTATGCCTGATTCGTAGGTAATTAGGGATTTTTGTTGAGGCTAAAAAATGGATGTTCATCAAAAAATCTAACTTGTTCCTTTAGAATTTACTATCTCAAAAAAATAATAATCCGAAATGCAAATTATCAAGAAAATGCATTTCGGATTAGTGGCACGAAAATTGCTAGAAAATTTTTTTAAAATGGTACCTGCTGGTCGGAATTGTTATCCTGGTTCATTTTGGAAGGAAGGGTAATGGTATTGCCATTACCAGCATTGAAGGTATTGCCTGCTCCAGCATCAGCCTCTGGTAAGCCAGCATATTGCCAATCAGAAAACTTACCGTATTTACCGATGAATTGAACCTTGCAGGTTCCTGTCGGGCCGTTTCTTTGCTTGGCAATAATCAATTCGGCCATACCAATGGTTGAATTGCCTTCGTCATCGGTTTCAAAACCGTAATACTCAGGGCGGTATAAGAACATCACCATGTCTGCATCCTGCTCGATGGAACCAGATTCCCTCAAATCCGATAAAACAGGTCTCTTATCTCCACCTCTTGATTCTACCGCACGGCTCAACTGAGAAAGGGCAATCATGACCACATCCAGCTCTTTGGCAATTACCTTAAGAGATCGTGAAATAGCGGCAATTTCTTGTTCCCTGTTCCCACCTTTTGAGGCATTCCCCGTCATCAACTGGAGATAGTCAATAATAACCATCCCAATGTTCTTTTCTGCCTTCAAACGTCGGCATTTGGCCCTCAATTCGGCTATCCCCAAAGCAGGTGTATCGTCGATAAACAATTGGGCCTTGTGTAATGGGCCAATTCTTGTCATCAGCTGTTGCCACTCAAATTCTTCCAGCTGTCCAGTTCTTACACGTTGGGCGTCTAATTCAGCTTCTGAGGTAATTAACCTTTGAACCAACTGGGTAGCTGCCATTTCCAGAGAGAAGAAGGCTACCCCTTCTCCAAATCGAAGGGCAGCATTGCGAGCCATGGTAAGCGTAAGGGCTGTTTTACCCATGGCAGGACGGGCAGCAATGATCACAAGGTCAGTCTTTTGCCAGCCTGTCGTTTTCTTATCCAGTTCTGTTAGACCAGATGGAATACCTGTCACGCTGCTGTCTCGGCCTCTGATCTCTTCTAGTTTTTCAAGGGTTTTGATCACCAGATCATTCATCCCTTGATAATTTCGTTGAAGGTTGTTCTCTGAAATCTCAAAAATCTTTTGCTCAGTTGCGTCTAAGAGTTCAAACACATCTGTCGTCTCATCATAGGCTGATTTGATGGTCTCGTCCGAGAATTTAATCAATTGGCGAAGGATAAACTTCTCTACAATGATTCTCGCGTGGTATTCAATATTGGCTGCAGAAGCAACCCTGGATGTCAGTTCGGTTAAATAAAATGCACCACCTACTTGTTCTAGTTTTCCTTCTTGCCTAAGTGCATGCTTGATGGTAAGGATATCGATGGGCTCCGAATTGTTGAACAGGCTCAAAATGACTTCATAAATGAAACCATTAGCATCCTTGTAAAACATATGAGGCTTTAGGATATCCAAAATTCTGTGAAGAGAATTCTTTTCTAGCATCAAGGCGCCCAACACAGCTTCCTCCATATCCAAAGCCTGCGGAGGTAATTTTCCTGCAGGTGTTGAAGGCTGACTGGATAGCCTGCGCTGGTTGGGGTCATAGCCCCCTCTGGATTGAAAATCTGGTGGTGAAAAGGACGACATGTGGTTAGATTTTTCCTTAGTGAAAAAGGAACTAAATGTACGCTTTATCAAGCTGTATTGTCAATACAGGCTTTGAAAACTATGTAAGTAAGATAATCCAATTATCGCATAAAAATAAAGCTTACTCCCTCAATTCCGTTTCTGCCTACATTTTTTAATTCAGCATTCTTTTTTATCCACAATAAACTGTTCCTAATCGGAATTATTGTGGGTTTAATGTGGATAAATTGCTCCCTTTAGTACGCATATGAAAGGGCTAATTTGTCCTTTCCTTTAATTTTCCCTTCTTGTGCATGGATTTGGTTTCCGCCTTGTGCGGGATTAAAAGGGAATCCGGTGAAAATCCGGAGCAGTCCCCGCTGCTGTAAGTTCTATTACAGCTTTTGATTACACGCCACTTTGCATATGCATGGGAAGGCATCAAAAGTAGAACGAGCCAGAAGACCTGCCAGTTCATGTTCGCTTTATCGACTTTCGGAGGAAAAGTTGGCGATGGATAGCTGTACCCAACTTTGGTCTCTGTTCAGGAGGCTGCCTAACTTTTCCTATCAACAGCTAAAAATCTGCCTTTTCTCTTTCGGAGCATGCAAACTGGCAGATGAAAAAACTACTGAGATTTACATGTCTAGCATTTCTGCAAAGTATAGGCCTGCTCTCCTTTGCACAGGAAGCCTCACCGGATTCTGTTCAACAAGACCCCTATTTCAAAGAAGGGCAAAAGTTGTATTCAGTAGCCCCTATTTCAATTAGAGGAAACAGCTCTCATGAAAATTCTATCTTGGTGTCTGCAGCGGATAAGGTAAGTAACTTGGCCGAATTCCTTCAGGATGAAGGTCATATCTATATCAAGACCTATGGCCTCGGCTCTTTGGCAACCAGTTCTGTAAGAGGGGGAAGCGCCGCACAAACTCTTGTCCTGTGGAATGGACTTCCCATTAGCAGTCCGATGCTGGGGCAACTTGATCTATCTCTCCTTCCCGTTTCTTCCTTTCAGTCAGTCTCGCTGGAAAAAGGTGGTTCGTCCTCTCTGTGGGGAAGCGGAGCAGTGGCAGGAACAATTGCCTTAAACCCTTCCCATCTAGGAAAACACGACTTGGCCATAGAAGCTGGTGGAAGTTTAGGAAGCTTTGGATTGAATGAGCAGGAGGCCTCCTTGACTTTTCGTGCAAGAAAGCTTCGTATGTATTCTTCTACACATCTGCAACGACAATCTGCAGAAAATGATTTTTGGTATGAACCTGCTCCTGGAGTTGATTTGAGGCAACAGACAAATGCTCAATTTGATCAGCTTTCTTTGGTACAACAACTGAGATTTGACTTTAATGATCGGCATCAACTGTCGCTTCATTATTGGTGGCAGGATGCAGATAGACAAATTCCTCCAACCAATACCCAAAGAAGGAGTGAGGCAAGGCAGGAGGATAATTCTCATCGTGCTATCTTATCCTACAAATATTCCTCTTTTTCGAAATGGCCAAATCTGTGGGAGATCAAGGCCAAATTAGCAGTCTTCGAAGAAAGCCTCCAATATGATGATGCGCAATTTGGGATTTTTTCAGCTAGTCGATTCCGTACCCTCTTTGCCGATGTCCAGAGTGATTTTATCGTTGGGGAGAAATGGCAGTTTCTAGCTGGGGCAACTCATTCCTTTACAGAGGCATTTAACGAAGCCTATGGAGATCCCCAGAACGAAAGCAGAACAGCCTTATTTGCTTCCATCGATTATAATTTCCGCTCTTCAAGTAAATGGAAAGCCACCTTAGTAGGGAGGGCTGAAGTAATTGATAGCCAGATGGTTCCTTTTGTTCCTATGCTAAAGGCCAGTTATCAACTCACCGATTTGGCCAAGATCAGGATTGATTTAAGTCGAAATTATAGAGCGCCCACCTTAAATGACCGCTTTTGGATGCCAGGAGGCAATCCTGACCTTTTGCCTGAATCAGGATGGAGCCAAGAATTAGGCTTAGATCATGCCTTAGGAAATGAGCAATTGAATTTTTCTTATGATCTATGCTTATACAACAGGCTTATCGACAATTGGATATTGTGGGGGGTAGCAGAAGGCAATTCCTTCTGGTCTGCAAATAATCTGAGCAGGGTATGGAGTAGGGGAGTTGAGGCTAGATTTGATCTTAAGTATCCCTTGCCCCAAGGAGGTCCTAAGCTCAGTCTGGGCTATGATTACAATAGGTCTACGAATCAGGTAACTCTTTCCCAGCCGCGCATTGAGGAGGGAGAGCAACTCATATATACACCAGTTCACCAGGCCTTTGCTCAATTAAGTTTTGACTGGGGCTTGTTCAATATCCAGTACCAGCATACTTATACCGGTGCTACTGAAGGAATCAACGATCCAATTGATGCATTCTTACTGGGTAACCTTAAGACTTCTTATACACTCAAAAAGGGGAAAAGCCAATTGGCTTGCTTCCTTAGAGTAAACAATATCTGGAACCAAACCTATCTCGTGCTGGAAAGAAGGCCCATGCCGGGCATTAATTTTCAGGCGGGACTCCATATTACTTACCAAAAATAACAAGAACATGAGATCAATTTTTACAATGATTTTTGTGGCACTTAGTCTTTCCCTTATGGGGCAAAGCGTAGCCGATTTTGAAAACTTGAATGTTGAACCTGATTCTTTCCTGAATGGAAGTGATCTTTCTGGTGGATTTGATGCTGGAGATGTGTTTTTACCAAATGAGTTTAATGCACAGTTTAGCTCTTGGTCTGGATGGGCGATTTCGAATACCACTGACACCTTAACTCCTGGTCCAGATAACCAGTATAGCTCTGTGGTCGGTACAGGTGTAGATGGATCTGAGACCTACGCAGTAACTCATAGATTTGGTGGGCCTACTCAGATGAAGCTCAAAAACGCTGCTATGGGTAAACCTGTACAGAGTATTTTTGTAACCAATGCGACCTATGCATACAGATCTATGCTAGATGGTGATATGTTTGCCAAGCAATTTGGAGGGGTAACGGGAGATGATCCAGATTTTTTCCTGTTAACAATCAAAGGATACTACAATGGGAGCCTAATTGCAGATACAATCGATTTTTACCTAGCTGATTATAGATTTTCTAATAATTCAGAGGATTACATCGTAAACGAGTGGACTAAGCTTGATCTTTCTCCTTTGGGAAATGTTGATAGCCTGTTTTTCTTCCTTTCCTCTTCTGATGTAGGGATGTTTGGAATGAATACACCAGCTTATTTCTGTGTAGATAATGTTGAAACGACTTCGTTTGCTACCTCTTTGGAAGATCAGTCAGCTGCATTAAGCGTGTATCCAAACCCTTCCTACGGGCAGATTCAGCTCAAGGGGAATCTAGCTTCAAATATGACTGTTAGCCTTGTGAATTTACAGGGAAGTGTATTGAGAAGATGGAATGCCGTTAGACCTATGCAGCCATTAGACCTAGCAGATCTACCCAAGGGAATTTATCAACTATCTATCCAGCAAGGAGAAGAGAGAACTTGGCAAAGAATTGTGTTGAAGTAATGAAATCATTGTCGGATGGATGATAAATATTGCGGGTGATTCCTTATTTTCTTGGGGTCATTAATGCCAGCATATGAAATCCATCCGACTTACCTTTCCAAATAGAAATCAACTGCAGCTTTCTGCCTCCCTTGACCTTCCATTGGGGGAAAAGCCTAAAGCCTTTGCCATCTTTGCGCATTGTTTTACATGCGGGAAGAACCTTCGGGCAGAACGAAATATTTCTCGCTCCCTAACACAAAATGGATTTGGAGTACTCAGATTCGATTTTGCCGGAATTGGGGAAAGTGAAGGGGAATTTTACGATACTAATTTTTCTACGAACGTTGCAGACCTTTTAGATGCAGCTGCCTTCTTGGCTGATCAGTACATGCCACCTTCCTTATTAGTTGGTCATTCCTTAGGAGGAGCAGCAGTTATCCTTGCAGGTAGCCAAATCGACTCTGTTCAAGCCATTGCCACAGTAGGGGCTCCTTCAGAGCCAGAGCACGTCAGACACCTGTTTGCTGCTATTGAGGATCGGATCCGATCGGAGGGAGAAGGAGAAATTAAGATTGGTGGCAAACTGGTAACCATCCAAAAACACTTTCTTGAAGATATCGAGTCCATAAGCCTAAAGGATATTATCAAAAATATGCGGAAGGCCTTGCTCATCATGCATTCTCCCCAGGATAATATCGTCGGCATCAACAACGCCAGTGAAATTTACCTCTCAGCTTGGCATCCCAAAAGCTTTATGACCCTTGATGGAGCAGATCATTTACTGTCTGCTAAAAATGATTCGCTTTATGCAGGCCAGGTCATTGCATCTTGGGTAACTAGATATATCGACTTGGAAGAGGAAGAGCCCTTGCTGACTGATAAACAGGCAGTTGTTCGTATTGGTCAAACAGGGTTTACCACTGAGGTAAGGACAGGGAAGCATAAATTCCTAGCTGATGAACCACCTTCTGTAGGTGGAGATGACCTCGGACCGACTCCTTATGATCTATTGGTTAGTTCATTGGGAGTATGTACTGCCATGACTATGCGTATGTATGCAGACCGAAAAGGATGGCCCCTAGAGGAAGTGAGGGTACACCTTGAACATCGCCATGAATATGCTGAAGACGCCGCCAATGCCGATTCCAAACCCGCTAAAATCGATGTGATTGAGAGAATCATTGAAATAGAGGGCGATCTTGACGAAAAGCAACAAGCCAGAATGATGGAAATCGCAGACAAATGCCCTGTCCATCGTACCCTACACAATGAAATTGTAGTAGAGACCAGAAGAGGGTAAGAATACGGCCTAAAAAAATAGGCTGTCCCAATGGGGGCAGCCTATTTTCTATGAAAAAAACAAAGTATGATATTAATCCTTTGTTCCCATAGCAAACAACATCTTTCCATGGTCTACTAAGGCATGTACAAAGGTAGGTTGTACATGATAGGGAAGGTTAAATTCCTTTGCAGTCTCCTTTACAATTTTTGCAATCCTTGGATAGTGGACATGGCAAATATTAGGGAAAAGGTGGTGCTCGATCTGGTAATTTAAGCCACCTACATACCAAGACATGATCTTGCTGTTGGGTGAGAAGTTACAAGTCGTCTGAAGCTGGTGAACAGCCCAGTTGTTTTCGATCTTATTTTCTTCAGTAGGAACAGGGAATTCGCATTCTGGCATAACATGAGCCAATTGGAAAACACAAGCCAGAATTAATCCAGCAAGGAACTGCATGGCAAGAAAACCTAGCACAGTAAACCACCATGAGAATGGAGAAAACATCAAGGGAATACCTAGTGTAACACTGTAGTACAAGATTTTCTGAAGGACAGCTTTTGTAATCAGAGAATTATACTTTTTCTCATCTTTTCCTAAAAGTCCTCTTTCTTTGAATTCCTTTAATTGGTTAAAGTCCTTCATCGTAATCCAAGACATAGTCATCAAGCCGTATAGAAACCAAGCATAGAAAACCTGAAATCTATGCATCCAGTATCTTTTTTGGTTAGGCGAAAATCTCATCAAAACACCTGCATCAATATCGGTATCATGTCCATCGATATTGGTAAAGGTATGGTGAAGTCTGTTGTGCTGAATACGCCAAGTGGCTACAATGCCACCTACCATGTTTAATACGTATCCCACAATGGTATTTACGGTATTGTTCTTAGAATAAGATCCATGAACGGCATCGTGCATAATGCTCATTCCAATACCAGCTACTGCAAATCCCATTATGATCCACAATCCGAAGTATAGCCAAGGGTTGGTCACCAAGCCAAAAGCTACAAGGGAAAAAGGAACGAGGTACATCAGCATCAATACGACCGTTTTAAGGACCATAGTGGAGTTTCCATAAGTGGAAATTCCATTTTCCTTAAAATGGTTCTTTACACGCGATCGAAGGACTGATATAAAGTCCTTGTTGATCGTTCTTGAAAATCTAACTGGAGTATATTGCATCGGTCAAAAATGTTAAACCATAAGTATACAGATAAGGATTCCTTCATCAAAAGATTTAAGGTAGAAAAGACACATTTTCTTGACCTCAAATACAATAATTATATAAGGAAACCTCTATAAGTAAAAAATGGTCATAAATGTTTCGGTAAGAATTCCGAAAATCGATACAATTTTTTGACAAGAAAATAGCTAAATAAAGACTATTCGAATTTGCCGACTTAGTCAATCTCTATTTTTATGGTCTTTTTCCTACCCTTTTTATCTAGCAGGAATCTTTCTCTATACAACATATAGGCAGCATTCCCTACATCTTTGATGTATACGTAGTTGAAGCCTCCACTAAAGACTGCACCAAGACCTGGCACAAGACCAACAGCCTTTCTTGTAATGGTTCTTTCTACAATTTCCTTAATGATCATTCTTGAAATAAAGGAAGTAGCATTCTTTCCAAGCTGTTTGGTTGTAAAATCTCCAGCTACATCTTTGTAACTATCGGTATGTCTTCCAGCCTCAAAATCCTTTAGTTCTCCAAGGGCCTTTTGTTTCTGCACCTTATCTGAAGAGGTTGCCACCTTGAATACGCGCATCATGTATTCCATTTCATGCGCTTTTTCTAAGGCATCTAGGCTTGGGTCATGTGGGTCAAAGCCGTAGCAAAGGGCTACCTGATTGATAGTTCGTAGAGAAAATGTGAATAGGGTAGGTAGGTCTGCCAAAAGTGCTGCCCATCCCGCAACAGGACCTGCAAGACTGGCCAATCCAGAACCAATACCACTTGCAGTGGCCATCCGTGTATTTCCTTCTATCAGGCCTTCCGCCACATGGTCAAGATCATGGATAGAAGCCTTTTTTAGATCACCGATGGTTTTCGCCTCTATTTCGAACTCTTTCGTGGCTGTTAGGATATCTTGGTTGCTGACAGTCCACTTGGATACATCCTGAAGCCTATCAAGAATGGATTCAACCACTCCTCCTACACTGGCTTTTACATCTTCTGGTGTAAGCTTCTCGGTGAGCCAACTGATAGGTTTACTTACAAAATCTGTGGATTTGTTGAGAAAGGACGGATTATCCGCCTTCCACTTGGCGATTTGATCGAGAATCTTACTTTCTGAAGAATTTAATTTAGCCATGACGCTTAAGATTAGGTCAATTGTTCTTTATTTTACTTTCAATTTATCTATTTGGTTATAGATTCAACTGAAAATTTTCATATGAAATTTGGTACAAAAGCCGTTCACGCAGGAGTAGAGCCCGATCCAACTACAGGGGCGATCATGACGCCTATTTATCAAACCAGTACATATGTACAGGCAGCTCCAGGTGATCATAAAGGTTACGAATATGCTCGTACCCAAAACCCAACTCGTTCTGCGCTAGAATCTTCTCTTGCAGCATTGGAAAATGGACGTTTTGCTTCAGCATTTGGTTCAGGTATGGCAGCAGTAGATGCCATCATGAAAACCCTGAGACCTGGCGATGAAGTAATTTCCACCAATGATTTGTACGGAGGAAGTTACAGAATCTTCACTAAAGTATTCGAGCCTTACGGTATTCGTTTCCACTTTACGGACCTTTCCAATCTGGAAAATTTGCCGGCCTTAATCAACGAAAACACCAAAATGTTGTGGTTGGAAACCCCAACCAATCCGTTGATTCGGATCATTGACGTCCAAGAAGCCGCCAATATTGCAAAGCAGCATGGGATTAAAGTAGTCGTGGACAATACCTTTGCTTCTCCCTATCTTCAAAATCCTTTGGAGTTAGGAGCGGATATGGTCCTTCATTCAATCACAAAGTATATTGGAGGGCACTCTGATGTTGTGATGGGTTGTGTAATTACAAATGATGAAGAGACGCATGAAAAGCTTCGTTTCATTCAGAATTCAGTAGGAGCCGTTCCGGGGCCACAGGATTGTTTCCTCGTATTGAGAGGAATCAAGACCCTTCATTTGAGGATGAGGGCTCATTGTGCGAATGGTGCAGCTGTAGCCCGTTTTTTGAAAGACCATCCTAAGGTATCCAAGGTATACTGGCCAGGTTTCGAAGATGCTGAAGGGCATGAAATTGCCAAGAAGCAGATGAGAGACTTTGGCGGAATGTTGTCCTTTACTTTGAAAGGAGACCGAATGGAAGATGCACTTAAATTGCTGAGTGGGACCCATATTTTCTCCTTAGCAGAAAGCCTAGGTGGAGTGGAATCTTTGATTGGTCATCCTGCAAGTATGACTCATGCCTCTATTCCTGTTGAGGAAAGGAAAAAATCAGGCCTAAGTGATACCCTTATCAGGTTGTCAGTCGGAATTGAGGAAATCGAAGATATCATCGAAGACCTTGAAAAGGCCTTAGCTACCGTCGGAGTAGTTACGGTATAATTTTATTCCCTTATCCTGTTGAAAATGAACAGACTGAACTAGAGAATTTTCAAAAATTTCCTCAAAATTTCTGAATATTTCGGATCGAAATAGCTGATCGTTATAATAGCCTGTAAATCACCTGTATATGGTCTTTTACAGGCTAAATTTATACAGGCTATTTTACCAATCAATGTCTCTTTTTTTCCATTCACACTTGAAGGCTCTAATTGTAGCACCATTATTGCTTTATATGCAAACACAAACACCCAGACCTGATATCGTAAGGGATAATCATTAGAGATACAGATGTTCAAGTGGTGTGGAGAGGGGCGTTTAATCGAACAGAACATTCTTCAAACTCTCCATTAGCATGTATTTAGCTTTCCCTTACAGAGGAGACGGAAGTTCTTTTGGCATTTCCAGTAAATACCAGTTACCCAACAAACTACCAATCTATCATGATCAGCCTCGATAACATGCTTTGTTTCATATTTACCAAAAAGAGGTTTTTGGCAGGGGTGCAAAAACCTGAACAAAAACTTCAAATGCTTACCCTAAACGGACAGTGGTTCCTTAATTATGAGGGGAAGTCAATTCCACAGGTTCTGGAAAACAACTGGCAAGAGATCATTCAATCTTACTCCCATTATCATGGAGGAGATGAAGAGGTGAAGCTATCCCTTTCTTTCCCAGCTTCAATGGATCCAGCCGTTAGAGATAGTATTCACGAAACCATTGCACGACTTGGTGGAGGAAAATATCAAGTCTTCTTTGAAGATAATTTGGCCTTGTCCTTTATTCACGGATTGATTGAAAGAGGGGAAATCGAAGGAACAAGAACCATTACATTAGAAGCTTTAGATGACTATCTAAACATCTGGAAAATCGACATCAACCAATCCGACGAAGAAGCAATTGGGAGAGATGCCCTAATGGCTAGAGAAAACGTCCAGGTAGAATTGGTAAAAGGTGTCGGACCTTCCGCAGGTAGAAGCCACTTGATGAGCGAATTGATCAAAGAATTTCAAGCTTCAGGTTTCTCCCTCAATCTCGATAGCCAAACAGAGCTAGCCCATCAGTTGATGGCACCCAATGAGAACTACACTTTCTCGATTACCCAGAAATCTGCTACATCTGAAGTAACGGGAACAGCAAAATTTGACAGAGATAGATTCCAAGAACTCTTTACCATCAATAGAGACAGACTGGGTCATTATATATCAGGAGACAAACTTCGAGAAGAAGATGTCAAGCATGTATTTTTAATGGGAGGTTTCTTCCAGCATGAAATCATGTCTCATTACCTGAAAAACGACTTGAACATAGGTTCTGAGCTTGTAGAGATTCCCTACTACGAAGAAAAGCTGGAATATGAAACCATTATGCGTGGACTGTTCATCCGTACAGAGCTTGTTTTACAGGCAGAGATGAAAAGAATGGAGCATGAGGCAGAGGAAGCAAGAAGAAAAGAGGAAGAAGAGCGCAAAAAAGAAATGGTGAAGGCTGAATTGGAAGCCAAAGATGCCAGAGAGTCCCTGTTCAGCGAAATCAAACGTACCTGTATTAACCCTGCAGACCAGGAGCAGTATGAGCAAATGTTCATCCCTAGAGGTGAGCAATTGGGGATTCCTGATGTCGTCATCAAATGGAACATCGGAGAGATTCTAAGTAAAATCTCTCTGACCGAGACGGCTCAGAATATCGGTATCATGGAGCAGAATGCTATGGCAACTCCCTCGCCAATTGTTGAGGAGAAAATAGAGGAAGAGGAAGTCCAACCAGAAATGGAACCTCAAGTTGAAGCTTTCCAAGAAGCTGAGCCAGCGTTTACCTCACCTGTTGTTGAGGTAGAAGAAATCCAAGAAGAAATTCAAGAGGAACCTCAAGCCATAGAGGAGGTACTTGAAGAAGTTCAGGAAGAAATTGTAGAAGCAGTTGTAGAGGAGGAAACTCCCTTAGAGGAAGAGATCATAGTTGAAGAGGAAACTCAACAGGAAGAACCAATAGCTGAGGTGGAAGAAGAGAGTGTCGAAGAGGAGACTTCTCAGGTGGAGGAAGAGCAAAATGAAGAAGCGGATTTTATTGATCGTATTCTTCAGGGAACTGAAATCGAGGAGTCTGCTGAGTTTGAAGTAGAAGAAAAGGTTGAGGAACCTGTTGCAGAAGCTACTATTCACCAAAATGGTTCTTCATCTCAGTTCGAACCTGAGCATACAGGAGAAACTCCAATTGCCGAAGAGGAAGCTATTTCGCAAAATGGCCACGTGGAGGAAGAGTCCCTTCAGGAAGAAAAAGAAGAAAAGCAGGAGGAATCTGAGCCTATATTTGTTCTCTCCCCTACAGAAAGAACGGACACTGGTTCTTCAAATGGGCAATCCCAACCTGAATCCAGCCCCATTATTACGCTCAAAAAAGAACCTTCTCCCAATGGAGATAAAGGTAAGTCTAAAAAGGCGCGCTTTAGCTTGGGAGATATCTTCTCACTAAAGTCAGATTTACTTGATGATGAATTCATCACAAAAGTAGTATCCTACAAATCCTCTTCTGATTTACTGACCCTTAGGTTGTTGAAGAAGGATGTAGAAGCCTTGAGTCCAGAGAAATTAGGTGACTTCAAGAAGCTTCATCAAAAGGAAAGCGCCTATTACGGTCAGGTTAGTGAAATCTCCGAATCCAAAGAAGGACTTTACTTTTACCGTCCCTATATCGAGAGAAATTCGCTCAAAAATTACCTGATTCGCAATGGCTTTACCAAAAAGGAAAGAGTAGAAGACTTGTCTAGTAATGAGTTGAAATTTATTCTCATGGTATTCAAGGAAGTGAGATCACTTTCTCAGATGCACGCTAAGCTAGATGAAAACAATATCATTGTAACGGAGAAGAGAAAGTGGAGCCTTTCCAAAACAGTTGAGATCGCTTTTGTTGGTTTCAGTTCTTCTGATGTAACGAACAATGAAATGGTGGAAGCCACACATCAGGCCTTTAGTCGTGTGATGGGGGAGACATTCTACGCAGATTTTAGAAGAAAATTCCAGTTATAGAATAAAATTTAATAGGGAGCATACGCAGTGAAAGCTTTACCGCCACCAAAGGAAGACCTGGTTGATTTTATCAACCGGAAAGAGAGCAAAGAGCGTCAAAGGAGGATCATTACCGCCTTTGTAGGAATCTTTGTTGTGTCTACCCTTTCCATCATTGTGGCAGTAAAGTACCTTGATATTCAACAGGGCCCGCCCCTACCTGAAATTCGGACCTATCAATTAGAAGAATTGACAAGGTCTCAGGTAGCAAGCCTTTTCAAAGAAGATCCTCGCCCTATTTTGTTAGAGGACAAAACGCTTGGAAGGGTAGATACCATTCGAAATGAGCGGGAATACATGCTGGTATTAGCCTCTATCCATGATGAAACTCTTAGTCTGAATAACAATGGGACACTAGAAGTCCAGGAGACCTCAGACTTGGAAAGCATGAACTTCAGAGACAGCGTGAGGAGAAGGGACATAGACGAATTTTCTGAACCCTTCACCGAAGCAGATGTTATGCCTGAGTTTCCTGGAGGCGAACCTGCTTTATACAGGTTTCTTTCAGGTCAGATTAGATATCCCGAAGATGCTCTTCGTAACAAGGTAGAGGGGAAGGTATTCGTACGTTTCGTGATTCAAGCCGACGGATCCCTGAAAGATCTCAAGATTGTTAAGGGGATAGGACATGGCTGTGATGAGGAGGCTCTACGCGTGATCAGATTGATGCCTGCTTGGATTCCTGGGGAAATTGCGGGGCAAAAAGTACCTGTCTATTCTAGTCTCGCGGTAAACTTTAAATTTTTCTAGAGACTGTTTTGGTTTCTCATGTTTAGTTTACCGGTAGGTTCTTGAAAGATACCTGTAAACAGGAAGTATAAATCTTAAACTGTCTCAAAAAACGGATATTCTACCTAGAAATTGAAAAGGGATGATCTAGCAGGATCATCCCTTTTTTGATTTACCAATTACCAGTCAGATCGACTCCATACTTCGTCGACACCTAGCGGTTTTGCTCCTCTAAGGGCTTTTTCTTTGTGAATCCATTCATCACCTGCCTGTTTGCATTCAAACTGAAAAGCCTTTCCAACCTGGGTTGAGTCTGTGGAGAAGAACTCCAATTTCTCTTCGTATGCTTGATTGGCAAGGGTGTAGGTTCCACCCCCACATGAAATGAATTTCCCCTTTTTACTGTTGTATTCCACCCATTGAAAGCGTGTCCCAGAAAGGATTTTTAGCTTTTTGTGATGCTTCTTAAGCTTGAGCCTTTTGCCCGCGGCATCCACATTAAACTCTTGCTTCCAGGTCCCACTTAAATCGCTACCTGAGCCCTTGTCAACTCGTTGAAATATTTCATTGATAGGGGTACCATTTGTATTGCCCTGATGAACCCACTTATCGCCGTCTAACTTACAACTAAAGGTTACTGAAGTTCCAGCTAAGGCTGGGTCAATGGTGTGAAAATCAATGTTTTCCGTGTATTGGCCATTTGCATAAGAATAGGTTCCCCCTCCTGCACTAAAAAACTGTTGAGTTTCAGAATTGTAGAAGGCAAACATAAAATGACCATCTGAAAGAATCTTAACCATCTGAATGGCTAACTCATCATTTGAAACGCCATCTTTCTGAACCATGGTCCAAGCACCCCGCAAAGCTTGTTCGGATTCTGATGCAGGAGGTGGGTACTGGGGAGATAGAAAGGCGAACCCCATAAGAAGGGGAAGCATACACAGCAGTAGCTGTGTCGTGTACTTACTTAGCATAATTTGGAGAGTTTAATGTAGTAACAGACCTTATAAAAAATGTCAACTTGCGTTTCAGCTAAAGCTGAAGCTAGAACTCACCATTCAAAATTAGTTGCACATCCCTAGGGAGGGATTGTAGGTATTTGGTTATCAAGAATTTAACAAATCATTCAGAGAATGTCAATGTAGGGAGGAATGGACATATGAAAGGCTCGAATAGGCTTCTTTGCTCACCTTTAGCACAAAAAAAGACCGATTCCAATTGGAACCAGTCTTTACTGACGCACAACACTATTTATGTTTTACTTCTTGGGGAAGGCTTTTTCGCTTTTGATATCAAGTTTTTCAGAGCTATTGGTAGCTTCGTCAAGCTCTTTGAAGATTTGATCAATTTCAAAGGCTCCCATTCCCTCACAATATCCATTCACATAGCTTTCTGTCTTTAGAACAAGGGTCAATTTATCTTGGTTGTTAAGAGATTGAGCGACTTCATCGAAGTTGAGGGCTTGAAATCTGCTTACGTCTTGTCCTAGACTTCCCGTTTCAAAATAATATCCACAGGTATTTTCATCATCTTCTATGAAGGCGGCTTTGATTTTTATTTGTTCAGATTCTTGAATAATGGCATGGAAATCATCAGAAGGCTGGGCGTCTGAGGAAGGAAGGACATTTTCAGTGGTACAAGCTGAAGAAGCAATCAATAGTGCGATTAGGCTAAGTGTGATGGAATTTTTCATGATGCGTAGATTATTCATAATAAGTTGCAGTACAATTAGATATACTGTTAAATGCAGGTGCGGATTTACCAATATGCACCAAGAATTGACCTAAAATGTGCAAGGAAGAAGGATCTCGGAAAAAGTATCCAATCTATCTCACGTCCCTATTTGGTCTTTTTAGGAAATATTTGTCATTTGTCGCATACCAAACAGTCGCAGGAAACTGCGCTTAGTTGCTTACCATCAAATAATCACTTTTATGAAAATCGGTTTTATTGGTTTAGGAAAAATGGGGGGGAATATGGTTCACCGCCTGCTACTTGGTCAACACGAAGTTGTGGCTTATAACCTTACCCAACCGGAAATTGATGCTGCTGTCTCAAAAGGAGCAGAAGGCGCATCAAGTGTGGAAGACCTTGTTCAAAAACTTCCCGAAAGGAAAGTTATCTGGTTGATGGTTCCTGCAGGAGCGCCCGTTGATCAAAATATCGACGCCTTGCTGCCCTTACTATCCGAAGGGGATATTATTATAGATGGAGGTAACTCATTTTGGAGAACCTCAGTAGAACGCTCAGAAAAAACCGCTACCAAAGGGGTGCACTACATAGACTGTGGTGTGAGTGGAGGTGTTTGGGGATTGAAAAATGGCTATTCCCTAATGTATGGTGGAAATGAAGAGCCCGCTTCCCACATCGAGCCCATTATCAAAACGCTTGCTCCTGAAAATGGCTACCTGTATTGTGGCGCCAGTGGGTCAGGTCACATGGTAAAAATGGTGCACAATGGCATTGAATATGGAATGATGCAAGCTTATGCAGAAGGTTTTGAAATCCTAGAGAAATCACCTTATGGATTAGACTTAGCTAGCATTGGGCATATGTGGATGCACGGAAGTGTGATTCGTTCTTGGTTGCTTGAGCTTGGTGTCTTGGCCTTGAAGGATGATCCTAAGCTGGACGAAATCAAAGGCTATGTCAATGATAGTGGAGAAGGAAGATGGACGGTACAAACTGCCATCGACTTTGATGTACCTGCACATGTGATTACTTCATCTCTGTTTACAAGATTTGAGTCTCGTCAGGATGAGTCATTTGCCATGAAGATGTTGGCTGCTCTGAGAAATCAGTTTGGTGGACATGCTGTTGTAAAATCTGAAGAAGAATAAGCACCCTCCAACACAAAAAATGTGAGAGCAACCGACAGTTTAACACTAACTATATTTGGTGCGTCAGGAGACCTGGCCTACCGAAAACTGGTACCTTCTGTATATGACCTCTATATTCAGAATCTACTTCCTGACTGCTTTGCCATTCTGGGTGTAGGGAGAACTCAATTTTCTGATGAAGATTTTCGCCAGAAAATGATTGGGGGTATTAAGGAGTTTGCCAAGCAACCGACGGAGGACCCAAGCAAGATTGAGGCTTTCCTTCGTATGCTGTATTACAAGCCTGTGGATTCTAAAAAGACGGAAGATTTTGCAGGCCTAAAAGATAGGTTGAAGGAAATCTCTGATGCTTGTCATACGCAAGGGAATGTCATCTTTTACTTATCTACTCCGCCAAGTCTGTATGAAGTAATTGCAGGTAATCTGGCGGCCCATGGATTAAATGATGAAAACGAGGGGTGGAGAAGATTGATTGTAGAGAAACCTTTCGGCTATGACCTAGAAACAGCGAAGGACCTTAACCGAAAACTACAATCGTTTTTCGAAGAGAAGCAAATTTACCGGATAGACCATTATTTGGGAAAAGAGACGGTCCAAAATCTACTGGTATTCCGATTCTCCAACGGGATTTTTGAGCCTCTGTGGAATAGAAACTATGTCCACCATGTAGAGATCACTGCCTCCGAAAGCATTGGAGTAGGGGATAGGGGCGGTTATTACGAGGGCTCCGGTGCCCTACGTGATATGCTTCAAAACCATTTGATGCAGCTATTGGCCCTTACTGCCATGGAGCCTCCAGCTAAAATAGATGCGGACTCAATCAGGAATGAAACACTCAAGGTCCTAGAAGCCTTACGCCCTATTTCTATAGAGGATGTTCCCAAATATGCCATTCGAGGACAATATGGTGGAGCAAAGGTCAAAGGTGATTACCAGAAGGGCTATCGAGAAGAGACAGGGGTAGATCCTGATTCCAGAACAGAGACTTTTGCTGCAATTAAGTGTTTTGTGGACAATTGGCGTTGGAGTGGGGTACCCTTCTACATCAGATCCGGAAAAAGACTTCCTACGAGAGTAGCAGAAGTGGTGGTTTACTTCAAAAAAACTCCCCTAAGTCTTTTTTCAGGTGAGAGTGAAATGAGCCATGAACACAATCAACTTGTGATGCGTATTCAGCCAGATGAAGGGGTGTTACTAAAGTTTGGTTTGAAAGTACCAGGTGCAGGCTTCCAGGCGGAAACTGTTAACATGGATTTCAAATACGATGAGTTGAGCCATACTTATCTCCCTTCTGCCTACGAAAGATTGTTACTTGACGCAATGTTGGGGGATGCTACTCTCTTCACGAGAGGAGATGCTGTAGAAGCTGCATGGACCTTTGTGGACCCGATCCTATCAGAATGGAAAAACAATCCAGATGTGCCCTTGTATGGTTACCCCTCGGGAACATGGGGACCAGAAGTAGCAGATGCTATGATAGATGGTACTAATATGACATGGAGATATCCCTGCCGTAATTTAGCAGATGATGGTATTTTCTGTGAATTATAAAAAGACTAATTTTGAAGGTAGATGGAAGCCCTTGGGGCTTCCATTTTTATATACATCCATATGAAACCAAACATACACATTAGTTCTACTAAGGATAGCCTGGCAAGAGATTTTGCCAATTGGATGCTAGAAGATGTTTTATCTACAGAAGGTATGTATCACATAGCCTTAAGTGGAGGTAGCACGCCCAAACTGTTGTTTGATATACTGGCAGTGGATTATAAAGACAAATTCCCATGGAACAGAATCCATTTGTGGTGGGGGGATGAGAGAATGGTAGGTCCTGATGATCCAGAAAGTAATTATGGCATGACAAATCTGCGCCTAATTAGTGGAATCGATATCCCATCTACTCATATTCACAGAGTAAGAGGAGAGGATAAGCCTGAAGAGGAAGTCATACGTTATGGTAGGGAAATTCAAGGCTTTCTGGAATCCGAAAATGGTCAACCCGTGTTTCAACTCATGATGTTGGGGATGGGAGGAGATGGTCATACAGCTTCCATTTTTCCCAATCATCTTGAATACCTTGATGTCGAAGATCCCACCTTACTAGCAAGGCATCCCGATTCTGGACAGCTAAGAGTAAGTCTTTCTGGGAAGACCATCAACCAATCTAGAAAAATCGCCTTTCTGGTCGCTGGAGATTCGAAAAAGGAAAAGGTTAAAGCCATCTTGAAAAAAGAACATGCAGAAAGCTATCCCGCCTTTTATATCCGTGGGAATGGCCACAATGTATTTTGGTTTTTGGATGAGGAAGCGGCTTCTGAACTATAATTCCAAGGAATTAAAATCAAATTGACACAATCAGGTAGATTATGCTGTAAAATAATTCGCCTTTTTGTAATTTTGACCAAATTCCACCTCTATGGGCAGCAAACCCCTAAGGTTGTGGGCACTGGCAGTTTTGGGTTTGGTCCTTGTCATAGGTCTAATTTCGATCAATGTTACTTCCAAACTCAATAGAAGCCTTAGAGAGCCTGCACACACACAATGGCAGACTGATAGCCTCAGTCCTTTGTCTCTGATCAAAGGCGTCTATCCTACAAAGGATTCCATTGCTACCTTTACCCCTTCGTCTTTCGTAAGTCCGACAACGACTTCCGGTGGATGGTTATGCTGGTATTGGGAAGCGGAGGAGTTGGATAAAATGGAGATTCTGCGCCAAATGGTCCAAATCAAAGAACTGGGCTTTGAAGGGGTAGAGATTTGCCCCCTTCCATTTACAGGTATAGCCGAATTACCTTTTGCGGATTACCTAGAAATTTGTTTACTCGCTGCTCGGAAAATTGATTTAAAAGTTAGCTTGCTTACCTCTACAGGAGGAATGGCCCTTCCAACTGGTGGACCTGACAAATTGTACCTTCATCAATTATTGTTTGGAGAGGCTCATGTTTTAGGAGGTAAACCCATCAACTTGCCCCTTCCCAAACCCAATGTCCCTGTTTACCATTATATCAATAGTTGGGGGACGGAAAATGAGGAGAAAATCCCAGTTTTAGGAGGAGTGGAAGAATCGAGCCCCTTTGCTGTATTTGGGGTAAAAGCCAGGAAGGAAAAAAGAACAGATGTATTTTGGGACTTAAATGACCAAACTTTCCTTTACCCGGATTCTGTTTTCTGGCTCAATTCCCATGTGACCCCCGAAGGTAACATAGCGTGGGAACCTCCTGCTGGCTTTTGGAAGATTATTGCTGTTTACAAAGGCCGAACAGGTCAGCAGGTAATGAGCCCTGCTAGCTTTGGGATTGGTCAACCTATAAATCCTTTTGAAGAAGAATCAGTAGCTGCCCACCTTGGGTATGTCATTGAACAGCTATCTTCATTGGATTCATTCGCTCTTAGACAATTATATGGGATTAATATTGGCCCTTTTGCTTATCAGGCAGATGAGTTTTACCAGAAAGAATTAGAGGATAGTCTTCTCTTCCTTGGTTCAAAGCCACCATTCAATTGGATACCCGCCTTACTCAAATCATCATCTAACAATTTTCTTCTTTCTCAATTAAGGATTAAGAGCAGTCCTGAGTTTGTTTTTTCCGATAACGACGCTCGAATCAGGAGCTCTTATCAGCAATATGCCTCAGACGCCTTTATTAGAGCTTCTATTTCCCAAATGTTTAGGTTTGGAGAGGAGCAGAACTTAAAGGTCGGAATTGAACCTAGAGGCTGGGATTTTGATATGATCAAGGCCGCGTCTAGGGCGCATGTTCCCACCTTTGATCAGTATTCAACGGGTAATTCCTCCCTGCTTCAGAAGATCATTAGCTCTGGTGCTTATTTAGGAAAAAGGAAGACTGTCAGATCAAGAGTCCTAGGGTATAGAAATACACATGACCAACTTAGCCCCCAAGAAATAAAGATTGCTGTTGACAACGCCTTCATGAATGGGGCAAATGAATTGTTGATTGAAGGATGGTCAGGTGAAAAAGGGCTTTCAAGAGCTGATTTTTTGGGTCCCACTTCGAAGGTAGCCTTGGGTACCCGCTCCGAGCAGGAAAAAGGATTATGGGAGGAATTAAATCCTTATATCCACCGAATGGAATGTTTGCTTCGGACAGGAGAACCCCAGCTTGATATGGCCATTTATTATCCTTTTATGGGCTTTCCTGAAAGCTTTCCTTTTGATGAACGCCATCAAGAACCCTTTTTCAATGGAAACATCCCTGCTATTAATGATTCAAGAAACCCCAAGCCTCCTACCCATGGCTTGTTGAACTTATTTGAAAAAGAAACGGATCCAAGAGCGGAATGGCTTTTGGCGGTTTGGCCCATGATCAAGGAAATTGAGAACAAAGGTCTGACTTGGATGTGGGTCAATGATGAAAATATGTTGAAGGCAAAGTCTGCTGGGGAGGGAATTGAAATAGAGGGTATTCACCTTCAAATGTTATTGTTGATGGATATTCCTGCTTTGAGTGCCCCTTCAGCTGAGAACCTAGCCAAGCTTTCTCAACATGGAGCTAGGATCATTTCATTTGGGGACTTGCCTGATAAACAAGTTTATATTGAGAATTTTCAGGAAAAAGACGAAAGACTCCAAGAGGCCCTTTCTGCCATTATTTATAAATCAGAACAGCTAGATCCGATAGAGCTTCAAAATCTGATTGCTGGGAGTTATTTGCCACAGACAGTCTCCTACGATGACATGTATCCCTTCCTAAGAAGAATAAGCAGGCAGTTGGAGGACAGTTCGCAGATCAACGTATTCAGAAACATTGAACTAGAGGATCATATCTTCCAACTGGAAGTTTCTACTCGTCTTCCCTACCATTATTGGCTAGATCCTCAAAATGGAAAGATACATCCTGCTCCAGCGCAAGGAGGGAGTAATATTCTGGCTGTTATCGGTGGATTGGATACCAAGGTGCTGCTATCTAGCAAAGAGGCAATCGAGGATAGCTTACTTACTCCTCTTCCTCTTGTTTCCTCTAATCCATATGAATATGCTTCTCTAGGTAAGATAAGTCTTGATAAATGGGATTTAGTGGCAAAGAATGGTCAGCAAAATATGGACCTCTTCGACTACAGAGATACCTTGTTATTGGACTGGTGGAAGTTGAAGGGAATACCAAGCTTACCAGAGGAAGTACATTATTCTAGCCGTTTTGAATTAGATCAACTGAACCCCACGGATGTTTATATTCTAGACTTAGGGCACTTGCAAGCAGTAGGTGATATTTACGTCAATACACGTTCTGTCAAGACACTTTATCACAAGCCCTATAAATTAGATATCACGAAATACCTTCAAGAGGGAACTAATATCTTGGAAATCTGGGTTAAAGGCCCCCCCTTAGAGAGTTATGAATTGCCGAGATCAAGTTCGATCGGTCCTGATGAAGGTGCTAAAATAGGATTACTGGGACCGGTGGTGATTCATGTCCTTCAAAAAGATCAGGCTGAAAACCAATGAAAAAGCTAAAAAAACGTTTTTGGCATGTAGTTGGAAGGAAATGTATACATAGTGTGTTTCAAAATCCTGTCTATCTTCTTATTTTTGTTGAGATTAATTTCAAAAATCTAAATATTTCATGGGTAAAATGGTCCGTTTACTTTTGTCCCTTTTTCTAGTAACTGCTCTGGTTGGTCCCATGAGCCTTACTTCTTGCCGTGGAAAGAAAAAACTAGCAGAGGAGGAAGCAAGAAAGGCAGAAGCCGCACTACAGGCCGAGAAGCTGGACCTGTTGACACAGATCGACAAGCTTATGATCAATCAGGTATCAGATTATGATGATTGGGAATCTCGAATGGCTGCCATGAATACGCTCCAATCCGGAAATACATTTAAGGATGATGCAGAAGTTAAGAGTGCTTTTGCCAAACTTAATTCCTTTCTGAACGATGAGAGAGAAAGGCTAGATGAAGAGCGAACCCTTAAAAAACTGCAGGAGGAACAAAAGAAAAAGGATATTAATCAGTTTACGGCCAATAAGATAGACGCCTTTTTCCAAGTTATTTCCTCAGCTGAGACCTACAATCAGGCCAATGACATGATCGTTGAAGCTTTGGACCTTTTCCAGTCTTCAGAAACACCCGTGTTGATTCTTCTGGATCAATATGATGGCGATACAGCTTACGATAAGCCAACAACCGCCCAACGCTACCTAGAATACCTCAAGGATCAGCGTAAGAACCTATATCGTGTCAACAAAATTGAATTGGATGATGCTGGTTTGATTAAGTCTCTGGAATTGATCAGGTCATATTAACTTTACCATTAGTCCCCAAACGAATACATAAAGAATGAAACGTTACCTTCAGATTGCTTTTGTCCTGATGCTCGCCTCCTCCCCTTTATTGACCTGGGCTCAGGAAGAAATAAGTCCCGAAAGGAAGGAAGCAATTGACTCCCTGGCCCTTGAAAAAGTCAGAGATTTAAGTAGGTACATCAGTATTATCGGAAACAAATCTACCCCATTTTCAGAGGGGAATCGCGTAATAGAGCGTGCGGTAGAACTTTTTGCAGATGGGAGCGAAATCGGTGTTTCTTCCCTTTACAAAAAGAATATCCAGTACTTTGAAGTTAGGCGATATTTTGAAAGGCTAATGGCTTTGAATTATGATAGGGTTGAAATCAAGTGGTACAACATCCAGTATATTTCCGATCTGGTTCAGCAGCCTGATGGACGCTTTGTTGGGGTGGTAACCATCTTCCAAAGATTCGAGGGAATCACAGGAGAAGGCCTAAAATATATGGATACGACTAAGAAAGACATTACTATATACGTACAAAAGAAAACCATTCAAATAGGCGGCAAAGATATTGCTTATTGGGATGTATTACTTGGAGACATAAGAGTTAAAGAAACCAAGCCATAATTTTGTCATACCCCGTTCGACTGCCTCTCCCCAGCCTATTTTTCTTGATTTTCCTGTTGGTAAGTCTAAGGGGGCATACCCAATGGATGTCGGATTATCTGGGTGATGAATATCTATTGTACCGTGAAACCAAGCAGGTCAATCAATTCTTCCGAAGGTTTAATGCGGAAGAATTACCCTCTGGGAGAAGGCTCCGTACCCGTGATTCACTTTATCATTCCGATGTCCTTCGAAAAGAGTATTTGGGGATGGTCTTTGACGAATCCAATCCTTACATAACAGATTCTATCAAATCGAAGTTTATACAAGAAGTGATGGATGGAGGAGAGGAAACAATCCTCAATTTTCATGGAGGTGAATGGTTTGCAGAGGTTTGGACAACCTTTGCCTACAGAGGGAGACTGGAAAGGGTCTTGTTGTTTTTATCCTTGGAAAAAGCTGAAATTGGCTCGAAATGGGTATTGACCAATGTATATTTTGAACCTTTTCAGAAAATTTTTGATAGAGAGGAAGCTCCTCAGCCCAATCCCCCCTTTATTCATCCCCTGAGCCACGAGCTTGATTTCATGAACTTGATCAAGGTCTTTCGAAATGGAGGTAACCTTGAGCCGTATGCAGGAAAAGATTACGAACCCGACTACCTGACTTTGTTTTTATATGAGATCAAAAAGAAAAATCTGTCCTTCCGCTCTGTAGATAAGGTCAGTTTTCATTTTTTTCAATTAAAAGGATGGTATTTCGGCTTATCTGAGATCAGAAGGGAGGGGGAAAATCGAGGATGGTTGATCTCACAAATCACCAGAGTGCCTGATGGGCAAAAGAAGCAATTGCTAAACTTTATTATCAAAAAATGAAGAGATCGTGTTGGGTGCTAACCTTAGTGTGGATACTCCTGGCAGGGCCCTTATTTGGGCAGCTCAGGTCCTCTTCAAGTCTGACTGAAGTTGAAGTTGATTCCTACAAAGAGGAGGCCAAGCAATTGGTGAAGTTCTACACCTTTGTCCTCAATATGCTGGGGAACGAAGATACTCCTCCAGCTAACAAACAGACCATCATTGAAGATAGCTTTTCGAAGCTGTTTCGTGATAAAAAGGTACAAATCGAAGATGATCTTGTCGGTAGTAGATCTACAATGACCAATAAGGATGTCCAAGCCTATTTGAAGGATGTTGATTTCTTTTATAAGCAGGTAGAATTTGACCACGACATACTCGATGTCCAAATGGCCCTTAGGGAAAATGGAGATAAGTTTTTTCTGGTGGAGGCGCAAAGAAAGCTCAAGGGAACCTTTGTCGATGGAAAGAACAACGAGAATCAGATTACCCGATACTTCGAAATCAACCTCCTCCAAAACAAAGGCGAAATCAGAATAGCCAGTATATATACAACAGGAGAAGCCCTCAAACCTGAGCTAACTTCATGGTGGAACGAGTTGAGTAATTCTTGGAAAGGAATCTTCGCTGCTGATCTGTATGTCAATGACTCCCTAAGTTTGGCTGACTTGAAGATTGAAGAGGATTACCCTAACATTGGAGATACAGTCTTCTTTTTAGATAATTCGATTATCGTGATCGATGATGAGGTAACGAGAGACCTCCTTCATTATAAAAATATTGAGGGTGAAGTTGGAGATACTGTCGTCCTTCAAAATGAAACAGCCATCCTGCTTGAAACACCTAGGCTTAAAGCTGATCTCAAGCACCTCTTGAAGGCAAATACTATGGATTTGCAGGGTGTAATTGAAGCGAGGGATGTAACTCCTTTGGCTCTTTTTGAGGATTTAGAGGTCCTCAATCTATCTAACTCAGGGGTAAGGGACTTATTTCCGCTTAGGCAATTGAAGAATTTAAGGAAACTTGATTTATCCTTTACTGCCACCATGAGCCTAGAGCCTTTAAAGTACCTCAACAAACTTGATACCCTTATTTTACGTGGTGCGTCTATTCAGTCGATCAAAGGATTGGAAAGCTTGTCGGGACTTTCCTACTTGGATTTGTCTTCAACTCCCTTAGAGGATCTTAAGCCTGTTTCAGGAATGTTAGGCTTGAAAACGCTACTGTTGGAGGACATGGAAATTCAGTCCCTTGAACCAATTGAATCGCTTAACGGATTGGAGGAAATCTCTGTCAAGAAATCCTTTGTCGCATCCATTCGTTCGCTTTCTGGTCAAAGCCAACTTAGGTACCTGAATATAGAGCGAACCCATGCGACAAATCTGGAGGTGATAGCTAACCTAAAAAAACTGAAGCATTTATTTGCCTCCCATTCTGATTTGAACACGCTTTCCTACATAGAGCAATTGGATGAATTGGAATTTTTGGATATCAATACCTGTCCGATTGAAGATGAGGAGGTCAATCAATTTATATACAGCCATCCCGATGTAAGGGTGCTTTACAAGACAGATGAACTCGTCAAATGGTGGGAATCCATTACGCCATCTCTGAAGAAAGCTTTCCTTGTTAATGTAAGCAAGCCACAGGAGTTTAACGATAACCTTGAGGACAACCTAGTGAACCTTACCAACCGCCAAAGCCTTAGTTTGGTGGGCGTTAAGGAAATTAAAAACTTGGATTTCCTTCCCAATTTCCCGCTACTTCATACGCTGAGTTTGTCGAATTCAGGTATGGAATCCTTGGTCGGTATCAACCATCTCCCAGAGCTTAAGATATTGGTCGTGAACAATTGTCCTATTCAGGATTTTTCCCCCTTGAACAACTGCAAAAGACTACAGACTCTTATTGCAAATGGAACACAGGTAGGAGACCTTTCTCCACTTTCTTCTTTGAAGGAACTGGAAATTGTTTCCTTAAATAACACCAGTGTTAGGAGCCTTACTTCCTTGGTGAGCTTGGCAAAGCTAAAAGAAATACAAGTAGATGACAGTGGATTATCTCTGGATTCTGCACGTGCCTTTGTTGAAAAAAGACCTAAGGTTGATCTGATTTTTCGCTCCGAAAAACTTCGCCGTTGGTGGGGTAACCTCAATCCCTCCTGGCGTGAAGGTTTGAGTAAATTTATCAAAGGAAGCCCCAGAGACATCAAGAGTCTTCATAAATTGACTTCCCTGAGGAAACTAGAACTTTCCTCTCGTTTACGATTGTCGGATTTGCAGGCGCTCGAACCATTTTTTGTACTTGAGGAACTATATGCATCCGGCTTGAACGTGAGAAGCTTGGATGGATTGCAATCCTTAAGGACCATCAAAAAACTGGATATCTCAAAGAATCCATTTGAAGATTTAACAGCTGTGGAGAACCTTCCTTTGCTTGAAAAGCTCAATATTTCAAACACTGCAGTTAAATCTCTGCTTCCTCTCCAGAACAGCAGAAACATTCAGGAATTCAACTGTTCCGGGACGCAGTTGAAATCACTGGAAGGGCTTGAAAATATGCGCAATATGGAGTTTCTAGACTGTTCTAGTACCCCCATTAAATCTCTATTGCCTGTTTTGAACCTGTTTTACCTAAAATCATTTAATTGTTCTAATACCAGACTGACTGAAAAGAAGGTCAACAAGTTCCGGGAGAATCATCCTCTTTGTGATGTTACCTTTTACTAGTTTTTGGGATTAGAAAGGATAATTCAATCCTATAGATGGGAGCGGATTAAAACCTCCAGGTAGAATGGTAGACTGACGGAGTCGAACTTGCCACCCACTGATGTTGTTTTCAGGATCATAGGTTTGTGGATCAAACAAAATCAGCCCAAAGTCCAACCTCAAAATTAAATAGGCTAGGTCAAAACGAACCCCCATTCCTGCATCCCATGCAAGCTTAAAGTTGTTTTGCGTGAGGGTTGCCTTTTGCCAGTTATTGTCTGGAAGTAAGGCTTGGGCAGATCTTCGATTAAGCCATACGTTTCCTACATCGGTAAATACTGCCAATTCGATCCAACTGATGGTTCTCATCCTAAACTCTGCATTCGCCTCAAACATATAATCTCCACCTGTAGCAATGATGGGCCCATATGTTCCCAATTCAGTTTCGTCAAGACCGAAGTCAGATAAACGCGTAATTCCAGGTCCCAATACATTAGCCTGCCAAGCTCGCAGGCCATTAACTCCACCTACGAAAAAACGACCCTCCTTGGGAACCACATTCGTCAAAAAGAAGGGGGCTGAAGCACCTACTTTGGCCCTTACAACAAAATCCATTCTGTCATTCAGCGGCTTGAATATCTTACCTTCCAACGACAATTTGCCATAGAATCCATAGTGGATGCTGTCTACAACACGCTGATCAATAGGAGGCTCTTTATCAGAGAACCATTCAATGATACTATTCAATGTGTCAGGACCACGATCATTGTCTTGTGAGAAATTGAATCTTTCTATCAGATGAGGGAGGAGTCCACCATATTCTCCAGCTACCTGAAACCAATAAGTCGTTTTATCTCTGCTCTCTCTGTAATTTTGCTGGGTGTAGGAATAGGATAGTCTACTAGTTAAGCGCTCATTAAAGTCCCAATTTTGGATTCTGGAACCTCGAAGGGCATCAGTGATCAGGGTGTTTTCATTCAACTGTGGATCAAAGTAGGTAACTACTAAGGGAGATAGACGGCTCACCGCCCTATTGGGATCTGAAGGAAAATGGGACCACTGGTAGGAAAGTCTTGCACCAGGAATGATCTGATTGATGCCATTGAATCTTCTGAAATTGATGCTGCTACTCAAGGTAGTAATAGGCCGGTAATCATCAATTCTATCTCGATAGGAGGGTAGGAAATTCAATAAGGGCTTAGCAAATAGGAAGCGGTAGAACTGCATAGAAGCCTCTGCTCCAAATTGATAAGAGATGAAGTTATTTCGTGGATCATCGTTGGGATCAAGGTTATAGCCAACATTTCCTATCAAATTCAAGTCGAGTAATTCCGACTGCTTCAAGGTATTTTTATTCCTAAGGCTAATCTTAGCCCCTGCATTAGGAGTAAGGTTGGAGGTAACGGCTGCTACATTGGTAAAGGCTTCCAATCCGAGTTTTACTTCATACTGTGGCAGCAGTCTAGCCTCAATGATCATTTTCAACTGATTGGGCCGATCCGTAAGCTGCTCATACCTAACCAACAAATATTGGAACATGCCTAGCTGCCTAAGCAACTGTCGGGTTTGTCTGTCTTCCTTCAAGGAGAAGTTCTGCCCAATCTTCGTTTTGATTCGATTGGCAAGGAAATTATAGTTGATTTTATTCAGAATGGAACTGGAAATTAAGAAATCAACCTTAAGGTCATCACTAAAGTCAGCCTGTGAAAGATTAAGTTCATCACGTTTTTCTTGGGTCAAGTTGGCGGCAGAAAGAGCCGTCATATCTTTGGGGCGGAGGCTTTGTGGAGACAATACTTGAAATTCGACACTGGCTACTTTAAACACAGGCCGAGATTCCTTTACATGAATATCTACATTGAGGAATTTATACCGCTTTTCTGCAGATGGGAGAGAATCAATGGCCCTGTTTTCTGCAAGCGAAGTATCTATTACAAAATTGATCAAGGATGGTTCAAAAGAGTAAAATCCTCCAATACGGGATTGTTCTGTTGCCCTTTCTCTTTCCCTTTCAAATAAATCATGCGAGTAAATGAGGCCGGATTTGATGAGGCGTTCTTCCTTTTTTCTAAAGTATTGAGTTCTGATTAGGGAAGAGTCCTTATTGAGTTGATCAATGACAAACTGTACATTTTTGATTTTATAGGGGAGCCCTTCTTCAATGGTGAAGGTAACCTTGGTTTGGCGTTTGTTCCTTTTGAGTCCACCTAAAGTATCTATCTGATAATTGATGTTGGGGTGGAAATAGCCATTTGCGAAGCAGATATTCCTCAATCTCTGTTTATCTCGGTTGAGAAGGGCGGTGTCCATGATTTGTGGAGGCTCACCAAGGTTATATTGAAGACCTTTTACCCTTCTTGCCCACCAAGTGTCGAGGGTATCTATAGAGTGGTTGTTATACCATAACTTCTCAAGCCTCTTACCAAAATTGTGGGTTCTTAGCCCTAAGCGTGAGACAACTACTCTTCGGTTGCCCTTACTTTGGATCCCCTCAAGATATTTTTCAACGGGAATCACATTTCCATGCTTGACACTGGGATCTCTTTTGAGTATATACTGATCCTTTGGGACGAACCGACTGACATTGCACGAGAATGTCCCTAAAGAAATTAGGCCTAAGAGTAAAATTTGAAGAAAGGGAAACAGTCTGTTTTTCATGCTCCAACTATCCAACGCAAAACAAAAGCTTTTTTCGAGCCTCAAAATGAAAAAAAATCGCCAGAAGCACAGAATGTTTTTGGCTGAAGGCAAGAAACTTACCCAAGAAGCCCTAGATTCTGACGTAAGAATAGAAGCAGTAATATGTAGAGAGGATCAACTGACATGGGGTCAAGAATTGAAGCTTGGCGAAATTCCCCTTATGATGGCAGAGCAGCAACAATTTGACCAATTACACGATCTCCAACAAGCCGAAGGAGTCCTGGCGGTCATCCACCTTCCCGCATATCTGAAAGAACAGATGATTCCCACACAAGCCACGTTGCTGTTGGAAGAAATTCAAGATCCAGGTAACATGGGAACATTGATCCGAACAGCAGACTGGTTTGGAATAAGGAATATTTTTTGTTCTAAAGGTTGCGTGGATGTCTACAATCCAAAGGTTCTTCGTGCAAGCATGGGCAGTATTTTTAGGGTAAAGGTCAACTATCTAGCCGATTGGGAAGAAGGTCTTTCAGGGATGATGGATAGGTTATACATAGCCCATATGGAAGGAAAATCCCTCGATCAGCTTGAACTAAGCCCTGATTCCTGTATACTTATTGGCAATGAAGCCAGGGGAGTAAAAGAAGAATGGCTCACACATCCCAAGGTAAATAAGGTAGCTATTCCAGGGGTAAAAGGAGCAGAGTCACTTAATGCAGCCGTGGCAGGTTCCGTTCTTATGTGGGAGTGGTTTAAACAGCACAACAAGGAGTGAGCATTCATACTTTCAATGATCAAAAAATCGTTTATCAAGTCATAGCAGTCATAACTATGGACAACAAACATCCTTTTTCAATAATTGGTTTGAGCCTTTTTCTGGGAGTTCTGATTCCAGCCCTTGCACTTCTATCCTGTGAACAGCAGGCAAAAGCAAGTCAAACTGAGCAGGATTCATTTACTAGCATAGAAAATGATTCAGTAGTTACCGCTCCAACTATACCCTTTGACACAATGGATATCAAATACTTACTCGGTACCTTTAATCCTGCACAGGATGATAATTTTGTGTCAATGGCCTCAGAGCACACAGCTGGTTCAGCTAGAAACCAAAGGATTCACAAGGAAGCCTATGCTGCGTTCAAAAAAATGTATGAGGCTGCCAAGTCAGATGGTATCACGCTGACTATTCGTTCAGCTACCAGGAACTTTACCTACCAAAAAGGAATTTGGGAAAGAAAATGGACAGGAGAAAGGCTGGTAGGAGGGAAAAATCTGGCTAAAACCATAAGCGACCCTCAGGAAAGAGCAAGGGCCATTCTGAAATACAGTTCCATGCCAGGAACTTCTCGCCATCATTGGGGATCAGACATTGACTTGAACTCCTTTGAGAATAGCTATTTTGAATCAGGAAAGGGGTTAAAAGAGTTTCAGTGGCTAAGTGAGCACGCTGAGGAATATGGTTTTTGTAGACCTTACACGGCCAAAGGAGAACACCGACCCGAGGGGTATGAGGAAGAAAAATGGCACTGGTCCTATAAACCGCTAGCCTTGAAATATCAAGAAAACTACAAGGCACTTGTTAGCCTAGATATGATCAAAGGCTTCAAAGGTGCTGAAGCCGGAAGAGAAATAGATGTCATCACACATTATGTATTCGGAATAGATCCAGTCTGTTTTTAACCTATACACATGCAACACAAACACATGTTGAGGAGCTTCCTTTGGATATTAATTCTCTTTTTTACGAGCTCCCTTTTTGGACAAGAACTCCAACAGAAAATCGAAGCACAGGAGGTTGAACTCAATCGATTGTTGAAGGAACAAAAAAAGGTAGAAGCCAAATTAGAGGGGCTAAAACTAGCCAAGCTTCGAGTGGACCTTGAAGATTGGGGCCTACCAGCCCTAAACGAAGGAGAAAAGGTGATCAGGCATGAGGCCATGAGTCTTGTTTACAGTGAAAAGCACGAACAAGCTAAGTGGGTCGCTCATATCATTCGTCCAGAAGTAGTTTCTGGTAACCAAGGGCGTAGCAATGATTTTCGAGTAGATCCCTTAATTGAGACTGGTTCTGCGGTAGAGGAAGACTATTTCCTGAAATACCTTCAACCAGATAGTAGCTTTGAATACGATGGTTTTGGGTACGACAGAGGGCATTTAGCCCCTTCAGCTGATTTCAGGTGGTCCGCAAAAGCCCTTTCTGAATCTTATTTTTATTCCAATATGTCCCCACAAACACCTGAGTTTAATAGAGGTAAATGGGCTGAGTTAGAGGGATTCATCAGAGGTTATATTGCCCGTCATCCAGAATCTCAATTGTATGTGGTAACAGGGCCAGTTTTGGAGGATGATTTGCCGGTGGTAGAGAGAAGTGTCAACAAAGTGGCTATTCCCAAACAGTACTTCAAAGTAGTCTTAAATAAGGATCAGCAACAGGCTATCGCCTTCCTAATGCCCAACAAGGAGTGTCTGGCCCCTGTAGAATCTTATGCGACTACCATAGACAAAATTGAAGCCCTCACCGGAATCGATTTCTTTCCAGCTTTACCAGACCCCTTAGAGCAATCAGTGGAGGCACAATTGGATCCCTTTGCTTGGATGCCTGATGCTATGCAAGAAGATGTTCGCCCCATTAAGGCAGAGAGCCTACCTGCAAAATCTTATAATACCGTCCAAGCTAGGTTATTCGCTGGAACTGGAGAGAAAGTCAAAATTTGTGGAACTGTCGTTAGTACCAAGTTGACCAGGAAGGGGCATACCTTCATTAACCTAGATAAAAAATTCCCAAATCAGATTTTCACGGTAGCTATTTGGAAGGATTACGCCCAAAACTTTTCGTACCAACCCCATCTGGAATTAATGGATAGAAAGGTCTGTTTTGAGGGTAAGGTAAATATCTCACAAGGTACACCCACGATGGAAGTACAGCATGAAAAAGTGTTAGATTTTTTAGACGACTAATTTAGGTCTGCCTTCCTGGCAAAAATTTCTTCGAGTGATGACATTTTTTCAGAAAAGAGCATATTAGGTCCAGACTACAAAGGATTCAAAGCCTACAATGTCTCCCCATGGTGTGAGACCGACAACATAAACGGGATGTTCAGAATCAACGCTGACATTATCGGCTCCCTGGATGATGACTCTCATGCCTGTGAGGTTGGCGCGTAATAATTCTACCAAGTCCCTGGCTTGGGCCTTGTATTCTTCCATTTGTACATCTACAAAGGCTTCCCAGAAATCTCCTATTTCTTCAAAGCGGGCAAGCTGTTGGTTGGGGTCGCTGGGGTCAAGATCAAGTACTTTGTTGAAGTTTGCTTCTGTGAGTTCACCAAGTTTGGTGTCTAGGTAGAAAGACTTGATTTGAATGGCAGCTTCTGAGCCGAAATCGTCAAAATATAGGTTAGGTGCCAGCTCATCAATTTGCTGGGTCAGGGCTTTGGATTTTGTATCGTCGTTTATCAAGGCTGCTCTTTTTAGGATTCGGGCAAATGCTACTGCTAATTTTCCAGTTAAAGACATCTTACTGATCTCGTCTTTGGACAGTCCATTTTGATTCAGGTCATACTTGTCTATCATCCTAGCTTTGGCATAGGCTACGGTCTCTTCTACATCTTTTTTGGTAATTCTAGCACCAGAGGATGCATCTCTGTGGTCCATGAAGCGGTAAAAAACATCTACCAGTCTTCTTTCCACGCCCTGAAGTTGGGTTAGCTTTTTCCTAATGTCTTCTCTACTGGTGATTCCATCCGATCCACCTGCTTCTAGAATATGATTAGCTGCTTTGTCAAGGGCCTTGTGGATGTCAGCTTTGGCAAGTCTGGCCATAATTTTGATTGAGGGTTGAGTGTGATTATTGCTTCAATATGGCAAAAAATTATCCTCTTGAAAATAAACTTTTTCACAAGTTTGAACAAAAAAAGTCCGCCTTTAGAAGACGGACCTGAGCGTGTGCCATCGCCAGGACTCGAACCTGGATCTAGTGTTTAGGAAACACCTATTCTATCCCTTGAACTACGACGGCTGGTCTACAAATGAATTCATTTGCAAAAAGGAAATTTAAAAAAATAGAGACAAATTTAAGGATGAACCGTTCCCATAATTTTCAACTTGTACGTATGATCGGGATCTTCGGTTTTGATGGTGATAATTTCGTTGAGGACCAAAGGTTTTGTTGCCTTATAGGTTACCAATAGGTAGGCTACGTCTTTTGGATCTATGTTTTTATGTGATCTAATTACCCTTAGCCCTTCGCATTGAAACTGAATATCCACAATGGAATGTGTCTGCTCCTTATCCTTGTTAGATACCCAAAAGTAGTACTCAACTTCCTCGCCAACCTCCATGGGCCCAAAGTTATACACACTATCATTCCATTCGAAAGGACCTCCCCGTGTTCCGGTTTGCCCCATGAGATGAATAGGTAATTGGAGGATCAGTAGATATAAAATGACAGAGCCGGCTTTCATAAAAGGTGTAGTTTGTTCGACTTAGGGACGGGAATCTACAGGTATTTACATCGAAATATACGAAAATCAAACATTTTTGATTTGTTAAAGCATCGATATATGGGTCATTTTTGCCTTATCCTACAATTGACAGGCATTATTATTCTAGAAATGGATAAATATTGGGGATTATTCTTTCCAGAAAAAGGGAGAGAATAACATGAGCACAGTAAACAATTCCAATCTTCCGAGTAACATTAAAAAGGAGAGAAACCATTTTCCTGCATCAGGAATTTGGGCAAAATTGAGGGCGTCTCCAGGGCCTACGATTCCAATACCAGGGCCAATATTCCCAAGTGTAGCAGCAACTGAACCCAAGGCAGACATGAAATCAAGACCCATGGCCGACATAACAAAGGAGCCAGCCACAAATAGAATGATGAAGATGATGAAGAAGGATAAAATCCTGGAGACTACATCATTTTGAATGGCTTTTCCATTGAACCTAACGGGTAATATTGCCTTAGGATGAACTTGACGTTTCAGTTCCAAATAGGAGTTTTTGAAAACAACCAAGAAGCGGATCAATTTCATCCCCCCACTGGTACTCCCCGCACAGGCGCCTGAAAACATTAAAATGAAAAACAGGACCATGAGGAAAGGGCCCCAGGCTGTGAAGTCTGCTGTACCAAAGCCAGTAGTGGTAATGATAGCTAGTATCTGGAAGGAAGCGTCTCTAAAAGCTTTTTCCAAGGTGATATCGCCTCTTAGGAAGACAATGGTCGTAACGATTGCAATTAAAATAAGGGTGAGAAAAAGATAGAGTCTAAATTCTTCGTTTTGCCAGATTCTAAGGGGTTTCCCTCTCAATGCGTGATAGGTAAGGGCGAAGTTAACCCCTGCTACAAACATAAAAAGGGTTATCACATATTGGATATAGGGGGAAAAGGCCCCGACACTTGCCTGCCTGGTAGAAAAACCACCAGTGGATAAGGTCGCCATTGCATGGCAGGTGGATTCAAAGAAGTCCATTCCCCCAAACATCAAAAGAATCAATTCCACTGCGGTAAGAGAAACATAAACAATCCAAAGTCTTTTGGCCGTTTCTTGAATTCTGGGAGTTAATTTATCTGGGGTAGGGCCGGGAACTTCTGCTGCATACAACTGCATTCCTCCAATTCCCAGTAGAGGAAGAATGGCAATGGTCAATACAATGATTCCCATTCCTCCAATCCAGTGTGTCATGGCACGCCAAAAGTGCAGGCCTTTGGGGAGGGATTCGATTTCCTGCCCTAAAATGGTCGCTCCAGTTGTTGTGAAACCAGACATGGTCTCAAAAAAAGCGTCGGTGAAGGAGGGAATAGCGCCTGTGGCTACGTAAGGGATGGCTCCAAGAAGAGACATGACGACCCATCCTAGGGTAACGATTACGTATCCATCCTTCTTTTTTAGCTCCCTATTTTGAACAGCCTTTCTGGTTACCAACCAGCCCATTAATCCAACAATGGCCGTTCCCAAACCAGAATACAAAATAGGAAGGGCAGTTCCGTCGTTGTAATAAAATGAGAAGGGTAACGCCAGCAACATGGCTACTCCAATCAAAGAAGATAGGAGCATCAGGAGATTTAGGATGACGGGGAAATTGAACATAGTGCTGCGAATATATTAATTCTCCATGTATGTATGCTATCGTATTTATCCCTACCTGCCACGAATTTCTATGAGATTTTGAAAATTTTAGGAAGTCTGATTTTGGGATTTCTGTAAGTATTTCTTGTCCAATGTTCGGATGCCCTAGTTTTTAAAAGAAGAAAATTACCTAGGAAAGTAATTCTTTGATATATCTTTATTCTGTCATGTTATAGAGTATTCTGTGGCTATTGCATTATCAGCTTCCTATTGAGCGCAATTTGCTGTAGGTCAAAAGGCTTGTAACAGTATTTTTTATATCAGCCTTGAAATAGTAGGAGGATTTAAATTTCATGTCTGGTAATAGACGTTTCGTGAATGGATATATTAATTGAATTGGTAAATACGTTAGGTTGGATTTTGTGAATTCTTCAATTAAGATGACTTAAAAAGTGTCCTTAATGATTAATTAACCTAGGGGCATTATTTAACTCAGACACATCAAGTTACTTTTGTGGTTGAAAAC
>JBCBVV010000016.1:0-126597 GCA_039817415.1 Bacteroidota bacterium
GTTGAATCCGATATGTATCGTCAATAGCCATGTAGCCTTCAGTTAACGCTACAATTTACTTGATTTGTTGCAATAGCTCCTTAGCCTGAGCAGAATAAGTCTCCCCTTCATTGATAATTTTTTCGAGTTGCTTCCTAGCTTTTCCCTTTTTATTTAAGTCAAGGTAAACCTGCGCAAGGTTCCACATACTCTCCTGGTATATGTCTGTTCCTGGAAAATTAATGTTATGCTCAAAGTGGAACATCGCTTTTTTCAAGTTATCCTCTTCTAACCTTGTCAGACCCAAATAATGATGAGCCAATACATGATCTGGGCTAGTGCGAAGTATCTCTTCAAATTTCTCCCCAGCCTCTTGCCAAGCTTGATTCCTGTAGGCATTAATCCCTTCGTATAGGATATCTCTAATGGCCCTAGACTTGAAGAGTTTGGCCCTCACGTTGTCTTTCTGGTTTAATCGGTAACTCTTCTCATAAAAATCAACCCAACTGGAATCTCGGTTGGAAACCTTGGGAGGATAATCACCTTTTGACTGATCTTCCAGCTTATTTTCGTTTTCCCCAATTACAATGATTTCATCCTCAAGCGGAATTTTATCATAATCCAAAGGAATTGATTCCTGAGGCATCATTGTATTGGTTGTTGCAGGAGTCCTAGCAGAAGTAACCTCGGCAGGATCAGGTTCTTCCCCTTTTACTTGTTGACTAGGTTTGGATATAGCTGGCTTCAAATTGGCCGGCGGATCTACTGCTTGGAAGGCTAGAGATTGATCTATCGTATCCATGATTTCAATTTCTTGGACGATGCCGTCATTGTCAGCGAGCACTTCTTCAGATTCAATCATATCAACCACAAGGGATTCATTATATCCATCTGTTGGCAAAGGGGAAGACTCAAGGTTCATTTCCTCATAATCTGTAGAGTCATCTGTTTTGTTTTCTCCTCCAGGGACAATAGCTTTCTCTTCTTGGGCTTGGTTTTCTTCCACAACAGCAGGCGACTGTGGGGGCACCTTATCCTTGTCAATTCTCCTCAATAACCATGCACCAACTAAAAGAATAGCCAAACCAGCTGCGATGCCCATGAACAAAGGCATTTGATCCTGAATGCCCACTCTACTTTTGCGCCTAGATAATTGCTCTCTCTTGTGAAGCCTGGCTTCTATTCGTTCCTTATTGGATAAATGTAAGCTAGCTATACTACTCTTAGCCACAGACATATCGTCCACCTCTTTCAGGCCCTCCAAGGCATCTGACAGCATAGGATCATCCTTGAGCATCTGTTCGATTTTCTCGCGCTCAGATTCTCCTAGTTCCCCAGCCAGATACTGCTCCAATATGTTTAAATCAGGTATCATTATAGGCCTATTATAATAGACTGTTTTTCTTCTGTTGCTCGTCCAAGATCACATTGGACAAATGATTTTTCAAATTTCGTTTCCCATTCTGTATGTAGCTCTTCACTTGTTTCAGGCTAAAGCCAGTCAACTCTGCTACTTCATGATAGGACTTCTTTTGTAGATAAAATAACTCAATACAAGATCGCTGTTCATCCTTCAATTTGGTAATCGCATGCTCAAGATGCTCTAAGACCTCCTCTTTCTCCTCCATTTCAAGCAATCCTCTAGGAATAATTTCATCAATCTGATCTTGCTCACTTCCATAGGCTTCCGACTTCTCTCTTTGCTTCCGCTTTTTATCAAGAAAAGCCAAACAGTGGTTCTTTGTAACCCTGTGCAGCCAAAATTTAAATGAACGAATCTCATAACGCTCAAGATCTATCATCAGTTTCTCAAAAATCTGCATGGATAAATCCTCAGCCTCTGCTTCATTTTTCACATACTTCATACAAACCAAAAAGACCATATGCGTATAGCGCTGATACAGCTCACCAACATACATAGGATCAGTTGACGCCTGATAATCAAGCACCAATTGTTCGTCTGTCAGTTCTTTGATATGTACGCGCTTTCTTAGTCGCATAAGGACCTGCTTGCAGGAAATGTCGCTTCCAACTTGAAGATAAAAAGAAAGGCCGGATTCCATAAACCCGGCCTTTCTTAATCAAAAATTTTGTGATTTTATTTTCTGTGGAAGGTAAAAACTCCTCCATCATCACCAGCTTGCTTCAAAGGGCTGCCTTGTGGCGTCTGAGCAGTGATGCGCTGAACGATGCTTCCAACATTTTCTATCAACTCGTTTGCAGGAAGATCGGATTTGCGGTTGTTTCTCAAAAACCTGATCAACTGAGAGGCAAATGGACTGTTCTGACCAGGTTGCCCATCCCATACTTTCTCAATATCACCTGAGGTAAAGGCCCATCTTGAACGATGGTTCTCATCTAGTACGCCTCTTGTGGCAGAAGCGAAAAGGGAGCCAGCGTAACAAGCATCAGCGATAAGAAGTGTATGCTTGCTGTTGATTGTTCTTAGGTAATCGTGAATCGTTGAGTTTCTAATGAAATCAGGAATTTTACTTTGACGAGCTTCTACTGGTACCCAATATCCCAACTGAGAGGAATTGTCATAGTATCCATGACCTGCATAATAGATGAGCAGATTGTCATTTGGATTAAGCGTTTCTTGAAGCTGCTCAAAAGTCTCAAGGATATTTTCTCTTGTCGCCTCATCGTTGTAAAGCGTAATGACGTTTTGAGGCGCAAATTGATATTCTGCTGTAAGAACCTTGGCTAGATCTTCACAGTCTTTAACAGCATTGTGAAGAGGATTCCAATTGGAGTATGAATTAACTCCGATCAATAACAAGTAGCTTTTTCCTGACTTGAACGAGCTTGGCCTTGTAAACTGATTGGTTCTCGGTGAAGCACTTACGACAGGTCCCGGAGTGGATTCAAAAATCTGTGGCTGGTACTCTAGGGTAAAGGTCTTCTTGGTAATATTTTCAAATTTGTCTTTGGCTACAATTTCAATTGGAACAACATCCTTGGGAAGACGAAGAGAGGCAACAAATACACCATTCTCATCTACACTAATTTCATGTCCATTGATTGTAACTGTAGAGATACCGGATACATCGTAGACTTTTCCTTCAATTCTTTGCTTGGAGTCAGCAATTCTGATGGTAGCTCTATCTTGTACATTCGGATATACCATAGAAAGCCTTGGGCCTGTATGGTCGACTGTTTTTATTTCTGAAACTCTTAGGTAATCAACCTCAACTGCCATGTGCCCATCAATGGTGAATCCCATTTCATTTCCAAATAGTGTTTTGGCGGGCATATGTGCAACCAAGTTGTGGTTGATGAAGAAATACCAATGGTCTGCTACTTTTCTTACCATTAAGGTATTGTAGGCATGCTTTTCCAAGAACTTAGAGTATCTCCAGGTTTGATAATCGTGTGTTCTTCCACGATCATACTTTGAGATTCTAAATTGTTGTTGTCCGTTGAAAAAGAAATTGAATTCACTGCCTCTTACGTCTCTTCCGAAAGTAAGACCAGTCATACGATGAGATACGCCTTTTACAAAGCGAATGCGCATTTCAATTTCGTAGTTCCCAGATTGGTTGATGGGAATGGGACGGCGCTTGGTGTAGGTATGGTCATTTCTGGAGGCACAGTAGTAATCTTCTTGACCAATGTGCTCTACCAAGTAGACAGAACCTACATCCCAGTTATTTCTGTTGTCCTTAAACTCATCATAAAAGGTAGCATGCTTGTCTTTCGATGGAATACCGTGGTATTTACTCGGTACCCATGAACTTTGAGCCGTAGCAGTTACCCCTACGAATGCAATCAGCAGCGCGGACAAAAAGGAATTAAATATGGTGGAATTAACGTATCGCATGAATCCTGACCAATTAATCCTGTACATTAGGGAAATCACAAACTATCGTACAGTTATTTGTATTGTTTCAAAATAATCTTCAGGGTAGTTCCTTGCTATCAGATTCCAATCAATGGCTAGAAATGCATAAACAGCAGTTAGAATAGCGTTTTGACTGGATAATTCCCTTTACGCAATGAACAAATTATCCTTGAAAAATCACACCAAAAAATTATTCCGAATTCAGATAACCTTACCGATGTTAAATTACAGACTGGATAGAATTTTTGTGGTGTTTATTCCGTCAGCAAAATCATCAATTTCTGGTCGTTGGGCTTGTCCAAACTCGACTTCCTCCCCAACTACTACTTGAATCTGATCTTTATTTTGCTGTAAAATTCGAAGAGCTTCTTCCTCTGTACTCACCTTTATAACGTTGAAAACACCCATTTCAGTAGATTTAACGCTATTTGATTGCTGGAATATACCCAGTGGAGTAGAGTGGAAACTCTGATTCATTACCCCTTTTCGAGTACTTTCAAACAAAATGCGTTCCAAATAATGGGGATGTATGTGTAAAATCGGATATTCAGCCATTTTTTTAAAAAGGGGATCAATCGAATTCCCTCCTACTAACAGCAAATTACTCACATTCCGACATCCCAAACCGTTAAACAATAACATATCTTCACAAAGACCTTCCCATTCAAAATCATGTAAATTTCTGTTTATCAAAGCGATAGAAAATCTATTTTTCCTTATTAGCTTTGGAATATCCTTAAATAAGGAATCAAAATATCGTGAAGTATTGTTACTACCTGTTCCAATTAAAAATTCAATGCGTTGTAGTGATGATGTAAGCTTTACTGTGGAATTAATATATTCAAGTTCTTCTGACCAGAGGTCAATAAACCACTCCATTAGAGCAAAATCCTGTCTACTAGCCTTTACTTGTACGCGGTGACCAATTAATACTCCACATATCACATCATGTACACCAACCAGCGGAATATTCCCAGCTGTTATGATTCCCAGCTCAATGGATTTTTCTACAGGAGCAAATGATAAGAACAAAGACTCTAGCTTTTCTTTATCAAACCAGAATCGAATCCCCTCTATGGCCTGAGCTAGATAATAGGGTGTAAACCAAGGATTATCTTGAAGGGCCCTTTTTTCAACTTCCTTGGGTAACTTTTCGTAAGAAAAATGGTCAGATAATCTGACTAGGCTCTCTATCAAGGCAATTCGCTGCATAGAAGTGAAATATATTTCCTAAGAAGCAATAAACAATGGATAAGCTGTTTGGTTAGAAAGCCATTGCTAGTTAATTTTGTCCTCAATATAATAACGCACCGTTTATGGCAATTATGATTACGGATGAGTGCATCAACTGTGGTGCATGCGAACCTGAATGTCCAAATACAGCGATTTACGAGCCAGGAGTTAATTGGAACTTCTCTGGAGGAACAGGTTTGAAGGGAGATCTTGATCTTGGAGATGGGCAAGTAATCAACGCAGATGATGAACAGGATCCAATCTCTGACGAAGTATATTACATTACTCCATATAAATGTACTGAGTGTACTGGGTTTCATGAAGAACCACAATGCGCTGCTGTTTGTCCAGTAGATTGTTGTGTTCCCGATCCAGATTACGTAGAGACAGAAGAAGAGCTGCTCGAAAAGAAAGCATGGCTTCACATTGAGTAAACCCCTTCCAAAGAAATAGAAAAATTAAGCTTTCCTTCGGGAAAGCTTTTTTGTTAGCATTTCCCTAATTTCAGCCACTGTTGGAATTTGTTATAAAATAGAATGTCAGAGACAGTTTTTGAGGCGGTTATAGGGCTGGAAGTTCACATCCAATTGTCAAACCAGACTAAGATGTTTGCGCCAGAATCATTTACATTTGGTAGTGATGCCAATCATCATGTATCCGAAGTAAGTATGGCCCACCCTGGTGCTTTACCCAGAACAAACAAGAGAGCTATTAGGCTCGCTTCCAAATTGGGACTTGCTTTAAACTGCCAAATCAATTCACCAGCCTTCTTTGATAGAAAAAATTATTTCTATCCTGACCTACCCAAAGGCTATCAGATTTCTCAGGATTCACATCCCATTTGTGGTCCCGGTCATGTATCTTTTCCTATGCCTGATGGTTCTATAAAGAAGATTAGAATCCACCATATGCATCTTGAAGAAGATGCAGGAAAATCCATCCACGATGTGACGGACTATCATTCTATGGTTGACCTTAATAGAGCAGGGGCTGGCTTAATCGAAATGGTAACCCAACCAGACTTAAAAAGTCCAGAAGAAGCTGCTGCATTTCTCATGGAAATAAGAAGGATCGTCAGATACCTAAACATCTCCGAAGGAAATATGCAAGAAGGGAACCTCAGGTGCGATGCCAATGTATCTGTAAAACCACTTGGACAAGAAAAGCTAGGGACAAGGGTCGAAATCAAGAATATCAATTCCTTTAACTTCCTTAGCAAAGCCATCCAGTACGAAATCGATCGACAAATTCAACATATCAAGGATGGAGGTAGTATTACCCAGGAAACACGAACATACGACCCTGTAAAAAATCGAACCTCATCTATGCGAGATAAAGAATCTGCGGATGACTACAGGTATTTTCCTGAACCAGATCTTCAACCTGTTGAGGTAAGTGAAGAGGAGCAGATGGTACTCAAGAAAGAAATCGTCAAACTACCTTCGGAAAAATATCAGGAATATAGAGGGCTTAATTTCGCACACAATGAAAGCATGGCCCTTATCGAGGAGTATGCTTTCTCAGCATATTTTGATGAGATAAGTCAACTTTCGAAGGAATCAAAAGAAGCAGCCAATTGGATGTTGGGTTCCGTAAAAGCTTGGTTGAATGAAAACGGAACAGACATGAATTCCTTCCCTATTCCAAGTCAGCACATGGCTTTATTCATCCAGATGGTAAAGTCGGCAAAAGTTCCTAGACACCTTGCAAAGGAACAGCTATTTCCTGCCATGCTAAAGGAACCCCAAAAAAGCCCAGCAGAACTAGCGACGTCTTTAAACTTGGCGACTGAGTCAAATGAAGGAGAATTGGAGAAAGTAGTAACCTCCATCTTTGAGGCTCATCCTAATGAAGCAGAGCGATTTAGAAATGGGCAGAAAAAACTACAGGGATTTTTTGTAGGACAAATCATGAAGGCCATGAAAGGAAAGGCAGATCCGAAAGCGGTGAATAAAATCCTAGCAAAAATGGCCTCAAAGAAATAATTCAAGGAAAATCCTTTTATTCAGGCAATTGGAAACTTTTTCCTATTGTCTTACTTTTAGGGTAATCCTACTTTATAGCAATTTAAATTTTTTGTCATGGACGAAAGTATCAATGATATTCTCACAGATATCGAACTAAAAATGGAAAGCGCCATTGATTTTCTTTCCAGCCAACTCTTAAGAATTCGTACAGGGAAAGCAAGTCCGGACATGTTGGATTCTGTCATGGTAGATTACTACGGAAGTCCAACTCCTATTGGACAGGTTGGAAATGTATCAGTAGCAGATGCTCGTATGCTTACTGTTACTCCCTGGGAAAAAAATATGATTCCTGTAATTGACAAAGCCATTCGTGAAGCAGGATTGGGATTAAACCCTATGAGCGATGGAGACCTGGTACGTGTACCGATCCCGTCTCTTAATGAAGAAAGAAGAAAGCAATTGGCACGCCAAGCCAAAGATGAAGGTGAAACAACTAAAATCTCTATTAGAAATAGTAGAAAAGAAGGAAACGACCGCCTGAAGAAACTTCAAAAAGAAGGAACCTCCGAAGATGAAGTTAAATCCGCTGAAAAAAACATCCAGGATAAAACAAACGCCTTCGTTAAAAAGGTGGACGACATGATCAAAGAAAAGGAAGGTCAGATTATGACCATCTAAATTCATACGGAATACCAAAAAGAACCTGTCTGGAATTTATCAGACAGGTTTTTTTATGCCCACTTTCCAAACAAAAATATTCTATTTCTTGCCATTCATGATCCCTTCATAAAAAATGACATCTATTTTGTTAGTTTTGCGCCATGAAGAATTCGATCATCCTTTTTTTAAAAGGCCTTGCAGTTGGAGCCGCTAACGTAATTCCCGGTGTATCGGGAGGGACAATAGCCCTGATAACTGGAATCTATGACAAACTTATCAATTCCATCAAATCGGTAGATGGAACGGCCGTCAAACTATTCTTCTCCGGAAAATTCAAGGAATTCTGGGAACACATCAATGGTACCTTCCTATCTATGATCTTTTTAGGCGTAGGTGTCAGCATTTTCTCCCTCGCAAAATTCTTCAAATGGCTGCTGGAAAATGACAATCCGTCCTACGAAGTCTGGCTATATGCTTTCTTCTTTGGGTTGATTTTGGTATCCATCATTTCTGTAGGAAGAACAGTAGAAAAATGGAATGTGGTTACCATTGTAACGCTGATCGTAGGGCTAGCCTTGGCACTCTTCATCACTTTCTTAAAGCCTGGGGTAGAAAACGAAGCCATTTACTACTTACTGATTTGTGGAGCGATAGCCATGTGTAGTATGATCTTGCCTGGTTTGTCCGGCTCATTTGTCCTGATCATCATGGGCAACTACAAATTAATTATGATTGACGCCATCTCAGATTTGAATACAAAAATCATTATCCCTGTTGGCATTGGAGCAGTTTTAGGACTGCTAGTTTTCTCAAGAGTTCTTGCTTGGGTTTTCAAAAACTTCAGGGACCAGACAATTGCATTGATGACAGGCTTTATCATTGGCTCACTTGCCATCATTTGGCCTTGGAAAGACAAAACTTTCCTATCTGATCCTAACACAGGTGAGCAGATTCTGAAGAAGGGCGAACCTGTACTGAGTGGATACACCAATTGGCATTTGCCTGATTTTGCTACAACAGAGACTTTGATAGGACTAGCGTTAATTGTTTTAGGAGGATTGGCGATCTGGGGAATGGAAAAAGTCGCTTCTAATGAAGAAAAAGTCAAAGACTCCACTGTAGAAGCATAAATTAACATCGTATACTTGAAAGCGGAAGTTCATTCTTCCGCTTTTTTTATGTTTGCACTATGAATATTCTCATCCTGGGTGCTACGTCGGATATTTCTCGAGCAATTGCACATGATTATGCGCAAGAGGGCCATCTTCTTCTTCTTGCTGGGAGAAACCTGTCTGAGCTAGAAAAAGACGCAACTGACCTACAAATTAGGTATGAAGTCAAGGCCATTCCTTTGAAATTCGATGCCTTAGATACAGATAATCACCTAGCTTTTTATGAAGCACTTGATCCCAAACCCGATCTTGTCTTTTGTGTATTTGGATACCTAGGAGATCAAAAAGAACAGGAAGAACATTGGGAAAAAGCAGAAGAGGTATTGAAAGTAAATTATCTAGGCGCAGCCTCTATCCTTCATCATATAGCTAACGATTTTCAGAAAAGAGGTGAAGGCACAATTGTAGGGATATCCTCTGTTGCAGGAGAAAGGGGGCGAGCGAGCAATTACTTTTATGGAAGTGCCAAAGCGGGATTTACAGCATTTTTATCAGGCTTAAGAAACAGACTTTTCTCATCCCAAGTACATGTGATGACTGTCATTCCTGGATATGTTCGAACAAGGATGACAGAAGGTATGAAATTACCTGGGCCTTTAACCGCAGATCCACAGGAGGTTTCAACATCCATTCGGAAAGCCATCAAGAAAAAAGCCAACGTCCTCTATGTCAAAGGAAGTTGGCGTTGGATCATGATGATCATCAAAATGATCCCAGAGAATATCTTCAAAAAGCTATCGCTCTAATTGACTAAGCTCATATAAGATCAATTCAGACAAGGGAGACCGATCAAATCCTGGGAACTCAGTAATTGCTTTCAGCTCACTTTGTCTCTCTAGTAAATAGGGCAATTGCTGTGCTTCATAATACATGATTCCAATCACAACATCATCATATAGGATACTCCAGCCACTTTCTGCAGATATCCACCCAATTGAGCCCAAGTTTCGGGTAACAATTTGAATATCGTCGTCCTTTTCTTGGCTCAAAATTACCATCGTTCCTTCAGGAATCAGAAACTGGCCACGGTCAAATCTTGAATGCAGATTTTTCTTGGCAACCGTATTTTGGGTTATGACAGCCAAAGCACCATCAGGAATCATCGTAATCAAGGGAACCCAGCCTTGTTCTCCAGTTTCTACCCTTACCTTTACGAAGGTGATATCGTCCTGGTAGACTGCAGGCTGTTCTGGAATTCTAGCTACCCCTTCGCCAAAACCAATACTCACCAAGGGTCTTCCAGATTGATTCGGAATATCAAGCATAGAAATGGAGTCCATCCCACAGATAAGAACATCGTACTCATCATTAAGGGATTCCATCCAAACTGATGCATCATAGTATATTTCTCTAGAGCCTGTTTTCCCTTTCTCCCCCAACCATCTCAAAAACTCCATAAGGGAAATCCCTTCCATTTCACCCACAAATCCATATTCCTCTACCTCATCAAAGCCAAGTGAATCTATCCCTGCTGAGTCGCTAGGAAATCTACTTACATACCTTCCATCGTAATAGTACTTTTTCAAAAAAGCAGGTTTTTGTGGTCCCTCTTGGGCACGAGTTCCTTCATTTTGAATGTCTAACAGCCAATCATTCTTTATCCAATTTCCAGAGGCGACTTCCTTGTCTAATTTCCTTCTGAATTTTCTAGATCTGTATTTTTTATAAGGGTCGTAATGAACCAGTTGATCTTCAAGCTCTACGTAGAGTTCGTTGAGTTTATCCCAAAACTCGTCCCCTTCTCCTTGGTAGGATTTGAGCAGCATGAAATTATTTGAAGCGATATAAAATCCTTCTTTAGAGTTATCGAATGCCTGTCTTTTATTTCGATTTTGTCTGTAAAGGCGCATGTAGAAAGAAGAACGCGCATAAAAATACATCAGGTCCATCTGTGGAGTTGGTTCTTCACAGCTTTTCCAATAGCGCTCTATAATGTTCAGAAACTTACTAGACTTGGGTGAATAGCTGGTAAAGTAATTCACCATCTCAGCCTCATTAGTAGAACAGTCAATAGTTTGTCCAGCTAAAAGTGGATTTAGCCCCATCATTAGTACGCTCAATACCATCAGACCAGCATATCTCATAGGCAAATCATATTAATTACCTCAATACAGAATTTTAAGGACAAAACTATTTCCAATAAGGTAAATAAAACGAATTTCGACCGCTTTCAGAAATGGAGGACATTATTTGTTAGGCCCAACGTAAGATTTGAAGGGTTTTATTCAGTAAATGTCAAATTCACAAAACGGTTATCTGCTCCAGGATCAAGTGGGTCTCCATTCAAAAAATACCTGATATAATCCCATTTGTAATTACATATATCAGCTGTAAGTCGAAATTCTACCCGAAATGTGTCTAACCCAAATGTGTCCTTCCTGATAAAATAATTAAAGGCAAAGGGCTGGTTAATCACAGCGTCAGTATTAGGTAGATTTGTTGCTGGATCAATCCAATCTTCAGTGAAATTGAAAGGGCCAAAAGTTCCGTCCTTATAACCCGGAAAAATCAAGTCAAAATCTGGAGTAGGCATGCTTCCACCATCCTTGTCTACAAAAACTGTTACTTTATCTGATCTATAAATATCTCTCAAATAATTCGTCCCATCAGACGTCTCATACGTAACAGTAAAAAACTCGCCTCCAACCGGATCATTATTCGCAGGATCACACTCTGGATTGCATGAAATCAATGTAAATGTTGATACAAATAGCAAGACCATCATGTATCGTGAAAGAATAGAAGGGGAAAAATGGTTCATAGCCTTTTTAAAGTTTGGGTTGGAAGTCATGTTTATTTGAATAATAAGTAGTTAATTTGTTGTCCTTGATATTGAGATGGAAACTACAGTTTACGAATTAGACAATGGCCTGCAGGTCATTTACAAATATATCCCTTATACAAAAACAGTTCACTGCGGGTATGTTATCAATGCGGGTAGCAGAGATGACAGGGATGGAGAAATGGGCATGGCTCATTTCATCGAGCATATGATCTTCAAGGGAACTGAAAAAAGAAAGAACTTCCACATTCTAAATTACCTCGAGTCAGTCGGCGGAGATGTCAATGCTTATACAACGAAAGAAAAAACATGCTTGTACGCCTCTATGGTCTCAGAATATTTCGAAAGAGCCACAGAGTTCCTGACTGATATCACGTTCCACTCCATTTTCCCACAAAAAGAAATCGCAAAGGAAAAACAGGTTATTTCTGAAGAAATTGATCTTTACAGAAATATGCCTGATGAAGCCATATTTGAAGATTTCGACGAACTGATCTATCCTAATCATGGATTGGGTCACCCCATTCTTGGTACAAAAGACAGCATCAGGTCTTTTACTCAAGATAAAGTCAGAACCCACCTTCAAAGAGCATTTATTCAAGGACAGGTTGTTTACTCCATCGTAGGGAACGTTCCCAAAAAGAAGGTTGAAAAGGTCATTCATAAATACCTCGCACCCTTGGAGGTTCCGTCTGGTCAAAAGAGGCTCATCAGCCCAAATGGAATCAACGTATTTCACAAAGAACAAGCCATTACCACAGATCAAGCTCATGTAATTTTTGGAACGAAGGCTTTTCCTATGAGAAAAAGTCATTATTTCCCTTTTCTCGTCCTCAATAACCTGCTGGGTGGTCCCTCTATGAACAGCAAACTAAGCTTGAACGTTAGAGAGAAGTATGGTCTAACTTATAATATCTCTTCTTTCTACACACCCTACATAGATTCAGGTATTTGGGGGATTTATTATGCCTGTGAAAAGGGAAACATGGAACGCATCCAAAAACTGGTATGGAAAGAACTTGAAAAATTAAAGTCTCAACCTTTGGGTGCCATTCGATTGAGCCAGGCTAAAAAACAACTTGTAGGACAAATGACCCTTGGTTATGAAAATCTCCTTAACCAAATGCTAAGTATGGCCAAAGATTTATTGGACTTTCGTACGGTCATTTCCTTCGATTCATACATAGAAGATATCCAACAAGTAAACTCTTCTCAGATTTTGGAAGCAGCAAACGAAATCTTTCAGCGAGACGAGATATCCACCATTGTGTATAAAGCAGGTTGAGGGAACAAGTACTTTTCTCTAAATTTTATCAAATAGTTTAGAGAAGGTTCCTTCATGAAAATTCTACATACTGCTGACTGGCATCTGGGTAAGAAACTGGAACATTTTTCCAGGCTAGAAGAGCAAAGAGAAGTACTAGACGAGATTTGTCAAATAGCAGATGATGAAAATGTAGATGCCGTATTGATTGCAGGAGATCTATTTGATGTCGCCAACCCCTCCATCGATTCCATTGAATTATTCTACAAAACCCTTAAAAGACTTGCCAAACATGGGCAAAGGGCAGTCATTGGAATTGCAGGAAATCATGATTCCCCCGACCGAATTGAAGCACCAGATCCGCTTGCAAGAGAATGTGGTATCATTCTGTTAGGTTATCCCAACTCCACAATCAGACCCTTTTCATTAGACAATGGAATAGCTATTACAAGAAGTGACGAAGGGTTCGTTGAGGTGAAGCTTCCCAATCAAGAAACACTACTAAGAGTAATCCTTACGCCATATGCCAACGAAAACAGGTTGAAAAAATACCTAGGTGATGCTAACCAAGAACAAGCATTAAGGGAGCTACTCCAGGATAAATGGAAAAATACTGCGAATACCTACTTCGATGAAAATGGAGTTAACATTCTTATGACTCATTTATTTGTTACACCATCTGGAGACATAGATGAGGACCTTGAGGATGAAGAAGAAAAATCTGTACTTTCTCTAGGTGGGGCCCAAGCCATTCATACCCAAAATTTCCCTTCCTCCTGTCAATACGTAGCATTAGGACATATACACTCCTATTATGCCGTTCAGGAAGATCCTTTTCCAATCGTATATTCAAGCAGTCCCCTTTGCTACAGTGTATCCGATCGCCAAAAAGAAAAGCACGTCGTCTTAGTTGATATAGAAGCAGGAAAGCAAGCCCGTTATCAGAAGATTCCTTTAACCAAAGGGAAAAAAACAGCGCAAGTAAAGTGCCAAGGCATGGAAGAAGCGCTATCATACTTACAAGACAATCCTAACAAACTGATAGAATTGACACTGGTAACTGATCATCATTTAACTGCTTCTGAAAGGAAACAATTATTCGATAGTCATCAAGGAATACTTAGAATCATTCCTGAATTCTCCGATCCTGAACTACTCAAATTCACCTCTGGCAAGCAAATAGACCTATCGAAAGATATGATGGATATATTTTCTGATTTTTTCATGTACAGAAAGAATCAGGAAATAAACGAGGAACTAAAGAGCCTATTCAAAGAAATTATTAATGAAAAGGTAGAAGAATGATTCCACTAAAATTAAAAATTAAGGGATTATACTCTTATCAAAATCAGCAAGAGATCGATTTTACAAGACTCTTGGATGCGGAATTATTCGGAATTTTTGGGCCTACTGGGAGTGGAAAATCAACTATTCTTGATGCCATATTCCTAAGCTTGTACGGAAAGGTGGATCGATTAGGAGGTCAAGGAGGAGGCAGCGACAACTACAATCAAATGAACCTCAAGTCCAATGAACTATACATTGAATTTGAGTTCCTCGATATCGAAGGAAAGACCTATAAGTTCACTACGAGAGGAAAAAGAAATCAGAAAAATTTTGAGAAAGTTTCCACCTACTCACGTGCATATTTTGTCAAGGAAAAGGGAAGTTGGATGCCCATTGACAAACCAAATATTGCAGAGATCATTGGGCTTACTTATGACAATTTTCAGCGGACAGTCATCATTCCCCAAGGAAAGTTTAGAGATTTCATCCAACTAAAGAATAATGAGCGTCAAAAAATGATGACCGATATTTTTGGTCTGCAAAAATTTGACCTCGCCGGCCAGACCAAGTCTCTTATCTATAAGAATCGAATTGAACTGGAAAGGACTAAATCCAATTTAAGTCTCTATCACCTTGTTGATCAAGAGGCCATTGACCAAAAAAAGAAACAACAACAAGAATTAAGAGATAAGAAGATTGAATGGGAAAAGAAACTAACTTCCATAAAGGCTCAACTCAATAAACTAGAAATCCTCAAATCTCAGCTAGAAAAGAAAAGAAAGCTAGAGAATCAATTAGATATGCTCCTTTCTCAAAAGGAAGGTATTGACAACAGAGATCAGGTTCTCCAACGCTATATTCTTTGCCTTGATAAGTTTGCCAGCAAAAATACCGAACACCAAAATCTTGGACAGAGAATCATCGATCTAGAAAAAAGCCTTTCCTCCATGAAAGAAGACCTGCAAAAAGGAAACCTTGAACTGGAAGGAAATAAGAAAGGCTTAATCATGGCTGAAAAGACCTACCAGAATAGAGAAAGCCTGAAACTTAAGGCCGGTGAGTATGAAAAAATGATCGAATTGATCTCGGTCCACAAGATAATAGCAGATCGACAAGAGAAACTAGAGAAAGCAAAGCAGGAGATTCAAACTAAGGAGTCCGAAGAAAAACAAGCTCAACATGAAACTAGCCTTCATAAACAACAAAAGATTAAGCTAAAAAACGACGGAATCAAGCTTGACGAATTAAGGGAGGTCGAAAAGTGGTTTACTGCACGGGAAAAAATATGGAATAAAAAGTTGCTCAACCAGCAAAAGCAAGAGGAAACCCAGAGAAAAATTGACCTAGCCAAAACACAAAAGAAGGAAATTCTCAATAACACTTCAGTAGATATTCGTCAACACCATTTACCCGTTGAAAAAATCATTCAGCTCCTTTCTGAAGATCAAGCAAACCTACAAGAAAAGCTCCATAAGCTAGAAAAGGAAAAACAGCTTATTCTTGTCGATGCTGAATTACGAAAAATTTCAGAAGATTTAAATGAAGGAGATCCATGCCCATTGTGTGGAAGTACCCATCACCCTAATCCCGTTCACCTCGAAGCGAAAAATATAGACACGCGAAAAGTGGACCGCTCAATCAATGATACCCAGCAGACATTAAACGTTATCATAAATAGTTTGCCTGTATTAAGGAATCTCGAAGTGGATTCCCGAAAAATTGCAAAAGAGTTAAAGGTTCAGGCGGAAGAAGCCAGAGATATCGAATCAGAACTTGCTATTCATAGAACCCAGTTTGTTTGGGAGAATTTTTCGATTGACAAGCCAGAAATGATTCAGGAAGTTGATTTAGCCTACAAAAATCAACAACAAGAGATTGACCAAATCGACCTTAAACTCAGTAGCCTAGAGGAAAACATTTCAAAAATACGCTCTACCCTTGAGCTGTATCGAAACAGAAAAGCCGCCATTCAGCAAGAATTAGCTGGGGAGGAACAGAAGTTCAAGCTGATTTCTAAAGGATTTAAATTTATTGACTACGATTCGGAGAGAGACAAGAACCAACAGCAATTAATTGAGGAGAAACAAAAATACCTTCTGCAATACGAAGAAATTGGGAAAAATTATCAACTCTTGTTACAACAAGTAAATGAGCAGGACAGTCAAGTCAATCAATTAAAAGGTAAGATTTCAGCAGAGGAACAACAGCTTAAAGAAGCAGGTAAAAGATTAGCCAAATTAAATCAAAGCCTATTACCCGAAATACAGGAAGCAGGTTTTCAATCTCTGGCTGAAGTAAAGGAAATCTTAGATTCGACTTTACATATTGATAGAGAAAAGGACGAAATACGATTATTTAGAGATAGCCTTAAAGAGTGTCAAACCAGCCTTAAAGATTTAAAAGAGGACATCGGAGATCAACAGTTTGATGAATCAAAATTCCTTACTCAAAAGAAAACAGAGCTAGAACTAACTGATCAGTTAGACGAACTCAAACAAGAGATAGGGATTCTCTCTGAGAAAATTGAGCAACTAGAAAAGGATTTATTGAAGAAAAAAGAATTGCTTAGCCAATTAGATAATCAAGAGAAGAGAGCTGACAATCTCAAAATAATGGAGGGGCTATTTAAAGCGAGGGGCTTTGTCAAGTACGTATCTACTGTATATCTAGAAAACTTGTGTGCAGCTGCCAACATTCGTTTCAACAAACTCACGAGTAATGCACTTAGCTTAGAGGTAGATGAGGAGAATAATTTCCACGTGAGAGATATGCTAAATGAAGGAAAACGAAGGTCTATTAAGACTTTATCAGGTGGTCAGACCTTCCAGGCTGCTTTATGTTTGGCTTTAGCACTTTCCGATCAGGTTCAGCAACAAGTTAAGGCCAAACAGAACTTTTTCTTCCTCGATGAAGGATTTGGTTCACAAGATAAGCAGTCATTGAGGGTCATTTTCCAAACCTTAAAGTCGCTACGGAAAGAAAACAGAGTAGTTGGGGTAATTTCACATGTGGAAGAATTACAGGAAGAAATCGATACCTATCTTCAAATTAAACAACACCCTGAGAGAGGAAGCTCAATTACACCCAGTTGGATTCTCTAATTACTTGTACCATTCCCCTGGGGAAATGCTGAAAAATCCTTCTTCATTCTTGGAGAAAAAGACCCATGTTTTTCCATTAAACAGGATCAAGTAAGGAGCTTGTAAAATAGAATTATATCTAGCGGCCTGAAAGAGGGTATCTGAATCAAGTTTAACATCAGGCGCTTTACATTCTACCAAGACAAAGGGCTGCCCCATTTTATCGAAAACGACCACATCAAACCTTCTGCGGGTCTGGTTATAGACGATTTCCTTTTCTACACCTATTAAGTTTGGGGAAATTCCTTTGTCATGAATCAGGTGAGATATAAGTTGCTGTCTGACAACCTCTTCTGGCTGCCATACATACCAGGCTTTGCGAATTTGCCCCCAAATCAAAGGGCGTTCACCTTCAAATTTGGTTTGAATGTCATAGAGTGGGATCATAGATAGGATAGGCTACCGAGTAATTGTAACCAACTCATCCCAAGCTTCTTTAGGAATAGATTTGTAGACTTCTTGAACCATACCATGCCTACCTTGAATAATCAGGACGAGGGACTCCTTATTCAATTTCTGAATTTGATAACGATATTCATAAGAGAGCATAGAAGCGGCTACTTTGCTCATTCTATTTTTGCTTTCACCAAACACAAAGGCAACAGCATTTTTCTTTTTATTCAATAACCAAACTCCTGTTCTAGATTGCTCTTTGGTCCATTCTTGAAAAGTTCCATCCTCATTAATCGAGAGATATTTGTGGCCTTCTAATTCCGCTTGCCTTTTATGAGAGCTATTTTCATAGGGATCTGACGAAGATTGCCATTCCCATTTTCCGATGAGGGATTCCTTTACATTTTCTGGAAGCTCAACCTGCCCATATAGCTGCCCTGTTTCATTCTTTGGATAAAGGGTAACGAGCAAAGCAATAAGCCCAGCAGCAATCAGAAAATAAATAAAAAACCTACGCATAAGTTTTATTTTTGGTTGTTAAGCAGGAACTTCCCACCTAACATTATGTATCTACGGAATAAGTTAGAAAAAGGGTATGATTATTTATAGTGAAACTATTTCGCTAGACCGAGGAATCGAGCAGGATTGGCTTCAATGGATGAAAAAAGTTTATATTCCGCAAGTTATGGAGACCGAATTATTCGAGTCTAATTCAATGATGAAACTTCTCGATCCAATTGTCGATGACCAGATGGTTACCTACAATGTTCAATATGCATGCCTTTCCATGGCTATTCTACGAAAATTCGAAAGAGAACACCAGTCGAATTTCAATAATGCACATAAATCCCGATATGGCAATCGCTTTGTTTCTTTTCAAACCATCCTGGAAAAAATCTAATGGTTTCTATCCTCGTCATTAAAGGCTAAAATAGTATATTATATATCTATAACCCAGATAGCGGCTCTTTCCTAGAAGCCCACTCTTATGACATCCGAAATTTCAGTACGTAACTTTTTTCCTCATGTAATTCTACCAATTCTCTTCCTGTTTTTATGGGAAGCTACTTCCTATGGACAAGTTGTTCCTTCACCAGGACCAATCCAATGTGAAGGCCCTATCCCGGAAGAAATTCTAATGTCTTTTTCTGAAAAGATTCATAGAAAAGTTTCCTTATTAGAAACCCTGAAAAAGGAAGACAGAAAGTTACAAGAAGAGTTTTTTGAAGCTTCTTATTTTAATATTCAGAATTTACTTCATAGCGGCAAAATCATTTTTGGCGATTCTGCTACGATGTATCTTAATAAAGTGGCAGATGTTCTATTGAAAGATTTACCTGAAGTCAGAAAAAAACTAAGATTCTATACCGTACGATCATCTAGTGTTAATGCATTTACTTCTGAGGATGGTATCATATTAGTAAACATGGGATTGATGGCACATGTCAAAGACGAGGCCCAACTTGCCTTTATTCTCTGTCACGAGATTAGCCATTATGTTCATAACCATCCACTCGAAATATTCCTAAATAACAAAGAGGAATTTACAGCCCCAGCTGCCGCCGAACTTCAACAAAGAGCATACGAAAAGGCACTCGTAGAAACCAATAAATATTCCAAGGAAAAAGAAGAAGAGGCAGATCAACTTGGACTCGAACTTTTTCTCAACTCGCCCTATTCCTTGGGAGCCGCAGTCGAGGTATTTGATGTATTGAAAAAGGCTGATGATTTATTTGAAGACTTTGAATTCAGTCCTGAAGTTTTCCAAACAGAAAATCTCAAACTAGATCAATATAATTTCTTCAAAAACGAAGAAGAGCTATCGAACGGAGTAAAAGAAGCTCCCAATTATTCCACTACTCATCCTAGTACAAAAAGACGCCAAACCCTGATTCGCCGAAAGGTGAGAAAAATGGATAATAGTAAACGATCAAAATTTATCGTTTCAGAAAAGTCATTCTACAACATCCAGAAGAAATATCAATTTGGACTGGTCAATCAGTATCTACTCGAGAAAAAATATGAGCGCGCAATATATGTAGCTTTGGTTCTTGAAAATAAGTTTGGTTACCACTCAGCATTAAAAAGACAAATTGGATATGCACTCTATGCTTTGGCTAAATATGCCAACGCCGGACAATTCTGGGATGTTCATGTTGATTATGAGGAAAAAAATCAGCCTGAGAATCGCTTAAATTTCTTTATGTCTAGGCTGGTGGACGAAGAGTTAAATCTACTGGCCATTTTATTTAATTGGGAAGTCCTAAAAACTGAACCTAACCCACGCAGTGTCAGGCTATTAAATGATATTATTTTTGAATTTAATAAGGACTTTTTCAAACCGCCTTATTTTCAAAATAATCAGTCAGATACCTCTTCTTTGGGTCTTTTTAAGCGAGCTTTAAAATTTTCACTCGAAGATGGGCTCTTTAAACAGATTTTTGAGCAAGCTCAAGTATCCATTCCCTTTTTGCCAATTGAAAGTCTAAATCCTTCTATTCCAGGAGATATCAATTCCATTAAAAAGAAAAAAGTCCAGGGGCATAAATTTGGAATAGAATCCGCTGTAATTGTAGATCCCTTCTTTCTACATTACGATGATAGGAAAGAAACAGCACTACAGTATTCGTCTTCAAAAATTTTCCAACAACAACTTTTAAGTTTCTTTCACCAATATGGAGAAAGGAAGGGAAGTAATTATACAATCATTTCACCTTCCAATTTTCAATCCCATGATACAGATAGATTCAATCAAATGGCCAGTCTGAAATTATGGATCTTCGAAAAAGAAAATCATGGTAAGCTTCAATTAATTAGTTTATTCCATAATGAAATTCTCCAACTAGTAGAGGAATTTGGAACTCCTTATATCATATCTACTGGAGGTATCTCCGTTTCTGAAAACCGGAAAAGTAAAAACTTGACACTTGGAGCTGGTTTTATTTTTCCTCCTGTACTTCCTTACAGTCTTTACTATGTTTTAACGCCTAAGCAAGGATTTCTTTTTTATAATATGATTTATAATCTGGAGCAGGACAGTAAATCATCGATACTCTCAAAAAGAATCAGAATGAAGGCTTCTGAATCAGTGATGAAGGCAGCAGTCTATGATTTTTATCTCCAGCTTTATTCGAAGCCCAATGATTGAAACTGAAGAATTACAGCATACAAAAGAATCAACAATTTCGAAGAGTCCCATTCTACTCGTTTCCGTTTTCGTTATTGCTATCTGTGGAATTCTTTACGAACTCCTAATTAGTACCATTTCTTCCTATTTCCAGGGTTCTAGTATTCTTCACTTTTCCATCATTATAGGATTGTTTCTTTCCTTTATGGGAGTAGGTTCATATTTGTCCAGATTCTTCAAAAAAGATTTACTGGCCTGGTTTATTCGTTTTGAATTGATCCTAGGAATAATGGGAGGATTATCTACTTTCATTTTATACCTCGCCTTTTCGCTTACACCATATTATTATGCTGTAGTTTTTCTATTGATTGGGATACTTGGAGCCATCATCGGACTTGAAATTCCCATTCTTACCAGAATCATTCGAAAATATGAGGATTTAAGAAATGCCGTGTCCAACGTATTGTCATTTGACTACCTGGGTGCATTGATTGCTTCGCTACTATTCCCACTTGTCCTTCTCCCCATCTTTGGTACAATGAAAACTGCATTTTTAATCGGAATGCTGAATGTATCTGTTGCAATCATGAATTCCTGGCAATTCAGAGAAGAACTCCCAAATTATAGGCAATTGTTCGCAATCAGTTGGCTCGCTCAATTTCTCCTATTGATTGGATTGATTTTCTCCTTCCAACTCGTCAGCCTATTTGAAAAAAATCTATATCAGGATCCTGTTCTTTACTCACAACAAACTCCTTATCAAAAATTGGTTATCACTCGAATGAAGGATGATGTACGCTTATTCATCAACGGGAGTATCCAATTTTCTTCTAAGGATGAATACCGATATCATGAGGCCCTAGTTCATGTCCCTATGATTCTTTCCCAAAATAGAGAGCATGTGTTAATCTTAGGAGGTGGTGATGGTTTAGTAGCACGGGAAGTTCTCAAGTATTCTGATGTTCAGAAGGTTACCTTGGTTGACCTTGATCAACAAATGACAGACCTAGGTATGAATCATCCAATTATTCAACGATTAAATGAGGGATCATTATTGAATCCAAAAGTAGAAATTGTTAATACTGATGCTTATAAGTACTTGGAGAACAGTACCGACTTTTTCTCTGTTGTCATTGTTGATTTACCCGATCCCCATGATACAGCCTTGGGAAAATTATACAGTCAATCATTTTACAACATTATCGAAAAGAGAATGGGGGTAGGAGGAACCATCGTAACGCAAAGTACCTCTCCCTATCACGCACCTAAAGTATTCTGGTCAATTCATGCGACACTGGGCTCAGTTTTCAATCAACATTTCCCTTATCGAACCTATGTTCCAGCATTTGGCGAATGGGGATTCAATTTGGGAATCAAATCATCTGATACTTTTGACTCAAATAAAATTGGCGACAGTCTTCCTCAAAAAATAGCTAAGCTTCAGGATTATATTTCAAATAATGATTCCAGCTTTAACTTGAGATATTTGACACCAGGCTTGGTGCCTTCTTTATTTGAATTTGATAAGGACACAAAAAAACGAGATGTAGAAATCAACAGATTGGATAATCAGATCTTAATTCAGTATTACGATCAAAGTCTTTCCAATTGGAAATAGACTTATCCATGAATTCTTTCAGATTTACCATAGCGAGAAATTACATCCGCTTCAAACTCGAGAAATTCTTCCCATCTGCTATCAATATCGATGTTGGGACACAGTGTTCTGGCTAAAGAAATAAACATGGTATAATGTCTGGCCTCAGAAATCATCAACTTGTGATAGAACACTGACAATTCCTGATCGTCAATATTTTCAGAAAGTACCTTAAATCTCTCACATGATCTCGCTTCAATCATTGCAGAGAAAAGTAACTTATCTGCCAGGGCTTCTTCTCTTCCTTTACCCTTTACCTTGATGAATTTTACCAATTCATTCACATAGGAGTCTTTCCTTTCTCTTCCTAAAGTCAAATTCCTTTTCTGAATCTCCCTAAAAACCATTCTGAAGTGCCCCATTTCCTCTTGAGCTAAATCAGACATTTTCTCCACCAAGTCAGGAAATTCAGGATATTGAACAATTAAAGAAATGGCAGAAGAAGCTGCTTTTTGTTCACAATAAGCATGATCAGTCAAAATTTCCTCAATATTCCCTTCTACAACATGTTTCACCCATGAAGGATCTGTAGCCATTTTTAACTTTAGCACACTCATACTTCTATCTTTAATTTATTCTAAAATTAAGGATTTTGTCCCTACACTGCATCAATAAGACAGATAAAGTTTATATCAAGTTTGTTCTCAAAGAGGGGAGAAATTTCATATATTTATTAGGTATGCATGCATACTTTATTACCACTGAATAAGCAATAATGGATACTACTACAACCTCAGGTCAAATTCTTGTTACAAGAGATAATCAAGTAACTACGATTACCATTTCAAATCCCAAAAGGAGAAATGCTATCAGTAACCCCATGGCTACTGAGTTAAAAAATGCCATTCTTTCTTGCAAGGATGATGATTCAAGGGTTGTTATCTTAACCGGAGATGGAGATCACTTTTGTGCTGGGGCGGACTTGGATCCCAATCTTGTAAACGGTCAACCGTTTGATGTAACTGAATTCCTGAGAAATAACTATAATCCCATGGTCATGGCCATGAGGGAAATGGATAAAATATTCATTGCTAAAGTCCGAGGAAATTGTGTTGGGGCAGCTTTCAACTTTGTTCTGGCATGTGATCTTATTTACTCATCTACTACCTCAAAGTTTAGTCAGATTTTCACAAGAATTGGACTCTCTAGTGATGGGGGAGGAGCATATTTTATGCCTGAAAGATTGGGGTACCACAAATCTCTTGAGCTTATGGCCTTGAATAAAATGGTCATGGCTGATGAAGCAGAAAAATTAGGCTTGGTCAATCAGGTCATTGAAGATTCGGAGCTTGATGAGTATGTAAGAAATTTGGCCAATTCTTTAAAGGAGGGTCCATTTATAGCCATTCGAAATACTAAGCGAAACTTGAGAGTTGCCATCAAACAAGGTCTAGCCGCTGGATTAGAAATGGAAGCAATAAGCCAAGGGGAAAATTTTAAATCAAACGATTTCTTTGAAGGAATATCAGCCTTCGTTCAGAAACGAAAACCCAATTATAAAGGAGAATAATTTAAAAAGGCGGATCAATAATGATCCGCCTTTTCTTATAGTATATTCAGTACTTGCTCTTTAATTTTTTCTAACTCCTCTTTCATCCTTACTACATGACGTTGAATTTTAGCGTCATTAGCCTTTGAACCAATCGTGTTGATTTCCCTTCCCATTTCTTGACTTAAGAATTGCATCTGTTTACCTGTATTTTTTTCAGCAGATCTAAGTTCTTCAAAATAGGTGAGGTGTTGGGTAAGCCTGACTATTTCTTCATTGATATCATATTTTTCAATATAAAATATCAATTCTTGCTCAAATCGATTAGGATCGGCTTCTACTTTGTGCTTAATATCTTCTAAGCTTTGCTCAATTCTTGACCGAACGTGCTCTAGTCTTTTAGGAGCTAAAACCTTGATCTCTTCAAGGTTTTCAGATATCGCTTGAACCCTAGAAGCCAAATCCCTATCCAAAGCAGCACCTTCTTCTTTTCTACTCCGAATCAATTCCTGAACTGCCAACAAAGTAGCTTGCTCAATTAATTTCCATTCTTCTGGATCTTCGTGATCAATTTCAGTAGGAATTACTTCTGGAAGATTTAATAATAAGTCAAGATTATGTGTAGGTGGAATATTTAGGTAATCCGCCAGGTCATTCAGTTCATCCAAATACTTCTTAACCAACTGCTTGTTAATATTCAAAGTTCTCTTTTCTCCAGATAGAACCTCGATATTAAACAGCATAGTTATTTTCCCTCTACCCAACTGCTCTGTCAAGCCAGAACGAAGCTTTTGCTCGTATTTCATGTAGACCCTGGGTAACTTCAACTGTAGTTCGAGGTATTTACTATTTAGGGATTTGAGTTCTACAGTTACATTAAAATTCGAGGAAGAAGTTTTACCCGAACCATAACCGGTCATGGATTGGATCATAATTGACAGCTTTTCTTTTATATAAGCATGAAAAGTTACAAATTCTAATTGTAACTTGCTTCTAATTGAATACGAAGTCTATGAGAAAGAATGTTTGTATTCACCCTAAAGAGAATTCTCTATGACGGTCAAATTTCTTGGAACTGGCGGAGCATTCGATTTTAAAATCGGAAATTCTGCCATGTGGATAGTTCTTAATGGCAAAAACATCTTAGTAGATTGCGGCCATACAGTATATCCCGTCCTGAGGAGAAATAATTTGATTGATGACATAGATTATATTTTGATCACTCATTTTCACGATGATCATGTAGGAAGTCTATGTACCACAATTCTCCATCACACTTTCTTTCTCAATAAAAGCCAGAAGACTAAAATTCTTTATCCAGACGAGTTTTTTAAACGGAGCTTGATGAACTATTTGTCTATTGGCCTTGGAAACGTGGAACAATACGTAGAATTCGTCCCCATTAAAGAAGTTCCCGAAGTTAGAGCCATTAATACTTTTGGACTTCATGTAAAAAACATGCAGAGTTACGGATTCTTATTTGAAGACGAAAAAGAAATAGTAGCTATATCTGGAGATTTAGGTGATCCAGAAATTATATTCCAGTGTATTCCAGAGACTAAGAAAGCAGTCAAAGTTTTTCACGAAATGAGTTTTGAGCAAACAGACGGAGTACACTGTTTTTACAAAGACTTATTTCATCAGCTAGAAAAGTTTGAGATCTACGGCTATCATGTCAATCCATCCTCAGAACCTTCTGATAATAAAATTCCTTTGGTTCATTCTCAGCCAGATTTATTAATCTAGGAAAACTAAGTTTGATTTCATTCGTTTGTGAAAAGAAAAGGAATGAAGATAAAACTTGGTTTCAGTACTTGCCCTAATGATACATTCATGTTTGATGCCCTGGTCAATGGAAAAATTGATACAGGAGGTTTTGAATTTGAAATCATCCTAGGAGATATACTCCACCTAAATAAGATGGCTTCTGAGGGTGAACTTGATATGGTGAAAATTTCATATAATACCTACGGCCGAGTACGTGAGCAATATCATCTTCTCAATTCTGGTAGTGCACTAGGTCACAATTGTGGTCCTTTACTCATATCCAAAAGTCCTTTATCCGCCGAGGAAATTGAACAAGGAAATCTAGCTGTTGCTATTCCAGGAAAACATACAACAGCCAATCTTCTACTGGGTTACTTCAGTCCTAACATAACCCATAAAAAGGTGTTTCTCTTTCATGAAATTATGCCAGCAATTTTGAGTGGAGAAGTTGAGGCTGGAGTAATCATCCACGAGAATAGATTTACTTATCAAGATCATGGCTTGCAATTGATTCAAGACCTTGGCGAATATTGGGAAAGTAAAACACAATTGCCCATACCACTGGGAGCAATCGTTGCAAATAAAGAGTTAGGAATTGACGTTGTAGAGAAACTTAATTCTCTTATGCGAGAAAGTGTACAATATGCCTTTTCTAATCCTGAAGCATCAAAAGAATTTGTGAAAACACATGCCCAAGAGATGGATGAAAAAGTAATGCAATCTCACATTGATCTATATGTAAATGAATATTCTGTTTCTCTGGGGGATCAGGGAAAAAAAGCTGTTCATAAATTACTTGAAGTAGGAGAGGGAATGGGCTTATACTAGACTATCAATCTTCCTTCTTAAAAATGTATAAGACAGAACTACAATTCTCTGGTTTACCCATGGCCTTCAAAAAGGAAGAGAATCCATTCAGAAATCCTCCAATCAACTTTACTTTTCCTGATTTATATTTTTCACTCAACAGACTTACATAGAAGGAGTCAAAAACCATGTGTTTCATTTTATCCAATTTGAAACCATGCTGATTCAATAATCCTTCCATCCCAGTAGGAGAGAAATGATATAAATGTCTTGGAACATCATAAGCTGCCCATTCGTGCTGATAGTGGGAAGCATCACCTGACGTGTAATTTGGTACTGCGATAAGCAAAGTTCCAGAAGGCTTTAGAAGAGAGCGAATTTTTTCCAGGTATTTATGAAGTTCATGAACATGTTCTAGAACATGCCACATAGATATAACGTCAAAAGAATTGTCTTCCAAATTAAATAGCTCATCTGAGGGGAAAGCTAGAATGCCATGATTTTCAACGGCCATTTTTCTGGCATTATCATCTGGCTCTAATCCAAGAACATCCCATCCTCCATTCTTCATGGTGCCAAGAAAATCACCCGTACCACATCCAATATCAAGAATTCTTCCCTTTCCCAATCCGCTTACTTTTTGGACAGTTTTCAATTTCTGACCAAGGGTGTAATTCCTAACAAGCTGATAAAGTTGGTTAACAATACCCTTATTTGTATTGGTATGTGAAATGTATTCTTCAGATTGATAATACGGTCCAATCTTAGAAGGGGAGGGAATATTCTGAGTAAAGCGAAGCGAGCAATTTTGACATTCTAAAATTTCAAAACTCTCCTGACTAACAGTATAATCTTTAGCATAAAAAATAGACAACAGATCGCTTGAACCACATGACGGACAAGCGGAATATGTCCATTTGCCATTCGATTCGGTAAAAGTATTGTTAGTTAGCATGGAGATAAAAATTTCCAATTATAGTTATAAAATGTCTGAGATTGTGACGAAAAGTGGACCACGATTTCAGAAGCAAAAAATCGAAATAATTAATTGAAAATCAACAAAATACAATCAATCATTTCAGAAAAATAGGATCAAGAAGTCACCTGAGAATTTGATAAAATCAAGGGTCCTGTATCCTTATACAGTCTATCAAATTCTCAGGTGACGGGACTATCTCCCCATGTAAATCATCAGAACTGAAATATCAGCTGGGGATACTCCACTAATTCTTGAAGCCTGCCCCAGACTTTGTGGTCTTATTTGAGAAAGTTTTTCTTTTCCTTCATTTGAAAGAGAGGCTAACGAACGGAAATCAAAGTCAGCTGGAATTTGAATATCATCTAGTCTCATCATTTTTTCAGCCAATTCACGTTCCTTCTTTATATACCCAGCATACTTGAGCTGAATTTCAGATTGAGACTTTACCTCCTGATCCACTTCCACAAATGCTTCTTTAAGAGCAGTACTTGCATCAATAAGTGATTCAAGTTTTACCCCAGGTCTTGTAAGAACGCTTACCGTTTTCACTTTCTGACGAAGAGGAGAACTCTTGATGGACGTTAAATATCCATTGATTTCATCAGGTGCAATACTAGTTTCTTGAATGATCTTATTCGATTTTTCAACCCATTCTTTCTTATTGAGCATTCTTTGGTACCTCTCCTCAGAAGCCAACCCAATCTTATAACCATGCTCTGTCAGTCTCAGATCAGCATTATCTTGTCTAAGTAGCGTACGATATTCAGCTCTTGAAGTAAACATTCTATAAGGTTCCTTTGTCCCTTTGTTTACCAAATCATCAACTAGAACACCTATATACGCTTCATTTCTCTTAAGAATAAAAGGATCTTCATCCTGAACTTTCCTAGCCGCGTTAATCCCAGCTATCAATCCTTGACTCGCAGCTTCTTCATATCCGGTAGTTCCATTGATCTGACCAGCGAAAAATAGATTCCTAACCAATTGAGTTTCCAAGGATAATTTCAATTGGGTAGGGGGGAAGAAGTCATATTCTACGGCATAACCCGGACGAAACATTCTTGCGTCTTCTAATCCAAGAATAGTTTGCATGGCACGAAACTGAACATCTTCTGGCAAGGAAGAAGATAGACCATTTACATATACCTCTACTGTATTCCACCCTTCTGGTTCGAGGAACAATTGATGCCTTTCCCTGTCAGCAAATCTATTGATCTTATCTTCAATAGAGGGACAATATCTTGGACCTAATCCTCTAATTCTGCCATTAAACATGGGGCTTCTGTCAAAGCCTTCACGCAGAACATCATGGGTTTTGGTATTGGTGTATGTGATATGGCAGGGAACCTGACGTGTAAGCGGCTTAGTTTCTGAGAAAGAAAATTTAGACGGATTCTCATCTCCAGGCTGCTCCTCGATAATATCCCAATTGATACTTCTGCCGTCTACTCTTGGTGGAGTCCCTGTTTTCATCCTTCCACTTTCAAAGCCGAGTTCCTGCAATTGAGCTGTTATTCCAACTGCAGCCCTTTCACCTGAACGGCCCCCACCAAATTGTTTTTCACCAATATGAATGAGCCCATTTAAGAAGGTACCATTGGTTAGCACAACAGACTTGGCTGGAATCTCAAGTCCTAATTGTGTTTTCACCCCTGTTACACGATCTCCTTTTACCACCAATCCAACGATCATTTCCTGCCAAAAGTCTACATTCGGAGTTTGCTCTAGCATCAGTCTCCACTTTTCGGCAAAGCGCATTCTATCACTTTGGGCTCTTGGGCTCCACATAGCTGGCCCCTTGGATCTATTTAGCATCCTGAACTGGATCATACTTTCATCAGTAACGATCCCCGAGTAACCACCCAACGCATCAATTTCCCTTACCAGTTGCCCTTTTGCTACACCTCCCATTGCTGGATTACATGACATTTGGGCAATGGTATTCATGTTCATGGTGGCCAGCATTACCTTCATCCCCATGTTTGCTGCTGCAGCTGCGGCTTCACATCCTGCATGTCCAGCTCCAACTACAACCACATCGTATTCTGGAAACATGTTTATCTAATTACTAGGTAAGTGTGTTCCACGTGGAACACTCACATTATACACGAATTCACAAAGACAATGTTCCACGTGGAACATTAAAAATTTCTCAAATTTAAGGCTTCTGATTCCTTAAACCTCATCTCCTTTTCATTCTCTCCATGATCATCAAAGCCTAATAGGTGTAGAACTCCATGAATCATAACTCTGTTTAATTCATCTAGGAAACTCTCATTAAAGCTCAAAGCATTCTCCTTAACCCTGTCAATGGAAATAAATATGTCTCCACTAATCAGGGATGAATCAGGATTATGAGGAAAGGTGAGTATATCCGTATAGTAATCGTGATCGAGATACTTTTTATTCATATCAAGAAGATCATCATCTGAAAGGAATACATAGGTTAGCTCACCTAATTCACCCTTATGACTACTAATGACTAAGAGGATCCAGTTTGAAACCAGATCCTCTTTTATATGTTCAAAATTTTCTACCTCGTAGTGATAAGAGATATTTCCCATCAGATATTAAATACCATTTCTGAGACCCTTCCGTCATCTGAGAAATTAAGTTCGTCAGATAATTGCTGCATAAGGAAGACACCTCGGCCTCCAATATTGACAATATTTTCAGGAGCAGTTGGATCGGGGAGGGCATTAGGATCAAAGCCTATACCTTCGTCTTTTACTCGTACAACCAATCGGTATTTGTTGATGACTTCAAAGTCGATGAAAACTTTCTTATTTCCATCTTCTTTGTTTCCATGGAAGACAGCGTTGTTGACAGCTTCAGTTACAGCAACCATAACATTGCCATACACATCTTCTTTGAACTCTAGTTCAGCACGGATCTCATCAATCACAGCTTCAACGTCATGAATGATATCATGACTAGAAGGAAGGATCAATTGCTTATATAGCAGCTTACGGGTTTCTGATGGGCTACTCATTCGCAGTTTCTAGCTTTTTAAAATATTGCTCAATCAATATTAGGAAATCACTTGAATATTCCAACTTATTAGATTTTAATAATTCCTGACGAATTTTGTTTTTGTACTCCTCTAGAGATAACTCTTCAGGAGACTTTTTATCTAATAGTTTGGCAGTCTTGGACTCTCTTTTGTCATCCAATTCTCTTTCTCTAACGGAACGGTCAGCCTGCAAAAGTCTACTCAAAATCTGCTGCTGACGCTTCATCGTTTCTTCGGTCAGTTTCTTATTTACAAGATCTGTTTCGGATTGAACCATATCTTGCATGATCTTATCCATATTCCCCAGTGGCTTCTTCCCTCCGCTTCCTTTCAATTTCTTCATGGCATCCTGCAACTGTTTGCGAATTGCTTGTTGTTGAGCTGCCATTTCCTGAAGCTTCGATCCCGGCATTTTTCCGGACTTCATCATTTGTTCCATCTGCTTATTGAGCTGCTGCTGCTTCTCTCCAAGTCCCTGCATATTTGGCTTTGAGCCGTCGGGCTTATTGCACATTCCATTACCCTGCATAGCATTCTTCATATTTTCCTGCATCTGTTTCATGATATCGGAAAGCATGTTAGCCAGGTTATTCATACCTGTCATTGCCTCTTGCTGGTTCTGGGTGATGAAGTCTACGTGCTTCTTACGGAAAAAGATTTGAGATTTCTTCATACTCTCTGTTATACCCTTGCTTTCATCCAGTACAAATTTCTGAATCTCAAACACCCGATTAGCCAGAGATTGTAGGCTATCCTCAACCAACTCCATATCATCTTGGAGTTTCTTCTGTTGCTGACTCTTCTCTTTCAGAGCAGGATCGCCATACTTTAATTCCCCAACTTCATTCCTCAAGTCTTCTTGATCAAAAGATAATTTCAAGAGGTTTTCTAAGAGTTCTCTCAAATCTTCAAGATTCTCTTGATCTTGGCCACTCATCATCTCAGTCTGCATTTCACTTAGCTCTTGAGATAACTCTTTCATCTTTTCTTGAGCCTTTTTCTGCGATTCACTCGCTCCTTGCTTCTGTTGTTGAGCGGACTTCTTATTCTTCCTTCCACCGTCTTTCATGGACTCAGAGGATTTATCCATCTGCTCAGAAGCATTCTCCATCTCTTCCTTGGTTTCTTCACTCTTCTCATCCATCGAGTCCATCTTCTCATCATCGGGACTCTTTGTATCGTCCTTAAGATCCTTCAAATCATCAAGGTCTTTTTTGATATCATCCATCTGCTGATTCAGGTCTTCCTGACGATCACCCAAATTGTCCATCTCTTCTGAGGATTCTGCCTCACTGGTTTTCTCCTCAAGTACCTGTTGTTTGGCAGCTAAGCGATCAAGCTTATTGCGAACCTCGTCTATCTTTTGCTGTACTTCAAGTTGTTTCAATAATTCGAGGGTCCTCTCGAGACTTTGCTGAATATCTTCATCGTTCATCTGGAGATTTTCCATCTTTTCCATGATCGACTGCATATCCAGATCTTCTAGTTTTTCCTCAATCTCTTTTAACATTTCTTCGAGTTCTGGATTATCCAGTTCCTCCATAAACTCATTCAGCTCTTCAAATTTCTGAAGAGTCTGCTCAGAAATCATTTCATTCTCTTCCAACTGATCTTTCGCTTCCTCAAATTTTTCCTGGGTTTCCTCCAACTGCTTCATCATTTCCTTCTGCTCTTGGATCATGCGCTGAAGTTCCTTTTTATCATCAAATGAGAGTTTCTTCTGATTCAGAAGCTTTTCCTGCATCTTCTTATAAGATTCTTTCAAAGATTCTGAGTTCTCCTTTAATTTCTTAAGGTCATTTTTGACCTCGTCTTGTTGCTCAGAAATCTCATCATATTTTGCATCTAGGGTAGGGTAGATAACTTTGTAGGTAGCACTGGTGGTAGCTTTTGCTCCGGAAACGCCGTCATTGTCCCATACCTTGATGAAGTATTCTAGCTCATCACCCTCAGTAAGTCCAAGTGCAGTTAAATCAACTTGATACCCCATTTGCTGAAGTAGTACATTTCGATCAAAGCCTAAGTCGTATTCTTTATAATTTTCACTCACTTCACTTGTTCCACCAGACTTAACGAAGCGGTACATCAGCTTCAAATTTGAGAAACCAAAATCATCAGCAATTTCTAATTCAAGTGGCATCACCGGATCCAAATCAATGAGAAAGTCATTATTTGGAGAAAAGACATAAACCGATGGAAACCTATCCGGAACAATCCCGGCTCTGTATTTTACTGTATCAATGTTTCGAATACTGGAATTTCCTTCTAAGGAAATCTTGTACTCTAATTCATTATATAGAGATAAGGTCTTCTTAAATTCATTTCCTTCATCCACTGCTGAAAATGGAATAGGTTTCTGATTAGACACTAACATCTCAGCCGTTTTTATATCTCCCTGTGGTGAAAGTGTCCAGGTAACTTTGGATCCTTTCAATACCTTGAAATCTCCAATATTATCTTCAAGTTTTTCAGGAGCTAAACCCGTATAGGCAGGATATTGGATGGTAACGCCAAAGTTTTTGATGTAAGGCCTTTTTAGGACCTTAACTGCAAAATTCTCGGATTTTAATTCTGGATTACCTATATAAAAGGAAAGATCATTTTTTACCTCACTTAAAGAGTACTCAAACTTGGTAGCCGAGATTTTTTTCAAGCTATAGTCAATGTACTGACTTCCTTCTTCCTCATCATTCTTCAAAAACACAAAAAGCTCAGAAGGAAGTTGATCCCCTGAAACCTCAACCGAAAGTTTTAAATCTTCACCTGAAATAACCTCACTGGGTATAGTTCCTACATTTATCGCAAAAGGTGGGGGCGGAATAAATTCTTTGTCGTAATTGATCAAATGAGAGGATGAAGTTGCCAAAAGAGCAGGGTTCATCAGATAGGTTATTCCAAAGAGTAACAAAGGAATGAGAAGCAACCAAACATACTTCCAATTGATGTTCAGATTTATCGCAGAACTTAAAGGAACAGGAGAAATTTCTGAAGCCTTCTGGTTAATGGCAGCTTCGGTCAAACTGCCTCTTTCAAATTCCTTTTCACGAAGCTGAAGGAAGTTGGTCAACTTATCATTGATATTTGGAAAAAATTTCTGAACCAAACTTGCGATTTGCCAGTCCGAAATATTCCGGGTCAAATTAAATAGTTGAGATACGGGCCAAAGCACCATATATCCTAGGACACATAAAAAAGAGAGACTGAGCCCATAGAAAAGTCCAGTCCTTACATTTGAGGAAAATCCAAAAATTGCTTCACTCATGAGCACCACAAAAAGAATGGATGCTATGATCATCACAAGAAGCAAGCTCCCTCTGATAATCTTATCAGAGTAATACTTTCGACGAAAATTCTCTAGTCGCCGATTCAAGGTTTCTTGATGTTGATTCATTCTACTAAACCTGATTCAATTATTCGCACGAAAAAATAGCTCTAGAATTGAAAACTAGTTTCAATCATTAGGGTTGGGCTATTCTACAAGTATGGTGGGTGTATATACTATAATTTCAGAACAAAGGATGGAATTCCCAAACAGAATAGCCTCAAAAGGTAAGGGCTTATAATTTATGCAGCTTTCACTCTATAGATCCATACTGATAGAAATAGGACAATGGTCAGAATGCTCGACATCAGATAGGATACTAGCTCCTGTACACTTGTCTGCAATAGAAGGAGATAGCATCTGATAATCAATCCGCCAACCTTTATTGGAGGAACGTGCACGAGTTCTATAACTCCACCACGTATAATGATCTCCCTCACTATGGAACTTCCTAAAAGAATCAACCATTCCTACTTCTTCAATAAAAGAAGTCATCCATTCTCTTTCATGAGGCAAGAAGCCTGAACTCTTCTTATTTCTAACAGGATCATGAATGTCAATCTCTGTATGACATATATTATAGTCCCCTGATATAATAAGATTCGGAATTTCTTTGATTAGGTTTTGTATGTAGGGCTTAAAGTCGATTAAAAAATCATCTTTCATCGCCTGTCTATGATCCCCACTAGAACCAGAAGGAAGATAAAGTGAAATAACAGAGAAATTTTCATAATCAGCTCGTAGGACGCGACCTTCCATATCAAACTTCTGAACTCCCATTCCTACTTCTACGTGTTTTGGCTCTTCCTTAGAGAAAATAACTACACCACTATATCCCTTCTTCTCCGCAGAATGCCAATATCCATGATAACCTGGAGGGTTCAACATTTCCTCGGTTAATTGCTCTGGTTGAGCTTTGGATTCTTGAAGACAAATGATATCAGGATCCTCTTCCTTCAACCAGTCATAAAATCCTTTCTTCTGGGCAGCTCTAATACCATTAACGTTATAGGAAATGATCTTTTTCATATACAGAATTTCTCTTGTTGATTATTCTTGTGAAGTGAAATGGTTCCAACCCTGTGCTTCAATATCGATTGCTTGACCTGACTCAAGGATAACCTGCAGCACACCTTCATCTTCTGTAATGTTACCTATGATGGTCACATCAGGCATATCTTTAATTTTCGGAAAATCTGAAATGGGTACCGTAAATAAAAGTTCGTAATCCTCTCCTCCATTTAAAGCAAAGGCAGTGACGCCAATATTGAATTCTTCTGCAACTTTATTTGTCTGCCAATCTATCGGAAGTTTATGGGAATAGATGTTACAACCTCTTTTAGATTGTATACAAATATGATGAAGTTCATTTGCCAGCCCATCACTGATGTCAATCATGGTGCTAGGCGCAATGTCTCTTTTTTCCAATTCCTGGATGATGTCTAACCTTGCTTCAGGTTTCAATTGGCGACCCACAACATAGTCATAATCAGATAAATCTGGTTGAAGTTCCGGATTCTTCATAAAAACCGCCTTTTCTCTATCCATTACCAAATACCCAGCATAAGCAGCTCCAAGATTTCCAGAGACGCAGATTAGGTCTTTAGGTTGAGCACCTTTTCGATAGACAACTTCATTTTCATTCGCTTCTCCTACAGCAGTAACTGAAATCATCAAGCCCTGATTAGAACTTGATGTATCACCTCCTAGCAAATCAACTTTGTAATGTTCGCAAGCTAACCTAATCCCAGCATAAAATTCTTCGAGAGCTTCAAGAGAAAATCTACTGCTAATCGCAATGCTGATGGTAATCCCTGTTGGCCTTGCGTTCATAGCCACAATATCGCTGACATTCACCACCACAGATTTATATCCCAAATGGCGTAATGGCGTATAGCTTAAGTCAAAATGAACATTTTCAATCAGTAAATCTGTGGAGATAACTTGGACTTTATTTTTTCCAGGTTTCCAAACAGCAGCATCGTCGCCAATGGCTTTTATCGTGGATTCTTTTTGTAATGAAAATTCTTTTGTCAAATGATCAATGAGTCCAAACTCACCAAGAGATGAGACGGAAGTATAGGCAGATTTGAATTCTTCGTGTAATGGCTTCATGTAAAACTAACGTGATAGCTTCCAGCATGTCTGACGGAGGTCAAACATGAGTTGTCGATAAAAATCTGATCCAATTTTTTGGAGAAGGATTTCAAACATACGGATTAATCTTTCTCCGAAAAACTGGCGCATTTTTGAAATGCGGTTTTGCACACCTTATCTACAGATTTCTCAACAAAATTGTTTCAGTATAGACTCTTGATAATCAGTTATATTTTATGAGATATTGAATTAAGTCCCAGTTTTATCCACAGAGATTCTGATGGGGAAAAATTTACCTCTCTGGTGGAATACTCAACTCCTTCTGAAATTTGAAATACTTTTCACATCAATCTAGAAATTGGCTATTCAATTTGACAATCTTTTGAAAGGACTTCTTCACAGTTTTTAAATCCTTCTATTTATACTCTGTATTTAAAAAAGAAAAAAAGAATAGTATTAGTAATGGTGGCGTGGAAAAGTGGGATAAAATTTCCTCAATTTTCTTGCAGTGAATGTTATCCCAAGGTTATGTGCTTGTTATCCACATGATTATAATTCATAATTATTCTATTTTTGAATTAATTATTTGATGTAAGAATTAGTTTGGCTGTTTGTCATTCTATCACGCTAATTCTTTGAAAAATAAGGGATCAAACTACTTCTATCTATGAAATATAATTCTTTAGGATTAATCAAGACCATAAAAGTGATGTAAGAATTTTAATAATTATTGAAGATATTCACACATAAGTGGAAAAGGTGGAAAGCTGAAAAAAAATCTTGATCCTCGGTGGATAAAGCTGTGATTATTTTCTGAAGTTTTCCTCTTGCATATTGATAAGTTCTCTTTATCCACCAAAATTAAAGAAATCAACATAGGTGTGAATAATGGAATTCACCAAGATTTCTTTTCGTACACAAAATCCTGTGAATAAGTGTGGAAAAACCAGGACTGGGAATCAGTGTGTTAACTCATTATTAACAAGGATGGGGATAACTCTATACCCTCCTATTCTCTCCATTCAGGCTTTTTATATATGCATAGTGCTTCAGAAAGCTATGTTTTAGCCAATTCTCAGGCCCTTTTATCGTTGAAAATGGGTCACGACAATTAAATATCTGACCATTGAGGATTATCTTAATGTAAATAGCAGATTCTCAGAGGGTAAATGGGCTCCTTTTATAGATGGAATCTAGAAAAATGAGGATGGATTATCTCGAACCCGAATAGAATCCACTTGAAACTTGTTGATAATCAGTAAAATAAGAAAAATAAAACGGCCGAGCTTACATTTCTCGGCCGGAAAAACAGTGGATATTTCTGAAATTTAACTTCAGAATCATATAAGTATCTGAAAATTAGTCATTTAGGAACTCTTGCATATAAGAATACTTATCAGTTAGCTCACCACGCCATAAAATGGTAGCCTCTCTTATTTCTCTAGGTAATCCAGCTTGATCTATTGTTTCTGCTTCATAGTTGGCAAGTAGGATAGCTGGTAAGAAAGGAAATAACTCATTGGCAAATTGCTTGCTTGCATCTGCAGGAAATTCACATGGTAAATTTGTTACTGCCATTACTGCAATTCCGTCACCGTCAAATCCAGCTTGTTCAATTCTCTTAATCGGATCATAAATAAATACAGGATCGTCGATCCAAGTTTCTTTTGAAAATTGGATCGATCCTTCAGGATCACAAGTAATGTCTCCAACTACCTTTAATGTCTGATCATTTCTATACCAATCTGCGGCTTGGTCTCTGCTTAACATTCTCGGATATTTTGGGGACCAGAGAATGCAATTCATGAGAATTGAGATATAAGGGAAATAAGCTTTAAGGGCAGACTTGAAGTGGTGAGGTTCTTCGAAGTATAATTGAATAATTTCCTTTTTGCTCAAGTCTTTGTCTATATAAGGAGAAGACGAGCGAAGCTTAAACATCTTTGGAATATCCAGTACCAGTTTGTATACATTCCTGCGATCCCCTTCCTCAAAGATATGTTCTAGTTCTTCCAGCTCAATTTTTTTCACGGGAAGTATATCATAGATTTCTTGAGCACCCGTAGATGTTTTTCCATTTCCAAGGAAACAAACAATTAGGGGAGGTAAATCAGGTGAGGTTCCTTTTTCCCTTATTTCCATTCCTAATTCATGAATTAGGCTCTTGATTTCGTCCAGGTTTCCTTTTTCAATGGATTGCGGAATTTTTGAAAAAAGATTGGCTTTTCCTTGAGTAGACATTCTTTTGCCGTATGTCCATAAACTGTCTATCATTCCAGCATATCCAGCGAAGTATGTAAAGGCCGTCAGTACCCTTCCTCCCTTTTGATGATTGATTAATTCATAATCGATAAGGGTCGCTTTCTTCTGAACAAGATTTTTAAGAAGAGGCCGGTTTTTAATTTGACCTTTGTGGGTATGAGAGAAAAAAAGATAGGTCTTATGGGGCAAAATATACCGTTGTTCGATTTCCTTAAGGCCAAAAATAATTTGTGCCTCTGATAGGTCTTCTGTAATAGAGGCATGCGCATCTGCATATTGTTGATCCGTGAATGCTCTTTTTACTTCCTGTGTTTCTGGATGGGTCCCACTTTGAATATGAAAGGAGAATCCCTTTTCACTTAAATCTTTGACTATTTCTGGAACAATTGCGACTCTTTGTTCACCTTTTTTACTCAGATCTTCTCTGCGAATTCCGATAATATTTTGCATGCCGAATGATAAAAATTTTACAGCGAAAAGCCCAAACCTGTGGTTAGTCGATACATAATATTTGGTACTGCAGGATCAGGCGGTCTGCTGTCATATATAAACTGAAAGAATGTTTTGAAGGAAAGGTTTGTTGTGAGATTTACATTCAGAATAGTTTCTGAGTTAATTCTGAAATCTGAAAAATTATGGATGATTGGTTGGTAGTATGTTACGTGATCTATTGAAAAATAATTGGTAAATGCATAAGAGGTAGAAAGGTAGCCACTAAAGCGGACATCTCTATTGATGGTATCAATTTTTGAAGGAGCTGGATCAGTGGATTTTTTAAATTCCTCTTCATATTCGAACATTACTATTCCTCCTAAGAATAGAGAGGAAGTATCAGAATCAAGGAGTCTAAATCTAGTACCTAATCCATTCAATAATCTATTTCGGATGAGTTGAATTTCATTAAACTGGATTTGGGAAAACACCTCTGCAGTTAGGGAGGAACTTAGTTCATAATTATACCTAAGATGGGCAAATCTATTGTTGACAAAATTTTGAGGAAGGGCACCTTCGCTTCTGCCTACAAATCTAGTTTGGCTTCCTCCTGCAAATCCTAACAGTCGGTGCTTATTTTTTTCCCATTCTGATTGAAATCTAAGCGAATAATTTCCTGACTGACCTGCTTGATTTGAGGTGAGTCCTAAGGCAAAATCTCCGTCTATATAATAGGTTTTCTTTTCTGCGTTTAATCTTAGTTTTTCTGTGTTGACAATTTGTGCGTGTGCCAGGGTAAAAAGAAGCAGGAGAAAAATGGGGAAAGGGCGGTGATTCATAAGGCTTTATGGATCGAAAAATTAAATTCAGATAATTTCATGAATGCTTGATAACAAAGACTTATTTTGCATAAAACATCCGAGCATAAAAATTCAACTTTAATATTAAATCAACCCATGGATCGTGTTAAACGTATTTTTCGCAGAGTCCTGATTTTTGGAGGTATTTTCGTGTTTTTGTTCATCGCAGGTTATATCACCTTTGCGAGATTCGCTACCTTTAGTGATGGGAATAGAACCGGAAAGATTTCAAAATTCAGCTATAAAGGAGTGATCCTGAAAACTTGGGAAGGAACCTTGAATGTAGGAGGCCATGAAGGTGGAACTTCTTCAAATGAGTGGGCATTTTCTGTTTATCCTGGAAGTGAGGAGGTCGCCCAAAAAATCAAAGAAGCTATGGACAATGGAAATACAGTAAACCTTCATTACCAGGAGAGGTTTATTGAACTCTCAATTTGGGGAGATACCAAATACTTTGTCGATGCCATTAAAATAGTTGAATAAGGTCTGATTTATTTCTAATCAAAAGATCCTTTCTTCTCCTGTAAATCCTAATAATGGATTAAGCTTTGGAGAGGAAAGGATCTTTTTTATTCCTTTATATAATGACTAGCGTTTTAGTTGAATAATTTTTTAAGGGTTTCTGTATCAATTTCGCCTGACGGGAAAATACCAGATTCTGTTTGGAACTTGATGAGAGCATCTAAAGTCTCTGTTTTAAAAAATCCATCCAAGGGCATTTCATATCCTCTTTCTACCAATTTCTTTTGCACATCAAAAATCAAGGCATTCCTATCTCCTTCCTTGGCAATGGTCTTATTCAACATAGAGTTCTGTATACTAGCTGGCACTAGTTCCCCATTTTCTTCAATTGATTTTATGTTTTCATTTGAGAACCCTCTGGCTTTCAGTTGGGCTGAAAGCGTTAACTTTTGCTTTGCCAGTTGTGCCTGAGTCAGATACTGGTTATATGTTTTGATGTAGGTCTCATGTTTTGGAGAATGGGGCTGTTCTGACTTTACATCCACTCTAAATTCTTTCCAGCAATATCTTGCATAGGTCGCTGCATTTTGAAGATTTTCATAGTAGGAAAGAAGTAAATCCTGATCATGATAGTTGGGATCTATTTCTGCGCTTATGGCTTCGGTGTATTCTGATGGAGGATTGAACTTCCTCCAGTTTTGAAATTGGAAGAAAGCAATTAGAGGTAGGCATATGATGATGACCAGATAAAACAGGTTTTTCATGCTTTGGGATTGAGATATTTCAACATTTAAGATATAAAATCAACAAAGAAATTCCAGAGTTCCTGAAGGTGTATGACTGGAATTTACTGTGATTTCCTTATATATTTATGCGAATGTACTCATATATATCAACCTATTAAGTCCATCTAATGATGAATAAACGACTCCTGGTTTTGTTAATGTCGTTGGCGTGTTTGATGCCGGCGTTTGCACAAGACCCAGAACCCACAAGTGTTGATTCTGCCAAGGAAGTTCCAGTGGCCCCGGTGCCCGTAACAAAAAATGTGGAACTAGATATTTCCAGATTCGGAATCGACCAGATTATTGACAATGGCTTTGGTGTTTTTGGAAACCCCATTACAAACACTGTTTTTTATGCACCAGCTTTTGGTGAGGATGTCCTCATGAAAGAAGTTGGGAAAGACAGATCTGACCAGTCATTTTTCGATAATCCTCCTTTTACTCTTTCTTACGAAAAGGGTGAATCACCATCTTTTGGAACCGTTTTCGAAGTTTACGAAGATGCTTCAGGCCAGATGTTTGTCAAATATCCTTCTGAAGAAGATGTGACTTTTGGTTCCACCATTAATGTGGATGGATTCGATGTTCAGGTTAATAAGGTTGGGTACAATACCGAAAAGGATCAATTGATTTTATCACTGGTTTCAGCTGGTGGAAATGAAATTCTAGAGAAACTTCAACTTTCAAATACTGCTATTCAGGAAGGAACGAGTGGGGATGAGATAAAGTCCATCAATGTTGCTTATGAGAAAGTTGTTCCAGTTGATGCCAATGGAAAGGTAAAAGCTGGTGGCTTTGATTTTGAATTGAAAAAGAGTGAATCGTCAAACTATTCCTTTGCTGAAGGCAAAACATATTCCTTCCAGGTTAGTCAAATCACCTTTCTCCCTATTGTAATTATAATCCTATTATTGGGTGCAACCTTCTTCACCTTTTACTTCGGATTTGTCAACATTAGAAAATTTGGCCTTGCTGTGAACGTGGTTAGAGGAAAATATTCTGACCCGAATGAAGCAGGTGAGGTTTCTCACTTCCAAGCATTGACTGCAGCACTTTCTGGAACAGTAGGTTTGGGAAATATCGCAGGGGTTGCCATTGCAATTTCAATCGGTGGAGCAGGTGCAACATTCTGGATGATCATTGCAGGTTTGCTGGGTATGTCCTCCAAATTTGCAGAATGTACACTTGGTGTAAAATATCGTCAGATTGATGCCGATGGTGAAGTTTCGGGTGGACCAATGTATTATTTGAGCCAGGGATTGAAGGAAAAAGGTCTTGGCGGCTTGGGAAGAATTTTTGCCATTTTCTTCGCGGTCATGTGTATCGGAGGATCCTTTGGTGGTGGAAATATGTTCCAGGTAAATCAGGCTTATAAGCAATTTGTTAATGTAAGTCATTTGGATGTTTCTGGGTGGATTTTTGGAATTGTAATGGCTGCCTTAGTTGCTGTGGTAATTATTGGTGGGATTAAGAGTATCGCTAGTGTAACAGATAAGATTGTACCGTTTATGGTAGGAATTTATGTTGCAGCTGCTCTTATCATTATCGGATTAAATCTCGGAGAAGTACCTCGTGCATTTAGCGAGATTTTTGCAGGTGCATTTGCTCCTACAGCTGTTGCTGGTGGTTTTATTGGTGTTTTGATCCAAGGATTTAGAAGAGCAGCCTTCTCCAATGAGGCTGGGGTAGGTTCTGCTTCCATTGCACACTCTGCAGTAAAAACGAATAATCCAGCGAGTGAAGGAATTGTAGCATTACTTGAGCCCTTCATTGATACAGTAGTTGTATGTACGATGACTGCCTTGGTGATTGTGATTACTGACAACCATTTAGATCCAAATGCTTCCGACGGAGTAGTTTTGACTTCAAGAGCTTTTGCTTCTCAGATTCCTTTTGCTGACTATATTTTGGCCATTGCGGTAATTCTATTTGCCTTCTCTACTATGATTACTTGGTCATATTATGGATTGAAAGCCTGGACTTATTTATTTGGCGATAGTAATGTAGCTGATATTACCTACAAAGTGCTATTCTGTACATTCGTCGTAATTGGTTCTGCTGCTACATTGGGAAGTGTAACTGGATTCTCTGATGCGATGATCTTTGCGATGTCCGTTCCAAATATTATAGGTGTTGTCATTCTTTCTCCTGTGGTGAAAGAAGAGCTTCAAAAGTATATTGGAAAGATCAAAAGTGGAGAGATTGTAAGAGTAAAATAATTGGCTTAGAGTTTTTGACTCTAATCACATGAATAAATTAAAGAGGGCGAATCTTAGATTCGCCCTCTTTAATTATTAGCTCCAAAGATTATTAAGCCTTAATAAGTTACCACAATCCCGAGTGTTGGTTGGAGTAGCCCTAAGTTATTCTCTAAAAATTGATATTGATAAGAGTTCGGCATCATTTCATTGATCTGAGGGACGCCTTCTGAATTTCTAATGACATCCAGAACAGGAGGTCCAGGAATAGCTGCATTTGTCACATTTTGAATATCAATAAAGAGATTCAAGCTCCATTTGTCGAAAAACCATTTTTTGTCTACTCGGATATCAAGCTGTGAAAAGGCTGCAATTCTCTCTGTATTAAGTAAATCCCAATCTGGAATTTCGCGACCATTTATGTTCCATACGGCGATTTGTACAGAAGAATCTACATTGGCTGGCGTAAAAGGGGTTCCGGAATTAAATCTCCATTTGGCACCAACCTCCCAATTGCCTTTAAACTTTTTCCCTGCAGTCAAACTGATCAAATGTCTATTGTCCCAAGAAGAAAAGGAGAAGTTTCCAGCTTCATCAGAGAACTCTGACCAGCTAAGTGTATAAGCTAAAATGCCATAGAAACCCTTGAATATTCGCTGTTGAGCTAGAAATTCTAATCCGTAAGCTCTTCCTTGGGAGGTAGAAGTTGCAGGTTCATTTCCAATGATTCCAAAATCTCCACCTAGGTTGGCTAGCGAAATCCCTCGCTGGGTAAGGAAGGGATAATTGTTATATCGTTTATAAAAACCTTCTACAGAGAATTTTTGATTGTTCTCAGTTGTATAGGCAAATCCTGCAACCAATTGCTGGTTTTGGATGTAGGTGACATCCTGATTGACCAATTCTTGTGTGTCGGAGTCCCTATATCCTAGAATGGTGTAGGTAGGAGTCTGATAGTAAATACCAGTATTGAAGTTAGCGGTCAGGTTCTTGCCCAAACTAAATGATGCAGAGAATCTAGGGGAAAATTGGTTCAATGGATTTCTCATGCTTTCATTGAAATCCAGCCCGTCTATTCTTGTACCCAAGGAAAGTACAATGCGATCCTGTGCCAATTTTTTACTTGCCTGGGCAAAGGCTCCATATCTCCATAAGCCTAGTCTAGTAGCATAAGATATTTCATCAAAAGGAAGGACAACAAAATTGTCTATGGTAAAGCGATCATATTCACTATTGATGCCTGTATTAAATTTCCATCCATTAGATCTTCTTGTGTACTCTATTCTGAGTTTGTTTTCGCTTTCTTGGGAATTATAATCGAACGTTTTCTCCTTCGTCTCGTCATTGTCCTCAAACTTGAAAGAGTTGTAGTTGATCATATTTCTGCTGAGAACGACCTCTAGAAATCCTTTATCCCCAAAATATTTATAATTGGCTCCAATGGCGTAGTTCCATTGTGTTTGAACAGGAAGATTTCCAAGAATATATCGTTGAAAATCAGTCGAATCAGCGTCTAAATTAAGGTTAAATTGGTCTAAAGCTCCGAGACTGACCACGGTCAATTGATGTCTTGAGCCAAAATTGAATTTATGCTTATACTGATAGTCATTATAGGTAGGTAAAAATGGCAAGCCGATAACCGAGAACAACAACTGTAGATATGATCTCCTTGCGGAAAATAGGAAAGAAGAATTTTCTCCACTCGGACCTTCAACCGTTAAAGCGAGGTCAGAAGAACCAAGAGTAGCTGTAAAGCCAACTCTATCGTCCCTCGCAGGCCGCTGTTTGAATTCAAAAACCGAACTCAAAGCATTTCCTCGGTTGACAGGGAAGGCGCCTGAGTAAAAATCTACTTCTCCAATAAAGTCTACATTGATCAATCCAACAGGTCCCCCAGAAGATCCTTGTGTTTGGAAATGATTGATGTTGGGAATTTCGATCCCATCTATGTAAAATCTATTTTCGTTAGGCGCTCCACCTCTAATCAAAATATCATTTCTAAAGGAAGGTGTACTTGCAACCCCCGGAAGTGATTGGATAACCCTCGAAATATCTCGGTTTCCGCCAGGATTTCTTTTGATTTCAGCTGTACCAATAGTCTGTAGGGAAAGAGGAGATTCATCGAGTCTTTTAAAAGGAGAAGCTACGATGACTACAGAATCGGTATTGACTTCATCTTGAAGCAGTCCTATTTCAAGCACGTAAGGCTTGGAATTTGTAACTTGGATCTCGTAAACGATTTTTGAAACATAACCTGCATATCTGGCTTCAAGATTGATTAATCCGGGCTGGAGGTTTCTAAACTCAAAATTACCTAGGCTATCAGTAAAGGTACCCTTGCTGGTGTTTTGAATAAGAATAGTTCCGAAACCTAGTGGTTGATTGGAGATTTCATCGAAAAGCCTGCCTTTCACAATTCCTCTTTGAGCGAATGAGGTGGCTGGAAAAAATATCAGCAAACTCAGTAGTATAATGACTGAGTGCTTGAAACTGATACTGGATTGTAACATTATCGCAATTATTTTGGTTTGCCTAATTGGTTATGTTACAAGAACATGATATAAGTGGTATTGTTTACGTAAACGTAATTAATTAATTATTAATTACTATTTTAAAATAGTAAATACGATATATTACATGAACAAATTCCAGTTACTGAGGGAGCTCATCGATGAATTAGAGAGATACGATCACGAGGTGGAAGGTGACGGTGGAAGCATGGCCTCCTTTACCAACTGGTTGAATAAGAAATATGGATACAGTTCTCCACCTTGGCCTGATTCCTTTGAAAGCCCATCAGGTCATGATGAATCTGGAGTTGCACTGACCATGCTTATTACTTTTCTATTTAGGTATGCAAAGCATTATTCCAAGAAAGCTTTAGACAATTCTCCTTTATCTACCTTAGATGAATTTGGATTTTTGGCTACTCTGATTCAGCATGAAAGCCTAACCAAGAGTGAACTTATTCATACCAATCTCCTTGAATTTACCTCTGGAATCGAAATCATCAAGAGGTTGATCAAAGGAGGATTGATCCAGGAATATGCTGATCCAAATGATAAACGCTCTAAGCGTGTAGAATTGACTGAGCAGGGAAGAGGGATGTTTTATTCATTACTAGGTCCTATGAATGTGGTCAGCCATATCGTATCTGGGGATTTGAGTAATGAAGAGAAAGCACTTATCCTTCCTATTCTCATAAAGTTGAATAACTTTCATTCTGTTATTCACAAACAGGATCGCAAAAGTGATCTTGGAGAGATCTCTGATAAGTACCTCTCTAGTGTATCTCCTTCGGACAATTAGTCCTTAGGGAGCTTTTTTCAATAAGGCGTATTGGTAGGCAGATACAGGGTAGGAGAAAATCTGGTTTTCCTTGACTTCAAGTCCTGTCTCCTCTTTGGTTCCTAATTTCCCCCAAAATACTTCAAATCTTAAGCCCTCTTCTCCCTCGCTGTAGTTGATGAGAAGAAGAGAATTATCAACTTCAAATCTAGAAGTGAGCATTCCATTAAAGTAGAAGCAATCCAACAGGATAGAGTTTTTTTCGTCTACCTGATAGTGTCCCTTAGCAGCATCTATTTCAACAAGCTCATATTCTCTAATATCATCTTTCTTAGGACCGTGATAAATAATTGTCCATTGCCATCTTCCTACACTATCGTGTTTTCCGACTACGAGTTCCATCGGAATAGTTTGCTTGGCACTGTCTACTCCCATGATTTGTAGGTCTCCTTTCCAGTTACCCATCCAGCTCTCAGGGAAAGAAGCTTGGGCATACATGGAAAATGGAAGGATGAGAAGACAGAGGGCAAGAATTTTGTTCATATTTTTTCCATTAAGATGACTACTTCCTTCCAATTATAGGAACTAGCCTGGTCAATCGCACTTATTTGTGATTTATCCTGAATTTTGGGATTGGCTCCTCGATCCATCAATAACTTGATGATTTCTACTTGTTGTTCTGCAAGGTGAAGGGGTGTTTTTCCTTCTTCATTTTGGATATTGGGGTTGGCTCCTAGTTTGAGCAAAAGGTCGACCAAGTACTGACTTTTATGTTGGGATGCTTCCAGTAGTGCCTGATTAAGTTCAAATTGTTTTTTATTCAAAAGAGGAGGCCTTTCCTTCTGAGGAACATCATTTATTTGATCCTTAATAGCGAGTTCGGCAATTGTTTCCAATTGATCGATTACCTCTCTTCCCTTCTTTTCAAGGCCTTGGAAATTATATTGTTGATCAAGGTTGGCATATAATCCATCTGCAAGGCCAATAATTAGCGCACTTAACCTTGGAAATTGTCCTATCAATCCATCAGCTAATGGAATAATACCCTGGGTATTTGGACCAGAGGACATAAAAGTGTCTGCAATATTGAGGTGATGATCATGCTCACCAATCCTATGTTGTAAACTATGTTTTTGGAGTAACCTTTTGATTCGAATACTAGGTATATTTCTTCCAAAAACAGTTTCTCCGTTTTCATCTTCAAGGGTTGGATCAGCATCATGGTCTAACAGGCACTTTACGATTGTTACTTTTTCCTCCTCAACCGCAAGCATCAGTGGACTTTCACCTTTGATATTTTGATGATTCACATCTGCCCCTGCTTCAATGAGCTTTCTTGTTGGCGTTGTAGCCCCAGCTTTTATGGCTTTAAAAAGGACAGTTTCATTCATGTGATCCATGATTTCAAGATCAGCATCCCTTTCGAGTAGGAAGTTGAAAATGGATCGATCTCCTGTATCGATGGCGTACATCAACGGAGTTTTGCCAGTGTGGTCTTTTGCGTCAAGATTGGCAGAGGAATCTGCTAGCAAGCTTACTGCTTGTAAATGTTGATGAGCTACCGCTCTATGAATTGGGCTACAATTATTTCGACCTTTGATATTTGGATTTTTACCGGACTGCAATAGCACGTTCAAGCAGTCAAGGTTTCCATCTTCTGCAGCGAGCATCAGGGTCTGGTCTTCGAAACTACCATATTTCCTGAGCACTTTTTGTTTGGCGAAAAATTTACGAAGGCTGAGGGCCATAGCAAGGTAATATTACCAAATGGATGGAATAGATGCACCAATTTACGAAACTATCGCTAAAGGCGTTTAAGCTTTACCTGTACTTTAGGAAACGAATTTACTGATGGGATTCACATGCTTCTTAATGATCTCACGTAGGGCTTCCATCATGATGGGTTTTGTGAGGAAATCATCCATGTTGTTTTCGAGTGCTTTTTTTCGGTCTTCCTCAGTGGCATTTGCTGTGAGTGCGACAATAGGAGAATACTCTACCAGATGTTGATTTTGAAGGTTTCGAATTTCAGAGGTAGCAGTATATCCATCCTTGATAGGCATTTGGATATCCATTAGAATCAAATCAAAATCTTCCTGTTTTACCCAGTCAACGGCTTCTTGGCCATTTTGAGCAATTTTGTAGTGATAGCCCATTTTTCGAAGCATCATGCCTCCGATTTTTTGATTGACCTTGTTGTCCTCTACCAGAAGAATCTTGAAGTCAGTGTGCGCAATTGTATTGACTTGTTCCTTTGGTTTTTCCGTTTCAGTATGAATATCCACTGTTTCAAAGGGCATTTCAATCCAGAAAGTAGAACCAACTCCTCCTTTGCTTTCTACACCAATTTGTCCACCCATCAATTCGATGAGTTGCTTGGTAATGGCTAAGCCTAGTCCAGTCCCACCAAAATTGCGTGTGGTAGATTCGTCTGCCTGTGAAAAAGCCTTGAATAATTTTTCTTGCGCCTCTTCAGAAATACCAATACCTGAATCTACCACCTCAAATCTGATATCTACCTTTTTATCTTTGGTATGAAGAACCTTGGCATTGACCTTCACAAAACCTCGTTCGGTAAACTTAATGGCATTGCCAACTAAGTTGAAAAAGATTTGATTGAAACGAGTGGGGTCTCCAAAAACTCCTTTTGGCAGATTTTCATCTAGGTTGACTGTGAGTTGGAGATCCTTGTTTCCAATTTTTGTAGCCAGAATTTCTTTTGACTTGGATAGTTCATGTTGTATGCTGAAGGGAATATATTCAAGTTTTAATTTCCCAGATTCAATTTTTGAGAAGTCGAGGATACTATTAATAATCCCAAGTAATTTCTTACTGGAAAACTGTAGGATATCGAGGTAGTTATTCTGCGTTTCGTCCAGCTCCGTTTTTTCTAGCAGCTGTGCAATTCCAATTACCCCATTCATGGGAGTACGGATTTCATGGCTCATATTTGCCAAGAACATACTTTTGGATTGGTTGGCTTTGTTGGCAGCTTCTTTTTCGGCAACAATCTCTTCTATAAAAGAGGAAAGCTTATTTTGAAGGAGGTAGAAATGGTAGGATAACTTTCCTATCTCATCATTTTGATGAGGGACCTTAACTATTTTGGGCTCAGCTTTGAAATCATTTTCAATGAATTGATCCATCGAATCGCTTAGCTCAGTCAAATCCTTGGTAAGATATCTCGCAAAATAAAAAGCGAGTGAGATGCCAGATATCAAAAGGAAAAGGACGATGATACCGAATGATTTATTAACGAAGTCTTTGGTTTGCTCAATGGCAATGTTGATCTCACCGATACTGGTTTCAACTAACTGAATAATCTCAGCTTGTCCTTCATTGACTTTTCCCTTTATACCTTTTTGATCTCTCAGGCCAATTTTTTGATCTAGCTGCACCAAAGTTAAAAAGTTTGAAAGGTATCCCTCCATATGGTAGAGCGCTCTCATCTTTTCAAAGTCTGAATATTGATTTGAGCCTTTTAATGCTGATACCATTGCCTCACTTTCGTCTTTTAGTAGGCTAACATACTTTTTATCATATCGGATGATGTAGTCTTTTTCTCTTCTACGTAGACTGAGAACATCCACAATCTGAAAACCAGGTGCTCTTTCTAATTGATGGATATGATCGCGCATCTTTCCTTCAACACCTTCATTTCTGAATCCTCTTTCAAGGATCAATTCACGAATTGTTCCAATGTTTTGATCATTTTCTTGAAATGTGGCTTGTATTTTTTTTATGGAATGAATGTCTTGTCCAATGTATTTTTCTATGGCTTCACTTAGAGCAATCATTTCTTTTTCTATGACTTGCTGCAAAGAATCATGTTCTAGCAAATAGGGACTTTGCTTCTTTTGATGGAAGTGCATGCTTGTTGGGGCATAGCTGAAAAAATCACCCAATACTTTATTATCGAGGTAGGTGAGAGATTTTATATGCTCAGATTTTTCTGAGATACTATGGAAGCCGCGAACTTGCATATTATATCTGAAACTCAAGCCCAAAATAAGAAGGCCCAAGAACAGAAATAGAGAGAAGGATGCAAGAATTTTACTTCTGAATGAATGGAGCATGCACAGCAGAAATATGATGTGCCTAATGATAAATAATTAAACAGTTATTAAAAATTTCTACTTATGAAGTATCTAACTCGATTTTCAATTTTGGAATGAAGCAATAGAAGCGGAAAAGTTGCGAAATCTATTTACGCTATCATGTGAGTTTTTGTAGCAAAGGAGGTATGGAAATCTACCTTAAATCTTTTTTCATCCTCCAATCCATTTCTATTATTTCTCCCAGTTGGAAAGGGATTTCTCCATCTACTTTGAAGTCATATTTCTGGTAAAATTTTATGGCTCTATGGTTACTTGGCCATACACCAAGAAACACATAGGGAGCTAAAATCTTACGAGCCTCTTCTAGGCAAAAGGTCATCATTTTTTGTGCAATTCCTTTCCCATGAAAGGGCTTGTCAAGGTAAAATCGTTTGATTTCAAGTGGGTAAGAATGATTATGTCCCTTGGAAAAAGCTTCCGAACTAAGCATCAGATATCCTGCCACCTGATCTGCGTGTTCAATGGTCCACATGCGTTGATCTGCTTTTTCCCACTCTTTAATAAAAGAGTGTACTTGAAAAGTCTTTTCTACATATAGATCGTAGTCCTTATTATCCTGATAAGCAAAACTGAAGGTATCCGTAAAGATTTTTTTGGCCATTAAACATACTTCTTCCATTTGATAGAGATTGTCCTCTGAAATTCTGACTATCGAAATATTATCTCTAGGAGAAAGTGTCATTTCTTGCATATGGCGAATATGTATAATAATTTCCTTATTGATCAATTAACCTAAAACTTCGATGAAAAGAATACTGCTACAATTTGGGCAGGTAGCCTTGTTGCTATTGCTCATGGGGGCAACCATAATGCCTGCCTATTCCCAAAAAAGGAAGAAGAAATCCCAACCCATAGAAGCGACAAGCCCTTCCATGGATGCCTCAATATTAGAGGGATTAACTTACAGAAATATTGGTCCCTTTAGAGGAGGGCGTTCATGTGCTGTAACCGGGGTGCCGGGACATCCGAATTTGTTCTACTTTGGCTCTACCGGTGGTGGGGTTTGGAAAACGATGGATGGTGGCCAGACTTGGTCAAATATTTCTGACGGACATTTTGGAGGTTCTGTAGGTGCAGTTGCTGTAAGCGAATACGATCCCAATGTCATTTATGTGGGAGGAGGGGAAAAAACGGTAAGGGGGAATGTCTCTTATGGTTATGGAATCTGGAAGACGTTGGATGCAGGAAAGACGTGGATGCAAATGGGACTTGAGAATAGCAGGCATGTCGGCCGCATTAGAATTCATCCTAAGAATCCAGATTTGGTTTATGCTGCGGTCATGGGAGATTTGTATAAATCTTCTGAAGAAAGAGGCGTTTATCGTTCCAAAGATGGGGGAAAAAACTGGGAGAGGATCCTATTTGCCAATGCTGATGCAGGAGCTGTTGATTTGATTCTTGATCCGACAAACCCAAGAGTACTTTACGCCTCAACTTGGAGAATCAGAAGAACACCCTATAGCCTCTCAAGTGGGGGAGAAGGATCTGCCTTATGGAAGAGTACAGATGGCGGCGATACTTGGGAAAATCTTAGTGAAAAAAAGGGAATGCCAAAGGGGGATCTAGGAATTATAGGTATTGCTGTTTCGCCCGTAAAAAAAGATAGAGTGTGGGCCTTGGTGGAAAATAAGGACGGGGGTGTTTTCAGATCAGATGACGGGGGAGAAACCTGGCGAAAAACCAATTCTTCAAGGGCTCTTCGTCAGAGGGCTTGGTACTACACTAGAATTTATGCAGATACTAAGGATAAAGATGTGGTATATGTGATGAACGTAAGTTATCACAAGTCCACAGATGGCGGACGAACTTTTAAGCCTAATCGTGCGCCTCATGGAGACCATCATGACTTATGGATTGCACCAGAAGATCCCAAAAGAATGATCATTGGGGATGATGGTGGGGCTCAAGTTAGTTTTGATGGTGGAGAAAACTGGAGCACATATAATAACCAACCTACAGCTCAGTTTTATCGCGTTACAACTGACAATCATTTTCCCTATAGAATTTATGCTGCCCAGCAAGATAACTCTACTGTAAGAATAGCTCACCGTAGCTTTGGAAGAACAATTGGACAGCGAGATTGGGAGTCCACGGCAGGAGGAGAAAGTGCTCATATTGCTGTAGATCCAAACAACAATGACATTGTGTATGGAGGAAGTTATGGTGGATTCTTGACTAGAGTGGATCACAAAACCAATGGTCGAAGAGCGATTAACGTGTGGCCTGACAATCCCATGGGGCACGGAGTAGAAGACATGAAATATAGATTTCAGTGGAATTTCCCCATTTTCTTCTCCCCTCACGATGCTAAGAAACTCTACACAGGTTCTAATCACCTTCATATGAGTACAGATGAAGGACAAAGTTGGACAACCATTAGCCCTGATTTGACGAGAAATGATTCCTCGAAGATGAAGTCTTCAGGAGGACCTATTACCAAGGATAATACCGGTGTAGAGTACTACTGTACCATTTTTGCCGCGGTTGAATCTCCACAAGAGGAAGGTTTGATTTGGGTGGGATCAGATGATGGACTTATCCATATCACCAAAGATGGTGGAAAAAACTGGAGCAATGTAACTCCATCTAATATGCCGGAATGGATGATGATCAATAGTATTGATGTAGATCCACATCAGAAAGGTAGTGCGTACGTGGCTGGGACCATGTACAAATCTGGCGATTACAGGCCGTATCTCTACAAAACCAAGGATTACGGTCAAACTTGGACACAAATTACCAATGGCATAAGTGATGACCATTTTACGAGAGTAGTGAGGGTAGATCCCAATAAGGAGGGCCTCCTTTATGCAGGAACAGAATCAGGCATGTACATATCCTTTGATGATGGAGCCAATTGGCAAACCTTTCAACTCGATCTTCCCATTGTACCTATTACAGATTTGACCATCAAGAATGACAATCTTATTGTAGCCACTCAGGGGAGAAGCCTTTGGATCATTGATGATTTGACGGTGGTTCATCAAGTAACAGAAGAATTAGCCAGCAAAGATTATCATTTGTTCCAACCCATGCCTTCTTACAGAATGGGCGGATCAGGGAATTATAAATCTAGGACTGCAGGTCAGAACCATCCTGGAGGAGTTATGGTCCATATGTATCTGAAGAAAAAGCCGGCTAAGGATTCAAAAATGTCCTTGGCTTTCTATGAGAAGGACGGTGACTTGATCAAGTCATTCTCAGCCAAGGATAAGGCTGCCAAAAGATGGTTTGAAGAATTGAAGCCCGGGATTAACAGATTTCTTTGGAACATGAGGTATGAAGATGCCAAGAAATTTGAGGGAATGATCTTATGGTGGGGACAAACAACTGGTCCCATGGCTGTTCCTGGAGAATACAAAGTATGTATGACGGTCGGAGAAGATTCTATCTGGCAGAATTTTAAGATTCTTCCCAATCCGATGTCCTCTTCAACGCAGGAAGACCTACAGGCTCAGTTTGATTTTCTCATGAAAATCAGAGACAAACTCACTGAGACTCATGAGGGAATTGTAGATATCCGTACAGTAAGAGGCCAATTCAAAAAGTTGAAGAAGGACTATGGTAAAAAAGAGGAAGCTAAGGGATTGATGAGCTTTATTCAGGAGACTGATTCCATGATGACTATTGTGGAGAAGAGTCTTTACCAGACAAAAAACCGTTCTGGACAGGACCCACTAAACTTCCCCATTCGCCTAAATAACAAACTGGCCCATGTTGGTGCCCTTGAATCTGTAGGTGAATACAAACCTACCGCTCAATCTGAAGCTTTTGTCGAGGAAGTTACTGCCAAAATTGATGAACAACTGGAGAAATGGTACGATTTGAAAGAAACGAATATTCCGAAAATCAATCAGATGATTAAGGATATGTCGCTGGATTATATCAATATGCCAGCCAAGAAGGATATGAAATAAGCATATAATTGATCATAAAAAGGGAAGGAGATCGAAAGGTTTTCTTCCCTTTTTCATTTCCATGCAATCAAAGCATGCAAAAATTGAGTTAATACCTTGAAAATCTGCTATTATCCTGACAATTTGTGTTTATCAAATTTTGAACACAACTGAATAAAAATACGTGAGATGAATCTACGATCCATTTTAATCCTACTTATTTCATTTTCTCTTTTCCTTGTTTCCTGTGAAAACGCTGCTTCTGAAGGCAGCGTAGAGGATTTGAAGAAAAAATATGAGAAACTAAGTCTAGATAAGAATACCAAGCCGGAAGAACTAAGAGGCGCTATGGTGGACTTAGCAGCTGCTTATGAAAGAGAAGCTTCTAGTCAGGAAGGGGAAGCACAAGCAGAATACCTGTATAAGTCTGCGGAATTATATGAAGGATTCGGAGGGGATATCAACAAGGCTCTTGAGATTTATGACAAAATTATGGCTGATTTTCCAGATGCCAAAAGAGCGGGCGATGCATTATTTAAGAAGGGATTCCTGTATAATGAAAAATTAAAAGACCTTGAAAAGGCACGTGCTGCCTATGAATTGTTCATAGAAAAATACCCAAATAGTGATTTGGTAGACGATGCAAAGGACGAGATAAAATTTTTGGGATTGACTCCTGAGGAGATTTTTGAGATAATCCAGCAAAAGCAAGACTCTTTGCAGTCGGGTGACTCTATCCAATAATTGTATTAAAAAGGAACAACGATTTCGGGGCTTTATCGTTTTCCTTTTTGAAACCCAATTTTATGAACATCAGAATTCCAATTTTATCCCTACTTCTCCTTGCCATCACGGTAGTAGCCTGCGACCAGGAAACCTACGAACAGCCCATTCCTGACAAGCGCTACTTTTATAGGTTTATTAACCTGAATCCTAACCTTGATCCTGTTGATGTTAGGGTGAGGACGATAGACGATGTGAAGTGGTTGGCATATGATGTTAAATTTGAAAAAGCAGAACCTACTGATGGATTTAGTTCCGTTCTCATTCCATTGGATACTTTGGAAAGAGATACCTCTGAATTCGTTTTCATTGACATCATTGATCACAGGACCAAAGAAAGTGTGGTACCGCCACTAGAATTGGGAACAATTGGAGATAGGAAAGCAGACTTTCCGACGACCATTATGTTGATTGACAGTTTTGGCAAACCATTTAGAGTTGCTAGAATTGAAGATTACGAAACGCCTACAAATGGAACTGCAGGCATAAGATTTGTCAATGTAAACAGTCAGTATATTTCTGTTTCCCTTGTGGTAAAAAACGATACAACCTCTATAGACCAGTACAACTTCCTGACCTACTCTCCTTTTGAATATGTCAAGGCAGGAACAAGAACTATCTATTATAAGAATGATATTACTGGGGCAGTAATTGATTCCATTTCGAATATCAATTTATCTGCAGGAAGAATATATAGTTTTTACATGGGCCAGAAAGGCACAAGTACCGTAGTGGGTTATGAAAAATTATTCTAACATCTGGAGTCCTCTGGGATTCCTAATCCTACTTCTCTTTTCAACTTTGGGTAACGGAGCTTTTGCGCAGCAAAATAGAGCTTGGTTTAGCAGAGTCATGGTAGGTGTAAATTTCCTCAATCTGGATGAGGCAGATGAAATTTTCGTTGATGAAGGCCTTAATGAGATTGGAAGTAATTTTTTCACTTTGGGTCTAGGATTTGAGCAAAGATTTAATCGTCTTGTTCTCGGTCTGGATTCATATAATTATATGATTAGGGGGAACTCGCTTGACTATTTTTCCCCGGTTATTTCATACCACTACGCCATTTTCAAAACAGGCCTTATTGTCTACAGAAAGGAAAAAGAATTAAGTGTCTATCCCAGTGTCGGAATCGGTGGAGGAAGGGTAGGAATCAGGTTAGTTGATTTAGGTGAGCCTGCCTTAAAGAGAGGATCAGCCTTAGGAAATACGCTTGAGTACGCCATTAACGTTAAGAAATATAGTATCCTGTCTGAAGAGAAAGGATATTATGTAGAAACTGGATTTACTTTGGGTTATAACCAAAGTTTTGGAGATAATTGGGTAGTTTCTGGCCTTACGGATGATTCGACAGGCCTTGTCGCAAGACCAGATGGAATCTTCTTCCGCCTTACCCTCGGAATGGGAAGATGGAAATAATTATACTACATGGCTTTTAGGATAAGAGATATTGTCATTTCCAGCTTGCTCCTGCTCCTCTTATTCCCACTCATCATTTTAATGACTATTGCCTTATGGATCACGCAGGGTAAAGCCTTTTTCATCCAGAAAAGACCGGGCTTGAACCAAAAGCCATTCCTTCTCATAAAATTTTCTACTCTTTATGATGCTGCCGAAGGAGTAGATGAAGCTGAGCGCCAACAAGATCGACTGACGCCATTAGGAGGTTTTCTCAGAAAATACTCCCTTGATGAACTCCCACAGCTATGGAATGTGCTGAAGGGAGACCTCAGTTTAGTTGGCCCTCGTCCTTTATTGATGGATTATCTCCCTCTTTACACAGCGCACGAATTGCGACGCCATGAGGTTATGCCTGGAATTACGGGTTGGGCTCAAATTCATGGGAGAAATTCCATCCCTTTTAAACGAAGATTTGAGCTGGACCTATGGTACGTAAATCATAAAACATTTTGGCTAGATCTCAAGATCTTGGGCATGACCTTTGGACGAGTAATGAAAAAAGAGGGTGTTTATTCAGACGAATTTACCACCTCTCCTCGTTTTGATGGTACGAACTGAGGACACAAATCCCGATTAATCATGCGCTACATCTTACTATGCCTGTTATTGGCCAGCCTTCAAGCTTGGTCACAAAACAATGTCAGCAGTACATACGGTTTTGTTCACACACCCAAAGGCCGACTTCATATGTTGGTCATCTTCGTACGCTACACCAATGCAGATTTGATGCCTGGTCAACCCGCCTGGCCTAATGTTACCAAAGAAGGAGAGCTTCCTGTTTTTGCCACAGGCAATTGTAATCGTTTGTTTGACTCAGATCCCTCCTGTTTAGATAGACCAGATCATCAACATAACCTCACCGAATACTTCTATGTAAATTCGGGTGGGACCTACATGGTAACCGCAGATATTTATCCTGTTCAAGTTCCTGTTACTTATCTATCTCCTAAGGGAAGTAATTATTATTCCAGTTACATGCAGATGAATCAGGAAGCTGTAAACTGGATCAAGGAAAATGACCCTGATTTCGATTGGTCGAAGTATGATCAGCGAACCAATAAGCCAAGGTTTCGATCAGATAATAGTAAGTCAGAACCAGATGGGCTGTTGGATTATGTGATGTTTAATCATCGTGCCCCAGGCTCAAATGGATTTGGGAATCCTGGCAACCTGAAGGTTCCAGATACCAAACTCATCATCAATACTGGGCATACAGCTTGTACCAATTATGCAGATCCCAAGCACAATTGGCTCTACATCACTCATGAGATGGCGCATAACTTTTATCGATGTCCGCATCAGATGGGAGCTAACACGGCAGACGGGGATAAGTATTATGTTCAGAAAGGCTGGGGCATGATGGCGGCATGGCATGCTCCTTTTGCAACTGCGAATGCATGGGAAGCGTGGTGGCTAGGTTGGATAGAAGCAAGGGAAATCAAGGAAAACGGGGTGTATAAGCTCAAGGATTATCTCACCGATCGAGATGTAATCAGAATTCCCATTCCGGGAAGTAAAGACTATTTGTGGATTGAAAACCATCAGAAAAAGAATTTTTGGGATAATAAGTTATTCTACCAGGATTCTGCTAAGCTTCAACCTGACGTAGAGGAAGGATTGTACATGTATGTGGTCTCAGGAATGAGTAATGATAGGAACAAGCCCTATTTAAGCCCCTTTGAAGTAAGGCATGTTAATTCCATTAGAATGTATAATGGAGAGGGGAACTATGATTATGTCAGTACAGATGCCACGAAGATGGGGTGGAGGGTGTTTAGAAAGGAGAAAATTAATCCCTTTGCAGGACAAAATGACTTTCAGTTTATCAAAGCAGATTTAGACAAGAGTGGTTCTATTTGCGCCCCTTTCATGCATGGGAATAACGATGGCAAATCCTGTGATCAAATCGATATGTGGGCGGAAGAAATTGAAGGCGACTATGTGTTGACCTATGGGAATACAGGAAATGGAGGTGATGCCTTAAATGAAGGAGATGAAGTAGGCCTTTCTGGCTTATTTCCCATTACCAATTATCCTAGTTATCAGCCCAAAAGAGATAGTCTTGGAGCATATCTTGTCAACGGAATCAGCATTAAAGTGCTCAGGAGATTCAGAGATGGGAGTTATGAATTAGATGTCAAATTTGACAACTGGAAAGTTCGCAATGAACAGAGGTGGTGTGGAACCCTGAAATTGATTGAATCTGATGATCCATTAGGGAAGGAATATCTTGAGGTCATGCCAAAGGGGAAGATTAATATGGAATTAAGTGGGACACCTAACAGGAGCGCCATTCATCCCCAAACAGGCACTTTTGCCGCCCCCACCCAATTGGTTCTACCATCAGGAAGAGGACTAAAGGTTCATAAAAAGGCTACCTTAACACTGGATAAAAACAGTATCATTCGTCTAAAAGGGAACAGTGAATTGGTCCTCATGAAGGGATCAACCTTAGATCTACAAGGGAAAATAATTCTGGAAGGAAAGTCTAGGCTTATTATCCAAAAAGGAGCAAAGGTAAAATTGACCAGTGGAAGTCTAATCTATCGTGATAAAAAACAATTAGTAGGAAATGCTATTCCCAAAATTTTGAAACAAAACTATCACGATTGAAAACTTTATATACACGCTTGATAATTTCCAGCTTTTTAACTGTCCTTCCATTAAGGGATTGCCGATATTTCAGTTCTCCTATATGATTGACGGAGATTCTATGCTGATCAGAAGGGTAGGTAGTTGGATTGTCATGATGTGTATGTGCCTAGTGTCATATACGCAAAAAACGCTTATTGTCCGAGATATAGAGGACAACGAGTCAGTTGATTCAGTATATGTTGTTCTTCAATTAGGCGAAGGGACTACTCGTAATCTGGGCTATACCAACATCGAGGGTGTTATTTCCATTGAATTAGAAGAATCTGAATCCATATTGGGTTTTTCTCACCCAGATTATGCACAACATCAGTTGCCTTGGGAGGAAATCAGTGCAGATACCCAAATCGTATACCTCTCCAGCCTTTCCTATGAAATGGAAAACGTGGTGTTCACAGCTTCCAAATTCAAATCCCATAAGAATAAAGTTGGCCAACAAGTATTTGTTATCCAAGAAGAAGAAATTCAATTAAGCAATCCTCAAAACTCAGCCGATCTACTGGCCAATAGCGGAGGAGTTTTTATCCAGAAATCTCAATTAGGCGGAGGTAGTCCTAATCTTCGGGGATTTGAAGCCAATAAGGTATTGTTGGTGGTGGATGGAGTTCGAATGAACAATGCCATTTATCGATCTGGGCATTTACAGAATGTATTGAGTATTGATCCTGAAATGATATCTAGATCAGAAGTTCTTTTTGGGCCTGGTTCGGTCATGTATGGATCAGATGCTTTAGGAGGTGTAATTCATTTTTATACCAAAAAGCCTACTATTTCGCCAGATGGAAGGACCAAAGTCAGGGTGGGAAATACATTTCGACTAGGGTCTGCTTCACAAGAAAAATACCTACACAGCGAGGTCGAAATAGGAAAAAAGAATTGGGCTTCTATCACTAGTTTTTCCTTTCATGATTTTGGAGACCTTAGAGTAGGAAGTAATAGGTCTAAGGCCTTTGAGGAGGTAGGCAGGAGAAACTTTTATGTATCTAGGGAGAATGGCTCAGATATAATTGTGGAAAATCCTGACCCAGATCTACAAATGCAAACTGGTTACCAACAATATGATTTCCTTCAGAAATTCCTTTGGGTTCCATCTAATTTCACCTCTCACACCCTAAATCTACAGTACTCGACCACGAATGATGTCCCTCGATTTGATCGTTTGACAACTTTGGTTGATGGTCTACCTCGATATGCAGAATGGAGTTATGGTCCCCAACTGAGGATGTTGGGTTCTTATCATTTGTATCACACCAAGTCTCAAAAAATATGGGATGAGGTGAAATTGGTTGCATCTTTTCAGCGCATTCAGGAAAGTAGAAACAGTAGACTATTCCAATCAGACTTGCTCAACAAGCGAATTGAAGATGTATACGTCGGAAGCCTCAACCTAGATATTTTGAAAAAATGGCGTGGAGGAACGCTATTGTATGGAGCTGAGGCATCTTTCAACCAGGTAAATTCGGCCGCGACTCAAAAGAACATAACTTCTTTTGAACAAAGCCCTCTGGATACACGATACCCAGATGGTGGGTCATTCCTGAAGAATTTAGCTTTATACTCTACTTGGCAAAAAGATCTTTCTAAAAAACATAGTGTTAAATCTGGACTTAGATGGACAGCAGTAAGCTTATTATCAAGGTTTGAGGATACTACCTTTTTTCAATTTCCTTTTGATGAAATCCATCAAAAAAACCTAGCCTTTAGTGGTTCCTTTGAATGGATTTTTCATGTCAATAAAAAGCTTGATCTCATTTACACCAGTGGAACGGGATTTAGAGCCCCTAACCTAGATGATGTAGCCAAGGTATTTGACTCTCAACCTGGAAATGTCATCTTCCCGAATCCTAATTTAAGACCAGAGTTTACTTACAATTCTGATTATTCTATCAGATTGAAGCCTAACAAAAATCTTCAACTGGAAATAACACACTTTCAAACACTTTACGATGACGCCATAGTCGTCAGAAATCAAGGGTATGACTCCGTGATATATGAAGGAGTCTTAAGTCAGGTTCAGACCAATGTCAATGCACAAAATGCCTACTTAATTGGGTTTAATGGAGGCATAAGATGGTCAATTATAGACTGGACCCTTGGTGGTAACCTCAATTGGACCTATGGAAATGTTATCGAGGATGACGATTCGGTAAGCCCCCTTAATCATATTCCACCTCTTTACGGAAAAGCCTTTGTCAATTGGAAGAAAAGCCGTTTTGATCTCAGACTTGAAAGTTTATTTCAAGGTTGGAAACGTTTAGATAGGTTTAGTCAACGAGATTTTAACAACATTGAATTTGCAACAGCTGAAGGCTGGCCAGCCTGGATCGTATTCAATGTCAAAAGCCATGTCCAGCTTAGTAAGAAAGTTGCTATAGATTTGGGCGTAGAAAATATATTTGATACCCATTACAGAACATTCTCTTCTAGGATTTCCGCACCAGGTAGGAATGTCTACGCCAGTTTAAGGTTAAATTTTTAACCAACTTATTATCCAACTTTTCTCTAATAGGGAGTTTTGCTAGCTTATACCAAAATTCAAGACACATGCGCATTTCCCTTTCGTTGCTTATGCTCGTTCTGTTTTGTTTTTCCTGTTTGCAGGAAAATAAAAAAGAGCAAGTTGAGCAAAATATTGTTTCCGAACCTGATAAGAAGATCCCTGCGGAGCCTGAGTTTGATATTCAAGGACATAGAGGAGCGAGAGGATATTATCCAGAGAATACGATAAACGGATTTCTATTAGCAATGGAAATGGGAGTTACTACCCTTGAAATGGATGCGGTTATTGCTGGGGATGGAGAGGTCATGGTATCTCATGAACCATGGATCAGTGCAACTTTTTGCCAAGAACCCAATGAGAATCCTATTTCGGAGGAGGATGAAAAGAGATTGAATATTTACAAAATGAGTTTTGACGAAGTCATGGCATATGATTGTGGTCGAAAAGCACATCCACGCTTTCCCAAGCAGCAAAAAGAATTCGTAGGCAAGCCTCGCCTAGCAGATGTCATCACGAAAGTGCAGGAACAAATAGAAGAAGGAAGAGCAAAGCCCGTGTGGTATAATATTGAAACAAAATCTTCTCCCGAAGGCGATAACATCTACCACCCAGAGCCAAAAGAATTCGTTAGGAAATTAATGGAAGTCATTCAGGCTGGGGGCATTGAAGATTTTACGGTCATACAATCCTTTGATATCAGGACATTGCAGGAAGTGCATAAGACCTATCCTAACATGAAAACTGCGCTATTGATTGGAGAAATGGAATTCCCTCTTTCTCATCAATTAACCCAACTGGGATTTATGCCTGAGATTTATAGCCCAAATCATGAATTATTGAATGAGGAATTGGTCAGTGAACTTCATAATATGGGGTTGAAAGTCATCCCATGGACCGTCAATGATCCAAAGAGAATCAAAGAATTAATAGACATGGGGGTAGATGGCATCATTTCTGACTATCCGGACCTTGTGTATAAAGCAAAAAATCAATCAACATAAGGTCAGACCATCGCGAGTGAGTCTATGAAAACTAATCCTCCTTTATACGGAAGGTTTCCCTTCCCTGGCATCGAAGAGTATGTCAGGAGAATGAAATTAATGGCGGATACATTTTTTTCGCCCTATCATTTTAATTCCTATTTGATCACATATGGGAAAGGGAGTTTCTATGGATTAGACTACAAAGAGCTGGAAGAGAAATTTGAGCACCATAAGGAAGGCCTTAGGACAATCAGTTCCTCCTGTTCTGATAGTCAACAGAGAAGCGTTAACATCAACATCAGGTTTAACAAAAACTCTCAGGAGGGTGAAGGTCAATTTGTCATCGTAGCGGCTTTTGAATTTGAGAGAAAGCAAATCCGTGACATGATTGCCGGGGAATGGACCCCCCCAACAGAAGAAGAATTAGTCTTATTTGAAGCAGAAAAGGCTAGGGCTGAAGTTGATGAGGTAGAGCCAGAACCAGAAGAGGAAGAGCTTCTAGAAGAAGTTGAACCTATCCAGGAAGAAATTCCTTTAGGGGATGCCATGGTTCCCGGAGCGGGAAAGAAAATGGTCAATATTACAGATTCCTTCCACTTTGATGAAAGCCTCTCCTTTGAATCTTTAAAATATATCCTTCAGAGCCTGAGTGCAGAGTATTTGAACAGAGGAGATTTCTCTATCAGAATGATCACAACTGATGGAGAATTATACTACAACATTGGGTATAGTGGGCTCGAAAAAATCTTTCAAAAAAGAAGACAACTCCTTCTAAAACTACTGTTGGATGGAATGTCCTCAACGGGCGAGAAAATTCAGCTTTCCTTGTCATTTGGCCCTTCTGCAAGGTTTTATAATGCAGAGATTGAGATTTTTTCCTCCAAGGCAAATGAGATTCGCAGAAAGATTCGCGAGTTTCTGGAAGAATCAGTTGAAGTATCTGGACCGGGAGCCAAAATGGTTCACGAAATGTTCGTGTTTGATGAGCCTACCTTTGACCTTTCCAAGGTTATTGATATTTGCCAGTCTGTGTCTGATCGATATTTGGAAGGTGAAAAAATAACGGCTTTTCTATCCACCGTTTCAGGAGCCACTTTCCCTTCCTTAAATATGGACCAATTGGCCCAAAAGTATGAGGAGCATCACAACGACCAGAACTTTCTTCTGTTTAGTGCCAATCAAAGCTTAAGTGGTTATACATTCAGTCTGATGTTTCAGTTTCGGTCCAGAAGCTATGAGCCTTATGGAAGCTTGAGCATGATGTGGGGCAACAACAAACTTCATCAGGAGATCAAAGGGGATATTTGGAAGAATCTGGCCCTTGAAATGTACAAAGGCCCCCGAAAAAAACTCCCTACTGAGGAAGAAAATGAAAAAGGTCTTTTGATCAGTCCCATTTTTGGAAACGCTCCTTTTGAAACCCAAACAGGTTCTGCAGTTGTCTTCATGCCACTGGAAGCGTATTGGTCAGAGAGTATATGGATGCATATTCAGGATACCCTTTCTTCTCTTGGTTTCTCGGCAGACCGAACCAGCTCACTTTATTCAGAAAATAGATTGAATTATATCTGGGAAGTTATCAATAAGGCAGAAATCGTCATTGCAGACCTGACTTACAAGCATCCAGATGTATTTTATAAAATTGGAATTGCACATACCCTCGGCAAACCCATTCTCCTATTGACTCAGCATGGGAGAGACTTGCCATCGGATTTTAAAGGATTCGCTCATGTTGTCTACGATAATAATATATATGGCCTTCAGCGCCTGACAGAGCGGATCATTGAGTGGACCAAATTGCAGTAAATGAATCGCTTGCTCAAGTATGCTATTGTAGGTATTCCAGTACTAGCACTTCTTGTGCTCAATTGTGTACGGACTTCCCAAACTTTTGCAAGCCTTGATCCCCAAAATGAATATGTAGGTGTGCAAGCATGCCAGTCTTGCCATGCCAAGATCACCAAGACCTACCTCGAAACAGGGATGGGTAAGTCGATGTATGCACCTCCTAAAGCCGATAGAATAGAATCTGAAGGACTTGTCTATGATGAAGAATTGGATTTCTATTATCAACCTCTTTGGAGGGGTAAGGAGTTTTTTATTCGTGAATTTCGGCTGAGGGGTAAGGATACTATCCATTCACGGATGGAAAAGATCGATTACGTGGTCGGCTCGGGGCATCAAACGCGCTCCTACCTAATTCAGCGTAACGGCTATATATATGAAGCTCCTATAACTTGGTATGTAAACAAGGGAATCTGGGACTTAAGCCCTGGCTATGAAGGGAATAATTCGCGTTTCGATCGGGAGATTGGTTTGGATTGTGTGGCCTGCCATACCGGTCATGTAGATTTTGTAGAAGGGAGTAAAAACCGTTATACCTTCATTTCAGAAGGGATTGATTGTGAAAAATGCCATGGTCCAGGTGCGATTCATATTGAAAAAATCGAAGGAGGACAACTCATAGATGTAGGTGTAGAAACAGACTATTCTATTGTCAATCCCGCCAAACTTCCCATTCAAGAACAGTTTGATCTGTGTCAGCAGTGTCATCTACAGGGGGTAAATGTGCTAGATGAGAATAAGCGAATGGAGGACTTTAGGCCAGCCATGAAATTGAAAGAATTAGGTCATGTATTCGTAGAGCAAGATCCAGATCAGAATGCTTTTGGGATTGCTTCTCACGCACAACGTCTTCAATTATCATCTTGCTTCTTGGAGTCTAGTGGAAAAATGAACTGTACCACCTGCCATGATCCACATAAAAGTATTGCGGTAACAGAAAAGGAAACCTACGTCAAACAGTGTCAATCCTGTCACCAACAAGGAATGCAGAAGCTCTGTACAGAATCTTCTGAGCTACGAATGGTCAAGGAAGACAACTGCATCAGCTGCCATATGCCATCGGGGGGAACCAACGATATTCCACATGTGAGTTTCCACGATCACTACATCCGCGTAGTAAAGGTAGAAGAGAGGTTGAGTGATGATCAAAAAGAAGGGATTATTCAATTGATTTGTGCGACGGACTCAGCTCCTTCAAAAGCCATTGAAGCGCTTGCATGGCTGAATTACTATGAAACACAACGTAGAGATTCGGCTTACTTAGATCAGGTCAAAGCAGGATTAAATGCGCTTGCCCCTTCTGACTTGGCGAGGTTCTATATACTACAGGGTAATGATAAGCAAGCTCAAATTCAGTTGAATAAGATTCCCCAAGGAGAGAAAACAGAGGAGATTAGCTTCCTTGAGGGAGAAGTACTTGAAGGCCTAGGACAATTTGACAAAGCATATGACGTCTACTGGGCTTTGTATCAGGAAAATAAAGAAAGATGGGATGCTGGTCTTAAAGCTGGTGTAAACCTTCTCAAAGCTCAACAAGGCAATATGGATGCCCTTTACCAAGCGGAGAAAATCTTTGCTGAACTGGCCCAAGCAAAACCCTTTGATGTCAGAGTGCTGAACAATCAGGCTTTCATTTACCTCAATAGAAGAAACTTGAGAAATGCTGAACGTATTTTGGTGAAAGTCTTGAACCTCGATCCCGATAACCTGAAAGGATTGGAGAATATGGTGCTCCTCCAGCGGATTAATAGGAATAAGGTTCAGGAAAAGCTCTACATGGATAGACTGATACAAAAATATCCAACCTACCATGGAATAGCCTCTCCATGACATTGATCTACAATTCCTGTAAAAACTGAATCAATAGGTTTCTTACATTCACGTATCTAGAATACTCAAGATTAGAAGCTGTATCATGCACATCGTGGTAATGTGGAGGACCACCCAAGGTGTAGATAAAAAAGCCTGGAACCCCCTTCTTTAGAAAAAAATAATGATCTGAGTTAGGAGCATTAGGCCTGGCACGAACTACAGGGACAGAAGCAGTAGTTTCATTGATATCTTGAAGCTTTTTCAAGTATGCTGGATAATCCTTCCCACCAACTGCGGTAATTCCTTTGATCCCATTAGCCATTAAATCAAGGTTGAGGACGAATTTGCTTTGTTCTAGCGGAAAGGCTGGTTGTTGATTTACATAGAAATTTGAGCCTACCAAGCCTGTTTCCTCTCCACCGAAGGCAATGAAGACCAAAGTATACTTCAAAGGATTGTTGGAAAAGTATTCTGCCATGGAGAGGATCATGGAAGTACCGGAGGCATTATCATTAGCTCCTGTGAAAATGGCATTTTCTAATTGACCTAAATGATCATAATGGGCCGTGATGAGAATGGCCGTATCAGCTTGCGAACTTCCTGGGATATACCCAATTATATTTTGACTTGAAATTCTGCTCATGGTGGATTTGACCTCCAATTTGGCTGTTTTGACCTTAGCTGTGAGGGCAGAGGTTTTTAACTCTATAATAGGAAGATTGGCTCTTTCTCTGGTAAATCCAGCCGTTAGTTTATCCTGAACAATGATGATCCCTTCCGCTCCAGCTTTGATCAAGGCTATAGCCCGATCAAGGGTGCTAGAGAGCTCTTTGTATTTGTCTCGCTTTTTGGTTGAGTTGGCAATGCTCTTAGGCCAGCCAGCTCTAAATAAGGCAATCTTCCCCTTTACTTTCTCAGATGGTTTTAGCCCATATTTCATGTCTATTACCTGACTGTTTAGCTTTCCCGACCCACTGAACTTACTGACGATAACATCTTCGCCAACTTCAATTTCTCGTCCATCTAACTCTAGGGATAGCTCTTCTGCTAGATTAATTTGAATCGTAAATGGTTGAAAGTAATTCTCCAACTTCCCTTCTCCTCCTGATTTAAGTCCAATGTTCTGGAAACGTTTGGCGATAAAAACAGCAGCTGTTTGATGTCCATTACCTACATATCCTCTTCCTGCAAACTCATCGGAACACAGTTGTTGAATATCAGCTTTTGCCTTATTAAGGATGATAACTGAATCCTGAAATCCTTGTGCAGATACATCAATGACGGAAAGTAAAAGAAGTAAGAGTGAAAAGATGATGTGTTTCATAATGAAAAGGTAGGAAGAATTGTAGAAATTGCGGTATGAAAGCATTGATGATTGATCGATTCCCAGAGAATTTTAGGCATGCTTTAAATTCTAGGCTGGAGCTTGCAGAATACTATCCAGGAAGGAGTAGAGCAGAGATTTTAGCCAAACTTCCTGAAGTAGATATACTGGTGATGAACAGCCGCATTAAGCTGAATAAAGAGGCAATTGACCTAGCCAAAAAACTTAAACTGGTCGTTCGAGCTGGAGTAGGGATGGACCACATTGATGTTCCATACCTTAAGGAAAAGGGAATCCGCGTAGAAAATACCAAGGGGGGAAATGCTGATGCTGTTGGTGAACACACTGTGGGTATGTTATTAAACATGAGGCATCACCTCCATCGCGCTAATCTTGAGGTGAAGCAATTTGGATGGAATAGAGAGAAGAACCGAGGTTGGGAAATAGGAGGAAAAACGATCGGATTGATTGGATATGGACACACAGGAAAATCTGTCGCCAAGAAACTCAGTGGATTCGGATGCAGGGTATTGGCTTATGACAAATACCTCAAAGACTATACAGATTCATATGCTACTCAAGCTGAAATGGATGACCTCTACCAACAAGCTGAAGTCATAAGTATGCATGTCCCACTGACGGCAGAAACAAGGTCAATGGCCAATTATGCCTTCTTTTCGAACTTTAAAAAGCCGATATTCTTCCTAAATCTGGCAAGAGGGCCTATTGTGAATATTGCGGATTTGATCCAATCTATGGAGGAAGGAAGGGTCCTTGCGACATCTTTAGATGTCCTTCCTAATGAAAAGATGGATCAATTGACAAATGAAGAAAGATCTTTGTATGAAAAGCTATTCTCGATGGAAAATGTATTTGTATCGCCTCATATTGGTGGATGGACACATGAATCCCTTGAAAATATCAATCAAATGATCCTTTCTTTCGTAGATGAGTTATTAGAAAAGCCAGAATCCAATTAGGATTCAATGAAAAACATTTCGACCCCAACATTTAATCTGACTGATACAAAGCATGAGCGACCAACAACCAACCGATAACAAGTTTATCAGCTCTTTGCAACAGCTAACCCGTTCATTTCTGGAAAAGGCCTGGAAAACCCTTCAATCCAAGACCTTTTGGAAGCGTCTGAGCCTGGGATCTTTGATTGCCTTTGGGATCCTTATTCTTGGAGTAGCTCTGCTCTTCGCTTTGGTCTCCTGGGGAGCCTTTGGGACACTTCCTGATAAGGAACAACTATCTAAGATAAAGAACAATGTAGCCTCCGAAGTATATACTGCGGATGGGGTTTTGATGGGGAAGTTCTTCCTTGTCAACCGCACGGAGGTAGAGTTTGAAGAAATCCCAGAATATTTAATCAATGCCTTGGTAGCAACAGAAGATGCTCGGTTTTTCGAGCACAAAGGAGTGGACACTAAGTCTATGCTAAGGGTGATGTTTAAGTCTATTCTCCTTGGCGATAAGTCTGCAGGGGGAGGAAGTACCATTAGTCAGCAGTTTGCGAAAAATGTATTTCCTAGGAAAACCTATGGTCCACTTACCATGCCGGTGAACAAGATCAAAGAAATGATCGTGGCCAAGCGGCTGGAAAAGATTTATTCGAAAAATGAAATCCTAAGTCTCTACCTCAATACCGTCCCTTTTGGTGAAAGCGTATTCGGAGTAGATGCGGCGGCACATAGATATTTTGGGAAAGATGCCAAAGACTTGAAACTAGAGGAAGCCGCAGTTTTAGTAGGCATGCTGAAGGCTACCACCTATTACAATCCTAAGCGTCATCCAGAAAGATCAAAAGTGAGAAGAGATGTAGTGATTGCTCAAATGGCGAATGCCCACTACATGACAGCAGAGGATGCGGATCTATACATGAGCAAGGAGCTGAAAACCAATTACCAGAATGTAACTCGTAAAAATGGAATGGCACCTTACTTCCGACAAGTTCTCGCCAAGGAATTGCAGAAGTATTTTGAGGAGAATCCAAAAGCCGACGGGACAGCTTGGAACCTATACACAGATGGGCTAAAGATCTACACTACCATTGAATCTCGCTTGCAAAGACACGCAGAATCTTCTGTAAAAGCCCACATGGCCAGCTTACAAAAGACATTTAACAAGCATTGGAGCAAGAGAAAAATTTGGAAAACCTCTGATCCTGCTATTCAAAAGGCCATGAAGCAATCCTCAAGGTATAAGAGATTGAAGGCCCAAGGAATGTCAGAAGAAGAGATTCTCAAGAATTTCAATACCAAAGTCAAGATGAATGTCTGGACATGGCAAGGAAACAAAGAGATGGAATTTTCCCCTTTGGACTCTATCATGTATTACAAATCCTTCCTTCATGCGGGTATGATGGCAGTTGATCCCAATTCAGGCCATGTCAAGGCTTGGGTAGGGGGGATTAATCATGAGCACTTCAAATACGATCATGTAACTTCAAACCGTCAGGTTGGATCTACATTCAAGCCTCTCATTTATGCAGCAGCGATTGAACAAGGCCTCGTTGATCCTTGTGAGTACATCATCAATGAAAAGGTAACATATAGAGACTACGAAGATTGGACACCAGGAAACTCCGATGGAAAATATGATGGCTATTATTCCATGAAAGGAGGGTTGGTTAATTCAGTTAATACTGTATCGGCCGCTATCATGATGAAAATGGGCGTTTCTGAAGCCTATGATTTTGTTCAACGATTTGGGTTTGAATCTGACATTCCTGAGCAGCCTAGCCTTGTGTTGGGAACCGCTGAGCTTACCGTGAAGGAAATGGTCGGAGCCTACACAACATTCTCTAATAGAGGGCTTCGTTCCAAACCTATATTTATTTCAAAAATTGAGGATGCCAAAGGAAATCTGATCGTGAAATATCCTCAAAAGCCTGAAAGTAAACAGATCATGGATCCGGAAACGGCTAAGATCATGGCGCATATGTTGACGACTGTTGTGGATAGTGGAACAGCAAGAAGGCTTCGGACACGATACAAACTCACGGCTGACATTGGAGGAAAAACAGGTACAACTCAGGACCAGACAGACGGCTGGTTTATGGGCATAACCAATGACTTGGTGGTAGGAGTTTGGGTAGGAGGAGATGAAGGAAAAGTGCGATTTCGTTCTCTTAGCCTTGGGCAAGGTGCCAATACTGCCCTGCCGATCTATGGTAATTTTATGAAAAAAGTCCATTCCGATTTTAAATACCGGAAATGGAAAAGAAACAAACTGTCCAAACCTGGGGCTTCTGCGATGAATTCTTTGGACTGCCCTATGTACGTGCTGGAAGTTCCAGATGAAGGCATACTCGATCCTATTCAGGATTTGCTTGATCGTATCAAAGAGTACAGGGAAAAGCGAAAAGAAATGCAGGATGGAAGGAAGAAAAATCGCTGGAAAGACCTGTTTAAGAAAAAGAAAAGCCAATCAGATTCAGACTTTTTGGAGTATTCTGAAGGATAAAAAAAGGGGCGTGAAAAGTATCACGCCCCTTTTTTTTATTTGATCAATCCCTTTAATCTGTAGACTAGCATGGCTTTTTGAAGGGGGCCCAATTCAAACTCATTTTCCTTAGCCATTCGTTGAATTCTGGGAACGAGCTTAACCATTCTTCTTGAATAAGGTCTTGCTAAAGCTCTTGTTGTGAAACTGATTTTTTCTCCCCTTCCCATTTCATCAATCCAGGGTTTAAGCTCTCCACTAAGGGATTTTAGTTCATCGCTATTTTGTTTGGTAAACTTCTCCAAGTAACGGAAGGTCTTTAGGGGATTTTCAAAGGTTAAGGAAGATTCCATGACTTCAACCAATACTTCCGCTAGCCCATCAAACTTCTCCTTTTTACTTAAGTCCTCATATGCCAAACGCTCCATTTCGGTTCGATTTTGTTTGAGAAGTTTAGACATGGTACAGCCTTGTAAAAGGATAAGGGCAAAGGAAAGAATGAGTAATTGTGGAAGGTAATATTTCATCTTGCTTGATTATTTGTGTTTGAGTGAGAATATGAAAGCAAAAAAGATTCTTTTTCCTTTGAAATCAGGAGTTTTGAAGGCTTAGCAGCTCACAAAAAGTAAAAAGCTTTTGTTATATTTGCACGCAATTTTCCATACATTTTCCTGTTCATCGAACGGCTTTCACACAAAAAATTGTTCGAACTAAATTATGGGTAAACAATATCCCTCGTACAAAAGTCTCTCCCTGCCAGCAATAGACAAAGAAATACTGGAATGGTGGGATGAGAACAACACTTTCGAGCAAAGCATCACAGCTCGTGAAGGTGAAAGGCAATTCACCTTTTATGAAGGGCCTCCATCTGCCAATGGTAAGCCTGGTATTCACCACGTATTAGCACGTACGATCAAGGATATTTTCTGCCGTTACAAAACACTGCAAGGCTATCAGGTCCACCGTAAAGGAGGATGGGATACACATGGCCTTCCAGTCGAATTGCAGGTAGAAAAGCGCCTTGGAATCAAAAAGGAGGATATTGGAAAAACCATTTCCATTAAGGAATACAACGCAGAATGTAGAAAGGATGTCCTGAAATTTAAGGACATGTGGGATGATCTGACCGTAAAAATGGGCTACTGGGTAGACCTGGATGATCCCTACATTACCTTTGAGAATAACTATATAGAATCTGTTTGGCACTTGCTGAAAAGGTTATGGGATAAAGGCTTACTATACAAAGGCTTTACGATCCAGCCTTATTCACCTGCTGCAGGTACGGGATTGAGTTCACACGAGCTCAACATGCCTGGAACCTACAAAGACATCAAGGATACCTCCGTAACCGCCCAGTTTAAGCTTAAGCAAGTCGGCCATAAAATGGAGAAAAGACTTCTGACTGGTGGAGAAGTTTTCTTTGTTGCATGGACCACTACCCCTTGGACCCTCCCTTCAAATGCGGCCTTGGCAGCTGGTGGAAACATCGACTATGTGAAGGTGAAAACCTTCAATCAATATACCCACGAACCCATTGAGGTGATCATGGCTCAGGCGCTCATGAAGAAATACTTCAATGAGAAAGCTAAAGAGCTGAAAATAGAGGATTATAAGAAAGGTGATAAGCTCATCCCATTTGAAATAGTTGATACCTTCAAAGGAAGGGATATCGAAGGAATGGAGTATGAGCAGCTGTTCACCTACATCAATCCAGATAAACCTGCATTTAGGGTAGTTTTGGGGGATTTTGTGTCCACAGATGACGGTACAGGAATCGTCCATATCTCTCCTACCTTTGGTTCGGACGACTTCTTTGTCTCTAAGAAGAATGACATCCCTGCCATCATGGTAACGGACGAGGATGGTAACCCCTCCCCTACGGTGGACAAGCAAGGTAGATTTGTGAAAGAGATCACTGATTTTGCAGGTCGTTATGTCAAGGATTACGGACAGGACGAGGCTCGTTCTGTTGATGTGGACATTGCCATTAGCTTAAAGGAAAGAAACAGAGCCTTTAAAGTCGAAAAATACGAACACTCCTATCCTCATTGCTGGAGGACTGATAGACCTGTATTGTATTATCCTTTGGATAGCTGGTTCATCAAAACCACAGAGGTAAAGAAGCAACTGCTTTCGAATAACAAAAAGATCAACTGGAAGCCTGCCGCTACCGGTACTGGTAGGTTTGGAAACTGGTTAGAGAATCTAGTAGACTGGAACTTATCGCGTTCGAGATTTTGGGGTATTCCTCTACCCGTCTGGTCTACTGAAGATGGAAAAGAGCAAATTTGCATCGGTTCTGTAGAGGAACTGCAAGCTGAAATGGCGAAAGCTGTGGAAGCAGGCCTCATGAAACAAAAGGAATTTGATCTTTTCATGGAGGACCTTGACCTACATAAACCTGGCGTGGATGAAATCACACTAGTTAGTAAATCTGGTCAGCCAATGAAGCGTGAATCTGACCTAATCGATGTTTGGTTTGATTCAGGTTCAATGCCTTTTGCTCAATGGCATTATCCATTTGAGAACGAAGAGAAGTTTAAGTCTAATTTTCCTGCAGATTTCATTTCTGAAGGGGTGGATCAAACTCGTGGTTGGTTCTTTACGCTGCATGCAATTGCGGTTATGCTCGAAGGTCAACCTGCCTTCAAGAATGTCATTTCTACAGGTCTTTTGCTGGATAAGGATGGACGTAAGATGTCCAAGCGTTTGGGGAATGCGGTAGATCCATTTGAAACACTGGAGACCTATGGTGCTGATGCTACTCGATGGTATATGATCGGCAATTCTCAGCCATGGGATAATCTAAGATTTGACTTGGCTGGTGTTCAGGAAGTTCAGAGAAAATTCTTTGGGACTTTATTCAATACATACAACTTCTTCGCGCTCTATGCGAACCTTACCTCGTTTAAGTATCCGAAGAATCCTATATCCATTGGCAAAAGGACGGAGTTAGACCAGTGGATTCTTTCTTGTTTGAACAGTCTAGTGAAGCAGGTAAAAGTATACATGGATGATTATGAGCCTACCAGAGCGGTTCGTGCAATCGATAGCTTTGTACAGGAACAATTATCCAACTGGTATGTACGCCTTGCGAGAAGACGTTTCTGGGATGGTGATAAACAAGCCTTTCAGACGCTCTATGAATGTTTGGAGAAAATTGCCATCCTAATGAGTCCAGTAGCCCCTTTCTTCGCTGAAAGGTTGTACCAAGACCTTGGAGTGGAAGATAGAGCTTCTGTTCACATTGCTCGATATCCAAGGGTCAACAGCAATGCCATTGATTTGGATGCAGAAGGTCGAATGGATATGGCTCAAAGAATTACCTCTTTGATCCTGAGTATCAGAAGAAAAGAAAAGCTAAAAGTGAGACAGCCATTGGGTAAAGCTATGGTTGCCATTCTTGATCCTCAGATGCAAAAAGAGCTGGAAAAGGTCCAGGATCTGATCAAAGATGAGGTAAACATCAAGAATTTAGAATATATTACAGAGGACAACAGCATCCTTGTCAAGAAAATCAAGCCTAACTTCAGGGCTTTGGGACCCAAGGTAGGTCCATTGATCAAGGAAATTGGACCCACATTAGCTAAATTCTCCCAAGACGATATCAGAAACCTGGAGCAAAAGGGGCAAGTTGAACTGCAACTTTCGTCTAAGGCCATCGTCTTAGAATTAGCGGATGTAGAAATTGTCAGTGAAGATATTCCTGGATGGTCTGTGGCCTCAGATGCAGGCTATACCGTCGCATTGGACATCCAACTGACAGAAGAGCTTGAACATGAAGGGGTAGCAAGAGAATTCGTTAATAGAATTCAGAACCTTCGCAAAAACAAGGGATTTGAGGTAACTGACAAGATCAGTGTTAAAATCTCCAATAGCGAGGCTTGGGATGCTGCCGTAACAAAACATACCTCCTACATTAGTACAGAAACCTTAACCAAAAACTTGCAGTTGGTTTCTGATCATGATTTATCTGCACCTGATGAGATTGAGATCAATGGGACAGTAGGGAAGATTGAGATTGCAAAGGTGTAGTTCTTGTAATTAATTGGACCGTTATGGACGAGAAGCAATTTTATTCCAGAAATGAACTTGATGAATTTCGTGTCATCATTCAGGAAAAACTGGAAAAAGCCAGAAAGGAATATAAAAGACTGGCGGATAACCTCAAGGAAATCGGACAGAATACATCTGACTCTTATAATTTTACTGAGTTTGGAAACGTAGGTACAGAGAAAGAAGAAGTAGAACTCCTCATGGCAAGACAATCCAAGTTTATTTTTAACCTGGAAAAGGCCATGGTGAGAATCGAGAATGGTTCCTACGGGAAATGCCGCATTTCAGGAGTACTTATTCCTAAAGAAAGATTGCGTGTCGTACCACATGCGACCACTACAATCGAAGCCAAAAAACAACAATCGCTAAAACGTGTTCCAAAAAACAGAGGTTAATTTATGAAAAAGGCCACCAAGTACTTTTCTATTTCCCTGGCTGTCATTATCCTAGATCAGATCGTTAAGCTTCTTGTCAAATTCAACATGGACAAGGGAGAAGCAGGTCAGATAAAAGTCATGGGAGACTTTTTTAAGCTACATTTTATCGAAAATCGTGGAGCAGCCTTTGGTCTTACGCTGACTGATATTTTCAATGGGATGGGAATGGAGATGAGTGATGATACGGGAAAACTTATCCTGACTCTCTTTTCCATAGTTGCTGTGATTGCTATCGGCTATGTCCTGTATAAATTGAAAGATCATCAATCAGCACTCCCTATCTTCGTAGCCCTCATCTTTGGTGGAGCGCTTGGAAATATCATTGACAGAACCTTTTACGGGATCTGGTTTGCTGACATTAACGATTACTCTGGTGGTCTGTTTTTTGGGCGTGTAGTTGATATGTTCTATCTCGACATTTGGAAAGGCTATCTCCCCAACGTTAGCTGGGTTCCCTTCCTAAATGGGCAGTATACAGCCCTTTGGCCAATTTGGAACATAGCAGACGCCTCAATTTCTATTGGTATTGTAGTCATTCTTCTTTTCCAAGGAAGGTTCTTCAAAAAAGATGAAGAAGCTCGCGGAATCACATCTGACGATAAAAAAGAAGAGAAGAAAGAAAAGAAAGACACTTCCTCGGATGATGAAGCCATAGATCAATCCAAGTTTCAGGATGGTCCTATGGAAGGTGTAGAAGAAAAAGGGGCTGAAGACAACCTAAACGACGAGGCTGCAGCCATATCAACTATCATGGATGATGAAGGAGGGGAAGAAGAGAGTTAATCAAATTGAATTGACCTAATTTGAATATTTGAAAGCAGTTCCTGAGAAGGAGCTGCTTTTTCTTTTGAAGAATGGGGGATGTTAGAAAAACAATGTAGGAGAATCATGAAAGGAGTATCCATTTGAGGGTTATATTTTTTTAATTTGATCCAATATTCATCCGCAAAAAGCATTTCTATGCACACCAGCTCTGTATTGGGACAATTTGAAGCCGCTTCCTCAACCCATCAAAAATTGTTAGCTACCCTGATAGATCCAGATAAAGTTAGTCTGGAACAAGGGATGGAAATGGCCCTAACTGCCCAGAAGCACGGAGTAGACTGGATTATGGTAGGTGGTAGCCTGATGCGAGATGATAGCATGAATACCTTGGTACCTGCCCTCAAGCAAATTTTGGATATTCCGGTGGTTTTGTTTCCTGGATCACCCTCCCAAATAGTGGATGAAGCAGATGCTATTATGTTGTTGTCCTTAATAAGCGGAAGAAATTCTGATCTCTTAATTGGCAAACATGTGGAAGCTGCTTCACGATTGAAAAAATCACCGCTTGAAGTAATTCCTACTGGATATATGCTCATTGAAAGTGGCAAACTTACAACTGTCAATTATGTAAGTAACACTCTTCCAATCCCCCATGACAAACCAGACATTGCCATGGCTACTGCGCTAGCAGGGGAGCTATTAGGGTTAAAAATGGTCTACATGGATGGGGGAAGTGGAGCTCAATATTCGATCACTTCCGAAATGATCAAGGCTGTGAAAGAGGAGTTGAGTATTCCTTTGATCATAGGTGGAGGAATTAGGACCCTAAACGAAGCAAGGCGGATATGGCAAGCGGGAGCGGATATGATTGTGGTGGGATCTGCATTTGAGCGTGATCCAGAAGGAGAATTCATCAAACAGATTTGTGAATGTAAAGCTCAAATACACGCTTAAAGGAATTCGGACTTGGGATACTATCCTTGCTTTGTCATGATGACATGAGTCAATTGTCCATTCTTCCAAATCATTTGACAAAATTTACATCCATAATGGAGATGTAGGCCTACAAATTCTTCATTTCTCCTACACAATTATTATGTTTAGGGTATGAAAAAGTCGACCTATCTTTTATCCATAGCTACGGTTTTGATTATGTGGTCTTGCGGCCCTACGCCTCCTGCAGATGAGGAAATCAGAAGCCGTATCAAAGGTGTGTACTGTTCCGAAGATGGCAGCTATCGCCTTGAAATTAAGGACAGCACGTACTTCAATAGAAAGGTAGAAATGGGACCCTTAGGCAAAGGACCTCAAAGAGAATCATGTATAGGACCCTATGAACTTAAGCTGGAGGAAGACAAGTGGGTTTTGACTTTTGGGAAGGATGCCCGAGCAAGAACACTATTCAAGGATTGTGGGATGGAAGTCGTGATTTGGAACAAAGAGGAGGGATTTGTGTATGGTGATGAAGAGACCATAACCATGGTTGACCTGATTGATGGAACTACCCTGACGAAGGGTCCTTGTGAATATTAAGTGTTGAAGGATTTATGAAAATAATTTGTATCGGAAGAAATTACCGGAAACATGCCGAAGAGCTTAACAATCCTGTACCTTCCAAACCCCTTCTGTTTTTTAAGCCCGATACCGCTGTATTAAGAGAAAATAAGGACTTCTATTATCCTGAATTCACCAAGGACCTACACTTTGAATGTGAATTGGTCGTAAGAGTTGCTCGTGAAGGAAAATATATCCAGCCTGATTTTGTTAGGTCCTACCTAGATGGAGTTGGTTTGGGAATAGATATGACAGCCAGAGATATTCAATCTGAGGCAAAAGCAAAGGGCCATCCATGGACCCTAGCAAAAGGGTTTAACAATTCAGCTCCAGTTTCAGACTTTTTACCCATTGACCAGTTTCCAAACCTCCAACACATTAATTTTACCTGTGATATCAATGGGGAAAGGAGACAGGAAGGGTTTACAGGAAATATGATCTTTACAGTAACCGATCTGATTGTTTACCTAAGTCAATTCATCACCATCAAGAAGGGAGATTTGATATTTACGGGAACTCCTGCCGGCGTTGGCCCATTAAGCATTGGAGACCATATCAACGCGCATCTTGAAGGGCAGAAAATGTTAGACTTTTATGTCAAATAAGCTTAAGCTTTCTATCCTAGCATGTTGTTCGATGGTAATTTGTGGAGGACTTATCCTAAGTTTTACTCCAACAGATGACGAACCTTATCAATTCCCTTTTGATAGCTATAAGACATTGGCTGGAACATTTGGGGAGTTGAGAGGTAACCATTTCCATTCTGGCATAGATGTAAAAACTTACCAGAAGATCGGGATACCAACCAAAGCCATCACCAATGGCTATATCTACCGAATCAAATCTTCACCCTTTGGCTTTGGGCGTGCCATTTATCTGAAACATGATGATGGAAATTTCTCCGTATATGCCCATTTAGACCGCTTTACTGACCCCATCGAGAAATTGGTTTTTGATCGCCAGGTCCAAGAAGAGAAATACGAACAAGAAATCTATCTTGCTAAGGATCACATTCGGGTAAAACGTGGGGAGGTTATTGGATTCAGTGGCAATTCAGGCTCATCTAGTGGTCCCCACCTTCATTTTGAAATCAGGGATAAGGATGAAAGGATTCTGAATCCGCTAGCTTTCTACCCCAACTACATTCCTGACCACGTTAGACCTAGCGTACAAGAGATTGGCTTTGAGCCTTTACAGATTGATTCCAGGGTAGAAGGAAAATGGGATAAGCTCAGACTCACCCCTACAAATAAGGGAAATGGCCAGTATGAAATTGGAGATGTAATTCGAGTAAAAGGGCCAATAGGGATAGAATATAAGGCATTTGACCGTCTTGATGGTGCGTCCAATAAGTGTGGGATCAATTATGTCAAGCTCTTTTTAGACAATCAGCTTATACACGAATTTCGTTTGGACACCTTTGCTTTTGATGAAAGCCGAAAGATCAATATGCACATTGATTATGCCTATTTTCGTCAGCTAAAGCGAAGAATTCAGCGTGCTTATGTTCTTCCAGGAAATGATTTCAGCGCCTATCAGGATAATATTGAAAAGGGAATCATCGAATTGAAAGATGATGATCTCCATGCCTTTCGTCTAGAATTGACGGATTATGCAGGCAATCAATCTATTGTAAAGGGTAAGCTTAAAAGAGATTCGCAAATCATAGCTTTTCCTACCAGTCCAAGATATTATTCTGATCCCCAGCTAACGTCCGAGGAAAAACACCAGATTCTTAAAATTACAGCCAATAGGCCAAGATCTTCCTACCGAGAAGGGCTTCGCATCATTAATGACCTAGGAGAGGAAAGTAGGTTAATGCCTTCTTATCATATGGGCTCAAAAATGGTCTTTCTGTTAGCCCTTGACCGTTACAATTACCCAGTGGCTGTCATTGATCCAGAAGGGAAAAATCAGCTTAACTTTTCCTATATGGAGGAGATATTCCCAGATCAGAACAACTTGGTTGAACTGGATGAATTACAAGTATTTTTTCCTTACAAAGCCCTCTTTTCGCACCAGCATATACAGGTAAGGAAATTCGATAGAGAGCCAGGAATGTACAGCCATGTTTTTGAAGTGGGCAATAACTATATCCCCGTGAATGAACCCTACTTGATCAATTTTAGAGTAGGCAAAGAGGTAGATTTGAAAAGAATGGTTGTTGCGACGAAAGGCAGGACCAAGTGGGAATATGCTGGAAGTGTGATTGGATCCTCCCATAATGTATATGCTTCTTTGCGTTCTTTTGGGAAGTTTTGCCTTATGCGAGATGTCGTAAAGCCAAGCATTGAGCATATCAACTTCAAAAATAAGGGCTTTATCTCACAGAGTCAGAAGCATCTCATCTTACGAATTGATGATAATTTTTCCGGTATAGACCACGAAAGTATTCGTGGGACACTGGATGGGAAATGGGTTCCATTCGAGTATTACTTCAGGCAGAAAAGAATTCGCTACGACTTTACGGGAAAAAGACCGAGCAAAGGTGCTCATACCCTTGAAGTACGAGTGAAAGATAAGGCTGGGAATGAATTCATCAGGGTGTATACCTTAAACTTTTGACGCTTAACCGTCTTTCCTCTTTATGTGGAAATTTCTTCAATCTTCCTTTGGGCCATCTATCGAAAATCTCCTCCTCGCGATTGAGTTGGGGCAGGAAGATAAATCTATGCGCTTCCTGAAAAGAAATCCCTCCTTGATCAATCAAAAGAATGAATTTGGAATGAGTCCGCTTATGTATGCGGTACTTAGAGGGAAAGCTACCATAGTTAGCATGTTACTGAATATGGATGCTGACCCTAATTTACTCCATGAGAATGAGAGTACTCCCTTGATGGTTGCTGTTCTTGAAGGGGAGGAAGATTTACTCGGAGCATTATTAGCAGAGGAAAAGTTAAAAATTAACCTACAGGATAGGTTTGGAGGAAGTGCCTTGATGTATGCTGCTAGAATGAAGAAAGTTGAAACGGTAAAAGCCTTACTTGCCAAAGGAGCCAATCCTAACCTTAGGGATGTTGATGGAGAAACGACATTGATGTACGCGTTGATAGGAGGGGAAAAAGAAATCGTCGCTAGTTTACTTGAGGCTGGAGCAGACAAAGATGCTACAAACTTTGACGGCCTTACGGCTTACGACAAGGCCATCAATAAAGAAATACAGGCTCTATTGAAATAAGAAGATAAAAAATGGGCAGAGAGAATTCCCTGCCCATCCGTTTGCTGTAAACTATTGCTTTATATAAACTCTTAGAAGTCGATAAGATTTACACCCGCTTCGAAGGTCTGCGTGCTCGGTCCTTCATTTTCGGCAAACATCTCACTTAGGTTGTAATTCACATAGATATCAAACCAGCGGAAGTCCAATCTTGCGGTTAGGCCGTAGCGGAAAGGATTCAATCCAAAATCTCCCTTAATCTTGGTCTTCGTATCATTATCATCACCAACGATTGTCTTGGTGCGAGCTCCCCAAAGTAGTCCACCGTATCCTCCTACTGAAAGGCTGACATTGTTTTTTCTACCAGGGGCTGTATTGAAATTTAATAGCAAAGGAATCTGAGCGTAGCGGCTAACTAATTTACTTTTTGAGAACTCCTCAGGAGAAGTACCGAATTCTAGGCCTTCAGCTCCGTCGATTAGAACTACAGTATTGTCTGTGAAATAGTAATTGCTCCAATCAATTGTTACGGCTGTTTTAAGGTTTACTACTCCTTTACCAATTAGGCTTACACGAGTTGGAAAAAGGTGAAGAGCAACATGTGATCCGATACGGAAATCTCTCAAGGCTAGTTCAGGAACGGCTGCATCTGCTCCATAGACACCATTCGCAAAATAGTTGGTAATACCTAGGTCGAAGGCCAAAAGACCAACATTTGAGCTATTTCTTTCTTCGATTCTTTCTTTGGGCTCATAATCATAGTTAGAATCCCAGTCTTCATCATCGTCGTCGTTGTCATCCATATCTTCACGACGTGCTTCCATCTCTTCTTTAGCTTCATCGAGGATATCATCTGCGTCTTTGATCTCGATTCTTCTTCCTTCTTCATCTTTGATAATGGTAACGGTCTTCTTACTAATGGTGATCTTCGTGGTATCGGCAGCATCACCATCTGCTTCAACGATTACTCTTTCTTCAACTGTTTCAGTTGTCTGAGCGTACATGGCTACCTGAGCCATCATTAGGGACAAAATGATAACAATGTATTTCATATTGAGAAAATTAGGCTTGTTGTAATGCGACTACTTGCTTTTGTTAGAAGGTTTGTAAGTTTTTCGGCTAAAGCTGACGTTAAAAATTTTGAACTCAACTGTTTTCCGAGTTCCCATTTTTGTCTTTTCAGTTTTCACCTTAATGGGCATTTCAAGGCTTTCTTTTTGGCTGTTGATTTGCTCAGCCGCAAAGCTGACCGCATCTTTTAAAGAGAGCTTATTCAGGTCAATCTCTGTCTTGTGCTTGGACACAGAGTAAACAGCCTTTTGATTTGTATTAGCTTGTGCTTCAGATGAAGGGCTGAGCTCAGCTTTTACAATTGGCGCCTGTGGCAGTTCACTTGGTTTAGCAGTTAGACTGGCGAGTTGTTCATTCTTATCCTGTATCCGCTTTACTATTCTTGAACTCTTTAGCCTCTTCTGGATTTCGATCTTGCGTTTCTGCTCATCGATAGAGTTCATGGTTAAAGATCTACTGGATGAAGGTGAAGGAATGACCTGATTGAAATTTCTTGTCTTTCTGTTTTTTGCTTTAGGAGAGGTGGGAAGAGGCTGTGTAATTTGAAAATCAACAGAAGCTTTTTCCTGAGAATATGTTTCTTCTCCCTCTATATTGAGAGGAGTTGAAGGTGTTGCCTGCTCAGCAAGTTGTGGAGCAGGTGTATTCAATTCTGGTTGTCGAGTAACAAGCCAGACACTTACAAGCACAATGATAGTGGCTGCAATGCTCAAATAGGGTATCCATGCTTTCCAAGCTTTGCCTTCTTGCTGGATCTTTTCCTCAATACCTTGCCAGAGGTCAATGTCCGGCTCGGCTTCAAAATGCTCAAATTTATTCTTGAGCAATCCCTGAAAATCCGGTTCTTTTCCCATGAGTCGATATAAATTGGCTTTACTCATTATTTAGCTCTCCTACGATTCGTTCTGCACATGCCTAGCTAACTTTAGAATTCAAAAACTCCATTCTCACTTGCATCATTCGCTTTGCTCTTGACAACTGCGATTTGGAGGTTCCTACAGAAATGTTCAACATATCCGAAATCTCTTGGTGGGAATACCCCTCAACCACAAATAGGTTGAAAACCGTTCGATACCCGGCGGGAAGTTGTTGAACTAGGTCAATGATCTCACGCGTACTCATACGTGTCAGCGCATCTGCTTCGAAGGACTGGTCGTAAGCCTGATCAATGTCTACCATGAAATACTTAGATCTCTTACGGTAGTGTTCAATAGCTGTATGAACCATGATTCTTCGTACCCAACCTTCGAAGGAGCCCTTATGCTGAAAGGTGTCTACCTTTCTAAAGACTTTTACAAAGCCTTCTTGCAATATATCTTGGGCATCTTCTTTGTTTTCGGCATAGCGTAGACACACCCCAAACATGAGGCGATAGTATTGTTGATAGACTGCTTTTTGAATCCTAGGATTCTCTTGTTTACAGCCTTCAACAAGTTCTTTCTCTGTGTATGTTGGCGCGATATGCATCAGTTAATCGGGAAGATTCTTGTAAGGGTAGATGTAGGGAAAAGAAAATTGGTTGCATGGGATTGAAAAAAAATAAAAAAATATCATACCCATGTCGAGTCTTTCATATAAAGACTTGAAAGTGAATATATTAACTTATTATTAAAACTTATGTTTTGGTTGGGTAGCTTAATTGGAGTTTGAGGGGAAAAATCCTAATTTTGGCCGAGTTTTTTCCTTCACATATTTATTTAATTATCAAAACAGAGCAATGGGAATTTCTGCAAAAGAGGTAAACCGGTTGAGACAAGCTACCGGAGCCGGCATGATGGATTGCAAAAAAGCACTAACTGAAGCTGAGGGCGATTTTGACAAGGCCATCGAGATTCTTCGTAAGAAGGGTCAAAAAGTATCTGCCAAGCGTGCTGACAGGGATGCAAAGGAAGGGGCTGTTTTTATCAAATCAAATGCGGCAGGTAATGCAGCAACCATCATCGAACTTAACTGTGAAACTGACTTCGTAGCTCGTAACGATGATTTCCAGGCTCTTGGTAATTCTATTGTTGATCTTGCAGATGCACAAAGCCCTGCAGATCTAGCTGGTCTTTTGGCCCTTGATATGGGAGGAAAGTCAGTAGAAGAAGCATTGACTGATGCCATGGGACGTATTGGAGAAAAACTACAAGTTAGAACCTTCCACAGAGTAGAAGGGGATAGTGTAGTGTCCTATATCCACCCAGGTGCGAGAATTGGTGTAGCCGTTGCATTCTCTGGAAAAACTGAGAGTGAAGTTGACGCTATTGGAAAAGACGTGGCCATGCAGATTGCAGCCATGAACCCAGTTTCTGTAGACAAGGACGGTGTACCACAAGATATCATCGAAAAAGAAATCGAAATTGGTAAAGAGCAGGCTAGAGCTCAAGGTAAGCCAGAGCAAATCCTAGAAAAAATCGCTCAAGGTAAGTTGAACAAGTATTTCAAAGAGAATACACTCCTTAACCAAGATTTCGTAAAAGATACTTCCCGTTCCATCAAGCAGTATATCAAAGATGAATTGGGTAAAGACATCACAGTAGCTTCCTTTAAGCGCGTACAATTAGGCGCTAACTAAGGAAGGTTGGAAGAAAGAGAAAAGAGAGTTTTTACAACTCTCTTTTTTTTTAACCTTTATTTCTGAAAGAAATTTTTCGGCTCTGTTTTTGGGAGTTATATTACAAAGATTTCGTATCAGTCAAGATAGACCAATCATTCATTTATGGGGACAAATTATAAACGCATTCTGCTTAAGCTCAGCGGCGAGGCCTTGATGGGCAAGAAAGATTTTGGTATTGATAATGAGACACTTGCCTTTTATGCAAAAGAAATTCTTGCTGTAAAGGAATTGGGTGTTGAAGTTGCGATTGTAGTAGGCGGAGGAAATATTTTCCGTGGTATTCAAGGAGCGAGTAGAGGAATGGGTAGAGCGCACTCAGATTACATGGGAATGTTGGCAACCGTTATCAATGGGATGGCTTTACAAGATGCACTCGAGCAAGAAGGCGCCCATGTAAGATTACAGTCTGCTATTGGGATGGATAAAATTTGCGAACCCTATATCAGAAGAAGAGCCATTCGCCACCTTGAAAAGGGAAGGATTGTAGTTTTTGGAGCCGGTACAGGTAATCCCTTCTTTACGACGGATACAGCTGCTTCCTTAAGAGCGATAGAAATCGATGCCGATGTCGTATTAAAAGGAACCAAAGTAGATGGAGTCTATACCGCGGACCCTACCAAAGATGCTAATGCCAAAAAATTCGATACTGTTTCCTTCTCTCAGGTATTGCAGGATCAGTTACGAGTTATGGACATGACTGCCTTTACACTATGTCAGGAAAATGATCTCCCCATTATCGTTTTCGACATCAATAACCCTGGAAATCTCCGCAGAATTCTAACGGGAGAGCAAGTCGGTACCTTGGTTGCGAATTAATCGGGAAATATCTCTGCATATAAAAATCCCCTTTCCATTCGTAGTGGAAAGGGGATTTTTATATATAGGCTAATCTAATTTCTCTACAAAGAATCCATGCTTGTAAACAAAGAATCTCCACCTGTGTGACCTGTGTGCATATAGCCCACTTTTATAGCTGTATCTAGCCCAGTTGAATCAGTAATCTGATGATGTTCATCGACTCCTGGTACATTAAGCAGATTCCCATTGCTAAAAAACTGAACCGAGAGGAGGAGTAAAATCGCAGCAGCAGCCACTTGCCATACTGGCAAGGGATGTTTCAGGAAGGAGACTATCTTCGCACGCTTTTGCTTGGAGTGGAAATGTTCATTGAGATTCTGTCGGATGTTGGCCCTTGGCGTCAGGCTAGGCTGAGTTTCCTTCAGCAACTCTCCAGAAAACAAGACCAACTCTCTCATTTGCTGATATTCCTCTTCCGTCAATTCTGCCAATACATCCTCTCTTTCCTCTTCCGAAAGGGAATAAAAATCTTTGGTTCTGAGCAAGTTTTCGAAATCCCAGCTGGGATTTAAGATTGATTGTTCCATGTTTCTAAGATTAGCCCTGTTTAGGATCAAACACCTTCATATTCTTGGCGAGCTTCTTCAATGCATAGAAGATTCTGGACTTAACCGTTCCTTCCGTACATTGTGTAATCTCGCTGATTTCTTTAATCGACAATTCATCTCTAAATCTGAGAAGAAAAACTTCTCTGTGCTTCTGACTCAATTGTTCTACCTCGTCCTCTAGTACCCTTCTGAATCTCTTTCTATCTATTTGACCAATGTCCATCAGTTCACCTACAGAAAGCGTACTAAGATCATCCATATGGACCATTACCTTTCTCACCTCTAGGGACCGATATTCATTTTTGACCATGTTGGAGGCAATTGAATACAGCCATGTAGAGAACTTTCTCCCTTTCTGGTAGAGATGGTTTTTTTGTAGGACTTTGATGAAGAGATCCTGAAGAAAATCCTGAGCCTTTTCTTCATCCCTATTGAGCATCCTGTAGAAATAATGAAGCATACGCTCGCTATATCTTTGGTATAGGGCGTCAAAGGCCTTTTCATCGCTGGCGACGACAAGGTCCATTAGTTCTTCATCACTACAATCGTAATAGGGCGTATGAAAAAAGCGCATGTAGATTTTCCGCGTTTGTCTAGATATACACCCCTATCTGATGAAGGTTCAATCTGATATCACTTTTAACAAAAAATTAGGGTTTCCCCTTGAGGAAACCCTGTAATAGCCGTTTTTTATCTTTAGAATTTTTGGATTTTCTTTCGAATACTGCCCTTTTCTCCCTTTATCCAAAGGATATAATAGCCCGCTGGATAAGTGGACAAAGAGAGGGATGTTCGAGAATTGTTCACTTGTTGTTGGAGGATAAGCTGGCCAGAAAAATTAAAAATGTTTATTTCTTTGGCCTCCAATAAAGGGTCTATGTTGAGTTCAAGCCTGTCCCTTACAGGGATGGGAAAAATCTCCGCGCTGTATTCTTGCCTTGGGTCTAGGTGAATAGAAATATCCAGATAAGCATCGGGGTTAAATTTTAGCACGAAGGATTGATCTATAAAGCCGCGTGAATCCAATGTATCTAAGCCTGCATATGCTTGCCCTTCAAAACTACTAGCTAGGACGATGTGTCCATTATCATCAGCATAGGTAGACTTTAAATCTAGCGTTGTAAAGGTTCCTCCTGAATTGAGGTAGCCATCCATCAGGCTTCTTCCGCCCAAAATATTTCCACTTTGACTATAGGCTACCGTAAAGAATCCTTCTGCAAATAATGCTGGCGCGGGTAAGGTGTCATTCCCAACATACACTTCATTGAGTCCGTACTGCCCCATGCCATATATCCTATTGTCCGGTGTAATGGCTAGGTTGAAAATAGCGAAGCCATTGATTCCCACACCACCCGATAAAGCTTTTCTCGTAAACCTTCGGTTTCCATCTGGATCATATCCAACTAGGTAGGAACCTACCTCGGCAAAGTAGGTGGTATCATCTGTTACAGTAGATCCCGCTGTTCTGATGGAGATCACAGCATTTCCATCAGAGTCGGTATCCAATGGGAAGTAATCCTGATCGACATTTCCAGATGTAGTAAAGGCCTTCATCCAACTCATTTCCCCTGTTGAATTGAAACGGGCAAGGAAATCTCCACTTCTTCCGGGAAGGCTATGATCAGGAAGGGCATTTCCATCCCAGCTTAAGGAATCTGCTTTCTCTCCAAAAATATAAATGGAATTATTGGGAGCTACCCTCATTTTCATTCCCTCTGCAAATCCAAATCTACCGGTTTTGCTCGTATGTTTAAACCAATTGAAGTTTCCTGCTGTATCGAAGCTGGTAATGAACATTTGTCGGTGGCCTGAATTATTTTGATTGAATACCTGATTGTCAATGCTAACGGCTTCCAATACAGCTCCGCTTATGTAAATCTGATTTCCGTTGATCACCATATCTCGGGGTCTCAAATATTGGCTTCCAGGCTCATCTGTAGCGATAATCGATTTGGCCCAAAGGAAATGTCCAGCTGAATCTACTTTGCTTAAAAAAAGACTTTCTGAAGCATTTCCATTAAGGGTCACACCATTCCCAAATTCAAGAATTGTATTTTGGTTGGTCTGTTCATATTGACCACAGATATAGATATTACCTTGTCCATCAGTTGCCAGGGTTCTAGCATTATTGGAGTTTTTGCCAATGATATTTCTAGCCCAAACTTCTTGGCCGGTAGCATCATATTTGATCAGGACCAATTCGGCATCCAAAACCGATATTCCTCCTGTATCTGAGCCAATGATAATGCTTCCTCCAGATTTTCCGAAAGCATATGTATTACCGAAAGGATCGGAAGAAATATCTTCGATGACAAAGCCTCCTCCATTTCCTGTAGGAAAAGTTTGATTGCTCCAAAGGAATTGAGAGAATGTTGGGATACAGCTGATCAGTACCCCAAAGAGGATTATATATTGTTTCATAATTATAGGGTAAAAGGGTGATTAGAAGGATGCGTCAAACTGGCCATTGGTTACCTCAACTGGATTGGCCAACATAAAATCATCAATGGCATAGAAGGTGCCTTGGAAAGAGCCAGAAGCTCTGCTATTGGAAAGGTTATCAACGGTATAAGTTCCATCTCCGACTCCAATGACGGTTCCATCTTCCATGGTGAGAAACAATACATCAATGAGTCCTTGGGTAGAAGGCAAAGCAAAGGTTCCTTCCTCGATCTCGTTAAATTGTAGGTGGGCTTCATACTGGCCTACACCCCCCATATTAAGGGTACCTTCCAGCAAAATGACATTTCCAACTTCCGCTTTGAATGCTTGACCTTCTATGGTGGCTTCAATGGTAGCCATGCCAACCATGGTATCAGCATTATTGCAGCTAGAAATAAAAAGGGAAATGGCCAAAAGGGAAAAGACTAAATACTTCATGGGAGTAATTCTTGGTTGATTTTGATTGATTACTCTCCAAAATTCTATGTCAAGCTAGGCAAAATACATACCTCATATGCGGTATTCTATTGTTAGGACTAGATCAACTTATTCTTGTAGGCTTTTTTTACAGCTTCAGCTCGACTGTTTACATGTAACTTCTTGTAAATGTTCTTGAGGTGGGTTCTAACGGTATGTCCGCTGATAAAAAGCTCTTCAGCGATTGTTTTGTAGTTGTGTCCTTCACATATTTTTCTGAGAATATCTGTTTCCCTTTCACTAAGAGGAGTGTAGATAGACGGACGAAAGGAAGTTAATACCTTGCGTGCGATTTCCATACTCATAGGAGCCCCACCCTCGAAAACCTCTTTCACAGACTTCAAAAGTTGTACAGGAGGTGTGTGCTTTAATAGATAGCCTGTAGCACCAGCACAAAGGGAATCGAAAATTGTATCGTCATCTGTTCTGATGGTAAGCATCAAAATGTCCATTTCTGGCCTTTCTACCTTCAATTTTTTGACACACTCAATTCCAGACATCCCTGGGAGGTTGACATCCATCAGCACAACATCAGGTTTGTAGTCAAGTATTCCCGGAATGGCAGATTCAGCATCGTTGTAGGTATACATACAACTAAATCCAGGCGTACCATCAATGATAAGGGCCAGCGTTCGTTGAATGTCCAGATCGTCTTCCACAATGGCTACATGTATCATAACATAGTTTTTTCTTCAATTTCAGTTTGAAAACCCAACTTGAACATACCTCATGTGTAGTAATTCAAAAAGAGGTCGATAGTTGTTCCTTCCCCTATTTTTGAACGAATCTCAATTTCTCCCTCGATTTTATCAGCGCGCATTTTCAGGTTTTTTAAACCATATCCTTTACGAACTTCCCCTAAGTCGAATCCCTGTCCATTGTCCTGAATGGAAAGCTTCAATTTCCTAGCTTCACTAGATAGACTGAGTGTACACATTGTAGCCTGTGAATACTTCAGGATGTTGTGCATGGCCTCCTTAATCATCATCAAAAGATGTCTTCTGTGGTCAACAGGAAGGGAGATGTTCTGGTAATCCTGATCTAAGCCTTGAATCTTGAGCTCAATTCCTGCATGCTCAAATAACTCTTCTCCGAAGGTCTTGGCTCGACTCATAAGATAATATAGAGAGTCCTTTTCGGGATCGAGTACCCAGATGAAGTCTCGCATACCATCTGATAATTGCCTTACCTGAGAAGCAATTTTATCTAAAAATTCTTTCCGTTGATCTTGATTGCTTTGAGGTCTTTTGGCCAGTTCAACGAAAAGCGAAATCTTGGTCATCTTATTCCCTAACTCATCATGAAAATCAGCTGCGGCATCCTTCCTAACCCTTTCTCGCTCTTGTATTTTGGCTTGCTTGATTTTGATTTGGGTTTCCAATTGTCGGGCTTGTTGTTTGATTCGGAAATCTACAGCGGCATAGAGAATGGAGCTGATGATAAGCACATAAATTAAGTAAGCCCACCATGTTTTCCAGGGAGGAGGAGCTACGTAGATCCTTAAACTGGTTCCTGTTTCATTCCATACCCCATCGTTGTTACTGGCCTTTACCCGAAAAGTATAATGGCCCTCGGAGAGATTGGTATAGGTAGCTTTTCGTTCCTTACCAGCCACTTTCCAATCCTCATCAAAGCCTTCCAATTTGTAGGCATATTGATTCTTGGTGGACAAAATGTAATTCAAGGCAGCAAACTCAATCTCAAGGACAAGATCCTTGTGTGTCAGATGAAGTTGACCACCTAGATTAGGGTTACCATTAAGAGGTTTCCTGCCCTTTTGGGTGGCTAGACCTGGCCTGAGTTTTTCTCCTAAAACAGATATGGAAGTGATCGCGGTTTTGGGGGGAGATAAGTTTCGTGCAATGTTTTTAGGGTATATGCTAATGAGTCCACTTCTGTTTCCAAAATGAAGTTTCCCATCTCCCCCTTTGAAACAAGCGGAAGAATTGAATTCGTTATCAAGTATTCCATCGTCCTTCAAGAAGGATTGGAACAGGCGGGGGCTAGGTTCTTCTGTATAGTCCCATTCAGAAGCTTTGAAATAGGTCAGACCATGAACCGTGCTGATCCACATATCTCCCTTATCATCTTCCAATATGCCAAAAATGGTCCCGCTTGAAAGCCCTAGCTTAGGCCCGAGATGAAGAAAATTTGTAGGTCCATCTTGTTCAATCGAATCTTCATGGATTACCTCCAAGCCTGAACCATTTGTCCCAATCCAAAAATAGCCCTTAGTATCCTGATAGATGAAGTTGAGGAAATCCTCGGATATGCTGTATGGATCCCCTGTATCATGGATAAAATTGCTAAAGCTCATTGACTGGGGATCTAAAATGGAAAGACCTCCATCTGTAACCATCCAAATTCTATGATCACTATCTTCTTCCATCCACCAGATATAATTGTTGGATAGGGAATTATCATCCTCTTTCTTATGTAAGTAAGTCTGAAAGGATTCAGTGCGCTTATCAAATTTATTCAATCCCCCTCCTCTTGTGCCTAGCCAGATGACACTATCTTGATCTAGCGCACAGAAAACATGATTATCGGAGAGAGATTGAGGATTTTCTTTGGAATGCTTATACCATGTAAGTTCTACCATGGGCTCTCCTTCTTCCCATTCCAATTTCATTTTATTGAATCCCCCAAAGGTTGCAATCCAGAAGGTACCCTCTTTATCCTGTAGGATATCTGTGGTAATGGAATGTGTCAATGCTTTTGGGGAATGAGGCCTGCCCTTTATCCTTTTCCAGAGGGTGCTGTCAGTTTGATAAATCCATACACCATTTCCATAGGTTCCTAACCAAAGATTCTTTAAAGAATCCTCATAAATCGTAAACACATCCTTCAGTTTATTTTTTCCTTCTGGAAAGGAAAGGTGATCAAACGATCGAAGGATGTTCGATTGATAGTCCAACTCTACCTTGGATATTCCTTTGTCCGAAGTTGTCCAAAGGTTTTTGTCCTTATCCAGCAGAATATGCCCTAGGATATTGGAGGGAAGACTATTGAGTTCCTCCTCCTTTTGGTCATAATGGGTAAAATGGGGTTGTTCCTTTTCATCGAATGAGATATTCCATAATCCACTGCTATACGTACTTAGCCAATAATCGTCTTGAAGTCCAGTTTTTATATCTGCAATAAATACTTTTCCAGGATAGATAGAATCTTCCTCAGAATACCCAAATTTCGTAACGATAGGGTCATCAGTTTCTGGATTTTGAATGATATTGACTCCCTCATAGGAGCCTATCCAAATCCGATTTTTGGTGGGCTCGGCATATAGGGTTTTGATGTTATTGTTGATAATTTGGTTGAGCGAATCGCGATTACCCAGATTAAATAGGCTAAGGAGATTTTTTTCAGCCTGATATTTTACTATACCATTGTTTCCTGTCCCTAACCAGTAAGTTCCCTTTGGATGTTCAGCTATGGCAGTAATTTGCGGAAAAGGGATTGAGTTTATTCGCTCGAATTGTGCTACCTCTATCTTCGGATCCCACGAAATAAGTTTATTTAGGCCATCGTGTGTACCTACCCAAATTGTTCCTTCTGCATCTTCAAAAATCGTCTCAACATAATCATTGCTGAGGCTTTCTTTTTGGTCTGGTATATGAGGAATTCGAATAAAACGGTCTAGCTTTCTGTCATAGAAATTGAGCCCTCTTCCCCTAGTTCCTACCCACAAATTACCTTTGCGATCAACCAAGAGTCCCCCTGTAGAATTGGAAGATAAAGAGTAGGGGTTATCTGGCTCCTGCTGATAGTTTTTAAAGGAATATCCATCAAATCTGGATAAACCACCTTGTGTGCCTACCCAAATAAATCCAAAGGAGTCTTGTACAATATCGTAGGTCCTTAGGTCTGCAAGGCCTTCTGTATATCCGTAAGATTTGAAAGATAGATTGGGTTGTTGCCCTTGAAGGCAAAGGACCTCACAGGCTAGAATGCAGAATAGGTAGAATGTTCTATGTTTTATCAGGGAGTGTAAAAACATAGCAATGGAAGTAAGGGGTTTCAAAAAAAGGTCGATGTAAACTTACAACGACCTTTCAAAGAATATATGTAATTTCCTTCACATTATATTACCTGTCTGCATTTTCAGCAGCCAATCCATAATAAAAATTGAAGATAATGGAATGCTTAGCAGGGATTTTCTGGTTGTAGTCCAGGCTTTCCCAGTAGGTAGGTCCTACTTCATGTTGATGGGTTTCTCCATCCTCCTCTTTTACAATGACGAAATATCTTTGTTGTCTGTTACCCATTCTCCAATTTTGACTGTCATTTCCTCGATAGGGCATTTCTGGCCATTTTGCAAGGTGATCTTGTGCACTTGAACGCAAGGGTTCTTTGTTCACCCAATCCTTAATGGTGTACCGATATTTGGTCGCATAAATAGGCACTTCGTCATAAACTGGCACGCGTTTGGTTTCTGTTCTGGTTTCATAAATCGGCTCAGTACAATATTTATCTACGAAATAGCCATTTCCTTTGTCTATTTTCCCACAAACATAGGTACGTTCACCTGTTTTTACTCTTTTCTGAACTTGCCTGTTTTCATAGCCTCTTTGAACTCGATTATATCCTTTGATGGCCTTAAAGGATTGAACATTGTAGGCCCCAGCTGGGGCATTCCAAGCTTCTCGCTGAACGGGTTCCAGGTGCTGGACTTCTACTACTCTTTCCCATCTGAAGTCCTGAACAGTTACATCGACTGTTTTTTGAAGCAAGGGGAAACCGAATATAGCAGCTCCTATGGCTGCGAATACGGCCGTTACCTTTCCAATGAATCCCTTCCTTTTGGGCTTTTTCTCTTGATATTGTGCTTCTTCTGGGTGGTAGGTTCTTTCCCGCTCGAAGCTATCCATAGGTACTTCTTTGCTTGAGTACTCTCTTGTTTGTAAGTCTACATCATTTGAGAGCTCATCTTTGGGATTGGCGCAAGAGGTGCAAATGGTGTGGATGGCCTTATTTTGGGTGCCGCAATGCCCACAAATCCAATCCGGTCCAGACTGGGCCTCTTTGATTCGGCTGTCATCTGTAACTTCTTCTGCATCAGAAGGAAGGTAGAATTTTACATCTGCGGGTCTAGAGGCACCGCAATTTCGGCAGATGGTTTCTGGCCCAAGGTTTCCCTTGTTTCCACAAACGGTGCAGTCCCAACGGCCTACATAAACTGACATAGCAACTTATTTGGGGAATGATACATGGAGTGTATGAAAAAAGCGAAACCCTAAGGATCTCGCTTTTCAATTTTTTATTTCAATGGCTTACAGTTTAGCCAGTAGCTCTTTTTTCTTTTCGTTGAATTCCTCTTCAGTAATCAGGCCTTCTTTTTTCAATTCGCCCAATTTCTTCAAGGTATCCATGATGTCATCCTTGCTAGGTCCAGCGTTTTGAGCACCTCCGCCTTGGTTATTGTTGTTTTTCATCATGTCCATCATCATTTGACCCATGGCAAAACCAGCACCCATGTCAACACCTGCATTTCCTCCGCCAGGATTTTCAGCTCCTTTTTCTAGGGCATTGGCAGCCTGGAATTGCATGAACTTTTGCATGTCGCCAACCATATTCATCTGAGTATTCTTGTTCAAGAATTCTCTCAATGCCTCTGGAAGTGTAATAGACTGTATGGAGAAATCAGTCAGCTCAAGACCGAACTGAGATAGATATTCAGAAATTCTTGGCTGTAGGGCAGCGGCGAATTCGCTTTTCTGCGCCTGCATTTGCACAAAGGAGAAATCACTGGCAGCCATTTCGGCTACAACCTCTGTGAAGCGGTCTACCAATTTTCCTTTGATGGTACCTTCTATTTGAGAAAGTGTAATGATTGGATTGGTTCCAGCTAGCTCTTTGAAGAATTTCTCGTAATCGTTCAGGCGGAAGTTGTAAGAACCAAAGGCTCTGAATTCTACTTGTCCGAATTTGCTATCAGGAATAGTTACAGGGCTAGGAGTTCCCCATTTGTTGTCGGTGAACTGGCGGGTGTTGAAGTAGTATACATCAACTTTGAAAGGAGATTCAAATCCGTGTGCCCATGACTTTAGGTTTGTCAGAATAGGCATGTTACGAGTGGTCAGTTCATGACGTCCTGGCTCGTAGATATCTGCCATTTTACCTTCGTTGATCAAGATAGCTGCCTGAGACTCACGTACTGTAAGCTGAGCGCCCATTTTGATCTCTTTGTCCTGGTCAGGGAACTTCCAGATGATCACGTCGCGAGAGTAGTCAACCCACTCAATGACGTCAATAAATTGTCCTTTGATAAAGTCAAAAATGCCCATGATTCCTTATGCTGATTTAGTTATAGGGGTAATATAATTGTATTCGAGAAAATATCTTTGAATCCTTTGAAAAATCTCAAAATATCAAGTCTCGATGTGTTGACGAATTAGAATTAGGAAGGTCTCTTATACACTGGAACCGTAGAGCAGGGTTCTCCAAAGCTCAATTTTTTGACTTTAGGCATCAATCTTCTAGTCGCTTCCACATAGATGGATGTAGGAATTTCAATCGTGCTACATCCCTTCAACACAACTGGTCGATCTTGAAATTCATCCCAATCAATTTGATTGAGCGTTTCCATCCATAGATAGGATTCCAATTCTTCCTCCGTACCAAAGACGACAGTTTTTGCAAAGGGTTGGAGTTTGGTTTCCAAAATCATCCATGCCCACGTTTGGATAATAGCATCAGTAGAACAAGTGATGGCCACATGTTTATCCTGATACTGAGACCAGTCGTGTTCCTTGCTCCATGCACGGAAATCCCTCTCACGTAAAATCAGGCCTTGAAACAGTTGGTCTTTTATATCAAGGACCACACGCTCACCTTCTGGTACATAATCTTCTAGCTTGAAGGTAATGAGCGGGCTATTGGCCAAACGGTTTACGACTTCAGACATAAACAATAAATGATAATATAATTCAAGGAATGCTCTGCCAGAAAAGGCAAATATCCACTAAATAATATACGAAATATTTATAGCTTTTACGAGGGAGGATTAACCAGAGTTTAAAGATAAAGGATGAGAAATATCTCCTCCAAGCTGAAAACAATTGCTGCTACCTAGCCTTCATTAGCCATTTCTTCGGCCATTTTGAAGTATTGGTATTGTTCGAGAAAGGGATGTGGTGTTCCATTGTATTGCTTGCGCGTATACCCTTTTACCAAAAATTCAACCAACATTCCTCTAAGTTCGTCCAGGTTCAACTTGCTGTGGGCAGAAATACAAACAGCGGGAACGTTTGCCTTTTTGACATAGCTCTCTTCCAGATGTTTCCTTTGGGCATCATCTAGCAGGTCGATCTTATTGAAAACGGTAAAGATCAGTTTGTCCTCAATACCCAAGGATTTCAGTGTCTCTTTTACGTTTTCCATGTGTTCCTCGCAGTTTGGATTAGAGGCATCTACAACATGAACGAGAATATCCGATTCTTGTGCCTCCGCCAGCGTACTTTTAAAGGACTCCACCAAGTGATGAGGAAGTTTGCGGATAAACCCTACTGTATCTGAGAGTAGGAAAGGTATGCCTTTCAAGGCAGTTCTTCTTACAGTTGTATCCAGCGTTGCAAAGAGTTTGTCCTCTGCTAATACATTGGCCTTGGTGATCCTATTCATCAGGGTTGACTTGCCAACGTTGGTATAACCAACAAGCGCAACCCGGACGTATTGAGATCTGTTTTTCCTTCTTGTTGTATCCTGGCGATCGATCTTTACCAATTGCCTTTTCAGGTGTGTAATTTTTTCACGAATGATTCGGCGGTCAGTTTCGATCTCTTTTTCACCTGCACCTTTTAAGCCTATACCTCCTTTTTGACGAGAAAGGTGAGTCCACATACCGGTTAATCTTGGAAGGAGATATTGGTAGTTGGCCAATTCTACTTGTGCTTTCGCTTGCGCAGTCTTCGCCCGTTCCATAAAAATATGTAGGATCAAAGAAGATCTGTCTAGCACCTTGATTCCAAAGGCCTTATCTAGGTTTCTTATTTGTGAAGGGGAAAGGTCATCATCAAAAATGACCAAATCGGCTTCATTCTCCTCAACGGCCAAGGCTATCTCTTCTAGCTTTCCTTTGCCTACGTAGGTGGCATTGTGAGGCCTATCGAGGCGCTGTATGAAGGTCTGAACGGTTAGTGCTCCGGCAGTTTGAGCCAGAAAGGCTAATTCATCTAGGTATTCCTCTGCTTGAAGAAAATCCATTTCTCTTGTACATACGCCTACTAATATCGCCTTCTCGGGTTCTTGTTTTGTAAGGATTTTCTTCTTTTCAATCATGTATAATTGCTGAATAGTATCTGCTGATGTTTTTAGATTACCTGAGGAATACTAATACGGAAAATGTAGATCGCTAGTTATCTGAATCTCACATATAAAGTTACCAAAAAATCTTGGGAAGGGAGAATCAGGTGAGACCTTGTAGCCAATTCATCAATTTGACAGTAGCGTGCTGTTGCGCATATACCTCGACAGCTCTTTTTCTTGCTCCTTTTCCTAGATTTTGCCTTAAATTCTCATCATTCATGAGTTTTTTAAGTGCATTGGCAAGTGATTTGGCTTCATAGGAATCTACGATGAGCCCAGTTTCTTCATGTATGATGGTTTCCCTCATGGAGGGCACATCGAATGCCACGGCAGGAATGCCCACACTCATGGCTTCAATTAATGCATTGCTTGTCCCTTCTCCTTTATTGGAGGGTAATACGAATATACCACACCTTGCCAAAAGCGGAGTAACCTCATGATGGAAACCATGGAAAGTTACCTCTTCTTCTACCCCTAGTTCCTGGCTAAGTTCGATCAGCCTAATTCCTTCATCCCCAATTCCCCAGATGTGAAGATGGGCTTCAGGAAAATTGGCACGAACAATGGCAAAGGCCCTTAGTGCCATGTCAATTCCCTTTTCAGGAGACAATCTGGCTACAATTCCGATGTGATGCTTTTGTTGAAGCTCTGGTTGATAAAATCGGGTATCTACTCCATTAGGTATGATGGTATGCTCTAAGGCTTTGGTCTGGGGGAATCTCTCCACAAATGGTTTCCATACGTCGTATGAGTTTGCCATGAAGCCTGTGAGTATTCTAGATATGTACCAGTGGTTGACAAAGTTATTTTTAAAAGGAAAAGAAAGTCCTCTTCGAAGTAGGATGTGTGGGACAGAGGCCCATTTGCCTGCCAATCCTACTACCTTTAATTCTACACTGGAGTTAAGCAGAAGGTAAGAAGGATTAAAAGCTGAAATTAGGTTTCTGACTTTTGTGAGCTTGAAAGGATTCAGCATGCTCCAGCTTGCCAGTTTGATCTCATCATGAGGAATATTTGACTCCTTAAGTCTTTGGCTGAGTTGGGAATTTTTGTAGGTGATAAGGCGGACATTCCACCTTTCTTCAATAAGTTCTTTAGAGCAGGTAAAAAACCATTTTTCTCCTCCTCCCCAGCTTTTTGAAAGATTTACCAGAAGTACAGAAGGGGCATCAGCTGACATGAGAAGAGGCGTTTTTGTCGAGTTCGCGGAGTTTGGCGTAGCGAAGATAGCCAGATATGGCTGATAATCTAGCTATTTGGTAGCCATGGTATCCATCCAAAAACCCAAATTTAAAAATATATTCTTTTAAAAAGCGCCAAATGGGGTTGAAGGCAAGTTTCCACCAGTGGTATTTTTTCCCAGCCTTGAATTTTGATTCTGCTGCCAGTGTAGAAAAATAGTTGATTTGCTGAAGGTGATCTTCAAGGCTATCTATGGTATAATGAAGGATATGGCCCTTTAGTTCTTGAACAACTTCTCCCTTTTTGGGGGTTAGAACATCATGAGGATTAAGGCCTTTCCATGAGGCAACATTCCTATCCACTAGTCTTACCCTTTTATCCGGGTACCATGCTCCATGTTTGATCCACTTTCCGCAATATCTGTTCATTCTCCTCATCCGATAGGCATTTGAAGACCTATTTTTTTTGATAGCTTGGATTTCGAGTTGCAGCTCATCTTGTAATTCTTCGTCTGCGTCGAGGGATAGAACCAGGTCGTAACTAGCTTGTTGAAGGGCAAAGTTTTTTTGTTGGATATGGCCCTCAAATTCTCTGCTGATAAAGATGACATTATATGCTTCAGAAACCTCTTTGGTTTTATCTGTTGAAAAGGAATCAACAATGATAATCTCATCTGCAATGTTCACAACGGAGTCTAAACATCTGGCAATGTTTTTCTCTTCATTTTTAGTGATAATGACAACAGATAGAGCTTCCATGTGGAAAGTTGGGAGTTAATCCATTCGAAATTAGCCCATTTCCATGAAAGTTCAGCTTTTTGTACAAAAAAAGGGGACTAACTGCCCCCCTTTTCAATATGATGATTGTAAATATTATTGCTTATCCAGATAGTAGTTGAAAGAGAAGTTTACGATCATGTAACCATCATTTGATGCTGGATTCCCTCTGATCACACCTTCTTCGAAATCATAAATATCTGTATTCATAGACAGGGATGCTGCTACATTACCCATGATCTCGGCCATTTGAGGCTGGCTAGGGTAAACCGTACTAACATCATCTAGGTAGTCGGTGAAGGTTATTCTATACCCCACTTCAATTGACACACCTGTGAATTCAGTCATTCTGTAGCTAATCCCAAATCCTAATGGGAAACTGATTTGGAACCTAGAATAGGCGCCTTTTCCTCCAGGTAGAAGTTGACCTTCAGTTCCTAGTGGCTGTAGGTCATACCATACTCCTTGGTATCTTGCTTTTGGATTATGATAGAACATGCCGAATCCCATGAATCCGTATGGAGTCAGGTGGGGGCTAAGGTTTGCAGTAGCAAAATCTAGATCTCTTAGCATGTCGACTACTACAACAGCACTCAGTTCGTAGATATTTGATTTGAAGTGTAAGTTTCTGGCTTTACGTCCAAAGTCTGTGGAAAGAGCATCCGTAGCCTCGATTTGTCCCATAGCCGCACCCAAACGAAGGGAAGTGCTAGGACTTAGGTATCTTTGGAAGGATACCTGACCGGCAGGCTTAAAATAAGTACTCACAAAGCGATCTGTCATTTCGCCGTAGTAGGTGGATGTACCCAGACCAGCATTGATCACATTTGACCTTTGTGCATATGACAAGTGTCCAAATAAGAGCAGGCTTAAGGAGGTGGCAATGAGTATAAGGGTTTTTTTCATGTGAATAGATTGTTACCGAAATAAGGCGGTAGAAGGCGAAAAACTCTGGATAGAATTTAGTTTAATTGGAAGAACTAGTGTGTAGGGGTGTTTGTGCCTGTCGGTTCAAAATTTATTCCAAGGAAAGGAAATTGACCTTATTGTATTTATTGGTCTGCATAAAGCATTCCACTATTAAGATAAATTATGAAAAATGTCTCAAGTAGTATTGACCCCAGCTGGAAAATAAATTGCGCAAAAGGAACAAATTTGCGGTTGAGTCTTTTTCTACTTGAATTTGCTTATTTGTGTTAAATTCCTTTTTCGTCAAATTTCTACCTATATGAAGACACCATTTGGACTTGTAAGAATTGCCTGTATTTGTATAGTTTTTTCCTTCTCATGCTCATCAACTCCGGCAGAAGAAAAAAAATCTCAGACTCCAACGCAGAAATCGGATTCTAATAAACGTAAGGTACAGTCTGTGACTAATTCATTGGACAGTAGGCCTTATGACCTCGATAAACCTGATTATTCCTACTTCCTTTCAGATCAACTCGAAGAGGTATCTGGATTAACCTATGTAGGAGAGCAAAAATTCCTTATGGTTCAGGACGAGAACGGCATTGTGTTTACCTGGGACGAAAACAGCAGACAGATTGAATCTACTCGAATATTTGGATCAGATGGGGATTATGAAGGAATCGAACTGGTAGGTGATCAGGTCTATGTTGCCAAGCATAATGGAACATTATACCAATATGAAATGGGTAAGATGGATGATTCTACATCTCTTAAACATGGAACCTATCTCAAGGGAGAGAATGACATTGAAGGCCTTGGATACCTGGAGGAAGAAGGCGTCCTATTGCTGATTTGTAAAGAGCCATTGATTGCAGATGGTGAAATGGATAAACAATACAGAGCAATATATGCTTACGATATAGAAGAAGATGAGCTAAAAGATAGCCCATGGATGATCATCGATGTTAAAGCTTTTTACAATTGGTTGGCCGAAAGAAAGGGAGATTCGCGGGTTGAGGCAGTTGCCTATGACAATGACCCAATGAAGAAAAAAGCCCTTGCACCTTCCGGTATTGCGGTACATCCCATCAGCGGCAATCTATATGTATTAGCCCACAGGTCCCAATTGCTGTTGGAGATGGACACAAAAGGAAATTTCATTCATGCTTATTTCCTAGACAGGAGGATCTTTGAACAGGCAGAGGGCATTACTTTTAAGGAGAATGGCGACCTGTATATTTCCAGTGAAGGAGTAGAGGGACCTGCCAGTTTACTTGGATTTACCTATAACCCATGACCACAGATCAGGTAAAAAGTTGGTTTGGAAGAATGTGGCAGGACTATATGCCTGAAATTTATCAGGAAGGAGTCCTGAATAATTCGCTTATGGTCCTGTCTACCATGCATCAGTTTTTTTCTCAAGCCCATTTACCTGAATTAAAGGCATGGTTAGCCCCTACTATCGCCTTTCCTTCATTCCAAAAAGAAGATTACCTGAATTGGGAAACCTTTTATGTCAAAAAAAAGCTCCTCGGACAAAGCTCAGATTTGATCCTTACTTATAAGCAGGAGGTCAAAGCAGTTTTAAAATTAAATTATAAAGCCGGAGGCTATGGGAACCATGTAAATGACCTAGCCTTTCTAGATCTTATTCATAAGATTAGAGGGACTGCCAATATTTATTTGGCCATAAACCCCAAAACTGGATTACTAGAGACAAATATGCCCTTCTCGATTGCAGAAGATGTGTTATTAGTTTATGCGGTTGTGAATCAAGAATCTTCTTTTAGCCTGGATTTATCTCATTTAAAGGAGTTCAGTAATAATTCCCTGTATTGGTATCATTTTCTGCTTTTGAAAGGGCGGATTGGGGATGCTAAGATTAGTTTTTCGATGGTAGAGGGCCACCAGAATGGATGAGGAATTATTCATGTATCGAGGAAAAATGTTTGGAGGTGAGACAAAGCTTTTTTATCTTAGTGTAAAGGGACTATTACTACACTATTTCTTTTTTAGAATTTATCGCAAAAATTCGCCTGCCCATTATGCGGCAGGTTTTTTTTGTTTGTTATGAAGCATATCGTCCTGTCGGTACTTGATTGGGGCTTGGGGCATGCCACTCGAAGCATGCCTTTGATTGATCATTTGCTAGCAAATGGTCATAAAGTAACCCTTGCTTCTAGTGGAGTTGCTGGAGTCCTTTTGCAACAAAAATATCCCCAGCTACCCTATCTAGCCTTACCTGACAACAACATTCGATACTCCAAAAGATTCTCTCAAAACCTCTCTATTCTTCTCCAGACTCCTCTTTTTATCCAAAACATTCGCAAGGAACAGAAACTCTTAAATCGATATGTAAAGGCTAGTAAAGTAGATGGCATCATTTCGGATCACCGCTATGGTTGTTGGTCTAAGGAAGTACCTTCTGTCTTTGTCGCTCATCAATTGTCCTTGCTTCTTCCTAATCATCTTAGCTGGGCTAGAAAAGGGCTGTTCAACCTTCATCTTAATTGGCTAAAGAATTTTGAAGAAATATGGATTCCTGATTTCGAAGGTGAACAAAGTTTGTCTGGAACACTTTCGCAGGCCTTTCCTCTCCCTCCTAAATGTCATTTCATCGGCCCCTTGTCTAGGTTCTCTAGTCAACAAAATCTGGATACCAATGATTTGGATACACCTTTCAGAATTTTGGGAATTCTGTCAGGACCGGAACCCCAGCGAAGCATGTTTATGAAGATTCTCCTCGAAAAGTTGTCTCGGGTGGAGGGTGATCATTTATTGCTAATGGGAAGGCCAGATTTAGCTGATGAACAATGGCATCAGCATGTACGGATAGTACCACATTTGGGGGAGGTAGAGCTCATGAAGCATATTTCGCAAGCTTCACTTGTCATATCGCGTACAGGTTATTCCAGCTTGATGGACTATTCGATTTTAGGGTGTAGATCAGTGTTAGGGATACCCACACCAGGGCAATCCGAACAGGAATATCTAGGATTAAATTTAGGGAGCAGAGAAATGATCCATTGTATATCTCAAAATGAGCTGATTAACAGTGATTTAGGATATTTTCTCAGAGAGCCTAGAGGCTTTAAAAGTAGGCAAAATGGGAGAGTTTTTGAGGAAAAGTTGAATGGATGGATAAGGAAACTTTCATCTATAAAAACGAATGATTGATAAATTCATTACTTTTAATTGTTGGTCGGGGTTGAGACAATAGCGAAAACCACCCATCATCCCCTCATCTACACGCTAACCTAGAAACAAATAGAGTTCTATGAGACAATTTTTACTCACGCTAATGCTGCTATGCCTGGCAGTCATTGGCTACACACAGTATTACACCATTCCTTTTGTGGGGGCAGGAACCAACCCCGGAGGAATAAATAATGAATCAGAGATTTCTGTTCAAGCTGGATTAACTGGTTGGACCGAAATTAATGGAGGAGGATCCGCCACACCAGAGTGGTCTTCTACTGAAACTATCCCTTTTGCCTTTGAATTTAATGGTGCAACGGTTACCGAGTTCAAGGTGTCCAACTCAGGAGTATTGACCTTCTCAACTTCAGTGGCTGATGCTCCTCAGTTTGAGAATACTACGCTTCCGAGTAATAAGATCCCTGACAATTCAGTTTGTGTATGGGGTTTGAGAGGAAGTTATGCGACGGATAAAATCCTTACCAAAGTATTCGGAACAGCTGGAAACCAACAAATGTGGATTCAGTTCAATAGTTACGAATATTATGGATCAACATTCCCTGTTTGTGAGCTCATTTGGAGTATCGTATTGGAAGAGGGAACAAACCAGATTTATATCGTCGATCAAAGAGCAGGAGCCTTAGCCTTATGTCAGCCAGCCTTGACACTTGGGGTACAAATCAGCCAAAGCTCTGCCGTTCAGGTTGCAGGTTCTCCTAACATAGGTAGCCAGACTACAGATGCTACGGGAACTTCTGATAATTCATACTATGCCTTTATTCCTGGTCTTCCTCCTCAGAATGATCTGTTGGCCTTGACCTTGAATATTCCTGATGTGATCTATCTGTCTGATGCTCCTGTACCAGTAGAAATCGGATATGTAAGCAATGGTGCAGCTGCTTTGAAATCCTTCGACTTTACGTATGATGTAGATGGGGTAAGCGCTGGAAATACCCACTACAGTTATACGTTCAACAACTCAGCTGTTGTACATAACAGACCTTGGGTGCCAACAGTCGAAGGGAACTATGTGATTACAGCTACTTTGAGTTCTCCGAATGGCTTGACAGATGACAACCCTGCGAATAACACCATCACGAAAACTGTTAAGGTACTGAACTCTCCGATTGATAGAATCGCTTTAGTAGAAGCTTTTACGGCTCACAACTGTGGACCTTGTGCTACTCTGAATCCAATCTTGGATGATTTACATGACATGGGCAATGAGCTTGATCTAGCAATTGTTAGAATTACTACTCAGTTCTTAGGGACAACTGACCCAAGAAGACTGTTCAATCCAACGGACAACAGTACTAGAGAGACATACTATAACATTAACTCTATTCCAACTTCCTACATTGGGAATGCTTGGACTGGAAATACCGGAAGTGTTGACCAAACTTTGATTGACGCTGAGGTAGCCAAAACTGGCTTGGTTGACATTCAAATTTCTGAGTCTGTCAATGCCAATAATATTTCTGCTTCTGTGAACTTCAATCTGCTTGAGAGCTTAAACGCTACAGACCTTCGTGCACATGTAGCTATCATGCAAGATGAATTGCACTATTCTACCCCTACAGGGTCTAATGGTGAGAAGGATTACTACCATACTATGCGTTATATGCTACCTGATGGTAACGGTACACAGTTTGGTGCCAATACATCTTTGACTGTAAGTGGGCAGAAGACTAAAAATGCAGTATTTAATGGATCTATGATGCGCGTTGTCGCATGGGTTCAGGATCATGCTACGCAAGAGGTATTTATGACTGCGAAGTCTACTGGAATGTATTTCTGTACCAACAATACCGTGCTTCAGCCTACAGTCAGTGTAGGGGATGCTTCTTGTGGTCTATCTAATGGTACGGTTGACCTAACGGTTGACGGTGGTGCCGCTCCTTACAATTATTCTTGGAGTTCTGGTGAGACGACTGGAAATATAGCTAACAAAGCACCTGGTGATTACCATGTTACTATTTCTGACAATGCAGGATGTACATTTACGGTACCGGTAAGAGTGAAAGAAGCACCAGAACCACAATTATTTGTCGCTACGGAGGCAATTAGCTGTAATGGTGAGCTAGATGGTAAAGCTACTGCTACTATTGATGGTGGAGTAGAGCCATATACTTATTCTTGGAGTGATGGACAAACTACTTCAGAGGCTGTTAACCTAGCACCGGGTAGCTACACTGTAACTGTTACAGATGATGCTAACTGCGTGGTAGACCAGACGATTGAAATTGACGACAAAGATCCTTTAGCAGGTACAGGTCGTCAGTTAAGAGGAAACTCTGGAAGCCAAGACGGTGAAGCTGAATTGACTGCTATCTCTGGTGGTACGCACCCTTATACTGTGAGATGGAATACTAGCCCTCCTCAAACAGGACTCTCTGCCAACAACCTATTTGGTGGACCTGCTGTGGCTACCATCACTGACTATGCTGGATGTAAAACTAATGTATCTGTTACGATCTCTGGCCCAGTAAGCATTGAGGAAATTCCTGGAATTTCGGACATGAATGTCTTCCCTAACCCTTCTAACGGAAAGGTAAACCTAGCCCTACAGATGGAGCAATTGGGTGATCTTCAGATTGAGATCATTGACATGAAAGGTCAGATTGTTATGAAGCGTCAATTGGCTAAGGTAAGCCATGTAGAAGAGAGCTTCGATCTGACAGCTCAGCCTAAAGGCGTTTACCTAATCAAGTTGACTACAGAGGTGGGAACTGGGACTAAGTCGGTTGTCATCAAGTAAGACTAAAAAGAATATTGAAATGAAAAAGGCCACTCATTCGAGTGGCCTTTTTCTATGATTCAATTTCTTGATGATACTCTACTTATTGGCCATTTGCTTGAATGTATTCAATCCACACTCTAGGAAAGTTTGATATTCATTGACATCAGGGGTATAGCCAACAGGCGTATTCAGGAGGACTTCATTAGGACTCATAAGAGCGTAATAAGGCTGCGAGTTATTTCTGAAATTCACTTCCTGGAACTGAGCCCATTTATTTCCAATGGTTCTCAATTTTCTTTCCTTTCCATTTTTATCCTTGATAATCATGGGTTCATCTAGCTTCTTCCTATCATCTACATAAAGAGAGATTAATACGTAATCCTCAGATATGTATCTCATGATCTCTTGTTTAGGCCAAACGTTTTCCTCCATATCACGACAATTCACACAAGCATACCCTGTGAAATCGATCATAACAGGCTTATTGACAGACTTTGCGTAGGCGAGGCCTTCCTCATAGTCCCTAAAGCAATTCAGATCGTGAGGGCACTCTGTGTCCTTCTCAAAGATGCTGTAGTACATAGGGGGAAGGAAGCCAGAAACCAGTGGTCTTGTTGTCCAGAAACCAGGTGCTAAATATCCAATGAAAAGCAGACAGACTACAGCAAGTGCAATTCTACCTTTTGCAATGTTCTTAAAGGCTACTTTGGGTTCGTGTGGGAATTTGATGAATCCTAGTAGGTAAGCAGCCGTCAACAAGGCAATCACCATCCAAATACCAATGAAAATCTCTCTTTTCAGGATTCCCCAATGAGAAACCAGGTCAGCATTTGAGAGGAACTTCATCGCCAATCCAATTTCCAAGAAGCCAAGCACCACTTTAGTTGTTCCTAACCAACTTCCAGAGGAAGGAAGAGAATTTAATAGGCTTGGAAAGGCAGCAAACAGGGCAAAAGGAAGCCCTAGGGCTACTCCAAAGCCAGCTGCGGCGGCTGTAACGGACCATGCGCTTACAAAATCACCTGCAGAAAGGGCAAATACATTTCCGAATAAAGGTCCTGTACAGGAGAAGGAGACGATTGTCAGCGTCAATGCCATAAAGAATATTCCAAGGAATCCTTTGGTAGAAGTTCCCTTTCTGTTGGCGGAGTTGGCCACAGCAGATGGAATCGTGATTTCAAAGAATCCAAAGAAGGAAAAGGCAAATACTACGAATATGGAAAAGAAGACGATATTCAGAATGGGATCCGTAGAGATCACATTGAATATACTGGCATCTAATCCTGGAACCAGATGGAAAGGAAGAGAAACCAGCGCGTAAATGGACAAAATAGACAGTCCATAAATCAATCCATTGATAATTCCTTCCTTTCGGTTTTGGCTACTCTTCGTGAAAAAGCTCACGGTCAAAGGAATCATAGGGAATATACAGGGTGTCAATAGGGCAAAGATTCCCCAGAAGATTCCCTTGAAAAATAATCCCCATATGTTTGAGTAATCGGATTCCTGTATACATTCCGAAGCAGGATTTTCCCGATCAATTGTATTTCTTTTAAGGGTGGAAGAAAGAATGGTCAAAGCCTCCTGTCCAGTAATGTTTGTTTGATCAACAGTTCCAGATAGACTTCCCTCAAAAACGATGTCCTCTGGGGCGAGGCATTTCTCGTCATTGCAAGCATAATAGGTTAGGAAACCAGAAAATCCACCATCACTGTTAACTTTCACTCTTTGGGTAAAGGTAACCGCCTTTTCGAAGCTCTTAGAATCCTCCTTGAAAACAGGATCAAAATAGGACTTCGGTTCATGATCCGGAGTAAGTGTTCCTACTAACTCAGGTGCATCTCCTTCTTCAAAAGAAATGACAGTCCCTCTAAGCGGAATCTCAGGCGCATAAATCTTCCATCCTTCCTCTATGGTTAACTTAAAAATGAGGTCAAGTTCGTTGTCTGATACTCTTTTCTGCTCATATGTAGCCGAGACTGGATCCTCAATATCTCCTGATTGATCTGATAAACCATTGGTGGGGATCTCCACAGTGGGTGGATCAAAAGCAGGTGTTTCACTTTGAGATGGCTTCTCTGCCTGGGTTACTTTAGGCTGCTTCTTTTCTTCAGGTTTGGCTTTTTCTACCTTTTGGGTTTCGGCAGGTGCAACTTTTTCAATCTTTGGGCTTGGACCAGAAAGTGAGAATGAGAACTCTTCGTCTCTTGGAGGCAAACACTTCTCATCGTTACAAACCATATAGGTGAGGTAGCCGGAAACTGTTGCGCTTTCAGCATTGACCTTTACTTTTTGTTTGAAGGTAGCATCCCCTTTAAAGCTGGAAACCTCAGTCATGAAGATTTCGTCATAGCCTTTTTCTACTTCACCAATCTCCTTAGCCTTTCCTATCAACTCAACATTATCCTTGCTTTCGTAGGTAAAGGAAGTAGGAATAGGTCCGTTGGGAGCTGTAAATTGAGAGTAAATGTGCCAGCCTTCATCCACCAGAGCTATAAATACAAGCTCATATTCTCCATTCCCAAGGTCTTTTTTTGAAAAACTCCAGTCAACTGGGTCTTCAATTTGTGCCCATGAAAGAGGGCCCAGGATCATGATGATGAAGAAGCTAATCCAATGATGTAAACGATAATTCATATATGATGAATCGTTGAATGTCAAACGCTTTGGTTATTCTTCGAAAAGTAAAAATAGAAGTTGCTTGCCAAAAAGAAAACGCATCCTTCACATAAAATGATAAAAGCATCAAAAAGATTTGGCTAAACAGTTGACAATTTGTCCGATTTTGCAGCTTTGGTCTGTTTCAGGCAGGTTATTTCACAGGAATGACGAGTTTCTTTTTTAAGGTGGGTTGTGAGAAGTCTTGTAATTTGATCATCACATAGAGGGTCATTTTATTTTTCCCTTTTCTGGGATAAATGATAAGGGGAAATTTTTCATCTCCAGATTGATCAATGGTTCCATCGGAAGATTCAAAAGTGAGATAGGTGGAAGGGACTTTGGGAATAATGATTTGAGCTCTGTTTCCAAGGCCAGATTGAAGTTTATTTCCCACCTCTAGAAAAATTTGTGGCTCAGCTAAATCAGCGGAATCTATTTTCTGGTTGATATATCCTATTCTTTCTGAAAGCAATTTCCCTTCCTGATCGAAATACTGAGCAAAGAGGATGGAATCATTTCTCATGAGGCTAAAGATTCTAAGCTTACCAGATTGAAAGAAAACTTCCATAGGACCATTCCTTTTTCCTCCTAGCCATTCCTGTTTCATCTTTAGAGAACTGTCAGGAAAATATTGTTTGAAAGTGCCTTCCTTCATTCCATATAGATAGGGCATGATGGACTTGAGTTTGCCACTTTTATAGAATTCCTTAACCACTCCGTGGATTTCGCCTTCTTGATAGGGTATTTCCTCTTTTTTGGAACCATTGTCATAGAAAGAAAACCCTAGCCCTTCAAATATGCCTTCTTCATTAATGGGATTGATGGCACGTAACATCCCCTTGTTGTCATATACTTTCTCTACCTGTCCAAATAGGCATTGATTAAATACGATCAGAATAAGGAAACATGCTAGGCCATAGTTTTTCATGAAGCCGAAAAATTTGAGTTTGAATAGCATGTTATAAAAAAAAAATCACATCTCATTCCGTGAGCTAAGAATATTCGGGAAAAGTCAGTCTTTGGTAGATGTGAAAGGTTTTTGAGAAATAATTAAAATTTAATGCGCTCGTTATGAGTAGCTTATAGTGAGTTCTTAAATTTTTTATCAAGTTGTGCAGCGGATTTGAGAGGACTTCCGTCTTGATGACGACTTGAATATGTAGTTGACGTATCACTATAAATAATTTTCTGATTTGTATTCATACATATCAGCCTCCTTACCTTCGGTCAGGCCTCTTTTGAGCCTGACTTTTTCTTTTACGCTATCAAACTAAAATTCGCTAACTTAGAATCGATCAAAAAATTAGCATCGTGCTAGTTTTTCTTGCAAATTTGCAAACTATTCCCTCAAAATAGACTTGACAGTTAGCAGAGGATATCTTCAACCAATCTGGCGTAGAAGAAGAACATATGGACTTTTTACAGGATCTTAACGAAGCACAAAGAGCAGCAGTAACAAGTATTGAAGGCCCCCACATGGTCATCGCTGGGGCGGGTAGTGGAAAGACGAGGGTGCTTACATACAGACTTGCTTTTATTTTATCCCAGGGCTTGGCCGATCCCCAAGAACTCTTGGCACTTACCTTTACCAATAAGGCCGCCAAAGAGATGAAAGAGCGTATTAGCAGATTGGTGGGGCCAGAGGCCAAAAGTATTGTGATGGGGACTTTCCACTCTATCTTCTCAAGAATTTTGAGAATTGAGGCGGAAAAAATCGGTTTTACCTCTTCTTATACCATCTATGATGCAGATGATCAGGTGAGCCTCATCAAGACGCTTCTGAAGTCTAAGAACATGGACCCAAAAGTCTATAAGCCAAAGGTTATTTCTCATGCGATTAGTGCTGCAAAAAATAGATTGATCTCCCCCAAAGAGTTTCAGGAAAGTGCTGTTGACGATTTTAACCTGAAGGTGGCCAAGCTATATGGCGACTACGAAGTAAGGCTGTTTAAGTCCAATGCGATGGACTTTGATGATTTACTCATCAAGCCCATTCTTCTTTTTCAATCTCATGCAGATGTGCTTTACAAGTATCAGCATAGATTTCGGTACATCATGGTGGATGAGTATCAGGATACCAACCATGCACAGTATACACTGACCAATATGCTAGCTGCCGCCCACCAGAATATCTGTGTGGTAGGAGATGATGCCCAGTCGATTTATGGATTCCGTGGAGCGAATATTCAAAATATCCTTAACCTGAAAAAAGATTACCCGGATCTTAAGGTGATGAAGCTAGAGCAGAATTATCGCTCTACTCAGAATATCGTCAATGCGGCCAACTCTATTATCAAAAGAAATAGAGATCAGATTGAAAAAAAGGTTTTTACTGAGAATAATGAAGGGGATAAGATTTTCCTTTTAGAAGCAACATCAGAACAAGACGAAGCGAAAAGGGTAACCAACTCCATTCGAGAACAGCGACAAACACAAAACTATTTTTATAAAGACTTCGCCATACTTTACAGAACCAATGCTCAGTCAAGAGCAATGGAGGACGAATTAAGAAGGGCTGGTCTGACCTATAAAATTTTTGGGGGGATTTCTTTTTATCAGAGAAAGGAAATCAAAGATACTGTAGCTTACTTCAAGGCTGCGGTCAATCCCAAAGATGATGAAGCACTAAGGCGAATCATCAATTATCCGACAAGGGGTATTGGTAAAACTAGCATGGACCGAATGAATGTCTTTGCTGACCAACAGGATTTGACCTTGTGGGAAACCCTCCAACGTATACATGAAGTAGGACTGAACAAATCCATTACTCAACGGATCAAGGATTTTTCCTATATGATTCGAGATTTTGGCGTAAAAGCCAAGAACAATGATGCTTACACAGCTGGAGCTTATATCGCGAAACAATCGGGCATCTTGAAGGAACTCCATTCTGACAAGAACATGGAAGGCCTCACCAGGTGGGAAAATGTTCAGGAATTGCTCAACTCAGCTCAAGCCTTTGTGGATGATCCAGATAATGAGAATGATAGCATGGAAAACTTCCTCGCAGATATCTCTTTATTCACAGATGCTGATCAGGTGGAGGACAATGATGACTATATTTCTTTGATGACTGTACATTCAGCAAAGGGATTGGAATTCAAATCTGTGTTCTTAGTGGGAATGGAGGAAAATCTTTTTCCTTCTTCTATGGCAATGGAGACAAGGGCAGATTTAGAGGAGGAAAGGAGATTATTTTATGTTGCCGTTACAAGGGCAGAGCAAAGTCTGACGATGACCTATGCGAAATCAAGGTATCGTTTTGGGGACATGCAATTCAATGAGCCTAGTCGTTTCATTTCTGAAGTAGATGAAGAATACCTACATAAGCCCGATAAGGCTAGGCGACAAGTGATAGGGGGTGGTACGCAACCCGCATGGCGTAGCAGAAGATCTGCTGTGGAAAGGGGAACTTCTCCTAAGTCTATTGGTAGAGGAGCTGTGGAAAGAGCAGTAGATCCTGATTTTACACCTAGCAATCCTTCTGAAATTGCAGAAGGGCAAAAGGTAAAACACCAGCGGTTTGGAGAAGGAAAAATCCTAACGGTAGAAGGGGATGGAAATGACAGAAAGGCTACCGTACTCTTCCGAGCCAAAGGGAAAAAGGTCCTTTTGTTAAAATTTGCCAAGCTGCAGATTCTGGAATAAATGGGAATTGATCTTTTTTGACAGAATTTCGTAATCCAAGAGACTAGTCGCTGTAAGATCATAGAAAATTTATTCTCCTTTTTGTCATGACATTGGTTGTTTGGGGCATTTAATTTTCTGTTATTTGTAGGTAGAAACAGCCCATCCTGTTTTTTTGATTGCCAAGCATACCTCTTAGCGATTATCACCAAACATAAGTAACCTGCTATCTACTTCTGGATAAGTCCACAAGTAAATCAGCTCAGAACATTTAACTCTCATTTCTATTTGTAGGCCACATAGCGCTAATCATTACCATATAGGCCTGACCCAATTGTAAGAATAATGGATTATAAAATTTCCGACGCTCCTTTAAGACTGCGTGAATTTGGTAGGAATATTCAGTCTATGATTGAATATGCCAAGACCATTGAAGATAAAGATCTAAGAACGAGAGTAGCTCATGAAATAATTCGCATCATGGGTAACCTCAATCCTTCCATCAAGGAAAATCCGGATTACAAGCAAAAACTTTGGGACTCTCTACACATTATCGGAGAGTATACCCTTGATATAGATTCTCCTTTTGAACCACCATTGAGCCCTGAGGTAAAGCCGACACCAGAGCGAATGGATTACTATACGCTTAAACCAAGGTATAAGCAGTATGGGATGAATGTCCAATTGATGATCAGAAAAGCCATTGATATGGAAGATGGTGAGTTTAAAACTGCTTACCTAAACCTGATCGCTAATACCATGAAGCAGTTCCTTCGCAACATGAATCGCGAGACTACACCTGAAGAGGTAATCGCGGAGCATATGAGGGATCTTTCCGGTGGCAAACTCAGCATTGAAGGAACTGATCTGACGATCAACAAAGCTCACCCTAATTTCTCCAACAACAACCATAACAACCGTAACAATCGCGGGAAAGGTGGAAGGAGAAATAACAAAGGGGGAAATAAAAATTACAGCAGAGGAAGAAAGAACCATCGCCGTAAATAGCGGTTCAGATAGTATAGCATACAGAGGGGAAGTCCGGTGGTTATTATTAGCCGGACTTCCCCTATTATTTGCAAGCTACTTTGCATTCACTTTATATCCTGAAGCAAAAAATACCTCAAAGCTATCATTGGCGAAAAAAGCCATGTAATCCACAAGATTGCTATTAAATTAGCAGTTGATAAAGCATATGTCATAACACATCAACTCTATGGAATTTTTTGAAGTTGAAGGAGGCATTCCCCTCCATGGTGAAATCACCCCTCAAGGAGCCAAAAATGAAGCCCTGCAAGTCGTCTGTGCTACCCTGCTCACAGCCGAAAAGGTATCTCTGACAAATGTCCCTGATATTGTCGATGTCAATCGATTAATTGACATTCTTCGTTCGATGGGGGTAAAAGTTGAGAAACTCGATAGCTCAACCTATACCTTCCAGGCTGACGAAATTGACCTGGATTATTTGGAGACTGAAGCTTTCTGGGGAAAGGCCAGAAAGTTGCGTGGTTCTATTATGTTGGTGGGACCCTTATTAGCTCGTTTTGGAAAAGCGTTTATCTCAAGGCCAGGAGGAGATAAAATTGGTAGACGTAGACTGGATACACACTTCTGGGGATTCCAACAACTTGGAGCTAAATTTACCTATGATGATAAGCTAGGCGTATTTGAGGTTTCTTCAGAAGGCAAGTTGAGTGGAAGCTATATGTTGCTGGACGAAGCCTCTGTTACAGGGACAGCTAACATTGTTATGGCTGCTTCATTGGCAGAAGGTACTACTACTATTTATCATGCTGCATGTGAACCTTATTTACAGCAGCTTTGTAAAATGTTGAATAGAATGGGCGCCAAAATCTCAGGAATAGGCTCCAATCTGTTGACCATTGAAGGAGTTGATTCTCTACATGGATATGAGGAACCCCATAGGTTGTTGGCTGATATGATTGAGGTCGGGTCCTTTATTGGAATGGCTGCTATGACACAGGGGAGTGTTAGAATCAAGGACGCGGATGTAGTGCACTTAGGGAACATTCTTGAGATTTTTAGGAGAATGGGGGTGAAGATGGAGGTTCATGGAAATGATATCTTAGTCCTTCAACAAGATGTTTGTGAAATTGAGACTTTCATCGATGGTTCAATTCTGACGGTATCAGATCATCCATGGCCTGGATTTACGCCTGACCTAATGAGTATCGTTTTGGTATTGGCTACACAAGCCAAAGGTTCTGTCCTGATACACCAGAAGATGTTTGAAAGCCGTTTGTTCTTTACGGATAAATTGATCGATATGGGTGCTCAGATCATCTTGTGTGATCCTCATAGAGCGACAGTTATTGGTCTAGAAAGAAAGGTAGCTTTGAAGGGTATTTCGATGACAAGCCCGGATATTCGTGCAGGGGTAGCTTTGTTGATAGCGGCCTTATCGGCACAAGGGACATCCAAGATTTACAACATTGAGCAAATAGACAGAGGCTATCAGAATATTGAAGCTCGTCTGACTGCACTTGGTGCAAAAATCACAAGAATGAAACAGTAAGGAGTTTTCTTCGCAGAAATATTTGAGGGAAGGAGCGAAAACACTCCTTCCCTTTTTGCTTTTTTTGACAATTAGGGTTCGTAAGCTTAGAAATGTATCATCATTGACAGATATATTTTGGTCGATAATGTATACTTTAGACCTAATCAAAATCTCGACTATCATGAAGTGGATATATTTAACACCTCTACTAGCCTTGTTAATGGGTTTTTCGCCTGCAGAACCAAAGGCAGAGATCAACTGGATGAGCTGGGAAGAGGCAGTAGAAGCCTCCGAAACCGAACAAAGAAAAGTATTGGTCGACTTCTACACAGACTGGTGTGGTTGGTGTAAGCGAATGGATAAGACAACTTATGAAGACCCAAGTGTAGTAGACTATATCAACAAAAACTACTATGCCGTTAAATTTGACGCTGAGCAGAAAGAAGATATAGTCGTAAAGGGGCGCACCTTCAAATTTGTCAAAAATGGGAGAAGAGGCTATCACGAATTAGCCGCAAGTATCATGCAGGGGAAAATGTCGTATCCGACTACTTCCTTCCTTGATGAGAACTTTAACTTATTGACCAATGTACCAGGCTTCCAACAAGCAAAGCAGTTCATGCCTATCCTGGCTTACTTTGGAGAGGATGCTTATAAGTCAGAAGGTTGGAATTCCTTTAGCCAGAATTACATGAAGAGTGGGAAATAAGTACTGATAAGATAAAAAAAGGGGGCAGCTAAAAACTGCCCCCTTTTTTATGGCTGAATGATTATTTTTTGATGTAAAACTTGGCTTTGGTCCCTCCCTTCCAATCGTAAAAAATAGACCCCAGAAGCTATTTTTTGTCTTGGGATTTCCCATGAGGTTCTCCCTCTGTTATCTGTCTTTCCATGTTCGAGCAGAAGGATTGTCCTTCCAGATAGATCAACTATACTTCCTTCTAAAAGTGCCTCTCCTACAAGTTGAGCTTCAATTGTAAGTGGGTTCGTTGAGGCCCATGGATTAGGATATACCTTAACAAAACTAGATTTATTTAGGGTGGCGTTGAGAACGATGATTTTCGAAAACTCCTCTGATCCGTCGATATCAACCATTCTCAGTCTGTAATAATTTTCCCCGATTAAAGGGGCTCTATCTTCAAATGAATAATTTAGGGAAGTTTGGCTGTAGCCACTAGCCTTAATTTCTCCGATTTTCTCAAAGTCAAATCCATTGGCTGATCGAAGAACTTCAAAGTAATCGCTATTGATTTCTGAAGCTGTAGACCAGGAAAGTTCTACTAGGCTTTTTTGACCCTTATATATACCTGAGAAATCCGCCAATTCTACCGGAAGCGACGTGCCATTCAAACTCAAATCGATATCTACTTGATTGCCAGCATATATTCCTTGCGGTAAATTGACTGTAACAGTAGATTCATTTGTAGATGAGTTGTAGGTAGTATTGGGGCCGCTTAGCTCTCCCTCAATAGTCAAGGTAATGCTTGTTTCCTGTTGCATCGGATCGGATACACTGAGCTTAAGGACAGTTGTATCTTGGCTTAGCTGAATAACAGCAGGTTTATCCGAGGCAATTTGAAAACCCAGTGGACTTTGGAAATCCTGGTTGTTTGCATACAACATAGCTTGCGTGATTTCCTCTGACGCATGATGGACGACATGGGCATCATCCGTGTGCTTCACAATGGCTATAGGTAGATTGGAAGCAATCGCTGGCATATCGGCTGCGGAAACATTAGGAAATACAAGGTAACTGTAGGTATCATTTGAGGGATTGGCTCCGTGATTAATGGATAGCTGGAACATCTTCCTACTTTGATTGGAGGTATTGCTATTGGACTGATCGATACTTCTCCATGTACCTGTTCGATTATCAGCCCAAAGTTTAAGATCGATATTCCCATTGGGTACAATGACATAGCCCATCCCGTCATGGTGAAACCAAGCGATTTGATTCAATCCGTTGAAGTCTTGTGTCGTATTTGTTCCAAGGGGAATGCTATTGGTTCCGCTTCCAGTATTGTAGGTTACAGTACCTTTTCTTTCCGCTTGGTTTACAGTTGTCCAGATGTCTCCATTGGGACTAGCTGTTTGACGTACCTTGCTTCCTAGGAAAATAAAATCTTCATCAAATAGAAAGTAACTCTTTTGTGCACGGACGGTAGAGTAGCTATGTGTTCGGTTGTAGTCAAATCCTGAAACTGAGTGGATACCATCCGAAACTCCTCCAGCAAACGTATTGGATGATTGGTAGACCGTAGGTCCAGTTTGTAGAGGTTGTCCTGCTTTTTGTTCGATTGTAGTGCCAGGAATGGCGGTATAATTCCAAACTACTCTTGAATCAAGGTATTCTTCACCCGTTATCATAAAGAAGGTGGAACCATCCGTAAGGTGGTATCCCCTTGTGGGATAACCTGTTCCTATTTCAATAGCTAGATTCCTATCAGACAACATTTTAATGACCACGTGATGATCTGGTCTGGAATGTGCCAAACAGTCACTCGTGTAGAAATATTTACTAGAGTTGAATACTTGAGGGCTTGAAGGGTTAGTATATCGAGTCCACATATCACTTAGCAGGCCAACCTCTGCTGGGGAGAAACCATCAGGGGAAATACTACCTGTTCGAAATAAAATCCTGAGTACTTTACCAAAATTATTGCTGGACCCATATCCTGTTTCTCTAAGAACTTTTCTTCCACCTACTGACAGGCTGTATTTTCCTTTGTAAGAAAAATATCGAGCACCTTCAGTGATGGCCTCAAACATTCGTTGATATTCTGCCGAAGAAAGATCCCAAGGAGATCCTCCTACTAATTCGATGTAGAAACTGAAATTAGATATTAATACCCAGCCATAATTCCCCCAAATCATTCTCCCATCTTCGTCGTTGTGGTGATGAAAAGAATAATCTGTCGTAAATCCATGATGAGCATAGTTTGGATACTGTGTTTGAGTACCTGCGCCTAACATGATACTGGAAGAGGCAGAGTCTTGGACAACTTGCAAAATAGTAGGTGAATTTAGGAAGGCTCCAATTGTAGCGGCTCCTTCCAATCTGGCAGATAAATTGGCACCTAGTCTTGATCCGGGACGCCCATTTGTACTCCCCCAAACATAAGTGTTGTAGAAGTTTTGGACATGATTTCGAAGGGCAACTGCCTGAGGATTTGAGGGGATATCTGCTGTGATAGCATCATACATCAATATCATCGTTCTACCCATCCATCTCGGCATTTTTATGTCAGTGTTTGTCCAGTCTCCCCAGCCTACACCTGGGGTAGCGTTGTTGAACCAATATTCAAGAGCTTGGTAAATGTCATTTTTCAAGCTGGTATTCCCTTGCCAAGAGGGATTTGCGTAATATTCTTGGGCGAGTTTTCGAATCCTCTTTTCTATGATGTACAGGTCAGGGCCTCTGTCAGTAAAGCTTCCATTAGCATTCATCAGTGCGCGAATTTGAGCGACGGATCTACTCTCGGCTGGAAATAATAAAGCCTGACCAATGGCTTTTGATCTGACGGAATCAATGGGATAAGGAAACTGGGCGAAGACGGTTTGGGTAGTAGATAACCAAATGCATCCTGCCAGGATCAACAGTCTGGTAAAAGAATTTCTCATAGGGGTTTGTTTGGGTTAGGGGGATTCGAATGATCGAAATCAAACGATAACTCCGAACGAAAGGCCTCAATTATTAAACCAATCGGATTTTTTCATGTGTTTTTGATCAAAATCTTCTGTAAAACGCAGAGAATAAGGATTTTAATACGATCATGGAAGGATTGTTCAATCCTCTCTTCCTATTTTGGCAAAAGTATTTTCAAAATGATAAATCACGAATCCGCGAATCGATGTTTGATGATAAAGGATTTACCTCGACATATATAGGACGAAATCAAGATATTAGGTTACTTGCAAGGCTGATAAACCCATTCTTACTTCGGAGTGGTTTTCAGCATTGAGTAGAGAAATTATGAAGAAGAACGCAGGGAAAAGACCTCAGAATTTGGTTTTTGGCTTTCATCCGGTCCTTGAGGCCATCCAAGCTGGAAATCCTGTTGACAAACTTTACATCAAAAATGGAATGTCTCAGGACCGAGCTTCCAGGTTAAGAAAAGCTGGAAAAGAGGCGGGGATTCAAATCCAGGTAGTTCCTGAAGAAAAACTGTACCGCCTGTGTGGAGATGTCAACCATCAAGGTGTGGTGGCTCAATTGGCTATGGTGGAATATCATGACCTGGAAACCTTAATCATGGATATTCAGACCTTTGATAAAGTTCCCCTTCTAGTCATGCTAGATGGCATAACAGACGTTAGAAACATGGGAGCCATTGCAAGGACAGCAGAATGTATGGGTGCCCAGGGACTTATTTTGCCTACAGAAGGCTCAGCACCAGTATCTTCAACCGCCATCAAGACTTCTGCTGGTGCCCTAAATTATCTTCCTGTATGTAAAGAGAAAAACCTTGTTGATAGCTTAATGCTCATGCAAGCCTACGGAATCAAGTCGGTAGCTGCTACTGAAAAAGCCAGTGAAGATATTTTTGAACTCGATTTGAAGCAACCCACCTGTATTGTAATGGGTTCAGAAGATAGGGGAATTTCAAATACTCTGTTAAAACGTGTAGATCACCTAGCGAAGATTCCGCTTCAAGGAAATATTGAATCTCTCAATGTCTCGGTTGCTGCTGGTATGTTTCTTGCCGAGGCGATGCGACAAAGAAAATAAACATGCTCAGGAAATGGGTCCCATTAATGGGTCTCTTGCTCTGCCTAGTATTCTATAATCCTTTGATGTCTCAGACAAAATCCTGGGATATTGAGCAAGTCTCTGTGCATGGTCTTCAACGATTGACCTTTCCTTCCTCCCTGAAACAGCAAATTCAGCAGCTAGCTGATAGCATAACGGTAAGTAGCTTATTAGGGCGTTTTGCGAATGAGAAAAGATCGGAAGGTTGGCTTGAATTTTCCCTTAGAGAAATAAAAAAAGAACCGAATGAACTTCTCCTTTATTTTCATGAAGGAAATCAATATTGGCTACAGAAATTATCGCTGAATGGCCTTGGTGATGCTTTTGTAGCAAGGGCAAGGCTAGACAGATGGATAAAGAAGCCAAGGCCCCTGAATTGGGAACAATTAGAATCTGATCTTGAAAGTTGTTTGACCCTATTTCAAGAAGAAGGATACCCATTTGCCTCTTTTCAACGGACAGATGTTGCCTACCAAAAAAAGGAAGGTCGAATTTTAACCCAAGTGAGCTACCAGTTTTTGACAGGGCCCTTGATCAAAATAGACTCTATTGAAATCAAAGGGAATATCAGAGAAAACCCCGCCTTTGTACATGGATTGATTCGTCTGCGAAGAGGAGATATTTATCAGGAAAGAAGAATTACAGATATCCCTCGAATCCTAAACAATTCAATTTATTATCAAAAGGTCAAGGCAGCTAAGGTTACCTTTACTCCCTTCGAAACGGCTCGTTTGATACTCGAGATGGAGCAGAAGAAATCTGGCAAGTTTGATTTACTACTTGGATTCCTTCCCAATCCAGATCCAGGATCTGATAGACGTCTTCGAGTAACAGGAAGGGGAGAAGTACTCCTAGTCAGTCCCCTAAAATCGGGTGAAATTATTCAGTTGAAATATGAAAGCTTGATTGAAGGTACAACCAATGTCCTAGTAGGCTTGAAACTGCCTTATATTTTAAGGACGCCATTTAAGGCTTCTGGCGAACTAAATATCTATCGACAGGAGGATGATTTCATCAACATTAACACAAATTTTTCGGGCATTTATTCTTTTAATCCCTTTCTAGAAGGACAATTGTATTTTGATAGAAGACAGACTATCCTTCAAGGAGATTCTGCCAAATACAGCACCATTTCCAGTCCAATAGAACTCGATGGGAACCGAACCTTAGCTGGGGGAGGACTTACCTATCAAAACTTGGATTATAGGTTGAACCCTTCCAAGGGGTGGGATGTGATCTTAAGGGTAGGAGCTGGACAAAAATCAATTAGTGAAAATCCCTTTGCTCCAGAATCATGGTACGAGGGCAGACCAGTGGTTCAACCCATTCAGCAGGTGGAAATAGAAGCCCATAGATTCTTTAATCTTTTTCCAAGAAATGTCCTTCATCTGGCCAATGAAACCAAGTGGTTTGGAGCAAGAGAATATTTTCGCAATGACCAGTGGCAGTTAGGAGGAAGCCAAAGTATTCGTGGCTTTAATGAAAATCAGTTTTTTGCAGATTTCTATTCCTTCTCAACCCTTGAGTATCGTTTTCAGTTGGAGAGGAACTCTTATTTGGTAGGATTTCTAGATTATGCTTGGCTGAGAGATAGGGCTCAACAAACTACTACTCAACCTTTGGGGCTAGGTGTCGGAATGAATTATGGAACCAACGCCGGAATTATTTCTATCACTTATGCAGTTGGGAGAACGCAAACTGAGTCTTTTCGTCCAAGTAGTGGCAAAATCCATATTGGTTTCGTCAACCAATTTTAGCCCTCTCTGCTTCCCTATTCTTTAAAATCCCTTAATTTGCAGGCATGAGAGCAAGTATAGTCGAGGCCTACCACAATCGAATTTCCTCCTACAAAGAACAGTTGTCCCAGACCCAAGGAAAATTCCTTACAGTTTCCTATGCAAGACTGATTGTATTTTTATTAGGAGCTGTTGCCGCCTATTTCCTTTTTGGGATTGATCCTCTGTATGGAATTTTGGCCGGAGTAGCCGGTTTTCTTGGCTTTATGTATCTCGTCAAGATTCACACTGACATTGTCGGGCAAAGGGAGCACCTCAAAAGGTTGATTCGTGTTTGTGAACAAGAAGTAGAAGGACTTGGTGGAGACTTATCTTCTTTTGATATGGGAGAGGATTTTATTGATCCCCAACATGCCTTTTCCTTTGACCTAGACATATTTGGTAAGAACTCAATTTTTCAATTGCTCAACAGGACGGGGACTGTATTAGGAAAAAGACGCTTGATCCATTGGCTGGAATTCCCTGAGCAAGAGGTCTCCGCCATTCTTAATAGGCAAGAAGCCGTAAAGGATTTGGCTGAGAGCATTGAGTGGAACTTAAATTTTGAAGCAACTGCGCTTGGAGAAACTGAATCCTATGATGATACGACGACCATAAAGTGGTGGGTGAAGGAACCTGCCCATTTCTCCATTAACCCGCTTTATAAAATTCTTGTCTGGTTACTGCCTGTCTTATTTTATAGCTCTCTTCTGGCCTGGATGACAAATTATATGCTCTTCCTTAGACCACTATTGGGGGATTTTCAGTTTCCTTTGGCTGTTCCGATCATCTTATTCTTTGTTCAATTGGGTGTGGGTGGCATAAACTTAAGCAGGACCAATGCTCAGCATAGACATGTAGGTCAAAAGTCTAGGTTACTAAGAAAATACGGAACACTTCTTTCTCTTATTGAAAAGAAAGAAACGCCTTCAGTACTGCTCAAGAATTACCAAGAAGAGCTAAAATCGGATAAACAAACCGCTAGTGAAGCGCTAGAGGAATTGGCAGATATCAGTGGTCTGTTTGACCAGCGAATGAATATTCTAATGGGGCTTATTCTGAATGGCACCTTGTTGTGGGACATTCGGCAAATGATGAAACTGGAGAGGTGGAGAGAATCTCATGCAGAGGATGTTCCCGTTTGGTTTGAACAAGTTACTTCTTGGGATGCATTGAATAGTTTGGGACGATTTGCCTATAACCATCAAGAATATATCTATCCAGAAGTTGTTGAAGGGGATTTTTCCTTATTCGCTACCGAATTGGGTCATCCACTGATTGACCCTGAAGTAAGGGTGGATAATGATATTTCCTTTCGCAAGCCTGGTGAATTTATCATTACGACAGGGGCCAACATGGCAGGTAAAAGCACCTTCTTGCGCACAGTAGGCGTGAATTTGATTTTGGGTATGATGGGACTTCCAGTTTGTGCCAACACCTATCGTTTTTCCCCCATTGGGATCATGACTTCGGTACGTATTACGGATTCAATTTCTGAAAATGAGTCTTTCTTTTATGCAGAATTGAAAAGGCTGAAGATGATCATTGACCAATTGAGATCTGGAGGCAAGCCTATTTTTATCATTGTGGATGAAATGCTGAGAGGAACCAATTCCCGTGATAAAATGAAGGGTTCCAGAGGATATATCGAGCAACTGATCCAGTTGAAAGGGGTAGGAATGATCGCAACCCATGATCTGTCCTTGGGTACCCTTGCAGATGAGTACCCTGAGTATGCCTTCAACAAAAGATTTGAGATATCAATCGAAGGAGAAAAACTTAGCTTCGATTATAAGTTTATCGACGGCATTTCACAGAATTTGAATGCGACCTTTCTAATGGAGCAAATGGGTATTTTGCCGAAGGAGCGTTAAGCGCCTTGCTCTTTTTCGAGCTTTTTGGTCCAGTATCTCATCAATCCAGCCACACTCATCCATGCAGGGTTTGCGGCCTCGTACTTCAGGACTTCCTCTTCGGAGAGACCCGCCTCTCTCAATTGATTGGCAGCATATGCTTTGAATGCTGGGGTAATCTCATCCAATGATTTTTTCTCATCAAATGGGACCTTCATCCAGTCTCTCCAATCCATTAATATTTTTTTCAAGCCTACGAAATGATCTTCTACTTCTGTTACCAGTCCGTAATGGGTGAGGTAGAGTTCTTTTGGATTGAGCTGAACGATTTTATCAATGGAATCAAACCATGCCTCAATGTCAATATCAGGTGGTGGACAAGGCGGAACCACTGGTCCCTTGTTGATTTTACATCCAGCGACATCTCCTGTAAATATCTTGTCACCCATTTGCCAAGCAATATGATGGCTTGCATGACCAGGGGTGTGATGGGCTAAAAATGGAGTATCCCCAATTTGAATAGTTTGGCCATCTTCAACAGGTATGAGCAATTCTTCTGGAATGCTGTGCATCTGTCCCCAAAGGCTTTCCATCATGTCGCCATAAATTCTTTTAGCTGAATTATAAAGGCGTGAAGGATCAAGTAAGTGCTTATAACCACGGGGGTGTACATATACCTTTGCCCCTTCCTTGGCCAAGGCCCAGGCAGCACCTGCATGGTCAAAATGAATATGCGTTAGGAGCACATGCTTGACATCTGAAGGGGAATAGCCGAGGCTTTTTAAATGTGATTCCAGGTAAGGATAGGTAGAATGCGGCCCTGTTTCAACTAGGACAGGCCCTTCGGAGGTAGGGATAACAAAGAAAGCAATGGCTTCAGTTGTCTGAAAGTTGAGGTCGAATGTATGAACCATGGAATCTTGATTTGCGGCAAAAAAGCCAAACCAAATTTGAAAGGCAAGAACTTGTGTCATTCACAAAAAAAGGGAAGTAGAATTTCTTCCACTTCCCTTCATTCGTCTTCAATTATGATCATCGACGGATAATGAGTTTTTGGATTTTCCGTTTACCATCTGCCTCGATCCTGACGATTTTGACCCCTTCTGAAATTTCTGAAATATCTATCGTCCTTTGCTGACTTAAGAAGGTAAAGGATCTTTCACTCTGTCCCAGGCTGTTGTAAATGGTAACTGATTTTTTGCTGCCTAATGGAAAGTCCTCGCTGAAGGAAATGGTGAGTTGATCTCTGGCTGGATTCGGGAATACCTTAATGAGGCTTCCTTCAGGATTATCAATATTGGTATCGGTGCTGTCTCCTCCAGTCGTATCAATTGGGGCAGCTGTTTGACAGAATATGATCGGATCACTTTGCTTCTGTACCAGCATCAAACCACCTTCTTCTGTTCCGATAACAAAGGATAGATCCCCTCCAGGGGTAAATTTTACTACAGCAGGAGCCGCAATTCCTCTAAATTGATAATTTAACAAGGTATCAGGATTTGAAAGAGGTTTAGTCAATGCTTGGAAAGCATCGGTATAAATCTCTACATATCCAGTAGGGCCTCCTAGAATGAGATCGCCATTTCCGTCTCCATTCACATCTCCCATGGCAGGCCTTATGGTAACCAGCGTATCTCCAAAGGAGTTACTCAATCTTACCCCACCAAAATCATCTGTAACTAACTCAAAAGAGAAATTGGCGCTATCTCCTACATTTTCGTAGTAATACAGCTTTCCAAAGCCATTTCCTACAAATAAGTCTAGGTCGTTGTCTCCATCGTAGTCGTATAGCTCGGGTGAAGCATTGGTAAACACCAGAATAGGGGCTCCATTACTTGTCTTGAGCAAAACATCCGTGGAAAGCTGAAAGTCAGCTGTAGGACCTGAAAGGGCTTCGTTTACATAGTGGTAAATCCTTCCATTTTGAGCTCCTACCAATAAGTCATAATCACCGTCCGCATCCAAGTCTCCTGCTGCAGGTGCAGGTAGGGTGTAGAAAGGAGGGCCCATATTGGGATCGATGTACAAGGATGAGACAAACTGAAAAGCAGGTGATGAAGGTGAACCTACATTTTCATACATGTGGAATTCTGTTTGTGAACGAACGGTATCTCCAATCAAGTAGGTAGCAGATCTGTTGCCTATCATGATATCCATCAAACCATCGTTATTGTAGTCCAGAAACTCAGGAAGAGCTTCCGCACCTACATCTACCATATCATCCACGATGAAAGTTCTGTCCTGAAAATTGAAATTCACAATGCTATTTGAGCCGATATTTTTGTGCCACAACATCGGCGTCTTGCTCTCAATAAACCGGATGTCAGTTTCTCTTGGGGAAGAGACCAAATCAAAAATCGAATCACCATTGATATCCACAAGGGCAGAACGAAGGAAAATAGGAGCGTAAATGGCTGAATCCTTATTCGGATAACCATAGATGGCTTGCGTCATCAAGGCATCATCTCTGACCCCTCGATTAATGGCCAAATTCATGCTGTAGTTCTCTACATCACCAATAAGGATTTCCATTAAGGAATCTCCATTCATATCAAAAGCCAAATAGGTTGAGCCTACATGTCGGTTTGGGTTTCCCCCTTGAAAATTTCCACTTCTTTCGTCCTTACAAAAGAATGATGTTGTGTCGGCAAGTGTCAGGGAATCAGAAAAATCACTCTCACTAAAATGTCCCCAGCAATCGTCATATTTGATGAAATCAAACCCACAAGCTCCATTCCCTCTTTCTACACTCATATTTCTATACCAATCTAGGATAGACGTTAGGTTCTTTGAGGTGATGATATCCAGGTCTCCATCAAAGTCAACATCTGCGATGGCAGGAATGTCTGTTCTTACCTGATAGACAGAAACAGTATCCGCTGGATTAGATTGATCTCGCTGATAGTTTAAGGGATCTCTAACTTTGACATAGCTGATTGAGTCATTACAGTGTCGGATAGGTTTGTACAATTGGAAGTTTGAGCCTGAGGTCCTACCACAGAATACATGGGGAAGGCTGTCCTTGTTACAAGAAGCTAAGATGGCCCACTCATAGCATTCGCAGTTGTCGAACATGCGTTCGTATTTGGGTGCAAAGGTGAATTCCTTTTCACCTACATTTCCTGAATGAATAAAAGGAATGAAGGAAATGTGTCTATCCTGACCGCTCTCCTCAGCAATTACCACATCGAGTGTACCGTCTCCATTTAGGTCTATGTTGGAAGGGTGAGGATTGTTAAGCCCTCCTATCCAA
>JBCBVV010000017.1:0-124202 GCA_039817415.1 Bacteroidota bacterium
CTCAACTATCAATAAATTGATAGTTGAGGACAATCCTGATATCCGGATTTATCTTAGCCAGAGTTTATCGCCCCATTATACCATCCAAGAGGCTCCTGATGGGAAACAAGCCTTGGCCATGGCCAAAGAAAATCCACCAGATCTTATCATCAGTGATATTGCCATGCCTGAAATGAATGGTCTTGATTTCTGTAAGGCCATCAAAACAACGTTGGAAACAAGTCATATCCCTGTGATTTTATTGACTGCCAGGACCTCTTTGATTTTCAAGATCAACGGATTTGAAACAGGGGCGGATGATTATGTAACCAAGCCTTTTCAAATGTCTCTGTTGGAGGTCCGTATCAAAAACCTCCTGCAAACGAGGGCAAATCTAAGAGCCAGATTTTCCGAAGGAGGATACGAACTTACTCCTTCCCAAATCGCAGTTGGATCACTAGATGAGAAATTCCTAAAGGAAGTGATTTTGTTGGTGGAGAAGCACATGGACAATCCTGAATTTAATGTAGAGTATCTAGGAAATGAAATGGGGATGTCCAGGATGCAATTGTATAGAAAAATCAAAGCGCTAACGGGTGAATCTCCATTGCAGGCCATTCGAAGTATTAGATTAAAGCGTGCCGCACAATTATTGAAATCTAAGCAGTTTACGGTTGCTGAGGTTACTTATCAAGTAGGTTTTCAGGACCTGAAGTACTTTAGGGAAAGGTTCAAAAAGGAGTATGGTGTGAGCCCATCTGAATTTGCAGATCAATAAAAATGCCCGGCTGATGAGGCCGGGGCTAACTACTATTAACTACTATTGCTAAAAGAACGGTACTTGTAATTGATTTATTTTTGTGTTTCGAAATTCTTACCAGAAAGTACTTCCATTTTGATGGCAAATTCCTTCAAAAGCTCTTTTGTCGATTGGTCATTTTCATGAATTGAATACCATCCTTGTTTTTCGTGTGGAGGGTCTCCAGTCAGCGGATCTCCTTCCTTCCAGAATTCCTCAGGTCTTGGAGGAAAACCCATACCAGACCATGACCAAACATTGCTACCTGAGATATTTTGACCGTTTTTGGCAGCATTGTAAATCAATTCTAGCATAGAGCGGTAGTAGGTATCTCGCCATTCTGTGCTGCCTTCGGGTCGATGTTCTCCTCCATCTCTAGACATGCCAAATTCCTCTAACACGAGCGGCTTGTTTACCTCGTCGGCAATTTTGATATGTTTGGTTAAATAATCCTGCGCCTTGTCTCTCGCGGATTCATACGTTTGAACGGGATCCTTCGGATCAAACCATCCCCAGTTTTCTACCCAAATATGTGCTGTGAGATAGTCTAGGAAAGGACAAATGGACAATTGTGAAAAGGCAGTACCTTCCCCTCCGTGAAGCAAGCCTTCTCCTCCCAGGCATACCAAATGATTAGAGTCTTTTCGCTTGATAAATTCTGCCGTTTCATTTACCCAAATCACATAGTTGTCCTTTTGGGCGAAGCCCCTAGGCTCATTGGCTAATTCCCATGCCATAATAATAGGATCATCTTTGTAGGATTGTCCTGTTATGCTGTTTTTTCTCTTTAACAGCTTCTTGACAAAGCGCTTGAAATATCTTTTAGCCTTCTTATTACCAAAAAACTCAGCTGAGTAGTTTTGGTATGCTGTCCAATCTGCATTCTCTCCATGAGGATATGGGATAGGTGTTTGGGTTGCCCATGACACATATTGGGCCATGCCTCCTGACCAGTGGAAAAAATTGCTTAGACAGCAAACAGCCACCATATCCCTTCTGCCAAGTTCCACCAACACCAAGTCGAGTCCCTCTAGGATATATGGATCGAGCTTTCCAGGTTTATTTTGAAGGGCTGGTTGAATTCTCCATGGTTCATCAGATGGTCCTTCGGTCCCTACCATGATGCGAAGGTTGTTGATTCCCATTTGCTGGAGCATATCCAATTCTTTCTTCAGCCGTTCAATATCGCCCTCATTGAAGCCTGCTCCCAGGTTCATGGCATACCACATATTGGTGCCAGCGTAGTAATAAGGCTGTTCTCCCTTCATGAATTTTCCATTTTCCACACGGATAAATGGATCCTCTTGGGCAAGAGAAATCACTGGCAGGAAAAGGCAGAGCAATATCCCTAACTGCCTTATTTGATTTATGAATTGAGTTGTATGTTTCTGTATCATGTTTATCAGTTAATAACCAATGCTTTGACGCCTACTTTTTCCTTCCCAGAAACCTTTATCCAGTAAAATCCCTTCGCGATGCCATCTGACAAGCTATATGAAAGACGAGAAGATGATGCTTGATGAATGGATTTTTGGATAGTTCTCCCACTCATATCTAGCAATTCAATGGAAACTTCTTCCTGTTGAAAAGATTGGAGATCGAGTGTTAAAGTCTTTCCGCTTTGGATAGGATTGGGATAGGCTTCAAAAGCCAACGCTTGCTTCTTCGCTACAGAGGTTACCATTGCATCTTTTTCATCTATGATAAAGGCATAGTCCCAATAGGTAGTAGGGACATTTACACTTATTTTCCCGCCTGTAACAGTTACAGGTTCTACTTGATCAATAGCTCCTGTTAAGCAGTTGTACCATTTAACAAAATAAGTACTATCGTGAAATCCATCCATCTCCAATACACCGCCACTGACTGGTGTGGGTGCACCACTGGCTAGAACATCTTCGTGATTGTATTCATTGTAAAGGATATAACCAGCGGCGATTTTGTTATCCTCTGACTGTAGGGCATAAGCATCCAATTTGCTCCCTAGACCTGCAAATTCATAACCAGCTATATTGATCCAGTCTGTTCCAGTATTGTCTACCTTAAGGTAGTTGAGTCCGGCATTAACGTTGACTACATATTGGGAATTGGTGGAGGCTGCTTGGCTTAAGACTTGGTTGCCATTCAGTCGAACATTGATTCTTGGGGCTTGGCCAGAACCTCCTCCCGTTCTGATGGTAAAAGTACCTGCTGTAGGAAAATAAGCGACGAACACAGGAGGAGACCTAAACTGTGTATTCCATTGAGATCCATATAAAAAGGTAGAAAGCTCAGATCCTGGATTGGACGGAGATAGGCTACCATCTTGGTTGATGAAAATAGAATCAGCTCCCTGTACCCCCCAATCTAATGTTGGGCTAATGATCAAATCCCCCGTGGTACCTGTAACGAAAGCATCTGTTGGTTTCATATTTCCTTCCAGAAAAGGAATGTCCTTAGTAATGGCTGCCAAGCCATCAAAATGGTAATACAAGTCCTGAGGGTGGATATAAATGTCCCACCACCAAGTCATACCTGTTCCCATTCCACCTCCAAAAAGTGCGCCCCAGAGTCCATTATGGATATGGATGCCATCTGGATCTACATTTTTCAGCGTACTAGACAGCCCAATCCCAAATTCACCTGTGAGGGTTGGTTTGTCAAATTCTTCTAAATACGATCTGACACTTGAAATTAGTACCCTTTCTATATTGGGAGTATTGACATAGTGGTGCGTTTGGGTAATGTCCATATCTGGATTGACCCAAAGTAGGGGATCGTTTTGTTCCTTGGCAAAGCTGGTTGTGACGATATGGTTATAAGGATCATGGCTTTTGAGATAAGCTGCCATTTCCTCATGCCAATCTCGGACTATGCCCTTGTTGGCCTCATAATTATCGGTCCATTCAACTTCATTAAAGAGCTCCCAAGCCAAGATAGCACGTGAATATCCCCATCGAGCCAAGATATAACGATACCTGTTTCTGGTATGTGCCCTAGCTGTACTATCGGTAAAAAAGTCAGCAGTGCTTTGACAAGGACCCCCATTGGCAGTATTGTAAGGGCTATCGTTCCAATTTGGATTGACTTGGGTAGACACTGGACCATGATGCTGAAGGGCTAACATGATGTAAATACCTTTGGATGCTGAATAGTCAAACAGCCAATCCTGGTATCTCATGTTGACTTCTTTGTATTGGCGAAGACCCTTGAAATTGTTCCAATTGTCTTTCCATTCTATCCCCAAGCCCCAGTGAGCATGCCATAGCCTGAAAAAATTGCCGCCGTGGCTGTCTAGGCTATCCAGCCATTTTTTATAATCTGTATATGGGTTTCCATTCTGCCAGCAAATATTTTCACCTAGCAAGACAAATTGATCTCCTTCGTCAAAAGAGAGATAGTGAGTTTGATTCGTTCTGAGGAATCCTTTGTTTTCAGGTGAATTAATATTCCCACAGGAAAAATTGAGTAGGGCAGAACTGGTGGTTCCGTTGCTGTCCTTGACGAATATTTGATAAGTCCAATTCCCTAAGGAAGAAGGGGCAAATCTGATTTTGAAGCCAGAACCATCTGGAACAAGGCTACCATTCGTATTCAAGATGTAATCCTCCATAAAGAAGCCATCCACTGTTTGTGTTTGGTTTCCGTCAGGGGAGGTGAATTCGGCAAAAACTTCTATTTGATCATAATCATAAGGATTGGTGAAGCTAGCTTCAATATCTAAGGCTACTTCAAATTTCCCATATTTCTCCACTGAACTCAGGTTAGGAGATATGCTTTTGATCAATGGTTGTCCCATAAGGTATACCGGTAAGAAAAGGCTAATGACCAAAAAGCTACGGATAATCATGTATATTTTATTCATTTAGCGCAAGCATTAAGGTTTTTGTTTGATAAGTGGTTGCTGGAAAACGTTTTTGCCATCCCATTTCAACAAAAGGAAATAAGTACCTCTTGGAAGATAGCTGAGATCCTGCTGAATTTGATGGAATCCTCCCTTGCTTACCTCATGAGCACAGGCGAAAACTTTCTTCCCAGAAAAATCTGTTAGATCCAGTCTTAGTTTACCAGCTTGAGTGGAAGTAAACTCAAGGTTAATCTTAGAAAAAAACGGATTAGGGGATATGGTTTTAACCACCAGATCGCTTTTTCCTTTATTTGAAAAGGGAAGCTGCTTGAAATGATAGCTTCGGTTAACTTTTAAGTTGTGGTAAAGATCAATTTGCCCATTAGGCCATTGGATTTTTAGTTCATCTACAAGATTTGATTTCCCTAAGCCAACATGGAGTTTTTTGCCAGTTTGCGAGGCGTACCCACTGCCTGCCATCAATTGATCGAATTGTTGTTCGCCCTGACCATAGCGCACTTGAATACTGGCCCCGATGGCATCTCTATTGCTTTGTGTACCCTCAAGTTGGATTGACAACCAGTTACCAGCCTCCTTACCAAGATTTCTGAATAACTGATTGCCTTCACCAGGTGTATTGTTACTAATCAAAATGTCCATGTTTCCATCAGCATCTATGTCTAAACTCGTCCCACCTAATCCTCCCTTCCAGCTAGAAACAGCTTCCTCTTCTGCCATTTTTAAGAAGCGAGAATTTTGGGCATTTCTGTAACATGCATTAGGAGATCGATGAAAATAGGAATCGTTTACAACGTATAAATCCTTCCAGCCATCATTGTCAAAATCTTCGAAAAAGCAGCTCCATCCCATACCGGGATCATTGACAGCTGAAAACTCAGCTATGTTATAAAACTCCTTTCCCTGATCATTGAACATGAGGTAATTTTGGTTAAGGTCTGTGATATACAAATCAAGATAACCATCCCTATTGATGTCTGCTGCATCAACGCCCATCCCATACCCCTCGATAGCTAAGCCTAGTTCTTCGCCCTTTTCGATGAATTCCCCTTGGCCATTGTTTTCAAAAAGAAGATTGGTAGCCAGAAAATCATGAACGAGGTAAAGATCTGTATCTGCATCATTGTCATAGTCAAAGGCCATAGCACTCATAGAAAATGAATGTCCAGTCAGGCCTTTTTCTTGTGATAATTCTTCAAAGGTGAGGTTCCCCCTATTTTGGTAGTATTTGTTGTCGGAAAGGTAATTGCAGACATAGATATCAAGTAAACCATCCCTATTAAAGTCTGCCATGACCACGGAGCGAGGTTCATTTTTGTTATCGATTCCCGCTTTTAGAGAAATCTCTTCAAAACTGATTCTTCCTTGTTCATCCATCCCTTTGTGAATAAACAATAGGTCTCTATGCTGGTAATTGGCAAGGTAGAGGTCTGGCCAGCCGTCATTATTGAGGTCTCCCCATGCAGCTGTTCTTGTACTATTGGAGTAGTGAAGTCCGTATGAAGGAGCCACATTTAGAAAGTTTCCATTTCCTTGGTTTTGAAAGAGCTTATTCTCATTCTGACGGGTGAAAACATAGATATCATCATCCCCGTCCTTGTCAAAATCGGCTATGGCCACTCCCTGATTCCCGCTTCCAGTATTGGCAATTCTAGACTGTGTACTAATTTCCTCAAAATAGGATTGAGCCCTCAAAGAGAAGGGTAGGAAAAGTAGTAGGAGATTTAGTAGCAGGAAGCGCATAGTCTAGTAGAAAAGCCCTCCCTTTGCAGGGAGGGTTGAATAAACTAATTATCGGTTAACAACCTGAAGCTTTAGGTTTTTAGCAAAACCTTCATGTTGGATTTGAACAATGTACATACCCGCAGCGAGGTTCTGTGTAGGAAGGTCCATACGCTGAACACCAGCTGTGATGTTGATTTTGTCTTGCCAGATTTGACGACCCATGATATCTACAATAGATAACTTGGCATCTTGCAGGAAGGAAGGAGAATTGATTTCAACTACAGATAGATTTCCTAGCCCTAGTGGGTTAGGGAATACCTTTATTTCAAGTCCTAACTTGGCCAAATCTTCAAGGCTTGTAACTGTCGCAGAGTCAGAAGAACAAATAGACACATCGTCAAACCACAAGCTATAGGCAGAGGTGAATCCCGTCCAACGCTGGCACTTAAATTCTAGGAAGGCATTATTCCAGCTTCCATCTGCCGTAAAGGTATGAGAGAAGTTTAGCCAGTTGTTTTCTGTTACAATAAAGTTGGCGACAGTCTGCGCACTCCAGTCCGTATCTCTTACTACACGAGAGAATACATTTACAGAATCTCCTGCAGGTAAATCAGATCTCAACCAGACCGTAAATGTATAGTCTTTTCCATCGTCAACTGTAAAGCGTGGTCCAAAACGGTGGTGAAACTCAGCCACATCGTGATCGGCTCCGACGTCAATACGAACAGAGTTTAAGCCAGAGTTTGGCAATACTGGGTCAACGTGGAAAGAAGATAGCTCATCTGTATCAGATCCATCCCAAAGATCCCAGTTCATGGTATCGTTTGGAGGCTCAAAGCCTTCGTTTCCAGGCGCCATGTTGTTAGAACAAGTTGTGGGCGTAGCAGAAGTACCAAAGGTCAAGACTGGTCCTGGCGCAGGTCCTCCTGAATTTGGATCTTCAGTAGTTGGACACATGGATACTTCGTCAATGATGACATCATAAGGTCCAAAAGAGGCATTGTATACCTTAATTTCAAGGTGTACGTCATCTCTGTCTGCATCTGCGGTGAAAATAGTTGAGCTTTCAGTCCATGTGGTATCAACCGTGAAGGTCTCAGTATGGATAGTGGTCCAGCCGTCAAACTCATCCTTAACCCATACCTGAACTTCAGTATTAGGCTCAGTAGATTTGGCGAAGAAGGTTACTTTGTAATTCTGGCTGTCTACGAGAGCAGAGGTTGTATCAGGACGGTTATTATACTCACCTGGTCCTGTGATGTCTACTCCACTTTTCACAACGCGAATCATGGCAGCGCTATCTCCAATATAAGAATCCGAACTAGTAAGGAATTCGTAGGCATCTGGGTTGTTTGAATGCCAATTCCACCATTGAGAATAGGCTCCATCTTCAAAACCAGGATTATCGACCAAATTATCGGCACAGGTAGTGGTGGTAACGACCGTTTGCGCCATACAGACCTCATCTAAAAAGACTTTGTAGGGGACATGTATATCGCCATTAAATACGGTGAGTTCTACATGGACATCTGCTCTATTTACATCTGCTTGGAAAACGGTTGAAACGATTCCCCATACAGTGTCAATCGCTACTGCTTCTGAATGTACAGTAAACCAGCTGTCGTTTTCATCTTTGATGTTTACACGAACAAATGCCCCCGCTACAGTTGATTTGGCAGCAAAGGAAAGTTCATAAAATTCCCCTCCAGTTACAGGGTTGGTTTGCGGACGGCTGTTATATTCTGCTGCTCCACCGGCGATGCTATCTGCATCTTCCAGGATGTCAATAACAACACTGCTGTCTCCAGCGAAAGCATCATCACTTGTATAGAATGCATAGGATTCGGCTCCCGCACCTCCGTGCCAGGTCCACCAATCAACAATCCCTTGCTCAAATCCGCCATTGCTTATAATGGTATCAGGACATTGTGCAAACAACGCCCCATTGAAGCCAAGAAGCAATACGCTTACGAATAGTAGAGTACTTCTTTTCATACTGATTAATTAAAGGTTACAGTGGTAAGAACATATCATGTTTTCCCAATGTAAGAGCCGAATAAATTGACTGGGGGAGATGTTTGGGTCAAAATAGAGGGGCATTTGTAACAATATGCAAAAATCAACATATGTTGAAAATGCCCCCTGTCTTTGTCGAAAATCACGCCTATCCCTGCTCCATGGATTTTCTTAATTGAAGAACGATATCTCGAATTGAATCATTAGAATTACTATGAAGCAGACAAATACTCGCAATGGCCAATACCTTATGGCCCTTCAAAAGTATCTCCTGATACTACTCTTTATACTAGGTACATTCGGTTCAATCTATGGTCAGAATATAGTGGCAAGAGGAACCGTTACAGACGAAGGTGGTGATCCACTCGTAGGTGCAAGTGTCCTGAAGGTAGGAACTACCAGAGGAGTGCTCACCAACGGAAAAGGAGAATTCTCCATTGAGGTGAATGAACAGGATTCATTGAAAGCTGACTTTTTTGGATTTCAATCTGTGACTGTTTCTGCCGCACAGAGCCCAATTACTATTGTCCTACCTCTGGCCAGTTTAGATGAAGTGGTCGTAATTGGGTATGGAACAACCAAAAAGAGTGACTTGACAGGTTCAGTTTCCTCTGTGAAATCTAAGGAACTGGCCCAAACGACCATTACTTCTCTTGAACAAGGGATTCAAGGACGAGTCGCTGGTGTAAGTGTTACCCAAGGAGACGCAGCTCCAGGGGCGGGAATTTCTATCGAAATCCGAGGAACCAATTCCATTTTAGGAGGGAACCAACCCTTATATGTAATCGATGGGATTCCAATTACAAACCCGCAGGCTGGGAGGGGAGCTTTAGGAGCTTCTGAACCTAACAATCAAATCATATCAAATACCAATATTCTGGCAACCCTTTCCCCCTCAGATATTGAAAGCATAGAAATTTTAAAAGATGCTTCCGCTACAGCAATCTACGGTTCGAGAGGAGCCAATGGCGTAGTCATCATCACAACAAAAAGAGGGAGTCAAGGAAAGGGGACGGTATCCTTCAATGCATCTTATGGTGTTTCTAATGTGATCAACCCCTATGAAATGCTCAATACGGAAGAATTTATGACCTACCAGAACCTAGCCTATGAAAATGCCGGTTTGGGAGTCATTTCTTGGCCATGGGCGCCAGATACGGTACAGAATCCTGTAAAGCCCACCATTAGCGAAGTATTAGCATTGGGTAATCAGGCGGAGGTGAATTGGCAGGAAGAAGTATTCCAGCCTGCTCCTGTGCAGGATTATCAATTGGGCTTTTCTGGAGGCTCGAAAAAGGGAAGTTATTCTGTCTTGGTGAATTACCTTGACCAAGAAGGAGTCATCAAAGGGTCTGCCTTTGTAAGAGGGGGGCTGAGAACAAATTTATCCTATGAAGTAAATGATAGAATTCGAGTAACATCTTCCCTTTCTGTTACCCGTTCACAAAATAGTTTGGTCAGAACTTCTACCAACACCACTCAAACGGCAGGTGGAATCATTCGTTCTGTTCTGAATTATTCTCCTATCAGGGCCTTGAGAAGGGATGAAGATACCAAAGAACTGCTTGTAGTAGGAACAGGTGGAGACGATCCAAGATTGGAAGATCCAAGTTTCTTCCAATTATTTGGTGCCAACCCACTTAGGTACACAGATGAAGTAACGGAGGAACATAACTTTTCTCGTGCCATAGCAGGGGTAAATACCTCTATCAAACTCTTTGCTGGTTTGTCGGCAGATATTAGAGTAGCGGCAAACTATGTAGACAGAAAGAACAATTCATATTATCCAAGAACTGTTTCTGAGGGATTTGGACTGAATGGACTGGCGGTTGTTTCTGGAAATGAGTTCTTCAATTTCGTCAACGAAAACCTTCTTCGTTATGAGGGAAGTTTTAGAAAACATCGCATACAGGCTTTGGTAGGGTTTACCCAAGAGCATAACCGAGATTATTGGATCAACAATGAAGCGAGAGATTTTCCAGATGACGTATTGGGCTTTTATGCCTTGCAGAATGGCCTCTCTCATGTTCCTACAAGGACAAATACAGCCACATGGACACTGGCTTCTTATTTGGGAAGGGTCAATTATGTTCTATCCGATAAGTATATGCTGACGGCTACTTTTCGCTATGACGGTTCGTCAAAATTTGCAAGCAACAACAAATGGGCGCCTTTTTACTCCTTTGCAGGAGCTTGGAGAGTAAGTGAAGAAGACTTTCTAAAAAACAGCAAAGTAATCTCTAATTTGAAGATTCGTGCCAGTTATGGTCAATCTGGAAACCAAGCCATCAGCCCTTACCAGTCTCTGGCTACCATTCAGGGGGTAACCACCTCCTTTAATAACCAACTGGTACCTGCAGTAGTCTTAGGTAGGCTACAAAATGATAACCTGAGATGGGAGACAACTACGCAATCCAATCTTGGGCTTGACTTAGACCTGTGGAGTGGTAGGTTATCAGCCGTCTTTAATATCTACCAAAAAGAAACCAAAGACCTTCTTCAACAAATCACTCTTGCACCAAATACAGGATTTACCTCGGCTCTAGTAAATGCTGGGAATATTCAGAACCAGGGACTTGAGCTTGAGCTAAGTGGATTTCCTATTGTAGGAAAGTTCTCTTGGCAAATTGCGGGGAACATATCATTTAATCGAAATGAAATTACAGATTTAGGTAGTGTCGATGAGCAGTTCGCCAATAGATTGGGAGCAGGAAATGGCCTGACAGTATTTCCTTTCATACAAAGACCTGGCCTTCCGATAGGTGCGATTTATGGCTATGTAGAAGAAGGTATTTTCCAGACAGAAGAAGAAGCCGCTGAATATTCGGCTATTCAACCCAATGCAGCAGTTGGACAAATTCGTTACCAGGATACCAACAATGATGGCACGATCAATGATCAGGATAGAACCATTATCGGTGATACGAACCCTGACTACATATGGGGGCTGTCCAATACCTTCACGTGGAAAGGATTTGACCTAAGTTTCCTCCTCCAATCGGTTGTTGGAGCAGATATCATCAATACCCTGCTGATTAGGTTTGACAACCTAGATGGGAGAAGAAATATTCCTCGATCTGTCTATGAAAGTGCGTGGAGAGGAGAGGGAACAAGCAATACCCATCGCCAAATCAATCTGAACAACGGAAATAGCCTGTTTTCTGATCGCTTTATTGAGGACGGCTCATATCTACGCTTAAAAAACTTGCAGTTAGGCTATAACGTCAATGCCAGTAAGATTGGATGGTTATCAAATGCCCGCATTTATGTAAATGCAGTCAATCTTTGGACCCGTACTAACTATTCTGGTTTTGATCCAGAGGTAAGTGCCTTTAATAGCGCCTCCATGCGAGGAGTAGACTTGGGATCTTATCCTATGGCGAGAACCTTCCGCGCGGGAGTTAACCTAACTTTTTAATTCATAAACATCCTAATTTGAATATCATGAAAAGGAATATATATGCCATCTTGTGTTTGATCTGGTTGTTTGCGCCAGGTTGTGAAGATTTATTGGAGGAAGAAGTATTCACCTTCCAGGCTCCCAAAGACTATTATTCTAATGAAAATGAGGTAATAGCTGCTGTCAATGGCATTTATGATGCACTCATGACTTGGGAATTGTGGGTTCAGCCTGCTTGGGTTTCTAATGCCCTTGAGAATGACGATATGTTTGCTCTTGATTGGGTAGCAGGAGGGTATTCTGGCGTTCAGAATGGGAGCTGGTATATCGAAAGACCCTGGAATGGATTTTATCAGGTCGTCAATCGAACCAATGTAGTCATGGAACAAGTCGAACCCTTAGACTTCTTGGATGCAGATGTCAAGAATGCAGTGTTAGGTCAGGCTTATTTCCTTCGTGGCTATTGTTATTATGAGATTGGAAGACGTTTTGCTGATGCGCCAATCCGTACAACTGCTTTCGATCCTGCAAATGATTCTCAGGATATTGCCAGAAGTCCTTTGGCAGAAGTATATGCTCAAGCGGCAGCTGACCTAGAAATGGCGGCAAATTTACTTCCTGAAGATTTTGTCAGTGGAGCCTTTTCGGATGCTGACAGAGGCAGACCTACTGCCCCTTCCGCCTGGGGACTATTAACCAAAGTATATATGCATATGGCCGGTGCTGAGGTTAATGATTCTGAAGCCTACACCAAAGCCATTGCAGCAGCACAGAAAGCGGTTGATTTGTCCTTGAAAAATGGTTTCCCCATTCTGGAACCAGCCTACATGGACAACTTTGATCAGGCAACTCAGGATCTAAGTGAAGAAATGCTTTTCTCCATTCAGGCTACCCAACAACCGAATGAAGGGCCAGAACTTCCTAGGTATTATGTTCCAGGTAATACTCCTTTTGCAGGTGGAGGTGGAATTGGCGCCATTATGCTAAGGGAGGATTTTTATAAGACATTCGAAAAAAATGATAAGCGTGTAGAGTTTGGGACCGCCCTTTTTGATGAGTGGAGTGACCTGACAGGAGAGAAATTTTACAACTTTAGGACACTACCTTCAACGGTTGTTAATATCGTTTCGGAAAATGTGGTAGACAATGGATTCGGAAGAACGGGAAACAACCAATATCTCTTGATGGATGGTACCGAAGTTAATGGCACGCCCTCTATATTTATCAAGAAATACATGGATGAAAATTCCCAGGTGAAAGATGAAAATGGAAGTAATCCTATCATCCTTCGGTATGCAGATGTTCTGTTGTTGTTAGCTGAGGCTGAGAATGAGCAAAATGGGCCTACAACCTTAGCTTATGAAATGATCAATCAGGTTAGAGCTAGAGCTGGACTTGCCGAATTATCTCCTGGACTTGATCAAATGGCTTTTCGTGAAGCAGTGAGACTTGAACGTAGGCATGAATTATATGGAGAGTTTCAAAGAAGGTGGGATTTGAGAAGATGGGGAATTTGGTTGGAGACTATGAATGCTGCGAATCGCCCTAGATTGCCCTATCAGGAGTTATTTCCTATTTCGGCTAGTGAGATTGCGGCTAACGCATTGATCAACGAAAATAACCCTGGCTGGTAAGCATTAGACCGAACGAATTTTATATGTATTTTACCACATAGATCAAAAAATGATCCACCGGGGAGGAAGGATACTCCCTGGTGGAAAAATTCAACTTTTGATTGGTATAGACTCATTATCTCAGGCATGTTTAATCAAACTACCCGCAAGAAGTAAAAAGGAATGATGACGCAATTGAATAATCTTGGCTCCCTCATTTTGATGTTCTGTATGTTGATTGGAGTAATTGATATACAAGCGCAAAACAGCCTCGCCGCACCAGCCATTAAAATATCCGAAGTATCCAACCAGGATGCTGCTCCTCAAACCCAAGCCCTTTACCATAACCTTAAAAAATACGCATCTTCCCATATTCTGTTTGGTCAAGAGGATGCCCTTGCCTATGGGTTGAATTGGAGAGAAGATAAGGATAGGTCGGACATTAAAGACGTGTCTGGAAGTCATCCCGCTCTGATAGGTTGGGACTTGAGTAAACTAGGGCAAACCAAATGGAATATCGATACGGTTGATTTCCGAAAAATGCGAAAATGGATGAAGAAGGCCTACAAAATGGGCTGTGTGAATACCATAAGCTGGCATTTGGATAATCCAAAAACCGGGGGCAGTACTTGGGACAAAACGCCTGCTGTAGCGAGTATTTTGCCTGGTGGAGAAAAACACGACTTCTACCTTAGTCGATTAGATTTAGTTGCCAAGTACATCAGAAAATTACGAACGGGTTTCTTGGCCTCTGAAAGAATTCCTATCATTTTTAGACCCTTTCACGAGCATACAGGTTCTTGGTTTTGGTGGGGAAAAGACCATTGTACTCCAGAAGAATATGTTCAACTGTGGCGCTTTACGGCCGATTATTTGAGAGAAAAGAAAGGCTTGAATAATTTGTTGTTTGCCTATTCTCCAGATGGAACCGAAACCGAAGAGGAATACATGGAACGATATCCTGGAGATGATTATGTAGACATCATGGGATTTGATTACTACATCCACAACAATGAAGTGAGAAAGAACCCAGAAGAATTGGTCAAAAGGGTAAAGGTCTTGGTAGATCTTGCTGAGCGACATGATAAAATACCGGCCATTACGGAATCTGGTTTCGAAACGATTCCTGATCCCGATTTTTGGACAGACTTTTTATTGTCATCCTTCAAAAGCGATCCTGCCGTGCAGAAGATAGCTTACTTTATGGTATGGAGGAATGCCAGAAAAGATCATCACTATGGCCCATATCCTGGGCATCAAAGCGCAGAGAACTTTAACCTATTTCAGCAGGATGATATGATTTGGCTACAAAGAGACCTGCCCAATCTGTACAAGGTGTATTAAATCTTGCCGATACCTCCTTGCCCTTAACAAAAAAACAAATGGAACTTGAATTACATTGGATTGATATAGGAATCATTGGACTATATGTTCTGGGTACCGTCATAATTGGCTTCTGGATTTCCAAGCGAGCTTCTAAAAATATGGAAAGCTATTTCCTTGGTGGGAATACAATTCCGTGGTATTACCTAGGCTTGTCAAATGCCTCTGGGATGTTTGATATAAGTGGAACCATGTGGATGGTGTATCTACTTTTTATCTATGGCTTGAAAAGTGTCTGGATTCCTTGGCTATGGCCTGTTTTTAACCAGATTTTTATGATGGTTTTTCTTTCCATCTGGTTGAGGAGATCCAATGTAATGACAGGAGCTGAGTGGATTAAATTTCGATTTGGAGATGGCAGAGGAGGGCAATTGTCCCATATCATTGTGGTGGTGTTTGCCTTACTGAATGTTATCGGCTTTCTAGCTTATGGCTTTGTTGGAATTGGTAAGTTTGCTGCCACCTTTTTGCCCTTTCAGTTTCATAGCGACCCTACATTTAACGCCAATATTTATGGGTTGATCATCACAGCCATAACGACGCTTTATGTAGTCAAAGGAGGGATGTTCTCCGTGGTATTCACTGAGGTCCTTCAGTTTTTTATCATGACTATTGCCTGTATTGCGGTGGGGATCATAGCCATGTACAAAGTCTCTCCAGACATGTTGGCTGCCGTTACCCCCGAAGGCTGGGATCAAATCTTCTTTGGCTGGGAATTGAAATTGGATTGGTCTGGAATCATGGAGGCTGCCAATGGAAAAATCGCAGATGATGGCTGGAACTTATTCACGATTTTCTTCATGATGATGTTGTTCAAGGGGTACCTTCAGTCAATGGCTGGACCTGCACCAAATTATGATATGCAGCGAGTTCTTTCTGCGAAGACACCAAAGGAGGCTGCTAAAATGAGTGGTTTTGTGAATTTGGTTCTGTTGATTCCTCGATATATGCTGATCACAGGCTTGACAATTTTGGCCTTGGTGTTTTTCATGGATGAATTGAATGGAATGGGGAATGAGGTAGACTTCGAGTTGATTTTACCCTTTGCCATCAAAGAGTTTGTTCCGGTTGGTTTAATGGGAATTTTGTTGGCAGGTTTACTTGCTGCCTTCATGTCCACCTATGCAGCTACAGTTAACGCCGCTCCTGCCTACATTGTCAATGATATTTACAAACGCTTTATCAATGCCAATGCTTCGGACAAGACCTATGTGAGGATGTCCTATATAACTTCCGTTATTGTAGTAATCATTGGAACGGCCTTTGGATTTGTGACTGAGTCGCTCAATGAACTTGTTCAGTGGATAGTTGCTGCTTTATATGGAGGATATACAGCTTCGAACCTACTCAAGTGGTATTGGTGGAGATTTAACAGCATGGGATATTTTTGGGGAATGGTCTCAGGGATAGGGATTGCGATGCTGTTAAGCATTCCATTTGAAGCAACTTTTGGTCTCACAGCAGGAACACCAACAGCAGATGCTTTGATTTGGCTGGATAAGCTTTCTCCAATTTATGGCTTCCTATTTATTTTCTTTGGTTCCCTCTTGATCAGTATTATAGCCAGTTTGTCTACCCCAGCAGATGACATGGAAATTCTGAAGAAATTTTATTACAAAGTAAGGCCGTGGGGATTCTGGAAACCGGTTCATGATGAATTGATAACTCAGTATCCTACCTTGGAGGCTAACAAAAATTTTGGAAGAGACATGGCAAATGTCGTGGTAGGTATCATTTGGCAAACTGCTTTAACAGCCTCTGGTATTTTACTGGTCCTGCAGAACTGGACCCAACTGGCGATAGCTGTAGGAGTGATTCTAGCATGTACAGCTTTTCTTAAATTCAACTGGTACGATAAAATGGAGGATTGGCCAGAAGACATTGAACTTGAGGAAGAGACAGTAGGTCAACCAATATAAAATAGCTTACTCGAACACATACACATTCAACGAAATACACATGATGAATTCATCTTTTGAAGGCCGCCTTGAAGCTTTGCTAACTGAACATGAAGCCCTTGTAACGAGAAAGAATGAACCCGTCTTACCTGGAAACGGGATATATACACGATTTAAGTACCCTATTATTACGGCAGCTCATGCTCCGGTTTTTTGGAGGTATGATCTGGACAAAGCCGCTAATCCCTTTCTGATGGAAAGACAAGGGGTAAATGCCGCTTTTAATGCGGGGGCTATTTACCTAAATGGAAAGTACCTATTAGCTGTTCGTACCGAAGGGGTAGATAGAAAATCATTTTTTGCCATAGCAGAAAGCCCGAATGGAATTGATAACTTCAGATTTTGGGACTTTCCTGTTACGATGCCTGAAACTGAAGATCCAGATACCAATGTATATGACATGCGCCTTGTCCAACATGAAGATGGTTGGATTTATGGTCTTTTTTGTACAGAACGTAAAGATCCCAACACTCCTGCAAGTGATACCTCTTCTGCGAGCGCTCAATGTGGAATAGCCAGAACTAAGGATTTAAAAAACTGGGAAAGACTGCCTGATTTGCTGACCAAAAGTAGCCAGCAAAGAAATGTTGTTTTGCACCCTGAATTTGTGAATGGCAAGTATGCTTTCTATACCCGTCCGATGGATGGTTTTATTGGAGTAGGCCATGGTGGAGGAATTGGATGGGGCTTGTCTGATTCTATGGAGAAACCAGAAATTGGAGAAGAAATCATCATTGACAAAAGAGTGTACCACACCATCAAAGAGGTGAAGAATGGACAAGGGCCAGCACCCATCAAAACTGATAAAGGATGGCTGCACTTGGCTCATGGCGTACGGAATACTGCTGCGGGCCTTCGTTATGTACTCTACATGTTCATGACTGATTTACACGAACCTTGGAAAATTACCCATGAACCAGCTGGTCATTTTATCGCACCAGAAGGTGAGGAAAGAGTAGGGGATGTGTCAAACGTGGCCTTCACCAATGGATGGATCGTCAATGAGAATGATGAGGTATTCATTTATTATGCTTCCTCTGATACACGAATGCACGTGGCTGTTAGTTCTGTGGATAGATTGCTAGACTATTGTATAAATACCCCAGAGGATGGGCTAAGGTCCGCTGCTAGTGTTGAAACACGGAAATCACTTATCGCTAAAAATCTTGAAATCCTCAGAAAGCATGCCTGATCTAATGCACAGCAAACCACAAGATTTTCCCTTCGTTTTAGCTGAGCTGAAAGTAGAGTGGGAGCGGGAGGCTAAGTATTTGCTTGATTGGTGGGAAAAGGAAATGGTTGACCATCAGAGGGGAGGATTTTATGGCAGAATTGATGCAGCCAATCAATTACATCCTGATGCAGATAAAGCTGTTATCCTAAACACAAGGATTCTATGGACTTTTGCCTTGGCATCTCGAGAATTTTCTAGTTTGGCCTATCGAAAGATAGCCGATAGAGCTTATGAATATCTTCGAGCCTATTTCATAGACAATGAATTTGGAGGAGTTTTTTGGATGGTCGATAAGGATGGGGCCATGGTCTCTGGAAAAAAACAAGTGTATGCCCAGGCCTTCGCCATTTACGCTTTATCAGAATATTACAGACTCACCTCTATACCGGCAGCCAAAGAAATGGCCCTCACATTTTTCCAATTGATTGAAGAAAAAAGCTTAGACAAACAATTAGGAGGATACTGGGAGGCATTTGATCGTGAATGGGGTCCTTTAGAAGATCTTCGATTGGGAGGTTCAGATGCCAATGAACCTAAGACCATGAATACCCATCTCCACATCTTGGAAGCCTATACAAACCTATATAGGATTGCTCCTACAGAAGAAATAGGACAAGCTACTAAGAATCTCATACTACTCTTTCAAGAAAGATTTATAGACGAATCTGGTCATATGCACCTATTTTTTGATGAAGAATGGGGCGTAAAGTCTCATGCTGTATCTTATGGGCATGACATAGAAGCCAGTTGGCTAATTTGGGAGGCGCTTGAAGTGCTTGGGGATGAAGAGCTCATGGAAGATTTGAAGCCTATCATCCTAAAAATGGCTAGGAATACCTTGGAAGAAGGAATTGATACAGATGGGGCCTTGGTCAATGAGAAGCATGCAAATGGAGAGATTGACAGAGACCGTATTTGGTGGGTGCAGTCTGAGGCCATGGTAGGTGCCATGAATGCCTTTCGTCTCACTGAAGACACCTTTTATTTGGATCAACTACATGGCATTTGGGATTATACCATTAGCCAGATCAAAGACCATCAAGGGGGTGAATGGGTATGGGGCAAACAGGCAGATGGGCAATTGATGCCAGGCCACGACAAGGCAGGTCCATGGAAGGCTCCCTACCATAATGTAAGAGCCCTAATTGAATGTATTAGTCGCACACCTTAGTATATCAACCTAAATTCTAGCTCATGAGATTCTTGCTACTCCTCTTGATCAGTTTGTTCTTTGTTGCCTGTTCAAAACCAACAACGCCAAGGGAAAAAGACAATCGACCCAATGTGGTTATTATCTTGGCTGATGATCAAGGTTGGGGCGATCTGAGTCTCAATGGCAATCCTGTAGTTCAAACTAAACATATTGATAGCCTGGCCGCTAGCGGCTTGGTCTTAAGTAATTTTCTGGTGGAACCTGTATGTTCTCCAACGAGGGCTTCCCTTCTAACGGGCAGATATGCTGTACGATCTGGAGTAAGGTCTACCTCTGCGGGAGGAGAGCGAATGGATTTGGACGAATATACCCTTGCCCAGGCATTTTTAGATGCTGGATACAAAACCGGGGCATTTGGGAAGTGGCACAATGGTATGCAGCCACCCTACCATCCCAATTATAGAGGGTTCGAGGACTTTGTTGGATATTGTTCTGGCCACTGGGGAAGTTACGTCGATGCCTTGCTGGAAAGGAATAGGGAGTTCTTTACCTCAAAGGGTTACTTAACAGATGTTCTGACTGATGAGTGTATTCAATTTATGGAGAAGAATCGGGACACTCCTTTTCTCGCGTATTTGGCTTTGAATACACCCCATTCACCTATGCAGGTTCCTGATAGCCTATGGGATCAATTTTCGGAAAAAGAATGGCCTGAACATAGGTATTCTGAAAAAGAAGACATCAACCATAGCCGCGCTGCCTATGCCATGGCAAAAAACATTGATGATAATGTAGGGAAAGTACTTGCCAGCCTAGAAGAGGCAGGTTTGAGAGAAAATACCATTATCATTTATTTCTCAGACAATGGCCCAAATGGCAATCGCTCTAATGGAGGAATGAAAGGGCATAAGGGAAGTACAGATGAAGGAGGTGTGCGATCTCCTTTTGTGATTTCATGGCCAGAAAAAATTGCTCGTGCCCAAAACGAGCCCTACCTCAGCTCTGTTATTGACATCTTTCCTTCTTTGGTCGGTATGGCAGGCCTTGAATATCATGAAAAAAAGCCCTTTGATGGACAAGATATTAGCGGCTTGCTGCTGGGATTGGACTCTTTGAGGTGGGATAGAACAGTAGTAAATCACTGGCAGGGCAAAACCAGTATCAGAACCCAAGACTTCCGACTGGATCACGAGGGCAATTTATTTGACTTAAAGAATGATCCTGGACAACTCGAACCGGTCAATGAAACCCAACCGAAATTGAGAGATTCTTTATTGGCTTTTCAAGCCGAATGGCTAAAAAGTGTAGGCTCTGAGCTTCCTCCTACAGAAAATCGCCCTATTACTATTATGGGAGATAAGATTCAGATTCCTGCAAGAGATGGGCTGACAACAGGAAACATCAAACGATCCAACAGATGGCCAAATTGCTCCTTCTTCACCAATTGGACCCAGACAGAAGAGGAAATCAATTGGCCGGTTGAGATCATGGAAAAGGGAACCTATGAGTTGACCATCTTTGTGACCCTTCCAAAAGAGAATGTAGGAGTTGAAATGGGAATTACCCTCCAAGGAGACACGGTTAAAACTATCCTTGAATCATCTTTCGATTCCCCGCTTAGAGGGGCAGAATTTGACAGAATTCCTAGACAGGAATCTCTTGTAAAAGATTTTATGAAGGTGAAAGTAGGCCAAATGAACTTAGAGGCAGGAAGGGACACCCTTAGGTTGATCGCGCTTGATATTCCTGGGGAAGGGGCGGTTGATTTTAGAATGATGAGGTTGGACCGAATAGAGGAGTAACCCATTTTTGATCTCGACCTGGCGATTCAAAAAAATATTACGATGATGCTTAAAGCCGAATAAATGGGAATATTTTATAGATAAGAAGCCCATCCCTTTATTTTTTGGGCTTCCTTGGTTAATTTCTACCAAAGCCAAGTCAAGTGTCCCATGATGTCAAACCAAGAGCAACTTAGAGAAGGAGCGTTAGAAAATCCCTTATTCAAGGCTTTTTCCTCAGAGCTCCAAGATGTCCTCCTATCCATATCTACCGAAAAGGCCTACGAACCGGATTCTTATGTATTCTATGCTTCAGAAACGGGTTCTAAGGACTTTTTTATTGTCTTAGAGGGTGAGTTATTGTTGAGTTTGAGCACAGGGGCTATCAAAACCTACAAGAAAGGAGATCTATTCGGTGAGGTCTCGGTCTTAAGTGATCGTCCCAGAATGGGATCAATCAGGGCCATTACCCAAGCAAGATTGTTGGCTTTTGATGGAGAAAAACTCTATGACAAAAGCTTATTTAGCCCAGAGGTCTCTTTGGAAGTTATTCATGGATTAAGCGGATATGTAATTGGCTACCTAAACGACGAAGAGTATCGCCAATCAACAAGAGTATTAATCAACCAAGGGGAAGGGGCCAACGTTGAGTTCAAAGAATCCTTAAGCAAAACCATTCGATCAAGGGTAATCAAGACGATTTGCGCCTTCTTCAATACCCGCGGTGGAGTGATCTTACTTGGAGTAGATGATGACGGAAATGTGAAGGGGCTTGAAGTAGAATCTGAAAAAAAGTTAGACGAATACAAACTTAGTGTCATAGGCATCATCAAACGACAGGTAGGTTCGCAGTTTGGATCCTATTTAACCTTTAACAATGAAAAAATTGATGACAAATTGATTCTTAGAATCAACTGTGTGGCTACTCCATTCCCAGCCATTTTTGAGACACAGCAAAAGGATCAAATCTTCTATATGCGATCAGGTCCATCAAATATTGTCGCCCCGAATATCAAGGAAATATTAAGCTACTATAAAGAGCGATTTATAAAGGGATAATGCTTCATATGTAGCAACATTCCCCATGAGCTAAGTCACTACCCTACCTAACGCTTGTCAGCCGTGTAGGACGGTTGAACATCCGTGTGTATTTCCTTTTCAAGCGGTCGTATCCCCTCCCAAATATCCCGTATCCTTGAGTAAATATGAGTAAGTAAAACCCGTTCAACAGTATTTACCTATGAAAATCATTTTAAAGTCAATGACATTAGCCCTCCTCTGCATGTTTCTTACATCATGTGTAGTGATTAGGCAGGGAGAAGTTGGAGTAAAAAGAAAGTTTGGAAAAATAGCAGATGAACCTTTGTACGAAGGAGTAAAAGGATTGAATCCCTTTATTTCTACCATCATCCGCGTTCCTACAAGAACAGTTAACCTTGAAGTCCAGCTTCCACTCCCTTCAAAAGAGGGCTTGACCATCAATTCCCAAATTTCAATTTTGTACCATGTTCTCCCCTCTAAGGCTCCGACCCTAATCAAAGAAGTCGGTCGTCGATATGAGAGAGAATTAATTCTTCCTGTATTCCGTTCTGCAGTTGCCGATGTATCTGCCAGATTTATGGCGAAGGATATGCACTCAGGTGCAAGGGGTGCCATTGAAAAAGCCATTGCGGAGAAAATGAATGAGATCGTTCAAGAAAGAGGTATTCTTATTGACAATGTATTGATGAAGAGTATTCGTCTTCCTGATGGATTGACTAGAGCGATTGAAGAGAAGCTTCAAGCTGAACAAGAGGCTCAGCGTATGGAGTTTGTGAAGCAGCGTGAACAAGCTGATGCAGAAAGACGTGTGATTCAAGCTCGTGGTGAGAAAAATGCACAGATCATTGCAGCTGAAGCGGATAGAGCCGTATTAGAAATTCAGGCTGAAGGTCGTGCAAATGCCCTGAAAACGGAAGCCTCTGCCCAGGCCGAAGCCAATGACATGATCAATAAGTCTCTTTCTGAGGAGGTCCTTCGCTTCCGAGCAATTGAGTCCTTCTTGAAGTTGGCAGGATCTGAAAACAGTAAAATTTTGATTACCAATTCTGATGCTCCCTTTCTTGGGCTTCCACCCGAGTTAATTGATCAGAAGTAATGATGCCCCATTCCCTTAATTGATTACACGAATACCCAACAAAGCGTATTCCTGAGGCGAGAGGATTTTTCCTCTCGCTTTTTTTATCCTGTCATTTTACGACCCAACTTCTCTATCATCTAGACATAAATCAAGGATACGACTGCCTAACTAAATTGAGAATCTACCTCACCATCACATCTGAGAATGAAGTTGACTCCCACTTGGGTAGGTAAAATCACTCAAATAGAAAAGACCAACCATTCTCCAGAATGGCTTTTTCTCCTCCTCAATAAAAGCTCAATAGCCATTTCTGCTACCAAAACCCTTTAAATATTAACTTAATGTAAACAAATATATTGATTGAATGTTTAGTTTATTTATATTTGGGATTGTTACATGTTGATACTTTATAAGTGTTGTAATAAGTGTGAAAGATTTGATTTTGTAAAATATTGGATGCGTGTAATATTGGTGTGTTGAAAAAAAGAAGCCAAATTGAAGATAAAAGAATTACATATCGAAGGCTTATTGCAAAAGGTTTTTGCTGTCCTTGGAGGGATTGCAGGGCTGACAGTGATTTCATTTTTAATCATAAAAATGGGAATGCTAGGTGCCATCCTTTTTGCGGGTCTTCCTTTTGTATTCATTTATTTATACAAGCAATTTAAAACCCCTGAAACGGGTCTATGGATATCTTTGGTGATCTGCTGTATTTCTGCAGGTTTAACTCGATATATTCCAGCTCCTTGGGGACTAACCATTGATATATTCCTGTTTCTCTCTTTTGTTGCCTTCCTATTCATGCAGGAGAAAGGGGAGAGGTGGTCTTATCTCAGCCATGATTACGTAAAATTCAGTCTAGTTTGGTTTGGATTTATGGTCATTGAATTGGCCAATCCAGAGTCTCGATCTATGGTTGCATGGTTTTATTCCATGCGTTCTATAGGAATTGACATGATTTTGTCAGTGGTTTTGGTCTTCCTTTTCCTTCGAGATGAGAAACATTTCTACAAATTTGTAAATCTCATTTGTTGGCTCACCTTGGCAGCGGCCATTTGGGGGATGAGACAAAAATTCCTTGGAACCGATGCTGCTGAAAACAGGTGGTTAGCCAAGGAAGAAAATGGATCTACTCACCTTCTCTTCGGGGTGTTAAGGACATTTTCTTTTCATTCTGATGCAGGTCAATTTGGTGGTAACATGGCCATGATGACCACCATTGGAGGAGTGTTAGCCTTGGGGCCTCATCCTTTGAAAACCAAGATTTTCTACGCAGCTACGGCCTTGTTTGCCTTTATCGGCTTTGGGATTTCTGGATCTAGAGGAGCTTTGGTAGCTCCAGCAGTTGGAGGAATTGTTTTTCTTTTCATGCAAAGAAACTTTCCTATCCTTATTCTAGGTTTGGTCATAGGTGGAGGCGCCTATGGGATGCTTAAATATACCATGGCTTTTCAGAATGTGGAAGCTGTCAGGCGCATGAGAACAGGGCTTGATCCAGACAATCCCTCTTTACACGCTAGATTTAGAAACCAAAAAACATACAGAAAATACCTTGCAAGCCGTCCCATTGGGGCTGGAATTGGTTCGGCAGGTTACTGGGGGAAAAGATTTAGCCCAGGAACAGTTCCTGCCGAAACACCTACGGACTCCTACTTTGTCAGAATTTGGGCTGAAATGGGGATTATTGGCTTACTGCTCAACATTGCCATTCTAGGATATTGGATTGGACGAGCAGGAAATATCATATGGAATCTTCGAGATCCCATATTAGCTAACATGTGTTTAGCACTTTTCTGCGGCTTTATTGGAATGATATTTTCCAGCTATGGAAACCAAATTTTAAGTGGTTTTCCTACGAATATGATGCTGTACATCGGGAGTTCTCTTGTATGTCTAGCTCCCTTATATGAACGACAACGACTTAAGCGAATTCAAGAATCTCTTCAAGTAGAAGCATCATGAGGAATGAGTACATACATACCGCCCCTAAGGTTGCGATCGTATCTGTAAACTTCAATCAGCCGGAGTTTACCAGAATTATGTTAGAATCCTTGAGAAAAATCACCTATCCGAACGTCGAGACCTGGGTGGTTGATAACGGCTCAACGAAAGGGGATTTGGAAGCCATCGCAACCGAGTTTCCCGAGGTTCACTTTATCTTTTCAGAAAAGAATTATGGTTTCGCAGGAGGAAATAACCTAGCCTTAGAAAGGCTGGAAGCTGATTATGTGCTCTTGCTCAACAATGATACGGAAGTGGATCCTGGCTTTTTAGAGCCCATGGTGGATCGCTTGGAAAAACATCAGGAGGTAGGCATCGTCAGTCCTAAGATTTTCTTTTTTGATCAACCTGATACCCTCCAATATGCTGGTACTACCCCTATTCATCCCATTACCAATAGAGGAAAGAAATTTGGGTATGGAGAAAAGGATCATGGACAATTTGATGAGAAGTCAGAGACAGCCTATCCTAATGGGGCGTGCATGTTGTTTAGAGGAAGATTCCTACAAGAAGTCGGACTCATTCACGAGCAATACTTCCTTTATTATGAGGAGCATGACTTTACTTGGAAGATCAAAGAAAGAGGCAATGAAGTCAACCTTCAGCCCGCAAGTAAAATATGGCATAAGGTATCTGCTTCCACCGGGAAAAATAGTCCTTTGAAAACATATTATCTCCATCGGAACAGACAGATGTTTAACAGGCGAAACTTATCTGGGATGACTTTCCTGCTAAGTAGCCTGTATTACTTCCTATTTGCCACCCCTAAAGCATTGATTCAACATATGCTAAAGGGAGATATGAGCTTAGCCTCCAAGGTTTGGGAAGCTACGATCTGGCATGCCAAGCACCTAGCTCTTCCCAAAGGAAGATTGTCTGAGTCCGCTGACATTAAATGGGTTAAACCAAAAGAACAATGGGTATGAATACGGTAATTTACATACTAGCATTCATCCTCTTAACCCCAGTTTTATGGACTGGATGCTACCTCTTGTTTTTCTCCCTCTTGGGGAAAATGAAAAAGGATGAGCCAAGAATCCAGCGTTCTAGGCTTGGTTTTCAACCCAAAATTGTGGTGTTAATTCCAGCCTACAAAGAGGATCAAGTGATCATTGATACAGCAGACAATATCTTGCAACAAACTTATTCACAAGATAAATGGGATGCCTTTGTAATAGCAGACAGCTTTGAAAGCTCGACCTTATTGACCCTGCGCCAAATGGGAATAGGGCTTATTGAAGTTGCTTTTGAGAACAGCACCAAATCTAAGGCTCTTAACAAGGCAATGGGGCAGTTACAGGAGGAATATGATCTCGTATTAATCCTTGATGCGGACAATCATGTAAAGCCTGAATTTTTAGAGCAGGTAGTGATGAGGTGGAAAGAGGATACTGAGATTGCCCAGTGCCATAGAACAGCCAAAAACAAGGATACGGGAGTTGCCTTGTTGGATACTATAAGTGAGGAGGTGGCGAATCACATTTTTTCTAAGGGGCATCGTGCAATTGGCCTTTCTTCCAGACTGGTAGGCTCGGGAATGGTATTCAAGTATCCCTTGTTTAAATCAGTCATGCAAGAAATCCAAGCTATCGGGGGATTTGATAAGGAACTAGAGGTAAGAATGATGGCCCAAGGCAAAATCATCGATTACTACAAGGACCTCATGGTATTTGACGAGAAAGTTAGAAACACTCAATCCCTTCAAAAGCAAAGATTAAGATGGATTTCATCTCAGTTTGTCTACTTGGGAAGATACTTTGGAAAGGCATGCCAAGCCTTAATCCAGGAAGGGAATGTTGACCTGTTCAACAAGGTCCTTCAATTCACCCTGGCACCAAGGCTTATATATCTTGGGCTTTGTTCAATGGCTATTCTATTAGGGTTCATAAGTTCTTCACTCCTGCTTGTTGGAGGAGGCTTACTGGGACTACTCCTTATAGGATTAGCCTATGCTTTAGCACTTCCTCCTCATTTGTCTGCATCTGATTTATGGAAATCGATAGGAAAATTGCCCTCGGCGATGCTAAGTATGATTTGGCAAATGAGAAAGATTAAAGGAGCCAATAAAAAATTTATTCATACCCCACACGGGGCCACCACCCCAAACAACAATTGACCATGAAAGCACTCATCATAAACGAAAGAATAAAAATTGGAGAAGAAATCGAAAAGGATCCTTCCTCCTTTCAGGTAAGCATCTTGCTTCTCTACAGACTGCTCAGTTTGGGGGCCAACTGGATGATTTCTAGATGGAGGTTGAGAAGGGTTAATGAATTGGGAAAACTGGTCTTTACCCGAAAGAAGCCTACGGTATTGAACAAAGGGACCATCAAAATTGGAAGCCTGGTAAGAATCTGGTCCAATGTAAACCGTGTTCGGTTCGCGGTAAACAAGGGAGCGGAATTGATAATCGGTGAAAATACTCGAATCAACGGATCTACTATTTCCGTGAGCAGCAAGGTTCACATAGGAAAGAACTGCCGTATTGCGCCCCATGTCATCATCATGGATGGAGATTTCCATGATACGGTTGATAGACTTGCGAAAGGCAAAACTGGCATGATCGAAATCAAGGATGGGGCCTGGGTTGCTACACGGGCGATGGTCATGAAGAATGTAACCATTGGCAAAGGGGCAGTCGTAGCCGCAGGATCTGTAGTTACCAAAGATGTCCCAGACTATTGTGTGGTCGGAGGTGTTCCGGCCAAGATTATAAAAAGACTGAAAGTTGAAGCAGCTGAACCTGTTTTAGAAATGCAATCCTAATGTTTGGAGAAGGATTTCCCTTTGATCTGGTTTTAACGACCCTCATTCTCTTCATCATCATTGGAGTGAATGCCTCAAAAAAAGAAAGAGCTGATCAAGAAAGAAAAGAATTTGAAGCGAATGAAAATTAACATCAAAATAGGAGAAAGCTCATACGCCATGCTGTCCACCTTGGCAGCCATGATGGGTAACCTATTGGTGATGTTGATGTTGGTGAGGTATTTCTCACAAGAGGATTTTGGCCAATGGGTACTGTATTTGTCCCTCTTCACCCTTGCCGAAATGGCCAGAACGGGTATTGTCCAAAATGGAATGGTCAAATTCACGCAGTCTAATCCCAATGACTACAAGGAAATCTTAACTGCAGCGGTGATGCTGCACATGGTTCTTGGTTTAGGCTTATGGCTTGTATTGGTGGTGATCTCATTTCCGCTTGCTGAGATATGGAAAAGTCCTGCCCTCATTGAACTGTCTCCCCTATATGGTCTCACCTTTATCACACTTGGAAGCTTGAGGTTCGGAGAATATGTCCAGATGGCCAATCAGGATTTTAAAGGAGTTTTTTGGGGCAATGGAATTTTTGCTTTGACATACAGCGCAATCATTGGAGTTTTGTTTGTTGGCAACTTCATTTTTGACTGGGCGGATGTACTGTATATCCAGGCGGGAGCAGCTTTGCTAGGGGCGCTATTTGTTTGGAATTACAGAAAGTCAATGTTTCAGTTCGGAGCCATTCGATGGGTATGGATTGCGCGGCTATTCCATTATGGAAAGTTCTCGTTAGGAACTAACCTAAGTTCGATGCTATTGCAGCGTGTAGACATTGCCTTGTTGGGCTACTTTGTCAATCCTGCTGCAGTTGCCTCTTACAACATCGCCTCTAGAGCCCCCAATTATATGGAGGTTCCGCTGAAAGGAGGAGCGCAGTATTTCTTTCCCAAGATTGCTTCAGCCTACAGGAATGGAGAAGGAAAGGAGCGTGCGGCACGTCTGTACGAAGAAGCATTAGGAATGATGCTGGCCATCAATATACCCTTATGTGTGGGCGCCTTCATCTTTGCCAAGCCGATATTATACATATTGGGTGGCCCCGATTACCTAGGCGCTCAGCTGATCCTTTGGATACTGCTTGCCAACACCCTTATCAAGCCCTTTGCCAGAATGTTTGGGACGGTGCTAGATGCAATTGGCAAACCTGAGGTGAATTTCAAATTGGTCTTTTTCTCTATTCTACTAAATCTGGTTGCCAACCTAATTTTCATTCCCATATGGGGTGGGGTAGGAGCGGCAGTAGGAACCATTCTAGCTATGATTTTGATGAACTTGGTCTCTTTTGGAATTCTAAAGGACTACATCCCCTTCCAGTTAAATGCGCTGCCAAACTGGATCATGTTTTACTATAAAAAATGGTGGGCTTTCCTTCCCTTTAATAGGAGGCAACCCACAGAGAAGATTCATTGATGATGGAGTTAATATTTTGGATATCAGCCTTTCTTCTGTTCTATACCTACATCGGGTATGGCTTAATCCTGTTCGCTCTAACTAAAATTAGATCGAATCCGGAAGAACCAGAAATGAAAGAGCATGATCTTCCATTTATCACCTTTATGGTGGCGGCGTACAATGAAGAGGAGATAATTGAAGAAAAAATTTGGAACTCCTTGGAATTGGATTATCCGAAAGAGAAGGTTCAATATCTATTTGTAACGGACGGTTCGAATGATGGCACCATGGACATCATTCGTCAATATTCCGCCATTGAATTGGAGCATGAAGCGCCAAGAAGAGGGAAGATCGCTGCTGTGAACAGAGTCATGCCCTTGGCTAGAGGGGAAATAACCATTTTTTCGGATGCAAACGCCATGCTTAATAAATCCTGCCTCAAAAACATCGTAAGGCATTTCCAACATGAAGAGGTAGCAGCCGTTGCAGGAGAGAAACGAGTCAATAGTACGGAGGTAGACAATGCTTCAGGAGCTGGAGAGAGCATGTATTGGAAATACGAATCCACCCTCAGGAAATGGGACGGAAGATTCTATTCTGTTATGGGGGCCGCAGGTGAGCTTTTCGCCATTAGGACCATCATGCATGAGCAGCTTGAAGAGGATACCCTCATAGAGGATTTTGTCATGACCATGAAGATGGTTCGTCAGGGAAAAAGGATCGCCTATGCTCCTGATGCCTATGCCATGGAGGAGGCTTCTGAAGACAGTGCCGAAGAACTCAAGAGAAAAATTAGGATTTCAGCAGGAGGGCTTCAGGCGAGCTGGCGATTGAGGGATTTGATGAACCCTTTCAAATATCCAGCTGTTTCATTTCAATTTCTTTCTCACAGGGTGTTTCGATGGACAATCGCGCCTATTGCGCTGGTCCTATTATTCGTTCTTCATCCATTTTTGGCAGTAACTCAAGAAGGAATTTACACCCTGACTTGGATTTTGCACCTGGCATTTTATGCCTTGGCGGTGGTCGGTGCAGTACTAGCCAGTAGGAAAATCAAAGTGAAGGTAGCCTTTGTCCCTTATTACTTTTTGCTAATGAACTATTCAGTTTTCATGGGACTAGGAAGACTGATACGAGGAAAACAATCTGTGGTGTGGGAAAAGGCCAAGCGAAAAAAGGTCGCTGTCAACCCATAACCTATTAATCAACTATAAAAATCGAATACCATAATCAACTGAACGCATAATGATGGAAAGATTACCAAAGACAGATCAAAACATCCTGGTAGTTGATGATAGCCAAATCATGAGGCTATTCATGAAGAAAATTCTGTCACAATCATTTGAGGTCCAGACAGTAGACTCTGCTGTTTCAGCCCTCGAATCTTTGTACACCATGGAGGAGCCCTCTTTGGTCATCTCAGATATCAATTTACCTGAAATGAATGGCTTTGATTTACTGAAGAAGATCAAAACCGACAATAGCCTTTGCAAGGTACCCGTCATGATTGTTTCAGGAGAAAAGGACTCTTCCTCCAGAATCAAATGCCTGGAATTAGGAGCAGTAGATTATGTGCTGAAGCCCTTTAATCCAAGAGAGCTATACCTACGGGTTTGCCATCATTTGAACATCAACCTAAAGAGAAGCTCACAATCAGACGACCAAGAAATAAACAGCTTGAATATCAACAGATTCACAAGTTATGAGTGATTATAAATTACAGAAAAATGCTACCATCCTTGTGGTGGATGATAGCCCTATGATGAGAATGTTTTTGATGAAAATGTTCTCCGAAACCCATGAAGTTGAACTTAAGAATTCAGCTGTAGAAGCGCTTGAGTGGCTCTATTTGAACCCTGAGCCTGAATTGATCATTACTGACCTCAATATGGAAGGAATGAATGGCCTTCAATTGCTTCAAAAAATCAAGCAAGATGAAAACTTGAAGGAGGCTAAGGTGATGGTGATTTCTGGTGAAAAACAGTCCCAAACTAGGATCAAAAGCCTTGAACTGGGGGCAGATGATTACTTGCTGAAACCCTTTAACCCACAGGAACTTTACCTGAGAGTCAACAAGCTCCTAGAAAAAGTAGCCTGATCACTTTTTTCATTCCTTTCAATTTTCAAAGATTAGTAACAGTGATTTTGCAAAAAATAGATACGCAAAAGGACCTTGGACTTATATGCATTGGGAATTATGCCGAAAAACTATCCTTTTCTCTCTCTGGGCAGTTTATAACAGCTTGGGATCTAGAACTGGTTGGCTTTTTTCAAAGGAACAAATCCTGGACACAACTTCTCCTAAGAGAGGTCATAGTAGCCATGCATCCAGATCAGTTCAGCCAAAGTAACTGGAATTCCTTTAAGTCCCAGTGTACCTCTCATATTGGGAAAAAGCCCCATTTGATCTTCGTTATTCCTCCCAACTGGAAAGAGGATGCAAATGACCTGAATCTGATTTGTGAGGAGGCAAATTTTGTCTTTGACAATGGAGACAGCACGTTTATCTCTCTTTCTATTAGGAAAAAAATTCAACCCAAGACCGGGCCTTCACTATCTGATATGGAAGGTCGACTTGACTCGAAGATCGCTCCTTTGAAAAGAGCATTTGACCTAGCAGTAGCCATTTCCATCCTTCTTATTGCTTCTCCCTTTTTGTTGATCATTGCCTTATTGATCAAGATAGAATCCAAAGGGCCAGTAATCTATGCCTCCAAAAGAGTAGGGCAGAACTATAAGATTTTCAACTTCTACAAGTTCCGATCGATGAGGCAGGATGCAGATAAGATGATTGATAAGATCAAGGATTTGAATGTCTACCTAGAAAAAGATGAGGAAGATACGGCGGAAGACTTCTTTAACGGCATAGAACTCATCTCTGATGAAGGTTCGGTAGATGAAGGGCTTTTCCAGTACGAGGAAAACTCCAATAATTCCTCCTTTCTAAAGGTTACGGATGATCCACGCATTACACGTGTAGGGAAGTTCATTCGGAATACCAGTATCGATGAAATTCCTCAATTATGGAATGTGATCATTGGAGACATGTCTATTGTTGGGAATAGGCCTTTGCCATTGTATGAGGCTGAGCAGCTTACAGCAGATGATAGAGTTGAAAGATTCATGGCTCCTGCAGGAATTACGGGTCTTTGGCAGGTCATGGATAGAGGGAGTGAGGAAATCACCGAGGAGGGAAGAATTCAGCTTGATATCCAATATGCAAGAGAACACAATTTCTGGAAGGATCTGAAAATTCTCTTTATGACTTTTTCTGCAGTGGTCCAAAAAGAAAATCAATAAACATCAATGCACCATAAGTAAAAGTAATGAGTGAGCTGTAAAAATATATTACGATTTATTGGAAAAAGTAAATGATGTAATGGTTGTTTGGTGGAGTAGTTGGTGAAGGGTCTTTAAAACTTAAATATCTGTTCATGAGGAGTTTGTCATTGTATGTGGAGAGGACCGAAAAAGGGAAATTAATCCTGTTGAGTATCCTATTACTTCTGGGAGTAAATTCCTATGGGCAGAATAAGGAAATTCAACAAGATTCTGTCAAAATACTTCAGGCAGTGGAACCTTCTGATTCAACCGTAATGAGTGAGTTGATGAAGGAAGATTCAGCACGGCTTGTTCCATTTAATCCTTACAAGATTGCTCCCTTGGAGGATCTCGTTATTCGGGCTTGGGAATATTCAGCTCAATTAGAATACAACGGTCATTTGTTGGAAGAGCAAGTGGCCAACTACAAGGTCGAAAAGAAGAAGTGGTTGCAATTTATCACTGGAAGAGCATCCATGTCATACGGCACAGGTTCTGGACTCTTTGCTTCAGATAATGGGACGGTAGTGGCCACCCAACTGACCAATCAAGAGAATCTCCTGTACAACACAGGTGTTGGGATTACTCTTTCTCCGGAGTACTGGGTAAATCGCAAGCAAAATTTGCGTGTCATGGAAGCTCGAATGGCGCAGGTGAGAAGTAACAAGGAGATTATTAAGCAGGAACTAAGGGGAATAGTGGTGGAAAGATATGTCGCCTACCAGAATGCCTTAAAAGTGTTGAAGGTGCACGCTGCCGCGATGGAATCTTATGCTATTTCACACGAGACAGCAGCTATCTACTTCAACAAAGGAGACCTAAACATCACCGAGTACAATACTTCATTACAATACAAGACCTCAACTGAGCTAAAATATTTCAAAGCAAAAGGTGAGTTTCAAATGGCCCTACAAATGTTGAAAGACATCTGTGGAGGCAGAATAGATTAAGCATATGGACCTAGCTACTTTCATACGAGTAATTCTCAAAAACATCCCTTGGATAGCCATGGCAGCTATTTTCATGGGCGTACTCGTATACATGGGAACCAAAGATGAAAAACCAGTCTATTCATCTTCTACTTTGATTAATACCGGATTTATTTCGGGGTACAATCCAAGTCGAGATGGAAATGCCACCACTGATAGGACCTACACCAATGCGGAGATCGAAAACCTCATCAAGATGGCTGAATCTTACCAGACCATGGAGGAGATTTCAAAGCGATTGCTTGGAGAAATTTTGACCTTAGGCGTCAAAGATACAAACCTTATAAGTCCCACAAATTACCAACTCATATCAGCAGAATTGCCAGGTAGGCTAGTCAAGGACCTAGCTGGCAAAAGAAGAGAATATGGATTTAGAAAAATCCAGGAGTGGAGGGACATGGATAAAGAAAATAAAGTATACAAGATACTCTACTCAGAACAAGAATGGGTAGGTATCAAGCAAGTTAAGAGTTTGAAAGTTCAGCGGCAGGGTAGTTCAGATGTCATTGAAGTTACCTATTCCACTTCTGATCCTGGGATTTGTCAAAGAACACTTGAATTGTTCATCGAGGTGTTGGCCGAAAAGCATCATGATGGCAAATACAAACAGTCCTCTGGTGTTGTTGAGTATTTCAGAAAAGCAACTACCGAATCCTCAACCAAGCTTGGCTATGCTGAAATGAGGCTTAAGGATTTCCGTGAAGACAACAACGTGATCAACTACTACGAACAGACACGCTTTATAGCCAAGAAACGTGAAGACATCAAGGAGCAGTATGATGAAGAGAGGATGATCATGGCCGCTGCAGATTCTGTTGTTAGGGCCTTAGAAAGAGAAATGTCTAGCAGAGTAGACCTTGGTGAGGTCCATGGAGAGATTGCCGCCATTAGAGACTCCCTTTCCTATTTATCAGAGAGATTAGTGGTCTATGATCAACGTGATTATGACTCCACCAGAAGCCAACGCGAATATGAATTCGTAGAGCGGGAATACAATAGACTGAAGGAGAAGGTGAGGAATTACAATTTCGAACTGGCCAATATTCAAAATACACCTAAGGGGGCTGAGATTGAAAAGATTCTTGATAAGTGGTTACTCAACATCATCATCATGGAGGAGACCAGGGCCAAAATCAAGATCGTGAAGGAAAGAATGGAATCCTTCAATGAGGTCTATACTCAGTTCGCTCCTTTGGGCTCCAGTATTAAGAAATTCGAACGTGAGATCAACATCATGGAGAGAGATTATCTTCAGAATCTTCACTCCTTGAACATGGCCATTCTGCATCAGCAAAGTTTGATGATGTCAACCGATTTGACCATTGTTGACAAGCCCATTTATCCTGTAGAACCAGATCCCTCCAAGCGTAAAATGCTCATCATTCTGGCCTTTCTAGTTGGGGGAATTCTTAGTACAGGTGTATTCATTGGCCTTGAATTCATGGATAGGTCTATGAAATCCCCCTATTTAGCCAAGCGAGAAACAGGACTAGATGTTTTGGGAGTCCTTCCTCTGTTTCCTAAAAACTATATGCAAGGTCAGACAAAAAAGGGAAAAATAGATTATGCCTATTTGGAGGAAAGATGTGTAGGACTGATGCTCCAGCAATTGTACATGGACCTAGAGCTTCAAAATCAACCTGATGGCAGGAAATCTATTCTCTTCTGTTCTATGAGAAAAGATGAGGGCAAAAGTCTCCTAAGTAGGTTGATGGTCAGTCGTCTTAGAGCGTACGGAAAGAAGGTCATTCAACTTAGACCGGAAGACAATCAGGTTCGGGAAGATCCCCACAAGGATGATTTCTTCTATCCGGTTCATTCTAATATTTACTCCCTGAAAACGGTGGAGGAATTAATGGGCCGCAAACCACGTTCATGGAAGAATGCAGATTACATGGTTGTAGAAATGCCAGCGCTGCTGAAGGATCCCTTCCCCGTTGAGATCATCAACCAAGCCGATTACATAGCCATGATTTGTTCAGCCAATAGGACCTGGACAGAAGCCGATAGGAAGATGCTTAATAAAACCCTGAAAGGCATCAAGTCTGATATGAGTCTTGTTTTGAATCGGGCTGAAAATTATAACCTGGAATCTACCATTGGAATCATTCCTAAGAAGAGATCTTTCGTCAGAAAATTCTTGAAAAAGATGCTCATGAGTTCATAAATATGGAAACAAAGAATCCACATAAACCAGATTTATTGATCGTTGGATTTCCATCGTGGAAGGACGATTACGTCAAATCTACCCTGGTTCTTAGCACGGAGCTGGCACGATATTATCGTGTTCTCTATGTTGAGTATGCCTATACCTGGAAGGATGTCTTTTCTGGTTTAAGAGGGAAAGTAGATCGACCCGTCAACCGAATACTTGGGCTAGAAAACAGGATCAGGAGTATTGAAACCTATCATGGAGGTGAGGTGGAAGTCCTAACCTTACCCCCTGTTCTTCCCATCAATTGGATAGACAACGAATCTGTATATATAGGCCTAAATAGGGCTAATGGAAGACGAGCGGGTAAGGCAATCCAAAAAGCCATGCACAAACTCGGGATGAACAATCCTGTTATGATCAATGCATTTCAGCCTTTTCTTGGGATTAATTTGGAGGAATATATCCCACACTCGCTTTCCATTTACTATTGCTATGATGAAATAGGCCATGCAAAATGGGCCGGTAAGTATGGGAAAGTACTTGAGAACGCTTTACTTCCTAAAGTTGATGTCCTTGTTTGCAGCTCTACTTCCCTTCTCAATCAAAGAAGAACCCTTCAAGTGCGGGCAACAACTGTCAAGAATGGAGTCTACTTTGAGCAGTTTGCTTCACAGGTCAAAGCAGCCAACAGCTCCCCCACACAGAAGCTGAAGGTTGGCTATTGGGGGAGCATTGATGATCGGACTGATTTTGATTTGATTCAGCGATGCCTAGATGCCTATCCTGAGGTTGAGTTTCTGCTAATTGGAAAAATTGATGAGCGCGTTAAGGACGAAAAAGTCTTACAGAATGAGCGCATTCATTTGCCGGGTCCACTGCCTCCAGACGAATTGCCAAAATGGTCCCAACAAATGATCATGGGAATCATTCCCTTTGTCAACAATGGCTTTACAGCGGGTATTTACCCTATGAAAATCAATGAATATCTGGCTTGTGGACTTCCGGTTCTTACAACAGATTTTGGTGATATACAGGATTTTAACTCTATCGCACACATCGCAACAGACAAGGAAGGTTTTGTCCATAAAATGGGGATGATTCTATCCTCTGATGAGTGTATAGACAGGAATGAACTGATGGAGTTTGCGAGACAAAACTCATGGAGAAGCAGAGGCGAAGCCTTCGCCCAATTGATCGATAAGGAATATCAGAGGAAATACGGGCAAGAACTCCTCCCTTCTGGAATAGATTGGATTCAACAAATTAAAGAGGTAATGGCATGAAAATCGGGATAGAAGCTCAGCGAATATTCAGGAAGAAAAAGCACGGTATGGACGTGGTTGTCCTGGAATTGATCAAACAATTACAAAAAATGGATTCACCTCATGAATTCATCGTATTTGTAAAGAATGGCCCTGATGATCAGTGCATAAGGCCAAGCCGAAACCTCAAAATTGTGAAGGTGCCAGGGAAGTCCTATCCGGATTGGGAGCAGATATTCCTTCCCCGTGCAGCTAAAAAGCATGGAGTAGATCTCCTACATTTGACCAGTAACACTGCTCCCATTAATGTGGGCATACCCTATATCATCACCTTGCACGATATCATCTTTTTGGAGAAAGTTTCTTTTGATGGAACTATGTACCAAAATTTTGGCAATCTGTATAGACGATGGAATATCCCCAGAGTAGTCGATAAAGCTCATTCCATCATTACAGTATCTGAATTTGAACGGGGTAATATTTTAACGCATTTGTCTTCACTAGAAGGGAAGGTTCATGCCGTTCATAATGGGGTAAATCCTATTTTTAAAACCCAATCAACGCAAGACAAGCGGGTCCAACAAATCCTTCATCAATATCAGCTGCCTTCTGCCTATATGTTCTTTTTGGGGAATAAGGCACCCAAAAAGAACATGCCCAGGGTCCTGAAAGCTTATGGATCTTATGTGGAGAGAGTTTCTTACCCATTGCCGCTGGTCATGGCAGAAACTACTCAAGATGAATTGATGAAAATGTTGGATGAATTGAATTTGAGCCATATTCTATCCAACATCCGCCTGACAGGATATATCGAACATAAATACCTACCCATATTCTACAGCCAGTCTTCTTTCTTTTTGTACCCCTCCCTAAGAGAGAGCTTCGGTCTTCCCATTATTGAGGCTATGGCTTGTGGAACGCCAGTTATTACATCTTCTTCTTCTGCGATGCCGGAAATTGCCGGAGATGCTGCCATTCTGGTTGACCCAACTTCCCAGAAACACATAACGGATGCTATGGTCCTGTTACATCAGGATGAACAACTCCGAGACAGATTGATTGAGGCTGGCTTAAGAAGAGCTCCCTCATTTGGATGGGATAAGCATGCAGGTAAAGTGTTGAAACTCTACCATGAGGCCTTATCCCAGGAATCAATCAGTCCCCTTGAAGAAGAAGAAACTATTAAAGGACAAAGAACTAACTAACCAAAAAACCATGCGATTCAATTATATTTTATTCGGTTTTTCCTTGCTTTTTATGGTCAGCTGTATTGGCGAACCTGAGATTATTGACGATCCCGACAACCCTGTGGACAACCTAGGGGACTTCTCTTACGAGATGACAAAGTCCGTTGAACTTGATTTGTCATTTAAGGATCTAGCCATGGCACCCATTACCAAAGTTCCTGTAAATATTTGGGAAGGAGATCCATTTGATGGAGGAAAGGTCGTTTTCAAAAGTCTGACAGACGATGCAGGAGCTATTTCGGAATTTGTAAGCCTGCCCACCCATCTAGCAGAGCTAACCATTGAAATAGGGTATCCCGGTTTGAAAAATTATGTACGAAAACCCATAGCAGGAAACCAGCTATCTTATCATGTGGCAGGCTTTGATACGGAGTCAGATTCCTACGAACCTGAATATGATGAAGAAGGCAATGTGGTACGTAGAATCAGGAATACAGATGTTGTTATCAATTACATGGGAACCTACAATTCCCAAGGAGTTCCTGATTATTTGGAGCCCACAAGAGATGTCATTTCTACTGAACTCCTTTCTTTCATTAATTCTTCCTTACCAGAAGGATATCCTGTCCCTACTTACCATCCCAGATACCTAGATTCTTCTAAAAATGTGAACCTGGAGGTAATTTCGACCTCAGATGTCTGGATTACCTTTGTGCATGAAGGTGCAGGATGGAGAAATGCAATTGGCTTCTATACCTACCCAACGGGCTCAAGACCTCCTTCGCCTGGTGAAATTGATTCAATCAACATTATCTTCCCCAATGCATCCTTTGCAGGGGGTGGCGGAGGGCTGAGGTCTGGAGACAAGGTCTTATTAGGGCAGTTTCCTGCTGGGACCACTATTGGCTTCGTGTTGTTTGCCAACGCTTGGAATGGGAATTCTCAAACAGTTGGAAATGGATATTACAAAATTTATTCAGATATCCCCTTCAATCCTGAGTCAGATCCATCTTTGAACCAGCACCATGTTTTGTTATACGATGAAATAAACGAGCTCTTCCTCATTGGCTTTGAGGATATCAACCGAGAATCACCAAGTTGTGATCAGGATTTCAATGATGCGATTTTCTATGTAACGGCTAACCCTATTACAGGTTTGAATAATGATAATGTAAATCCGATTGATCAACCAGGTGATTCGGATAATGATGGCGTATCAGACGTATATGACGAAGCACCAAACGATCCTAATGTCGCTTATTATAATTATTATCCTTCTGAAAATACCTACGGGACACTTGCCTTTGAAGACATGTGGCCTTTGGAAGGAGATTATGATTTCAATGACCTCGTTATGGATTATCAGTATAAATACGTCTTAAATCCAACCAATGATATTGTTGGAATGGAAATGGAGTTTGTGATCAAAGCTGTTGGTGCTGGTTTCCAAAATGGATTTGGGGTACAATTGAACCTTAATCCTTCGGATATTGCCGCTGTGAGTGGATATGATATCGCCAAAAATTATATCACCCTTTCAAATAATGGTACTGAGAGCGGGCAATCTAAGGCAGTTATCATTGCCACGGATAATACCTACAATGGATTTGACAAGTCTGGAGGATTCATCAATACCCAGGCAGGAGATGCCTATATCACCCCTGATACAGTACGAATTGTCATAGACTTTTCCTCCAATCAAACTTATTCCTCCATCGGGGCAGCTCCCTTTAACCCCTTCCTGATCAGAGATGGCAACAGGGGAGCAGAGATTCACCTACCAGGTTCTTTGCCAACAGATTTGGCCGATCCAAGTATTTTTGGAACTGGGGTAGATGGAACTAACCCTAGTGCTGGGGTATATTATAAATCTCCAGGTAAACTTCCTTGGGCCATGAACTTGCCTGTGTCTTTTGCCTATCCATATGAGAAGGAAAAGATTTACAATGCGCACAAAATGTTCTTGCCATGGATTCAAAGTGATGGGTTCAATTTTATGGACTGGTATCTAGATCAACCAGCTTATAGAGATTCTACTTTGCTGTTTAAGTAAAACATTGATTATTTTTTGTACATAAGGTGGGGGTCTTTTTGACTCTCGCCTTTTTCAAGTTGATAAATATGAAACAACTTAAATCCCATTTAATTTCTAGATAATAAGCATTGTTCATATTTGCTTAGGTTTGGTAATAGAATCATTTTCCCTTTTTGTGTACTTAGGCTCAACAAAAAAACAAGCAGATGAAATATCCTATAAAACTTGCTGTGCTGGACATGGCTGGAACGACAGTCAGAGATATGCATGAAGTTGAAGCCTGCTTTGCAAAGGCCGCCAAACAAACAGGCTTAGATGTAACAGAGCAAGAAATTTTAGCCGCGCAAGGCTGGTCCAAGCGATTCGTATTCGAAACTTTTTGGGAAAAACAGCTTGGGAGTAAGTCTGATCAATGGAAAATGGAAGTAGAACATTCTTATCAGGTCTTTACCCAAATTCTCGAACATCACTACGAAACAGCCCCAATTTTCCCTTCTGAAGGTTGTCTTGACCTATTTGACTACCTCTCATCTCAGAAAGTTGCCATTTGCTTGACTACGGGCTTTTACAGAAAGGTATGTAACATTATTTTATCCCGTCTGGGTTGGAATGAAGGACTAAACGAAAACTACTTCGGAAAAGAAGCGACACATATCCAAATGTCTATTACAAGCGATGAAGTACCTGCTGGCCGACCCGCCCCTGATATGATTTATAAGGCGATGAAGGCCTTTGGCATCGAATCTTCAGAGCAGGTCATGAAGATAGGAGATACCCCTTCTGATTTAAAAGCAGGTAGAGCTGCCTCCTGTGGATTGGTACTAGCTGTTACAAACGGAACCCATTCAGAGGACCAACTGAAGGACTTTGATCACGATTTGCTCATCCCATCCATCCTACACGCTAGAGATGTTCTTGAAGGCGAACTTCAAATAGGCTAGCACAGATTTACTTGTTGGACTCTTCTATGTATTGAGCCAAGTTTTCCTTGTAGGAATTGCTGATGGGGATTTCTTGATCCTTGATGAATACTCTATTGTGCTGTATAAGACTAATATGAGTTAGGCCAATGATATAAGACTTATGAACCCGCATAAACATCTCAGCGGGCAGTCTTTTGATCATGTTGGTCATGCTCGTCAGGGTCAAAATACGATGTTGAGGGGTATGGATAGCTACATAGTCCCGCATGCCCTCAATGTATAGGATATCTTGGAAGTATACTTTGAAAAATCGAGTGTCTGATTTGACGAATAGGAATTCTTTTTGGCCATCTTGAGCTTCTTCTAATTCCATCAAGGCTCCCTGTGCCTTTTTTTGATCCATAGCCTTGTTCACAGCTTTCATGAATCGTTCAAAAGGAATTGGCTTGAGCAGGTAATCAACCGCTGCAAACTCATAACTATCCACGGCATATTCAGAATAGGCTGTAGTGAAGATGACCATAGGAGGTTGGGAGAGAGACTGTATGAGTTGGAGACCATTCAAATCGGGCATTTGAATGTCTACAAAAACAAGATCTAACTGATTTTCTCTCAAATAAGCGATGCCATTCATAGGACTTTGAAAGGTATCTACCAATTCTAGATCCGAAAGCTTGTTTGCATAACTCTTAATCACATCAAGTGCTAATGGCTCGTCATCTATTGCTATGGCTCTCAATTTCATATTGCCAAAATTAATTGTACTGAATATTCTTTGCCGTCATCATCGATGGAAAGATTATGAGATTGGGGATAATATAAATCCAGCCTTTTCTCCACATTCTTTAATCCTATTCCTCCTGCATCCTGCTTAAGTTTTTCGTTTTTAGGGTGAATAGGGTTACGAACATTCAAGTAAAGTGTATTGCCTTCAATTTTAATAAAGATATAAATTTCACTAGCAAAGACGGTACTGACCCCATGTTTACAAGCATTTTCTACAAAAGGGATCAAAATCATGGGGGCAATGAGTTTGTCATTGCTTTCTCCTTCGATGGTGAATTCAATCTCCGTTTCTTTATTTAGACGCAATTTCTGGAGAGATATGTAATTCTTCAGGTAAATTAATTCTTTATCTAGACGAACTTTGTCATCATTTGCTTCATAGAGTATGTACCTCATCATTTCTGACAATTGCATGATGCCCTTGGCAGTTTCCTCATCGTCATTTTTCAAAGAAAGACCGTACAAGCTGTTCAGGACATTAAAAAGAAAATGTGGATTGACCTGATGCTTGAGAGCAGATAATTCAGCCTTTAGTTTCTCTTGTTCCAATTGACCTCTTAGCGTTTGCTCCCTGATCCAGGCGAAACTGAATCCATAAAAATTGGCACCAATAATAGTCAGGCTACTTACAATCAAATTGGCCGTAATCCAATCTGCAAAACTCGTCAAGCGTTCGTCCGCATATTCAAAATTTGCATAGATATATTTCATGTAGAAATAATCCATGCCACTTTCTAGTAGGACAAATCCCACCAGAAAACTAAAGTTAATAACTGCAAAATATTGGTATGATTTTTTGACAAAATAAGGAGGAAGGGCTAAGTGAGCATAGGTGTACACCATGATCAGATTGAGCAAGACCCCATAACTGAAAAAGGGAAGGGTATGGAAGTTGTTGAAGAAGGGAACCTTGAAAAGCCCTAATCCTACGGGTTCAGGTGCCAGAAAGTAGTAGGCGATACCCCAAACGGCTATATGTAAAAATCCCTGAAATACCTTCACGCTTATAAATTGATTGAATTATAGTACTAAAAACGTTATTAGGCCTTCATTGAACCAATAAGTGCGTAGAATATAAGTCTTCTTTGGTCGAAAGAGCAGTAAAATGGGGTTTGGGAGATGAAAGAACAAGACATTCATTCAAATGGTTGAATTATCCCTTGACATCCTTTAGCTTTACTTATTCCCTAAGCAAGGGATTATATCCACAATCAACAATAAGCTTTACACATGAAAATGATTCGCTACTACCTGATTCTGATTTGCCTTGGAATGATAGGGCAATCCTGTGCACCTGAAAAACGCCCAGTGATCATGGGCAAAGAATTAGGAGATGGATTATATGCTTTGATCTACACTAACAAGGGAAATATCCTCACTACACTTGATTATGAGAAAGTTCCGCTTACAGTAGCGAGTTTTGTGGGATTGTGTGAGGGATCTACCCTCAAAGAAGAGAAGTACAAAGGAAAATGCTTTTATGATGGTATCCTTTGGCATAGAGTCGTCCCTGGTTTTGTAATTCAAGGTGGCGATCCCAATACCCTTCCAGGTGGGAATAAAGCAATGATTGGAATGGGAGGACCTGGATATCAGTTTAAGCAGGAAGTTCGAGCTGATATGGGACACAATAGCCCAGGTACCCTAGCCATGGCCAATTCTGGCCCCAATACAAATGGCAGCCAGTTTTACATTACCCATGTACCCACTCCTCAGCTGGATGGAGGATACAATGTTTTTGGCTATACCCTGAGAGGAATGGAAACTGTCAATGCCATTGTACAAAATGATACCATCAAGACAGTCAAAATCATTCGTGTAGGAAGTGAGGCCAAGAATTTTGATGAGAAAACAATCCTAAGTGAATTCGTAGACCTATAGACATAAAGCCCCTTTTCCTTCCTACTTAACACAACATAAACAGCCCACTATGGCAACGAAAAACCGCATCCTTGGTCTCTTCATCGGGGTAGATAGATACCTACATGTCTCCGATTTGGGAGGCTGTGTAAAAGACATCCAAAAGGTGATGAGCTTTTTGGCTTCTCAAAACCATTTCGGTTTACAGATGGAGGCAAAAACCCTCTTTAATGAAGAAGCTACAAAAGATAACATCGTAAAAACTTTCCATGAGTTTCTTTTGCCACAAGCAGGTCCCAATGACTTTGTTCTTATTTATTTTTCTGGGCACGGAGCCCAAGAAAAGGCCGATCCTGTTTGGGGAAAAGAGGAAGCTGACCTAGGACTGGAGGGAATTGCTTGCCATGATACTGGCTTTACACCTGATGCTGCTACCTTATTAGGAGATAAGGAGTGGAGGTTTATGATTTCTCAGCTTGCAGAAAGGGATTGTGAAATTTTGACAGTCTTTGATTGTTGCCATTCTGGGGATGCCACAAGGTCAAATCTCGTTCCTAGAAGATTGACAGGAGCCTTACCTATGAGAAGGTGGGATCAATTTATTTTTGGCTCTCAAATATCTCCTCAGGATATTTCCTCAGTAGGATGGTCAAACCTTGTCCCAGAGGGAAGACATATCCAATTGGCGGCCTGTGCAGATATGGAGCTTGCCTACGAGAACCAGTTTGGAGGAGTATTTACCCATCATTTACTCAAGGTTCTTGAAGAGTCGAACGGACAAGTGAGTTACTTTGACTTACAGAGTCGTGTGAAATTTGCCATCAAAGGCATGGAAGGGGGAACCACCCAGACCCCTCAGGCTCATGCTGCTTATGGATATGAACGTGATTTATTCCGCTATTTCATGGGAGAAGACAGTGGCTCCTCATTGACTTATGGGAATATCGCTTATAATGTAGCCCGTAAACAATGGATACTGGATCGTGGTGAGTTACATGGTGTGATTCAGGGAAAGAGCTTAGAAGAAGAGAATTTGTTATTTATCCCCCTTCGCGATAAAAGTCCCATTGTAGGCCGTATCAAAGAGAGTAGTCCAGGCTTTAGCATCATTCAGTTTGAGGAGAATAGTGAGGTCGATCCCGCCAAAACCTATGTCGGCTTTGTAGGAGGATTGTTTAGCCATGAACTGAAAATTACAGCTGCAGGCCACAAGAGAACCTATGATGCAGTAAAGCAATACTTCAAGAAAAACGAAGACAAACTTCGTTGGCAGAATTTAATTTGGGTAGATACTGATGTTGAGGCTGATTATGTCATTCGAGAAGCAGAAGTCCAAAATGTATCTGGGGAAAAAGACCATTACCTGCAAATTACCCTTCCACAGGATGAAAGACCGCTAGCCAAGCAAATGAAAGGGCTATCTAGTGAAACGGTGATCGAAACCATGATCAATGACCTGATTGTTTTGACAAAATGGGAGTTTTTGAGCCGTTTGAGAAATAAGGACGAACATGCACTTCCAGAAGATGCTGTAGTAATAAGCATTAGCCAGCGTAATGGAACGGAAATGGTAAATCCTGGGAAAATGCTTCTTCCTGCTGATATGTCAACGGATAAGTTTGCTTTTAATGGCAAGGCCAAGCCGTTTAACGAAATCTCTGTTTCCCTTAAAAATAATTTTAGCCATCCGCTCTATGTAGCCTGTGTGTACATGGGGGGGTATCGACAGCAAGAAACGCATACGGTTTTTGCCCTGAAGCCTAGCATATTGAAGCCAGAGGTAACTAGGTTAGAACCTGGAGAGACTGCTTTTTTGCTTAGTGGGGATCCTATCCCATTTATCATGGATGCTTACACCGTCCAATTCAATTGGCCTTACCAAGAAATAGGGTTTAAGGTGATGGCCAGTATGGATGATTTTGATATTCAGACCATGGAAATGGATGGAATCCTAGCTCCTGTTTTGCCATACCCTGACAGAGGATTGGATAGGCCTTTGACTTTCCACAACCCTAAAAGCGCAGTCAGCAACAAAGATTGGCAAGCATGGACGCATTGGGTAGGGTTGGAAAATCCTTATTTTGAGCAGTAACAAGACATAAAAAAGAGGCATCCACATTGACGGATGCCTCTTTTCTTTATGACCCTTGGCCTATCAGAATTCCCTATAAGGGACATCCAATAACTTATTGGCCTCGTCTTCCTGAAATCTTGCTGTGGCGTTATCCCAATGTAGAGTTTGATTGGGGAACCTTCCAGCAATGACTCCTAATTGAATTGTTTCTGTCAGTCTGGCTGCATAGGAGAAGGGAGCACTACACTTAGCTTTTCCTAAACAAGCATCAATGAATTGATGATAGTGCTTTTTGGCCTCAGACTCATATTCCCTGATAGGTTCTGTCATTCCAATAGCTTTTTCAGCTTGACTGACATCCATTTCGACGTATTTTCCGTCTACAATGAGCTTGGGGATCAGCATAAAATGGGGGAGGAGTAACCTTCCTTTTTCCCCTACGAAGACAGCGCCTTGTTCTGGCAGCTTTTCTCCTCCAGGCAATTGTAGTTCAGGATGATCGGCTTGAGGAGCACCTTCACCGTCATACCAGATCCATGTCAAAGTATCAGCTGTGTATTTCGTTCCTGGAAATTCGTATGTAACCGTGTTCTTTTCTGGAAAACCAAAACCTGTAGGCTTTCTACACTCATTTTTGATCGTCATAGGTACATCAAGTGCGAGTGCGTTGTAGGGGGTATCAAAAATATGCACCCCCATATCTCCCAGGGTTCCGCTTCCAAAATCAAGTACTTTTCGCCAGTTCATGGGATGATAAAGGCCCTCTTTGTAAGCACGCTCAGGAGCAGTCCCCAACCATAAATTCCAGTCTAAGGTCTCTGGTATAGCATCTTTTCCTTCAGGAATGGCCATATCTGTTCCCCAATTTTTAGGAGACCATGCATGAACAGTTTTGACTTTTCCAATGATACCCGAACGGATCAATTCAGTCCCAAGTCTGTAATCATAGAAGGAGTGTACCTGAATACCCATTTGGGTAATGAGCTTCTTGTCCTTGGCCATTTTCCTAAGGGCTCTCGCCTCAGTTACATGATGGGTAAGAGGCTTTTGACAGTAAACCGCTTTTCCCATTTCCATGGCCTTAAGAGAGGCGGGGGCATGGGTATGGTCAGGAGTAGATACGACTACCGCATCAATAGAAGATTTGAGCTCTTCCAACATAACCCGGTAGTCCTTGTAAACTTTTGCCTTGGGAAAAAGCTTATGAGCGGCATCGAGAAAGTTGGTGTCCACGTCGCAAAGAGCGGTAACATCTACCTGAGGATGAGAAGAAATATGCCTTAAATCCTCCGCACCCATTCCTCCCACTCCGATGTGGGCTGTTCTAATGCGACCGTTGACCCCAATTTTAGAGCCAGTACAAGCTGCCAGAAAGGCCATGGCCGAAAAGGCAGCACTTTGTTTGATGAATGATCTCCTGTTCATGCCTATAATTTCTTGATTTTGATATTTTTGAACCAGAGTGGGCTATCGTGGTCTTGGAGACAGATATACCCCTTTTTGAATTTTCCATAGTCAGGGAAATCCTTCCATTTGCCTTCTTCTTTTCTCTTTTTCCAATCATCAGACCAAGGAACAAATGACAAGACCATTTGACCATTTAGCCAATGCTCCACTTTTTCTGGGGTAAAGACAATCCTGGTCGTATTCCAATTTAGGGCTGGTTTGATGATTTTCTTGGCCGTATCAGGGGTATACATTGCATAATCAGCTCCTGTTTTCTGCCACTCTTCCAAAGTAGCGTTGTTGATTTCTTCCCATTTAAGGTCATCCAATAGCTGATATTCTGGTGAGACCTCGTAGGGTGCTTTGTATCCTTCTTTGACATGGTACAAAACACCACTGTTACCCCCTTCAGGAATCTTCCATTCTAGGGATAACTCAAAGTTGTCAAATTCTTCAGCGGCGTAAATGATATCTTTTCCTCCAGTAAACTCTGTTTCAAGCTTTCTCTTGGTATCAAAAGTCAAGGCGCCATCTTCAATTACCCACTGCGGTGGAAGGGCTTCTCCGTTATAGGCACGCCAGCCATCGGTAGAAGAACCATCAAATAAATAGAACCAATCGGCCTCAGCTTTGGGTTCTTCTTCTTTCTGTGCTGTGGTCTCTGGATTTGAATTAGGTTGACAGGCTAATATCCCCAATAAGAGGCTAGCCAGAAAAATGTAGGTGATATGTTTCATCATGTGTAGTAGTAATCCTGTAATTGATGTATCTAGATATGTAAAAGGGATTTACATAATTATTTTGAAAGATGGTACTTTCTTTCTCAAAATCTAGAAATTATTCTTCCTTTGAAGTTGGTTGTTTGCCTTGTGTAATTGCCTCCAGACTTGTTTTTTGCAAAGCTTGCACCCTAACTTCTTGGCCACTAAAAGCTGCATTATAGGAAGGGGCATCGATTCGTTTGTGATCGATAAGTACATTGATATTTGCACCAGTTAGCCTGGATGCTTTTTGGAGCTTGATTCCCTTAGATGGATGTCCCCATCCATGTGGAATGCTAACAGTTCCCTTTCGGATTTCAGTGGTGATTTCTGCTTCTATCTCAAGCTCACCAAAAGGAGATGAGACCTTAACCCAATGCCCATTTTGGATGTGCCTATTTTGTGCATCTTCTGGATGAATCATCAGGGTACACTTTCTACTTCCGCCTTCTAATATTTCTAGGTTATGCATCCAAGAATTGTTGCTTCTCAAATGCCTTCTCCCGATTAATTTCAAATGATCAGGATGCTTATCGGAAGGCTTATCCTTCAAGTCCAAGACTTTCTTCATCTCTGAATGAAACAAAGATGGAACCAAGTCAATTTTCCTATCCTCTGTCATCAATCTTTTTGGCATAACAGGGCGAAGGTTGGAAAGATGAACGCCAGCAGGGGTTTCTAGGAGTTTTCTTAGGCTAAGACCATTCTTTCGCCATAACCTTCCTCCCCAAACCCCATAGGGGCCTGTCCTCAAGGCAAGGTCTAGCTTGACCTTAGGAGGAATAACCGAAAGTAGGTGGGTTTTTACCCTATTGAGGAGATTGCCTGAGAACAATCTTCTAGATAATTCGCCCATGATTTGCCAATCGTATCGTTGAGAAGAATCAATGGGCAAGGGTTCGGAACTGAATTTCGTCGTGTTTTTCGTAGCGACGATATGGAGAACAAAAGAATAATGGAATGTTTCTAGCCCTACGGCAGGTGGAAGAATTACATGAGCATGTCGAGTCGTTTCATTGATGTAACAATCAATGCTGACCATAAATTCAAGCTCTTTAAGCGCCTTTTCTACTAAATTTGAATTAGGAGCAGATCTAGCGGGATTGCCTGCGATGGTCAATAAGCCACGGATTTGACCTTCCCCTGGAGTCAAAATCTCATCGGCTAATGCTGCAGTAGGAAACTCCCCAATAATCTCTTTATATCCATCGACTCTACTTTCGTATCGGAAGATTTTGGATTCATGTGCCATGAGTTTCACATAGTCGATGGCTGGTTCGGTAAACATCATGCCACCTTCTCGATCCAATGAACCGATGAGAATATTCAAACAGTTTATCAGCCATTGACAGAGGCTCCCATAGGTTTGAATGGAAACGCCCATTCTTCCATAAACAACAGCATTCTTATGGCGAATAAGATCGACACATATTTGGCGAATTTCCTTGGCAGAAACTCCGCAAATGGGTGCAACCGATTCAGGGCTAAAACTGGACATCAATTCCTTAAGTTGATCTAGCCCTTTACTCAAATCAAGTATACGAGTGGAAGCTACAGCCTCTTTCTCAAAAATCACATTCACAATAGCCAGAAGTAAGAGAACATCCTTCTCAGGCTCTATAAAATAATGTTCGCTGGCTTTCTTTGCTGTTTCTGTTTTCCTAGGATCAATGACGACTACTTTTCCACCCTTCTGTTGAATAGCCTTCATTTTTCCTCTGAAGTCAGGAACTGACATAAAACTTCCATTTGACGCCAAAGGGTTTGCCCCAAGCATCAAGAGATAATCTACTCTCTCTATATCAGGAATAGGGGCTAAAACAGCATGGCCAAACATCAACTGATTCACCAAAAAGTGAGGAACAGAGTCTAGGGTATGCGAGGCAAAACGGTTTTTGGTGTTGATGGCATTGATGGTATCGTATAGGGTTAGGGCAGTCCCAGTATTGTGAACGGTAGGGTTTCCTGTGTAGGTACCAATAGCATCATTTCCATGATTTTTCCGGACCTTTTTTATGCCTTTTTCTACCAAGTCAAAAGCTTCCTCCCAGCTAATTTCTTCCCAGCCATTTTCAGTCCTTTTGACTGGACGTTTGAGGCGGTCTGGGTCTTCGTGGAATTCTTTCAGAGCTACTCCTTTTGGACAAATATGTCCTTTTGAATAAATGTCTTCGTCATGGCCTTTAATCTTGATGACTTTTTCATCTTGTATGTGGATTTCAAGGCCGCACATAGCCTCGCACAAATGACAAGTCCTGTATTTAGTTTGGACAGAAGAGGAGTTAGTCTGCATAGGAGTAGCTTGAGTAGTTAAAGGAAGATAAGAAATTGACCTCGTTTTTCTTTCTACAAATAGAAATTTCCTTATGAATGCTAGTTCCTTATTGTCTTAGCCTACTTCGCATGGTACTTGATTTTTCCCTTCTTTCTGTTTTCCATTTGACATTCTACTAACTGTCTTTTTTGAATATTTGGCCATATTGAATTCATATGATAAGACTCTTCATATGTTTGTTATTCAGTCTATTACTTGTGGATGGGATGGCCCAATGCTGTTCTGGAGGGGTTCCTATTGCAGGTAATTTAAGCCTTCCCAGTGGAGGTAGTAAAGAAAGTCAAATTCAGTTAACCTATGACTACAATAGACTGAGGGCGCTTTTCTTTGAGGCAGAGAACCTGGATGACAATACACGTCAACGATCAACACACTCCATTCTGTTAGAAAGTAGCTATGGATTCACGCCAAAATGGTCTGTTAGTAATTTACTGTTTTATGTAGTTCAGGAGAGAATCATTGAAACTCGTCCTGGTGAACGCCAATTTACCCAAACCCAAGGGATTGGTGATTGGGTCATTCTGCTGAGATATACGCTGATCAACAACGAAAAGCTTGGACTTAGTTTGGGAGCAGGTCCTAAATTGCCAACTGGAAAGAATGATATCAGGGATGATAACAACCTTTGGCTAAGTGCTGATCTACAGCCTGGCAGTGGGGCTTGGGATGCCATGTTGTGGTCATCATTTTCCTTTTATGATATTTTCAAAAAGAACTTGGGTTTTTCATTGACTTCTACCGGCAGAATAACGGGGACAGCCGATAGATTAGAAGGTACTCAAACCTATAAGTTTGGCGATGAATTTCAGGTATATGGAGGGCTTAGCGACCGGTATCTCATAGGGAAAATGCTAATAGATCCTCAACTTCTTTTTCGCTATCGTTACGTTTCAGAAGATATCGTAAATGGCCTTCCTTTGCCTAATACAGGTGGAAGCTTTTTCCATGTTGTTCCTGCAGCTATTTTTTCTATCAATAGCAAAACTTCTTTGAGAATTGCAGCTGAATTTCCTTTGTACAGGCAGGTAATTGGAACCCAATTGGCAACTAGTTCGAAAGTAACTGCTTCCCTCTTTTTCAGAATTACACCTAAACAAGAAATAACTCCTTTTCAAATACCCTAACAATTAAACTCATGAGAAGCATTAGAATATTGAATAAAATAGGCTGGATCATCCTCCTTGGGATGAGTCTTGCCTCATGCCGGGTTAATGGAGGTGAAGACCCAATGGAAATCGTGAATCCGAATATCGGGAATGAGAATGTCATCGATCTTCAAGGTATTATCAGAGTGATTCAAGATTCTCTCAATGGACAGGACATTGTAGTCGTGGGTTCTCAGGAAATCAATTTTGTTTCTTCCTTCTTAAATCCCTCAAAAGAGAGTTTTGTGGCTTTACAAGATGAATATCCGGCTGTGATGCAAGGAGCTGACGGTACCAAATATGATTTCTTTGGGGTAGGCTTAGAAGGCCCACAGCAAGGAAGTAGACTTAGCCATACCAATGGACTGATGGGGTTCTGGATGACTTTTGGGGCATTCTACCCAGGGCTGGAGATTTATGGAGGAGATCCCCCCGATCCTGCTGCCAAGATTGAGGTCTCTACCAATTCTGAGTGGTTGATTCCTTCGACTCGTGTGTTTGATGGAGGTCCAGGTAAGGATGGGATTCCTTCTTTGGAGAACCTTGTTTTTCGACTTGCTGACCGGGTAGATTTTATGGCCCCAGAGGACTTGGTCATTGGATTTAGGGTAGGGGATGATATCAGAGCTTATCCCCACAAAATTCTCGATTGGCATGAGATTGTAAATGATGATGTGGATGATCAAGTCTTTACGTCCATTACCTATTGTCCGCTAACAGGAACAGCCTCAGCATGGAATCGCGAGATAGGAGGGAAGGTAACTACCTTTGGCGTTTCTGGGCTGCTATACAATACCAATCTAATGCCTTATGACCGAGAAACGGATAGCTATTGGTCTCAGATGCGTTTTGATTGCGTCAATGGAAGCAGCATCGGTCAAGAAATTGAGGTGCAAATGATAGTGGAAACAAGCTGGAATACCTGGTTGAACCTATATCCAAATAGTATTGTGTTGACGCCAGAGACGGGATTCAATAGGAATTACCAGCAGTATCCATACGGAGATTATCGAACCAATGACAACAATATTATTTTTCCCCTAGAATATGATGATCAGCGTCTCCCTAGAAAAGAAAGGGTGCATGCTGTCATATTGGATGGGGTAGCTAAAGCCTACCCTTTGCCCATATTTAATTAAAGAAGAGAATAAGAGGCCTTTTATAAGTGTTTTACTACTCATATGTAAGGGAATATCCACAAGCTATCATTTGTGGGTATTCCTCTTTTTTATGTGAGCATGCTGAATGTACATCTAAAAACCCGCCATATAGGCGGGCCATCTATAAAAAAGGAACACACACATTTACGTATTGTGGGGCTTGCGATTAATTAATTCAAAAAAACAGAATATCTGTGATATCGCAAGTACTAGTTCAACAATAAAGTTTCACATTTGTTTATAAAAACGGGAGAAATTATGGATGGTTGCGTTAGACAAAATAAGTTATTTTGTTCATACTTTACATAGACAATTAGAATTTCCTTCATATGTTACGAATTAAATATCATGTTTGTTTCTGTCTTTTGGCTGTGTTTTTTGCCTTTTTTTCTCATCAGCTTATAGGTCAACCAAGGTTAGAATGGAGTGATTTGACCAATATTTCCTTCATGACCTACCAGGATCGAACTGCAGGCATAGCTTACATGAAACCTATTTTTCAAGAGAAGGTCATGAAGCTGAATAAACAGGAAATTAGCATTACGGGCTATATGATCCCACTGGATGTAGAGGGCTATCAGTATGTTCTTTCTGCCTACCCCAATGCATCTTGTTTCTTTTGTGGAGGTGCTGGTAAAGAGTCGGTTATAGAAATTTTTCTTAAAAATTTTGATAAGCGATATGAAATTGATGAGATCGTTACCTTGAAGGGTGTCTTGGAACTGAACGATGGAGAAATGGGTTTATGCTACAAGCTCAATGAGGCAGAAGAAGTAAAATAAGATGGCATCACACAGTTTTTGACTATTATAATTTTTCTCGCTATGAGCCCTAATGAATGGTTAGCTTCTGGAGACTTTTTTACTTTTCAGAACAAGCATCAGATATTTTATAAAAGATTTTCAAATCCCAACAAACCTGCCTTATTGTTTTTACATGGCTTTCCCACAGCCAGTTGGGATTGGTGGAAAATCTGGGATGATTTGGGACAACATTTTGATCTTTATGCATTTGATTTTTTAGGTTTTGGCTTTTCTGACAAAGACAGAGATCATGACTATTCTCTGATGGAACAGACTGATATTGCATTGGCTTATCTGGATCATTTTGGGATAACAGAATACCATATTTTGGCACATGATTATGGGGATTCGGTAGGACAAGAGCTCTTGGCGAGACATTTGGAAAAACAGACCGGCTTGCAATCCATTGTCTTTCTCAATGGAGGGCTTTTTCCAGCGTTTCATCATCCTAGATTTATTCAGAAAGCTCTTATTGGTCCTTTTGGCCGATACATTTCTAAGCTTGTAAATAAGGGGACACTCGATCGTAACTTCAAGCAGGTATTTGGAAAGAAAACACAGCCTAGTCCTCAAGAAATTGATGATTTCTATTCTCTCATTAACCATAAGGAAGGAAAGTACATTTTCTACAAACTAATCAGGTATATGACCGAAAGGAAGGAATACGGGGAAAGGTGGACCAATGCTTTGATGAAAAGTAATGTACCTATGCGATTAATTGATGGTTGTGTCGATCCGGTTTCAGGTAGGCACTTAGCTGTGCATTACGATCAGGTTGTACCTCAAGCCGATGTCATATATTTAGAAGAAATAGGGCATTATCCCCAAACTGAATCACCTGAGCTTGTGCTTTCTCATTTTTATGCCTTCCACCAAATCAGCTAATGATTCCTAATCAAGGATACATGAAACAGGCCTGATCCATGATCAGGCCTGTTCTTTTTGGTATATGTATCATTCAATTAGGCTTCAGTCGCCTCACGCTCTTCTGCTCTCTGAACTCCTAGTACTCTCCTCAGCCAATTCTCAAATCGTTTGATCTGATAGTAGATGACAGGTACGATGACCAAAGTAATGATGGTCGCAAAGGTCAGTCCAAAGATGACAGACCATGCAAAGGGTTGCCAGAAGGAAGCACTATCTCCTCCAAAGAAGATCTGAGGGTCCCAATCGCTCAATAGGGTAGAGAAGTTGATATTGAAGGACAATCCCAGCGGAACTAGCCCCAAAACGGTAGAAGATGCTGTAAGCAATACAGGAGTAAAACGAACTGATCCACCTTCAATTACGGCCTCTTTCAAGCTCAGACCTCGCTTCTTCAAAATCTCAATAAAGTCGAGTAGAATGATACCATTGTTCACCACAATTCCCGCTAACACCACAATCGCTACACCTGAGAGAACGACTGAGAAGTCCATTCCCAATACTCCATGGGCAAGGAATACACCAATGGTTGATAACAATACCTGGCTTAGAATGATGATCACATTGGAAAATGAGTTGAACTGGGTTACCAGGATCAGGAAGATCAAAATAACAGCTACCAGGAAGGCGCTACCTAGGAAGGCTCCCTCTTCCGCCTGGTCAATAGTCTGACCCCCAACTTCAATGTTGACCCCTTTGTCTTTTCGCTCCTGCTTAAGGTATTCTGCCACATAGAAGTCAACGTCATTGAAGACATCGTTGACATTGTAGCTATTCAAGACGTTTGAGGTGATCTTTACAGATTTTTCTAGGTCCGTCCTGTTGATTCCTCCATAAGATTCAGCATAGGAGAAGTCGGCCATGGCAGAAATCGGAATAGATTTCAAACGGCCATCAGCCATATCAAGGAAGGTAATATTCATGTTGAGGAGAGAAGATATATCGCTTCTGTAGTCCTCCTTGAGGCGCAAGACAATGTCATATTCGTCCTCATTGTCTCTAAATTGTGAAATTTCCTTTCCAAATAGCGCTGTTCTTAAGGCAGATCCAATCTGACCAGAGCTTAGGCCCAGTTGACTAGCCTTGGCACGGTCGATATTGACCATGAGCTCAGGGCGCTTATCATCGACATCCCACTTCAATTTTTCAATTCCTCCAATGTTGATGGAATCCAAGTAATTGAAAAGGTCTTGACTGGTGTTCATGAGATCTCCAAAGTCCTCAGAGGTAACCAAGACCTCAATAGGAGCGGATCCAGGAGGGCCATTTTGCTCTTGCTCAACTGTAATTCTCGTCCCAGAAATTCCTTTAAGCGCATCCCTCAATTGATCCAAATAGATAGCTGTGGATTTGTAGTTTCGCTCAGCAACTGGAACAAATTCTATCGTGATTTTACTCTTGTTAGATTTAGAGGTGCTTTGGTCAAAGGAATTGGCATCGCCTGCTCCAATTGCCACATTGGTAACCACAGATTTTACGATGGGATTGTCTTCTCCAATCACCTTCATGACACGGTCCTCAAGGATGTGTGTGATAGAGTCTGTAATCTCAATATTAGTCCCCTCAGGAAGTTCATTGTAAACGAAAATCTGGTTGGGATCAGACTGTGGAAACTGGATAAATTTGATGTCTGAAGAGGCAGTAATAAAGACAGTGGCAGCAATGAAAATGATAACTCCCACAAATACTACTGGCGGATGATCAACTGAATAAGCCAATACTCTCTTGTAAAATGCCTTTACTGCAGGAATTCCTCTGTTTTGGAACCAATCAATGGCAAAGTTCAGGACATATGCATTCAATATGATGAAGAATGCCATGATGAACATAAAGTTGCCGAAAGCTGCGTTAGCAGTGATATGAGACACAATTCCTACCGCAACTAATAGTCCAGTTACTATCCATACCTGACGGTGGTTGATTACGACACCCTCTTCCTTTTTCTTCATGAAGGAAACCGCAAATACAGGGTTAATCACATATGCCACGAAAAGGGAGGCAAACAAGGTGATGATCATTACCACAGGCATGAATCCCATGAATTCACCTACAGGTCCTGGCCAAAAGAGTAGGGGAAGGAAGGGACAAACCGTAGTCAAAGTTCCTGAAAATACAGGGGCAATTACCTCACCTGCCGCTCGCTTGGCAGCATCTACGATATTCATTCCCTTTTCCGTAAATAAACGGTAAGTGTTTTCGATTACTACAATGGCATTATCCACCACAATTCCCATCGCAAGAATAAAGGAGAAGAGTACGATCAAGTTCATCGAATATCCTAGCGCAGGCAATACCATGAAGGAAATAAAGGAGGATAGAGGCACCGCTAATCCAACGAAGAGGGCATCTCTTACACCTAGGAAGAACATCAATACCAGAACCACCAGAATGAATCCGAAGATAATGGTGTTGATCAGTTCTGTAAGGGTATTTTTTGTGAGTTGAGATTGGTCAACAGAAACAATAATATCCAAATCTTCTGGGAATCGTTCCTCTTCCATCTCATCAATCAATGCCTTGATTTGGTCCGCTGCATCTACTAGGTTTTCTCCAGCTTTTTTGATGACATTCAAAGTCAATACAGGCTCACCATTCAATCGGGCATAACTAGCTCTGTCTTTGAAGGTATCTTTCACATCGGCCAAATCACCAAGTTTGATGATGTTACCTCTGGCGGAGCGAACTACAACTTCTTTTAGTTCCTCAATAGATTCGAATTCCCCATTCAATCGTACCGCTACCTTTTGGTTGGCAATATCCAGCTCACCACCAGAGATGATGACGTTTTCAGACGCAATGGCCTGTTCTATATCGCCCAGAGCAATTGCTGCTAGCTCCATTTTGTAGAGGTCGACATTGATTTGGATTTCCCTTTCAGGAGCGCCTACCAAATCAAGACGGAGTATGTATTTTTTAAGATTCTGCTCTATCTCATCCTGAATTTCCTCTGCATATCGCTTTAACGTCACATTGTCGTAGGGACCTGTAACGTTGAGGAACATAATAGGTATCTCAGATAGGTTGATATCATTGACACTGGGATCTCTTGGAAGGTCATCAGGAAGGTCAGCCTTGGCTCGGTTGACCGCATCTTCCACCTCTCTTTTGGCTTCATCAAGATCCACGTCCGTTTCAAATTCTACAAAAACAGACGAAAAGTCCTGAATAGAGGTACTGTTGACCTCCTTGATACCAGAAATGCCCTGAATCTCTTTTTCAATGTTTCTGGTAACCAGGTTTTCCATATCTCCCGCCGAGGTACCTGGATAAATAGTAGATACAAAAATGACAGGGAATTTAATTTCTGGGAAGTTCTCCTTTGGTAGACTTTGGAATACCAATGGACCCGCCAACAAAATGATGGCCGTAATGATGAAAATGGTAATCCTGTTGTCAATCGCCCAACTGGATATGGGAAACTCCCGATATGATTTTTTTTCGCTCATCTTTAATCGTTAATGGTGGCTCCCGAATTAGTTGGTGGCAACTTCAGTTTGTGTTTCTTCCATGCTCACTTGCTGTCCTTCGCTCAAGTCCTTGTAGCCTACTGTAATCAATTGGTCGCCGGCTTTTAGACCTTCGGTAATCTGTACCTCATCCTTGGAAATCAAGCCTGTTGTTACAGATTTTCTTCTCGCTACCCAACCCTCTCCTTCTTGCTGAGCCACGAATACAAAGGACTCATCCATGGTTTTCTGAACCAAGTATAGGGGAATGGTGATGGCATCTTCGATTGTTCTATCGTTGACTGAAATTTCTCCAAACATATTAGGCTTGTAATCACTACTACTAGGTAGTTTTACTTCTACTTTAAAGGAGCGATTGAGTGGGTTAATGGACTGTCCAACCAAGCTAACCTTGCTGGTGATACTTTTCTCCAAAATGGGGAAGTGAACTTCAACTTCTTTTCCCTTATTGATGAAAGGAGCATAGCTTTCTGGGACATCAGCTTTGATGCTCAAGTCGCGGTTATTGACAATAGAAAAAGCTGGAAAGCCTGGGCTTACCATTTCTCCTACCTTAGGCATGATCTCATCCACATTACCAGAGATAGGTGCTTTGACTTTGTTCATGTTGAGCTGCTCCTTCAAGGTAACTAGTCTTGATTCTAGCGCTTCAACCTGATTCTTGGCAGTAAGGAATTGTATTTCAGTTCCTATCTCCTGTTTCCAAAGTCTTTCTTGCTTTTCGAATACAACTTTGGCCAGATCTAGCTGGGTTTCAACTTCTCCAATGCTAGAGCGAATAATAGCGTCATCTATTTGAGCCAACAATTGCCCAGGCCTTACATTTTGTCCTTCACGAACATAAATTCTGGTTATTCTGCCACCCACCATTGGGCTGACTGTGATGTTTTTGTTGGCTTCGATCATCCCGTTGACATTTACGAAGTGTCTGAAAGTTTTGCCTTCAAGCTTCTTAACTGTAACAGGTGCAATTTTTTTCTTTGCCTTGAACTCAGGATCACTTTCCTGAATTTCCGCTTCAAGTGCCGCAACTACTTTGGATAGCTCACGAAGCTCATTTTTCTTGGTCTGAAGTTCTTTTTTCTTTGCTTCGAGGCCTTGAGCCTCCTTCTTTCCACATGCTGTCAGGGTAATGGCCAGCAAAACGAAAATGGGAAGAATATACTTTTTCATTTGAATGATTTTTCTGATTGGTTGGTGTTTAATTTTCATGGTATTGTGAAAAGTCGCCCATGGATTTTTGATAATCTGCCTGGTAAAGCAAATACTCCAAAAGACCACTTAGGTAATTTGATTCTGCCTCTTTTAACTGGCTTTCTGCATCATTGACCTCTAGGCTGGAACCGACACCTTCTTTGTATTTGATGTTGGCTACATCGTATACTCTCTTAGCTAGCTCTACATTCTTTTCGTAGGCCTCTAAGCTCGTATAGGCATTTTGAAGGTTCGTTTTATTGTTTTCATATTCTAACCTGAAGCTTTGACGAAGGAAGACTTGTTGGTTTTCCATCTTTTTGATGCTGACCTTGGATTGCTGGGCTTGCGCCTTTTTCCTGAACCCATCAAATACAGGGACATTCAACTGTAAACCCACTACAGAGATGGGAAACCATCTTTGATTGGAATCAAAAAAGTCAAACTCATCACGCTGTGCATTGAATTGGTAGGAACCAAAGAGAAATAGGCTAGGGTAGTAGCCGACTTGAACACTCTTTAATTGCAATCTTTGCAGTTCGGTACCTAGAACCAACTGGCGAAATTCTGTCCGATTTTCAGGATCGAACTTTCTATCTGTAATTTCTGAATAGGGTTGCTTGGTGAATGAATTCACATCGTCTGTAAGAACCAAATCGTTACCAAGCTCCATTCCCATTTGAAACTTCAAGAGATTGAGACTGGTCTTACCCAATCTTTCTAATTTATCCTTCTCCAGCTTAAGGTTGTTCAGGTTAATGGTCAACCTGTCTACATCAATTCTCTCTACAAAACCTTCTTTGTTCAGGACACTGGTCTCATTGAATAGCTTTTCAAGCCTATTGATATTCGCATCCAACTGATTCAGTCTCTCAGAAATAACCAATGCTTGATAGTAAGCCTTAGTTACATTAAAGGCTGTCTCTTCTTTGGTTCGTTTGGTGTCCAATTGGCTCACTGTCACAAAGCTCTTGGCAGCCTTTACGCCTAGGAAATATGTCCCATCAAAGACCAATTGGCTAAGAGATGCGCCAGCAGTAGACTGCCAAGGCTGACCAAACTGAGCCTCTATTGGTTCTCCAGGTAGGGGCTGAAAGGTTTCTGGATCGAGCGCCGTTAGTGGATAGGGCTTCCCGTCTATAAACACAATATCTTGCTGAGGAGAAAAGCTACCTGGAAGAATCTGGGTAGGTAGTTCCAAAAAATATTGTAGGTCGGCGCTAATGTTGACCTGAGGTAATCCGCTAGCCAAAATTTCTTTCACCCTTCCATCAGCACTGTATTCATCCAGCTTTGCATTCTTGATGTTGATGTGGTTATCTAACGCATATTGAATGCAGGCATCTAAATCCATCTCCAGGTTTTCCTGGGCTTGTAGGGTAGGACTCCACCAACTTATGAATCCTGCTAAAAGCAGGAGTTTGGTAAAGTTTAACATTGTTTTTTGCTTCATTATGTAGTATTGGTTGGATTAGGAGTTAATTGGTTTCAGTGTGGTTGATTCGTTGATTATATAGTTCTTTTCCTTTCGGGGTCATGATACTGAAGAGGTAGAGATCCAATGCCACCTTTTGAACTTCTCCTTGGTTAAATCCCTCATTGGGGAAGTAATCTTGGTCCATAGAGTTAATAACTTGAGTCACACGGATTCTGCTGGTTAACTCTAGGTTTAAGCCCTTCCTGTATAGCCCTTCCTCAATTCCCCATTCAAGATTCTTCTTGGTTTTCGCTACAATGTAACTCAGCAGGAAAGTTTGAAATAATTGCCATACTTCAGGATAATATTTCTCAACTTCCTTCATGACGTTTGGCGCTATGTTGTCAAACGTCTGAACAGACCAATTAAGAATTCGAATGTTTTCATCAATGGCATTGGAGGATTCGCTGGTTAAGCGCTCAGATTGTTCTTTTTCTTCCTCTATGAAAGCAGCCGCGACCAATTTGAGCATGGCCGCCTTATTCGGAAAGTACTGATAGATGGTTTTTTTGGATATCCCAAGATCACGGGCAAGATCATCCATGGTGATGCTCCTTACCCCATATCTTAAGAATTGCGTTTGCGCGTGTGTCAGGATTCGTTCTGGTATACTCATGAAACGGAGGAAACTCCCTTTTTCTTCAAAGTTTCCGTGAATTAACGTGATACCTTTAAGAAAGTTTATTCATGGACGTTTTTTAATGAACATTTAATGTAAAAAAGGGGGGAGAAAGTGAGTTTTCTGCAAGAATTACCAGTTTAATTGATAAATCCTTCATCTTTCAACACAGCTTTAATCATGTTTAAGGTTGATAAATAATTCCATGACAACAGCCGCATAGCCCAAATCTCCTTCAGCTTCATGGCTTTCATTATGTTAGCGGGTGAATATCCCGCCTGATGAAATCGTAACACTTCTCCTTGAAAATCTATAAGGAATTGTAGTTTTCTCTGTAGCAATGCCTTAGCACCTGAGAACTGCGGATTATGGCCACAAAACATGACATCAAAGTCCAGTTCTAATATTTTTTTGATAGAATCTATTTGAGGCTGAAACCGTTCGGATTTGAGGAAATATTTAATTTTATGATGAACATAAAGGTCTGAGGAGAATAACCAATTTTTCTTTGGCTCATAAAGCCCAACCATATCACTTGCATGTCCTGGAATCTCAATGATCTGGAAGGAATAATGTTCCGTTTGAATCTCTCCTTCTACGGGCTTAAGCTTGAAATTTGCAGGACGGTTTCCCCACCGGATGTGCTGTGGAAGGCTGATTTTGGGAGGATTCTTCATGATTTCTACACAACGAGGATGAGCATATGAAGGCAATCCTCTTTCTTCTTGGAAGTGGATTAGATTTCCAGTATGATCTTCATGATAGTGAGTAATAAATACTTGTTGAATAGGCAGTTGAATAAGGGCTGCTTCTATTTCCCGCTTCATGTTGATATGTCCTGTATCTATCAACATCCCATCTATAAAATAGGCCAAAGAGGGCATTTTTGATTTATTGGAAGGAGAGGCTCCAAATCGAAACCCTTGTACCTCTTCATGTCGAAATGATTCTACAGCTTTCATTTGTCTCTTTTGATTCCCTGCGAAGGTAGGAAAATGAAGACTTCAGGCTCTCATGTTTATGTTCACTTTTTGGTTTTTGATGGGTGCCTTTTTGGGAAAAGAAGTAATTTGTTATGAATTGCTATTGACAAAGACGAACTACATGAAACTGAAAGAACTCGCCCTTAAGCTAGATGATGCGGCATTGCATGCCAAACCTATTGCACAATTATCATCTCAACATCCCTTTTCTCTTGATGATGCCTATGCCATTCAGAAATTATCCCTTCAAAGGCGTTATGACAGAGGAGAGAAGAGGGTAGGAATCAAGCTTGGCTTCACCAGTAAGGCTAAGATGACCCAAATGGGCGTGCATGACATGATTTGGGGAAGATTGACTGATCAGATGTTGATCGAAGCTGGTGGTATCCTTCCCATGGATCAGTACATCCATCCCAGAGTAGAGCCAGAAATCGCATTTCTATTGAAAAAACCCTTGGATCAAAGTTTGACTTTAGGCAATGCAGCAGAATATGTGTCAGGACTATCTTTGGCAATTGAAGTGATAGACTCACGCTATGAGAACTTCCGCTTTTCTTTGGAAGATGTGGTAGCGGATAATTGTTCCTCTACTGCATTTATGGTAGGAAATTGGTTAGATGTGGTCACTCCCATACAGGATAAAGCAGTAGTCTTGCGAATGGACGGTGAAATCGCCCAAGAAGGAAATACCCAAGCGATTTTAGGAAATCCATGGGAATCCCTTCTTGCAGCTGGTCGCTTGTGCCTACAATATGGAGAGGAATTGACGGAAGGGGATATTGTGTTAGCGGGAGCGGCAACCGCAGCCAGTTATGTGAAAGCAGGACAAGAGGTGGAAGTAGCCATTGAAGGAATGGGAAGCTTGAGTCTTAGAATTAATTAACATCATGAGAACCCTATCAAATTATATTAATGGCCAACTATTGGCTCCATCAAAAGGGCAGTATTTGGATGTATATGATCCCTCTCGAGGAGTTGTATATGGAAAGGTCCCTGCCTCTGATAAGGAAGATTTAGAATTGGCTTTTCAAGCAGCTCAAAAGGCTTTTCCTGCCTGGAAGGCTCTACCAGCCTTGGAGAGATCAACCTATCTGGCCAAAATTGCCGATTTGATCGATCAGCGACTCGATGTACTGGCCAGAGCAGAATCACAGGATAATGGAAAACCTGTTAGCCTCGCCAAGAGTGTAGATATTCCAAGGGCCTCCGCCAATTTTAGGTTTTTCAGTCAAGCCATTACCCAATTTGCCTCGGAAAGCCATCATATGCACAATGGTATCAACTACACCCTAAGACAGCCTTTGGGTGTAGTAGGCACGATATCTCCTTGGAACCTCCCCTTGTACCTTTTTACTTGGAAAATTGCTCCAGCCCTAGCTGCTGGCAATACAGTTATAGCGAAGCCCTCCGAAGTAACACCTTTAACGGCCTTCTTGCTTTCGGAAATATGCATAGAAGTGGGACTTCCTGCTGGCGTCTTAAACATCATCCATGGTCAAGGACCTGATGTCGGAGGAAGTATGACCCTTCATCCCGGTATCAAAGCTATCTCCTTTACGGGTTCAACCAGAGTCGGAAGAGAAATTTCAAAAATTGCCTCTCCTATGTTCAAGAAGCTATCTCTTGAAATGGGAGGAAAGAACCCTAACATCATTTTCTCAGATTGTGATTTTGATAGAATGATGGATACCACGATGCGATCTTCCTTCGCCAACCAAGGTCAAATTTGCCTCTGTGGTTCCAGAATTTATGTAGAGAAGAACTTATATGACACCTTCAAAGATGAGTTTGTCAAAAGAAGTCGGGAATTAGTAGTTGGGCCACCTCAGTTAGGGAATAGTCATTTGGGGGCTGTGGTATCGGAGGTTCACTACAAGAAAATTTTGAGTTTTTTAAATCAAGCCAAGAAAGAAGGGGGAAGAATTCTCTGTGGAGGAAAAGCTGTCCATCCTGCTGGCTATGAAAAGGGATGGTACATTGCTCCTACCATTATAGAAGGCCTCCCGCAAGATGGTAGATGTATGCAAGAGGAAATATTTGGTCCGGTGGTTAGCATTGCTTCCTTTGAAGCCGAAGAAGAGGTGGTTCAACTTGCCAATGGGACAAAATATGGTCTGTCTGCTACTTTATGGACACAAAACCTTAGTAGAGCGCACCGCATGTCCGAACAACTGGAAGCCGGGATAGTTTGGGTGAATACCTGGATGCAAAGGGATTTGAGAACTCCTTTTGGAGGGGTCAAACAGTCTGGTGTAGGAAGGGAAGGGGGCTTTGATGCCTTGCGATTCTTTACCGAACCCAAAAATGTGTGTATCAACTATTAACAAAAAAACATGGACAGTAAGGTATTAGGAGATAAAGCTCAACCTTTAGGAAAGTACCCGCACGTCAAAAGGGTGGGGGATTTTATCTATGTGTCTGGAACCAGTAGCAGAAGACCCGACAATACGCATGTGGGCGCGGATAAAAATGAGGACGGAACTTGGACATTAGATATAACACGCCAGACTGAAGCCGTACTAACAAATATTGGAAAATTGCTATCAGCCATGGACGCAAGTCTAGCGGATGTGATTGATATTACGACTTTCCTCGTAGACATGAAGGATTTTAAGGGGTACAATGAAGTGTATGGTAAATTCTTTGACCACACGGGCCCAACCAGAACTACCGTAGCGGTTCATCAACTTCCCCATCCTAACTTATTGATAGAAATAAAGGCTGTGGCTTATAAACCTCTTTCCTAGAGGGGTTATTCGGGCATTTCGGCTAATTCGGATCGCCTTCCAAATCTATACATCATAAAGCCACCTGTAGCAAACATCCAAATGGTATAGATAGAGGTGGGAATGGCTAGGCCAATGTCATTTAAGACAGTGGAGGCAATGACAATTGCGAGGGTTCCATTTTGTATTCCAGACTCGATGGCGATGGTGATGGATTGCTTCAAATTAAGGCTAAACAACCTAGCCGAAAGCCATCCCAACAGCATGGTCAAAAGATTCAGCAGGGCAGTTGACAACCCTATGGAAGCGAAGTTATTCCTGATCAATTCGCTTTCCTTGACCATGATTCCGATTATGATGATGGCAAGGATAGTTGCAGAGAAAATCCGAACTGGGCGATCCATTTTTTTGGCGAAGGCTTCATTTCTTGACCGAATGATCATCCCAATGGTGACGGGAACCAGAACGATGACTACGATCTGAAGAATCATTCCCATTTCATCTATATCAACCACTTGTCCGTTGTCGCTGAAATATTGAAAGGCAAAACCCATGATCAAGGGAATTGTGAGTAGAGAGATCAAACTGCTGATGGCAGTCAACGAAATTGATAAAGCTGTATCTCCCCTCGACACATGGCTGATTAAATTTGAAGTTACTCCACCTGGACAGGCCGCAATCAACATCATGCCTATGGCCAGTTGGTTGTTGAGGTTGAATAGTTGAGTAATGGCAAAGCCTATCAAGGGCAGTAAGATGATCTGATTGATAAGCCCAATGATGGTAGCCTTGGGTTGGGTCGCCACTCTTTTGAAATCATCTACCACAAGAGACAATCCCATGCCTAGCATGATAATGAATAGAGAGGCCGGCAGAAATATATCTGTCAAAACGGAAGTACTCATAGTAGCAGTAGTAGATATGTAGGTATGATCCTTTTTCCGAAACTACGAAATATTTTCCATCCATTTGGGTTTTAGCTTCTTCACTTCCTCATAAATAGGGCAGTCAGGATGGTGGGCACCTGCTAGGTAGCCCACTGCTTGAAGGAATTCTTTGGTGATTTCTCCTCCTGTAAATTTGAAAGTCTTTTTAAAGAGTTTTACCCATTCTTCTTTACTTTTGGGATGGTGAAGGTCCAACCATGCTTGGAAAGAACCATGCTCTTCCTGCAACTTAAGAATCTGCCTTGCATTGTGGATGGCGGCATTTACTTTGAGTTTGTTTCGGATAATGGCTGGATTTTGGAGGAGCCTTTCTCTGTCCTCTTCTGTGTAGGATGCTACCAAATGTATATCAAAGTCATCATAAGCCTTCACCAATCCTTCTTTCTTCTTCAGCACAACACCCCATGATAATCCTGCTTGATTAACCTCTAGCATGAGCCTTTTGAAGAGTTCTTGGTCAGAATCTGTAGGAAACCCATAAATAGTATCATGATACTCCTTGTGAAGGCCGCTAAGCTTTTCTGCAACATGACAATACGTTTCCTCAAATGCTCTTTCGTCTTTAAACTCGCTCATATCATTTCTTTAGAATCGATCAAATGTAGGTCAGGTAAATGAGAGCCTGAATCAGACCAGTTTTTCATGGATTTCCTCTGCAATATCCTCCCACTCAGGTTCCATCATCAAGGCATGCCCGGCCCCTTCAAAAATCCTAGGTTCTACCCCATAAATTTCTCCGGTTTTCTTTACATCCTTGGCCAGGGCAAGGTTATCCAATGTGGCCCCAAAAATGACCATAGGTATCTTCTTCACTTGATCAGTATTGATGTTTGGGAAGAAACAATCGAAGAGCGCGAGTGATGATTCTCTTACAATGTGCGTCCCAAATTTCTTTCGCTGGTCTTTGGAAACGCGCTTAGATAAAATCTCAACAGGTGGAGGATATTTTTGGGCGAAGGAGGGATTGAGTGTCAAACTGGTGTAAGCAAGCATAACCAGAGGATGTCTGAGCATGTAACCAAAGGTATGTTTGAGACCGAAGGGTGGGAGAGAGGCCAGCAAACATAGACCGTGAATTTGGTGACTGGTTTCGGAGACGAAACGTTGAATAACCAGTCCTCCCATAGAATGACCAATTAAAATGGGAGGCCGATCCATCTTGCTCACCAATTTGTCAAGCTTGTCGACATAATCCTTTAACCTATAGGCAAATAGCGTCGAAATTTTGTGAACCCTTTCTGGGTCCTTTAGATGGATGGCGTTCACATCATGTCCCTTCACATAGAAATATTTCATGAAGTTATCCTCCCAAACAGTTCCGTCATGATAGGCGCCATGAACCAAAATAATCGGAGGAAGAGAAGAAGATGGATTTGCCGTATTCAAGTAAGCCAATCCCTTGGCTTGAATAGATTCAACCTGCATATGTGAAGTTAGTAAGGGGGGATAGAATAGTCAATTTATCAGGATACCTATTATCCCATCACCTTGACCTCAATAATGTTGAATGTGTATAACATAGAAAAATTGTCATCGTTAGGAAAAGTAAGATTATGCTATCTAAGGTAGCAACTAGAGAAAACGCCATTTTTTATCTTTTAAACATGGAACATACAAAGCATTGTATCATAACTGGAGCGAGCTCAGGCTTAGGAAAAGAAACTGCTCGAAAACTTGCTTTGGAAGGCTGGGAATTGACGTTGTTATGTCGCAATCGAGAGAAATCAGAAAAGGCCATTTCCTATATACAAAAGAGAACCAAAGCCCACGTAAACTTGGTGATTGTCGATTTATCCCTCATGTCATCCGTTAGAGAAGCGGTAATGAGTGTAAGAGGAATGGGAAAGAAAATCGATGTATTGATTAACAATGCTGGTTCTATGACACAGGGGAAAAAGCGGTCGGAGGAAGGCTGGGAGTACTCAAATGCCATCAACTATTTGGCCCCATTCATGCTCACAAATATGTTATTGCCCATGTATGCATCTGATGCTCGTATCATCAATGTCAATTCTGAGGGGCATGAATATCAGGAACTCAAGATCGATAAAATGAATGATCTCTCAGGTAATAAAGCGTACAGCCATTCTAAACTATGCAATGCCTTATTTACCATAGAGTTGGCCAAGCGTGGAATAACGGCTGTTTGTGCAGACCCAGGGGGTATCAGAACCAATTTTGGAGGAAACCTCTCAAAAGCTGCCTTAGGCGCCATGATGCTTGCGAAACCATTTTTGAAAAGTCCTAAAGAAGCAGCTAAGATTACTCATTTCTTAGCCAGTTGCCCTCCAGAAAAGATCAAAAACGGAGGGTATTACAACAGCCTTCATCCTACTCGTTTTCGTATTTATGCCAAAGAAATGGACCAAAGCCCGCAGCTTTGGAACCACACACTCTCCTTGTTGGAAGAATATATGAGAGAAGATCAATCTTCACCTATCCCCAAAAATGAGGAGGTTTAAAATGACCCCATTTTGGCGATTCATTTGGATATAGATTCCCCCAATTTTGAAGTGTTGCCTAATGAAAGCAACAATAAGTCTTTGAATGGTTGTGGCTTCCATTCAATGGGGATTGTGATAGCGGCCTTGTGATAGGGGCCGCTTTTTATTGTAAATTAATTTTATGTGTATAAAATCTAACGGTGTTATTATGGCTGTTTTAATGATAACTACATCTAAATCTGGATAGAGTAGGAGGGGAGCAATCTCTAAATAGACTTTGCGAATCTTTCAACAGCCTCTAGCAAGAATTGCCGCATTTTAGAACGCTTACCAGATACTTGTCCAGACATAATCAAAGAAATATAGCCGTGGAGTAGGGCCCACCATGTAAACAAGTATTCATCGACCTCGCTATCAAATAGATGTATCTCCTTTAGGGTATCTAACACCACTGAGGCTGAATCAGATAAAGAGCGTGGGTCAGGAGAAGCAGCATGTATGCTATCCAGGTTAAACATTACCTGATACAGATCTGATTCCTTAAATGCCCAGTCCCAGGCTGCACCTGTGAGATTCAATAATTTAGGAATAGGATCTCCGCCTTTCTCTGCCACAGTTTGTAGCTCCCTTTTCAGCTTAGCGAAACCCTGTATTTCCAGTTCCATCAGGATGGCTTCTTTATTTTTGAAGTGCTGATAAATCACTGGGGGAGTGTACTGGATCTCCTTGGCGATCTTTCGAATAGAAACATTAGGCCAACCCAGTTGGCGAGCAAGGTCTCTTGAAGCCTTTAATGTGGCAGCCTTCACAGCAGCCTTCTCTCTTTCCCTTCTTTCCTTGTGATTAAAGTCCTCAGTAGGGTGGACTCGATCTTTCTTTGCCATATTTTTCCTAACGATGTTAAGGGCAACATAGTACTTAGTTAGCTGAATAACAAGAGCTATCTATAATTAGGTTATTTTCTAACGGTGTTAGGTGTATCAAATCCGAAAATCGTGCATATAATAAATGCTTTCCGCAAGATTACCTTAAGATCTATTGTCCAATTGTTGAAACAGGAAGGAGAATAGCATAACCAGCAGGCAGCCTATCATATTCAACCATAAATATCCTACAACATCCGAAAAGTAAATCGCTACTACGGAAATCTCAGCCAAGATTCCAGCTTGAAAAACCGCCTTCCCCTTGATGCGCTTCATAAAGAAGGCAACAACAAATAAGCCAAGGATAGTTCCATAGAAAAGAGAGCCCAGAATATTTACATATTCAATGAGGTTTTCATATTGGCCTGCTATGATGGCGAATATGATAGCAAAAATTCCCCACATGAGGGTCAGAAGTCTCGAGACCAGTAAATAATGATCGTCGGAAGCTTCTGGCTTAATCAGTCTCTTGTAAATATCCACACTAGAGGTGGAGGCAAGAGCATTTAATTCTGCCGCGGTAGAAGACATTGCTGCAGAAAAAATTACTGCCATCAATAAACCCACTAGGCCAACAGGTAGATATCCTAATACGAAGTTTAAGAAAATTCGGTCCTGGTCTTTGATATTCGCTTCCGGATTGACCTTTTTTATTTGACTCAAGGCAGTTTCTCGAACTTTTTTTCCTTGTTCTTCTAGTCTAAGAGCTTCTCGTTTATACTGATCTTCATTTGTTTCCGCCCACTTTAGCCAAGCTTCAGATTTGTCTTCATCTAGGCTTTTGTACATTTCTTCAGCATCACGATAATCATATGCCCATTCGGAGTTCATGATATTTTCCCGTTCAGCCGCATTGAAGAGCATTGGGGTAGGGGCGAACTGGTAAAAAACAAACATCATCGCGCCTATAAACAGGATTCCAAACTGCATCGGAACCTTAAAAATGCCATTAAAGAGTAAGCCAATTCTAATTTCAGAAACGGATTTGCCCCCTAAATACCGCTGAACCTGAGATTGGTCTGTTCCAAAATAAGATAGGGCAAGGAAAGAGCCTGCGATCAGGCCTGATAGAAGATTATATCTATCCTGAAAGAAATCTCCGAAACTCTTGGGCAAACTAATGACATTCATTTTACCATTAGCTGCTGCAATACTCATTGCTTTTCCCAAGCTTACACTTTCAGGAAGGGCGTTTACCATAAGGACAGCAGCAATCACCATTCCGATAAGGATGACCGCCATTTGTTGTTGTTGGGTCTGAGCTACTGCTTTGGTTCCACCTGAAACTGTATACACCATTACCAACACCCCAATTGCTACACAGGTTATCCAAATTTCCCAACCAAGGATTGTTTCAAGAATAATAGCAGGCGCCACAATGGTGATTCCCGCAGCTAAGCCTCTACCAATTAGAAAAAGAATGGTTCCCAGTATTCTGGTATTCAAGTCGAACCTTTTCTCAAGGTATTCATATGCCGTAAAGACGTTGAGATTGCGATAGATTGGTATAGCTATCATGGAAATCAAAACCATCGCAATGGGAACCCCAAAATAGAACTGTACGAAACGCATTCCATCGTTAAATGCCTGGCCAGGCGTAGATAGGAAGGTAATCGCACTTGCCTGGGTAGCCATGATGGATAAGCCAATTGTCCACCATTTCAAGTCATTATTTGACAGCAAATATCCCTTCAGTCCCTTGGTGTCCCTACTTTTCCATAAGCCGTATAAGATAATCAGGAGGATTGTTCCCCCCATCACCAACCAATCGATCGTATTCATGAGAAACTTTGGCTAAAGAGATAAAACAAAATGATAAGTACGACCAATTCGCCTAGAACAAAGGCATAGAGGGCATTCCAAGATTTGAAGAAGGGAAATACCTCCCTTAGTTCAGCGTTCTCCTCTTGTTTTTTTTGCTGCTTGTCTTTGTCCATTATTTTCCAATTGAAACCATGTTCGCAAATAATCTATAGGCTCCGGATACCCCAGCAGGTAATTCTCTAAAGAATGAAATCCCTGTGTAAATGAAATATCCTTCTCCCAATGGAGCTACCAATAGAGAACCTTTCTTAGCTGTTTCACCCGGATCATTCCATGACAAAATCGGGGTGTATTTATCATCCCATGAGGCAGGAAAATACAAGCCACGCTCCTGAATCCATCCTTCAAAATCTTTTTGAGTAATCTTGTTGGGCTGATTCATGATAGGATGATCAGGTGCCAAAAACTCAGGCATGGTTTCCTCAACCGTCACTCTGTCTCTTGAAAGAGTAATAGGGAAAGGCCCCGGCTGCTTAGTAGAAATACCATAGGTAGTATTGTACTGGACAATGTAATTTCCTCCTTGCTTGACATACTCAAAGATGACATCCTGATGGTATGGCATACGGCTATTGGTATTGTAGGCTCTAATTCCAGCTACCACAGCGTCATACTCCGTTAATTTGTCAAGCGTTATATCTGCATCACTCAATAGGTCTACTTGGTAGCCCATTTGTTGAAGAGACCTTGGGATCTCATCACCTGAGCCCATGATATATCCAATTTTTTCCCCTTCCTTCTTCAAATCTACTCTTACCAGGCGGGTCAAGGATGGATTAAAAATCAGCTGTGTAGGAATGTGTCCATAGGCAATTTCCTGCTCGCTGTAGGAGCTAAACTTTCCATCTACTTCGGCTATCACTTTCAAATTACCTTCAGAAGCCGTAGTTGGAGGACTTACCTTTATCGTCGTTACTTTCTCTTCGCCTTCATTTTCAAAAGAAAAGGATAAAATGGGAGGGGTAACTTCCCAGCCTTCTGGGACTTCAAATCTAACCTGTGCCTTTCTTCCAGCTGCAAAGCTTTTAATTCTCAAATCTATCTCACGTGGCGCGAGGTCAGAAAAGACAACCACCTTCTCTGATATGTTAACCGTAATCTTTGGAGTAATCTGGAAAGGGCGATATAATTCACCTACCGCACGATCTACATATCTGTGTACGATAGGAGTTGCCATTTCTAGGGTTGTCCCATCAATTTCAAAGGAAAAAATACCTTCGCCAGCGGCCTTGTTTTCTGGAAGTCCAATCAATTCCTGCTCATTTACATCAAACAGACCTTTTGACTGATCTTTTACCAACCAGTATGGCTGTCCTACTGGAGAACCTGCTGCATTTAGATTGACGGTCTTGGTAACCACCTTGTCATTATCCCCAAGTTGCTCATTGTATTCGTACTTTTTCTGGAATTCACCAAAGCAAATCTCTACAGAATTAAGCTTGATAGGATAATTGGAACGCTTAAGGTATTTGATATCAGCTTCACCAACTTCATCGATCGGAATAGTAGGCAAGGCAGACTGCACCTCAAACCAAAGACCTGCACAATAGGCAATGGCCATTTTCAGTTCTTCCTTTTTTACATCAACATAATGACCTTTCAATCCATCGAGAAGGTTATATGCTTTGAGTAGGGTAGGGACGGAAGCTGAAGGATCAATCGGGCTAAATTCCTTGTAGGCCTTATCCAGTAGTTTTCCTACTTTATCACCCCCCTTTACACGTCCCCATGTAGCATCAATCTCACCAAATAGGTCTCCAGATTCTGATCTTTCGCCTTTTTCATGATCGAGGTATTCTACTCTTTCTCCTCTTCGAAGAGCGGCGCCGAATGCTTGGCATTTGTGCATAGAACGGGCTGCATCCGCTATTTCACCATAGCTTTTTCCCAGAAGGGCATCATACTCACCGGCGTTGATTTTGATGATGTTCTTCAGTTCTTCTTCATTGGGTTCGTATCTCCTGAAAACCCAGTAATTGTTCCACAATAAGCGTTTGGGCTGCCAGGTTTCTACATATTTGAGTTGTTCGGGGAAGGCATTTTTATCTCCAGCCAAGTCAAAAGCTTCATGGGCTAAGATGGCGGAAGAGGTATGGTGACCGTGGCCTCCGCCTCCCTTTTCAGGAGTAGCAAAACGGGTAACAATCACATCAGGTCTAAATTTTCTAATGGCCCAAACCACATCAGCGAGTACTTTTTCTTTGTCCCATATTTGAAGCGTTTCATCATGGGTTTTAGAATAGCCAAAGTCATAAGCTCTGGAAAAAATCTGCTCGCCACCATCTACACGACGGGCTCCAAGTAGTTCCTGCGTACGCAGCATTCCCAAGAGTGGACCTTTTTCGTTTCCAATAAGATTTTGCCCTCCATCTCCTCTTGTTAAGGCCAAATAGCCTGTACGGTAGCCTTTTCCTTTGGCGAAATAGGCAATTAATCGCTGGTTTTCATCATCTGGGTGGGCAGCGACATACAGAACAGATCCCAACACTCTAAGGTTTCTGAGCATGTGCTGGATTTCGGCTGAAGATTTTGCGGGCATTGGAGCTTGCGAAAATGCTCCCAGAAAAGATAACTGTAGGCAAATGAGTAGGATTTTTCGGAACATCTTGTTCAGTTTTTGGCCTGTGATGGTAAAATCAGTCTGTTTGCAGGATTAGGGGGGTTAACCTAAGTATTTAAAGTGCCCTTTTCCAACAAGTTTCGAATATAAAGAAAGTTCCAACTTAGATGTGGTATGTTAACAGAAGTTTTAGATAGTTTGGTCCATTTCAGCAGCCAAGGCGTCTGTTTTTTCCAAATTCTTACAGGAATGGACAACTTAGTGCTCCAGCTTAAGGACTTATGAGAAAAATTCATTTGATTCGCTTAACACTATTAACTACTTATTCATTCAGTTTGTCGAACTATTAATGAATTTTCACAAAACACATGGCAACATCCACTCAATTGTATCCCCTTCGCTTTCACGCCTATTTTAAAGAAAAACTCTGGGGCGGAACCAAAATCAGAGAAGTATTGGGGAAAGACTATGGAGATTTGAGAAACTGTGGTGAAACCTGGGAGATCTCAGGTGTAGACGGACATATTTCAATCGTCAAGGAAGGACCACTAGCAGGTCAAAAGTTGACTGATTTGATGTCTGAATATAAAGGCGAACTTCTTGGGAATAGGGTATATGAGGCCTTTGGGGATAGATTTCCACTCTTGGTCAAGTTTATCGATGCAAATGATGACCTCTCGATCCAGGTACATCCAGATGATGAACTAGCGAAGGAACGCCACAATAGCTTTGGCAAAACAGAAATGTGGTATATCATGCAGAATGATCCTGGAGCTAGCCTAATTTCTGGTTTCAATAGAGAAGTCAGCCAAGAAATTTATGAAGAACACTTCAATTCTGGCCGACTGACAGACATATTAAACAGAGAAATGGCCGAAGCAGGAGACGTATTTTTTCTCCCTGCAGGAAGGGTGCATACCATAGGAAAAGGACTTCTATTAGCCGAAATTCAGCAGACTTCTGATATCACCTACAGAATTTACGATTTTGATCGTGTTGGGGCAGATGGAAAGAAGCGTGAATTGCATGTTGAGCAGGCACTGGCAGCCATTGACTACAAGTACTATGACGATATCAAAACGAAGTACGAAGTAGAAAAAAATAAGCCTGTTGAACTGGCTAGCTGTCCTTACTTTACTACCAATAGATTACATCTAACCCAAGGGGCTATAAGAAAGTACAATAAGCTGGATTCCTTTGTGATCTATGTGGTAGCTTCTGGAAAGGCCAAACTTGATTATGGTCATGGTTCTTTAAATATAGAAATGGGCGATGCTGTTCTTTTACCAGCAGCCTTAAAGGATGTTACCCTTACACCTGAGGGCGAAATTGACATGCTAGAGGCTTGGGTAACCCAATAAATTCGTGTTGAGATGATTCCAGATTCATTGATTGCCTTGGCAGAAGATGTAGTAGAATATTTAACTAAGCAGTCCATTAGAATTGCCATGGCCGAATCAGGAACAGGAGGCCTTGCTTCAGGTCTGCTCACGACCATCCCAGGTTCTTCCAAAATATTTCATCAAGGATTTGTTTGCTATAGCAATATTTCAAAGGAGAAGGTACTTAAGGTGCCTTCTCCTTTGATGATAGAGCATGGCGCGGTCAGTGAAGAAGTTACCTTATCTATGGCTAAAGGGGCCCTAAGTCTGGGAGAATGCGACTGGGCCTTGGCGGAGAGTTGCATTGCAGGACCATCGGGTGGGTCGGCTGAAAAACCTTTAGGCCTTAGTTATGTTGCCCTTGTTAAGTCCAATGGGACCGAACAAGTCGAGGAGTATGTATTTAAAGGAGATAGGAGAAGCGTGAGGGTTCAGGTGGTTCAAGCGATGCTTCAGATGCTTTTGCATTAGAGCTTATCAAGCTCAATTTCTACCCTTACCAATCCTTCTATCTTACAAAACCTGTCTGCAAACCAGAACTCTATAGACAGTTGACTAGCAAGGAATTATCTATCTCTCCCTTCAAGCAACCAAAAAATGGTAAGCCCCAAAAATACCATTAATATTCATTTTGTTGTATCTTATAATCTAGGTTCAAACCTCAGTAGGCAGTTTATTTGATAGTCAAGAGAGATGGAAGAAAATGAACTCAACATTCAAGAAGCATTTGATATAGCCTACAGGCAAATCAAGAAAATTGCTCATCGGCAAAAGCTTAGGTTCTATTCCTTAGAGACACTCAATACAACCGCCATTGTCCATGAGGCATACATGAAACTGGATAAAAATGAGAATCCTGTTTATAAAGGTAAAACTCATTTCTGTAGAGTGGCTGCTAAGGCTATTCGCCATATTCTTATCAATTATGTAGAACAGAAAATGGCTCTTAAAAGGGGGAAGGGAATTAAGAATGAAGATTTTTCCCAATTTGAGGGGATGATTTCCATGACCCATGAATCAGCGGAAAGGTTTTTATCTCTGCATGAAGCCCTTCAAGAATTAGAGCATTTTGCTCCTCGACAGCATCAATTGGTAGAAGCACGATTCTTTGGAGGGATGGCCATTGAGGATGCAGCTGACTTACTTGATATCTCTCCTGCAACAGCCAAAAGAGACTGGACCCTTGCCAAAGCATGGTTGTTCAGCAGAATAAATACGAAAAACTGAGCCAATATTGACCTTTCTCCTGTAGGCTAGGTAAATGGGATATTATGGATCAAGCTAGATGGAAAAATATTCAAGAGCTTTTCGAAAAAAGTCTACACTTATCTGGTAAAGAGCGTGAAACTTACCTTCAGCATGCTTGCCAGGGAGATGAAACCCTCCTTCAAGAAATCAACCTGCTCTTAGCCAATATCGATCCTTCCTCAGATTTTTTTCAGCATTTGGAAGGGGAACTATCACAAGCTTTTCATTTGGATGAAGTTTCCTATGATTTCATTGACCTTGAGATAGGAACTTACCGCATTGTCCAAGAAATTGGGATGGGCGGAATGGGGAAGGTCTTTAAGGCGAAAAGGACCAAAGGCGACTTCGACCAAGATGTAGCCATAAAATTCGTTCATCCAGATCCCTGGAATCGAGGCCTAGGAAGAAAATTCCGCAGAGAGAAACAAATCCTCTCCAACCTTCAACATCCACATATTGCGCAGATTTATGATGGCGGGGAAACAAAGGATGGATTATCCTACCTCATCATGGAATATGTAGATGGAAAGCATGTCATGGACTATGTGACACATCACAAGTTAGACCTTCACAAAAAAATTGATCTTTTTCTTAAAATAGCAGAATCCATTGCCTATGCGCATACACAGCTCGTTCTTCATGGTGATATAAAACCTTCCAATGTCCTCATAGATCCAAATGGTGAACCCAAACTACTTGATTTTGGGATCGCCAAGCTAATAGATTCCTCAGAGGGGACATCTGCTCAGACTCAGACCCAAGCATTTACACCTGAGTATTCCTCGCCTGAACAAATTCAAGGTATCTCCCTTCAAACCAGCTCTGATGTGTATCAATTGGGTCTACTTCTATATGAGATGCTAACGGAGAAAAGAGCTTTCCAATTTGAAGGGAAAAATATGATTGAACGAAACCAACATATTCTTCATCATATTCCCAAGAGCCCTAGTAGCTTGGCGCAGAACAGCAAAAATAGACAGTTGATAAATGGCGATCTTGACAACATCATCATGGCCTGTATAAGGAAGGAGCCTTCCAAAAGGTACCAGGATGTCAGGAAGTTGATACAGGATCTAAAAGCATACCAGCAGAATCAACCTATTAGCCTAAAATATGGGAATTGGAATTACAGGTCGAGAAAATTTATTGAACGAAATAGAGTGGCTGTTTCTTTACTGAGTCTTTCCTTTTTGCTGTTGCTAGTTGGGCTATTTGTGATTTCTAAAGAAACAACCAAGACGAAAAGGGCGCTTCAAGTCCAAGAACAAGCCTTGGCGAAGGAAATGGCGGTTCGAGATTTTCTTGAAACGGTAATGGATATTCACGATCCCTACGGCTCCTCTTCGCAAGATTCAGATACACTTACGGTAAATCAATCCATATTATTGATGCTGGACAGATCAGTCAAAGCTTTTAAAGATAAGTTCAAGGAGGAACCCGTTTTGACAAAAGAACTGTTATTTGTAAGCATTGACTATTATCGAAAACTAGAAAATTATGAAAAATCAGTTCAGGTATTGGCCCTATTAGATTCGCTTTGTAAGGCAAATCATGCATGTGATTCCTACGATTTTGCTACGATTCAGCATTTTATGGGGACAGCAGCCTACACCTTGGGAAATTTCAAGGAAGCAGATTCATCCTTTAGGCAAGCCTTGGACGCTATTCATCAATTGACTCCTTCTCCCTTGCGGAATGCCAGAAATTCTTTGATTTTGATGGATTACGGTGAATTTCGTTCGGCTGTTGGGCATGTCAAGGTAGCAGATAGCCTTTTTTCAGAGGCAAATAAACTGTTCAATTGGAAAGCTGACTCGATCTTAGACAGAAACTTTAAAAGCAGTAGGGCTAATAACCTGCTGATCTGGTCAAGGATCAAATCCAACCTCGGCCAATACGAAAAAGCCATTCAATTAGCGGATTCTGGCCTTAGCATAAACAAAAATAATCTGGGGAAAGAGAATTTTTCCCATGTGAGGTTCTATTATCAGATTGGTCAGCAGTTCATGTATCTACAGCAATGGGATTCTAGTTATCGATATTTCACGACAGGCATATCACTTTACCAAAAATTGGCTAAGGAACCTGACTGGTTGATTACGGCGCTTTTGAATGACCTTGCAAACGTGCTTGGTGGGCAAAAGAAGTACACCCAACAGGATTCTATATTAGAAGAGACCCTTAAATTAAAGTGGCAGGTCTTCGGTTACAACCATTTGTATAATGCCCCCACTTGGTTGTCGAAGGGGCATGCCAACATGGCCTTGAAACAATTTGAAGTAGCAGAGAAGGCTTATGTGAAAGCACTTACGATCAATCAATCCAACCTGCCGAAGGGTCATCAAAACACAGCTGCTTGTTATTTGGCATTAGGAAGATTAAAAACTACTCAACATCAATACAAAGAGGCTGAAAGATATGCCAGAAAGGGCTTGGAGGAGATTGGAGGCATCCTCCCTGATGATCATAGAGTTGTAGCTTTTGGGCAAATGTTCCTTGGACAAGCGCTCTTTTATCAAGGCAAAAAGATAGCGGCTGAACCTTATTTAAAGAAGAGCCTGGAAAGTATGCAGAAACTTAAACTGGCATCTAATATTAGGGAAATAGACTCCTTGTTGGCTGTGATAAAATAAATTTGGATGGGATGAGCCAATTTTAGCTTCTCTCCTGTAAGAAAGGACAGACACAACAATCTGTCCTTATGAAACATCTAAAAACAAACATGATTCTAGGGTGGCTGATCCTTTCCTCTATATGGATTCAGGCCCAAAACTGTGAAGGAGTATATACCCAATCTCCATCTACACCGGGAATGGGAACGCTGCCAAAAGCGATTCTCTTTGACCCAGATAGAGGGCTTACCTATGTGGCCAATGGCACCGATTACGGAGGCGATACAAATATCCAACAATTGGCTGCATGGGATGGGGAAAATTGGAGCAAATTAGGAGACTTTACTTGTACGAGCTGTGGCAATGGAGTGGTGGAGTCCCTTGAATTGGATGATCAAGGAAATCTATACATAGGCGGTTTTTTTGAAGGGATTGAAGACCTTAATGGAAACTTTACGGCCTCCAAAAACATCGTAAAATACAATCCTCATTTGGGGACTTTTGAAGCCTTGGGACAAGGGGTGGAAGGATCTATGGTCTATGATATCGTCTTCCATAATGATACACTATTTGTAGGCGGCATTTTCGATCAAGCTAGAAATATAGGTCAGCTCATTCCAGTCAAAAACATTGCTTTGTACGATTTGAATGCACAGACTTGGTCTGCAATGGGGCAAGGCATAGGAACATTTAACCTAAGTACGGACGATAAGGGATACGTATTTGCCTTAGAAATGCATCAAAATGGTCATTTGTTGGTCGGAGGGCATTTTAGCAAAATAAATGGGGCAGACACAGTATACAGCACTGCACAGTGGTCTTCAAATGGAGGGTGGGAACCCCTTGGGAGTGGAATTCGAGAATTTAGCCTCACTAACAGTTTTCCAGGAAGGGTATCTGATATAGCTATTGAACCTGGGACTGGAGATGTTTATTTCTGCGGCGTCTTCGGAGCGTTTTATCCTTCTATTGGGGTAGGGACAGGTCTTGCAAGACTAAATTATGCTGGACAAAGCACAAACTATTTGACAGGCTTAGGGAGAAAGTCTTCTGGCCTTTGGGCCACCTATGATCTGTTCATTCACCCGTCGACAAATATCTTATATGTTGGGGGGAACTTTAACAGCGATGATGCCGATCCCTTTACTCCTTCACCTGGAGAATATATAGCTTCATATGACTTGAATACGTACACCTGGAACTCACTAGGAGGAGGTGTTACACAAGCACAGCCAGGTCAAGAAGTTTCAGCCATTGGGCAATCTGATAATGGCATCTTGATAGGCGGTAATTTTACCAAATTTGATAGTAGTTTTTGTAGGTACCTTGTTGGCTGGGAATGGGATCAAAGTGTCCAAAGTGAAGCTGTAAATGTCTTGGGTGAGGGGACAAGAGGCTACCAAACTGAAATTTATACCATTACACCATTTTTGATGGGGGGACAGTTTGAGTATGTGGGAGACGAACAAGTAAAAGGCATATCTTCTCTTCCTGACAATGGATTTCCTGAGTTAGGTAGATTAGGCGTACAAGGATTTTATCCTAGTCAAATTCGAGATATAGCCACTAAAAAGACATGGAATGGAGATAGCTTATTGATCGTGGGTGTTTTTGATACCTTGGGTATTAATAATAAACTAGGTTTAAATCCCATTCGAGCTGCCTCTATCGCCTTGATAACCGCACAAACACCATTTGGTGGCAGTACTCAATTTAGCTGGACGCCTTTAGCTACAAGCCTCTCCGGTCCAGGGAATTTTTCAACCGTAACAACAGGTGCTTGGTGGAATGGCCAAATCCTGGCTGCTGGTAACTTCACTGCCATTGATGGAGTTGCGATCAATGGATTGGGGGCAAGAAGTTCCTCTGGCATCTGGACACAATTTGCCAACATTCAAGGTGGAACTATAGAAGTGATCCTAAATGATGGGGATAGCCTCTTATATGTAGGAGGTACTTTTTCATCTATCAATGGTTTAGCGGTAGATGGAGTCGCCGTTTTTGATGGAACCAATTGGTCTGCCCTTGGGGGAGGACTTGGATTTTACAACGATGTTTACGCCTTGGCAAAAGATCCACTGACCGAAGAGATTGCCATTGGAGGGAATATCCAAACTGCCTTCCAAACCAATGGCAGTACGTTACAATCGGCTGGACTTATGTTTTGGGATGGCAGTCAATGGAAAACGAGGGGAGAAGTTGAAGCCGTTTTTGCTCCCGCCACACCTTATTTTCAAATTGTAAGGGCCTTGGCCTATGATGACAATGGAGAGTTGTATGTAGGAGGCGAATTTTCTGGCATAGCTGGTGTCCCTGCAGATCGTATAATCAAATATGAGCCTAGTGTAGGTTGGAAAGCCTTACAACAAGGTATTAGTGGAACTGATCCTGGCGGATCTTCTAGGGTAAATAGTCTCTTTTTAAGAGATGGGGAGTTATTCGTTGGAGGAAATTTTTCTAGAGTGGGGGATTTCCAAGCGAGTGACTGGACGGTATATAGGACCAATTTAGATGAATTTGAGCTAATCGGTGATGATTATGAGCTCAACTGCCTTCAGGAATACACAGAAGTTCATTCGGCTAATAACATACCTTTGGTATGGTCAACTGGTGATCGCTCTTCAACTGCAAGAGCTGATGTGAACTATTTCGACCTCAATAAAAATGAAAATAAGAAAGTATGGATTTATGCTGAATTAAACCTTCAAGGATGCCTACTACAAGACTCTATTGAAGTTCCTATCCTTGCTCCGAGCAGAGCACTCGAAGATAGAGGCCATTATACCATAGGCGATAGTTCCTATTTCTGGATAAAGCCTGGTTTATCAAAAGAGGTTGTAGGGTATCAGGCCAATATGATTTCGTGGAATGCACCAGGTAGGTATGCACTTGATTTTTTTGATGAAAGAGACACGGTGGCTTTCCAAGCTCCTTGTAGAGGGGATTATGAAGCCTTATTCTATACTTTTTTAGTAGATCGGAGCATTGATCCCAATAATCAGTGCCAAGATTTTGACACCTTAGCCTTTCAAGCCCCTTATGATAAAAAATATTCAATCATTGATGATGTAACTCCATGGAGATGTGGAACTACCATGGCCCTTTCCTACGGTGATTATAGGAATTATCAGTGGAATACCGGTAGTGATTCTTTCCTTACCTATGCAGAGGAACCTTTCATTTCGGGTAGAGACAGCTTTTGGCTAACCGTTGAAGCAGATACAGCCTTACCCCTTTTTAGAACAGATACGCTTTTTTGTAGGGTAAAAGATTCCGTTAAGATCATTGAAGGGAAGAACATAAATACTGGATTCAACCAAAAGTATATATCAACTCAGGGGGATTCTCTTAAAGTCACCTTTACCAAGGATTACCTAAGCTATGTAGAGTGGTTCAATTGGGATTTGGGTGATGGAGATACGCTTGCCTTTTATCCAGAAGATTCTAGTTGGACACATCTCATCCACCAGTATGGTCAAGCAGGGATGTATACCTTGCGGGTAATTGCCTTTAACTATCAATGTGGAGCTGATACAATATTCTTTAATGTGGACGTGAATACAGTTGACAACGAGGAGCTTATCCAAGAAGCTGAATTAAGTCTTTACCCCAATCCTGCTAAAAGCCATTTTTTCCTAGAAAATGGATCAGGAGAAAGTACAAAAGGTTTGATCCAACTATTTGATTCGGGAGGAAGGCTTCTATTCCGTAAACAAACTGGTTTCCTGGCAGGAGAACGAAAACAATTCCCTTTAGATCATCTTCCAGATGGCATGTACAGGCTCCTCTGGATGGACCAAAAGGGTCGAAGGTTTTCCCAAAGTATCATAAAGAGATATTGACGTTGTTTCATGGCTAACAAATAAGAATGGGGACCTAATGGCCCCCATTTTTTATAAAATGAGATCTTCTTTTCTACAAATGAACGACTTCACCATAAGCTGCAGCGGCAGCTTCCATCACAGCTTCCGACATGGTAGGGTGGGGGTGGACAGCAGAAATGATCTCGTGTCCAGTCGTTTCTAGTTTTCTAGCAACAACCACTTCCGCAATCATATCAGTAACATTAGCACCAATCATATGTGCGCCTAGGAACTCACCATATTTTGCATCAAAGATCACCTTTACAAATCCATCACGCTTTCCAGTAGCTGTTGCTTTGCCAGAAGCTGTGAAGGGAAACTTTCCAATCTTGAGTTCATACCCAGCTTCCTTGGCCGCCTTTTCTGTATATCCTACAGAGGCAACCTCAGGCTGTGTATATGTACAAGAAGGAATGTTATTGTAATCAATTGGATCGGGGTTTTTACCGGCAATTTTTTCTACACATACAATCGCCTCATGAGAAGCCGTGTGTGCGAGAGCTGCTCCAGGTGTCATATCTCCAATGGCGTAAATCCCTGGTACATTCGTACGGTAGAATTCATCTACTTGAACAAGGCCTCGTTCCATTTGGATCCCTAGATTACCTAGACCTAAATTCTCTGTATTGGCGACGATTCCAACAGCAGAAAGCATTACCTCTGCTTCAAGAACCTCTTCTCCCTTTTTGGTCTTAACGGTTGCCTTCACACCCGCTTCAGAAGTCTCCGCTTTCAATACTTCAGAAGAAGTTTTGATTTTGATGCCAGATTTTTTGTAGATACGTGCCATCTGAGTAGAGACTTCTTCATCTTCACGTGGAAGAACATTGGGAAGGTATTCAACAATGGTTACTTCTGTACCCATGCTGTGGTAGAAGTAAGCGAACTCCATTCCGATAGCCCCTGATCCTACGATGATCATGGATTTAGGCTGCTTTTTCAAAGTCATAGCCTCACGGTATCCAATGATTTTATCGTGGTCAATGGCCATCGAAGGAAGAGATCTAGCTCTTGCACCAGTAGCCAGGATAATATGCTTGGCTTCGTAAGACTGTGTTTTACCTTCAGCATCAGTAACGACCACCTTTTTATCTGGAGTTACCTTACCAACTCCCATCAAGGTATCCACCTTGTTTTTTCTTAACAGGAAGCTAACGCCTTTGCTCATTTGGTCAGCTGCTCCTCTTGAACGCTGTACTACTGCGTCGAAGTCATGGCTAACCGTTCCATCTACCTTCAAACCGTAGTCATCAGCATGCTTGAGGTAGTTCATTACCTCAGCACTTTTCAGCAAAGCTTTTGTAGGAATACAACCCCAGTTCAAGCAAACGCCTCCCAAATTTTCCTTTTCTACCACCGCTGCTTTCAAGCCTAGTTGAGCGCCTCGGATAGCAGCTACATAGCCTCCAGGGCCGCTACCTATCACGATAAGATCATAGCTATTTGCCATAATGTGTGTCCAATTTTATGTAGGTGAAATTTCCTTATTCTAATCAACCCACAAACAAGCAAAAATTAGCCTTATTCCCCAACAGATCATGATATTTATCATATCCCCTTACAGGCTAAATATGAATTTAAATCTCCGTCTTAATTCCCCTTTAATCCTTCAATACCTGATCATAAAACTAAGGTTTGTACATCAAAAAGTAGGCTCACTTCGGTGATTGCTACTAAAATATTTTGTTTCCAGAAGCAAAATGCCATTATTTTTGGTATTTTCGACTGATAATCTGATTTTTATGCTACATTTGCATCAAATGAGATCCCAATATGGGATAGGCCTAAAGCTCCAATAATCTGCTATGTTAAAGCAACTGTATATAAAGAATTATGCCCTGTTTAAAGAAACTAGAATTGACTTCAAATCTGGTTTGAATATCCTTACAGGAGAAACAGGTGCAGGTAAATCCCTTTTGATTGGAGCCTTGGGCCTTGTGATGGGAAAAAGAGCAGATACCTCCTTCGTTTTTATGCACGATGAAAAGTGCATACTGGAGGCCACCTTTGGGAATTTGGCATCTGTCATTGTAACCCAATTGAATGCATTCGAAGACTTTGACATGGACGGGGAAGAGGTCGTTTTACGTCGGGAAATAAGGCCCAATGGAAAAACTCGTGCCTTTATTAATGATACCCCTGTATCCCTTCAAATTTTAAGGGAGGTGAGTTCCTTATTGCTCGACCTCCATGGGCAGCATGATAATCAAGTATTATTATCTCAGGACAAGCAGTTGAATTTGCTGGACAACTTCGCTTCTAATGATGATTTGGTTGGGCAGTTTGGTATGCAGCTCAAAAAGACCGAGTCTATCACCAAAAGGATTGCAGAGCTAGAAGCACAAGAAAAGACAGCCAAGGAACAAATGGAATACCTGCAATACCAGGTGAAGGAATTAGGAGAGGCAGATATAAAAGACGGAGAAGAAGAAGAATTGGAATCAGAATTGAACCTCCTACAGAATTCCGAGGAAATCCGAGGTGCCTTAGGTGGAGCTGTTGAGAAAATGTATCAGCAAGATAGTTCAATTTACAATGATTTGAGCGAAGTAGTAGGTGCTTTGAGAAAGGTCTCTCATGTCAATGCGCAATTAGGATCTTCTGTGAGTGACTTAGATGAAGTGCTGGAAAAGATCAAAGACGCTTCTTTTTCCTTCCAGAATATGTTGGAAACAGTAGAATCAGATCCCGCTCGACTCGCTTTCATCGAACAACGTCTCGGGGTTTACCATAACCTAAAACTGAAATATCAAAAGAAGTCAGGAGCTGAGCTGGTAGCTTTGTACGAAGAAGTCTCTGGTAGGCTAATCGAATTTGACTCTCTTGATGAAACGATTCAAAGTCTTAAAACGCAAGAATCTCAAGAAAAGGAAAAACTGGTCCATTTGGGTTTAAGGTTAGAGGAGAAAAGACTCAAGGCGAAGCCTTATTTGGAGCAAATGATAGACCAACTCTTAGCCCAAGTTGGCTTTCAGAAAGCGAAGTTTCAGGTGAATTTATTCCGCCACGAACATTCCCTTGGAAACCTTCAAGTTGGGGATCAATATATCAAGCCCTTAGCTAGTGGCCTGAATAAGGTTCAGTTTCTCATCCAAACCAATCCAGGTCTGCCTGCCGGACCTTTGGCTCAAATTGCTTCAGGTGGTGAAATTTCTCGGGTTATGCTGGCTATCAAAGCTGCCTTGGCCGAAAAATCCTCTTTCCCAGTCATGATCTTTGATGAAATTGACACGGGAATCAGCGGTGAAATTGCCAACAAGGTAGGAGCTGTTATGAAGCAATTGGCAAGGACTTTCCAGATTCTTTCTATCACACACTTGCCACAAATTGCCGCCAAAGGAAACCAGCATTTCCAGATCAAGAAGAATGTACAAGGCGAAAAGACTTATTCTCACGTTGTGGAATTGGGACATCAGGAAAGGGTAAGTATCATTGCCGAGATGATTAGTGGCGATCAACCCACTGCTTCGGCGATTCAAAATGCAGAAGAATTGATCAGGCAATGACGATATGAAGAACAAGGGCGACAAATCACTTGTTAATGCCATTATTCTGTTATTCATGTCAGATACTTGACATTCCTGCTTCGCTTACGCAGGCTATCTTCCGAAAAATTTTTATTTCTGAAAGCTAACTCTACACATACTGCCATCCTGATATTTGCCCGTACCCCCGAGGAAGAGGCAAAGCACAAACAGTGGGTAGCAGGGAGTTATGAAGCAAATATTGCTTTCAGTAGGAAGTTGACAGAACACACCTTTAAACTTTCCCAAAGAACTGAATTACCCATTTATCTCATCAACTCAGATGAACAAAGAGGGGATTCCTTTGGAGATCGCTTTTCTCATGCGATAGAGGAGGTATTCAGCTATGGATTTGAGCATGTTGTAGCAGTAGGAAATGATACAACTGGTCTTCAAACGCAAGACCTACTGAATGCATCGAAAGCTGTACAGAATGGAAAAATGGTCTTAGGACCTAGCCATGACGGGGGGATCTACCTGCTCGGTATTTCCCAATCTCAATATTGCCGAAAAGCTATTTCTTCAGTAAGATGGGAAAGTAGTTTAGTCTGGAGAGATTTACAGAAATTTAGCAAGGAGTGTCATATTCCCGTTTCTACCTTGCATTTGAAAGCGGATTTAGACAATTCCAGTGATTTCAAGTGTTTTCTTCGACAAGGTGGAAATAGCCTGAATCTGGGTCAAACACTTCTCAAAATAAGTTTAACACATACTTACTACGACTTTGATTTACCCCTTCTTACTCTACAAAGATGTGTAGGTCAATCTTCCCTTAGGGCTCCCCCCATGGTAGCCTAATTCACCTTTTCATTTTTGCCTTTAATATTCTCTTCAAGTCTTGTATCAGTTTCCACTGATTTACAGGAATTTGTAGATATATGATATTTACCAAACCATTACTTATATGAAACATATTTTCATTTTTATGGCACTTTTGGTGCCTACGCTCTTAATTGGGCAAGTAGACCTAAGACTGAGTGTGTCGAATGCTGATGATGGACAAGCAGTTGCCAATGTCCAAGTAATCTTACAGAATGAAGGGCTAGGTCTTGAAATAACAGAGACTACAAACGCTCAGGGACTTGTGATTTTCAAGGGCCTTCCCGTTGCAGGAAATTATCAGGCTGTTATTTCCGAAGATGATACCTATTACAAGGGGATAGCGGCTGGGATCGTTCTTAGATCTAATCAACCCGCTTCTGCTTCCATCTCATTGCTGCCAAAGGCCTCTTTTGAATTGGATGAAATCATCATTGGTTCCAATTCGGCTACTTCTATCAATGCTGTAAATGCTGAGGTATCCGCCAGTTTAAGTAGAGAGGAAATGGAAGTTCTGCCACTAGAAGGTAGAGACATCACAAGAGTGCTATATAGACTGCCTAATGTAACCCAGGCTACTGGTTTCTACCCAGAAGCCCCAAATGTCGCCATCAATGGAGCCAATTCGCTGTTTACCAATTACATGATTGATGGGATGGACAACAACGAACGCTTTTTAGGCGGGCAAAAGTTCAGAATGCCTGTCGGCTTTACACAAGACGTAACAGTTCTGAATAGCAATTTTTCTGTCGAGTTTGGCAATACAAACAATGGCGCGATAAACCTGACTTCTAGATCTGGAAGCAATACTACAACTGGTGAAGTATTTTTCGTTACCCGTCCAGGTGCAGTAATTGATGCTCCTTCTGAGTTTGCACAGAGAGATCTTTCAGGTAACCAAGTGAAGGATGGCTTTCAGCGATTTCAAGGTGGATTTGCCTTAGGAGGCGCTTTAAAGAAAGACAAAACCTTCTATTACATCAATGCGGAGCAGATTGTTGATGTCAAAGACAACCTCCTGAATGTACCCCAGTTGGGGATCAATGAAACAGTAAGGGGCGTCAATAGATTTACCTTGCTATCTGGAAAAATTGATCAGATTTGGTCTGACAAATTCAGGACTGCCATCAGAATCAATGGAGGATTGGTTAATATCGATCGCCAGGGTGGGGGACTTGAAGGTGGGGTAGCCTTCCCTTCCGCAGGTAATAGTCAGGATAGAAATTCTTTGCTAATCGCTGCAAAAAACACCTATGTAGGAAGCAATTTTACCTCTGAAACCAATTACCAATATTCCCGTTTTCGCTGGAACTATGGACGTGCTGACAATCCCGACGATCCGCAAGTTACCGTGATCGGCCCTGATGCCATGACGATTGCTGTTCTAGGACACCCTGGATATGTATTTGATTCTAGGGAGAACACCCAACAAATCCAGCAAAAATTCACCTTCTACCAAGGCAATCATACCATTAAAGCTGGAGCAGAATTAATCAGCGCTGACCACCAGCTATTTGGAGGCGGAAACCCAAATGGGAACTATACCGTCGTCCTAAATGAAGAGGGATTGCAAGGAATTCAGGATAAAAATCTAGGTTCTGCTCTTGGTGTACAGGATTTGGTAAGTGTCAATCCACTGGTGACTTCCTATACAGTAGAACTACGTCCTTCTAGCTTTGGTAAGGTTCAGAATATCTTCAGCATTTACGCTGAAGATCAGTGGGCTGCAACTAGTCGCTTGAACCTGAATCTTGGCTTTCGCTATGATTATGACAACCTATCTAGAGGAGGAGCTTCCAGAGGCGATGTAGATAACATTGCGCCTAGGTTTTCTTTCAATTATCAGCTACCCAATAGAGCCAGTATCAGAGGTGGAGCAGGGATATTTTATGATAAGATCATGTATGCCATCTACAGTGATGCCCTTCAGCAAAATACAACGGCCTCTGATTATAGAAAACAAGTTCAGGCACTTATTGATGCTGGAAAACTACCGGCAGATACTGATTTAGATGCTGTGTTGTTTGATGGAAATATTGGTGCTACGATTGATACAGTAGGAGGCAATACCATTCCTTATCTAGGTGGACCTTCTTCTGCAGAATTACAAGCCAATCGTGAAGGGGTTTTCTTTGGAGACAGAAGAATCCTAAGCCCATTTGGTTATGACAACCCTTATACCCAACAGTTTACACTTGGCTATCAACAAGAAATTGGCAAGAACATGCTTGTCTACGTAGACTTGATGCATAATCGCTCATTCAATCTGTTTAGAATCAACAACCTGAATGCAGCCGCCCTTTATCCCATAAATGATCCCAACAACGTTGTACCGAGAAGCCAAGCAGAGGCAGATGCTGACCGCGTAATTCCAATCACGAATAACACTGCCACCATCAATGGTGAAGTGCTGACTGGAGTGGCAAGAAATGTGATCATTACTGAGTCTGCTGGTCGTTCGAGATATTCTGCTGCGACTATTAACATTCAGAAGAATAGGGGAGATGACAAATATGCTTACCGTGTAAACTACACCCTTTCCAAATTTGAAAATGACACAGAAGGGATCAACTTCCGTGCAATGGATGGAAATGATTATGAGTCAGAATGGGGACCTTCTATCAACGATCGTCGCCATGTGATCAATGGATATGTAACATGGTTCCCCGTAAAAGGCTTGGCCTTTTCTTTGGCTTCAATCATCCAATCAGGACAACCTATCAACTGGATTCCTAATTTGGACGAAATTGATTTTGGAGGAGCAACTCCTACAACTGACCTCAATGGAGATGGACGCTCCTTTGGAGATTCCTATGTTGGAAATTCTGATCGATACCCAGGAGAAAGCCGCAACAGTGGCAGACTTCCTTGGTCATATACATTTGATTTGGGTGCCGAATACAACTTTGTCGTAGCAGGAAATAAGTTTCGGTTGAGAGCTGATGTATTCAACGTTTTGAATACGGTAAATTACTCTGGTTATGCCAACAACGCCAGACAATCAAACCAGATTCAAACTGGGCCAGCTACCTCTAATATTGTATTTAGAAATGCGGCTCCTCCTCGTCAGTTCCAATTCAGCATCAATTACCTTTTCTAAAACAAAACAGGGAGTAAGCTGAGGGAAATTCCTTCGGCTTTCTTCTTTTTTCTGGTTGATTCACTTATTTAGCGGCATGGGTAAGTATTTATGGATTTGTATTCTCCTTATCAGTGGGTTCCTACTTTCCTGTGGACCTGACCAAAACCTTCAACAGGTCAATATGATGATGTGGCAGGGAGATCCTGTCATAAATTCTTATATGAAGACCTATGTTGTTCCTGAATTGAAAAAACAGGGCATTGATCTTCAACTAGTTTCGGGACAGGGAACAGAAATTGTTTCGACGCTCATGACCGAAATTGAAGCAGGGAAAACAGACAGTGAGATAGATGTTGTGTGGGTGAATGGGGAGACTTTTTTCCAGCTGAAGCAAATCAATGGCCTATACGGACCTATATGGGATAGCTTGTCAAATATAGCTTATGTTGATACAAGCAGTTCCTTCATCAAATATGATTTTCAGCAATTGGTGAATGGCTATGAGGCGCCTTGGGGAACCATTCAAATGATCATGATTCACGATGAAAAGCGAGCTCCTCAACCTCCAAGCAATCCTAAGGCATTAAAAGAATGGGTAAAGGCTAATCCTGGTAAATTTACCTTGAGTAATGATTTTACAGGAATGTCCTTCCTTAAGCTCCTTCTGATTGAATTTGCAGGCGGGAGTGAAGCTATCAAAGGGCCTTTTCAGTCTGACATTTACCAACAGGCTGGGGATTCTCTCTGGAATTATATCAGAGAGATTCAACCTTATTTCTGGCGAAAGGGGGAAACCTTTCCAGAGGGGTTGGCAGCCATGCATCGCTTGTTTGCCAATGGTGAAATTGACCTTTCCATTTCCATGAACGATAATGGAGTTGACAACAAAGTACTCGAAGGACTTTTCCCTCCTTCTGCCAAAGGTTATGCATGGAAAAGTGGAATCATAAAAAACTCCCATTTTCTCGGGATTCCTTCAAGATCCCCCCACAAATCCGGGGCTTTGAAAACTATTAATTTTCTGCTTTCACCTGAAGCGCAATACAAAAAACTTCAACCTGATGGTTGGGGAGATGGCACCTCCTTATCCCTAAACTTGCTACCCGAAGAATGGAAGGAAAAGTTCAGGTCCACCCAGCAAAGAAAGCAAACCCCTCCCAGATCAGAAATAGAACAATATGCTGTAATGGAGCCTGCTCCAGAGTACATGATTCGTCTTTATGACGATTTTGCTAAGAAAATCATCGATGGGGAAGAATAGGGACAATCATGCATAGAATCCTATCCTATATCAATGCTGGCTTCTTTTTTCTCCTAATTGTTTTACCCTTAGGAGGTGGATTGATCTATTCATTTTTGTATAGCATTGGCGGACTGGGATTGTTGAATGAAGAAATTTCAGGAAAGGCACTGCTCACCATTTGGGAGGAAGGGACATTTCTCAAATCTCTGTTTTATTCCGTATACATTGCGCTTTTGAGCATTGGTATAAGTGTTGCCTTAAGTCTTACGTTAACGCTGGGGATAAAACTTCCATCCAGAGAAAATCCCTACTGGATGTATATGCCTCTTGCTTTACCAGGCATGGTTGTCGCCTTTCTGATGTTTCAATGGCTGAGTCGCACAGGTGTTTTTTCAAGGGTGATGTTTCAGGCTGGAATTATTTCAGAGATTACGGATTTCCCTGTATTGATTCAGGATGAATTAGGGCTAGGAATCATCATTGCTCATGTACTAATGGCGACCCCTTTCTTTTGGATCTTTTTTCGTGGGTTGTATCAGACGGAAAGAGTTAAGGAACTGGGAGGAATTAGTGCCTCTTTAGGTGCCCAAAAACATCAGATTCTGTGGAAGGTGAAAATCCCCGTTTTGTTACAACAAGGCTTACCTACCATCATTCTCTATTTTCTTTTTGTCCTAGGTTCTTATGAGATTCCCTTGTTGTTGGGACAATCGAGTCCTCAAATGCTTTCCGTTACCATCATTAGGAAATTAGAGCGTTTCAATTTGCTGGATAAACCAGAAGGATATGCTATGATCTGGATGTATGCCTTGATTGTTCTAGTGGCAGTGTATGCCATTCTTAGCCTTCACCAGAAAAGAAAAGCATCATGAAGAAAGGACCTAGATTTTTCATAGCCATCATAGGCTTGGGAATTGCCTTTCCCTTTCTGACTCTTCTTCTGTTTTCCTTTATGAAGGGATGGTTTTTTCCGTCTATTTCGCCTACCACATGGACACTTGACTATTGGATACAATTGTTTCAGGTAGAAGGGGAACTCCTACAAACGTCTCTTACTTCCATTCTTATTTCCATCTTCGTTGCCTTTGTTTCCACCTTGCTAGGCTTCTTTTTAGGGAAATGGATGGCAACTCATCCTTGGAGAAAATGGTGGTTGTTATTGGCTTATTTCCCTTTTGTCCTATCTCCTGTGATTTTAGCGGCAGGTATTCAGTTCTTCTTTATCAAATTTGGCCTCTCAGGAAATTTCCTGGGTGTACTGATCGCCCAACTTCTCATCGCCTTACCTTATGCTATTATTATCTACAATGGTTTTTGGAGCCCTTCCATGCTGGATCGTGAGAAACTAGCCAGAACTTTAGGAGGAACCGCCTGGCAGGCCTTTTGGCGTGTGAGTATTCCATTATCAAGCGGGGTCATTCTCGTGGTTTTTTTCCAGACCTTTCTCATATCGTGGTTCGAATATGGATTAACGAGACTCATTGGATTAGGTAAAGTAAAGACTCTTACCATCCAAGTATTCCAGTTTGTGACAGAAACGAATATATTTCTCGCAGCTTTAAGTGGCGTTTTGTTGGTCGTGCCCCCTCTGATTCTTTTGTGGGTAAACAAGAGATTTGTCATCAACCAGTGGATTTAAATTATGCTAGAAGTTAAGAACATAGAAAAATCCTTCGAAAAAGAATCTGTGCTAGAGCAGGTGAATTTTCAGCTGGAAGAAAATCAAGTCCTAAGTGTTCTGGGAAGATCTGGTTCTGGAAAAACAACACTTTTGAAAATAATTGCTGGATTGGAAAGGGAGAGTGGGGGAGAGATAATTTGGAAAGGACAAACATTAAACGATTTGCCACCTAATGCGAGGAAGATTGTCTATTTGTATCAAGAGGCCTTATTGTTTCCACATTTAAACGTATTCGAAAATGTTGCTTTTGGCCTGAGACTAAAGCATGAAAATGAAAAAGTGGTCAAGGAAAAGGTTGGTGCTATGTTGGAGGCCCTAGGATTGGGTGAACATGAAAATAAGATGACGCACCAGCTTTCTGGGGGTCAAAAACAAAGGGTCTCTTTCGGGCGTGCATTGGTGATTAGTCCTCCTGTATTATTGTTGGATGAGCCCTTTGGAGCCTTAGATGGGGAAACAAGAAAGCAGATGCAGGACCTGTTCTTTAAGATGAAAGAGCAATTCAATATGACAGCTCTATTTGTTACCCACGATATCAAGGAGGCCATTATTATAGGCGATAAACTAGGACATATGCAAAATGGGAGAATAAAACTTTACGAAGATTTGGCACAGTTTCTTCTTGATCCAGCCACCGAGGCTCAAAGAGAATTGAAATTTTGGGAAGGAGTTAAAGCTGATTTAGATAATTATCCATCCAAGGATAGTTAACGAATTTTAGAATATTGGAGAGAAAGAATGTTCAAAACCTATTAGAAAATACTAAATTTTGTTATTTCTTTTAATAAAATTGCATCCTATGTCATGAAAATGTAATTTTGCACACTATAACTAGCCACCTTTTTCATGAAAAAGCCTGATCCATTATATGAGATCATAAAGTCTATGACAATGTCGGAGAAAAGATACTTTAAAATCTTTGCCAAACGACATATCATAGGAGAGAAAAACAACTATCTCATACTTTTTGAGGTGCTAGAAAATCTGGACCAGTATGATCAGCAAGAAATTGGCAAGGGACTAGCAGAAAAAGGGGTGCCAGGAAAATACCTCGCTGCCGATAAAAACTACCTGTATAACCTAATCATGAGAGGCCTGAGTTCTTATCACTCTGGCAAAACGGTTAGCCTAAAAATCAAGGAATACGTACACCAAGTTGAGATCTTATACGAGAAAAGTCTCTATGACCAATGTCTAAGTTTGGTTAAAAAGGGAAAAAAACTCGCAGACAAATACGATCTGTATCCCCTATACATTGAATTATCCTCCTGGGAACAAAAAGTTCTTATCCAGCAAGACAAAACAAAAGAGGTCGCAGCGACCTTGTCTGATGCAGCTGCTCACTTGGCAAGACTGGATAATATGAATGCGTTTATGCAGCTGTACTACCGCATGAACGACCTAGCTAGGGATATCCCATTGGCTAGAAGTAAAGAAGAAATTGCCAAGCTCAATGAATTCATCTCACATCCCTTCTTAAAGGATGAAAGCATTGCGATGTCATTCCAGGCAAGACTTTTCTTCTGGAAGATTTACGCGAGGTACTACCAAAGTTGCGACAATAAAAGCAAAGAATTAGAGGCTTGTGACCATTTGTTAAGCCTGATGGATTCAAACGAAAATTACGCTCAGGAATTTCCATTTGATTACCTAGGAATTTATAGTCGGCTCCTTACAATCAATCGTTATACGGCAGACGAACAGTTCAACAAAATCATTCAGGACTTACAATCCTTCCCCAATCGTATCAAGAAGGTGAGAAGGAATGTTGAGTTGAGAATTTCTGCTGAGTGCTACGACAACAAAATCAGGCGAAATATATACCTAGGAAGAATAAAAGAGGCGCAAGCTGAGCTCGGGGAGCAAGAAGCATTCATTAAAAAGTTCCAAGGGCAATTCTCAAAAGGGGAGGTGCTTGAATTTCAGTACCTGTTCTCCTATATCCATTTACTAGGGGGTTCCTACAAATTTGCTCTTAAGTGGATTAACTTCATGCTTAATGAAGTCGACGATAAACTCAGACCTGACATACAGCCCTATATCAGGATTTTAAACCTGGTAACTCATTATGAGCTGGAAAACTACTCAGTCCTGAAATATGCAGCAGATCGTGCCTACCGCTATCTCAAACGGAAAAAACTTCTCCATTCTACCGAAAGGACTATTGTTAAGCTGTTTCAGCAATTGGCAAAAATGGAAGGACTTGGCATTCGTCAAGTGTTAGAACTCATGAAAGACTACCGCGCCCAGCTAAATCAAATATTTGAAGATCCATTTGAAAGGAAGGCGCTAGCATACTTTGATATCCTAAGTTGGTTAGATGCTAAGATATCAGGCCTTACCTTTTCTGAAATCAGAAACAGGCAGATTGAATCAGGAGAAATATCCTCCTATTAATGTACTTTCAACAACATTCCTCCATAAGAATAGCCACCTCCAAAAACCGTATTGATAATCGTATCTCCTTTTTGGAAGGAATCCCATGTTTGTGAAATCGCAATCCCACAACCAGCAGCACCCGTATTTCCTTGGGTTTGGATGTTAGAGACCACCTTTTCTATGGGAAGATTTAAGTCTTGTGCTACTTTTTTAGAAATTCTGAAGTTGGCTTGGTGTGGCACAAAATAGTCGACATCATCTATGGTAAGCTGATGATTGTCCAACAAGGTTCGGCTAATTTCACCCATATACTGAACTGCATGGATAAAAACATCTCTACCATGAGGCATGAAAAGTCCTCCTTCTCTAGGTCGTAGAACAACTCCTTCTAGTCCTTTGCCGATACAGGCAGCACCACCAGTCACCAAATCGACTATCTCCAGGTTTTTTTGTCCTTCAATGGGTTCATCCGAAAGGAAATAGGCGACAGCTCCATCACCCCATAAGTGTCCAGATTTAGGATCTTCGATCTGTGCATAGGCCGTATTATGGTCTGATGCAACCACCAAGGCTCTTTTAGACTTGCCCATAGCCATATAACCTTGAGCAATCTCCACTGCATTCAACAGGGAAGAACAAGCCGTGGAAATGGTTACGACAGGAATGTGGGGCTTATTTAGCGCCTTTTGCACCAAATGTCCCATGGTAGCAATGGTATCGAAGGGTGTATAGGTGGCCGCAACGATGAGGTCAATGTCATCCTTAGGGTAGGGGAGGTTTTCAAGGCCTTTTTTTACTGCCTCCACAGCCATTGTATGGGAATTCTCGCCAGGAGCAGCTTTGACTCTTTGCTTAATGCCAGTTCTGGCTACTAGCCATTCGTCTGTCAATCCGTTCAGCTCTGTGAAATAGGAATTGGGAACAACTACTTCAGGCAGATAGTGGGCAACATGATGAAGGTACATACAGCACTATTTCTTTTTCTCAGAAAACGCTGTCAAAGCTATGAAAATCAGAAAGGAAAGACTAATTTATAATATAAATATTTCTTAGTAGCGGAAATTTTAATTTCTAGGCCTTTTGGCCTAAAATAGGCCTAGGGAACGAAATAGCCTTGTTTCATTCAAAATCCACAAAAAGGGAAATTCGCAATAAAACGCTTATTTGTCTTCATCAAAATACTCGTATTCCACTATATCAACTCCTATTTCTTCTCCTATTTCTCCATCATCCAGATCATCATAGGGAAACCAATACTTTTGAGAAATTTCATCTTCAAGCACAAAGGAAATACCTGAAAAATAATCTGGATCAGCTAGTGCATTCCAAGTCTTTTGAACAAGTTTTCTGCTGGCAAAAAGAAATGCTTGTTTCTCCATCTTTTCGAGCCTTCTGCTTTTCTTTACCTCTAAGGAAAGGCATTCATATTCGTCGTAGGTGGGAGATGGGATGATGGTCAGCTCTACCTTATTAGCTCGAAGGGCAAAAAAGATTTGATAGATTTCCTCATAGTCTTCTATTTCCATCTCAATAGCAGGATCAAGGTAGATAAATTGCTTCTTACTAGTCTCTGAATTACATGAGAAAAGAAGAAGAAGGGGAAGGAAATAGAAAAGTGTTTTCATAAAAAAAGAGGACTCGTGTGAGCCCTCAATTTAATTATATCATTGATTCCATTAAACTGCTTCCACAGTTTTTATTTCTGGAAACATTCTCGTCATGAGGTTTTCGATACCGTTTTTCAAGGTTACAGTGGATGAAGGACAACCTGAACAACTTCCTAACATCTTCAGCTTTAATGTACCATCAATAAAGTCTTCATAAATAATGTCTCCTCCATCTGAGGCTACAGAAGGGCGAATTTGCTTATCGAGGATGTCTTTGATTCGTTTGGTCAAGTCGCTGTCTCCTTCAGCATAAGAATTTTGGGCTCTTTCTTCCAAATCACCTGTAAAAATAGGTTGCTCTGAAGATAAGTACGCCTTAATAAAATCCTTCATAACAGGAATAATATCTTCCCACTGGAAAGCGCTATCACGGGTAATGGTGATGAAGTTCGCGCTAATAAATACCCCTTTGACAAATTTAAAGTCAAAGAGCTTTTTGGCCAATGGAGACTCATCTGTAGACTCGAATGTTGGAAAGTCTGCGCTTCCCATTCTTAAGAACATTCGCTGGGTTACAAACTTAAGAGAATCCGGATTTGGCGTTATTTCAGTATAAATCATTTCTAATCAATGGTGTGTCACATATAGAACAGACAAAATAAGTCTCTTCATGCAGAAAACGCAACACGATCCAAAAGGTTTGTAAACTGAATGACAAATATCAATCAATTCTTAGGGTGATTTCCTAAAGGATTTGACGGATAAATTGTCAATTCTGCTTCCTCTTAGCTAATTTTAGCTAAAATTAACATGCAATGATAAACAAACGAATCTTTGGACTTGTCTTAATAGGACTTACACTGTTTGCCTGTGAGGATCAATCAAAGAAGCAAATAGGAGAACTACACAAGCAGGTGATGGATCTTCATGATGTGGTGATGGCTGAGTATGGTAGCTTAGAGAAAATGGGCTTCCAACTCAAAGACTCACTTGCTGCTCTGAACGAAGCTGGAACGGCTGATGAAACAACTTTGTCTACCTTCCATGCCGCTATTCAGCAAAATGAGAAAGGGATTGAGGGAATGAACAATTGGATGAGGGGCTTTGATCAAAAGTACGAAGAGAAGGGTCCGGAAAAAGCTGTAACCTATCTGAAGGAGCAACTGGTAGAGATGGAAAAAGTGAAGAAAGATTTTGATGAGGCTACCCAAGCAGCAAAAGCTATCCTTGAATAATATGAATATAAACAGACTAGTTGGGATTGTATGTCTTTTAGGGGCATTGATGAGTTCGATAGGTTGTGATTCTCAACCAGCTTCAAAGTATCCAGTAGACAAGCCACTACCCGTATTTGGAGTATCCAAAATGGTAGATGGCCTATTGGTCCAACATAGCATTCCTTCCTTTAGTTTCGTGAACCAGGATTCCAATCAGGTGTCAGAAAAGGATTTTGACGGAAAGATCTATATCGCTGACTTTTTCTTCTCTACCTGTCCAGACATCTGCCCTATGATGAGTGCTCAGATGGTCAGGGTATATGAAGCTTTTGAAGACAACGAAAAAGTCGCCATTCTTTCTCATTCCCTTGATCCTGAATATGATACACCTGCTGTATTGAAGGATTACGCGTCTAAACTCGGTGTTCAGGCACCTAAGTGGAACATGGTAACAGGATACAGTCGCCGATTTATCAGTGAATTCGGTCAAAGCAACTACCTCGTTACCGCCAAAGAGGATGAAGGAGCCCCAAAGGGAATCCTACACTCCGGGCATTTCCTCTTAGTTGATAAAGACCGTAAAATTCGAGGCTTATATGATGGAACGACGGAGCGGGAAGTCAATATGTTGATCCATGATATCAAGCGTTTATTGAATGAAGAATAAATCTTCTATTTCGTGGCGTACGATACTTGCGTTCGGCTGGCCAGTTCTACTTGCTCTTGGTATTTTTGCCTATATTCAAACGGAGGGAAAAGGTTCTGCAGGACAGCGGCTTTATGCCCTACATTGTACCAATTGTCATGGTGAACAAGGAGCTGGTTTAAGAGGGTTATATCCTCCCTTGGCTGGAGCCGATTATTTATTAGAAGGAGGGGCAGAAATAGCCTGTCTCATCAGGTATGGCTATCAAGACAGCCTATTGGTGAATGGCAAATGGTATAGCCAAGCCATGCCCGGTAACAAACTGCTTCAAGATCAGGAGATTACCGCCTTGGTTAATTACATCAGAAATGAATGGGGAAATGAAGCCGAAACCATTCCCTTTCAGGAAATTAAGTCAGCTTTAGATAGCTGTAAACCAGAATCGAAGAATTAATCTATCACATATATGGACTACACTACATTCTTGGTCAACATAAACCAACACGTTGCAACTGTTTCTTTCAATCGTCCTGATAAAGCCAATTCCATTTCCAAGGTGGCTTGGGCTGAAATGAAGCAGATTTTTGAGGAGCTGGACCAAAATCCTGAAGTAAGAGCTGTAGTCCTCAAAGGTGAAGGTAAGCACTTCTGTGCGGGGATTGATGTTTCTATGCTCATGGAAATGTCGCAAAGTCCTGGATCCTGTGAAGGGAGAAAGCGGGAGTTGGTCAGAAATATGGCCCTGTACCTACAATCCTGTGTAAATGTCATCGAATACTGCCGTAAACCTGTCTTGGCTGCCATCCACAATGGTTGTATAGGAGCGGGCGTAGACATCATTGCTGCCTGTGATATGCGCTATGCAACAAAGGATTCCTATATGGTGATCAAGGAGATTGACATGGGCATGGTAGCAGACCTTGGAACACTTCAACGCCTTCCCAAGATCATTCCCGATGGAATTGCTAGAGAAATGGCTTATACAGGGAGAAAAGTGAGTGGAGCAGAGGCTGCAAGCTTTGGTCTTGTCAACAGAGCCTTTGATAGCCAGGAAGAATTGTATGAAGAGGTTCATAAAATCGCCCTTCATATTGCCTCCAAATCTCCTCTTTCCATCAGGGGAACAAAAGAAGTACTCAACTTTTCAAGAGATCACTCTGTGGAAGATGGCTTGAAGTATGTCGCTACTTGGAATGCGGGCATGATCATTTCTGATGATATCATGAAGGCCATGCAGGCTTACATGATGAAATCAACGGCAGAATTCCAAAATTGATATCGCCTAGTTCTCAAACTGGATAAATTCATATTCATACCCATTAGCATCTATCCTCATGGAGACCATGCTAATGGGTAATTTGAATCTACGAGGTCCAATACTTCCTGGATTAAGGATCATTCCCTTCGACAGTTCAATCTCCTCGGCTTTATGAGAATGACCTACTAGGATGAGATCCTTTTGATCCAACCAATCCACAGGGATTTCTTCCTTGATATGGATCATGCCTATTCGGGTATGGTATAGATCAAATTCAAGTTGATAAGGAAGGACCTGACTCCAATCTCCTTTGTCCACATTTCCCCTTACTCCCAAGCTAGGTGTGATAGCTTTTAGACGCTCCCATAGCATTAGATTTCCTACATCTCCTCCATGTAAAATCAAATCAGCCCGTTCTAAATGCGGAATGACACTTTCTCTGAGGAGCTTATGTGTATCTGATATCAAAGCAATATGTAAGGATGATTTATATTCGCCCAACAACTCCCAGACATTAATCCTTATTTTTGTCTCCATATATTTATCGCTAAAGTAGAAAGCTATACCATCCCATGAAGAAACCCAAGCAGAATATCTGGATTATAGTCCCTGCCTTTAATGAGGGCAGGGTATTGGCTGGGGTTCTTCAATCTCTACAAAAAAGTCCTTACCAAATTCTAGTGGTGGATGATGGCTCTGATGATGACAGCAGAAAGATATGTCACCAAGTAGGGGTCCACTGTATCCGACATAAGGTAAACCTAGGTCAAGGAGCTGCCCTGCAGACAGGCATGGACTTTTGCCAAGAAATAGGAGCGGAAATGGTGGTTCATTTTGACGCAGATGGACAGCATAGGGTAGAAGACATAGACCGCTTACTTGCTCAATTGCAGCTTGGAAAAGGGGATGTAATATTGGGTTCACGCTTTTTGACAAAGGAGGATAAGCGAGAAGTGCCTTTTCAGAGACGTATGCTATTGCAAATGGCCCGTATTCTCCAATTCCTCCTTACAGGGCTATGGTTGAGCGATGCCCATAACGGACTCAGGGCCTTGAATAGAAAAGCCCTTTGTGCCATAAAGCTAGAACAAAGTGGACGTGCACACGCAACTGAAATCCTTCAGCAAATCAAAGAAAAAGAGCTTAGCTATGCTGAAGTTCCCGTCCACATTACCTATTCTCACTATTCAACATCAAAGGGGACTTCTATCTGGGATGCCTTTCAGGTATTAGAAGATTTGTTGGTTAAAAGGAAAAGACAGACATGAATATTTTCCAGTGGATCATGTTGCCTATCCTGGTTGTGTTGACACTTTTCCTATTTGGAAGGCTAAAAAAACAACCCTGGATTCGCGTAATCGTCTTGCTCATCATGGGCTTGGGAATGGTGTTCTTGATACAGCCCGAGTGGAGTACGGAGGTCGCCAACTTTCTGGGAATTGGAAGGGGAGTAGATCTCCTTATCTACCTGAGTATGCTGGGACTGACCTTGGCTTGTATTCTCCTTTATGTTCGAACTGTTGAGTTAGATAAGAAATTAGAAGCCTTGGTGCGACAGGATGCATTGAAGGAGATCAGAGAAGAGGAAGCCAAGAATAATAGAGAAGATGGATAAAAAACTTATCATAATCGCATCTTTTCATTGACCCTGCCGTATCTAGTCTATATATTTGCACCAAATCGGGCCTATAGCTCAGTTGGTTAGAGCACCTGACTCATAATCAGGTGGTCCCTGGTTCGAGCCCAGGTGGGCCCACCGATCATAGAAGGCATCAAGTTTCATCGAGCTTGATGCCTTTTTTCATGGATTCAAAATCTATACCTTCACTCCATGAAATACCTAGCTCTAATCCTGTCTATTTTCCTTTTTGTTTCTTGTGATGAGGCAAAAAGTCCTGCTTCTCACTCTGAAGTCCCAGCCGAAAAACAATCTACCACCATAATCGAGGATACCATTCCTCCCCAGCCAGACAATGCGGAAGCACAAACCCTTTTAGGAGACTACCTTTTTACGCCGACTGAGTTTAGTGAACTAGCTTTAACCCATTATGAAAAGGCCAAGCAGCAATACAAAAATCAGCCTGAAAATGCAGATTCTTTGATTTGGCATGGTCGGAGAACCGCTTATCTAGGAAAGTTTAAGGCGGCCATTCAAATATATACCGAAGGAATAGCAAAACATCCAGCAGATGCTCGTTTTTACCGCCACCGTGGGCACCGCTACATCAGTACCAGACAATATGAAAAGGCAATTGAAGATTTTGAGAAGGCCGTAAACCTGATTGAAGGACAAGAAGACAAAGTGGAACCGGATGGACTGCCCAATGCACAAAATATCCCTTTAACTACCCTCCACTCAAATATTTGGTATCATTTAGGCTTAGCATATTACCTCACAAATAAGCTAGAAAAGGCCCTCGAAGCCTTCCAGAATAGGGCAGTAACACAAAAATACGATGACAACATAGTATCAGGTGCTCACTGGCAATATATGATTCTGCGAAGGTTGGGAAGGGTAAAGGAGGCAAAGGAATCGATATCCGAGATTACTAAGGAAATGGAAATCATCGAAAACATAAGCTATCATCAGATGTGCCTGTTTTACAAGGGATTGATAGCTGAAAGCGATTTAACAAATGACCAATTAAGTTCCTCAGCTAGTGATGTCCTAACCTATGGCCTCTTGAACTGGTACATGTATGATCAGCAGGATAATGAAACGGCCTTCAAGATGATGCAGGACCTTTATCAAAATGGAAATCCATACTCCTTCGCCTACCTAGCTTCGGAGGCAGACTGGGCCAGATTAGGTTGGGTAGATGAGGCTGAATAAAGCAACTGGTTGATAACTGTTACCCCTACGAAGGAATCAAGTCTCCCCATCGTCCAAGAGTGAAGAAGTCTTTTCTTTTCAAACTTCTTTTTCAGATGGAAGGAAAGATCAGGCTGGCTTATAAGTAATCATCAAGGGCCTCTCTTACGAGAGGTCTCTATATCTTGATTTGGATAGTTGTTGGCTCGCCAGGAGTATTGTGATCAAAAGAAATCGTCCCTTCCATTAATTCAAGCCTAGACTTAATATTTCTCCAACCAATTCCGCTGGACTGCTCCAATTGTTCTAGCTCAAAGCCTTTTCCATTGTCTCGATAATACATAATCGTTTCCGATCCGTCCGTGGACACATTCAATCGTAAAGAGCTTGCCTCGCTATGTTTCAAACTGTTATTGATCAACTCTTGAGCAATACGATAGAGGGAGATTTCCTTCTCTTTTTCCATTCTACCTACAAAATCCTCAGAAATCACCTCCAAAAGAGGAGCACTTCGACCAGCATTTACTTTTCTTTCCAGTTCTTTCAAGGCAGGAATAAGACCAGATTCTATCAAGGCGTAAGGCATCAGGTTATGCGAAATATGTCTAACCTCCGTAGCTGCTTCGTCAATCAGGTCCATAGAACCCTTCCAACTCTGTGAATCATGGGCATCACCACCTGATTCAATGGCTTCATCTAGACTGGCCACATTCATTTTGGCGGTGGAGAGTAATTGTCCTAAGCCATCGTGGAGTTCTCTGGCAATTCTTCCTCGCTCTTCTTCCTCTGCCTTAACAACCGCTGCAAAACGCTTTTTCTGTTGCTCAGTCATCAGCTTTTGTACGCGAAGTTCTTCTCTGTTTTTATTGATATACCTCCACACAAATCCTGCAATCACCAAGCCAAGGAATCCTACAAGAGAGGCTATCCATATTTGGCGATTGCGGTTTTCTATTTCCTGATTGATAATTTTTTGTTCAGCTAATTCTCGGCCATTCTTTTCTCCCCTATATTTTGCCTCAAGCGCTAAAGAGGTCTCTCGCATATCTTCTGAGAAAAGAAAACTGTCCAACTTTGCCATTCTATTCCACATTCTGCTTTCTTCCTTGTAATTCCCAATCAAATCATAACTATCAATGAGGTTACTGAGCAACTGGGACTGAGATTCAAGATCACCAGATAATTCTGCCAACTCAAGACCAGACTCGAACAGCGGAATGGCCTCACGAACTCTATCAAGCCTTACAAGCGCAGCTCCTGCCCCCATCAGACAATACATTTGCAGTGTCGTGTCTTTTTCCTTCTTTCTGAATTCTAATTCTTCTAGGTTAATTTCCAAAGACTTTTGATGTTGTCCTTTCCGGCGATATACATTGGACATGTTTCCCAAAACAGCCAAATATCCACTGGTATCACCAACTACCAGGTAACCATCCATGGCTTGTTGGTAATAAGCTTCAGTAGAATCCAGATAATTCCTTGCTTTTGTTTCTCCGTACAAATCGTAAAACGTGTTACCGATGCTTAGCTGTACCCCACATATTCTACTCAAACTTCCCTCTGCATGGGCATATTCTAGCGCAAGTTTGTTGTAGGGGAGGGCCTTTTCAGGATCCGCCATTGCATTGTAAACTTTTCCCAATTCATTGGCTGAAGCCCTTTGCGTCATAGGGATACCCAATTGGTCAGAATACTCAAGAGCTTTGGTGGCGTGAAAAATGGCAGAGTCATATACAGCACGCATTCGATAATAGTATACCACATCGACATGGCCCAACCATTTCATGATGGTGTCGTTGAGTCCTTCTGCTATTTTCAAGCCTTGTAAACAGCATGATTTACCAACTTTCTTCTCTTTCCTTTTCAGCTTCCCGCATAGGGTCAACAACGTCTTGGCTTTTTCTCTACCAGATTGATCGCTAAGCACCCTTCTCATACTATCAAGCTCAGGGCTTTGCGCGACTAAAGGCAGGGAGCCAAGCAGTCCTACCAAAAGAAGGATCAATAGGAGATAATGCTTATTCAAAAAAAGATATAGTGGCTTGGGGTAGGGGATGGGCAAATTCATAGTTCTCTCGGGACCACCTTGGGTCAAAAAATGTCGTTAACTTGCGATGAAGGCTTATGTATAGGGAGTATATATTACTTTTTTCATAGATATTCTCTAATTTTCGAGCCTTACCTTTACCAAAACTACAATTTCTATGAGAAAAAGCTTTATCCTATTGGGGTTCTGCCTACTGAGTATGGGTCTTTTCGGACAAAATACGGTTGGTTTGATCTCTCACGACGACTCCAAAGCACAACCTGGTTACAACCTTCTTTATCCTGCAGGTCAATCAAATGCCTTTCTATTGGACAACTGTGGCAGAATCGTCCATACATGGCCTGATACTTCTTATTTAAGACCTGGAAACGGAATTTACCTACTGGAGAATGGAAACCTTGTCAAGGCCAAAAGAAATGATTTTGTAGGCAATGATTCTATTTGGGCACCTGGTGGTGGAGAGACCATCGAGGTAAGAGATTGGGACAACAACCGCCTTCATTTCATTAAAATTCAAGATAGCTTGGCAAGGCTTCACCACGATATACGTGTGATGCCAAATGGAAATATTTTGGCCATTGTATGGGAATACATTAGTGGTGCAGATGCAATTCAGGCAGGTAGAAACCCAGCTACGATGTCCAGAAATAGAGTTTGGCCAGATAAGATCATAGAACTCACACCCGAATTGGATAGTGTGGTATGGGAATGGCGTGCATGGGATCACCTAATACAAGATTTTGATTCCACGAAAGACAATTATGGCGTAGTTGGAGACCATCCAGAGTTGATTGACTTTAATTGGGATACCAACAATGGCTCACCAGACTGGATGCACGTAAACTGTGTTGATTACAATCCCGTGCTTGATCAAATCATCATTTCGGTTCCTCAGTTTCATGAAATTTGGGTAATTGATCACTCTACTACAACTGAAGAAGCGACTGGGCATACAGGTGGTAATTCTGGAATGGGAGGAGATTTGCTTTTCAGATGGGGAAATCCACAAACGTATAGAGCAGGTACTGAGGCAGATCAGCAACTTTTTTACCAACATGATATTCATTGGATTGATGATGGCTATGTGAATCCCAATAATCCATATTGGGGTAAGTTACTCCTCTTTAACAACCGCGTAAATGATACCCTTTCTACTGTAAATGTATTGACACCTTCCTATGATTCTACCAATTATTCATATGGAATGAACATGCTGGAAGGGACATTTTTACCTGATACCTTTGACGCTACCTTCACCTATCCTAAACCAAGCAGAACTTGGTCAACCATTGTATCGAGCGCCCAATTCCTTTCTAATAATAACCTGCTTGTAACAGTAGGAAGAGTTGGATTCCATTTTGAATTAACACCAGACAATGAGGTTGTATGGGAGTACATTACCCCCATGGATGGAGTTCGAATCGCAGATCAAGGAGATACCTTAGGGATTGCAGACAACATTACCTTCCGAACAAGAAGATATAACCTAGATTTTCCTGCCTTTGCTGGAAAAGATCTTTCACCAAAAGGATGGTTTGAGGGCAATCCTGACTCTACTTTCTGTGGTACCATTGTACTGAGTAACAATCCAGAGGAAGAGATTGAATATACCCTTTATCCCAACCCTGTCTCAGAGACACTTCATTTAGAATGGCAGGCTCAAGCTGATCTTGAAATGTTTGACATGATAGGTAGAAAGGTATTTCAAATGGAGGTAAAAAATGGCAGAAATGATATAGATGTTTCTGGTTTAAAAACAGGCGTTTATATGATCACCATTGATGGACAATTCCTAGAGAAGGTCATTGTTCAATAAAGATGGAAAGAAGTCAATTATTATATTCCCGAATCGGTTTTAGCTGGTTCGGGAATATCTCTTTTTACTTCGTTAGTGATCAATAGGGAGAAGCCCTATATTTATCGTTTTATTAGGCCTTTCGGAAATCTCCCAATCCATGATATCCTACTACGCCTCCTACATTAGGGTTGTGCTGAGGCACCCTATCTTACTCGTCATATTGTGTTTGCTTACTCTAGCGCTTTCCTTTCCTGCCAGCAGTATCCAACTGAGCAACAACATGGAGGAATGGTTTCCTGCCTCCTCACCCCAACTTCAGGCCAAGAGACAATTCATCCAGCATTTTGGGAATGACGAACTCATTTTCCTGCTGCTGACATTTCCTGATTCTACGCTAGAAGAAAACAGGATCCATCATTTGGATAGCCTTGTAAAGGGATTAGAAAACATTGAAGGAATCGATCAAGTTTTTTGCAGAAACAAAACCAGGAATATCCAGGGAGGCCTAGGCTTAAAAGATAGGGTGAAAAAGCTGGAACACCTCTTTTTTCAAGGAAGGAACCGAGAAGTAGAAATGGTCTATATCCGTCCTGATATTCTAGATAATTTTGATTCCTTTCGGCCAGTTTTAATAGGAGAGATCAATGAAGTACGCGCACAAATCCCTTCCTATGTTCAAAGTGATATAACCGGCTCTGGGGTAATCTTTTCCATCATTGAAGAGGAAAGCAACAGGGAAGCTGTCCTCTTGTTTGGCTTGTGCTTTTTATTGGTCTTCATTGTTCTTGGTCTGAGGCTTAGAGATCTACGAATGATGATTCTTGCTTTAGCTGTATTTGTGCTGGTATTCCTACTCGCAGTTTCCCTGATAGGTTGGCTGGGGCTAGCCATCAGCCTAATTACCATGGTTGTCCCCATTCTTTTTGTCATCAACTTTTTTGCCTACATCCTTCATTTTATGGAGGGCTATGCAGGCAAAATAGAGGAGCATTTAGCAGAAAAGCTTCTTCCGATCATTTATTCTGCTATCACCAGTATGATAGGATTCAGCTCTCTTATGCTAAGTGATATTCAAATTATCCAACAGTTTGGATTGCTTACCGCAGGAGGAATTGGCCTAGGTTTATTGGGATTTTTATTAGTGGGAATTCCTTTGTTGTTCTGGAAAATGACCATTCTTCCTAGTAGGCAAAGATCCAGTATCATGGAGAGCTATTTTAATTCCTTAACTAAAAGGAATGTGATACCCTTGATCATACTTGTAGGAATCTTTATGGCTATATCTGTTTGGTCGGCTTCCTTTATCGAGGTGGACACAAACTCGGTCAAGTTCCTTCCTGAGAGTCATCCAGCAAGGGTTTCAACAGCTTACATTGAGAAAGAATTTGGCTCCTTCAATACAGTGGATTTTTATGTGCGAAAAAAGGATTCCAGCAAACTAACAGCCAAGGATTTTAAGTTGCTCAAAAAAACTGAGGCAAGAATCGCTGAACTAGCTGTCGTGAAGGGACTCGTCTCTTGGAATAGCTGGAGGTCCATTGTGCGGACAGTGAGTTTGATGGATAAGCAGATAGCAGAGGAACTTGAAGCCAATTACCTGAGTGAGGATGGGAAATTTAGCCGCTTATCGCTTAGAATTCCTTTAGGGAGTGTGTCGGAAATGGAGGGGAATTTAAGGCTAATTGAAGGGGCAATTGATGACATGCTTTCCCAAGAAAAATTGGAATTATCAGCTGTAGGCTATCTCCCTATTTACATTGAGCATGTCAATTTGATCGTAAAGGGAATGTTTGAAAGCCTTGGACTGGCGCTGATTTGCATAGTATTGGTGATGATCCTCATGGTCAGGAACTGGAAACTGGGTTTGCTGGCGATGATCCCCAATACCTTTCCTTTATTCGGGATTGCCTTTTTCATGAACCTAACTGGGTTCACCTTAGATATAGCTTCCTCCATCATCGCTTCCCTCATCATTGGTCTGGTGGTGGATGATACCTTGCATATTATTTGGGCTGCTAAGAAAAGCTTGGATCAGCATAAGGAAATTAGGCTAAAGGAGATTATGAGACACATCTTACGACCTTCTAGCTCTACCACATTGATGTTCATCCTCGGATTCTCAGTATTGATGTTGAGCACAATTAAATCCTTAAACAATTTTGGGTGGTTATTAGTGCTTGGATTAGGATTGGGCTGGATTGGGGATTTTATTTTGTTTCCTGCATTTTTGAAAATACTCCCATCAAAAAGAGAAGAAAATTTTTAAATAAAGCCCATTTGACTGTTTTGACCCTCAAATTTTGCTAATCTTAACAATTTGTACGTTATCAGGACGCTAAATGAGAAAAGCATTGTCATTCTTAGACAATGAACTGTCTATTTTTAGTTATTTTTGTAAATATTTTAGGTTAAGGTACGAATTCACAAGATACCCGTTGATTGTTCGTTAGGGTATGTGATGCTGGTCTTTGTATTACTAAAGGAAAACCCAAAGCCTCCGTTTCTTATGAGACACATTTTTACCATTCTGCTATGCTGTGCGGCCTCAATGGCCTTTGGACAAATCCAACTTAACGGAACTGCCAACTTCATTTCTCCCAATTGTATTCAGTTGAACCCAGACGTTCAGTCTGTTAGTGGTTCAGCTTACATTACTGAGCGAGTCAATATCAAAGCCCCTTTTGAGTTCTCTTGCGAGGTTTTTGTTGGTTTTAACGATGGAGGTGCAGATGGCCTTGCATTGGTCCTTCAAAATGTAGGCCCAACTGCTTTAGGAGTTGGGGCAGGGGGAATGGGCTATCAAGGGATTTCTCCTTCGGTAGCCATTGAATTTGATACATTCATCAATCCCTGGGATTCGGCAACCTTTCCGAATGACCACATAGCCATTATGGCTAATGGTGTTCAGGACCATAGAATTGCCGTCAATAACCTGGCTGGCCCCGTCAACCTACTAGCCACCAGTGGAAACGCAGAGGACGGACAATTCCACGATGTCAACATTACCTGGAATCCATTTACAGATAGTATGAGGGTATATGTGGATTGTAGCCTTCGTCTTGAAATGGAATATGACATCGTCAATAATATTTTTGGAGGCGATTCACTGGTTTATGTGGGTGTTTCTGCCGCAACTGGAGGTGCCAGAAATGAGCATAGATTCTGTGTAAAAGACATCTTTTATAACTTGGATACCCTGTATTCCTGTGCAGGTGATACCCTCGATCTGGATGCAGGGCCGGGGACAGCCTTTACCTGGGCAACTAATTATAACATTAGCTCTCTCACTACCAAGGAAACCCGAGTTTGGCCAGATCAGGATACAGCCTATTTGGTTATTGCTACCGATAGTTGTGGTTTCCCATCTAGAAGAATTTTTATTGTAAGAACAACAGATCCAGCCACTATTCAACCTACCATCGATGATTCTACTTTATGTATAGGGGATGTCGCAACTTTCCTTGCCTTCAATCCCTTGGTTGAGTCTTATCAATGGCAAGATGGATCTACGGATTCTGCCCTCACCGTAACGACCGGTGGAACTTATTGGGTAGAGAGAACCAATATTTGTGGAACAGTTCGAGATTCATTCGATGTGGTCGATCAAGATGTTCCCACCTTTGACCTTGGGCCAGATGACACCCTTTGTCAAGGCACGACCGTTTTGCTGGATATACCCGTACCCAATGCCAACTTCATTTGGCTAGACAACCCCTTATTCACAGATTCCACCTTTTTGGTAGCCAATCCAGGAGAATATACGGTTGTAGTAAGCAACGCCTGTGGGGTTACACGAGATACCATAGAATTTTTTGAGGTGTTGCCACCAACTTTTGAATTGGGGAATGACACGACCATATGTGATGGCAACCCCTATACATTATCTGCTCTAGGCGGACCTGATGCCACCTTCGAATGGCAGGATGGTTCTACCAATCCAACTTTCGAAGTTACAGCAAGTGGGGTCTATTTTGTAACAGGTACAAATGTATGTGGCACCTTCTCAGATACCATTACTATAGACTTTAATTTGGTTCCAGATATCAATCTAGGCAATGATACCCTTTTCTGTGTTGGGTCGACCTTAACCCTAGATGCTACTTGGACCCCTGGTTCTTCTTATATCTGGCAGAATGGGGATAGCATGTCTACCTTTACGGTTAGCGAAACAGGAACCTATGAAGTGATCGTAGTGAACGCCTGTGGCTTTGACAGAGACTCCATTAGAATTGAAATCATCGAGGCTCCTGTAGGAGGTTTCCTACCTGATACCAGCCTTATTTGCGATAATATGCCAGATACCCTTAGAACTGGTTATTCAAGAGATATTTATACTCATACATGGCAGGACCTGAGTACAGACAGTATCCTTCCCATAAACTCTGCTGGTTTTTACTTTGTGACCGTTTCAAATGCTTGTGGGACAGCGAGTGATTCTACAATCGGGCGAGAATCTATTTCTCCAGAAGTCGATTTAGGAGATAGCTTCGAGATCTGTGAAGGCCAAATCATTTCCCTTGACGCTTTATGGCCAGGGGCAACTTATGCATGGAGCACTGGTGCAACAACTTCTTCCATAGATGTCTCAGATGCTGCCGTCTACAGAGTAAATGTAACCAACGAATGTGGGACGGTAACGGATAGTACGGAAGTCATTGCATTGACTCCACCTGAACCTTTTGATCTTGGCGAAGATCAGGAACTCTGTGAGGGAGATTCAGTTCTGCTGGATGTCAGTCAGCCAAATGTCAATCCATCAGTGTTCTACCGTTGGCAAGATGGAACCACCAATCCAACTTATTTGGTAAAAGAGTCCCAGCCAATCAGTGTGGTCATATCCAATGAATGTGGGATAGAAACTGATCTTGTCAACTTTGTCTTCCAACCTCTCCCTGATGCCTTTATTCAAGGCGACAGTATCCTTTGTCAGGATGTAGTCGGAGGAAATACCCTTAACGTAGTGTCTACTATCGAAGGTGTAGATTATTTATGGAACAATGGTTCAGGTGAAACTTCTATCCTTGCTGCTGATCCAGGAACGTATTATGTTTTAGCGACGAATGGATGTGGGGTTGCCTCAGACACGTTGGAGTTAGTAGAGCGATTCTGTACCTGTGAGGTATATGTACCTACAGCTTTCTCACCAAATGATGATGGATTCAACGATGACTTTCGGATGTTTCCTCAGTGTAACATCCAGTCGGGTGGATGGAAAATCTTCGATAGATGGGGACAAATGGTATTTGAAACAGAGGATCCCACCGCATTATGGGATGGTGTACATAGAAGAGGAGGCCTATGTCCAGAAGGCGTTTATGTTTGGACCTATGAATACACCTATATCGGGGAAGGTGAGCTACAAATCAAAACAGCTACAGGGACTGTAACCTTATTGAAATAATTCAGTCTAACGTAATGGAAATCTTAACAAGATCGGGCTTTTTAGGCCTGATCTTTTTTATGCTCATTTATTGACAAAAAGGATGAATAAAACCATCGGAATCGCACTTTCAGGGGGAGGAATGAGGGGAGTTGCCCATATTGGCGTTTTGCAGGCCCTTGAAGATCATGGAATCAATCCTTCCATTGTTACAGGTGCCTCAGCAGGATCATTGGTGGGCTCCTTGTATGCGGCAGGATTCAAACCAGGCAGAATTCTTGAAATATTTAGAGATACCTCCATTACTGGGCTTTTTACACTGACCATCCCCAAATTTGGCTTAACAGATCTGTCTTACATAGAAAAAAAGATAAAAGAACTCATTCCAGAAGATAGTTTTGAAAGCTTGGAAAAGCCATTTTACGTTTCTGTTACCAACATGTCAAGTGGTCAATTCGAGATCATCAATGAGGGTACATTGAGTAAGGCAGTTGTGGCATCATCTTCTATTCCCATCTTGTTTGAAGCGCAGGAAATCAATGGGAACTTGTATGTAGATGGAGGCCTTTTGAATAACCTTCCTGTGGAACCTATGCAGGGTAGGGTAGATGTTCTAATTGGGGTAAATGTTACTCCTATTAGAGCCACAAAATCCTTAGACAACATTCTGAATATTGGTTATCGAACCCTTGACTTGATCATGTGGAACAACGTTCAGCCCAGGCTATCATTATGTGATATTGCCATAGAACCGGGTGCCCAAGATTACGGATTTTTCCAACTCCAAAAAGCTCAGGAGATATACGATGCGGGATACCAAGCTACGCTGGATGTCATTCCCCAATTGGAAAAACTGCTTGGCAAACTTACCGCAAATCCTGTGGTACATGAGGAAGTCTTGCCAAAAGAGGAGAAAAAAGAGTCATGGATAAAACGTTTCTTCAAAAAAATTAGGGAATTCTTCCAGAAACTATTCAAATGACTTATACTTGATTATCTTTGAACAAAGAATTAAGACAAAAGCAATGAGATATATTGGACTGATAATGATTCTGGCTCTGACGCTTGCAGCTTGTAACACTGGAAAGATTGGGTCTGGAAAAACGCAAATGGTTACTCCTAGAGACAGCATGGCTTACGCCTATGGTGTGGATATGGGTAAGGGAATGAAACAGCAGAATCTTGACCTTAATGTAGAAGCTTTCGCAGCTGGTTTAGCTGATGGCCAAGGAGAAGATGAGTTAAAGTTGAATGATGACCAAATCAGACAATTGGTCATGGCATTTCAGGAAGAGGCTCGTAAAAAGCAAGTCGCTGCTATGCAGGCTCAACAAAAAGCTCAGCAATCGAGTGCAAAAGTAAAGGTAGGAGAAGTTGCTCCTGACATTACCTTGGATACACCAGAAGGTGAGAAAGTAAGCCTAAGCGACTTTAGAGGTAAATATGTCCTAGTTGATTTCTGGGCATCTTGGTGCAAGCCATGTCGTGCAGAGAATCCTAATGTGGTACGTGTTTACAACAAGTACAAGAGCAAAGGATTTGAAATCTTAGGAGTAAGCCTTGACCGTGCGAGAGATCCTTGGCTAAAGGCTATCAAAGACGATGGCTTAGAGTGGCCTCACATTAGCGACCTAGGGTTCTGGAACAGCAAAGCTGCTCAGGATTATGGCGTTAAATCCATTCCTTATACAGTCTTGGTAGACAAAGAAGGAAAAGTCATCGCAGAAAGACTACGTGGAACTAGTTTAGAAGCCAAATTGGCAGAAATATTCGGTTCCTAAACAAAAGGAGCTTAACATAAAAAAGAGGGTTTAACCAATGTTAAACCCTCTTTTTTATTCTTCATATCTAAACTCCGGTGGATCGGTTTCTAAATCCTCTCTATCCTGTAATTCCCATGTGCTATCGGCCATTAGCCTGACGGTAGCCAGATGTGCTTGGAAAGGGATAGTTCTTCCCCATTCTTCTGGAGCTACCATAGACAGCTGCCATTTACCATTCTTCTTTTCATACAGATGGTAATTTTTATTGTAAACTGGCTCAAAGTTCAACTCAGCCATGTAAATCTTTTCAGAGATTTCTATTCTTCTTTTGAGAGCTTTCGCCTGTTTGGCAAGCAATTCTATTTGTTCGCGGATTTGCTCCATTTGCGTATCCGTCTGCTCTCTCATAGCCATCATGGCCTTTCCCTTTACCTTTCCCTTGTCAATGGGTTTGATGACAGCTCCACCCACTGTGTGGGAGTAGGGGAGTAGGGAGGGATTTTGGGCAATTTTCTCCAGGTCAATTGGATTTTCCTTCATAGGATTGCTAACCTCTTCCTCCACCGATTGTTTTTCCTCGTCTTTGTGCATAACCCAAATAGTTTGGACCCCAAATACGTTTCCTTCCATGATAGAATCAAGATCAGAATATGTTTTATTTGACTATATGTCCCAGTATATTTATACGACAATCATAATTAAACACAGATCATAATTTTTTGAATGAGTCTTATGGAGGGAAACATTACGAAGGAATACCTGGATGAAGCGTCTAGAGAAGGAATAATTGATCTCATGGATGGGGATGCAGAAATGATTGTTGATTTAATTGATACGCTTATCGAAACCTCCCCAGATCTTCTTTCTGAACTAGAGGAAGGGATTTCAGGTCAAAATGGATCACAGATTAGAGATGCTGCACATGCACTTAAGTCATCTAATGCCCAATTGGGTGCGTTAGACTTTGCCAAGCTGTGCTTGGAAGCAGAAACCATGGGAAAAATGGATAATCTGGTGAATGCCGAACAAGTATACCAAGCCATTAAAAATGAGTTTGCCAAAGTAGAAGCGGCCCTCAACTCATGGAAGAGCGACTTGATGCAACAAGTTTAAAGAAATAGAAAAACTAACATATGAACAGCCATTCTCCCTAAGAATGGTTGTTTTTTTGTGACCCAATAGAAATTCCTATGAGCTTCCATTCCATTCGTCAAGCGATGCAGCAAATGATCCAAATCTCTGATGAGGAACTAGAATCATTCCTGAGTCAGTGTTTTGTCAAAAACTTTAAGAAAAAAGAGGTCGTTTCACACCCAGAAGTTATTCCAAATGAAATATTCTTCATCAATCATGGGTTGATTCGTGTAATTGTAACAGATAGGGCTGGAACAGAACATACCACACACTTTGCCTACGAAAACCAGTTTATAGCCGATTATTCTTCTTTTATGCTAAAGGCTCCCTCCATTTATACTCTCCAATCAGTAGAAGAGACGGAAGCAATCGTTTTGCCTAGGGCTGCTATTGAATGGGGATATTCAAACCTGAAAGAGGGTCAAAAAATGGGGAGACTTATAGCTGAGTTTTACTTTATCTATCAAGACCATAGGATCAACAATATGTATTCGCGTACGCCTAAGGAGCGCTATGACCGCATAACGGAAGTCTTCCCCAACATCCATAACAGGGTTCCACAGCATATGATTGCCAGTTACTTAGGTATTACCTCAGTACATTTAAGTAGACTGAAGAAGCAGGAACTTAAAAAGTCTTAACATTTGTTATCGTTCTACATCCTTTTCAATTCCCATCTTTGTATCAACTAGTTCAAGACCTCCTTTACTAAGTCTTAGGGCTAGTTCATTTTAGAATTTTTAGACTTAATACGTGAAAATCATGTCTTCAAAAAAGCATGCTGGGATCCTTATACTCTTTTTTCTGGGGATCCATTTAGGCTTTTCTCAGTCTGGAACGATTAGTATTACGGTGAAAGGTATATCTCCTTCCAAAGGGGGTAATGTTTCTGCAGGAGTCTTTGTGAAAGGGAACTTCCCGAAAGACGGCCAGCAATTCTCTGGTCAAGTGGTAGCAGCTGCGAGTGAGCAAGTCACCTTAACTTTTGACTCAATTCCAGTGGGCGAATATGGTATCGCAGTTTACCAGGATATTGACAGAAATGGAAAGCTCAAAACCAATCTTGTGGGCTTGCCCACAGAACCAATCGGGTTTTCAAATGATGCAAAGATTTTTTTCGGTCCGCCTTCCTTTGAAGATGCCAAAATCGAAGTAAAGAAAGGAGAAATAACCAATGTGAATATCTACTTGAAATAACGACACATAAATCACTAATAATCAGAATATTATGACCTTATCAAATAAAGAAAAACTAAGACTGCAATCAAAATATGGCCCCTGGGCTTTGGTTTCTGGTGCTTCTTCCGGAATTGGAAAGGCCTTAGCTGAGCGTTTGGCTGATGCTGGATTAAACTTGATCATCAATGCTAGAAGTAAATCGTCCTTGGATGCTTTAAAAGGAGAGCTAGAAGAGAGTAGGGGAGTTGAGGTAAAAGTAGTGGCAACTGACTTATCTTCTTCCGAAGGTATTCAAGAACTAATCCGGTCAACAGCGCATATGGAAATAGGCTTATTGGTTGCTTCAGCGGGATTCGGAACTTCAGGTAACTTCCTAGATACCAGTGTTCATGCAGAGACCAATATGATGCGGGTCAACATGGAAGCATTGTTAGTATTGACCCATCATTTCAGCCAATATTTTGCCAACAAACAAAAAGGAGGCATTATCTTATTGAGTTCTATGGTTGCCTTTCAGGGCGTTCCTTTTGCCTCAAATTATGCTGCAACAAAAGCCTATGTACAAACACTTGCTGAAGGAATTTCCGTTGAATTAAAGCCTCATCATGTAGATGTATTAGCAGCTGCTCCAGGGCCAGTTTCCAGCGGATTCGCCAAGCGGGCAAATATGCAGATGGATATGACCTTATCGCCTGAGGATGTGGCTGTTCCTATCCTCAAAGCCTTAGGCCGAAAGACAACCGTTCTACCAGGTTTCCTAACAAAATTACTTGTGTATTCGCTTCGTACAGCTCCTAGATCTCTGAAGGTAAGGATCATGAAGCAAGTAATGGGTGGCATGACCGCACATCAGAGAAAAGAAACACAAACAGTTGTTACAGGCTAAAATAGAGATGCATCTCATTAGCAGGGTAGGTATACGATAGTTATACCTTATCCTGCTTTTAGGTATTTATATTTTACTCTACGAACGAACAGCAAAAGTCTAGAGCCTAGCGGTAGGATGGATTTTAGGTGTATCTATATTCTATTTAACATAATATAAATTATGGGAAAGAACTATGTTATCCACATGCTTCGTAAATTCCATATATAAGCTTATCAACATATTTCATCGGACTCAATGTTAGACATGAATATTTAAGACACATCAAGCGCTATTAAATTCTTTTTTAGTTATACCTACAACAAACGTCTTTTAGAAATTACCATTAACACTCTTCAGGAGTAATTCAACCGTTTTTCCTGCACTCCTCCCCTACCAAACCGCTAGGTGAAATTGACCGAGTATAAATTCCTATTCTTAATATAAAAATCTCCACTTTCAAATATTTTATTCCCTCATATCAAATCTTTTTTCCAAAACACTCGTTTCAAATACAGTAATACATCCTATCCTATATATCCCATATACTGTCCCATCTCATATCTAAGAATTAATAGTTAGTTATTCTTTAGTATTTAACATTTTATTGTCATGGCTCATACACAATCCATGGACCAGTCATATAGGCTGGACAAAGCACAATTGCAAGCCCTCTATCAAACCAAACCCCATCTACATGCATTCCACATGTTCCTGAACTGGGTTTTTATGCTAGGAACAGCCTATTTGTGCTCCATCTACTTCAACCCCTTTACCTACATCTTGGCTGTTGTTATTATCGGTGCCCGCATGCATGCTTTGGCCATCTTAATGCACGATGCGACACATTTCCGCTTCCTGAACAATAGAAAGCTCAACGACGCCATTACGAACTGGACCTCTATGTATCCACTCTATACTTCCATAGAGCAATACAGACCTAATCACTTGAAGCATCACAACAACCTCAATACAGAGGAAGATCCGGACTGGTTTGCCAAGCTTGGAAAGAAAGAATTCACCTTCCCTAAGAGTAAAGGAGAATTTTTGAAGACCGTCCTATCCTACTTCACCTTGGTACAGGGAATCAAAGACTCTATCTGGTTTGTGAAAAGATTTAGTGTAGCAAAAGTAAAAAATCAATCTAAAAAGAAGAGTCGAAGTCTTAACATTCAAAGGATCAGCTTCTACATCATTCTGGTTATTGCATTGAGCGTGCTAGGATTATGGAAGGAGTATTTGATGTATTGGGTCATCCCATATTTGTCTACCTTCTTTATGTTCCAGTATATTCGTTCTGTAGCCGAACACTTTGGTGAATTGGCATACGATCACGACCTCAGCAACACCAGAACGATCATCACAAATCCTCTTGAGAAATTCTTCTTCGCTCCACATAATGTCTCTTATCACCTAGAGCATCACCTTTATCCAGGAGTTCCTTATTACCATTTGGAAGATCTTCATGACTTGTTGATGGAAAAAGAATCCTATTCAGACAAAGCCCACATTACTCAAGGTTTTGTAAGCGGTTTGATGAATGAATTAGGAAATAAGAAGTTGACGGCCTTGGCCTAAAGCAAAAATTAAAAGAAGTGAGCTGATTCCTGAGCTCACTTCTTTTACATCCCCTACTCTCTTGATATTTACCTATCGGGGAATGGTTACTCCTTGCCTGTGAGAATTCACAACCTCACTGTTAGGCCCGCTCCTGCATACAAAAACCAATATTCTCTGGTAATGGCATATCCACCTCCAAATGATAAGGGAACAGATAAGCGTGAATTCTGATTGGTAGGATACAAATGCAGCATGCTGGCAACTCCTAAATCTACTCTGTTGCTCTTTCTAAAATTCAATGCATTCAGGGCCACTGGTCCTACTCCTATTCTAAACTTATTAAGTGTATTGGTTTTGTTCCTTTGGTAAAAGCCCATTTGAGCCATAATGAACAGACTCGCTCCATCAATACGGACTCCATCAGTGTAATCTGGGTTATTGGTAATGATACCTACGGGAAAGCCAACCTCAACATCATATAAGATATCTCTTCTTAGGATGATAGTCCATTGAGTGGCCAGCCCCTTTCCTTCATAATAATCCTGATCATGTGCCATTTCGATGGTTATTTTAGTCCATGGCCTCATCTTTTTTAAGTCTGTAACGAGCAATTTGTCTAGCTGAAGCAAGGTATCTCCCCAAGCTTTTTGTTGGTACAAACCAGCTCTAGGAGAAGTCTTTCCCGGCTTAAAGGCTAGAGAGGATAGTTCTTTCATTTCCAATATTCGACCTTGTGGATCTACTAAGGTTACCTTCAGGTCAACGTGTTGAATGCCATACAGGGCATTTGCTTTCTTTTCAACGGAATCTGCGTAGAATTGCAGACTCATACCCTCCAGATGCTTGACATATTTGGGTCTGCTAGAGACTTTGTTTCCATATATTCTTCGCTTTTTCCCTTCAAATCCCAAGGAGACAAAGTTGAACTTCTTAGCTCTGCTGAATTCGCTTAGGTTGAGTGAATAAGCCGTTTCCTTTCCATCAATCAAGAGGGTCGCTTTTCTAGCCTTGGCTTTTACGGGAATGATTAATTTAGCCTCTATTTTCTCAGGTTCAACAACCAGTGTTTCTTCCTGAATTTGCTCTTGAAGCCCTTGGATTTCCCAGTTTGCCCGATCGAGAGACTCCCCCTTCCATCTTAGTGAAACAGTATCCCCAGGATATACACGTAGATCTTTTGTCCAATCCTTTCCTTTTCTTTTTAACTCAAATTCATTCACACTTGGAGTAGGGACAATACTTAGGTTTACCAAAAACAAAGACTTCTCATCACGTTTCATGTAAATGTTACCAGCTCCCTGCTTGTGGTAATCATAAATCTTAAGCTTCCCCTTCATTTGACGATTAGGAAGAATTTTCTCTGTGAAAATCTCAGCAATTAATTTACTCCCTAAAGCCTCCTTTTCCTCCAGTCTATAAATCTTCTTGGGATCAAGGTTTAGTGGACGTTCAAATGTGATCGGAATTTCCAAGCCTCTGCTGTTTCGATCCATTTGAATTTCATTGAGCTTTAGGTCCAGAAACTTCAAACTTCCTGGACGTCCCTCTATGTAAAAGGACTCGATGGTATGTTGATAACGGAGTTCTCCATTTATTTTTCTCGGTAGACGAGTAGAAATAGGAATGTTTACCCTGATGTCTTTGGCTACAAAGGCAATGATTTCCAATGACAACGCCTTATTCACATTCAATACGCGATAGGCATATTGGTCATTCTTCTCCCAGGTGGTTGTGGTTTTAACCAATTCATTGTAGGAAGAAGAAAGAGGCAGAGAGTAAACTTCACCAATAATAACCTGATGCCTTTTGGGTGGCACCGTTATTTCTCCCTCGACGAAAGGGAGTATGGGATAATTTAAATTAAAACTGTCCCCGCGAGCTGCTTTGACACGTAACAAGATATTTTCCGTCAATGACTTGTCGAGACGATTTAAAAGAACCTTACCCAAAAAATAATTATCCTGAAAATACCTAATAGAATCCTGCAGTTTGTAATCTGAAGAGGGAATCAGTTTCACTTGGGTTGAGAGATTTTTGCTCCTTAAAGAAAGCTGAAACTCTGCTTGTACGCTTGGTTTCTCATATCGAATAGGCAGCACTCTCCTACCCTTATAGCGTATTCCATCCATTTTCCAGGAATACAAGGATGTATCGATTCGGAGACTGAAATCCTGAATTTGATTTTGCCCGACCAAAACGGAGATCGACATAAAGGAAACCAAAAGAGTGAGGGCAACAAGACGCTTCATATACCTTAAAATACCTTAGGACTATCAGGGCCAAGACTAAAATTTTTCTCAAATAATTCCTAGTAGAAAGGATCATATTAAGTGAATAAATGTTGCATGAACAAAAAAACTGAGCCCATGGAGGACTCAGTTCAATTATACAGTTCATATTCTGAGGAGGGGACAACCTTCTTTCCTTATCGGATAAATATTTTCCTTGTTTCCACCCCAAAGCTTGTAAGCATTCTAACGAAGTAAAATCCCGAAGCTAATCCTTGAGTCGTTAACTGGACGGTTCCTGTTCGCTCATCCTCCCCTCCTACTCTTACCGATTTGATTTCTCTTCCTCTTTGATCTAGTAATTTAATGGTGGCTAGGCCATCACCTGGCAGATTTCCATAAATGATCCTAGCTTGTTCACGTGCTGGATTGGGCGCGATCTTAAAAATCATTTCGTCCACCGGATCAACTGAATCCAGTTCCTCTTCCTCGTAATTGCTACGGCTTCTAACCGAGCCAGTTTCGACTGACTGTGCAAAAATATCTCCTGAAAATACCAGGAAGGTAAGGGCGATAAAAATGAAAAAGTTCCTCATAAGAATAGTATTTGTTTTTGGATATATTGTATCTCAATTATAGTATGAACATATATAAAAACCAAAAATAATAATGTATTATTTCATGAAATAAAATATTCTGAATGTAAATTACAGCTAAAAAGAATTCAACATAACTATCTGTCTATGAGGAGTATTTTATACATACGAATACTATATGATTTTTCGCATAAAGAGGAACTACACATTATACGAATGTCGGAATAGTTTTGTTTTACTTAGTATTCACAAATTGATGAAATCAAAATAGTTAATGGATTTTATAATAAATTCAATGAATATTTATATTTTAGTTCAATACCAATGATAGGATAAATTATGCGTTACATTGCCTCCCTGGGAATCGCTTTATTTCTACACATAATCGCCTTTGGACGGGCGGAGTGTTTGCCGGGAGACTTCGAGCAGACAGACGACAAGTCTATTGCTCGCGCAATCAATAAGTTGGCCTACAAAAATCTAGCAAATGGAACAGGAAAAAATTCCTCCATTAGAAACTGCCTCAAGCTAGCCATTCGAATTGCCAGATCTACTTCTTACCAAGGTGGCCTGATCAAGGGCTATGACCTACTAGGTTGGGCATACATGGAGGATGGAAAAATGGATTCCGCGAGAATGGCTTATCAAAAGGGCCTATTTGTAGCCGATAGCATGCAACATGCAAAAGGCAGGGCGTTTATCCTTGCTAGTCTAGGTAACCTAGAAGCTGATCTTGGGGAAGTGAAGGCTGCTGTCAATCACTACCTCATGGCTAGGAAAATATGGGAATACCTAGATAGAGAAGACAAAATGTTGATGCTAGACATAGACATTGGGTGCCTATATATTGACCTGGAAGATTACGAAAAAGCACTGGACCTATTCAAAAAAATCCTTGTTGAAGCTGAAAGGCAAGAAGACTTTGAAAATATGGACTTGGCTCTTGTCAACCTAGGGGTTATCCATGAAGAGCTTCAGAATTATCATAAGGCGAAATATTACTACGAACAGCTTCTAGAAAGAGGCGATTCTGTTAGATTTTACATCAGAAAGCAGGTAGAATTGTCAGCCTCCTCTGTCTACCTTAGACTAGGCGAAAATGAATTGGCAGAAAAATACTTTTCGAAAGCGCTCTTGAATAGTCAAACTGACATCAAAAGCCAGATTGAATTATTCATCATTTGGGGGGAAGGATTTGCCTATCTAGGCAATTACAATGAAGCCCTAAATCGCTACAATGTGGCTGCAGGTCTCGCCAGTTCAATTGAATATTCAAGGTCTTTGTCCACCATATATGAAAGAATGTCGGACATATATAAGAAAACCGAGGAGTACAAAATTGCCTGGGAGTATTATGAAAAGCATCAAAAACTAAAGAAAGAGCTGAGAGACCTGGGCAACCAAAAGAATTTGGACAATGTTATTGCCAAATACCAGCAAAGGGAAAAGGAGCTCCAAATACAAAATTTGCAGAATGTCGCCAAAACAAATAGGATTATTCAGGTATTTTCCATGGTATTGGTCCTGTTTTTAGTGATAACACTCATTGTCATTTACTCAAGATACCAACTGAAGCAAATTACTTCAGAAAAGTTAACGGCGAAAAACGAAACACTAGAATATCAGAATCGGCAGATCAAGGCTCGCGAAAGTCAGTTGAGGATTAATAAAGCTGAAATAGAAGAGAAAAATAAGCTGTTAGCGGACCACACCGACAAAATCGCTGAACAAAATAAGGCCCTCCAAAGATACAACAACGATCTTGAGCAGTTTACCTATACGGTCTCTCACGACCTCAAGTCTCCCATTCGCACCTTGCACTCCTTCATGCAGATCATAGAAAAGAAAATGGCAGAAGGAGCACCTATTGATGAATTTGTGGAGTTGGCCAAGGAAAATAGCGCACAATTAGGCGAGTTGGTCAATGATCTATTGGCCTACACAAAAATCGGAAGATCTAAAATGCATCCTGAGCCTGTCGACCTCAATCAGATTCTCCAGCAAGTTAAAAGGAGCCTAGATCTTCAAATCAAAGAAAGTAGAGCCCATTTACATATAGATCCATTGCCTACCGTAGAGGGGCTTCATGCTGATCTATATACCTTATTCCAGAACCTTATCCAGAATGCGATCAAATTCACAGCTCCTGGCAAAACACCATATGTTCAGGTTCGACATGAAGAACTAGAAGAGACGCATAAGATTATCATTTCTGATAATGGGATTGGGATTGATCAGGAGGACCAAGCCTATATCTTTGATGCTTTTAGTCGAGTGAGCCCTCGCTATGAAGGAACAGGGATTGGGTTGGCCTTGGTAAAAAAGGTGATTGACTATTCAAACGCGGATATCGAATTGTCATCTACCAAGGGAGAAGGGAGCCACTTTGCGATCTATTGGCCAAAATCATAACGGCCTACTCCCCTACTTTCAAGTGGATACACCAATGCTGCTTTTTATCATAGACTTCAGAAATTCAGCAAGCTCCAATTTATTCCCATTACTTACCTCAGTAAGGGAAGGAAGATGTATCGAAAAAAACCATTGATGGTGAGCAGCTTCCAAAGCGGTAGATACCAATGCATTAGGAAATGGATAATCTGGATTGATTTCAGAAATTATACCCGCTACCTCTCGACAAAAAGCTTTGTAAGCCAAAAAAGAGCCTTCCTTATTGTCTTCATCCACTTCCTTAGTCAAATAGGCTTTTGATGATTCAGAAATCAAAACGCGAT